>NZ_JBQSVS010000004.1:0-532629 GCF_052376475.1 Halomonas sp. AOP5-B2-8 | reverse complement strand
AAAACATTTTTCGATGACCTGAAAACGCTAACCTGCTGACAAACCGAAGATTTTCACCTTCATCTACCGCTGGTAACGCTAGGCGTCCCCGGCAGCGGATGCGTACTTTACGGACTCGCTACCGGGTTGGCAAGGGCTCTGGTGAAAATAAGTATAAAAACTGACTGACCGGTTTAGCTCTTGGATTTTGCTTTGCGCATAATGGCTAAAACAGGCCCTGATGCCACGTAGGTACCAAACAGCAATAGCAGCATTACTGACGGCTCGACCGAGATCAGCACAAAGGCTAATACGATGGCTAACAGCACCACAAAAGGCACCGGCTTACGTACATCAAACTCTTTAAAGCTGTAATAGCGAATATTGCTTACCATTAATACGCCGGCGGCGGCCACAACGACCAGCATCAGCAGCTTGAAACCAAACGCATCGGCGTCAAAGCTATGGAAGGTCCAGACACTAGCGGCGACTAACGCTGCGGCGGACGGACTTGGCAAACCGATAAACCATTTTTTATCGACACTACCAATTTGGACATTAAAGCGCGCAAGGCGCAGCGCAGCGCAGGCAACGTAAAGGAAAGCGACCACCCAGCCGGTTTTACCAATGTCTTGCAGAATCCACGTAAACGCGACCAATGCAGGCGCCATGCCGAACGAGATCATATCTGCCAGGCTATCGTACTCAGCCCCAAATTCGCTCTGCGTATTGGTCATGCGTGCAACACGGCCATCCAAGCCATCTAGCACCATCGCAATAAAAATCGCCACGGCTGCCGAGGCAAATTCACCATTAATGCCAGCAACCACGGCAAAGAAACCAGCAAACAGTGCCGATGTGGTAAATAGGTTGGGTAGTAGATAGATACCTTTACGGCGAATCTTCTTGCCGTCTTCTACCGCCTCTTCGACCACTTCGGTTTCACGCAGAAAAGCAGCCGCCAGATCTTCATTGCCACCGCCCTCTGAATGTTCGTCAGCGCCAGGCTGTGCCGGGCTGGACTGATCCAGATCTGAACTCTCCTTGCCTAGTCCTGCGGCTGGCTCACTCGAGCCTGGGTGCTGTTGATCGCGAGCGTCCTGTGTCATAGGTTTCATCCATTAAAAGTGAAATCACGGGAACAGTGTTGGCTTTCATTCTACACGGTGAATGGCACTCAGCCAGCCAATTGCAACTAGGCACCGGCAAACAGAAGCGCAAAAGCCGCCCATAAAAAAACGCCGCCCCAGTCAAATCATGGAAGCGGCGTTCTTTGCTTACTTATCGCGCTACTGGCGCTTAGAGCGATAAAACCTTGTCACCGCGGGCGATGCCCGAAACGCCGGTACGCGCAACTTCGAGAATACCCACGGGTGCCATTGCCTGCAGGAACGCATCAAGCTTGCCCGCATCGCCCGTAATCTGCACGGTATACAGGCTGGGCGTAACGTCGACGATCTGCGCGCGAAAAATATCCACTGTACGCTTTACCTCATCGCGTGCTGCTCCCAGCGCTTTCACTTTCACCAGCATCAGCTCACGCTCAATGTGGTTGCCTTCAGTAAGGTCCACCAACTTCACCACATCAATCAGCTTATTAAGATGCTTAGTGATCTGTTCAACCACACGGTCATCGCCTATGGTCGTAACCGTTAAGCGCGAAAGCGAGGGATCTTCCGTCGGCGCTACGTTAAGCGTTTCAATGTTGAAATTACGCTGAGAGAACAGCCCGACCACACGTGACAGCGCACCCGGCTCGTTCTCCATCAGAATCGAGATGATATGACGCATCAGGTACGCTCCGTTTTAGACAGCAGCATGTCGCGCATAGCGCCTAACGGCACCTGCATCGGATAGACGTGCTCAAAAGGGTCGACCTTCACGTCAAGGAACACCAGCTCATGCTTGTCAGCAAACGCACGCTCTAGCGCGGGCTCAAGCTCTGCAATCGTGGTCACCGTAATCGCCGTAAACCCATACGCTTCAATCAGCATATGAAAATCGGGGAGCGATTCCATATAGGAGTGTGCGTGGCGAGATTTGTAGTTCAAATCCTGCCATTGGCGCACCATGCCAAGCGACGCATTATTCAGATTGACGATTTTAACGCCTACACCATACTGCTTACAGGTGGAGAGCTCCTGCATCATCATCTGAAAACTGCCTTCACCGGTCACGCAGACAACGTCGCTTTCCGGAAAATTCTGTTTGACCCCCATCGCGGCAGGAAAACCAAAGCCCATAGTGCCTAACCCACCCGAGGTAATGAGCCGGTTAGGTTTATCAAACTTGTAATACTGGGCTGCAAACATCTGGTGCTGACCAACGTCCGTCGTCACATAAGCCTCGCCTCGCGTAACGCGGCAGAGGGCCTCAACGACTTCCTGCGGCTTAAGCGCCTCGCCGGGTTTTGAAGGCTCATAAAGTTTGCCGACACGATCGGCACGCCAGCCATCAATTTTTTGCCACCAATCGGTGAGCGCCTCTGGGTGAGCAATTTTCTGCCCTTGCACCAGGCTAATCATCTCATTGATAACACTAAGCGCAGGCCCAACGATGGGCACATCGGCACGCACCGTTTTAGAGATAGAGCTTGGATCAACGTCAACGTGAATAATTTTGGCTGTCGGGCAGAACTTTGATGTGCTGTTGGTCACGCGGTCATCAAAACGCGCTCCGATGGCAATGATCAGGTCGGCATGGTGCATGGCCATATTGGACTCATACGAACCGTGCATGCCCAGCCAGCCCAAACACTGCTGATCACTCTGGGGGTACGAACCAATGCCCATCAGCGTCGTAGTAATCGGATAACCCAGTTGTTTAACCAGGTCAGTTAGGCCATCGCTGGCTTTGCCGGCTACCACACCACCGCCGGTATAAAACACCGGCCGCTTGGCCTTGAGCATTAGCTCCACGGCTTTTTTGATCTGCCCAGCATGGCCACGTGTGACGGGGTTGTACGAGCGCATCTTGACCTTTTTAGGATAGATGTACTCGTAGCGCTCGGTCGGCGCGGTCATATCTTTGGGGATATCAACCACGACAGGACCAGGACGGCCAGTGGCGGCTAAATAAAACGCTTTTTTGAGCACTTCCGGAATTTCAGAAGGATGACGAATCGAGAAGCTATGCTTCACGATAGGCCGCGTTACCCCGACAATATCCGTTTCCTGGAAAGCATCTTCACCAATCAGGTGGCTGGCAACCTGGCCGCACAGCACCACCATGGGAATTGAGTCCATATAGGCGGTGGCAATACCGGTCACGGCGTTGGTCGCCCCAGGGCCTGACGTAACCAGCACGCAGCCGGGCTTACCCGAGGCACGAGCGTAGCCATCAGCGGCGTGAGTGGCCGCTTGTTCATGACGCACTAAAATGTGCTTCACTTTGTCCTGACGAAATAGCGCATCATAAATATGCAGCGCTGCACCGCCGGGGTAACCATAAATGTGTTCGATGCCCTCATCTTGCAAGAAGCGGGCGATCATATCTGCGCCGGAAAGCAGTTCCACTGTATTTCTCCCCTAGAGGTCTCGAGTGCGAGCCGTACCCACATGGGCACGGTGTCGAGTGCGGCGGTATGCCGCTGCCGGCCAATGCCGGCACCTGATGCCAAACCCTGGCATGTGGCCCGGTTAGGGCCTGCACTCTCATCGGAAACGCTGCTTAATGGCAACAAAAATCAGCTGTTCCCTTGCACGGCGGTTTGCCGCGCTGGGGCGTTGGCCAGGCTGAGCGGTTAGCTCGAGCCTGGAAGTCCTTCGGCGGGTAAAGGCTTTTGCCTACCCATCGCGCGGGGATGAGGGGTTGCCCGTTAAGTCCGCGCCCGCAAATCAGGAACCGATAAGATTCCATTAGCACCCTCAGCGTGTCAACCTCCGATCAGGTCAAACGCAACAAACGTCGCCGTAAGCCATTAAAAAAGCCCCGTCAGCCATGCCGAAGGGGCTTTTTGCTTATTCAATTGCGCGCCAGTAGCGGCATTTATGGTTAGACAAACACCAGTTTTCCGTCTTCCGCCGCAATATGAATGGTATCGCCCGGCGTAAACTTACCGGCCAGCAGGTCCTGCGCCAGCGGATTTTCAATACGCCGCTGAATTGCCCGCTTAAGCGGCCGCGCGCCATACACAGGGTCAAAACCCACCACCGCTAGCTGAGCCATAGCATCGTCACTGATCTCAAGCTTCAACTCATGTTCGGCAAGGCGCAGCTTCAAGCGCTCTAACTGAATACCGGCAATGGCCTGAATCTGCTCTTGCCCCAGCGCATGAAATACGACCACTTCGTCGATACGATTGATCAACTCAGGCCGGAAGTGATTACCCACCACCTCCATCACCATGTTCTTCATCAATTCATAGCGACTGTCTTCATCAGAACTATTTTTATCAGAACTTTCTGTATCGGCGCCAGTATCACCGCCCATGCGCTGAATAATGTCCGAACCCATATTGGACGTCATGACGATCACGGTATTGCGAAAATCCACTGTGCGACCCTGACCATCGGTTAAACGGCCATCTTCCAACACCTGCAGCAATATATTGAAGACATCGGGATGCGCTTTTTCCACCTCATCTAGCAGCAGCACGGAATAAGGCTTACGACGCACGGCTTCGGTTAAGTAGCCGCCTTCTTCATAGCCCACATAGCCCGGAGGCGCACCGATTAAACGAGCCACGGAGTGCTTCTCCATAAACTCTGACATATCGATACGCACCATCGCGTCTTCGGTATCGAACAAGAAGTTCGCCAGGGACTTACACAGCTCGGTTTTACCCACCCCGGTGGGGCCGAGGAATAAAAACGAACCGTTGGGTCGATTGGGGTCCGAAAGCCCGGCTCTAGAGCGACGCACGGCATTAGCCACAGCCTCTACGGCTTCGTCCTGGCCAATGACACGTTCATGCAGCGCGTCTTCCATGCGTAGCAATTTATCGCGCTCACCTTCGAGCATTTTCGAGACAGGAATACCCGTCCAGCGCGACACGACTTCCGCGATTTCTTCTTCGGTGACATTAGAGCGCAACAGCTGATGGCTTGAGGTATCGGCTTCGCCCTCACTGCTTTCAGCAATTTTTTTCTCAAGCTCAGGGATTTTGCCGTACTGAATTTCCGACATACGGCCAAGATCGCCCTGGCGGCGCGCCTGCTCAAGGTCAAGGCGCACTTGCTCAAGCTCAGCCTTGAACTGGGCGGCACCTTGAATGCTAGCCTTTTCCGCCTTCCAGATTTCATCCAGGTCAGCGTACTCGCGCTCTAACTCATGGATCTGATTATTGAGGGCTTCGAGGCGCTTTTTAGACGCGTCATCGGTCTCTTTCTTCAGCGCCTCACGCTCCATTTTGAGCTGAATCAGGCGCCGATCAAGACGATCCATTGCTTCTGGCTTGGAGTCCAGCTCCATGCGAATACGCGAGGCGGCCTCATCGATCAAGTCGATAGCTTTATCGGGCAGCTGGCGATCAGTGATATAGCGCGTCGATAGCTTAGCCGCCGCAATGATCGCGGAATCGGTAATATCCACCCCGTGGTGAACTTCGTAGCGCTCTTTTAGGCCACGCAAAATCGCCACGGTATCTTCTTCCGAAGGCTCATCGACCAAGACTTTCTGAAAGCGACGCTCCAGCGCGGCATCTTTTTCAATGTACTTACGGTACTCATCAAGCGTGGTAGCGCCGACGCAGTGCAGCTCACCACGCGCCAGTGCGGGCTTAAGCATATTGCCCGCATCCATCGCGCCTTCCGCTTTGCCAGCGCCGACCATGGTGTGCAGCTCATCGATAAACAGAATGACCCGCCCTTCTTCCTGGGAGAGCTCTTTAAGTACGGACTTCAGACGCTCTTCGAATTCACCACGGAATTTGGCTCCGGCTAACAGTGAGCCCATATCCAGCGACAGCACGCGTTTATCTTTTAAGCCTTCAGGCACTTCGCCGTTGACGATACGCTGCGCCAACCCTTCGACAATGGCGGTTTTACCCACGCCCGGCTCACCGATGAGCACAGGATTGTTTTTAGTGCGCCGCTGTAACACTTGGATAGTGCGGCGAATCTCATCGTCGCGGCCAATGACAGGGTCGAGCTTGCCATCCAGCGCCCGCTGAGTAAGGTCCATCGTGTACTTATTGAGCGCTTCACGCTGGTCTTCCGCATTCGGATCATCGACCGTAGCGCCGCCTCGCAGGCTGTTAATCGCCGTCTCAAGAGTTTTACGATTAATCCCAACGTCTTTGAGCAGCTTAGTAAGAGGCGAATTCATTTCTAGCGCCGCAAGCAACACAAGCTCGCTGGCAATAAACTGGTCGCCGCGCTTTTGCGCTTCGCGATCCGTTAAGTTGAAGAGCTTGATGAAATCGCGCGATGGCTGCACTTCGCCGTCGAACTGTCCTACCTTCGGCAAATTATCCAGCTGCTGCACTAAACCGTCGCGCAGACGCGCACTATTGCCTTCGGCTTTCTCAATCAGCGCTTTAATACCGGTGTCTTTGGTGTCGAGCAGGGCAAGCAGCAAATGCGCAGGGTCTAGCTGATTATGGCCGCGGCCAACGGCAAGCGACTGCGCTTGGGCAATAGCGCTTTGGAGCTTGGCGGTAAATTTATCAAAACGCATGGCGTTCCTCCTGGGGTTGCCGTGCGTTTGGACGCACCGCGTAACCCGTTAACGTGTCGTTAGACGTGCTAATAATTTTTAGCTTGACAAGTTAAATGGCGTCATTTCTGCGCTTTTCAAGAGGTAGATTAACAAACCGCTGACTTATTAAATCTTTAATAAACGCTAGTCGATCCAAATCACACTGGCCATGCGACCTGTTTTGCCGCCATCGCGACGATAAGAGTAAAAACGTGACTCGCAGGCGGTACAGAAATGACCGCCGCTGATGTGGGTAATGCCTAATGCCTCTAACCGAAAACGCGCCAGCCGATATAGGTCGGCCATGTAATGACCCAGCCGATAAGGGCTGTGATCAAAGGCTTCAGCCGTATCAGGATGAACAGCGACAAAAGCGCCGTACACCTCAGGCCCCACTTCAAACTGGGCATTAGAAATAGCGGGGCCTAGCCACACCAAAATATCATCAGGGTCGGTATTCATGGCCGCAATGGTCGCTTCTAAAACGCCCCCGGCTAAACCTCGCCATCCTGCGTGAGCAACTGCTACCTGAGTACCCGCACGATTACAAAACATCACCGGCAAGCAGTCAGCTGTCAATACGACACAGGCGTACTCACTGGTGGTCGTGAGCGCCGCGTCTGCATCGGGCGCTTCAACGCCCGGCACTGCCGGTTGATAACCCTGCTGAACGCGCGCGCCATGGGTTTGATTGAGCCATAGCAGCGGCCGCTCATCGCCTATCTCTTTTTGCAACAGCCGGCGACACAGCGCCACGTGGTCGGGGTTGTCGCCAACGTGAGCGGCAGGATTAAAAGCGGCAAAGTCATCTTGACTAGGCCCTGCCTCACGCGTGGTGACAAAAGCACGTACGTTGGCCGGCGCGGGCCAGTCTGGGATTAGCAGCGTGGGCCGTAAATCAATGGCATCGCTCATCTCATGGTCTCGTTATCTTCACGCAGGTAGTCCAGCAACATTAACAAATCATCGGGAAGATCCACCTGAAACGTTAAGGTTTCGCCACTTACCGGGTGCTTGAAAATTAATTTTCGCGCATGCAATGCCTGACGGGGAAACTCGCGCAGGATTTCCTTCAAAGGCTCAGCTGCCCCAGGTGGCAGCTTGGCGCGACCACCGTACATGGGGTCTCCCACTAGGGGGTAGCGGGCGTGCGCCATGTGAACACGAATTTGGTGAGTACGCCCCGTTTCTAACTTGCAGCGAACATGTGTGTGGGCGCGAAACCGCTCAACCACGCGAAAATGCGTGATGGCTGGCTTGCCCGCCGTCGTCACCGCCTGGCGCTTGCGATCTTTCGGATGACGTCCAATCGGCGCATCAATGGTGCTGCCTGAAACCGGCTTGCCAATCACCACTGCATCGTACTGGCGTGACACGCTGCGCGCCTGCATCTGCTCAACCAGCGCCGTTTGCGCAGGCAGCGTCTTGGCCACCATCATCAGTCCCGTGGTGTCTTTGTCCAGGCGGTGTACGATGCCTGCACGGGGCACTTGAGCAATGGCCGGATGATGATAAAGCAGCGCATTGAGCAGCGTGCCGTCAGGATTACCCGCCGCTGGGTGTACCACCATGCCGGCGGCTTTATTAATCACCATCATGGTATCGTCTTCATAGACGACATCTAGGGGGATATTCTGGGCTTCAAAGCGCGTATCTTCTTCAATGGTCGCCTGCAGAGCCAGCACTTCATAGCCATGCAGTTTGGCTTTCGGCTTGAGCTGAGCGCCATCTACCGTTAACTCCCCGCTATTAATCCACGCTTTTAAGCGCTCGCGGGAATAATCGCTGAACAACTCAGCCGCCGCTTGGTCTAAACGCGCACCGGCTAAAGAGGCGGGCACGCGCTGCGTGTCTTCAACTATTCGAGACATGAAAAACCTCTTTAAAACGCAAAAACCCTAGCCTGACGCAAAAATTTAGCTAAAGCATGGCACTATTTTCAACAACGACACCCGGCGAAACGTCGCTAAGCCTGCGTTTTAGGCCGAGGTGTTTTATAGTGGGTGGACTGCGACCTATACTATCACGGCCATCGCCGCTTTTTTGGTGATTGAGGCTTGTTTGCAACGAGGATGATGATGCGCGTTTTTTCAGCTGCCAACCGCTTTGGTGCTCTAGCCCTAAGCCTTACCCTGCTAGCGGGCTGTGCAAGTAATGACACCAGCGATGAAGAGCCAGATGAGTTTGCTGGGGTACAAGAACGCGAGCTGTATGAACTTGCTCGTACGGCTCTAGACAGTAATCGCTACCCGATTGCGATAGACCGTTTAGAAGCACTGGATACTCGCTATCCGTTTGGTGCGCATGCCGAGCAGGCACAGCTTGAGTTGGTCTATGCCTACTACGAAAACAGCAACTGGGAAGAAGCGCGTGCGGCGGCTAGCCGCTTTATTCGCCTGCACCCCGACCACCCACAAGTAGATTACGCCTACTACCTGCGTGGTCTTTCCGCGTGGCAAGCGGGTCGTTTCAGCTTAGAGCGTCTGCGCTTAATTGATATCTCAAAGCGTGACCTGGGCGCCTCACGGGATGCCTATAATGATTTCCGTGAGTTGATTCAGCGCCACCCGCAAAGTGAATACGCGCCCGATGCTCAGCAGCGTATTGTTTACCTGCGTGAACTGATGGCCCGGCACGAGCTGCACGTCGCAGATTACTACCTACGCCGCGGGGCTTATTTAGCCGCCGTTGAGCGTGGCCGCTGGGTAATCGAAAACTATCCTGAGTCCAGCGCCACTCGCGACGCCCTAGCCACGATGGTAGAAGGCTATCAAGGGCTGGATATGGATGATCGCGCCAGTGAAGTGCTCGCGGTGCTGCGTGAGAACGCGCCCGATCACGAACAGCTGCAGGGCAATCGTTTCGTGCCCAAGCACGTGAAAAAGAGCGACTAACGAACCGTAAAGGCTTCGTGAACGACGTCTTTGAATGACGTTTTTCAAAAACGTTTTTCAAAAACTAAAAAACCACGCCTCGGCGTGGTTTTTTGGTTTTCTTACTCAGCAATGCTTAAAAACGCCCGGCCTAATCGCCGGGCTGCCATCCATTCACAATCGGATAGCGGCGGTCGCGGCCAAAGCCTCGTGGCGTGACGCGAACACCAATAGGTGCCTGGCGACGCTTATACTCACAGCGATCGACGAGTTTAACGACTTTATACACATCTTCATGATCGAACCCGGCGGCGATGATCGCCTCCGCACTCATATCGCCTTCGATGTAGTTGACCAAGATCGCGTCCAGAACATCGTAGTCCGGCAACGAGTCGCTGTCCTGCTGATCGGGCGCCAGCTCTGCGCTAGGCGGGCGCTCAATCACACGCGCCGGAATCGCCGGCGACTGAGTATTGCGCCAGCGAGCCAGACGATACACCCAGGTTTTATACACGTCTTTAATTGCGTTATAGCCACCCACCATATCGCCGTATAGCGTCGCGTAGCCCACCGCCATTTCGCTCTTGTTACCGGTGGTCAGTACCATCAGGCCTTTCTTATTCGAAAGTGCCATGAGCAGCACGCCACGACAGCGCGACTGCAGGTTTTCTTCCGTCGTGTCCCGTTCGGTACCTGCAAAGCTCTCCGCCAGCGTCCCCATAAACGCCTCGACCATGGGTTCAATCGGCAGAACTTCGTAGTGCACACCTAGCAAGTTGGCCTGCTCGGCAGCGTCCTGTTTGGAGATGTCTGCCGTGTAATGATAAGGCATCATCACCGCCTGCACCCGCTGAGGGCCCAGAGCATCGACCGCAATGGCTAGCGAGAGCGCGGAATCAATGCCGCCGGAAAGCCCCAGCACGACCCCCTCAAAACCACTTTTGTTGACATAATCGCGCAGACCGGTGACCAGCGCGCAGTAAAGGCTTTCTTCCGGTGCCGCTTCAGGATCAATCTCGCCGGGCTGAGGCTCCCATACCATGGCACTGGTTTGTAAAAACTGAATCGGCATCAAGCCAGCCTGCCAATACGGCGCTAACACCTGCAGCTCACCGCTGGCGTTAACGCAGCAAGAGCCGCCATCAAAGACCAGCTCGTCCTGGCCGCCTATGGTATTCACATACACAATCGGGCGCTTAACGTCTTGGGCGTGCTGCTCCAATAAGCGCAGCCGCTCGGCGGGCTTGTCCTGGTGATAAGGCGAGGCATTCAGCGTAATCAGCACTTCAGCACCCGCCTGAGTCGTGGCCTTGACCGGCGCACCATCCCACAGGTCTTCGCAGATCAAGATGCCTAATCGAGCGCCCTTGTGCTCATAGACCAGCGGCTGTGTGCCGGGCGTGAAATAGCGCTGCTCGTCAAACACCTGATAGTTAGGCAGCGCCTGCTTGGCGTACTCAGCTTCCCACTGACCGTTGTAAAGCACCCCAGCCAGGTTATAACACTGCCCTTCGCGTACGCCTGGATAGCCGATAATCACCAGCACATCGCGGGAGATTTTCGACGCCATTAAAGCGCGAGCTTCGCGTAGGCGTGTTTCCATTGAGGGGCGCAGCAGTAAATCTTCCGGCGGATAACCCGACAAAAAAAGCTCCGGAAAGACCACAATATCCGCCCCATGCTCAATTCGCGCTTCGCGCACGGCTTCAATGGCACGCGCGGCGTTGCCGGGAATATCCCCGACCAAAGGATCGAGTTGGGCCATTACCAGCGTTAAGTCTTGCATGGGCATCAAAATCTCTTGAGAATCTTAAGAATAGGGTTGCACCGTCATACGGCATTGTCCCGCAAGGGCCGCCAGCTAGCAAAGGCCGCGCGACACACTCACCACCTCCATCCCTGCTTCGGGAGACACAAAAGGATGAACCTCTTGATCATTCGGCTGATTATCTTCGCCGTTCTATTCTATGTCGGTTTAAAGCTTTACGGCCTCTACCGTCAACGCAAACTCGACCATCAGGTGCAGAGTAACAAAATCAACCGTCATGAAGGTGGCGAAATGGTGCGCTGCCGCTGGTGCGAAGTCCACGTTCCCGAACAAGAAGCGCTACGTGACCAAGAGCAGTGGTTCTGTTCTAGCGCCCATCGCGACCGTTTTTTGCAAGAGCAGCAAAATAAAGACAGCACACCTTAAATCGCGGCCAGCCGTGCGGGCGTAAGCTGATAAGGCGCCGGGTCTACCAGCGGCGTGCGGCCTAACAACTGGTCAACGAGTAAATGGGTCGAGGCCGGTGCTAACACTAAACCATTGCGATAATGCCCGGCATTGACGAACACGTTAGGCCGCTCAGGCAGTGCGCCAATAAAGGGTACGCCGTCAGGGGAGCCAGGGCGTAGCCCGGCCCACTGATTCGCCACCGGGCAGCTTGCCAAGGCGGGCACCATCGCCTCTGCGCTCTGCTTTAATGAGGCGAGCGCCGCCTCGTCGGTGGTCTTATCAAAGCCCGCCTCTTCCAGTGTCGAGCCCACTAGCAGCAGGCCGTCTGCGCGCGGAATGATATAGCGACCGTCTTTTAATACTACGCGCCGCACCAAGCCTTTGGGTGCCTGATAAGCGATCATCTGCCCTTTCACCGGTCTTACCGGTAGCCGCACCTCTAGCTGCGCTAACAGCTGAGCTGCCCAGGCGCCGCCGCATACCACAATGCGCTCAGCCTTCAATAGCCCATGGGAAGAGACAACGCCATCTACCTGCCCATTGCTATCACTAAACCCACTGACGTCGCACTGCTCGCGCAGCGTGACATTAGGCATCGCTGCTAGACGGGTTTTCAGCGCTTTAGCTAAGCGTGGGTTGCGCACGCTGCCCAGCGTCGGCATCCACAGCGCGCTGTCGGCTGCCATCGCAACGCCGGGTTCTTTATGGCCGACAAAGCCTTTTCCCACCCTTTCGAGGGGCTTGCCCAGCTCCCGCGCCCAGTTCAGCGCGTCCTCAGCATCGTCCACGTTCAGATACAGCAGCCCTTTTTGGCGATACTCAGGATCGATACCGGTTTCTTCCAACAGTCGCAGTGCTAAAGAGGGGTAAACGCCTTCAGACCAGCGTGACAGCTGCGACACCGCCGTGTCGTAGCGCCATGGATAAAGCGGCGACACAATGCCTCCGCCGGCCCATGAAGCCTCTTTCCCGCACTCGCCGCGCTCAACCAGCGTTACTTGCTGGCCAGCATCGGCTAATTGCAACGCCGTCATCATGCCGATGACGCCGCCACCAATAATTAAGAAATCGCTCACAAAAATATCCGTTTTGGCTTACATAAAAAATGCTCAGCGACGCCTAGTGTGACCTATGAGCTTAAGAGATTCGCTGCTGGCAACGGACAGTGAGCATAGCGCGGGCGTTAACAGGGTCAAGTGGGGAGTCGGCGATGAGCGAAGACCAGATCAAAATACACACCTCACTTGAAGGTGGATTTACGCTGTTTGAACTTCTCGTCACACTGCTGCTGGTGGGTATTATTAGCGTCTGGGGAGTGCCGCGCTTTCAAGCACTGGGCGAACGATCCGCACAAGCAAGCGAGGTTAATCGACTACAGAGCACGTTTTCTTTAGCACGCAATACCGCGATTAGCCAACGCAGCCATATCACGGTCTGCCCCACGGCTGGCGACCGCAGCGCCTGTAATAACGACTGGGCCGGTGAGCTAATAATTGTGCGCGGGAGTGACACAGATGACATTCAAGCTCAAGACATCCTGCGTATTGTTCCTTTTCAGCAGAACACACAGGTGACTTACAGCCGCGGCTGGTCGCGCATACGCTACGACCCGATGGGCTATACCAGCGGCTTCAATGGCAGCTTTACCGTTTGTGCTGGCCACCGCGTCGAAGGCGCTCAGGGTCAAAAGCTGGTGCTCAGCCAGCTAGGGCGGCTGAGGATTGATGAAGCGCCTATCGGTTGTTAGCCGCCTCATCATGCAGGGAAAGATTACCCGGCAATACCGTCTAGGTAACGCTCGGCATCCAGTGCCGCCATGCAACCACTGCCCGCAGAGGTAATGGCTTGGCGGTAAATGTGATCCATGACATCACCGCAGGCAAATACGCCCGGTATACTGGTGGCGGTCGCATTACCTTCCAATCCGGAATTCACTTTGATATAGCCGCCATTCATCGTTAACTGGCCCGCAAAGATGCCGGTATTAGGGCTATGACCAATCGCAATGAACAAACCTGGCGCATGAATTTCTTTGCTTGAACCATCTTTGGTGGATTTAACGCGAATACCGGTGACGCCCGAGTTATCGCCCAGCACCTCCTCGACCTCCTGGAACCACTCAAGCGCGATTTTGCCCGCCTCGGCTTTCTCAAACAGCTTGTCTTGCAAGATTTTTTCCGCGCGCAGGGTGTCGCGGCGATGCACCAGCGTCACCTTGGAAGCGATATTGGAAAGGTACAGCGCCTCTTCCACGGCAGTGTTACCGCCACCCACCACAATGACTTCTTGGTTACGATAGAAAAAACCATCGCAGGTAGCGCAGGCAGAAACGCCCTGGCCCATAAACTGCTGCTCAGTGGGCAGCCCCAGATAACGCGCGCTGGCACCGGTCGCCACAATCAGCGCATCACAGGTATAAAGGCCGCTATCGCCTTTCAACGTAAACGGTTTTTCGCCTAAACTGACCTCATTGATATGGTCGAACAGTACTTCCGTATTGAAGCGTTCAGCATGCTGCTGCATGCGTTCCATCAATTCTGGGCCCTGAACACCCTGAGCGTCACCCGGCCAATTATCCACGTCGGTCGTCGTCGTTAGCTGCCCGCCGGCTTGAATACCGGTGATCAATAACGGCTTCAAGTTTGCCCGGGCGGCGTAAACGGCGGCCGTGTAGCCAGCCGGGCCGGACCCAAGAATAATCAAACGCTCATGACGAGTTTCCATGACACCACCTTCTAGAGACTTAACTGATAGCTTTATCGATAGCCGTGTAAACAATAGCTATGCAAACAATTTGGCAGAGAGTCTGCCTGAAATGGCGTCAAGTACAAGCTATTGCAAGGTTTGCCATAGGCTATTAGGCGAATAAACCTTGAAAGCAACTGTGCAAACACCCATGTATTATTACTATGGTAAGCCATACTATAAAGAAAGACCGTGACCGTCACGTTGAGCTAAACGCTCAGCAACAAGAGGAGAATGGCATGAGCAAGATACCTGATACGCTAAGTACCTTAGAGGTTGGCAGCACCACGTATCACTACTACAGCCTCCCCCAAGCGGCCGGGGTGCTCGGCAACATCGATCGGCTGCCCAAAACGCTCAAGATTCTACTCGAAAACCAGCTGCGCTTCGCCGATGACGAGAGCGTAGCCGAAGAAGACATGCAGGCCTTGGTCGACTGGCAGGCCGAAGGCAAATCTAGCCGCGAAATAGGTTATCGCCCCGCGCGCGTATTAATGCAGGACTTTACCGGCGTGCCCGGCGTAGTGGATTTAGCTTCCATGCGCGCCGCCGTAGAAAGCCTTAACGAAGACCCTGCGAAGATCAATCCGCTGACCCCTGTCGATCTGGTCATCGATCACTCAGTGATGGTCGATAATTTCGGCAACGCTGGCGCATTTCAAGAAAACGTCGATATTGAAATGCAGCGCAACCGCGAGCGCTATGAGTTTTTGCGCTGGGGCCAGCAGGCCTTTGACAACTTCCGCGTTGTGCCACCCGGCACCGGCATTTGCCACCAGGTGAACCTGGAGTACTTGGGCAAAACCGTATGGACCAAAGAAGAGGACGGCAAGTCCTTTGCTTACCCTGACACGCTGGTGGGCACTGACTCACACACCACGATGATTAACGGCCTGGGCGTGCTTGGCTGGGGCGTGGGCGGCATTGAAGCCGAAGCAGCCATGCTCGGCCAGCCGGTGTCGATGCTGATTCCCGAAGTGATTGGCTTTAAGTTGACTGGCAAGATGCGCGAAGGCATTACCGCCACCGATTTGGTGCTGACGGTCACTGAAATGCTGCGCAAAAAAGGCGTAGTGGGTAAGTTTGTTGAGTTCTACGGCGACGGTTTGAAAGACCTGCCGCTGGCCGATCGTGCCACTATCGCCAATATGGCGCCTGAATACGGCGCTACCTGCGGGTTCTTCCCGGTCGATGATGAAACGCTGAACTATTTGCGTCTAACCGGACGCGAAGATGACCAGGTTGCGCTTGTCGAGGCGTACAGCAAAGCCCAGGGCCTATGGCGCGAGCCCAACGATGAGCCGATATTCACCGATGCCCTGCAGTTAGATATGACAGAGGTAGTCGCTAGCCTTGCCGGCCCCAAACGCCCTCAGGACCGCGTGGCGCTACAAGACATGGCGTCGGCCTTTGGTAAGTTCATGCAGGAAGATACGAAGGCAAGCGCTACAGAGAAGGGCAAGTTCTCTTCTGAAGGTGGCCAAACCGCCGTGGGCGTAGAGCGCAGCTTCAAAGATGACACCAGCCAAGCCGTTAAGCTGAATGATCGCGACTTCAGTCTTGACCCTGGCGCGGTGGTCATTGCAGCCATTACGTCGTGCACGAACACTTCAAACCCAAGCGTTATGATGGCGGCGGGGCTGCTGGCACGTAAGGCTCGCGAAAAAGGATTAACCACCCAGCCATGGGTGAAGACCTCACTGGCACCGGGTTCTAAAGTAGTCACCGACTACCTAGCCGCCGCGGGCTTAAATGAGGACTTGGACGCCCTAGGCTTTAACCTGGTCGGCTACGGATGCACAACCTGTATCGGCAACTCAGGCCCTCTTGCCGATGAGATTGAGCAGGCGATTAACACCGGCGACCTTGCTGTCGCGTCGGTGCTTTCCGGCAACCGTAACTTCGAAGGCCGCGTTCATCCGCTGGTAAAAACCAACTGGCTTGCATCGCCCCCCCTGGTTGTTGCCTATGCACTGGCCGGCAACGTGCAGCGCGACCTTACCAAGGAACCGCTAGGACAAGATAGCAATGGTGAGCCCGTCTATCTCAAAGACATTTGGCCGACTCAGGCTGAGATTGCCACTGCCGTCGAGAAGGTCAACACCGATATGTTCCGTAAAGAATACGGTGCGGTGTTTGAGGGCGATGATGTCTGGAAAGCGATCAGCGTTTCGAAAAGTAAGGTCTATCAGTGGCCTGAATCCACCTACATCCAGCACCCGCCGTTCTTTGAAGGCATGGGCCGTGAGCCGGATGCCATCGAAGACGTACACAGCGCCCGCGTGCTAGCGATGCTGGGTGACTCGGTGACCACCGACCACATTTCCCCTGCCGGTGCCATTAAACCCGACAGCCCTGCAGGCCGCTACTTGCAAGAAAACGGCGTCAAGCCTGTCGACTTCAACTCTTACGGTTCACGCCGTGGCAACCATGAAGTCATGATGCGCGGTACTTTCGCTAACGTTCGTATCAAAAACGAGATGCTTGATGGCGTCGTCGGTGGTGAGACTCGCCATGTGCCCAGTGGCGAACAGATGGCTATTTACGATGCGGCCATGAAGTACAAAGAGGAAGGTAAACCGCTAGTCGTTATTGCCGGTAAAGAGTACGGCACCGGCTCCTCGCGAGACTGGGCTGCCAAGGGTACGCGCCTGCTGGGCGTGCGCGCAGTGATTGCCGAATCCTTCGAGCGTATTCACCGCTCCAACCTAATCGGCATGGGCGTTGTACCGCTGCAGTTTGCGGAAGGTGAAAGCCGCCAAACGCTAAAATTGACCGGCGACGAAGAGATTTCGATTGCGGGTTTAAGCGATCTCACGCCGGGCGGCACGGTGAAGGTAGTCATCAAAACTGCCGATGGGGAACGCACCGTTGATGCCAAGTGCCGAATTGATACGGTAAACGAGCTGGCTTACTACCGCCACGGTGGTATCCTTCACTACGTGCTGCGCAAGATGATCGGCGCAGCCTAAAGGTAAAACCTACCAATGCTTGCATGCCCCCACCTCGGTGGGGGCTTTTTTTTGCCTTAAACCTGCGTTTAGAAAGCGCGGCGACGGTAAGTACGGTAATCCGGCGACCAGGACGCTTTGTCAATTAGCTCACGCAGTGTAGTTCCACTGGTTTGCAACGCCACGCCGTTTTGCTGGGCCTGCGCAGCCACCTCAAAAGCAATTGACTTACTGATCTCACGAATGCGCGACAGCGGCGGTAACAACGCACCCTTGCCATCTTTCACCAGCGGCGCTTCGCGAGCCAGTGCCCGCGAAGCGCTCATCAGCATTTCATCCGTGATGCGAGTGGCACTCGCAGCAATAACGCCCAGCCCAATACCTGGGAAGATATAGGCATTGTTGCACTGAGCAATGGCATAGGTACGGCCGTTATAAACAACCGGCGCAAAAGGACTGCCGGTAGCGACTAGCGCCTGCCCATCAGTCCAGCGGATGACATCTTCCGGTACGGCTTCAGCCTGCGAGGTGGGGTTCGAAAGCGGCATGATCACCGGGTGCTCGCAGCCCGCGTGCATCGTGCGCACAACCTGTTCGGTAAAAATACCGCGTTGGCCGCATACGCCAATCAATACGGTTGGTTTGATCTGCGCAATGGTCTCTTCCAGGCCTTGGCCATTCCAATGCGCCACTAACGTAGCGTCATGGGCTAAACGGCGCTGAAAATCTCGCTGCCATGCTTGGTCGTTGGTCATCAGGCCATCGCGATCAACAATATAAATACGCGCCCGCGCTTCGCTTTCGGTCAAGCCTTCGGCTTCCATCGCGACAACGACCTGCTCAGCAATACCGCAACCCGCTGAACCACCGCCCACAAACACCACTCGCTGCTGAGCAATGGTTTCTTCACGGGCCTGGCAGGCGGCCATTAAGGTGCCGACCACCACCGAAGCAGTGCCTTGAACGTCATCATTGAAACAGCACAGCTCATCGCGATAGCGCTCTAAAAGCGGCACCGCATTGGCCTGAGCAAAGTCTTCAAACTGTAACAACACATTAGGCCAACGGCGCTTCACGGCGGCAATAAACTCTGCCATAAACGCCTCATATTCTTCTTGCCCTACCCGCTCGTGGCGCCACCCCATGTACATAGGGTCATCCAACAGTGCTTTGTTGTTGGTGCCCACATCAATCATGATCGGCAGTGTATAGGCGGGGCTGATGCCGCCACAGGCGGTATACAGTGCCAGTTTACCAATCGGGATGCCCATTCCACCGATTCCCTGGTCGCCCAGGCCTAGAATCCGCTCACCGTCCGTGACCACGATCACTTTAACGTTATCCTTGGTCGCGCTGCGCAGGATGTCATCCATATGTTCGCGATCAGGGTAGCTAATGAACAGGCCGCGATGATTACGATAAATATTAGAGAATTCCTGACACGCCTGCCCCACCGTCGGGGTATAGATAATCGGCAGCATCTCTTCAAGGTGCTGGGAAACCAGGCGGAAATAGAGCGTCTCGTTATCGTCTTGAATGGCGCGCAGATGAATGTGCTTCTCAAGATCACTATGGCACTGCTGGTACTGGCGATAGACGCGCGCTAACTGATCATCAATGGTTTCTACTCTCTGAGGTAGCAAACCAATCAGGTTAAACGCCAAGCGCTCCTGTTGAGTAAACGCACTGCCTTTGTTCAATAGCGGCATTTCGAGCAAAGAAGGACCGGCGTAAGGAAGGTACAAGGGGCGTTTACTCTGGGTAGTCATAAGCACTCTCTTTTAATGTCTATCACTGCTGCAATGCAGCAACATCGGGCGTTTGCGGCGTTTGGGCTTAATGTAACATGCTCCTGAGACAAAGGTAGAAGAGACCCGTATTAAGCGTAAAAAAATGCCCCGACCAACGGCCGAGGCATCGAAACAATGACACGTTAAAGCAGAACGTGATTAGCAGCTTTTGGCCGCGGCTTGGCGCCCTTCTATACCTGCAAAAAAGAACGGACGCAGCTTAACGCCCACCATATTCCCCGCAAATGCCGCCACCAGCCACACCCAGCCGTGTAGGCTGCCCGAGGCAATACCGCTGAAGTACGCGCCAATATTGCAGCCATACGCCAAGCGCGCGCCATAGCCCAACATGAGGCCGCCGATAATCGCTGCTAATACGGACCTCAACGGAATTTTGAAATTAGGCGCAAAGCGACCAGCCAAGCTTGAGGCCGCCAGCGCGCCAAGCATAATACCGACGTTCATTACCGTGGTAATGTCGTTCCATACACTGGTTTCCAAGGCCGCTGCATTGCCAGGCGCCTGCCAATATCCCCACTGACTAACATCACCGCCTACCAGCCCATAGGCCTTGGCACCCCACAGCGCGAACGCAGAGGTAATGCCCCAAGGGCGGCCTGCCAGTGCCAGGGTGGCAAAATTTAACAGCGCCAGTGCCACCGCACCCGCTACCAGCGGCCACGGGCCTGTTAACCAACGCGAATAGCCATACTTATTCACGACAGGCGCCTGCTCAAGCTGTCCATGGCGACGTTTCTCCATCACCCAGGTAAAGGCAGCGATAGCAGCAAATAGCACCAGGCTAACCGCTATTCCGCCGCTTACTCCGGCAACGTTAACCAGCGACACTGGCTGAAAGGCGGGTAAGCTCTGCCACCAGGCAAAATGCGCCGTGCCAATCACCGAACCAACAATGAAGAAAACCAGGGTGATCAGCATGCGCGCATTACCGCCGCCCGCTGTAAACAGCGTGCCAGAGGCACAGCCGCCGCCCAACTGCATGCCAACGCCGAAAATAAATGCTCCAACCAGTACCGAAATACCAATCGGCGAGACAAACCCAGTCACCGGTGTACCAAACAACGTGCCCGCGCCAAGAGCCGGGAAAAACAGCACCACGGCAATCGCCAGCATCACCATCTGCGCGCGCAGGCCACGCCCTCGTCGCTCGGTAATAAACACACGCCATGCGGACGTAAAGCCAAACGCCGCATGGTAAAGCACCATCCCCAGCAGGCCGCCGACAATCATCAGCAGCCCGGTATTGGCTTCAAACACCATCCCCACCAGCAACGCGCCTAAAACAATCGCCGCCGTGGCGATCAGCGGCACACGATAGCTTGCGGGTTCAACAATAGAGGTTGTGGACATAGGTCACCTTTAGCAACACCAAAAGCGCCTGTTAGAAAACAGGCGCTTTTGATAGACATAGACAATAGTTGCAAGCCTAACGATAGTAGTACAACGCGGGAAATTCTTTATTTAGCAGTGCTTATAGCTTTATGGAATATGGCAACTAAGACATAGCAGCTGGCCAAGGTGGGCGCCGCCGCGCAGAGGATCCGGTGTCAGGCCGATGCAGACCAAGGCAGGAGCACTCATATCTTGTAGGTGGCCGCTGCCACCGTAGATGCGTAGAGAACGAATAATGATAGAAGACTTACCGCCAAGAAAATTAGCAACTGCTTTCCTTGGCAAGTAATGAGTGCGTCGGGCAGCATCAATGCTGCATTATTAGTCAAACTCAGAATAGATATTTAGTGACGTTTTCTGTCCCTTTTTGCATCTTTTTTACGTTGAAGTGTATTGAGTCCGTTACCAGCACTATCGATAAGTACTATAAACGTAGTTACTATAGCAAACACTGCGGATAGACGACTGATCGTCTCTAATACCTCCCATAATGCGCCTGTTAAAATCCTGTCGAACCCAAGGTGCCCGAAGTGCCCAAGTACGAGTGACCCACCGCTTGCAAAACAAATTATAAAGGCCCATATCCGAACCTTGTTGATTAATTTTATCGTCTTATTCATCTTGCCCTCCTCCGATGTCCAACCAGGCATCGTTGAGCGTGCTAATGATGCCGTTTAGATCCAGCGCTTCTACGCCGTTGGCAGAGGCTTTGGGGCCAAGTAGGTAATACGCCCACCGGGAATAGCGTGGGTTTCCCCGGCCTGATGGGGCTGTTTAAGATCAGGCTGTGGCAGATCCGGTTCTCCTAAACTCATTGTTTATACCCTGATGATAAAGATCAGAATCTCAAAGCACGTCGACCTTTCCTTCTTCATAAGCTGCATTCGGCAAATGTTCTTTAAAAAACTGAATGCGCTCATCCAACTCCTCTGGAAGACAATAAATAAGATGTGTACGCGGCCTATAGCTTGAATTCCGCTTGAAAGGCTTCCACTGATACGTCAAGGCAATCATGCTTCGTTTTCGCCAGACCTTGATATGCTCCGTTTTTGTCCAGTCAATCTCTTCATGTCGGCTGCCTCGGGCCATTTCCTGATAGCCTTTTGATGATCCCATCATCCAGGCCGCGAAACCCATTGTTAAAGGACCCAGGCTGGTAATGAGCAGCGACTGATCCATGAGAATCAGCACCAGAACAATCGGCATCAAAATAATGGCGGACCATTTTAAAAATGGTTTTACCGAATCCATCTGAGGTTTCCAGGAGCACACTTCAGCGTTTTGCTCTGTAAATCTGTAAACAAGGATGGAGGTCTGATGAGTCATACTCATGGCGATTAACATAAAGAGGGTGAACATCCCCCCCCCGATCAAAAAAGAAACTAACGGCGACTCATCAACGAGCGCCATAAAATACCCACCTCCCAAACTGATAAGAAAAAATACAGAAAACAAAGCATTCGCCGCAGACGTATTATAGTTACGTGCCCGGATTTGCCAGCTCACGACTGCAGACTCATCCACATGCTTCCACGGCATCTGAGAGACATAGTCCTGTTTGGGTTGTACAAACCACATATAAATATCCTTACTCTTCTAAATTCATGGGTACCGTGATGTCAAAGCGAGCTGGCAGGCTGATGCCTTGGCCTTCTTCGCTATTAGGCTCGATCTCTTTTTTGCCACGGGCAGCATTCGGCTTGTAAAAGGTAAAGCCCAAACTGTTTTCTGATGATGCGAGCAGCGTCTCTGCATAATTCGCTGCCAGTACAAACGGCTCGCGCTCGGCTTGTTCACTGGCGGGAATCCAGGCTTGCCATACTCGTACATCGTCAGTGTCATAGCCAGCGTCAGCGGGTAGCACAGCCCCCCGTTCACCTTGTTGAGTGGGACTCTGCTCATAACTGTTAGCAGGTGCCCAGAACCCGCCTCGCGCATTATCGGACAGTTTGATGGTTTCACCCGCAAGCAAAGCGGGAAAAGCAACTTGTACCCAGCAACCTTGGTACACGCGGCTCATTTTACCCGTCCCATAATAGCTCATGCTGGATGAGTCAAATTCCAGTTCAGTGACACTGGTGAGCTTCACAGAGGGCTGAAGCAGAATTTCCATTAGTGCCTGCCACTCGCGCTGATGCCCCTCATCACTGGCTTCCCATGCTATTTCGCCTTGTCCCCACGTGCTGGTATATAGCCACCCCCGCACCCCCTCACGGTTATATCGTGCGGCAAAGTGGGAGGCGATTAGATGGATAACACCGGCAGCAAATAGTATTCCTGAGACCCACGGCCCTAATATCCAAGCGAAGGCAAAAGTTCGGCCCAGAAGTGCGACACGTCCTCCAGTAGCTCCAGCTAACTGAAACCCTGTAGCCACAGTTATCGCCGCGCCAGCAGCTCGTTTTGTATGCAGAGCGGCACGCTCGCCACCAGAGGTTGCCTTTTCCAACTCTGTGCCCGTTTGCCACATATCAAGCCCAGCTGCAATTGCCCCAATAGCCGACAAACCTGCCATACGAGTCGCTAACTTGGCGGCGATACGTGATGCCGCATTTCTACTATTGCTTTTCCATTCACCTATAGAGGCATCCGTAAGTCGGATCATATTACCATTAAGCCGGAAGGACTTTTTCGCTGCGCGGTTCCAAAACGGCATGACCCATAAGCTCATGACCGCTACTGTAGTAGCCCCCGTGGTCGCCGCCAGTTTGCGCATATCCTCGTCATCAGCGCCTTCTTTTTGGGCGATATGTGCAGCATCTATAAAGTTGTAAAGATTTAACCCTGCGATTAACAGTGCCAGGCCACCGCCCAGTTGTTCAACGCGATTTGTCACGTGACGGCGAACGGCACTGGCCCCGTCCATCAATTTTAGTTGGTGCTGATAACGAAGCTCGTGATAGCCCGCGCTGGTAAGATTATTGGCCCGCGTTTGATTACCTGATGCGCTCTGATCCAGCGAACCGTCGGTGGCGGTAACACGCTTGGGTTCATTGAAGGCATGCTCGTAACGTTGCTCTTCAAGTCGTCCCAATTTACTGGTGCTTGCCGCGCGTTCCTGAGCGCTATTGCCGGCGTTTTGGCCACGCAGTTCTTCGGTCTGAATTTCTCCCGAGATTCGCCATGCTTGTTCCCGCCATTCACGATGTTTGGCCTCATATTCGAGGTCGATGACAATTTCCGTTGAGGCGACATCGGGATGTACGAGCGCCACCATTGAAGGGTGCATCAGTGCCCTGGTGGCTTTCGCCATCGACGCCTGGCTCTTGGCGCTTAACGAAGGGAGGAATTGATAGCCAATGGTTTCCCATAGCTTTGTGGATGAGCCGCCAACCTCTTTGCGAAGCGTCTCAAAAGCCTCTCTGACATGCGGCGCCAGAGCCTGATAAATGGGATGACTCTGCACCTCCTCAAGCTTTAGAACGCCGATAGCAGCGTTGACTTGCGTCACCGCGCTTGTCGCCGTTACACCACTGTCTGCGGGCTCTCCATCTTCGGTACCTTGTTCAATGAAACGTTGCGCAATGGTCTCGAGGGCATCGGATAAGGCGGGGTCAAAGTTACTCATCGCAAAACCAATCAGCGAGTCGCGTGCTTGGTAGGTGCTATCCAGCCATGCTCGACCTGTCTGCGTAGCGCCAAGTGCTTCCATGGCCATACAGCCGCATTCATGAATGGCCTTGTTTTGCTCGGCATCACAGGTATCAAAACAGAGATCCTGGGCGGATGTTGGCAGCCGCTCTAACCAGATAATCAAGTCCGCGATACTGTTTTCCACATGAGCTTGCAGACGCTCAAGCTGTGGGCCTTTTTCAGTCAAGAAGGCAATCGCGTCATCCAGTCGGACATCAAGGCGAGGCAGCTCTTTTCCGCGCCACTCTTCGTATTGCGGGCTATTGCGGCCAGGAGGGTTCGACATGCCGAGCTCAATCAGCTCTTCGCGACGCTGGCTGATACGCTGTTGCCTCTGAAGCAGGGTATGATCTGAACCATTAGTTACATTTTTTAAGGCATCGAACAGCTCACCGGTTTTGACGGTCAACTCGCGATAACGCTCCGGGTCTTGGCGGACGTCATTACTGATCAGGTCATCAATATCGATCAGACACAGCGCTTTAACGACTTGTGCCGTCTCGAGCTTGTGTCCATATTCGTCCAGGAAAACTTCTAGTTCCATTTCGCGCCCAACCAAGGCCATGGTCAGGTCGTTAACGATTCCTAAATCATCATCAAGGGCTACAAAGATCGCTTCATCGTGTTTTTCAACGTCGGCGAGTACGCTGTCTTGCGTAATTTCAGGTTTTACGGCGAGTAGATGATAAATGCTCTCCTCTTCGTCTCCGCCTTCACTACCCTCCGTCTCTTCTCTTTCGACCGTCGCTACCGTCGTGCTGGTAAAGTTGTCAACGGCGCCATTGGGTGCAATATCCGCTACGTACTCGGCGAGCTGTGTTAAAGGGCCTGCGTGGGCAGACAATGACGCTTCATCTCCAGTGCCATTCATCACTGCCATTAGATCCACCGAGCGCATAATGCGTTGGCGTGCTTCGGTGTTTTCAAGAATATGCGCGCGAATACGGTCAGTCCATTTTACCGAAGAGTAGGCAAGTGCGATGGACGTACAGGTAGCGTAAGTGAGATGAGGTGCACTATTGAACGTCGCGCCTTCCACACGATACTCATCGATACGCTGCTCCCCCTCTTCCTCTACCCACACATAGAGCCAGCCATCGCGCAACTGGCGCAGCGTATAGCTACGGGTATCAATGGAAGGATAACCAGGCCCTTGCCATTGGTCTGCAATCGGGTGGGGCGCAGCTGAGCCCGCCTGTTCCGGTGCTTCATCAATGGCATAGCGCACTGGAAAAAGGGTAACGTCAAGAAGTAAAGGGCAGACACCACCGCCTACGGGCGTTTCGTCAAAGGCGGCGTCGCGAGATTGTGCCTGAGCATCCGAGTTAGCCATGTTTGTCCTCGTTTTTTAATCGTGATACCTGCGCGATGCTATCCGGCGGTGTCTCTGAAGTCCGACTCCAGGCATCTAGCGCATAAAGTTGCTCTTGTCTGGAAAGGGGTTTATTGCCATCGGATTGTGTTATCCAGCGGTCATATAAACCATCTCGCGCCGTCATGAAATCGCTGCCCCAACGCAAACTCAAACTGAGCCAAATAGCGACCTGACGCTCTGTATTGGCGCCCCAAGCGGCAGCATCGCCCAAGCGTGCATCAAGCCACCGCCCTCTATTCTCAGCAGAAAAGCACTGCCACTCCTCAGGCATATGATCGCTGAAATAACTCGTCAGACGCTCCTTGAGCTGCCAACGGGCCACGGTATCCAGCGCCGTTAGCTGAGTACTCCCCATGGGCGTAAAAGTCTTTGCCTGAACCGCTGTGGGTGATTCCTGCCTATCGTTTAATGGAAGCCGTTGCCACGTCACTGGGCGCGGTTCTGCCCAATTAGGCGCCCAATCGGCCACCCACCACGTGTCGATGGGCCCCATCATCTCTGCCGGTAGAGCACTTCCGTAGCTGACCAGCCAATGCCTGGTGACAAGTGGGTCAGCAAAACGCAGTATCTGCTCTTGCTCCCCTTCCCCCTTAAAAGTCACAAACTGTCCAAGATGCTTACTCAACTCGCTGGTGCTTGCCTGGCTGCTCAGTAACGAAAGCGAACGATACAATTTGCTGTCGTCGTTAGCGCAAGCTTCATCCGCTAAACGGCTGCTTTTCAGGCGCACCAGTATCGGCCCCTGTTCCGCTAACGATGACCAACGGGTCATCAGGTAGAGGGGCTCGATATCCTCAATGTCATCGCGGCCATACAAGCGTTTGAGGGCATTGGGGTAACGGACGCCATCCACCAATGCATGGGTTATTGCCTGGGGGCGATCCATCTAGCGTTTTCCCTGGCTCAAATCTTCACAAATCTCACAACGTGCAGGCGCTTTGAGCAGGGTTTTAAGCTGAGCCGGACGATTAACAGGTGCAACCGCTTGATGGTTTTCAGTCTCAACGTCCACCGGCAACTGCGGCCCCTGCACCGCCTGCCCACTGCCCGAGCCTGGGCTTCCCCCCGAGTTGATCTTGACTTGCGGGCCAACAATCGTGACGCCGCTGGGGTCGATTTTCAGGAAACTGCCGCCTGCTTTTAGAGTGATTTCAGCACCGGCTTCAATCACGACTTTCATGCCTGCCTTGTGATGGATTTCTTGACCTGCTTCTAGCAGCTGGGCCTGGCCGATTTTTTCATGGTGCGTGCCGTCGATCATCAGGTGGTCGTCGCCGTCGACCTGGGTGTGGCGGTTGTTATGCACCGTGTGGTGGTCATCATTGTCGACTTCGCTGATGCGGTTGTTGTGCACCTTAAGGTGGCTGTCGTTTTGAATTTCTTCAGTGCGGTCGTTAAGCGTTAGCAGCTCCAAGTCTTTCTGGGCATGCAGCCAAATCTGCTCTTCACCCGCCTCGTCTTCAAAGCGCAGTTCGTTGAAGCCTTCGGCCTTGTGGCTCTGGGTACGGATGACCGTGCGGGTTTTGTGCTCCGGCAGCGGATACGGCGCGGTGTTGACTGCGTGATAGGTGCGCCCGGTGACCAGCGGCTGATCGGGGTCGCCTTCCAGGAAAGAAACAATCACTTCGTGGCCAATACGCGGGATGGCGATGCTGCCGTAGCCGCCGCCCGCCCAGCCTTGGGCAACGCGTACCCAGCAGCTCGCCGTGTCGTTGGGTTCGGCGTAGCGGTCCCAGGGGAACTGCACTTTGACTCGGCCGTGTTCGTCGCAGTGAATTTCCTCGCATTCGGGGCCGACCACAAAGGCTACTTGAGGGCCATCCACGCGGGGCTTAGGATTGGGAGTGGCCCGCCAGGGAGCGTCGCCTGGCGTCAACGTGACGTGGTTAATATAGCGAGTCATACCCCCTGATTCGCTGCTGCTGATGCTGTCTTCTTCCAGCGCCTGGGGCTGCTCGCCGTGGTGAATAACACTGATTGCCTGCCAATCACGGTTGAGGCTGTCAGTATCGTGATCAGTGAGTGTAAAGCGCAGGCCGGGGGCCAGCTCGGGTAGATCACTTTCGGCATTGGCGGTGATGGTCTCGCGGCGCAGCTGCTCCAGGCGAATGCGGGTAAACGGTTCACCGGAGGCGTCCTGTTTATAGCGGCCGGGGTAATCAAAATGTTCGTAGTCAGACTGCTGACCGTGGGCCTCGACATCGCGGCCCAAATGTTCGTGTAACTGGGCGTAGGCCGGGTTCTTGAAGCTATAGTCTTTCAGCGTGGCGGAGGCTGCAGCGACGCGGGCCTTTTGACTCAGCTTGCGCACATGGCGGCTGGGAGCCGTGCCCCCCGCTCGGCTGTGATAAGTGCGTTCGCCAAGGCTCGTGAGTACTTGCGGATCATCGGCAAAGATCAGCCGGTGGCCGCCGCCATCGGTGTCTTCACCTCGTTCAGCAAATTCATGAAAGTAGAATAGGCCTTCTTCGGCGGCGAGGCGCTCGATAAAGGCGAGATCCGTCTCGCGGTATTGAACGCAGTACTCGCGCTCAGGAAGATCGCGGT
This sequence comes from Halomonas sp. AOP5-B2-8, assembly GCF_052376475.1. NCBI lineage: Bacteria > Pseudomonadati > Pseudomonadota > Gammaproteobacteria > Oceanospirillales > Halomonadaceae > Halomonas > Halomonas sp. AOP5-B2-8. The sequence goes on along the minus strand of NZ_JBQSVS010000004.1, from coordinate 504,466 downwards.
TAACCGCAAAGGCCACATCGGTGATACCGCGCTCATCGCACAGAGTATTAATGATAGTGAGCGGATCGGTCTTCTGGAAAATCCGCGAGTTGTGGCGTAGCGAAAGCCGCCAGAGCGCGGGGCGCAGTACCAGCGAGTAAAAAGTGCGTCTGTGGCCGCGATCACCTCGGCCAAATTCAGCGATAATGCCGTGCACGCGGCGCAGCGGTTCGCCATCCTGCCAAATAGTCAGGGTAGCTTCGCTATCAAGGAGGTCGGCGGCGTCTAGGCTGCCATCGCGGCTAGCCAGATTCAGCGCCAGCTCAAAGGGTTGGGAAAGCGCTTCGCGGTGGGTGAAGTCGATCACCGCCACCTCGTCCACACCGGGGAGTGTTAACGTAAATTGCAGTCCTGTGCTTGTCATCTCAACTTCCCTCTCCTGAACCAGACCCGATGACCACGCCACCGCAGTCCACGCCGTGGCCCGTTAACGCAGCGGGTTTGCCGTCGATTAAAATAGTGCCCGAGCCCTGTGCAATGGCGCGCGGGTGCGTGGAGTGGTTGGGCTTGTCATGTGGCGCGAGCGGGTCGCCTACGCGAGCGACGGGCTTACCGTCCATTAGCACCGTGCCGCTACCGGCGGTTACCGGCGTAGCAGAAAAACCGTCGTGGTCGGTTCCCATATCGCCCACTAGTACAAATTGCTGGCCCATTGCGGGTACTCCTTATTACATGACTGCATTACATGACTGCTTATTCGTGCGGCTTACTCATCCCGCTTATTCGTCCCACTTTGCGGGCGCTTCGTAGCTGGCGACCTCAAAGGCATCAACGTATTGGCGAGTAAAGCCGGCGGCTTCCAGGCTATCGATGGCCGAGTGGCACACCAACGGCAGGCGTGTCTGCAGCGGTACGCCGCTGAGGCTGCGGCGCACGGCCATGAGTAAGCGGGTGCCATGGCCGCTGCCTTTCCACTCTTGGCTGATGTAGAAAAAGCGTAGCTGCCAGGCAGCCTCATCGTCAGGGCGACAAGCCAGCACCATGCCTAGCGGCGGCCCGTCGCCATGGCGTAGCGCCAACAGTCGGCCCTGCCAATGCGCAACCTTGCCTTCGTCGCGCTGTAGCCACAGGCCGCGGTGAACGGTAAATTCCAGCGCCCGACGCAGCGTTTCCAGCACGCTTTTATCTTTTAGCACCCACGGTGAGTGCCCCTTGGCATCCGCGTGGTAGACCGCTTCGATAAAACTGTCGATGTCCTCGCTGCGCGCCTCCACTAGCGGGCGGGCGCGCTTCACGCTGCTCTGACGCTTATGGCGCGTCGTAGGCTGAGACGTGCCGGCGCTAAACAGTTGCTTAAGTTTGGTCAGCATTGCTGCCTCGCTCGGCGTAGAGCGCCGCTGGCAACTGGAAGCCCGCCGCTAGCGGGCGCGTAAAGGGGTTGGCTGAGCCGTTAGCAAACAGGCGATAACGCATCGAGCCGCCATCGACGTTGAAGCGCAGTTCCAGCTCCCGCTCGCTGACACTGGTGATATCGGCTTGTTCTAACAGCCGGAACCAGGCCCAGGCGCCGTCTTGAGTCACGCTGCGCGGAGAGCGGTTGATTTCACTAGGCACCATAGTGACGCGACTTTCATTGCCACCGCGTAAAGTATTGGGCCAAATCATCGAAACACGCTGGCTGGCGCTGTGGGCGTATTCGATCAGTTGGCCGTCCACGCTGATCACACTGCGACGCTTGTCAGGGCTTAAGCTCACCGGCTCTAGGGCGAACTCCACATCCAGCGCGCCGTCGCGGCTAAAGTAGGCGCGACGAATTTGCTCGGCCTGTTGAACGGCGGTGTGCAGGCTATCGCGCAGTAGCGAGTTACCGTCAGCATCAACTAAGTACTCGGGCGCGCCCTCAATAAAGGGCTTTAAGCTTTCTTCATAGAAGGCATCTAGGGTGCCGCTGGGGGCAAAGAAGTCTTCAAAGTCGCTAAGCGCTACTTCACTGGTGGCGCCAGGGGCAAGCGGGTAGCGGCCGGCTAGGCGCTCTTGATAAGGCGCGACCACTTCATCCAGCCAAAGGTGTTCTAAATGACGCGTGGCACTCACCATCATTAGCTGCCAGCTCTGATCAGCCAAATCATGCAGCATTCGGCCTACCGGCTGCGGCGTGTTTTCGGCAATGCGCTGTAGATTGTAAATGGGGTCGTTACCGCGCAGCGAAAGCCGATCACGCACATTCATAAAGGCTGCACGCTCTGCATCGCTCGACTCTTCAATTTCCTGCAAGTAGTTGCGCAGCTCAGTAACCGCTACCTTAATTTCCTCAAGCGACGAAGGATTGTCATTACGCGCCTGGCTGAGCTGGTTAATCGGCGTAAAGGGCTGCTCAATGGCCAGCGCTAGCTGGTATCGCTGAGATTCGCGCAGCGCTGCGCGGGCCTGTTCGTCATCCTCGGGCAGCTCAGGATAGAGGCTGGTATTACGTTCAACGGCGTTCAACAACCTGTCTAATGGGCGCTGTGAGCCTACCAGCGCATCCGCCACCACGATGGCCTGATGAATGTCCGGCAAAGGCACCAGCTGCGTATTGCGCAAGGCATCGCGCCAGCTAACGTGATAGTCACTCACGTAGTATTCGCGCAGCGCCGTTTGCAGCTGCTGTTTATCGGCTTCGCTAAAGTTGATGTTATCGCGCTGACCCAACACCCACACGTCGATCAGCGCAAGCTCTGTGGCTCGATCAAGCTCTTGTAGAAAGTAATTCTCGAAGCCGTCGCGGGTCACCAAGTGAGGCAGCTGCACGTACTCGGCCTGGTCATTGCGCGCCATAAATACCGTATTGAACAGCGTGCCGACGCTAAGACGCAGATCAAGCGGTTCACCTTGGCGGCTACCGGCGACTTTCAAGGACGTATACACCCGCTCATCAATCGGCTGACGAGAAAGCTCTTGCTGTGCCGCGTCGATGCTACCTTGAAGCGGTGCCATGGCCTGCTGGGCACGCTGCTGACCGTCAGCAATATGCCCCTTTAGATCGCTATGTATCAACGCGTAGTCAAGGTGTGTCAACAGGCGCTCTTGAACATCGCCCTGCTGAGGAAAGTAACCCTGCCAGCGCTGCGCCATAAAGCGCTCTACCCGCTCAGGCTGACGGCCACTGGCGTCTGACATCATGCGCAGCACGCGCAGTAGCGCTAATTTCGCGTTACTGCCTTCCTCGGAACGATTCATGTCGTCCACGATGCCGATCATTAATGCCGGCAGGAACTGATTTTCCAGCATCGCCAGATAGGCACGTTCAACCTGGGCGCCAATGATATGCCCTTGATAAAGCCCCATATCGGCAAGGTAAGGCGTGTGCGTGCGGTATTCGGAGAAGGTTTCCAGCGCATAGCGCAGCCTGTCCAGCGGTTCTAAAAATTCATAGCCGCTGGGATCGTCGCTTTGGAAAGCCTCAGGCTGAGTGGCTAAAAACGTTGCCGCCCGCTCTTCTACTGCGGCGAGAGAGACACTGTTCTTTTGATAGAAATGCGCCCAGCCACCGACCAGCCCAACGCCCATGATCAAGCAGGCAACCAGACTAATATTGCGCGCCCGACGGCGCCTCTGAGTCATACGGGCGTTATCGCCCGCCAAGCCCGCTTCGGGATAAATAACTTTATCAAACAACTCTTCGGTGAAATAAAGCGCGCTGCGGGTGGCCCGGTGCGCAGGCTGCACGGTATCGCCCATGCCGTAGCGGCGCGCGGCGGCATCAACAAACGGATCTTCCGGCACGCCCTGCTGATAAACCGAGGTGAAATACGTGCCGCGCACCATCGCCGCCGTTGAGAAGCGATCGCTCGACAGCGCCTCGGCCAGAAAGCCGAACAGTACATCGCGCAGCCCCGCTAACTGGCGCACAAACCGGAATACCGACTCACGCTCATCGCGGTCGCGGCACTCGGAAAGCATGGTCGGCATATGCTGGTTCAAGCGGGCCAGCATGGCGTCATAATCAGCTTCGAACTCAGACTCCCATTTCCCGGGCGTGTCCATCGAAGCCGCTGAAAAGGTAAAGCCAAGCGGCGCACGGCGGGCTGCGCGGGAATAGTGGCGGAAGAAGTCGTCAAAGCCGTGCAGCAAGTCCATTTTGCTAAACGTGACGTAAACCGGTAGCCGGGTGCCGTGACGCTCCATTAATTCACGTAAGCGGCTTCGCAACAGCGCGGCATAGGCTTTTCGTACCGCCACTTGGGCGTGGCTTAAACGGGCTAGATCCAGCACCAGCACAACGCCATCTAACGGCCGCTGGGCACGATTGCGCTCAAGCCAATCGACAAAATGATCCCACAGTCTGCGCTGTAGCTCTTGAGGCTCACCGCCTTCCATAGCGCCCTGCGTTAGCAGCTCACCATCGGGGTCAATCAGCACCGCTTTATCGCCAATCCACCAGTCAAAGCCTAGCTGGCCCTGCTTGCTACTCTGCCCGGATGCTTTCATCACGTGGGTCAGCGCAAAGGTTTGGCCGGAGCGATTGATCAGGCTGGTTTTGCCCGCATTTTCGACCCCCATCACCAGGTACCAAGGCAGGCGATAACGGCTGTTATGGCCACCGCCTAGGCTCGACGTAATCTCAGTCAACACGCTGTCGAGCGACACTTCTTGTCGCTCCACCTGCGACATAATCGGGTCTTGCTGGCGAGCGTCTTCGTGCTCACGCTCTTCATCCAGGGTGCGCAGCCGGCGCGCTAAGCGGACACCCCAGATCACAGCAATAAGAGTGACGACGGCCAGCGTTGCCAACAGGCGGTTAGTTAACGGGGCAAGCGGCATGACGTCGCGTATTTCCCAACCCGGTCCCAGCCACCAAATAGCGACCAGTAATACGATGAGCAGCACCGCCCACAGCAGTGTTGAGATCCGCAATAGCCCTTTCGCTTTATTACCATGCGCATTGGCACGGTTTTTCGCTGTTTGTGCCCGCGACAAGCCAGGCACCCAGCGGCTCAGCTTTGATGTTAATGTTGACCACATTAGCCTTTATCCCTCGTCCCTGTTACTGATGAATATTGTTTAGTGCGTTTCTTTAACCGCCGCGTGAAGACGCGACACAAGCGATGGTTCCCACTGCTCCATCGCAAGTTCGGTGATGGTTTGATGCAATGTGCGGTAGTGCTGCTGCGCAAGGCTTTCCAGGCCAGTTTCATGTAAAAGGTCCGCACTTGCTAAACGCCAGTAGGCGCTTTCACGAGGCGATCGGGCGGCGCTAAGGCCTTGATCAAGAACTTTTAATGCCGCGCCCACATCGCCACTTTCCATTTCCTCGCGAGCCTCTTCTAAGCCCGCCTGCCAAGTATCATTACCGCCACTGCTGGCCCCGCCGCTACCCGGCATTCCGCTGCTATGCAGCCAGCGCTGCGTCTCATCATCGACGAACGCCGCACCGTTATTAAAAGTCAGCGCCTCAATGCCGGGCAGGCGTTGCACAAAGCGCTGCGCCTCATCACGGATCGCCTCAGCGCAGCGCGGATGCCCCAGCTGCTTGGCAATCCCGGCGCTCAGCCGATGGCCTTCTAGCCAATAGGGGCTAACCGCTAGGCTGTTTTCAATGCGCTGCCATAAGTCGCTGTCGCCGCCGCGCGCAAAGGCTTCTCGGTAGCCGGCAATGCGGTCGGCGGAAACGGGCGCAAGCTCTGTTCGCCCGCCCTCTTTAGCCGAAGGCAGCGCCTGTATGGCACTCCACACGGCGTAGCGGCGAAGGCGGTAAGCAAGCGGCTCACCCGAGGCCTGCTCGGTCAAAAAGTCCGCCATCTTGAGCAGCGCCTGACGATTCGAGCGCTCGTTACCCGCTTCTAAGCGCAGCTCCGGCACTTTCGCGGGCGCCTCAGCCGTCGGTGCCGCTTGCTGCCCTGCTTGGCTGCTCGCGGTCTCGCTTCGCTCACTCGGTGGCGTAGCGCTATTGGCTGAAGGCGGTGTCTGCGTAGGACGCTGCGCAGTGAGCTGGCGACTTAACTCATTCAGCGCTTGCCCGGGTAGCGAGTATTGCTCTACGCGTGCCTGCAGCTCCGTTAGCGCTGTATTGCAAGCCTCGAACTCATCGTCCGCATTATGAAAGTCCAGCCCGGCGGCGAGCTTTACGCTGCGCTGGCTAAACTGCTGAAACAACCGCGGGCGCAGCTTGGCGCCCCGCGGGCCATTAAAGGGATAGGCATGCGCCCACCAGGGCTGCTCCAGAGCACGCGTTAACAGGCGCAGTGACAGCGCAAAGCGCACGCCATTGCCATCGTGCTGTAGGCAGTGCAGCAAATGGCCTAGCACTTTTAGGTCTTTGCCGCGCTCGCTCAGCATGCGAATCGCCAGCGTTTCAGCGCTTTCCCACGCGACACTTGCATGTTGCAGCGAACCGACTTTCATCATTTCAGCATCAAGGGCTAGGTAGTCGCTGGTTTCCTCAAGCGACTCCCCCACAGGCTGCCCGTCTGCATTGTTAGCCAGCGGGGCCAACAGGGGGTCAAGATGAGCGACGGCGGTAATACGCATAGTTGGCTCCCTTACCAGCGGCACGCTTCGCGCATGGGCTGAATGGCTTGGCGCAAGCCCGTGATGTCAAAACGCAAACCATTCAACACGGCAACATCGCTCGTCAGCGTGACCTCATCGGCGTTAAGCAGCTGTCGCAACGTCTCAATCGCGGGCAGCCCACGGCCGCCGTTAAGTACATGGCCATCGTCGCGTGCGCGCCACTGCTGCTGAATACTGCCCGTATTAGTCGAAAGCTGAAGATCAACGCGAGCCTCGTTGACCGGTTCAGGCATGTGCAGTTGGAAGCGAGTGATCGCGTTCTCACAGGCCATCACCATCACCGGGCGCGGCGGCGTGGTTCCCAGCGCAGGTACGCTCATCAACACATCGTCGCCGGCTTGTTCCACCATCAGCCCTAGCGCCTGTGTATCTCGCTCGGACTCTTGGCGCTCAATGGCGTACCACAGGTCGGATAGCTTTGAATCGTTTGTCGCCGTCAACGTTGGTTTAAACACGTTGTCGTAGCAGCTAAGCCGATCTAAACGCGAGGGTTCTTCCGCGCAGGCCTGCGCGTTATCCAACACGCTCTCTGGCACTGCTTGATGCTCGTCGGCGTACAGCCCAGCGCTACTGCAAGCGCCTATCATGAGCAGCGTCCTGCATGACCATTGGCGCGTCAGTGAGGTCATTTTCATTTGGTATCCAGTTCTAGCAGTTGGCACTTGTGCGCCAGCGTTCGCTTAGGTAAGCCAAGACTTTCAGCGGTTTGTGCTCGGTTGCCGCCAAAGTGCAGCAACCGCTGACGAATAATGTCGGACTCGACGTCCCGCAGCGCCTGGCGCAAGTCGTCAATACTGTCCGGCAACGCATACGCACCCCGGCTGGTCGGTAAAGTCGTATGTACGGGCGCGTCATTATCAAGCTCTCCTGGCAGCACATAGGCATCAATATCGGTGCCTTGCGCGGTCATAGCGCAGGCGTAGTCGATGAGGTTTTTTAACTCGCGTACGTTGCCAGGGTAATCGCGACCGTGCAGTAAGCGCAGCGCCGCGGGGGTGATGCCCATTTCGACACGCTCTTCACGCTGGCAGAAATCGGTGATAAACGATTGCGCCAACTGAGCGATATCATCGCGCCGTTCGGCAAGCGGGGGCAGGGGCAACGGGAACTGGCCGAGCCGGTAGTAAAGGTCGGCGCGGAACTGCTGCGCGCGGATATGCTCGCGTAGCGGCTGATGGGTTGCAGACACTATGCGTAAATCGGCGCAGCGTTCTTCGCTCGCCCCCAAAGGGCGATACCGGCCGCTCTCCAGCACGCGCAGCAGCTTGGCCTGCAGCGCCAGCGGCATATCACCCACTTCATCCAGAAACAGCGTGCCGCCGTCGGCTTGGCTAATCAGCCCTTCCTGGGCCTGGTCCGCGCCTGAAAACGCCCCTTTGGAATGACCGAACAGCTCAGACTCCAGCAGCGCTTCGGGAATGGCAGCGCAGTTAATCGCCATAAACGGGCCTTTCGAACGCGCCGAAAGCTGGTGCAGGGCACGCGCCACCCGATCTTTACCCGTCCCGGTTTCGCCTTGCAGCAAAACGGCTAGATTAGTTTCTGCTGCTCTCACCACTTGGCGGCGCAGCGTGTGCATAGCCACCGACTGCCCCAGCAGGTCTTCTGCTAGCTGGTCTGCCAACGTCTGGCGCCGGGCACCGTCGTTAAGTTTGGCGAGCGAATCACGCAGGGCGCGCGTACGATGCCGCTCGCCCTGCTCTCTCGAGAGCCGAGCCCACAGCCTGCATAGCAATGCTTCAAAAGCGGCCATGCCGGGCTCATCATTAAGCGCGGTGAGAGCGTCCCGCTCGCCGACCATCAACAGCACACCCAGCCACTCTTGATCACCGTCCATTGCCCGTAGTGGCCGCACTTGGAGGCATTTATTCGCCGCTAAGCGCGCCACTTGCGTTTGAAACGCGCGGTGGTCCAAGCGCGTGCGTGCGTCCCCCACGCTGAGCGTTAGCGCTTTACCGCTACGAATAACGTGGGCGTAGGGATGGCTAAAATCACTGCAATCAAACTGCGCGGCATCGCCGTCACGCCCCAGCCAGCGGCCGCTGCCCTCTACATAGAGGCACTCTACGCCATCCAGGCCCAGGCCATCACGCACCAGCGTTGCTGCGCGCGCGCGCAACGCCTCTGCGTTAGCACTCTCTACTAGGGTTAATGCAATCGGCATTGCGGCTAGCAGCGTCATGGGGTTACGCGACCTCCGCGGTAAAGGTGCCCAGTGCAGCATCGACACCCAGCGCAACGCGGGTCACCTGTTCACGACGCGCCATGCGTTCGAGCAAGGCGCGCGACAACGGCGGAAGCAGCTCACCGTCAATCACCGATTCCAGCATGCGCGCGCCGTTTTCACTGCGGGTGGCGCGCTGGCAAATTGCATCAACCAGGGTGTCATCCAGCGCCACATCAGCATGCCGATGGCGTTCGCGAATGCGCGTTGCCAGCGTATTCAGCTTGGCTTTGGCAATATCGCGCAGCGTATCGCCATCTAGCGGTAGATAAGGCACCACTTCCATACGGGCGAGGAGTGCGGGCTTGAAGAACTCAGCCAGCACGGGATAAAGCGCCGTATCGAGCTCGGCAGCGTTGTCGCCATGGCGTACAATAGCCTCATAGCCAAGGTTCGAGGTCATGAAAAAGAGCACGTTTTTACAGTCGATTAAGCGCCCTTCTCCGTCGGCCAGCTCACCTTTATCGAACGCTTGATAGAAAAGGTTCAACACATCGGGGTGCGCTTTTTCGACTTCGTCCAGCAGCACCACCGAGTAAGGCCGCTGGCGGATCGCCTCGGTCAATAGGCCGCCCTCGCCAAAGCCCACATAGCCAGGCGGTGAGCCAATTAGCCGAGAAACGGTATGCTTCTCTTGGTATTCGGACATATTGATAGTGGTCAGAAACTGGCGCCCGCCATACAGCTGATCGGCAATCTGCACCACGGTTTCAGTCTTACCGACCCCGCTGGGGCCCACCAATAAAAAGGCGCCCAAGGGCCGCCCTGGCCGACGTAGATCCGCACGGGCAGTCAGCAGATGGCGGTGAATGCGCTCTACCGCGCTGCTTTGGCCCTGGATTAATTCCCCTAGATAAGTAGGCAGCTCGGTAAGCCGCGTTAGCTCATCACTGGTCATGCGCTCTACCGGGACGCCTGTCCAGTCGCCGATCACCTGGGCAATCTGTGCTTCTTCAACGCTAGGATTAACCAACGCAAAGGTTTCTTGCAGCTGCGTCAACTGCTGTTCACGCTCGGCCAGCGCCTGATGAATGCCTTCAGGCAGTTGATCCAGCGCATCGCTATTGGTGGCGTCTAGCAACTGGCGATGCATCGCAACAATCGCATCAACACACTCACGCTGCGCCTGCCAAGCGGCTTCCAGGCTTGCTAGCTCCTGCTCAAGCTTGACTAGGCGCTCCGTTAAGACGTGATGGTTTTCACTATCGGGCTCGCGACCCAACAGTCGTTCACGCTCGAGCTGGTCGCGCTCACGCAATGCGGCGGTGTGCTCGCTTTGTAGATGGCTAAGCCTGCGCGGCGGCGTGTCTAACGCCTGTGCTAATCGCGTGCAGGCGGTATCCAGCACGTCGATCGCTTTGTCCGGCAGCTGCCGCCCGGCCAAGTAGCGTGCCGACAGTGCCGCAGCGGCGCGCAAACCGCTGTCGCCAATCAGCACACCATGGGCACGCTCATAAACATCGCGCAGGCCGCGCAGAATCACCAGCGCCTGCTCCACGCTCGGCTCAGAGAGCGCTATAGGCTGGAAGCGCCTTGAAAGCGCGGGGTCTTTTTCGAAGTACTTTTTGTATTCACGCCACGTGGTCGCGGCAATGGTGCGCAGCTCGCCGCGCGCCAGCGCAGGCTTGAGTAAGTTGGCTGCATCACCGCCGCCTTCCTGATTACCGGCACCAATCAGCGTGTGCGCTTCATCAATAAACAGCAGCGTAGGGCGCGGTGCGTTTTTCACCTCATCAATCACTGCTTTCAGGCGCTTTTCAAACTCGCCTTTAACGGCAGCGCCTGCCTGCAGGGCGCCTAAATCAAGGGTCAGTAGCTCAACATCTTTTAGCGCTGCAGGAACCTGCCCTGCCACTATGCGTGCTGCCAACCCCTCCACAACGGCGCTTTTACCCACCCCGGCATCGCCGATCACAATCGGATTGTTCTTGCGCCGACGTCCCAAAATATCGAGCATCTGGTCGATTTCCGGGTCGCGCCCCAGCACGGGGTCGAGCTCGCCTTGGCGTGCCTGTTCGGTTAAAGAGGTGGCAAACCGCGCCAGCGCACTATCGTTTCCAGGCTTCTCGCTTCCAGGCCCCAATCTTTCAGACCCCATGCCAGACTGACGCCCTGCATTTGAGGATGGATCACTGGGAGCCTCCGCCGATTCGGCGGTAAGGTGCTCTAAATGGCGGCGCAGCGTTTCGCGATTGATATCCGCCAGCAGGCGCACCGAACCCGCGCCAAGATAGCGCTCAGCGTTATGCAGTAAAGCCGTTAGCACGGCGCCACTGCGTAATGCACGGTGCTGATATTCGGTAGCGGCGAGCAGCCAGGCGTCTTGTAATAGCTCCACCAGCAGCGGTGAAAAGCTGGGCGTGATGATCTCCAGATCGCGTGGCGGGCGCGTTTCTTCGGCAAGCGTTGCACGCAGCGCCGCAGTGTCGATCTCAAAATGCTCGCACAAACAGCGTACATCGCACAGCGGCTGGTCCAGCAGCGCTTGCAGCAAATGCGCGGCAGCAACTTCGGGCGCCTGTTGCTGTGCGCACAGCACTGCGGCTTGTTCGAGTCCTTGGCGGGTGATCGGGTTCAGGCGATCAATAAGCGCCGGTAGCTCTACCCTGAGCATGGTATCTCCTAACGATAGATTTGGTTAAGAAGCAAGGTGATCTGCTCAGCCTGCTGGTCAAGTGACCATGACAGGCCCATATACACCGCCACCATGGCAAGCCCAAATAGCCCAAAGATGCCCCAGATAGGAAAGCCCGTTCGCCGCCCTTGGCGAGCGTTAACAACGTTACGCAATGGCTGCGTAAGCGCCTCTTCAGAGGGCTGATCCAGAGTAGAAAGCTGCTCACCTAGCGCACGAACGATTTGTTCGTACTCATCACGGCCGTGGGTCATCACTCGATAGCGACCTTCAAAACCCAGGCATAGGCATAGGTAAATAAACGCCAGCATGTCGCGGTAACGCTTGGGCTCTTGCTGCAATCGCGCCAGGATAGAAAAGACTTTTTCGCCACCCCAGGTTTCGTTATGAAAGCGCGTTAGCAAGGAGTGTTCCGCCCACTTACTTTGCCGCCCCCAGGACATTCCCATCACCGCTTCATCGATGAAGGAGCACAGCACGTAGCGGTAAGCGAGCAGCGTTGCCCGGTCGTAGCCTTGTTCGGTCAGCTCGATTTCAATCGCGGCAATTTCGTCGACGACCTGGCGATAAAGCCGCTCAACATCGCCTGCGCTATCGAGCTGGCGCACACGTACCACCATGCCCAGCAGGCTGCTCGCGGCGTCTACCAGCGGATTTAAATTGTGGCCGCGCAGGCGAAACCAGTAGTCCTCATCGGCATCCAGCTGCTCGGCGTGGCTGTGTATTAAATGCTCTAGGCCACGCTCATTGATCAGGTCTTCATGGCGTGCTTTGCTGCGCTCAGCGCGTGGGCGCGCCAAATTGCGCTCGTCGGTCGTGAGATGTTGCATGGCTTAACTCCTGATGGCCCAGAACTGCATTTCCAGGCCGGGGAACTCCCCTGCGACGTGGAAGGCAAACCCGCTGGCACCGTTGAGCATTCCCCAGGCTTCGCTCTGACGGTCCAATTGGAAGTAGCTATAACCGGCGTGATAAGGCAGCTCGCGAGGAGCAACCGGCAACGGTTCAAGCGGCACACCGGGTAACTGAAGACTGATAAGGTCGCGAATACGCTCGACGCTGGCCACTTTGGTTTGCTGTAAGAAAAGCTTACGCAGCCGCTCGTTGGGCATATCTGCCCGCACCGCCAGAATAAACTCCGCCGACTCGATCAGGCTGACATCGGAAAGCGGCGCCACCAGTAAGCCAAAACGGCGCGTTTGTAGCTGAATCGCCACCGCACGTGGCTCAAGCACGGTTGAAAGCGCCTGGCGCATCATCTTCATCAGCGGCCGGAACGCGCGATCAGGGTGATCGTGGTCATAGGCGGGGCACTCTGGCGGCAGCCGCGACTCATCGGTAAAGGTCACTAGCTCACAGGCCACTTCGTGCATGGTGTCGTAAAGCCGCTCAGGATGGAGCTGCCCTAGCCGTGCCAGATGCTGAAAACGCGGCTGAGCACGGTTAAGCAGTTGAAGCAGCATGAAGTCGGTCACATCGGCCACGCCTGCCTGGTGGGGTGTCGAGAGGCGCTGGGCAATATTGCGCGCCCGTTCGCGCATTAGCCCGGCCATTTCACCCACGAAACGCTGAAGCCCAGAAGCCGCCTGCACGTTAAGCAGCGTGGGCAGGAACTGCTCATCCAACACGAGGCTGCCATCCGGGCGACGCTCAACAATACGCGCAACCGCCAAACAGGCGTAGCCGCTGCGATCATCGCGTTCTAAAAGCAGCCGAGGGGAGACGCGTGCAACGTCTAGATCTGCCGAGTCGCCATCGCGGGAATGTAGGTCGCGCACGCTGCGTGACAAGAGACGATAGCGGGCCGGCAAATCATCGCCCGGCCAGCGCACTTCGCCCACGCCATCGGTTGCCAGCGGCAGACCTAAATAGACCACTTGGTTGGTAATGCTCGCATCGCTGATTTCTAGCGGGCTAGGCTCCATATCATCAGCGGGCAGATGAAAAGCAACGCCATCAGGCATAACGCCACTAGCGCGACTGATCGCTATCCGCCCAAAGCTTAAAAACTCGCTGTTCAGTTCCAGCGATAGGAAGCCATATAAATAGTGGCTAACCCCTTTTAGACGCGTATCGATTAAGCCTTCTAGGCTGCGCTGCTGCTGCTGGAAATGCTGGGGCTTGATGAATAAGCCTTCGCTCCACACCACACGATTTCGGCTGGCCATTATTCCTCCTTCCTTAGCTCGACTTCATTGGCACGGAGGTGAACCAGCAGGTGGTAATGCTCGCCACTAGCCTTTACCTTAACGACCTTTTTCCACTCGGCTTCGTTGGGCGTTGCATAAAACGCAATCAGCCCGATGTAACGCGTGTCTTCATCGACTTCAAACGGTTCGTAAAACTTCCACTGCCCGGGCAGTAAAGTGAAGTCGTCATGGGTCAGGTAATTCGTGCCTAGCGCTTCCTCTAAGTCACGGCTTAACTGACCCAAGTCGGCAGCCATTAGCATGGAATCGTCTTTTAGCTGCAGCACCTGAAAGCGCAGCGGCGTTCCTTCACCTTCCACATTGGGATTGACGTTCGGCTCGGCAATCATGCTCAGATCGACCGTGGTGGGCCGATCTTCGGGATAGCCAACGGGGATTGAAGGATCACGCATAACCTGCCACGTTTTCACACCCGCCTCACGGGTTGAAGCACAGCCGGCCAACAGCAGCATGAGGCCGGCCAACCAAACAAGACGCAGCATCTTCGACATGCTCATGCTTGAGGCGATCATGCCTCCTCCCGCTGCTGGCGACGCACCGACTGGTCATACGCCTGCTCAAAAACTTCCCAAAACAGCTTTTGAAAACCTTGCTGGCGCCCTGAGTTGAGCTCGCGGTAATAGTGGTGATACATCTCCCACGCCCAGCCGCCTTCGTCTTCAATACGATTGCCCGCACCGCGGTAGGCATGAAAACGCTTTAACAGCGCTTCAGGTGAAAACGCATCAAGAATAGTGCCGAGCGCATGCCCAATGGCCTCCTCCACAGCGGCTTGATGCTGGCCTTGATGGCGCAAGCACTCGGCGACGGCCTCAGGGGCGGACAGATGCACAGGGCTACGCTGGGCCGAAAATAGGGTTTCAGCGGTCTCTTCGTAGGACTGCCCCAGCCGCAGAGGATTATCTTCAATCGGCTGTAAACGACGGTCGCGCAGCGGATATTTACTATTATCCTGGGCCTGCTGCAGTATCCGCAGGCCATCGATAGTGGCTCGCAGCGTTTGGCCTGCTTCTTCTAGAAACGCCTGCTGTTCTTCGCTGTCACGAAAACTTAGATCCAAACCTAAGCCTTTAAGCAGCGGATCTGCGCCAACATGGCCAAGCGCCTGTGTTGTGGGTGCTTGCCAGCGATCTTCCAATTGCTCACCAACCGAGCGCTCTAAGTCGTTTAGCTGCCGCTCATCCATGCCACTGCTCCTCTGCGTCGTTGTGCTAGTCGTGCTAAAAGACGGTTTATTAAATGCCTGTTCTTGATAAGACGGCTCTTGATAGCCCGAACCTTGATAGCCTGATCCTTGATAGGTCTGACGCTGTGAAAACGCCACACTCTCCAACGGCTCAATGACGTCTGAAGCGGCGTCATCACGGTCTAAGGCCACCATCGGGTCATGCTGAATAGAGCCTGGCAGGGCACCACCCAACGCCTCGATGGGGTCACCCTTTTCAGCCTCATGGCTAAACGTTTCGCCGGCGCCCGCTGGCCATAGCGTGGCATCAGCCGTCACGTCGTCATGCTCTTCGTCGATGAGCCGAGAAAGCGAATGGACACCGGGCTGCCAAGCGTGCCGATCGCCTAGGTGCACCTTTAAGCAGTACTCACCGACGAGCAGTTCATCGCCATCGCGCAACGCCACTTTTCGGTTGCGCCCCACCGGCAGCGTGGTGCGGTTGATATAGGTGTGGCCGCTGAGATCGACCAAGCAATACTTGCCGTCAATCTTGATGATTTCGGCATGGCTGGGCCTAATTTGCCCACCGTGATCCTGGAGCAGCCAGTCGTCATGAGGGCTGCTACCCAGCGTGCCGCCGTCCTGTTTAAAAACAAAGCTGCTGACTGAGCGGCCTTCAAGCTGCTCGCTGTTAGTTACCACTAACGTTATGGCTTCAAGCTGATTAGCGTGCATGGCTTAACTCGTCATCTGAATGCGTACACAGCGGCGCGCTGTGCTGTCGTCGCTTTCTGGGTCAACAAACGTGGTCCACCCAAGCTGGCATGAGCCGGTGTCGCCTAAACGCATCGGCTTGACCTCACTCTCCAATAATTCAAGTTCAAGGTCGTAGGCCAGCGGCTCGCGCAGTACAAAGCTCACTAGGGTTCGTAGCGGTTTGTGTTCTTCACCGTCGGGCAGAAAATCTCTGAAACGCGCTAAGCTCAGCCCGCGCAAACAAAGTGCAAACTTGCCTTTAACATCGGCGACACGCTCCCCGGTGACCATATCTTCTCCTAGGGTCATTCCCGCCATGCCTGTGCGGCTTCGCTGGTCCGCTGGAATTTCTACCCAGCGCATCACCCACTCGTCTATCTCGACACTGGCTAAATCAAAGCAGTGGCCCACAATGCCGCACACCACATCCGGCGAGCGCGAGCGCCCCGCTAACAGGCCTGCGTAGGCGAGCATTTTGCTCCAGTTGATTGGCGTTTCGCCGCGCAGGTCGCTGTCGGCAAGCCCAACCAACGCAAAAATGGCGGCGGAAAAACCATCGGCAGCGTCATCTTGATAGCGCACGTAATGGCGATATTTACGCCAATTACGGTGGGCGAGCGTCAGCAGCCGATGGTTGAAGAAGTCTAGAAAATCGCCTGCGGCACCTTCCTGGTGGGCGGCGCTATGCGCCAACGTTTCCAAGTAGTAACCGGGTAGTGGGGACTGCGAACCCTGCAACCCGAGAAAACTGACTTCCATCTCATACTGGCCTGCCTGGCTTTCTCGCAGGGCGAGCACGTCACTGCTGGGAAAGCCTAGCGACGCCGATGCGCTGTAGCGCACTCGTTGAAAAGAGGGCACGCTACCGCTATACCGCTGCTCTAAGTCATCGCCATGATGCCGGTGCAGAAGCTCGACGAGTCGATAAAACTCGTAGCGTCGCGCCCCCTGAATCACGGGGGCAAGCGCTACATTAGGGGCTGCTGCCCCGCCTGTAAGGTCCATGTGTAGCGCTCTTGGTTATGGCGATTAATGACATGCAACTCGTGAAAAGAGTTGATGCTTGCGTAAAGCGAAAAGAAGCGCGCCAGCACGCTACCAAACAAATAGAGGCCGCCTTCGTCACCAAAGGCCTCCTGATCAAGCGTCATCACCGAACGCAAGCCACGCACGGGCAGCCCTTTACGCAGCCGGTCAACCGACTGGGTGTCGATATCGATAATCCCGGCTAAGCGTTTTTGCGCCACCCGCTCAGCCTGGCGGTCCACCAGCGCACGAAAGTCATACGCCCGTAGTACCGAGCACAACGCATCACGCTCAAGCAGCGAGAGATAGTTAAGCGACAGGTTGGAAATCAGTATCCACAGCAGCCCATCGTCAAGCGCAGGGCGCAGCACCGGCGTTGGCCGGGTGATATTGCGAAACGCAGCGTAAGCAGGGCTCTCTTCGGTCGGCACGCACAGGTCGCCAATAGTCAGCTGCTCGGGCAGCTCACGGTTACTGCAGGTCAACTGTAAAGAAATCGTTTCGCGACGCCCCACGCGGGCCCGCTCATCACCGCGCACAAACGCAATGTCATGATCAAAGCCATCGCTGCGCAGGCTGTCGCGCACGCGAACGCGGTAATACAGCGCTTCACGCCCCCGGTCTTGCTCTATTTGGTGTTGAAAGCTTTCAAACGGGACGTAGTTTCTTGGATTTCCCTGGGCATCCGCATGCTCGCCCGCCAACCCGCCCTGCACCTGATCAACGCTGAATACCTCGTAGTGAGAAGGCGATCGGCTGCTAGGTCGAATACGGTATTCGCTGCGTTCACCGCTTAAATCGATGGGCTCAGCATCATGCTCAAAGAGATTGATCGCCGGCGTGCAGTACAGCGCCAAGTGCTCATCTTGCACCCGCGCATCGGTCGGCAAGATGCGTGAAAACACACAGCGCAACGTCACGCTGCGCGCCGCCTCCCCAGGCAAATACTGGTTTAAATTCAGCACATCGAAAAAATGGAACGCCTCAGGAAAGCAGAGGTACTCCTGCAGTATGCGGTAACCTTGATGAACGTTCTGCGGGTACGGCAGCAGTGCCTGATCGCGCTCATACCCAACGGCTTTTAAAGCGCTAGCGGGTAATGTCTGTACCTTACCGTCGATCTCTAGCTCAAGGCGGGCCAGGTAATGGCTCATCCATAGGTACAGCGTACGAGCGGTATAGCCATCGCCGCCCAAATGCAGGCGCAGAGCGTTAATTCCCATGGCATTCATCGGCTGATCGCTGCGTACGTCCATGGTCAGCTCAACGATAGACGACTCGCGCGTGTGGCGGGCATCTACACCGGCATGCGCTAACGGATAAAGCACCACGTCATGGCAGGTACGAAACTGGCACGCCGTGCCGTCTACCGGCTCGCTAGCAAGTTCAGTGCCGCGCGGCACTTGCTGCTGCTGGCTTAGCGCGTGCCACGTCGGCGTGAACTGCACCACGGTCATGCTGGGTACGGGGCGAAGGTAGTTCGGCCACAGCATGCTTATTAAGGAGTGAGTGAGTTCCGGGAACTCATCATCCACCTTCTCGCGCATTCGCCCCGTGAGGAAAGCGAATCCCTCTAACAAACGCTCTACGTCAGGGTCCGTGCTACGCTCAGAAAGAAAGCGGCTCAGGCCGGGGTTTGCATCTGCAAACTCCCGCCCCTGGCGCTTCAAGAAGTTGAGTTCATCTCGATAGTAGCGATTAAGCATGCGTGCCTCTTAGGTCTATCAGTTAAGGCACTGATAACGCTTGTTGTTGAGCAACAAATCGATAGTGGCGTGGGTGTTATCTCTGCCCAGCGCAACCGTTGCATGCACCTGAAAACGTAGCTGCAGCGGGTCACCGTGATTGGGCAACGACTCAACGTCCACGCGTTTGACTCGCGGCTCAAAGCGTTCAATACACTGGCGGATGGCTTGCTGAATATTGAGCTCTAGATCCAAAACGCCGATCGTGGCGTCGTTGAAATCAAGCAGCCCCAGCTCAGGAGCGCACGCACTGTTGCCTGGGTGGCTATTGAGCAAATCAACCAGGTGGCGCTTGACCGACGCCACCACCGCCATTAGCTCGTCGCCTTCGTCCCGCAGCACGGGCTGGTGAGGCGCCGCAAGGCGTTCGAATAAGCGGCTCCCCAACGACTCTCTTCCCTGCGACTCATTTATCAACGACTTGCTTCTCAACGACCCACTTCTCAGCAATCCACCGCTGTCAGCTGCCATGACGGTGTTCCTTTATTCTTTGTCGAGGCGTCCAACAAGTGAGAGTTCGAAGTTAGCACCCATGTATTTAAAGTGCGGACGCACGGACATGGAGACTTGGTACCAGCCTGGCTCACCCTCAACATCAGAAACCTGAATAGAGGCAGCACGTAGCGGGCGGCGGCTACGCACATCTGCAGGCGGATTTTCCTGATCAGCCACGTACTGACGTATCCAAGCATTCAGCTCACGCTCAAGATCCTGACGTTCCTTCCAGGAGCCGACCTGCTCACGCTGAAGCACTTTTACGTAGTGTGCCAAGCGGTTGATGATGAACATGTAAGGAAGCTGTGTGCCCAACTTAAAATTGGTCTCTGCCGCTTTTCCCTCAGGGGTATTGGGGAAGACCTTGGGCTTTTGAACGGAGTTGGCTGAAAAGAACGCAGCGTTATCGCTACCCTTACGCATGGTTAGTGAAATGAAGCCTTCTTCGGCCATTTCAAACTCGCGTCGATCGGTGATTAACACCTCGGTAGGAATTTTCGCCTGTAGCTGGCCCAGCGCTTCGTAGGTGTGCACGGGCAAATTCTCAACCGACCCGCCGCTTTGTGGCCCAATGATATTGGGGCACCAGCGATACTTGGCAAAACTATCGGTTAGCCGCTCGGCTAAAAGGTAAGCGGTATTGCCCCACAGATAGTCTTCGTGACCTTCACTCACATTTTCACGGTAGTTAAAGGTCTTGATGGGATTTTCTACCGGATCATAAGGCGTCCGTAGCAAAAAGCGTGGCGCGGTTAAGCCCAGGTAGCGGGCGTCTTCCGACTCACGCAGGCTGCGCCAGCGAGCATACTTGGGCCCTTCAAAAATCGCTTTGAAGTCTTTGATATTCGGCAGCTCTTCAAAGCTATCGATACCAAAAAACGAAGGGGCAACAGATGACATAAACGGCGCGTGCGCCATGGCGCCCACGGCTGATGCATACTGCAGTAGCTTCATGTCCGGCGTGGCAGGTGAAAAGTCATAATGGCCAATGATACCGGCAACGGGCTCACCGCCGAACTGGCCGTAGCCAGCGTTATAAACGTGCTGATATAAGCCGCTCTGGCTGATTTCAGAGGCGAATTCAAAGTCTTCTAGCAGTTCTTCTTTGGTCGCATGCAGCACATCAAGCTTAATATTCTCACGAAAATCGGTGCGATCAACCAGCAGCTTCAAGCCGCGCCACGCTGACTCTAGCTGCTGAAAGCTGGTTTCGTGTAATACTTCATCAACTTGATGACTAATTTTGCGATCAAGCTCAACAATCATGTTATCAACAAGTGATTTATTGACCTTAGGGGCCGCCTCGCCGCCATTCAGCAGCTCAGCGATAAACGCCGCCACGCCTTGCTTGGCAACATCGTACCCTTCATCGGCAGGCGCCATGCGCGTTTGCGCCATTACCTGATCAAGTAGCGATACCTCTGCTTCTGTCTCTACCGATGCTGCTGTGCCCTGCTGCTTTGCTGACTTACTCATCACTGTGCCTCGAATACGCTATATCGCATTGAAAAAACGCTGCTAATACCTAGGATTTATTTATCCTTATCGGCATCCAGCAAGTGCAGCTCGTTTAACAGCTGCTGGCGCGCTTCGTCGTTTTCCAGCAGCTTCTGCAGCCGATCACGAAAAGCAGGCACGTTCCCCAGCGGCCCTTTCAAGGCAACCAGCGCTTCGCGCAATTCAACGAGCTTGCGTAATTCAGGCACCTGCTTTGCGACTGCGTCAGGCGAAAAATCTTCGAGTGATTTGAAATCAAGATTGACAGCGATATCGTTCGCTTCATCACCTTCATCGAGCCGGTTAGGCACCGCGGTTTGTAAACTCAGTCCCGCCTCACGCATGACCGATTGGAAGTTGCTTTTATCAACAGAGACGGCCTGGCGCTCTTCAATAGGGGTTTCTTCCTCCCCGCCTTTAAAATCACCCACCACCATTAGCTTGAGCGGCAGTTCCGTTTCGGACTGCTGGTCACCGGTAGCTGGCACATACTTGATATTGATGCGCTCTTTCGGCGCAACGGTTCCTTGCTTAGCCATGGAATTTAGCCCTGGAGAGAAATGTATCAATGTAACTGTTAATAGTTCTCAATCTAGGGACGGTAACTAATTGCTTGGACATGCACCAATCACGGCTTCTCTACCTATAACACCCCAGCTGCCTAAGAACCGTTAAGCACTCAGTCATCAAAATAGGATTTACGCCACGTTAGCGACACATTTTAAGAAGTTAGGCTGCAAATTATCAAAATAGTAATTAACATTCATTTGCTAATCATAATTTGTAAGATATCTCTTACAAACTCTGTCGGCAATCTCTTAAGGTTATTGACTGAAATCACGCACAAATGAGGCGGCTAAAATGAATAGCGCCTTAATGATTAAGCTGATCAGAGATTGAATAAAAGAAAATATGCACCACGTTTTGAATATCTACGTTACTCAATGAAACCAAAAGCACTCATAAATTACTATAAAAAATAGTCTAAAATTATAACCAAAGATGAATGAGCAATTCGTTGCCAAGCAAGCAAAGAGTTGCTTAAAATAGGCAATATTTTGCCTAATAATAATTAACAATTAATATAATTATAAATAAACTATTGAAATTATTGATTAAATTATAAACGGCATGACCCTTGCTTTATATATTGAGTCAGCGTGACATTTCTTTCTATATCTCAGTCAAGGAGCAGACCATGCCAACACCATGTTATATCAGCATTGAAGGCCAAACTCAGGGCAACATTACCGCTGGTGCCTTTACACCGGACTCTGTCGGCAACATTTATGTTGAAGGCCACGAAGACGAGATGCTGGTTCAAGAGTTCAAGCATGTGGTTACCGTACCGACTGACCCGCAGTCTGGTCAGCCTTCCGGCCAGCGCGCTCATAAACCTTTTATCTTTACCGTTGCTCTCAACAAATCAGTACCGTTGATGTACAACGCTCTTGCGTCTGGGGAAATGCTGCCTAACGTAGCACTCAACTGGTACCGCACGTCTGTTGAAGGTAAGCAGGAACACTTCTTCACCACAACATTGACCGATGCCACGATCGTTGACATCAACCTGCGCATGCCACATGCCCAGGACATCAACAAATCTGAATTTACTCAGTTGATGGATGTGTCATTGGCTTACCGCAAAATCGATTGGGAACACACCGTTGCCGGCACCTCCGGTTCTGACGACTGGCGCGCTCCGATTGAAGGCTAAGCAGAACCGTTAAAACGAACCTGCAAAGCCGCGTCTCAAAGCACAGTGCATGTTGTAAAAAAGCCCCTTTCATTTGGAGAATATAGTAATTTCTATGTAATTCTCTGAATACCGGGCTGCACATCCCATGAATATCATATTCATGGGATGTTTTTTTACGCAGCGTGTAAAAAATAAAAAGCTACCTTGGCTGTTGTTGCCATCTTGGTTTGCTAACCAAGATTGTGCCTGCGTGCTATACCGCCCCGTACCTCTGTCGGAGGAAGACAAGATCTAGTCTAAAGCACAGCTGTTTCCTTACTGATGCTAAACAAAGGGTTCACACCTCTCTCTTCTTACTTCAGCTTTCGGCCAGTATCGAACAGCAGGGCATTAACGCAGAGTGGAAAAATATTGTGTAGGCGATTTGCCTAGCGCTTTCTTGAACATCGTGATGAATGCATTCACAGAGTCATACCCCAGAGTGCCGGCCACACTTTGCACAGAGGCGCCCTCTGCCAGATGGCTCAGTGCGATCATTAGATGCAACTGCTGGCGCCAGCGTCCGAAGCTCAGCCCGGTAGCGCTTTGCACTAGTCTCGCCAGCGATCGCTCGCTGGTTGCAAGCCGGGCGGCCCACTGGCGGAGCGTTGTACGGTCACCGGGGTCTGCAAAGAGCGTATCTGCAATCTGTCTGATTTTCGGGTGGTCTGATATTGGCAGGTGCAGCTCTTTAACCGGCGCGTCAGAAAGCTGTTCGAGAAGCACCGCAACCAGCCGCGCTGTTTTGCCCTCGGAAAGGTAAGTCGGCTCCTGTTCAGCAAGATGCAGGATCAACTCCCGGACAAGAGGTGTGATGGCAACCGTACAACATGCTTCAGGCATAACTGCCGCGTCAGGCTCAACAAATAGGAAACAGGTGCGGGCGTTTTGGGTAACTCGGCAACTGTGAGGGGTGCCGCCGGGTATCCATACCGCATGCTGGGGAGGAACGAGCCACAGTGCGTTCTGTACCTCACAGCTCACCGCACCGCGCAAGGATAAGATCAGCTGGCCTTTACGGTGATCATGCGGGCTAATACCTGAATGATTCAGTTCGGGCGCGACCTTGAGGGCAATCGCTGCCTGAGCAAACACATCTGAATCGAAATCTTCCGGCGATGAAACGCCTTTTTTGAAATTTGGCATAATTTAGTTATCAGGTGTCATAATCTCTATATTATATGAGCGTTCTATTCTCTACAGTTCTTCTTTTTTATGAGAAGAGTTAGAGAATATGTTAGACACAAAAAACAAATGGCATGCCGTTGCACTCGTAGTGGGCATTCTGTTTATTGCCGCCAACCTGCGGGTTCCGTTTACCGGCATAGCGCCGGTTCTACCGCTAATCCAGAATGATTTTGGACTGAGCAACTCCGCTCTGGGCCTGCTTACTTCACTGCCTTTGCTTGCATTTGCTGCCTTTTCCCCGCTGAGCGCATCCGTAGCACGGAAGTTCGGAATCGAGCGCACCCTGTTTGGAGCACTAGTGGTCATTTCGCTGGGTATTCTGCTGCGTTCCGCAGGAAGCGCCTGGGCGTTGTACGCCGGTACTGTACTGATAGGCACGGGGATCGCCCTGGGCAACGTGTTACTACCTGGCCTGATTAAGCGCGACTTCTCAACGAACATGGCATCCATGACCGGCGCTTACGCCATTACGATGGGCGCAGCGGGTGCTGTGGGGTCAGCCGTGATCATTCCCCTGACGCAGGCGTGGGGGTGGCCTATTGCTCTGAGCTTGTTAGTTGCAGTTCCGCTGTTTGCGCTGGTTTTGTGGCTGCCTCAGCTGAAAAAACACGACCCGGTGAACCTGTCCGGTCCGAAAAAATCAGCAACCGTGGCCGTCTGGAAATCGCCTCTGGCATGGCAGGTCACACTGTTCATGGGCCTGAATGCGATGCCTTTTTATGTCGCTGTAGGCTGGCTGCCTACTATTCTGATAGACCATGGCATATCTGCCACACAAGCAGGATCGGTGCACGGAACGCTTCAACTCGCCACGGCAATTCCGGGCTTGATATTAGCAGCCACGCTGCGCCGCCTGAAAGACCAGAAGCTAGCGGCCGTAACGACCAGTCTGCTGGTTGCCATATCCCTGATCGGACTTATTTATGCGCCAAACCTTGCCATGTTATGGGCCGCGCTTTTGGGCTTTGGCTCTGGCGCTAGCATGATGCTCGGCCTGACGTTCATCGGGCTGCGCACAAAAAATGCTGGCGACACGGCGGCGCTGTCAGGAATGGCGCAGTGTGTGGGTTACCTGATGGCAGCAGCTGGCCCCCTGCTGCTGGGTCAACTGCACGACTGGACCGGCGGCTGGACAGCGCCGTTGTTAACAACCGCAGCCATCGCCGTTGCCGGCGCATTCACCGGCATGATGGCCGGGCGAAATGTCCAACTTGAACCTGGTTCATCGTCGAACTGAATCGGCACTTTAGATTGCCGAATTACCATCGCGGACAAGCTCGGTGATCCAATCAGCAAATGCGCTCACGGCTGGCGAGAGAAAACGCTGATGTGGATAGAGCAAGTTGACCGGCACGGAGGCGGGCTGCCAGTCCGCCAGAACTTCAATCAGCCGGCCTTCTTCCAGATGATCTGATACCACTTCCTCAGCAAGCTGTGCCAGCCCTAACCCTTCAAGACACATTTTTATGTAGAGTCCTGTCTCATTGGCGGCCGCAGCGCCGCTGACCGAAACTGACATTTTTTCAGTGCCACTGGCAAAGCTCATTTCACCCGCTCGCCTGGCGTGTCCTGAAAAATAATGGACGGCTTGGTGCTGTGCCAAGTCTTCTGGAGTCTGCGGAATACCCTTCTCTGTGAGATAGGCTGGAGAAGCACACGTCACCCAGCGAAATCGGCCGAGCGGTCGCGCGACGAGCGTTGAGTCATTGAGTTCCCCAGTCCGAATAACGCAATCTACGCCCTCCTGAACGAGATCGACCTGCCGATCGTTGACGCCTATCATCAGATAGATATCTGGATACCGCCTGTAAAAGGCTTTCAGATTGGGCATGACGACAAAATGTGCAATGCCGCCAGGCATATCAACCCGCAAACGTCCCTGCGGCCGTTTAACCGAATCGCTCAGGCTAGACTCTGTCTGCTCAATCAGTTTCAGTATTTCGCGACATTGTGCCAAATACTGTGCACCCTCAGTCGTCAGACTGACCCGCCGCGTTGTTCTGTTCAGCAAGCGCACCTGTAAATATTTTTCAAGACTTTTAATCGTGCTACTCACCGTCGAGGCCGGTAAGGACAGCGTTTCCGCCGCGTGAATAAAGCTCCCTGCCTCAGCTACACGGACAAAAATCTGCATTGCCTGAATACGATCCATATTCTTTTTCCATGAGCCACAGCAGAGGTCATCATTGTTCGTTATTTCTGGATAATGAAAACAGTTTAGCTGTCTTTTTCAGACGAGTCACTTTGCGTATCTTTTCTTCATCGAATTTCAAAAAGGTGAAATGAAGATGACTGATTATATTCGAAATATAGTACAGACCCATGACTCGCTAACGGCCCGGACGCTTATCCGTGGCGCTACTGTTCTTAGTATGGACGATGATATAGGCAATTTAGTCAGCGCCGATATCCTTATCGAAGGCAGCACCATCATAGCCATTGATGAAGATATTGAGGCCAGTGACGCCGTCATTATCGATGCAGCAGGCATGATTGCCATACCGGGCATGGTTGATTCTCATCGTCACTCTTGGGAGGGGCAGCTACGCCGACTTAATCCGAATGCTACATGTCTGGAAGACTACAGCAATGCCACGCACTTCTCTTTTGCCAAATACTATCGCCCTGCCGATAATTATATCGGCAACCTGCTAACGGCCTTAGGCTGTATTGACGCGGGTATCACCACTGTCATAGACAATTCCCATAATAGCCGTACGGCTGAGCATTCCGATGCTGCCGTTGAAGCCCTGTTTGATACGGGCATTCGCGCCATACATGCCTCGGGTGCGCCCGTTGCCGGAGAGTGGGACGAAGCGCACTGGCCAGGTAACTGGCAACGCTTGCAGGAAAAGTATTTTAAGAATAACCCTGACAGCCTTGTTTCTCTTGGGGTCATGGCTCAGTTGGAGCCAGAGTTGTGGGCCGAGGCTCGTCGATTAGGGCTACCCATTGTGACTGAGTTCTTTGGCTCTTTGATGGCGTCTGAACTTGAATCACTGCATCAGCAAGGCCTTCTGGGCCCAGATAATATCTTTAATCACTGCACGTCATTGCCTGATGAAGGTTGGAAAATTTTGCGTGAAGCGGGTGTGCGGGTCAACGTATGTCCGCGCTCAGATGCGCACTACGGCATAGAAGATGGCATGTTCGCTATGCCGGCTGCGCAGCGTCATGGCATCAATCCTGGGCTAAGTGTCGACAATGAAACGTCTTACAGCACTGACATGTTTATGGAAATGCGCGTGGCATTTTACCTGCAGCGGGTCATGGGCATGCATCAGCAGCATACTTGTGGCTTTAAAGAGGCGCTAACAACACTCCCGGCCGCACAGCTTCTTAAATCGGCGACCGTCGATGGTGCGTATTGTGCTGGATTGCAGGACAAAATTGGTAGCCTGACACCAGGTAAGCAGGCCGACATTGTTCTTATCAATGCTGAGGACATCAACCTTTACCCATCAGGCAATGCATTCGGCACGGTGGTACACGCAGCAGAACGTAGCAATATTGATACGGTTATGATTGGCGGACGTATCGTCAAGCGCGATGGCAAGGTAGTGGGAGTGGACAGCGAGCGACTCCGTGCCGCAGTCGACGAGTCCCGTGAGCATCTTTTCGCAGCCTCAGGCTACCAGCCTGACATTTTTGCTGAGACGTTTTTGCCGCTTGAATCGGCTCAGTAAGGAGAAGCGAGATGAACTCAGTATATTATCTGCTGGCCATCTTCGCCGGGCTAGGCATTACCCTGCAGACCACGTTGAACGGTCAGTTGGCTAAAGGCATCGGAGGAGACTCTGTGGCTGCGGCTTTGTTTTCTTTTACTGCCGGCGCGGTGTGCCTGGGTCTCTTTTCACTCATGCGAGGCGGGATAGTCACCTCGCTAGCCGCTATTCCTGCCCAGCCTTGGTGGAGCCTGATAGGCGGCGTGCTAGGTGCCAGTGCACTGCTTAGTTACGTGGTGCTTGCACCCAAAATTGGTCTGTCAGCCCTACTCGGGCTGGCTATCGCAGGGCAAATTACTTCATCGCTTTTTATCGATCATTTTGGATTGATGGGTGCCGATGAACGGCCTGTTTCTCTCATCAAGCTGTGCGGGTCGATAGTGATGCTAGTAGGACTGGCCATCGCCCTGTTCGGTGACAGATTATCAGCGCTTTTCCCCAACTGATTGCTGCGAACGGCCTAATCTGATTTTTTACGCTGCACTCCACTGGCTTTAGCCAGTATGCCAGTTCGGAAATTACGTTTTGGTCTTGTTGCCCACTGCCAGCTATTTGTTTCTTGGTGCATATTAGCCTCTCTAATTAGATGGCCAAATTCACTATGCCACTCCATATCCAGCATAAAATAGCCCCCTAAGAAGGAGGCTATTATCTAGATTACATATCTTTAGGGCTATACGTACCGGCTGGAAAGGGCTTTTTTCACCAGATGCTAAAGCAGCTAGAAAGCCATAAGGCCCAGCGTCTAAACAAATCGCCCCAAACCTACAGCGGCACGCAAACGGTCCATGGTCTGCGTGGCTTCTTCGCGGGCGCGCTCGGCGCCTTTTTGCAGCACTGCCTCAATATGCGCAGGGTCTGCCATTAGCTCGTTATAGCGCTCACGTGGGGCGCTCAACTGAGCGTTCAAGTAATCAAACAGCTGATTTTTTGCATCACCCCAGCCAATACCTTCTGCATACTGATCACGCAGACTAGCGGTTTCTTCTGACGTGGCGAACGCTGAGTAAATTTGGAATAGCGTGCAGCTATCGGGGTCTTTTGGCTCACCCGGCTCTAGCGAATTGGTCTTAATCTTACGCACCAGCTTTTGCAGCTTTTTCTCAGCGACAAACAGCGGAATCGTATTATCGTAGCTTTTGGACATTTTACGGCCATCTAAGCCATTCAGCAGCGGCACCTTATCATCGACGACGGCGTCAGGCAGGGCAAAGTGCTGGCCTTTATAAAGGTGATTAAAGCGCCCCGCGATATCACGCGCCATTTCGATATGCTGAATTTGGTCACGCCCGACCGGCACCTTGTTGGCGTTGAACATTAGAATATCCGCGGCCATCAGCACGGGATAACCAAACAGCCCCATAGTGATGCCTTTATCAGCATCCTGATTTTCCGCTTCTTCATTTTCTGCTACCGCTGCTTTATAAGCATGGGCACGGTTCATCAGGCCCTTGGCGCATACGCAGGAAAGCATCCACATCAGCTCGGGGATTTCGTGAATGTCCGACTGACGATAGAAAATGGCATTGTCAGTATCTAACCCCAGCGCCAGCCAGGTCGCGGCAATCTCCAACCGTGACTCCTGAACACGCTTCGGGTCTGGGCACTTGATCAACGCATGGTAATCAGCCAGAAAGTAAAACGATTGAACGTTGGGGTCTTGGCTTGCCTCAATGGCAGGCTTGATCGCCCCAATGTAGTTGCCTAAATGGGGCGTGCCGGTGGTAGTAATACCGGTAAGAACGCGGGTTTTAGCAGACTGACTCATGATTTCTGGCTCGTCGTTGAACGTACATGGCAATATGATACGTGCATCGACATCGCGATGCGACAACTGCGGTTAGTCTCTAAATTCAGGCATTTACTCAAGAAATAAAAAGTAAGGATGGCTCACCACCACCGGCCCTTCTTGATTTGCATAT
Source organism: Halomonas sp. AOP5-B2-8 (assembly GCF_052376475.1). Classification (NCBI taxonomy): domain Bacteria; kingdom Pseudomonadati; phylum Pseudomonadota; class Gammaproteobacteria; order Oceanospirillales; family Halomonadaceae; genus Halomonas; species Halomonas sp. AOP5-B2-8. Next base: position 475,606 of record NZ_JBQSVS010000004.1, on the reverse strand, counting down.
AGCGCGCCAAACGCAACGAGGCTCTTTCTATCATCAACGATTAACGGCAAATAGAAACACACGGCCGTTTCGGTTGCGCATTGGTCATTAACCTGCCCGAGATGAGTAATATCATCCCACGTCATTTCTTCAATCGCGCTGCGTGAGTACGTTTTCGCCCCCCAATCTAGCGCATCCATATCTTGTTTGAACGCTGCCTCTAGCGCTTTCGAATAGGCGGACTCAGCGTTCATCGTGGCCTGCACCACTGCCCGGTAGTTACCCGCTAAGCGCTCGTCAATCAATGCGCCCTGCATGCCCGACATACCTAACATCAGCGCAGCGGAGAGTAGCGCCATAACAATCACCAACGCCGCGCCCCGCTGCTGTCTCATGAGCGAGCCTCCAAAAAGGCCGCCACCTTGTCACGCTCACTCACCGTCCACGTAAACTGGTCGCAGGTTGCATTAGCACTTTCCCGGCAGTCACCGACAAGCAGCATTACGCTCGTCGACACACCATCAACATTGGCTTCGTAAAGCGCTGGGCAGTCGGCCGCGCTGTCGACCTGGGCGAGATCAACCAAGGGCTGATGTTGTCGTTCATCTTGAAGCACACAGTAGTGGCGGGTACCGCCATCGGTGCGACGCTCATCGGGCGCTATGGCGTAATTCGCTATATTGCCTTTGCGCGCCGCTTGCGTAAGGGTATTCACCGCAAAGACTAACGCCTCTTGCTTGCGGCTAACGGCATCCACGGCTCTAAACGTTTGGAAGGTGGTTAGAAACAGTTGGCCAGCCCCCAAAATAATGACCGTACCAATCGCCATGGCCACCATTACTTCAACAAGCGTAAAGCCTCTTTGCCCGCTCGTCATCGTCCGCCTCCCGCTAGATCAGGCAGGACAAGCGTATAGGTCAGCGTATGGTTCAGCGCGTTTGATTCGGCGCCACCTTCGCGACTCGCCAGCGCAATCACAATGGTAAATTCGCACCCAGAGCGCCGTATGCCACTTGCTGATTCATCAGCTCTGCGCAGAGGGTTCAACCCATTATCACCAAACCCACTATCACCAAACCAATGAGCCTTCCAGTCTGCTTCGACATCAATACTGGCACAGCCATCGACATCGTCGCTTGCTAGCTGGGCCCAGAGGCGCTCCTGTGCATCCACGGCGGCTAGATTGGCTATCGAATGCTGATAGCCGGTCGTGGCGCTGTGTAGCGCCTTTAGCTGCATGGCCGCCACGCCGATTAAGCCAACGGACAGAATCACCAGCGCAATCAATGCTTCGATTAAGCTAAAGCCCCGCTGCTGGCTCGGCTCACCAACACGCATTAGGCAACCTTTCACCACGTGCATTTAAGCGCAGATCTTCAGCGCAGCCGTCTTCTTTAAACGAGCTGGCGGTTAGCATATAGCCGCTATCGTGGGGTGTTAACGCGATGGCATAGTGCTGATCGGGAGACAGCTCACCAATGGCACAGTCATGATAGGAGTAGGTACGCGAGTAGCAGCGTTCAAGTTCAGAGGCTGCCTGCATTAGGCCGGCGTGAGCATCCGTGCGCATGGATTGCTGCACGTAACGGGTATAGCTGGGGTAGGCAATGGACGCAATCACGCCAATGATAGCGACCACCATCATTAGCTCAATCAAGGTAAAACCGAGCTGGCCGCTCAACGGAAAACGGCCAGTGGAGGAATGAGGAGCATAGGACATGCGACTTTTCTCCTGGGTCAATCCGCTCATACGGCTTAGCGAGCGGATATAGCACGTAGAGATTAGTACCTAACGATAGCTCTTAAAAAACAGCGCTTAAAAACAGCACTGAAAAAGCGTATTAAAGTTAGCATGTCACAGATTGCTACACGATGCCTAGCCGCTCACAATGACCTTTTCACGTAGTTCTTTAGGCATGGAGAAGGTAATTGTCTCTTCGCGCCCCTGCAGCTCTTCCGGCACCGCAGCACCGAGGCTTTGCAGCTTAGCAATAACGCCTTTGACCAATACTTCAGGGGCACTAGCACCGGCGGTAACGCCAACATGGGCTACATTTTCAAGCCACTGAGGATCAATTTGATCAGCATTGTCGATCAGATAGGCAGGCGTACCCATGCGCTCTGAAAGCTCACGCAAGCGGTTTGAATTCGAGCTATTCGGGCTACCCACCACTAGCAGTAAATCACTCTGATCGGCTAGCTCACGCACGGCGTCCTGACGGTTTTGAGTGGCGTAGCAGATATCGTCATTACGCGGCCCCTGGATCGCAGGGAACTTGTCACGTAGCGCAGCAATGACCTTGGCAGTGTCATCCATCGAAAGCGTCGTTTGAGTCACGAAAGCCAGCTGCGAAGGATCGTGCACGTCAAGCTTAGCCACGTCTTCCTCATCTTCTACCAAGTAGATATGCCCACCCAGGGAGGTGTCGTAACGCCCCATGGTGCCTTCAACTTCAGGATGGCCTTCGTGGCCGATGAGCACACACTCTTGACCGCGTTTAGCGTAGCGCAGCACTTCCAGGTGGACTTTGGTGACCAGCGGGCAGGTGGCATCAAAGACCTTCAAGCCACGCCGTTCGGCGTCCGCCTGAACCGCGCGAGACACGCCGTGGGCAGAGAAAATCACGATGACGTCGTCCGGCACTTCATCCAGCTCTTCTACAAACACAGCCCCACGGGCGCGCAGCGTTTCAACCACAAACCGGTTATGCACGACTTCGTGACGCACATAGATAGGCGGGCCAAAGACATCCAGGGCACGGTTAACGATATCGATTGCGCGATCCACGCCGGCGCAAAAGCCACGCGGATTGGCCAATTTTATCTGTATGGGCTGTGCTGGCGTCGGTTGCATAGGTTGCATCGATTGCATAGTAGCGCCTTGATGCGTAAGCGCATCGCTTAGTGAATAAGAACGTCGCTAGTGCTAGTAGGCCTAGTGATAGTAAGCCTAGTGCGTGGTGGCGGGCTTAACGTCCAGCACTTCCACTTCAAACGTGAGCGTACGGCCAGCTAGCGGATGATTAAAATCGACCTCAATGCGCTCGCCGTCGATAGTTTTGACCACGCCAGGCAATTCCGTTCCCGCTTTATCCGCAAACGACATCACCATGCCTATTTCTGGTGCTTCATCACCAAAGTCGGCACGCTTGAGCGTCTGGATATTCTGCGAGTTATGCTGGCCAAACGCATGTTCGGGGGTAATTTGAAAACTACCGCTCTGCCCCGCACCTAAGCCTTTAATCGGGTGCTCAAAGCCTGGTGGCAAATTGCCATCGCCAAATTCAAAGGTTGCCGGCGCTTTGTCTTTGGTCGAATCCACCAGCGTGCCATCTTCTAGCTTCAAGGTGAAGTGTAGCGTCACCTCCATGCCATCATCGATACGGTAGTCGCTCATTACAGCTCTCAATAGTCGATTAATGAGAAGCAGCGTGCGCTTTCTTGCGCCGCCGCTCACCCATGATAGATTCCCAGATTAGTGCAACTGCGCCCAGGGTGATGCCAATATCCGCCACGTTAAAGGCCGGGTAGTACCACCCAGCCACGTGGAAGGAAAGGAAATCAACCACATAGCCATGCACGAGGCGATCATACAGATTGCCTAAAGCGCCGCCAATAATCAGCGGTAGCGCAATCACCAGCAGCTTCTCGTCGTTTTTGACTCTTGATAGCCATATCGTTAGGGCGACGCTGGCTCCAACCGCAATAATGGCGAAAAACCAGCGCTGCCAGCCCGGGTGCGTGGCTAAGAAGCTAAACGCCGCGCCAGGGTTATGCAGCAGCGTGAGATTGAAAAAGGGCAGCACCTCCACCGGCTGTGCGTAGCCAAGCTGGCTGCTGGCCACGTACTTGGTGAGCAAATCGAGCACGATCACCGCCGCAGCGATCCACAGCCAGCTCAAGGGCCGCTTCATGGGCGGCCGCTCACTGGCATCGGTAGCATTGGGCGTATTGGCAGCATTAGGCATAGTAACGAATCTCGCCTTTGCCTTCTGGAAGGTTGCTAATGCAGCGACCGCACAAATCAGGGTGATCGGCATGGGTGCCGACATCCGGACGGTGGTGCCAGCAGCGCTCGCACTTGGTGTTTTCGCTAGTGCTAACCGCGACTTTCAAGCTATCAAGCTCGGTTGCTTCCGCTGAATCACTCGCGTCTGCTAAAGGCTTGAGCGTGACATCGCTGGTCAGCATCACAAAGCGCAGCTCATCGCCCAGCTTGGCCAGCGTCGCCTGCAGCTCATCGCTGACATACAGCGTGACCTCGGCGGCAAGGCTGCCCTTAATCACTTTGGCATTACGCGCATCTTCCAGGCACTTATTCACCGAGTGCTTAACTTCCAATACCTGCTCCCAGAAGGCGCGACCCAGGTCAGCGCTTTCGTCTAGAGTGGCAAGGCCGGTGTAGTATGTTTCAAGCAGCACGCTATCGCCGCGTTTACCGGGGATATTCTCGTGGATCTCTTCAGCAGTGAACGAGAGAATCGGTGCAATCCAACGGCTCAGTGCTTCCACGACATGATACAGCGCGGTTTGTGCACTACGACGTGCCAGCGAATCTGTTTGCGTGGTGTACTGGCGATCTTTAATAACGTCGAGATAGAAGCCGCCTAGCTCACGCGCGCAGAAGCCGTGCACCTGCTGGTAAACATCTAAAAAGCGATATTCTTCATAGGCTTTTTCAATGCGCACCTGCAGCTGGGCGGCGCGATCGACCACCCACTGGTCTAGCGCCAGCATGTCGCCGAAGGCCACCTGATTACGCTCAGGATCAAACCCGTTAAGGTTTGAAAGCAGGAAGCGGGCGGTGTTACGAATGCGACGGTAGACGTCTGACGTGCGCTTCAAAATTTCGTCCGATACGGCCATTTCACCGGAATAATCGGTAGAAGCGACCCACAGGCGCAGAATATCGCCGCCCAGCTTGTCCATCACTTCTTGAGGCGCGACCACGTTGCCCAATGACTTGGACTGCTTACGGCCCTGAGAATCCACGGTGAAACCATGGGTCAGCAGCTGACGATATGGCGGATGGCCGTCAATCGCCGAGCCGGTGAGCAGTGACGAATGGAACCAGCCGCGGTGCTGGTCAGAGCCTTCCAGATACAGGTCGGCACGCGGGCCGCTTTCATGACCGTGCGGGTGCGAGCCGCGCAGCACGTGGCGATGGGTGGTACCGGAGTCGAACCACACGTCCAACGTGTCGGTGACTTTATCGTACTCAGCGGCCTCAGCACCCAGCAATTCAGCGGGCTCAAGACGGAACCACGCGTTGATTCCTTCTTGCTCAACGCGCTTGGCCGCCTCTTCCATCAGTTCAACGGTACGCGGATGCAGCTCGCCCGTTTGCTTGTGAAGGAAAAACGGAATGGGCACGCCCCAGTTACGCTGGCGGGAGATACACCAGTCTGGGCGGTTAGCAATCATGCTGTGCAAGCGCGCTTGGCCCCAGGCGGGGGTAAACGACGTGGCGGCAATGCCTTCCAACGCGCTCTCGCGCAGGGTTTTGCCGTCTTTACCTTGAATATCCATGCCCACAAACCACTGCGCCGTGGCGCGGTAGATCACCGGCGTTTTATGGCGCCAGCAGTGCATATAGCTATGTTTGATCGGCGTATGCGCCATCAGCGCATCAACATCGCGCAGCTTCTCGATGATATTTGGGTTGGCTTTCCAAATCATCTGGCCGCCGAAGAACGGCAGGTCGTCAGCGTACACGCCGTTACCCTGCACCGGGTTCAGCATGTCGTCGAACTCCATGCCATGCTCGCGGCAGGTGACAAAGTCATCCATACCGTAAGACGGCGCAGAGTGGACAATACCGGTGCTGCCGACCTCTGACTCGACGTAATCCGCTAGATAAATCGGCGACAGGCGGTCATAGAACGGATGGCGGAAATTGATCAGATCAAGCTTGGCGCCTTGCGTGGTGGCAATCACCTCACCTTCCAGGCCAAAGCGCTCTAGGCAGCTTGCCACTAGCTCTTCTGCTAGCAGCAGCAAACGCTCGCCGGTATCAACCAATGCATAGGTGAACTCAGGGTGAACGTTCAGCGCCTGGTTAGCGGGAATAGTCCACGGCGTGGTGGTCCAGATGACCACAGCAGTAGGCTTGGGAAGCTCGCTTAGACCAAAAGCCGCGGCGAGCTTGTCGGTATCTTCCACCGGAAAAGCCACATCAATGGCATCCGACTTCTTATCCGCATACTCAACTTCTGCTTCCGCCAGCGCCGAGCCACAGTCAAAGCACCAGTTAACCGGCTTCAGGCCTTTAAACACATAGCCCGCTTCCACCATATCGGCTAGCGCACGGATCTCGCCGGCTTCATTGGCGTAATCCATGGTGCGATAAGGGTGATCCCAATCGCCGATAATGCCCAGGCGCACAAAGTCAGCCAGCTGCGTTTCAACTTGGGCACCCGCGTACTCACGGCAGAGCTCACGGGCTCTGCTCGGTTCAAGATGCTTTCCGTGGGTCGTTTCTACCTTGTGCTCAATGGGCAGGCCGTGGCAATCCCAACCTGGCACATAGGGGGCATCGAAACCGGCTAAGTTTTTCGACTTAACGATAATGTCTTTAAGAATCTTATTAACGGCGTGACCAATATGGATACTGCCATTGGCGTAAGGAGGGCCATCGTGAAGCACAAACAACGGCGCGCCTGCACGTGCTTCCCGCAGGCGCTGGTAAATATTCATATCCTGCCACTGGGAAACTCGACCCGGCTCCTGCTTAGGCAGCATGCCGCGCATAGGAAAGTCAGTTTCAGGCAAATTCAGCGTGTGCTTATAATCCATGGTCTGGTCAGCCGTTGGTAGCATCGGCGTCATCCGCCGAAGAAGAATCAGAAGAAATTGTCTTGGAAACAGTTGTATTAGAAACAGTCGTCATGGAAACGGCAGCCTCACGCTCAAGCGGAGCCGAGGCCAGCGGAAGAGAGCTGTCTTGTTCAGAACGATTTGAGTCAGAGCTGTCTTTTTCAGAGCTGCCTTGATCACCCGGGGGCGCCGCGAAGTACTGGCGAGCACGGGCCTGATCGCGTTCAATTTGCGCTTTTAACGCCTCAAGGCCGTCAAACTTCACCTCGCCGCGCAGACGCGTGCAGGGAAAGACGGTCATGTGCTGGCCGTAAAGGTCGCCGCTAAAATCCAGCAGGTGTACCTCTAGCGTCGGCCGTTTTGACCCTACCGTGGGCCGAAACCCTACGTTGGCGACTGCCGGGTAGCGCCGGCCATTTTCAAGCTCAACGATGACTGCAAACACACCGCGTAGCGTTAACGGCTGGGGTAGAAGCGGCAGGTTCGCGGTCGGCACGCCAATCGTGCGGCCTAACTGCTGGTCGCGCACCACGCGGCCATCTAACGAATAGGGCCGACCAAGCAAGCGCGCAGCGGCGGAAAAATTGCCGCTGGCCAACAAGGTTCTTACCCGCGTACTGGAAACGCGCTCGTCGTCCACGGTGAAAGTGCGGGTGTGCTCCACGCCAAAGCCCTGGGTGAGGCCAACTTCTGCCAGCAGTGCGAAATCACCAAGACGATCACAGCCAAAGCGGAAGTCATCACCGACCACAAGATGCTTAACACCCAGCCCATCAATCAGCACCTGATCGATAAACTCACGCCCGGTCAGGCTGCGCAGCACCTCGTTAAACGGCAGAACCAACACCTGCTCGGCGCCGAAATCACGCAGCAAGCGGACCTTTTCACGCAGCCGCGTTAAACGTGGCGGCGCTTGATCACCGGCAAAAAACTCACGCGGCTGGGGTTCAAACACCACCACGGTAAGCGGCACATTCCAGCGCGCCGCATGCTCGCGGCACTGCTGCAGAATGGCTTGATGGCCGCGATGCACCCCATCGAAGTTTCCGATCGTTGCAACGCAGCCACGATGAGCCGCTTTTAAGTTGTGCAGACCTCGAATGACGCGCATGGCACCTCAGCCGTTAGAGGACATAAAGCCTCTGATTATAACGAACACGCCGTGTAACAAATACACCCGCTAGCGCGCAGCCTCACGATTGCATTTTAAGATGGCGAAAGCGCAGGCCAAATGCCGCCAGCCACGCAGCGTAAAGCGAGCCACCCAACATTACTAACCCGCTCACCCAGGCTATCCGCTGCCAAAGGCTAAAGGTCAGCCACGCCTGCCAGTCAGGAGCAACAAAATAGAGCGCCCCGCACATTAGCGCACTGCCGCCCACTAGCTGCACAGCGTAGCGTTTCCAGCCGGGCTGAAAGACCAACACACCCTGTTTATGCAGCAAATAGCCCAGCAAGCCAGCATTTAGGAACGCAGAAAGTGCCGTCGCTAGCGCCAGCCCGGCATGAGCCAGCGGCCAAATCAGCACCAGATTCAGGGCCATATTAGCGACCATGGCAATAATACCTACCTTCACCGGGGTGCGCGTATCTTGGCGGGCGAAAAACCCCGGCGCCAGCACTTTAATCAGCATAAACGCGACTAGGCCGAAGGCGTACGCCCGCAGGCTCATGGCCGCCATTTGAATGTCATTGTCGGTCATCGCGCCATAATGAAATAGCGTAATCAGCAGCGGCTCCGCCAACACCGCCAACGCCAGCGCGGCCGGCAAGCCTAACAACAATACAATGCGAATAGCCCAATCGAGCATCGCTGCAAAGTGCTCTTTAGACTGATCGGCATGTCGTTTCGACAGCGCGGGCAAGATCACCGTACCAATCGCCACCCCGAAAACGCCCAGCGGTAGTTCAACGAGGCGATCTGAATAATAAAGCCACGACACGCTGCCTGCGGCCAGCAATGAGGCCAGCACGGTATCCAGCAATAAATTAATTTGCGATACCGACACCCCAAACAGCGCCGGGCCCATCAACTTTAGAATCCGCCGCACACCTTCGTGGGCAAAATTGGGCCACGGCGTCGGCATCAGCCCTAAGCGCAGTAAAAACGGTACTTGAAAAGCCAACTGCGCAACCCCGGCGATCAGCACGCCCCAGGCCAGCGCCATGGCCGGCTCTTCCATCATCGGCATTAAAAACAGCGCTGCGCCGATTAGCGAAAGGTTAAGCAGCACCGGCGTAATAGCGGGCACCGCAAAGCGATTCCAGGTATTCATGACGCTGCCGGAAAACGCAGTGAGCGAAATCAGCAGTAAATAGGGGAACGTTAGCCGCAGCATATCTGCGGTGAGCGCCAGCTTTTCAGGATCACGCCCAAAGCCGGGGGCAAACACCCAAATGAGCCACGGCGCGCAGAGCATCGCCACGGCGGTAATCAGCGCCAATATCGCGGTTAAGCTGCCCGCAGTGGCGTTCAGCAGTTCACGAATTTCGTCTCGATTACGCTGAGTGGAATACTCTGAAAGCACCGGCACAAAGGCCTGGTTGAAGGCCCCTTCTGCAAACAGCCTGCGTAGGAAATTAGGGATTTTAAACGCGACGAAAAATGCATCAGCGCCGCCGCCTGACCCTAAAAGGGTAGCGACCACCACATCACGCGCAAGCCCCATCACCCTCGACAGCATGGTCATCGCACTCACCACGAGGCCCGAGCGCATTAGCCCACGGCGGGCTGACGAGGCATCGGGGGAAGTATTGGGTGTTTTTGTCGCCGTCATAAGCTATCCAGAAAACCCGCCCAAAAAACGTATCTAGCAATCGTAACTAGAGAAACCATTCAGACACAAAAAAACCGGCCGCAGCCGGTTTTTTATGGCGCCTGCCGGCTTACGCCGCCAGTGCTTTAATACGCTTGTTCAAACGGCTCTTCAGGCGAGCTGCTTTCTTCTTAGACAGCACGTCTTTGTCTGCAATACGGTCAACGACCGGCTGCATGGCCTTGAACTCTTCCATTGCCTTAGCGTGGTCGCCGGTGCTGATCGCTTTCACTACACGCTTGATGTAGGTGCGGACCATGCTGCGCTGGCTGGATTTCAGGACGCGACGGTTCTCGGCCTGGCGGGCGCGCTTGCGTGCTTGCTTGCTGTTCGCCACAGGGTATCTCCTTGGAGAATAAAGGTTGCCGATAAGCGGCAACGAAATTAAATATGTATTCGTCGGCTGCGCTATCACAGCGCGACGTTTCACCCTACAAAACTAATCCTGCAAAAATCATAAAAGACAGTTGTTTAGCACTATCTTTTCAAAATTCTTGCCTAACAGGATGGCGTAGTCTATCACGCGCTACGCGTGCTTGCTAGCGGTTGTCAATACGTCAGCGAAGGTAAAGACACAGCACTAGGCAGAGCTTCCCCACACTACAAAATCAGGATTCAACACTTGCGCCGGATCCGCGTAGCACAAGGGCTTTCCTTCCAATGTCACCACGCGCCCGCCTGCCTGTTCAACAATCGCCTGGGCGGCGGCCGTATCCCACAGGCTGGTTGGCCCAAAACGCGGGTAAACATCGGCGCGACCTTCCGCGATCAAACATGACTTCAGCGAGCTACCCATGGGCTGCACGCTGTGCTTTCCAAGGGCCGCTAACCAATCCGACATCCGCGGATCAGGGTGCGAGCGGCTTCCCAGCACGCGCCATGGCTGCCCTACTTGCGGCGCGGGGGCGGTATTAATCGCCACATATTGCCCGTCTTCAACAATTTTAAATGCGCCTAGGCCGCTGGCGGCCACATAAGTGTGCGATAAAGCCGGCGCCACCACCACGCCCAACATCGGCTGTCCGCGCTCAATTAGCGCTATATTGACGGTGAACTCATCGTTGCGCTTAATAAATTCTTTAGTGCCATCCAGCGGGTCGACCAGCCAATAAAACCCCTCGGCGTTAGCGCCTTCAAAGCGCTGAGTGTCTTCTTCTGAAAGTACCGGCACGTCAGGCGTCAACGCCTGTAAGCCTCGCACGATAATCACATGCGCGGCTTTATCCGCCTCGGTTAGCGGGCTATGGTCAGCCTTAAGCTCAACGGCAAACTCACGGCGATACACCTGCATAATCGCCGCGCCCGCCTCAACGGCCAGCTGCTCAACGCTTTTAAGTAACGCTTTGGTCAGTGTCGGCATTTCATTCTCAGACAATATACGTTCAGCGCTTACGGCGCAGCCTGCCCCGAGGGAGCTAAAATTTTGCGCAAAAAGTGCCGCGTTCGCTCATCTTTGGGCGCAGTGAATAAAGTTTCAGGCGGACCTTGTTCAACGATACCGCCGTCGTCCATGAACACCACGCGGTCGGCGACTTCTCTAGCGAACTGCATTTCGTGGGTCACGACGATCATCGTTTGGCGCTCAACCGCCAGCTGCTTCATCAGGCTCAACACTTCCTCTACCCACTGCGGGTCAAGGGACGAGGTAGGCTCATCAAACAGAATCACATCGGCATTGGCCGCCATGGCCCGGCCAATGCCTACCCGCTGCTGCTGGCCGCCGGAAAGCGAAGCCGGGTAAGCATCTGCTTTATCAGCCAAGCCGATTCGCTCTAGAATTCCCCTCGCCCGCGCATGCGCCTTCGCTTTGGGCAGCTTATCCACCACGACCATGCCTTCGCTGATGTTCTCAAGCGCGGTTTTATTCGCAAACAGGCCGTAGCTCTGAAACACGAATGCCGTACGACGGCGCAGGGCAAGAATATCTGCCCGGCTGGCGCGCTGGGTATCGATACTCAGGTCACCCACCTGCAGGCGACCTGAGTCCGGCCGTTCAAGGAAGTTAATACAGCGCAGTAGCGTTGACTTACCGGTACCCGAAGGGCCAATGATCACGATAATCTCGCCTTGCGAAAGGCTTAAATCGACATCTTGAAACACCGTATGGGCGCCAAAGCGCTTCGTAATGCCTTGCAGCGAAATCATCGTTGGTAGGCCTTATTCAGATACGTCTCTAAACGGCGCTGGCCCCAGGAAAGCACTTCCACCACCGCCCAATAGATAAGCGCCACTAGCAAGAACGCCTCTAAATACAAAAAGCTGCCCGCCGCCTCTTTTTGCGTCGCGCCCATCAGCTCAGTGACACCCAGTGTAAACGCCAGCGAGGTCGCTTTAATCATATCGATGAAGTAGTTCATCAGCGTGGGAGTGGCTACGCGGGTGGCCTGCGGCAAAATAATCCGCCGCATCAGCTGCGGCTGGGTCATGCCAATGGAAAGCGCCGCTTCGGTTTGGCTGCGGTCTATTCCCACAATCGCGGCGCGAATGGACTCGGCCATGTAAGCAGAAAAGTGTAGCGTGATTCCCAATACCGCCGCCGTTACGCCATTAATCGAGACCAACGCTTCAACCAACTGAGGCAGGCCGTAGTAGAACAAAAACAGCTGAACGAGCAGCGGCGTACCGCGGAAAAACGAGATAAACAGCATTGAAAACCCGTTTAGCACCGGTACTTTTGACACGCGCACGACCGCCAGCAGGCATGCCAAAATCAGCGCAAAGAACATTGCGATGGTCGCCATTTGAAGGGTGAGTGGCAAATAGCGCAGCAGAACCGGCAGCAACCCCCACATATATTCAAGGTTAAGCATGATAGTTAAACGTATCAATAAACATATAAGTAAACATCGCTACTTCGCTGATAAGCAAACGGCCGTGGCAATGCCACGGCCGCGTTCAACAGGTTAGGCCAAGCGTTACGGCTGAGTGATATCCGTATCAAACCACTTTTCAGATATCTCACGTAGCGCTCCGTTTTCACGCAGCTCTGACAACGCCGCATCAACACGATCACGCTGCTCACGACCCGCTTCGTCATCGCGGAACGGCAGCGCGTTTTCGATAGTGGTAAACGGCTGGCCCGCCAGCATCAGCGGCAAACCGCGCTCGCTAATGACCTGCGATGCACTCACACGATCCATCACGAAGGCATCAACACGGCCCAAGGCCACATCCTGCTCAACGTTAGACTCGTAGGTCCGAATGTCGATTTCATCGGCATTGGGCTGTTCTCGCAGCAGCTGCTCGTAGTTAGAGCCTAGGTTCACCGCGACACTTTTGCCGGATAAATCTTCAACGCCTTCAATGGCGTCATTGCCCGCCTTCACAACCACCTGTGCCCCGTCATACACATAGGGCGCGGTAAATACGTACTTGGCTTCACGTTCAGGGGTAATGGTGATCTGGTTGGCAATCGTATCGATACGCCCAGACTCCAACATGCCCGCCAAGCCAGAGAAGCTTGCAGTAACGAACTCAATGTCATCGCCGGAGAGCTCACCCACCGCGTTCATGACATCAACCTCAAAGCCTTTAAGCTCGTCTTGCTCAACGTAGGTGAACGGGAAATAGCCCCCGGACATGCCCACACGTAATGTATCGGCTTGGGCTGAGGCAGCAAATAAACCACCTGCAAGGCTAAGCGAGAGTGCCGCAAGGGTAAGATTAAACTGGCGAGTTAACCGCATAACGCTGCTTCCTTACTTAAGTGGTAAAAGGCTAATGAAGATTATCTTACTCGCTCAAACAAAAACGAACAAAGGAATATTAAATCTTCTTTTTATTCTTTTTATGAATATAGTGCCCGACGCGACCTTATCAAACGACTCTCTCACAATAGCGGCTGATAGCAGGCCCACCGCCGCTAAGCTTTCGCCTTTCCAGCAATCACTATTTTCAATCCCGCAGGTTAAGGTTAGTGAGAGCAAATGCCCTGCTCTTGCCTACTCTGGCCAACGTCTATTCTTTGTCATAGGCCACTCCACAACAGACATTGCCCCGATCTAGACATTGGCCAGACTTAGACCTTGGTCTATAATGCACTGCAACAGGCCCACCTTGGGCTGACTGCAGGAGATCATTTGATGCCTTCACTACTTATGCCTGCCGAGCTAATAAAAGCACCCGTGCCTCTTGCGCATGTACAGCGTAGCCTTCGCCAGTGTTTATCGATTGCCGCCGAGCTGCTCTACGACCATGGCCATGTGTTAGAAACCATTACCCTGCCCCAGCGCGGCTTAGCCCGCCGTGAGCTGCTAGCGCTTAGCGCCGCGGCCCCTACTTGGGCAACCTGCCAACAGGTGATGGAAACCAGCGAAGCCGCTACGTTCAACGAGTATGGCCGCTTTGTACTAACCCACCTTGGCCGCGAGCTGATGTTTGATATGTTTGGGCAAGGCGCCGCTGACTGCGCCTAGCAGCTCGCAGATAGAAACACCTGAACGCAGCGCATAAAAAAAGCCCGCCGGTATAAAACCGGCGGGCTTTTTTGTCATGGTATTAACGCAGACCAAGCATCGAAAGAATGAACAGAACTACCACGATAAGACCGATGATATAGATAATATTACGCATAGGGCGCTCCTTGCTTAGTGCGTTTTAGAGAAAATCAAAGGGTTGCTCACCCTTGAGCTAGCACCCATATCCTAGCAGGCTTTTGACCCTTTTGCGTAATATTGACGCGTTTCGGGGCCCAAAATTTGCTTGTAAGCGTGGCTCCGCATTGACCAGCACAGCGCCTGACCATAAGAGACAGACCACTAAAAAGGATCTGTCCCAACGTTTAATGGCAGATTCGGAACCTCCATCCCGCCTGGTTGCTCAAACCTGTATTCTCTACACCAAAGGTATTGCAATGCGCGTTCATGTTTTGCCGATTTCGCTCGCCGTTATGTGGTTATTTCCTACCTTTAGTGCCGCCGCCAATGAACCTTCCGCCAATGCTCTTCAGGCGCTTGATCAGCAGGCCGCTGCACTGAACCGCGTGCATAACGTCGTGGTGGCTTACGAAGGCGATATTGTCCATGAGCTTCACCAAGATGGGCCGGGCGTGGCCTCGCCTGCCAACATTAAATCGCTATCTAAAACGGTGCTTGCGGCCATTACCGGTGCGGCGATTGAGGCGGGCGTTATCGAATCCGTTGAGCAGCCAATCGTTGAGCTGTTTGGCGAACATCTTCCTAACGGCCTTGACCCACGGGTTAACGAGATCAGCGTGGCGCATTTGCTTGCCCAGCAGGCTGGGCTAGAGAGCACATCGGGAAGCAACTATAGCGCCTGGGTCGCTAGCCCCAACTGGGTGAACGATGCGATCACACGCCCGTTCGTTGATGAACCCGGCGGGCAAATGCTCTATTCAACCGGCACCAGCCACTTACTTTCAGCAGCCCTCACCCATGCCAGCGGCGAGACCACTCATGCCCTTGCTCAGCGCTTGCTGGGTGATCCACTCAATATCAATATTCGCCCCTGGTTACGTGATCCGCAGGGCATCTATTTTGGCGGCAACGATATGCAGCTTTCACCGCGGGCGCTGATTGAGATAGGTGAGCTATATCGCAACGACGGCATCGTATTAGATGAAAGCGGCAATGCACAGCGCGTACTGCCTGAAGGGTGGGTTGCTGCATCGTGGCTGCCGCGCGGTTCGTCCCCCTGGACCGGTGACGGCTATGGCTTCGGTTGGTTTATTACCCAGCTGGCAGGAGAAGACGTGTACTACGGGCGCGGCTACGGCGGCCAAGCGCTCTACGTAATTCCCGAACGGGAGATGACCGTGGTGATTACCTCAGACCCCAACCCACCCTCGCCGGGCGGGCAGTTTCAGCAGCAGTTGAATAGGCTGATCGAGACTCTTTTATCACCGCTATAAATGTTAATGGCTTTCTTCCGCCAATAGCTTGGTGCGAATAAAATCGCTGTGGCTAACGTACAGTAAGTCTGCCAAGCGGCGAATCCGATGCTCTTCTAACGGGTCAACGCTGCCGTCAACCCAAGCTAGCTGCCACATAAGCGCGACCAGCTCGCAGCGCTGGTCGTAGTTATAGTGCTCTTTAATCAGGCTGACAAACTGGTAATGATCAACGGCCTCTTCCACCTGCGCTTCGGCCATCGTCATCAGCTCTTCTGCGGCGCTTTCGCTTAACCGATAGCGAGTCAGCAGCATAGTGCGCAGGGTGGCCAACTCTTCATCGGTGGTGTTGTAGTCCGCGCGCACGATTTCACACAGCAGTGCCGCCGTGGCTAGCTCCAGCGTTAGGCTGTGATTTTCACGCTGCTCTGGCTGCGCTAGGGTGCGCTGGAAAAAATCACTAATGGCATTCAGCATGGGTGTTCTCCTGGATAGCAACAGGGCCTTTTTGCCTTAATCCTGCTTGGTAAGTTGCTCTCTTAACTGCTTGGGCACTTGCTTGATGATCAAGCGGTCTTGAGCGGCGTCGTATTCAATGCTGGAACCCAGAAGGTGCGAGTCAAAGCTGATTGAAACGCCTCCCGAGCGGCCGGTAAAGCGCCGGAACTGGCTTAAGGTGCGCTTATCGGGCGGAATCTCCGGCGAGAGCCCGTAATCGGCGTTGCGGATATGCTCGTAAAATGCTTTAGGCTGCTGCTCATTGACGAGCCCTGAGAGTTCTTCAAGCGTCATCGGTTCCCCGCGGCGCAGCTGCTCGTTGGCGTAGTCCACCAGCGTATCGGTTTTTTCACGGCTGACTTCTTCATCGAAATCTTCTTTTTCGACATAGTCGCTAAACGCCTTAAGCAGCGTGCGCGTTTCAGCCGGAGAATCTATGCCTTCCTCCATGCCTAGCAACGCGATCAAGCCTTCAGCCAGTTTTTTACCGCCACGGTCTTTCAAGAACGAGACGTACTGCGCGTTGGGCGCATCGCTTTGCCACTGGGTAAGGTTAATGCGCGCAGCTAGCGTGAGCTGGCTAGTATTGAGCTGTGCGGCAGGCACTGCGTGATGCTGAGGATTAATGCCAATGCCTTCGCGCTGGTGCACTAACGCAACAAGCAGAGTTTCCGTATCGCCCTGGCGCTGATGGCTGACCACTAAATAGCCACTGACTGACAGCTGCTCTTGAAGCTGCTTGGCCAGCCGCTCAGCTAATGAAACGGAAAGCTCAGCAAAGCTTTTCTCGCCGGCTAAGTAGTCGCGCAGCCACATGGCCAGCGGCCCCGCCTGCTCGCCCTCTTCCGCGAAACGCCCCCAGCCCTTGGGCTTGGTGTTGTAGGTGTCATTGAGCGCACCTACCAGGCTCGTCATCACCGGATCGTCACCGGGCTCTGAAGCATTCGGCTCTGAAGTACCCGGCGCGGCGGTCAAGGTTAAGCGCTCACCGTCTAGCGTCGGGTCAAGGCGGTGCACAATACTTTGCAGTAGCGGCATAGGGGTTTATCAGTGTCCAAGGGTTAAAAGTTGGCTCAAGGCTTGAGGCGATAGCCGGTGCGGAACATCCAGCTAATAGTGGCCAGGCAAACCGTTAGAAATAGCGCAATCATGCCCACGCTAGCCGCAAGGCTTACGTCGCTAATGCCGTAAAAGCTCCAGCGAAAGCCGCTCACCAAGTACACCACGGGGTTGGCTAGGGTGACGGTTTGCCAAAACGGCGGCAGCATATCGATAGAGTAAAAACTGCCCCCAAGAAATGTCAGCGGCGTGATGACTAGTAGCGGCACAAGCTGCAGCCGGTCAAAACCGTCGGCCCAAATACCGATAATAAAACCGAGCAGACTAAAGGTGACGGCCGTAAGCACTAAAAAGCTCAGCATCCAAAACGGATGGGCGATTTCTAGCGGCACGAAAAAGTTTGAGGTGGCTAAAATAATCAGCCCCAGCAGAATCGATTTCGAGGCCGCCGCCCCTACGTAGCCAATCACAATTTCAAGGTGCGAAATAGGCGCTGAAAGCAGCTCGTAAATGCTGCCGGAAAACTTGGGAAAAAAGATCCCAAACGACGCATTGGAAACACTTTGCGTCAGTAGCATCAGCATAATCAGCCCCGGCACAATAAACGCCCCGTAGCTGACCCCGTTGATTTCACTGATGCGCGAGCCAATCGCGGCGCCAAACACCACAAAATATAGCGAGGTGGAGATGACGGGCGAAACGATACTTTGCAGCAAGGTGCGACGCGTACGGGCCATTTCCGCCATGTAAATGGCGCGAACGGGATGAAGGTTCATGCGCGCTCCTTAACTAAATCGACGAAAATATCTTCAAGCGAGCTTTGCCGGGTGTTGAGGTCTTTAAAGGCCACCCCTTCCCGCTCCAAGGTGCTCAGCAGTTCTGACATGCTGTGCCCGTCTTCTTCTTGGCGACCGTCGTAGGTATAAATAAGCTCATGGCCTTCTGCCGCCAGGCTTAGCTCGAAGCGTTGCAAAGCTGCGGGCACCTCGGTAAGCGGCGTTTGTAGATTAAGCGTTAGCTGCTTGCTGCCTAGCTTACTCATCAATACCGCTTTCTCTTCAACCAGCACAATCTCGCCATGATTGATGACCCCGATACGGTCGGCCATCTCTTCGGCTTCTTCGATATAGTGCGTGGTTAAAATAATGGTGACGCCGTTGTCACGCAGTTGGCGCACGACTTCCCACATCTCGCGGCGCAGCTCAACATCAACGCCAGCGGTGGGCTCATCTAGAAACAGAATGCGCGGCTCATGCGAAAGCGCTTTAGCAATTAGCACCCGGCGCTTCATGCCGCCTGACAGCGTCATTAGCCGGTTGTGGCGTTTATCCCACAGCGCCAGCGATTTCAGCACTTTTTCGATATGCGCAGGGTTGGGTGGCTTGCCAAACAGGCCACGGCTGAAACTGACCGTGTTCCACACCGTTTCAAACGCTTCGTTGGTGAGCTCTTGGGGTACCAGCCCGATGCGTTCGCGGGCTTGGCGGTACTGGCTGACGTTATCAAAACCGTCGATGGTGACGTGGCCAGCGGTCGGATTGACCAAGCCACATACCACGCTAATCAGGGTTGTTTTGCCCGCCCCGTTGGGGCCAAGCAGGGCAAATATTTCGCCGCGCTGAATCGTTAAATCGACACGGGTTAACGCCTGAAAGCCACCTTCATAGGTTTTGTTCAGGCCGTTAATGGTAATAATTGGGTCGTTCAAGGCGTACTCCTCACGCCGCGCCCTCAAAGGGTCGCGGCGCTTGACGGCCTTCAGGCAAACGTTGCTGACATTAGCTGCGGCTGGTGATTTCTAACAGGTGGTAACCGAACTGTGTTTTGACCGGGCCGTGGACTTGGCCTACTTCGTCGTTGAAGACGACTTTGTCGAACTCAGGCACCATTTGACCGGGGCCGAAGGTGCCCAGATCGCCACCTTGGCGGCTAGAAGGGCAGCTAGAATGCTGCTTGGCGACGTCAGCAAAATCGCTGCCGCTCTCAATTTCTTTCTTAAGTGCTAGGCACTGTTCTTCACTGCTGACCAAAATGTGGCGGGCGCTGGCGCGTGACATAAATTGCTCCTAAAGTGGTTTTTTCGTCGCCGTTTTGATGCCGACGGAAACGAGGACGCACTAGTTTATCATGGCCTGCCAAGAGCACCACTGCGGCGTAACGCTTCACCCACACTTGCCATCGCCCGCTCATGAGTGCTTAAGGCCGCAGGGCCGCGCATACAGCTAACAATCACCCAGGGGCCATCGGCGCTAATATCGGCCTGTTCGCGCTCGGCAATGCCCGCATCGCAGCTGCGCCGCTGCTGAGTACCGGTTTTATGCGCGAAGTTAATGCCTTCACCCAAGCCCGCCTTGAGGCGCTGCTTGCCGGAACTCGTTCGCCGCATCACCTCTAATAGCGCTTGGCGCTGCTCGGCATCTAGATTGTCCGGGCCGTCCTGTTCTTGTGAAAGACCTTGCTGCGCGCCGTACAGGCTCGCCAGTAAATCCCCGTAAGCACTCAGCGTACCGACATTTTCGCCCGTGGCTTCGTAGGCATCAAAGGCGTGGTCGTAATCCGGCTGCGCGAAGGTGTCGGTGCTTACCCCAAGCGCGCGGGCTAGCGCTTGTGGGCGCTGGCTCACCGCGTGTTGACGCAGCGCCATGAAGTCCATGCCGCCCAGCGCACGAGCATCGGGGTGCAGCTGGCCATAAATGCCTTGGCGCACGCCGACTAGCTTAGTAATAGGGCCGATTTCAGAGGGATCACCACCGCTTGCCGCGATCATCCTTCGCGCACGCGCATTAACCGCCGCCAGCCCTACCCGGTCAATCAGCATATCGGTGGCGGTGTTATCACTGACGGTAATCATTTGCTCCATCAAGTAACGGATAGAAATCGGCGTGCCGGGGTCGTGCCAATTAGTGGGGCCTGCGCCATCGACAAAGTCGCTGCGCGCAAGCGTTAAGCGCTCATCTAACGTCAGCGTGCCTGCTTGGCGCTCTGCCAGCACCTGGGCCGCTACCGGCACCTTGATCAGCGAGGCCAAATACCAAGGGGCATCAGCATGCCAAGAGTAGGCTTCGCCAGTGGCCAGGTTCTGTACATAAACGCCTAGCTGGCCGCCAAACACACCTTCGATGGCCTGCAGTCGAGCAGTTAAATCGCCCTGCCAGGTGCTGCGCTTATCTACCTCGTAGTACCAATTGGTCTCGTACCCATTAGTATCGTACTCATTGGTCTCGTCAGCCTGTGCAGAGGCAGGCAGTACGTTGAGAAGAGCTACGATGGGAAGAGCTACGATGAGAAGCGCTAGCGCCATCAGCCCACGCCGTATCCAGTGTCGCAAATGCGTTACCTCTTAATGCTTTATGTGAAAATCAGCGGTGAGCGGCCATCCAACGGGTCACCCAAATCCATGCGGCGGCACCGATTATCAACAGCCCGCCAATACCGAGCGCCTGTGGATAGCTGTAAAGGCCCTCGCCTTGCAATAGAAAGCGCAGCACCAAGAAAATCATCACAATGTGGAAAATAAACGTCTTCAGCGCGTCTGTGCCAATCACAGTCAGCGGCATTAACACCTTGGCGGCACGGGCGCCCCCGGCCAGTGCAAGGGCTAACAGCACCAGCGCACCGCCTAAGCTAAACAGCATAAACTCAAGCCCAGGCGGATGCTTGCCAACGTTATTAGCCACCGCCAGCATGGCCGCGTGCACATCGCCGCTCGCCAATGCTAAGGCATAAAATCCGCCGACCATGAGCGCCCCAAGCCCCAGCAGCGTAAGCACTAAGCGACGCCGTGCGGCGGGTTCAAAGTAGCAGCGTAGCAGCGACTCACCAATAAGCAGCCCGACTAAAATCAACGGTGCACGACTAATCTGCCCCCATGCGTAGTGGTCTTCGTGGTCGACCAGCAGCGCTTTCAGAATATCGTTACCACCGAAGGTAAGGCTCTGCAGCCACACCGTTAGCGCGATGAAGACACCAATCGTGGCGAGTCGGCACCACAGCGGTGCCCGCGCCCATAGCGGCAAAATCAGTGGCACCCACAGCAGCGCGATAGCGTAAAAGCCTAAGATTTCCGTCCAAATCGCGAAGCGCCCGTAGAGCAAGGCATCCACGATATCGCCGGGGGGATAGAACGGCAGCATTTCAATCACGAGCAGCGCTTTGTACCAGAACCATACTTCCACGCCGCGCAGCCAAAGCTTGAGCCTGCGCTTGGGCCAATCATCGCTTTGAGTATGCGACAAAAATGCCACGGCCAAGGCAATACCGAAGACTAAAATAAACAGCGAGGAAGAAAACTTTGTCAAAAAATGGATCGGCACCATGCCCCAGTCCGGCACATTGCGTATGCCGACTAGCCCACTGACCGCGTGACTCATAATCATCAAGCCAATCGCCAGGCCACGCGCCAAATCAATGGCCTGTATACGGCCCTCTGCTTTAGGTAATTGAGGTATTTGCGACCATGTCAGCTGCATCGAGACATCCTTGTAGAGGAGCAATGCACCACTATATCGTGCGCCTTAGTTGATCGTCTTAACGTTGATGACCTTAACGTTGATGGCCTTAAATGGTCAGGCACAAAAATGCCCCGCAATGAACGGGGCATTTTGTGGCTCATCCTTGAACCCGAGAAAAGTTATTCCTTAAAGATCGCAATTACCACCCGGAATCGCCCTGCTGATCGTCAGTGGTGGGTGCTTCTTGCTCCTCTTCCTCTTCTTCGAAAGTGAATTCTTCCTCTTCCTCTTCATACTCCGTTCCTACGTCCTGGCCTTGCTCTTGCTCAGTGTCGTAAGAGTTGTAGGTACCTTGATCGTCTTGCATGGTTTCTTCTTGCGGCGTCGGTTCTTGCTCTGTGCCACTACCTTCCATTTGTGCAAAGGCGAGAGGGCTAGCCATCAGGCCAAACGATACACCTAGGATGCCAAGCTTCTTGAGAGAATCCTTCTTCATCATGATACTGCCTCCTAATAACGTTACTTCTTAAACCGCAATACGAGAATCATAGAGTGGTTTAAAGGTTAAGAACGTCAGGCCTCTTGCCTGCTCCGTTCTTACCTCTATCATTGCACCCCCCGTGCCAGTTGCTGGCAATCATTAATAAAAATCATTACCAAACAGTATCTTATAGTTCTAATACTCATACCAACCATTTGTTTTTATTAATAAAAATTAATTTTTTATTGCCTATAATTGGCACATGCTCCTTAACGGTACAGCCAAACGGGGCAATGTAAGCCTGCTATGTTTAATTGCCCCGCCTGCATCTACCGTTTACTCATAGGTCATCTCTTCAAGCTCTTTACCGCGTGTTTCTTTGACGAAGAGAACAACGAAGAACACCGATGCCACGGCACTGATCGCATAAAAACCGTAAGCACCGAACAGCCCGACGGAAGCCAGCATGATAGGAAATGTCATGGTAATACCGAAGTTGGCTAACCATTGGAAAAGCCCTGCAATCGCCAGCCCCGAACCACGCATCTGATTGGGGAACATCTCGCCCAGCATTACCCACATCACCGGCCCCCAGGAAGCATTGAAAAACAGCACGTAAAGGTTGGCCGCAACGAGCGCAAACACACCCATGTCATCTGATAAGCGCAGACTGCCATCTACCATTGTTGCGGTAGAGAAAGCATAGGAGAGGCAAGCCAGTGTTATTGTCATTCCCACGGAGCCGCCCCATAGCAGAGGCTTTCTGCCGATTTTGTCGATCAGCGCAATCGCCAAGAGGCAGGCGGCAATACTGACGGCCCCCGAAATCACATTAATCAGCAGTGCATCGCTTTCTGAAAAGCCGACTGACTGCCACAGCACGGCACCGTAATAGAACACTACGTTTATACCGACTAACTGCTGGAAAACCGCTAACCCAATGCCCACCCACACGATGCCATGCACCTTGCCCGTGGTGCGGTTAAGCACATCGCTTAAACGCGGTTTATGATCACGATTCAGTGTGGCATTAACCTCCTGTATTTTGGGTTCAATTTCTTCCTCAGGCATCACCAAGCCAAGTACGCGGCGTGCCTCAGTGTCTTTACCCGTGCTGATTAAATAACGTGGGCTTTCGGGAATAAACAATAACGCCACTAGGAAGATGGATGCAGGGATTAGCTCAATCCAGAACATCCAGCGCCACGTCGCAAAACCAAACCACAGCTCCGTCATTGCTGAACCAGAAACATACGCCA
This sequence comes from Halomonas sp. AOP5-B2-8, assembly GCF_052376475.1. Lineage (NCBI taxonomy): Bacteria > Pseudomonadati > Pseudomonadota > Gammaproteobacteria > Oceanospirillales > Halomonadaceae > Halomonas > Halomonas sp. AOP5-B2-8. The sequence continues at coordinate 452,399 of NZ_JBQSVS010000004.1, read as the reverse complement.
GCACATAATTACTCAGAAACGCCACAAACAGGCCGGAAATAATCGCCACTTGCTGGATAGTGGCTAACCGACCGCGATAAGCAGAAGGTGCCACTTCACTAATGTAGGCTGGCGTCATGACACTGGCTGCACCTACCGCAATACCACCAAGAATGCGGTACAGCACAAACTCCATAGAGCTGCCGGAAATACCCGACCCCCAGGCGCTGACCAGAAAAAATACTGCGGCCACAATAAGCAATGTGCGCCGCCCAAAACGGTCCGCCAAGCGACCGGCAAAGAAAGCCCCTATGGCACACCCCAACAGCATAGAGGCAACATTAAAGCCCGTACCCGCGCTATCGGAGTTAAAAGAAGCCTGCAAGCCATCAACCGTACCGTTGATGACGCCACTGTCGAAACCGAAAAGAAAACCACCGATGGCGGCAATGCAACATATCACCAGGATATAAGATGAGCGGCTTAGCGTTCGCTGTTGAGTCATACCTGAAGCTCCTTGTACTTATTATTTAACGTTTGTTTTTGCGTATTTTTTTCGGACCACGCAGCGATACGCAAGTCATTGTCATCGCTTATTTCTATTAATACGTCTTCTTCCTAAGCCCAACCGGCGTCTACCGCCAGCTCTTGCCCTGTGATGGCCTGGCTTTCGGCGCTGGCCAAGAACAGTGCTACGGGCGCGATATGTACAGATTCAAGCCGTAGCTTTAGACACTGGCGTTCTTGAATGGCGGCCTCATCGTCGGGGCCGATCCATTTTTCCAGCTGTCGTTCGGTCATCACCGAACCAGGCACCAGCGTATTAACGCGGATATTGTGCTCACCTAACTCCCGCGCCAGGCTTCGCGTTAATCCATGTACCGCCGCTTTAGCGGTGACGTAGGCGGGCAAACCGCCCAGCGCCATCTGGACACTCACCGAGCCGAAATTAATGATCGAACCACCACCGTTTTTTATCATCTGTTCGGCCACCGCCTGGGCGGTAAAGAACATCGGCCGTAAGTTAAGCGACATCCGCTCATCCCAGTAGGCAACATCGATATCCCGCCAGGAGTGACGATCATCGCTGGCAGCGTTATTCACCAACGTATGGATAGGCCCGACGTTTTCGCCAGTCTCGGCGACGACCTGCTGTAGGCTCGCCACATCACGAATATCACAGTGGTGGTAAATCGGTGCTTGTCCGGTCTCGGTTTTAAGCTCCGCGACCAATGCGTGGCTGGCGTCATCATTGATATCGACGAACACTACCCGCGCGCCCTGATGGTGAAAGGCACGGGTAAGCTCGGCACCAATACCGCTGCCGCCGCCGGTAATAAAGACCACACGCTGGTCAAGGCTCGCATAGCGCACTGAGTGCTGGTTCATATCGATTCTCATATCCATTTTGTAGTGTCTTACTTATGCTGTTTTAGAAATCGACCCACTGCCCACCCGCCTTAGACGACGCCAGTGCGCGGGTGATAAACGTTAAACCATCGACGCCATCGGTCACGTCCGGCGTTTTTGCTTCCAGCGCATTGGTAGTATCGCCACGTTGGCGCGCGTGGATTTGCAAGGCGAAATCGCGATAGAGCTGAGCGAAAGCCTCCAGATAACCTTCGGGATGACCGGCCGGGATACGCGCAGCGGCCATGGCAGCATCGCCAAGACCTGGGCCATTGCGCGTCAGTATTCGCGTGGGCTCTCCCAGCGGTGAATGCATGAGTTGATTAGGGTTTTCCTGTCGCCACTCAAGGCCACCTCGGCTACCGTAAACACGCAGCTGCAGGCCATTTTCGTTACCGGGCGCCACTTGGCTAGACCACAACATGCCTCGCGCGCCGCCCTTAAAGCGCAGCAGCATATGCACGTTGTCATCCAGCGCACGCCCTTCTACAAAGGTGTGCATATCGGCAGCAAGAGACTCAAGCTCCAGGCCGGTCACATAACGCGCCAAGTGATAAGCATGCGTGCCGATATCGCCCAAACAGCCCGCCGGGCCACTGCGTTTGGGGTCAGTGCGCCACTCAGCTTGCTTAACACCGCTATCTTCCAGGCGTGTGGAAAGCCAGTCCTGTGGGTACTCCACCTGCACCACGCGCAGATCACCCAATTCTCCATTAGCGATCATCTCGCGAGCTTGGCGTACCAGCGAGTACCCGGAGTAGTTATGGGTTAAGCCGAAGAACAGCCCGCTACGTTCGACAAGTTCCGCCAGCGTTTGGGCCTCTTCCAACGTAATCGTCATCGGCTTGTCGCAGATCACATGAAAGCCTGCCTCAAGAAAGGTGCGCGCTACGTCGAAGTGCACATGGTTGGGCGTTACGATCGCAACCACGTCAATGCCATCCGCGCGCTTTTGCTCTTCTTCAGCCATGGTTTGGTAATCGGGATAGGCGCGGTCAGCGGCTACGTGCAGCTGTGCCGCCGCCTCTTGGCTGCGTTCGGCGTCAGACGCGAAAGCCCCGGCCACCAGCTCATAGTGGTCATCAAGTCGTGCGGCAATGCGATGCACGCCACCGATAAAGGCCCCTTGGCCGCCGCCGACCATGCCTAGGCGCAGCCGCCGCGGCGTCTCGTGTTGATGGCTCATGTCGTCACCCATGTCGTAATGCTCTCCCTGCTATTTGAGTCCCAGAATGCGACGGTTGGCAGCTTCATCGGCCCCGCCAGCGGCAAAGTCGTCAAACGCCCGCTCGGTCACTTCTATAATGTGATCACGAATAAACGTCGCCCCTTCCCGCGCGCCGACTTCCGGGTGTTTCAGGCAACATTCCCACTCCAGCACCGCCCAGCCGTGGTAATCGTTGGCCGCCATCCACGAGAAGATCGACTTGAAATCGATTTGGCCATCGCCCAATGAACGAAAACGACCCGCTCGGTCCGTCCATGACTGATAGCCCGAATAAACGCCCTGTTTAGGACTGGGATTAAACTCGGCGTCTTTAACGTGAAACATTTGAATATGCTCGCGATACACATCGAGAAAGCCGCGGTAGTCGAGCTGCTGAAGAATTAAGTGGCTAGGATCGTAAAGGATGTGACAGCGAGGATGGTTACCGACCCGCTCAAGGAACATCTCAAAAGTGATGCCGTCATGCAGATCTTCGCCCGGGTGAATCTCGTAGCAGAGGTTCACTCCGGCCTCGTCAAAGGCATCTAGAATCGGCCGCCAGCGTTTCGCCAGCTCATCAAAGGCAGTTTCGATCAATCCTGCCGGGCGCTGGGGCCAAGGGTAAATATACGGCCACGCCAGTGACCCCGAAAAAGTGCCGTGATCCGTTAGGCCAAGATTTTGTGACGCTTTAGCGGCCAGCTTTAGCTGCTCCACCGCCCACTCTTGCCGAGCTTTGGGATTACCACGCACTTCGGGGGCGGCAAAACCATCAAACATCTCATCGTAAGCGGGATGCACCGCCACCAACTGGCCCTGCAGATGAGTAGAGAGTTCGGTGAGTGCTAGGCCGTGTTCAGCCAGGGTGCCTATCACCTCGTCGCAGTAAGTACGGCTTTCAGCTGCGCGCGTTAGGTCGAACAGGCGTGCATCCCAACTAGGAATCTGCACACCTTTATAGCCAAGCCCAGATGCCCAGGCGGCGATGCTATCCAGGCTATTAAAGGGCGCCTTGTCACCGGCAAATTGGGCGAGAAAGAGCGCGGGCCCTTTGATTGTTTTCATAGGACTCTCTCAATAACGTTGCGATTAAGTGCTTGGTGAGACGCGGGTCGAAGTGATGTCCCACCTGCGCCGTTTGATTAGAGCGGTCAGAAAGGAGAATCGGGAAAGTAGTACTGCTCGGCGTTTTCCTCGGTGATCAGCGGTGAGCCAAGAATGTACTCGCCCAATACGGGGCCATTAGAAACAAAGTGCTGCACGGTAAGATCCATGGCAGTGGCGATCATGCCGGGCGGATAGAGCACGTCTACCGGCACCAGTTCATCCCCCTCCATCACCCGCTTGATAATTTCTTTCATGCCAGCACCGCCGACAATAAACAGCTCGTCTTCACGATCCGCCTGGCGCACCGCTTCAATAACCCCCAGGGCGATATCATCGTCCTGAGCCCAAACCGCATCGATGTTATCGAAGCGCGACAAATAATCCTGCATGACCTCAAAGCCATCATCGCGATTCCAGTTAGCGTGCTGCATATCGAGGATGTTGATCTCAGAGCCTTCGATAGCCTCTTGGAAACCTTGAACGCGCTCGTCATCAATCACCGTAGGAATACCTCGCAGCACGACAATATCGCCTTCGCCATCGAGCTGTTCGCGTATGTACTCACCAGAAACGCGACCTAACTCATGATTATTGCCCGCCACGTAAAGGTCTTGGATGCCCTCTTCGGTCAGGCCACGATCCACCACCGTCACGAACACGCCAGACTCTTTAACACGGCGTACCGGGTCGGTGAGTGGGCCTGACTCAAATGGCAGAATTACCAGCGCATCAATACTGCGCAGCGATACCAAGTCTTCCAGGTCATTGGCCTGCTCGCCTGCCGTGCCCGCGGTTGAGATAGTGATTTCAATATCAGGATAGAGTGCCTCGAGCCGCTTTTTAGCCTCTTCAGCATGATAGTTAACGCCGCCGGCCCAGCCATGCGTGGCCGCCGGAATTGAAACGCCAATGGTGAGCTCTTGTGCCATGGCGGCACCGGAGAACCCTATTGCTGACGTGAGCGCTGCGGTAGCGGTGATGGTAGCCACCGCTGTTTTGATGCTGGGCATGATAATGCTCCTTTGCTGTTGTAGTTGTTATGCTGCGTTAGCTTCTAACGATAATGCGCTGATAGGCAGTGTTGCCAAGAGGCCCTAGGGCCGAGTTTTTCTCCACGATGCTCGCTGCAGGTAGACCGCAACAATAATGATGACCCCCTGCACAGTGCCGTTTAGATAGTTGGAAATGGCGTCGGTCAAATTGAGAATATTGCCAATCATAGTGAGCATGATGGCGCCAATGACCGTGCCCCAGATGCGCCCATGCCCACCCTTCAACATAGTGCCACCGATAATGACCGCGGCGATGGCCTCTAACTCCCACAACACACCGGTCGCGCCGGAGGCAGAACCCAATCTCGGCACATAAATAATGGTCGCCAGTGCCACGCACACGCCTTGCAGCATGTACGTCAACGTTTTGACACGGTCGACATGAATCGCGCTGTACTCAGCGACTTTTTCATTAGAGCCAATGGCGAAGCAGTAACGCCCGAAGCGGGTGTAGTTAAGCAGGATGTAGCCAATCACGGCGACCGCGAAAAACACCCATACGGGGAAGGTAATGCCCATAAAGCTGCCGTAGTAAACCGGGCGATAAATATCGCGAACGGCCCAGTCCAGCGTTAAGGTGCCGCCATCGGCAAGGTAAGTGACAAGCGAGCGATAAATACCCATGGTACCGAGGGTAACGATAAACGCCTCAATTTTGCCTTTGGTGGTGACGATGCCGTTGATAAAACCAGCGCATAGCCCGAGCAGTAACGAGGCGCCTATGCCTAGCACAATAGTGGTGACTCCTGCGCCAAACTGTTCGACCAGGCTGTTCATTAGAATAATCATGACCCCGGCAATAAAGGCGGCCATCGCGCCTACCGAAAGATCCAGCCCGCCGGCCGTAATGACAAAAGTAGCGCCGATGGCAATAATGCCGATAAAGGCGCTGCGGGTAAGCATGTTGGAAAGATTATCTAGCCCCAGAAACGCCGGGTTAATCAGCACGCCTAAAATGGCTAAGACCACCAGCGCAATAAATGGCCCCCAGGTTTTCAGGTCGATGGAGAAGCCTTTAGGCCTAGCGGCTGTGTTCTGGGCTGCCGTGTTCTGAGTTGTTTTGTTATTAAGCATGGCGCTGCTCATCTACCCCTACTCCCTTAATGCCGGATGCGTACTGCATAATGTTGTGTTCATTAATTTGCTCGCCTTCGATAATGCCGGTGAGCACGCCCGCGCACATCACGGCGACACGATGCGAAAGCCCTATCAATTCCCCCATCTCTGAAGAAATCAAAATGACCGAACGCCCCGCCTCAGTAAGCTCATGGATGAAATGATAGATTTGATGTTTGGTGCCCACATCGATACCCCGAGTAGGCTCGTTGATAATCACGATATCGGGATCAATGGACATGACTTTCGCGAGCAGCAGCTTCTGCTGATTGCCACCGGAAAGTTCAGCGGCGGTGAGCGCGGCCGTTCGTAGCCGAATATCAAAGCGCTGGACGGCCTCTTGAAAGGCTTTTTCTTCGCGGCGGCGGTCTAGCAGCGGATGGCAGTGAGCGCGCAAGTTCAGCAGAGTCACGTTTGAGCGCAAATCCATATTAAGCACCAGCCCTTTACCTTTGCGGTCTTCCGTCAGGTAGGCAATACGCTGATGCACGGCATCGCGCAGGTGGCGCAACACAACCGGCTGACCGTTACGCAGCACCTGCCCTGCACTTTTCGCGCGCAGGCCAAGCACCGCTTCAATCAGCGCGGTACGCCCAGCGCCCACCACCCCGCCAAACCCCAGCACTTCACCCCGGCGAAGCGTAAAACTGGCCTGTTTAACCGCGCCAGGCACGACAAATGCTCGCGCCTCTAATACCACTGGCGCATCGCTTGAAAGCACGGTCAGCGGCGGGTACATCTCGGTAATTTCACGCCCGACCATCAGGCGTGCCAACTCCTCTTTGCTTCGCCCGGCCATCGGCCCACTATCAATTAAATGGCCGTCGCGCAGTACCGTCACGCGATCGGCTATCTGTTCGATTTCACGCAGCTTATGAGAGATATACAGAATGGCTACGCCGCGCTGGCGCAGGCGAGCAATGAGTGCAAACAGCACCATCACTTCGTTTTCCGTCAGGGTGGCGGTGGGTTCATCCATGATCAGTACGCGCACATCGCGTGTAATCGCCTTGGCGATCTCGACCATTTGCTGGTCTGAGGTACTCAGGTCTTTCACTCTAGCGCGGGGGTCAACGTGCGTTTCAAGTTCTGCAAGCGCCGCTTGGCTGCGCTCGCGCATCGCCCGGCGGTCCAGAAACGGTCCACGGCGCAGTTCGCGACCCAGAAAAATATTTTCTTCCACGCTAAGCTGTTCCGCTAGCGCCAGCTCCTGATGGATCATCACCACGCCGTCAGCTTCGGCGTCGCCACTTGAACGGTAATCCTGCGGGCTGCCGTCGCAAAGCACCTCCCCCGAGGTGGGGCGAAGATAGCCTGCCAGAATTTTTACCAACGTCGATTTGCCAGCGCCGTTCTCACCTAGCAGCGCGTGAATCTCGCCTGCCTGCAGGTCGAGATCAACATCGAAGAGCACCTGATTGTCGCCAAAAGAACGGCAGATATTGCGCGCCGACACGGGCATGGGGCCACCTATGATCACTATTATTATTGTCTGTACGGCTTAATTGAATCGCCTGATTTACTTTAGGTGCTAAAATAAATATCTGCAAATACAACTTAGGTCGTATTTTGGTAATCGCGTTAACGTCTCACGATGATGTCACTAGGCGATTTTTTAACACGCTACCTTTCATCACGATGTATAACGGCGACCCTATGTCCCTTCCGTCGACTGATACTAGCCGCCACGACAATATCCTGGCGGTGCTGCGCACGTTGCGTGAACAGGGCCCGGTCGCGCGCGTTGACCTAGGTGCTTTGAACGGCATCAGCTCCGCCACCGTGACCTCAATCAGCGCAGAATTACTCCAGCAGGGTTTGATTACCGAACATCCCCATGCAACGCCTCGCCCCGCCGTGCGGGGACGGCCTAAAACGCTGATTGCGCTCGATCCACAGGCGGCCTACGTGGTCTGCATTAAGCTATCAATTAATGAGATTCAGCTGGTAGTGGGCAATTTTGCGGGCCAGGTGTGCCACAGCGAATACCATATAATCCCCACCTTGAAGCTGACAGCCGACGATTTAGTCACGCTGCTGCAAGAGAAAGTGAGCGCGGTATGCGCACAACAGCAGGGGAAATTTCAGCGCTTAGCGGGAATCTGTTTAGCGGTGCAGGGAGTGGTTTCATCAGCTTATGGCACGATTATCTGGTCGCCCGCGCTAAGCTTTCGCAACGCATCAATATCCGACCATTTAGTTGAGCACTTTAACTGCAGCGTGCTGCTGGAAAACGATGCCAACTGCATTATCAGCCTTCTGGCAGCACAGCCTGCCTACGCTGACAGCCCCAACTTAGTGGTGATTATGCTGGGCTACGGCATTGGGATGTCGGTACTGATTAACGGCGTGCCGTTTGTTGGCGCTAACGGTTCGGCAGCCGAACTTGGACATAGTAAATATCAGCCGGACGGCGCGCTATGTGCCTGCGGACGACGCGGCTGCATCGAGGCCTACGTCAGCGATTACGCACTTTACCGAGAGGCCGTTCACCATTCAGTGCTGCTTAATGACGAGACGACTCATCCCTCAGAGTCACAGATGCGGTCACTAACGCAAATGGCAGCACAGGGCGACCCGCAGGCTATGCGCATTTATGCCGAGGCAGGCCGCGCACTGGGCTACGGTATCGCCAATGTATTGGCGCTGTTTAATCCTGATCTAGTGCTGATCACCGGCGCTGGCGTACGCGGATTTGATGCGATGCAGGAAGCGATGCAACACGCTATCAGCGAAGCGCTAGTGGCAGAACTGGTTGGCTCAACCCGCATAGAAAGCCACGCCTGGGATCAAGACATGACCTGTATGGGCGGCATCGCCATGACGCTTTACGCCACCGATTCTCAGACGCTGTTATCCACCAATGAGCGGGCGTAAAAGCCTTCAATCGTGATAGACCACGCTGCGCCCACCATCAATGGTCAGGCAGCTTGCGTTGATAAAGGGCGCTTCATCTGAGGCCAGAAAAACGACCGTCATCGCCACTTCCTTGGGCTCCCCAAGCCGCCCAGGCGGCAGCAAGGCTTCGATATGCGCTCGCGCCGCGCCAGGGTCATCGAATGTCTGCCAATGCATCTCCACCGCCGGGGTGGCGATATAGCCCGGCGCAATCGCATTGACTCGGACGCCTCGAGCGGCGTACTCAATGCCGAGTGCCCGCGTCAAACCAATCAAACCATGCTTAGCCACCGGATAGGGAAAGCAGCCGGGGATAATCGCGAAGCTATGCGTGGAGGCAATGTTGATAATGGCACCACCGCCCTGTTCCAACATATCCGGCAACACCGCCCGACTACAGTACCAGGCACCTTCCAGATCGACAGCGAGGCACTGCCGCCAGGCCTCATCAGGCATGGCGAGTGGCTCATGAAAGACATTCATCCCGGCGTTATTGACCAGGGTAGTAATGGGCCCATTAATCTCACGCGCCTTCGCCACAGCGGCCTCCACCGCAGCACGATCGGCAATATCGGCGACCAACGCCAAAGCCTTGTAGCCTTCGCTACGCAACTGAGATACTAGGCATTCGACGCTAGCGCCATCCCGATCCAGCAAGGCGACTGTAGCTCCTTCCCGCACGCAGACCTCGGCGATGGCGCGACCGATGCCGGTGGCTGCCCCGGTCACCAGGATATGCTTAGCGGCCAATCGAGCAGTCATTATCCCTCCTCACGTCTTCTTTTCAGTTAGCCAATCAAGCATTAATGTGCGCCTGTCAGGCCCGTTGACGGCGGGTCTGCTTCCAGCGATCAAACATCACCGCCAGCAGTAAAATTCCACCGCGGACTAGATACTGGTAAAACGTCGGCACGTTGAGCAAGCCCATGGCATTTTGCACGCAACCCATGATCAGCACCCCGACCACCACGCCGGTGATCGTCGCCACACCGCCCGACAACGCGACCCCGCCCAATACACAGGCGGAGATCACCGCCAGCTCCAGGCCCATGGAGGTATTGGGGTCGCCCAGACCCATACGCGAGGCCAGCAGCACCCCTACGACGCCAGCCACCACACCCTGGAGGCCAAAAACAATAATCTTGAGACGGCGGACGTTGACCCCCGCCAACGCGGCGGCCTCTGAGTTACCGCCAGTAGCCAGTACATTGCGCCCGAAGGCCGTCATATTGAGTATCACGCCAAAGATCACAAAGCAGGCCAGCATCGTCCATACCGGCAGGGTTAGACCGAGAAAGGAGGCGCTGCCGAGGTCAAAAAAGCCCGGCACGGTAATCATCACAGCGTCACCGCCAGAGGTGATGTAAGCCAACCCGCGCACAAACTCCATCGCCGCCAGCGTCGCGATCAGCGAGTTAATGCCGAACTTGGCAATGACTAGGCCGTTAAAGGCGCCTACCGCGCCGCCAGCAAGAATGCCTCCCATTACACCGACAAACACGCTACCGGTACTGGTGGTCACCGTCGCGGCGACCACCCCTGCAAAGGCCACCGTAGAGGCCACCGAGAGATCCACCTCACCCAGCGCCAATACCAACATCATGGTGGCCGCTAAACTACCGATCAGCGTCACCGACAGCAGCAACCCGACCATATTGCGGCCAGTTAGGAAATCGGGGATGAGCACCGCTAGGGTGATAAACAACAACAAAAAAATCGCAATCATGCCCGAGGTGTCGAGCAGTGTACGTAGCGGCTTGATAAGCCCTTGGCGCCCCGCCGGGCGAGCAGGCGCCTCATGGCCATCGCCTTGGGTTACATCGTTCGTTGTCATGGTTGTCGTCCTGAGCGTGTTCTTTTAAGAGCAAGCGGGCTGAAAAAAAGCCGACTTAGGCGGGTAATGCCAGCCCCAACAGTCGTTCGGGGGTGGCCGATTCCCGTGGCACCACGTCCACCAGCTCCCCGTCACGCATCACCGCGATGCGGTCGCAAATAGAGCTGACTTCCGCTAGGTCACTGGAAATCACCACGACGCTTTTGCCTTGTTCGGCCAGATCGTAAAGCAGCGAGTAAATGTCTCTCCGCGCGCCCACGTCGATGCCTCGGGTTGGTTCGTCCATCACGAACAGATCAATCTCTTCAGCCAGCCAGCGGGCCAGAATCACCTTCTGCTGATTGCCGCCCGAGAGCTTACCGATGGGCGTTCGCGGGCCCGGCGTTTTAACGCTGAGCTGCTGGATATAAGACTCAGCATTACGTCGCTCACGGCCGGGATGGCGGAACATGCCCCAGCGTTTGAAAAAGCGCCGACAGCTGATATTGAGATTGTCGGCCACGCTGGCCACCGGAAAGATACCCTGGGACTTACGATCCTCTGGGCACATGGCAATCCCCGCGCGGATGGCATCCTGGGGGCTTTTAAACCGTCGCACCTCGCCATTGAATTGCACGCTGCCTGCTTTGGGCGCCTCGACTCCGCAGACCAGCCGTAGCAACTCGCTGCGTCCGGCACCGACGAGACCAAACAACCCAAACACTTCACCGCGCTTAACGGAGAAACTGACCGGTGCTTTGAGACCGCGCCCCTGAATGCCCTCGACGTTCAAAATCACGTCACCATGTTCGCGAGGGCGATAGCCGTAAACATCGTTGATATCCCGGCCCACCATCTCACTCACCAGGAGGTCGTGGTTGAGCACCGACATATCCGCGTGGGTGCGAATATGCTGGCCATCGCGAAAGATCGTGACCGCATCGCACATCTCGAATACCTCTTCCATGCGATGCGTCACGTAGAGCACTACCCGCCCCTCGTCGCGCAGCCGTTTGACGATGCGCTTTAGCTGACGGGTCTCTTGAATAGAGAGGCTGCTGGTGGGTTCATCGAAGGCGATGATCTTGGCATCGCGCAACAGCGCGCGGCCAATCTCAATCATCTGCTGCTGGCCGATAGAGAGATCACGCACCTTGGTCGAGGGGTGGATATTCCCCTCGCCAAGGTCGGCCAGAATCGCCAGCGCTTTTTCGCGCAACTCGCGGCGGTTTACAAAGCCCCGTCGCGTGGGAAGCTGGCCCAGTAGCAGGTTCTCGGCCACCGACATATTGGGCGAGAGCGTCAGCTCCTGATAGATGATGGCGATCCCTTCCCGCAGCGCTTCTCGGGCGTTACTGAACACGTGGCGCTGGCCGTTGATCGACAGCGACCCCTCCGCCACGCGATTAACGCCGCTCAACACCTTAAGCAGGGTGGATTTACCCGCACCGTTCTCACCCATCAGCGCATGTACTTGGCCGGTGTGAGCGCCAAAGCTCACCCTATCCAGCGCGCGCACCCCAGGGAAGACGACGCTAATCGCGTCGAAACGTAGATAAGCATCAGGCATGCTTCAATACTCCCGCGGTCACTTACCGTTACAGATCATGCGCTTTTCACAAGCCATGCACGTCACAAACCCAGCTCTGCGCGTACTTCCTGCCAGTTGTCACGCGTCATTAAGACACCTGAGGTTTCGGTATTGGCCGGCGGTTGTGTGTCCTCGCTAATCCAGCGATAGAGATCTTCTGAGGTCTGACGGCCGTGCATGGTAGAGCTGACCGCGACTGTGCCGTGAAAGCCAGTGGGGTTATCGCGTGAGAACTCGGCAAAGGCAGCACCGGAACCGTTAATACCCACACCAATCACGTCTTCGGCCGCTAGGCCGTACTGCTCAGTGGCCCGGACGCCACCCAACACACTTTCCTCGTTAAGGGCATAGATCACCCAGTGCTCATAATCGCCACGTTGAGAGAGCACCGGGGATGCCGCCGAAAAGGCGCTTGTGGTATCGCTGTTTTGCTGGGGCGCATCGAAGATGTTGCTTTCAGGAAAGCCTGCGTCAAGGAGGGCGGCGGTCGCACCGTCGGTACGCTCAACGGCGGTGGGTAGCTCGTTATTGGTAATGCGTAGCGCGGCGACTTTTTCGGGATCCCAGCCGCGCGCCTCCATCTCGGCAGCAATCGCATCGCCTGCCTGCTGGCCAATCTTATAACCTGACATGCCTAGGTGCGGTACGCCTTCCATCGGCTCACCGCTCGAGTTAACAAACTGGTCATCTACAGTGACCACTTTCATATTGTACTGGTTGGCACGGTTCATGATCGCGGGCCCTAGACGCACGTCCGGCGGGCAGATCACAAAGCCGTCCGCACCCTGGGCGTAGAGGTTATCAATAGCGGTGAGCACTTCCTGGCCATCTTCGCCGCTCAGGCGTACCACGTCGAAACCGAGCTCTTCGCCGATCGCCGTAGCGGCCTGTTGTTCGTTAATAAACCATGCCTGCTCCGGTTTTTTAACGATAAAGCCAATCTTCACCTCGTCTTCCTGGGCCTGTACTGACCCCAGCGAGGCCAACATAACAGCGCTTCCAAGTGCTAAACGGCTAAATGTCTTAGTCAATCTCATTGTTATACTCCTGCGGTTTTTAGCGTTGTTTTTATAGATGTTTCAATCTTTTAACTACCAACCCACTGGGTGTCATTCATCAAAATCCTGCTGTGCCGAAAAGCGGTATACCGTACGCGAGCGGTACGTATCACCCGGCTCTAGGATCGTGCTGGGAAACGCCGATTGATTGGGGGAATCGGGATAGTGCTGAGTCTCCAGCGCAAAGCCGGAGCGGTGCCCGTAAGGTTGGCCCTGTTTGCCGGTCAGGACGCCGTTAAGGAAATTGCCGGAATAGAACTGGATCGCGGGTTCGGTGGTGGAGACTTCCACCATGCGCCCACTCTGCGGCTCCCACACCTTGGCAGCCACCACGAGTTCATCCGATGCTGCGTTATCACGGGCTAGCACAAAGTTGTGGTCATAACCGCCGCCGAAAGCGAGCTGTTCGTTGTCCTGCTCAATCCGTTCGCCGATAGGCGTCGCCTGGGTAAAGTCGAACGGCGTGCCGTCTACCGGGCGAATCTCGCCGGTAGGGATCAGCGTGTCATTAACCGGGGTAAACTCAGGGGCATTAATCATTAGCTGATGATCAAGAATGGTGTCGCTCCCCTCGCCCTTAAGGTTGAAGTAGCTGTGCTGGGTGAGGTTAATAGGCGTGGCTTTGTCAGTCACCGCCCGATAATCCACCATCAGTTCGTCATTATCGGTCAGGGTGTAGGTCACTTCCGTCTCCAGCCTGCCGGGATAGCCTTCTTCGCCATCCTCGCTGGTATAGCGCAGTACTAATCCAGTGCCAGCCTCATTCTCAAACGGCTCGGCCTGCCACAGCACTTTGTCGAATCCCTGATCGCCGCCGTGCAGGTGGTTGCTACCATCGTTGGTGGCCAATGCGTAGTTTTCTCCATCAAGGGAGAACTGGCCACCCGCAATACGATTGCCGTAGCGGCCAATGATGGCACCGAAGTAAGGGCTGGCCTGTCGGTACTCATCGGAGAGATACGCTTCCAAGGCGTCAAAGCCCAGCGCTATATCATCAAACTCGCCCGCCAGATTAGGGGTTTTCAGCGACAGAATGATGCCGCCATAGTTGGTCACCCGCAGCTCAATTCCATTGGCGTTAGTGAACTGATAGACATCGACCTGGCGACCATCGGGCAAGTGACCAAACACCGACGTCTGGACGCTGTTGCCGGCTTTACTGGCCGTGTCAGTTTCAGCGTTGTCCTGGGCTTGCGCGGCGTTTATCAGCAGCAACATGGCGATAGCGCTGAGCAGCAGAGGAGAACCGTTTTTTAATCGTTGGCTGGACATGAGAGGCATGAGCTTCCTCCTGGTGGGATTTTTGTTGTTAGCTTTTTGTTGCTAGGTCAGTGCTATTAATACCGATTCAATCACTACAGTAGCCACGTCTTTCATAACCAACCAATATACAAATGCATCACTATCGATATACGTCTAAGTATCAATAACAATTCAAGGCTTATCCCATGGGCATTCTCGATGAGAACGGGTTTGTAGATACGCGACTAAAGTTGCCCCACTGCTCACTCTTTTGCATCGAATAAACACTCTCACGATGGAGCCACCGGCTCCATCAGACTGGCGATAGTACTGGCGACAGTACTGGCGGCCTCCCACATGACCAGAAATTCAGAGTGAACGCACCGTGACAATCGCTTCATCATCACTGCTAAAGCGCAGCGTGTTACGCAGCGGGCGGCCAAACTCGGGCAGGTCGATCTCGAAGCGGTCGCCTTGTTGGGTTTGCACGCTGTCGGCAAAGCTAAGCGTCGCGGTGCCAAAGTAATGCACATGCACATCGCCCGCTCTGCGAAAGTTAACGTACTTGAAGTGGTGATGTTCTAGATTGGCCAGTGAATGCGCCATGTTCGCCTCGCCGGTCAGAAACGGCTTTTCCCACAGCGTTTTACCATCGCGCACAATGCGGCTGGTGCCTTCAAGGTGCGCAGGCAGTTCGCCAACCAGCAGCTCCGGGCCAAAGCTACACACGCGCAGCTTCGAATGCGCCAGCCATAGATAATTAAAGCGCTCGGTTACGTGATCCGAAAACTCATTGCCGATTGCGTAGCCAACCCGCCGGGGTTGCCCGTCACCATCAATTAAGTACAGCCCGGCCAGCTCTGGCTCTTCGCCCGCGTCTTGCGCAAACGCTGGCACCGGAAATTCGCCTTCTGGATTAACAATAATGCTGCCATCGCCTTTATAGAACCACTCTGGCTGCGCGCCGCACGCACCGCTCTCAGGCTTGCCGCCTTCCACGCCGAGCTTGAACATGCGCATCGAGTCGGTTAGCTCACTTTCCTTGGCCTGCGCCTTAGCATGCATGGCCGAGCGGGTATCGGCACTGCCCAGGTGAGTCAGCCCCGTTCCCGTCACAAGGCAGTTCGCTGGGCTTGAGTGAGTCAATGGTGGAAGTAGCTGCTTCGCTTCTATCAGCGCGGCATAATCTAGGCGCTCTTCGGTCAATGCCGCCTCAACAACCTCCGTTAACGGGCGCGACTCGGCGATAGCCTGCTGGGCCAAGCCATATACTCCTTGGCTACCGCTGATAAGCCGAACCTGTTGAGGGCTTTCGACCATGGCGGCTCTCAATTGGCCTTCGTGTAAACACTGAATCAGACGCATACCGTTCTCCTGTTTTTATAACCGGGTGTTATGAATTTGTTGTTAATATTGATGATTAATGTTGACGGTTAATGCGAGTGACGCGGTACATCAGAGCCTCGGCAGCCGACCAAAAAGTCAAAATCACAGCCTTCGTCCGCTTGCAGCACATGTTCGATATAAAGCTGACGATAGCCGCCCTGGCTGGCGATGACCGTTGACGCTGCGGTGGGGTCGCTCTCGGCCAGGCGCGAGGCAAGCTCGGCATCGCTAATATCCAGGTGCAGCCGCCCACCGTTGCAATCAAGCTCAATCATATCGCCGTTACGCACGGCCGCCAGCGGGCCACCTGCGGCCGCTTCTGGTGCCACATGTAACACCACGGTGCCATACGCCGTACCGCTCATACGCGCATCGGAAATACGTACCATGTCGGTAATACCCTGAGCCAGAATCTTCGGCGGCAGGCCCATGTTGCCCACTTCCGCCATGCCGTGATAGCCGCGTGGGCCGCAGTGCTTCATGACCAAGATATCGTCGGCTTCAACGTCCAGATCCGGGTCGTTGATGCGCGCTTTGTAGTCGTCGTAATCCTCAAACACCACCGCACGACCGCGATGCTGCATCAGCTCTGCCGTTGCTGCCGAAGGCTTTAGCACCGCACCATTGGGAGATAGGTTGCCGCGCAGCACGCAGATGCCGCCGTCTACCGTCAAAGGATTATCCAGCGGGCGAATCACTTCGTCGTTATAAAGCGGGGCGTCCTGGACATTTTCCCAGAGGGTTTTGCCGTTAACGGTTAATGCATCTTTGAAGGGCAGCCGGTCGGCTTCGCCCAGGCGTTTGAGTACCGCTGGCAAGCCACCCGCGTAGTAGAACTCTTCCATCAAAAAACGGCCCGACGGCTGCAGGTCAACCACCGTTGGCGTGCCGCGCCCTACCCGGCTCCAGTCGTCTAGCGTGAGATCCACACCGATCCGCCCGGCGATCGCTTTTAGGTGAATCACTGCGTTGGTGGAGCCTCCAATCGCCGCGTTGGTACGAATGGCGTTATCGAAGGCTTCCTTGGTGAGAATTTTGGAGAGACGCAGATCTTCATGGACCATCTCAACAATTCTGTTACCGGAAAGATGTGCCAGCACATAGCGGCGGGAATCTACCGCAGGAATTGCCGCATTATGGGGTAGCGAGGTACCTAATGCCTCCGCCATACAGGCCATTGTGGAAGCAGTGCCCATGGTGTTGCAGGTACCGGCCGAGCGTGACATACCGGCCTCGGCGGCCATAAAGTCGTGCAGTGATATTTCGCCCGCTTTAACCTGTTCAGAGAGTTTCCACACCACGGTGCCAGAACCAATATCCTTACCTTTGTGCTTGCCGTTGAGCATCGGCCCGCCGCTGACCACGATAGTGGGAATATCGCAGCTTGCCGCGCCCATCAGCAGCGCCGGGGTGGTTTTATCACAGCCCACCAGCAGCACCACGGCATCCATCGGATTACCGCGGATGGCTTCTTCGACATCCATGCTGGCTAAATTACGCGTAAACATCGCGGTCGGGCGCAGGTTGGACTCGCCGTTAGAAAACACCGGAAACTCGACCGGGTAGCCGCCCGCTTCTAAAATGCCCTTCTTAACGTGCTCTGCCAATTTTCGAAAATGCGCGTTGCAAGGCGTCAGCTCTGACCAGGTATTGCAGATACCGATAATCGGCTTGCCCTGAAACTCATGGTCGGGGATGCCCTGATTTTTCATCCAACTGCGGTACATGAAACCGTTCTTATCAGCGGTACCAAACCACTCGGCAGAGCGCAGTTTTGGCTTATTAACATTTGATGAATCACTCATATTCTTCTCCTCGGTCTCGAACTGTCTGCAGCTCAATGTTTTTATTAGTGGTCAATCCATACAGATTTGGTGACGCTCTTAGTCACAACATCTTAGTTACACCAGTGAGAACACCAGCCACGCTAAACCAAACGCCATCAATGAAATTCCGATTGAAATGACGGTCCAGGTCTTCAGCATGGTTTTGGTATCCACACCTAAAAAACGACCTACCAGCCAGAATCCAGAGTCATTGACATGAGAATAACCAATGGCACCCGCGACGATAGCCACGGCAATGCAGGCTGCGGGTAAGCCTGAAAGCGATGGGTCTGCCAATACTACGGGCGCCATAATTCCGGCGGCCGTAGTGCCAGCAACCGTTGCCGAGCCTTGCGCAATACGGATCACTGAAGCGATCACGTAGCCTGCCAGGATGATCGGCAAGCCATAGCTTTGCAGGCTATCGGCCAACGCGTCACCGATACCACTGGCGGTCAGTACTCCGCCAAACATGCCGCCTGCGCCGGTGATTAAGATGATGCTACAAACAGGCGATAACGCTTGTTCAACCGTCTCATTAATAGAACCAATCGCTTCACGCTGTGGCGAACGAAGCACCAGTAGCCACATAGCAATACAGGTGCTGATAAGCATCGCGATGGGCGTTTCACCGATCAAGATCAACCCTTGAATCAGCGGATTGTCTGCATCCACCATGCCGCTATGAGAAAGTGTCGAAAGGCCCGTATTGAGGAAAATAAGTACCAGCGGCAATAGCAGCACCAGTAGTACGGTACGAAACGCGGGGCGCTTGTCTGCCGGCACTTCTGCATTGCTTCCGCCCATAAGATTGGGCACCGCTTGAAACGGCATACGATTGGCCAGTATCAGTGACAGCCGGTACCCCATCAAATACCACGTCGGTAATCCAACAAGCAGGGCGATAAACAGCACTTGCCCAATATCCGCTTGAAGAAAAACGGCGGCGGCAACCGGCCCAGGATGCGGCGGCACCAGCGCATGCATCACCAAGAAGGCGCCTGCAGCCGGTAACCCATAGAGTAATAAAGACGCTTTTAGCTCTCTTGCCACGGAATAAATGACCGGAAGCATGACAACGAATGCGGCATCAAGAAAAATGGGAAAGCCAAATAACAGGCAGGCAATGGAAAGCCCTAACGGCGCCCGGCTATGGCCAAATAGCTTGATCAACGTATCGGCCAGCACCTGAGCGCCGCCGGATACAGCGACAATCCGCCCTAGTACCGCACCAAAGCCAATTAATAGCGCAACGTTGCCTAGCGTCTTACCAAACCCTCCTAAAAGCGTCGGTACTAAGTCTGCGCCGGAAATACCTGTCGCCAATGCAGTGCCAATACTGACGATAACAAGCGCAAAAAATGGATGAAGGCGTACTCTGATAATTAACAACAGCAAAATGATAATGGCAGCAGCTGCGATCAGCATAAGCGCTAACGTTGAAGCTCCTGCTGCTTGCGTCGTTTCTAGCATGGCGTTTTTTCCTAAAATTTTGTTGTTATTGGTGTTGCCGTTACTGGCAATCACCAAAGCAAATGCACTATAGGCAGCCATGCAATAACCAACCAATACCAATAATTGCCAATATCGATATACTTTCAGTTATCAATGACAAAACAAGGCTTATTCCATGGGCGTACTCGATGAAAACTGGTTTCTTCACGTGAGACTAAAGTTGCGTCACTTTCAGTTATTTTTGGCGCTTGATGAGCAGCGTAATCTGCATAGGGCAGCGGCTCAGCTCAACATGAGCCAGCCCGCGGCCTCAAAGCTACTCAGCGACCTAGAAACAAATCTGGGGATTCGTTTATTTGATCGACACGCCCGCGGGTTAACACCTAACTGGTACGGCGAAATAATGATTCGCCACGCCCACAGCATGCTGTCGGCATTACGCCACACCGGCGAAGAGCTAAATGCATTACGTGACGGCAATGCCGGAACGGTTGCCGTCGGTACCGTGATGGCACCAGCGGTCACGCTGCTCACCAGCGCTATCGAGCGCGTGCATAGAGAACGGCCAGGGTTAAAAATTCGCGTTGATGTCGATGTCAGTAAAACACTCGTGCCGCGCCTGCTTGAGGGCGAGCTAGATTTTGCGATTACACGGATCCCGGCAGGCTTTGATATAGAGCGCTTCGTCTTTGAAGAAATTGGCGAAGAAGAACTCTGCTTTGTATGTCGTCAAGGCCACCCACTAACCGACAAAACGTCACTGAGCTTGACCGATATGGCGGACTACCCATGGACGCTACAGCCTGCTGGCGCCCTCATGCGCCAGCGTGTAGACAGCCTCTTTTTGCATCATCAGGTAGCGCCCCCTAGCCAGATAGTAGACACCGCCGATGTGCTGCTCTCGCTCGCGCTGGTTGATAAATCAGACACGATCACCGTCACCACCCGGGAAACCGCCAATCTGCTATGTGCACCGCAGCGCTTTCACCTATTGCCGTTTAGCGAGGCGCTCAGCGTTCAGCCATACGGGCTGGTAAGCTTACGCAATCAGCGCCTCTCTCCCGGGGCCGCCGCGTTAATGAGCACACTGCGTGACATTATCGCGTTAGGGTCTTCTCCTGCGGCACCACATCATGGCTGTGATAATGATCGTGCGTTATGAAGAGGCTCTCGCTGATCTAGATTGTTGGTAGCGATACGCCTTAACCAGAAGAGGCGAACACCACAACACAATCACAGCAATACCCAACCCTGCGCTAATGGGGCGCGCGAAAAAGCTAGTTAAGTCGCCACCGGTGCGCAGCATTGCGCTCATAAAGTTATTTTCGACCGTTGAGCCAAGCACTAACCCCAGAATGGCTGGCGCCATTGGGAAGCCATTGACGGCAAGCACATAAGCCACCAGCCCAATCACCAGCATTATCCAAACATCGACAATGCTGTTATTGATCGCAAACGCACCAACGATACAAAAGCATAAGATAATCGGCATTAAGACGCGGCTAGGGGTCAGGATAAAGAACTTCGATAACCTAATCGCCATATAGCCAATGGGAAGCATCATTAAGTTAGCGATGATAAACACGATAAATAAGGCGTAGATCAGTCCTGAGCCATCCATAAAAATGGTGGGACCAGGATTCATGCCTTTCATGTACAGCACGCCAATCACGATAGCAGTAATGGAATCACCCGGAATACCGAACACCAATGCCGGCACCCACGCCCCGCTCAGGCCGGAGTTATTCGCAGAGCTTGCATCAACAATGCCCTCTATATGCCCGGTGCCATACTTCGCTTTGTCTTTCGACCGGCTTTTGCCCACGGCATAGGCAATCCAGGCAGCAATGTCGGCCCCTGCGCCGGGCAACGCGCCAATCAATGTACCGATTGAGCTGCCGCGTAGCATATTCCGCCAATAGCGCTTCGTATGTCTCGGCACGTTATGAAACACGCTGTCCGTGGCAACAATATTGATGGTCTTTTTCTCAGACTTTGAGCTGTAGTAGTTCATCAGCTCATTCAGAGCAAACATACCAATCATCACCGGTATAAAGTTGACCCCCGCCATTAGGTCAGGCACGCCAAAGGTAAAGCGCGGAGCGCCACTCATCATATCGAGACCGACGGTCGAAAGCAGAATACCAAAGAGCAATGAGAGAAAGGCTTTCGTTTTAGAGCCAATCGAAATAAATATCGAACAGCTTAAACCCAATACCGCAAGCCAAAAGTATTCAAACGCACTGAACTTTAACGCCACTTCCGCTAAAGACTGAGCCACCACAATTAAGATGACAGTACCAAAAATGCCGCCGAATA
The DNA here is from genome assembly GCF_052376475.1 of Halomonas sp. AOP5-B2-8. Taxonomy (NCBI): domain Bacteria; kingdom Pseudomonadati; phylum Pseudomonadota; class Gammaproteobacteria; order Oceanospirillales; family Halomonadaceae; genus Halomonas; species Halomonas sp. AOP5-B2-8. Next base: position 430,940 of record NZ_JBQSVS010000004.1, on the reverse strand, counting down.
CTGAGCAGACTAAGTTGATACCTAATACTTCTCGTGCCCTGCCTTTTTTCGCCAGCGAATACGACTCTGTCACGTAAGCCGCCGATGCCGGCGTTCCCGGTATATTTAAATAAGTACCTGGAATATCACCCGCAAAAATAGCCATTGCTGATGTCGATACAATAGCGGCGATAGCCGGCGTCGTATCCATATAGAAGGTCACCGGGACTAGCAGCGCCACGGCCATGGTCGCCGTTAGGCCAGGCACGGCGCCGACGAAGATACCAAATAGCGAAGCCGCTATGATGACTAACATAGTGTCTAGCGTTAAAACTAACGCAAAGCCATTAATCAAAGCGTCCATGGCAAGCTACCCCCTAATAAAACGCCTTGAGGTAACGGCACTAAAAGATAGTGTGAAAAAATAAAATAAATAGCCAGTGAGACACCGACGGAGGCCGCCACGGCGACGTATAAGGCCGTTTTTCTTAGCATCATGAGTGAAAACATAATGATCATCATGGCAAACAGCGCGCCGATGTAAGGGCTTGCCAAGACGTAAAAAACAATCATTAGCGGCGGCAATACCATTACCCAGCTTTTTTTGCCTGATGGGTGTTCAGAGCCTTCTGACTCAGTGGCGTTTAGTGCTGATGTTTCAAAAGCGTTGGTTTCTAATTCTGTGGTTGCTAGTTCAGCGCCTTGTAATTCACCTTGCATCATTTGATCAGCCCCCCTGTGCCTTTGCCACATTCCGCTCAACATGAGAACGACGCCGCCGATACAAAATCCCCCTCCAACGATGGAGGGGAAAAGTGAGGGCCCGAACTGGAGACTAGGTAGGGTGGGAAACTGCTGAGCGATGAAAATGGTCACCACTCCAGCAATAACAAACCCTATTCCGATGAGGACATCCCGCATTTTCTTTCCTTAGTTAGCTAGGCCAACTTGCTCAACGATCTCGCCGAAAACGGTATCCATGTCTGCCATCAGCTGGCCAAAGTCTTCAGCATTGCGCCATTCAGTACCGAAGCCTTGCTGATGCATAAAGTCTTGATACGTATCGCTGTTGTAGGCGGATTCCAGCGCGGCCTCAAGCGTGGCGACAACCTCTGGGTCCATCCCTTTGGGGCCTGCAATGCCGCGCCACTCACCTACTTGATAGTTACTATCAAGCAGTTCTTGGGTGGTAGGAATATCGGGAAAGCTATCAATACGCTCAGGGGACATAACGGCGAAACTTTTGACGCGCCCAGCTTCCATCATTGAGCGCGCTTCTGGCACTGAGCTGGGCACAATATCAATGCCGCCGGACACTAGCTCAATCATCGCTGGCGCAGCACCCTCACTCGGGATCCAGATCACTTGATCTGCAGGGACACCTTGATCCATCAAGAAGCCCGCAAAGGCCAAGTGCCAGACGCCGCCTTGACCCGTACCAGACGCGGTGAAGGTGCCTTTGGGCTCGTTCTTAATAGCATCAATCAGATCTTGAAGACTTTCATAGGGGGAATCGGCGGCGACCTGTATGCCCGGAAAGTCATAGTTGACCTGAGCAATCGGTGTAAAATCTTCATAGGTAAGGTCGGTTAAACCCTGCCAGTGCATCATATTGACTTCGCCTGTTGCTAAGCCAATCGTATAGCCATCTGGTGCGGCGTTAATCATCGCGGTATGGCCCACCACGCCACTGCCACCGGTGCGGTTTACCACGTTAACTTTTTGCCCGATTTCATCTTCAAGCGCGCGCGCAATCGTGCGCGCTGTCGCATCGGTACCGCCGCCAGCCGCCCAGGGTACAATCAGCGTGATAGGACGTTCAGGGTAGTCGGCCAGGGCCGCGCCTGATGCCACCATCACCGCCGCGGCAACACCTGAAACAAGCATAGATTTAAGAGAATTATTTATAGTTGTCATATTCACTTTCCTTTGGTCATTGGTTGCTTAGCGTCAATTATCTTTTTTGGAAACGTCACGGGTTAATGCTTTAGGGCTTTCTTTTCTAACAACGTCTGCTTTCTCAGTGAAATAGGTGGGGAGACCTATCGCTTAGAAAGCGTCTTTAAGCATGTTGTAAAAATCTTCTTTCGATGGCGCTCGGGGATTGGTCGCCGTGGAGTGATCTTCTAATGCCCACTGAGCCAGTTGATCCAGGTGCTCTTCCGTAACCCCCATTTCGCTTAAACTAGCGGGCATTCCCAATGTCACATTGAGCCTTTCAAACGCTTTTACTAAATCGTCATCAGGATTGAGGCCCATAGCGTCTTTGAGGCGAGCAAATTTCTCCTCACAGCCGGGCTGATTAAACTTAAGAACAGTAGGCATCAACACGGCATTTAGCGTGCCATGGTGAAGCTTTAACTCATGCAGACCTCCTAATGCATGAGACAAGGAGTGCACCGCACCCAGCCCCTTCTGAAAGGCCATCGCCCCCTCCAGGGCTGCCATCATCATTTCGTTTCGAGCGGTTAGGTTTTCGCCGTTTTCAACGGCTTCTACCAGATATTGGCTGGCACGCGTCAGCCCATCCAAAGCAATCGCTTCAGCGGGAGGATTTATCTTGGGACTTAAAAAGGTTTCCACGCAGTGAGCGATGGCGTCCATACCCGTAGCAGCGGTCAAGAAAGGCGGCAAACCGAGTGTTAGCCGAGGATCGCAGATAGCCACCGCAGGAATCAGATACGGGGAAAGAAAGCCGAGCTTACGATTATCTTTCATCGTAATTAAGGAGGCTCTGCCTACCTCACTGCCGGTGCCGGCCGTTGTCGGCACCGCTATTAAGGGCAGCACGTCTGCATTAATTTTTGCAACGCCGCCTTCAATCGCAGCGTATTGGCGCAGTGGCGCGGGATGATTAAAAAGTAACGCGACCGCTTTAGCCAAATCGATGCTGGAGCCCCCACCAACGGCCACAATGCCATCGCAGTCATTTTCCTTTAAAAACACCAAGGCGCTTTCTACGGCTATTTCCGTTGGGTTTGAAGGAGTGCCATCGAAAACACAGGCATCTGCTTCAAGGCATGCAGCCTCAATGACTTGCGCAAGAACGGGGGTAGCGCTGAGGCCTTTATCCGTCACAAACAGCGGCCTTTTCACCTTCAACAGGTGCAGCTCGTTGGCTAGCTCCGCAATGGCATGCTCACCAAATTGAATTTTAGTCAGGTAGTTGATGATATAAGGCATTGTAATTTCTCATTATTATTAGGTGCAAAACAAAACACCAATGTAGACTCAAAAGGTGTCATACAGTATGACTGCACAACAACAGTCTAGTAACGTATTTTGTGCCTGCCAAGCCCTTTACGAAAAAATACTCTTTACCGATATGGCCAATGGCGAAAGCAACGAATACCTGCCTTGCACTCAGTCTCTGAGAGCAATCTAGAACAAATGAACATTGCATTCAATGACCATTACATAGGACGATAGTCTAATCGACGTACGCGGCCTGCTTGGTAGAGTGCTTCCACAATGATCGCTTTTGAGCCTGTGCCTAGTCATCGCATCAAAAGCCCAACAATCAGTTTGAGGTAAACGATGGAACTCATTAATTCCCCGTCCGTTATTATTCATCTCAACCCAAGAGATAACGTAGGCGTTGCCTCAACAGCCGTGCCGAAAGGCATTCCTATTGATAAAAACGGCACCCTAGCCAAAGGGAATATCGATGCGGGTCATAAGGTTGCGTTAACTAATATCAAAAAAGGTGAGGCCGTTTATAAGTACGGCCAACTGATAGGTCTAGCGTCGCAGGATGTACAGCCCGGCGAGCACGTGCATACTCACAATCTCGCTATGATCGAGCTAAATTCTTCATTAAAAGATTTCAAGCCCCACTCGAAAACCGAAACAGCGCCTTCTTCTCGCACTTTTCAAGGCTTTCAGCGTGCTGATGGCAGCGTAGGTACACGTAATTACATTGGTATTCTTTCCACCGTTAACTGCTCTGCTACGGTGGCTAAAGCCGCCGCCGATATCCTTAATCAATCAGATGACTTAAGCCAAATGGGCTTCGACGGCGTCGTGGCGATTACCCATGGTTCGGGTTGTGCTATGAACACTGACTCCGAGGGTTTTACCTTCCTTGAACGCGTGATCGCGGGCTACGCACAGCATGCTAATTTTGCCTTCGTGCTTATTATTGGGCTGGGCTGCGAGACAAATCAGGTTAAAACGCTCGTTAAGCGCCAAGGCTTAGAAGACGCCTCAAGACTTGCCTACTTCAATATTCAAGACGCGGGCGGCACGCGCACGAGTATCAAAACAGCCTGCGATCACGTCATGCAGATGGCGGCTCAGCACGGCAAAATACAGCGCACGCCGGCTTCCATAGAGCACCTGGTGGTGGCGTTACAATGCGGGGGCTCGGATGGGTATTCTGGCATTACCGCTAACCCAGCGCTTGGCCATGCCGCGGATCTTATCGTGCAACAAGGCGGTAGCGTCATTCTGGCTGAAACTCCTGAGATTTATGGCGCGGAAAACCTGCTGATTGACCGTTCTATCGATGAAAGCGTCGCGCAAAAACTACTGGATCGGATTACTTGGTGGAAGCATTACACTGAGATTAACGGTGCCGAGTTAAACAATAACCCTTCGCCTGGCAATAAAGCGGGGGGGCTTTCAACGATTCTAGAAAAATCGCTGGGCGCCGTCGCGAAAGGCGGCAGTTCAAGCCTTAACGATGTGCTGCAATATGCAGAGAAAATCACTGCGCGCGGCTTTAACTTTATGGATAGCCCAGGCTACGACCCTATTTCCGTGACCGGCCAAATTGCGTCCGGCTCAACGGTGGTGTGCTTTACCACCGGGCGGGGGTCGGTGTCAGGTTTCAAACCAGCGCCCTGCCTTAAGCTCGCCACCAATACGCCCATGTATGAGAAAATGCATGAAGATATGGATATCAACTGCGGTGTAATCGTCGATGGTACTGGCAGTGTAGAAAGCGTTGGGGAAGAAATTTTTGAACGCATTATCGCGATTGCTTCAGGTGACATGAGCGCAAGCGAATCATTGGGTTACGGTAATAATGAGTTCGTTCCTTGGCTGATAGGTGCCGTCACCTAAGCGTTGTTTCAAGAGCAATGGGCTAATCATGACACAAACGCTGCGCGACCAACTTTATACGGCTCTTAAGCAGAGCATTGTTGGCAATCGCCTTGAATCGGGCCTGGTACTGCTTGAGGGCAACATAGCGGCGCTATTTAGCATTAGCCGCTCCCCCGTTCGTCAAACCTTAAGCCGCTTACACGAAGAACAGTACATCTGCCGCTTCGAAGGGCGCGGTTATTTGGTGGGTGCATCACCTGGCGAGATCGTCCGGCGCCCTCTTAGCGAGCGGGATTTCAAGCAGCTGGGCTATGCCCCGAAAGTAGATCGTACCGTTTCCTGGCAGGCGCATATCGACGGCGTGGAACATGACATCGTTCTATGTTCGATTAAGGGCGCATTTGAGCTCAACGAGCTGCAGCTTTCAAAATCACTCAACGTCAGTCGCACGGTCACTCATCAGATTCTGCACCATTTGCGATCCATCGGGCTGGTCGAGAAGATTAAATACAATAGCTGGAGCGTTGTGCCTCTCGACGATGGAAGGCTACACAATCTTTATGAGGCACGGCGCCAGCTAGAGCCTTATATGATTGTCCGCGCGGCGCGCCATATGCCTGAAAGCACCCTCAACGGTTATATTGCCAAGCTTAAAGATGCCGCCGATAGCTACCCTAATATTAAAGGTGAGCTACTCGATGCGTTAGAAAACGACCTCCACCATAGCGCCGTTAGTTTAGGCGCTAATCAGGAGGTAATGGATATGCTTAGGCGCACCCACCCTATTTTACTCATCAGTAAACACCTGCTTGGGCGCGTGCTTAAACTGCCCGACCAAGACCCTTTTTTCGATGAGCATTTATGTATCTTCGAAAAGATACGCCAACAGCAGCCAGAGCAGGCGGGTAAAGCACTGGTAACGCATTTAGAGCGCTCGGAATCTAAAGTGCTTGATCGTCTTATTCACTTTAGAGAATCGGGAGATATCGATATACCGCCTTATCTGCGGCAATAATTAAAATGGACAGAGGAACCAACAATGACAATGTCACGGACTATTGGCTTTATTGGCACAGGCATTATGGGCGCGCCTATGGCGGCACGCTTGGCTAAAGCGGGGCACCGAGTACGCGTCTGGAACCGCACGAAAAACAAAGCCGAAAGTTTAGAATCAACGGGCGCCAGCATCGTCGAAATGCCTATAGATGCCGTGAGCGGCAGCGATGTGGTGATCGTCATGCTCAGCTCAGGGCCTGTTTGCGATGACATTTTGTTAGGTACCAATGGCCTGCTTCAATCCATGCGGCCGGGCGCGACCTTAATCGTCATGAGTTCCATTCCCGTCGATACTGCACGTCGCCAAGCGGCAGAAGCCGCCACGTATCAGGTCCACTATTTAGATGCACCGGTGTCCGGGGGTGAGCAAGGCGCCATCGATGGCAGCCTGGCGATTATGGCAGGAGGTGACGCCGCCGCCTTTCAAGCTGTCGAACACATCCTCTTATCGCTCGGCCGGCCGGTACACGTGGGCCCTGCTGGCAGCGGTGAGCTGGTTAAGCTGGCGAATCAGATGATTGTGGCCAATACCATCGCCACGGTGGCAGAAGCCATATTACTTGCCGAAAGCGGCGGCGCTGACCCGGCGCAAATGCTGGTGGCGCTCGAAGGCGGCTTTGCCGACTCAACGATTCTCAAGATCCACGGCAAGCGCATGGTACAAGAAAACTTTGCCCCAGGAGGCCCGTCAAAGTGGCAGTTGAAAGACACTCAAACGGCCATGGCATTAGCCGAAGAGCTGCGACTTAAGCTGCCGGTATCGTCATTGGTCAATGGGCTTTATGAAGAACTCGTCGCTCAAGGCGATGGCGAGTTGGATCATAGCGCCTTGATACGCCAACTCAGACGACACAATGAGTAAACGAATCTACCAATAACAATTTTTTGAAGAGCCATCTTGTGAAGAACCTCATGTGAAGCATCTCATGTGAAGAACAATCGTATGGAGAACAATGACAATGAGTAAACAGTACGACGTACAGGCAATCATACAGTTCAGCACCCAGCTACTGGCAGCCGCGGGCCTTGATGATGACAAAGCGCAGGCGGTAGCCGACATACTCGTGGAAGGCGACCTGATGGGCCATACCACCCATGGCCTGCAGCTGCTTGCACCTTACCTCGGCGAGATTCAGTCAGGCCGGATGCCGGTCTCCGGCGATTACGAGGTAATTTCCCAGCGTGCCGCCGTAGAGACCTGGGACGGGCGCTATTTGCCTGGCCCCTGGCTGATCATCAAGGCCATGGAAACCGCCGAAGCGATGGCTCGCTCATGCGGCACGGGAACGGTTGTGATTCGACGCTCAAACCATATCGCTTGTTTGGCGGCGTATCTCAAGCGCGCTACCGATCGAGACCTGGTGGTCGTCATCGAATCCTCCGACCCGGCGACAAAATCCGTGGCCCCTTATGGCGGTTTAGCCGCCACCCATACTCCCAACCCGATCGCCGTGGGCTACCCCACCGACTCAGGCCCCGTTTTGCTGGATGTCAGCACGTCTATTACCACCAACGGCATGGTGGGCCGTCTTCACAAGCAGAGCAGTCAACTGCCTTATCCGTGGTTGAAAGACCACCAGGGGAACGCGACGGATCAGCCCGGCGTGCTGTTTGATGAACCCAAAGGCAGCATCATGCCTATCGGTGGGCTTGACCATGGCCACAAGGGGTATGCCCTAGGCCTCATGGTAGAAGCCTTGACGTCTGGTTTAGCCGGGTTCGGCCGTGTGCAGGCGCCTACGCAATGGGGCGCTTCTGTCATGGTGCAAGTGCTGGACCCAGAAGCCTTTGCTGGATTAGCAGCCTTCAAGCGCGAAACAGGAGCGCTGGCCGATGCTTGTCGCAGCAACCCCGTTGCCGAAGGTAGCCCTCCGGTACGCATCCCCGGAGAACGCGGGCTCGCCCTGCATAAACGCTATTCACAAGAAGGCGTGCCGCTACCAGAAGGCGTATTCGAAGCGCTGTCTGAATGGTCGGAGCGACTGGGTGTCGCTTTTCCTGACGCACAGTAATGGCTACCAGTCAGCTCATTCACACGTACTGATCTAGTTCTGGTGCACTGACCTTATTACAGGCACGTTGAAGCAACTGCTTAGAGGCGATTATGAAACAGGAACGCATAGGTTTTATTGGGCTCGGCTTAATGGGCAAGGAAATGGCCGGAAACATCGTACGTAACGGCTACCCGCTGAGCGTTATGGCTAACCGCAACCGCGCCCCCTTAGAGGCACTCTGTGCTGAAGGCGCGGTAGACGTAAGCAGTGCTTCGGAGATGGCCAAAAACAATGACATTGTGTTTATCTGCGTCAAAACATCCGAACAGGTGAACGAGATCGTGACCGGCCCCGATGGACTACTCGCGGGTAGTCATGAAGGATTAATTATTGTCGACTGCTCTACCGCACACCCTGAGTCGACGGAACGCCTTGCCGAAAAAGTCGCGCAGCAAGGGGTCATGTTAGTGGATGCGCCGCTCGCGCGAACGCCTCGCGAGGCGCGTGAAGGCCGGCTCAATGTCATGCTGGGGGGCGACGATGCCACGGTGGCGCGCCTCACTCCGGTGATTAAAAGCTTTGCCGAAAATATCTTCCACGTTGGCAAGGTGGGCTCTGCGCACAAGCTAAAGTTAATCAATAATTTCCTGTCGCTAGGTGCAGCGGCGCTGGTGAGCGAAGCCGCCACCATGGCCGCCGCCATGGATGTTCCCCAGCAAAAAATATTGGAAATCTGTTCTCAAGGCGGTGCTAACAGCGCCATGCTGGCGCCCGTAATGGAATGGGTACTGCAAAGAGAATGTACCAAACTGCAGTTCAGCCTCGGTAACGCTGATAAAGACATGCGCTATCTCGCTGAAACATTAACGTCTTATCAGCTAACATCGAGTATGCTGCCGCCGCTTTGCGAGTTTCTTTCACAGGCGAAAAGCGACGTGGGGGAAGAAAGCTTCGTTCCTCAGGCTTACGACAGCTGCCTGCAGCGCAATGGCATCGCTGCAGGCAACTGACGCTACACTCACTCAATAAATGCGTCGGTCGTATCGCGATGGCCGTATAAAAAAGCATCAGCGACTTGGCGCAGCGGGGCTACATCCACCTCGCTACGCCCGTTTGCTACAAGATCTACAAAGTGCGCGTAAAGCCCGGGGTACTCACGTTCCTCGGCCTCAATAATCAGCTCATCATCAATTTCTAAACGACAGCCCCCCTGAGTGAGGCTCAAACGGCTGCCGTCGCTGTCGATATGAATATCCCAGATTTGCGGACCGGTTTGGCGAAAATCAAAATTCGCCTCAATTACCGCGCCGCGCGGGTCGGTGAAGGCTAACTCTGCAGCAATCGGAGTTTGAGCGTTACTGGGCACTAGCAGCTGCGCTTGGCGCAAGAAGAACGGCTGGGGCAGTATTTCAGTGGCTATTGAAAGCGCGTTAATACCGGGGTCAAACACGCCCATCCCACCCGGCTGCCAGATCCACGCTTGGCCCGGGTGCCACACCCGCACATCCTCTTTCCATTCGATTATAACGCGTTGAACCTGGCGCTCTGCCAGCCACTGTTTAGCCTGCGCCACGCCGGGCGCAAACCGCGAATGCCAGGCCGCAAAGAGACTAACGCCCTGTTCGCCAGCGAATGTAATCAAGTGCTCCACTTCACTTAGCGTCGCCCCTGGCGGTTTCTCCAGCAACACGTGTTTACCGCGCAGCAGCGCCGCACGTGCCTGGGAGTAACGCAAATGGGCCGGCGTGCAGATCGCCACAGCAGAAATCTCAGGGTGCGCGTCCAGCATGGCATCCAGGTTTGCATGGCACGGCACATCGTCTAGCGCTGCATGAGGGTCAGCCACGGCCACAAGACGGCAGCTTGGGGTCGCCGCTATCGCAGGAAGATGCTGATCGCGGGCAATTTTACCCACGCCAACCAAGCCGATGGTAACGTCAGACATATGCAGGCCTTATTTTGATGACAGAAGCTTAATTGAAAAAAAAACGGGTAAAAGAGCTCAAGGAGCTGTATGAGGTAGCTCAACGCTGCGCCCTAAGGAGCTAGCGCTATGCTCAAGCCCAAGCGCCTCTGCGGTGCCTGCCAATACGGCCTGTGCTGCTAGAAAAGCGTCGCGCGGGCGGCGCAGGCGAATACTTTCCATCAGTTGGCGGTGACGTTCAAGACTGTCTTCAGGGTCAGAGGCGCTCTGGTTAGACATCGACACCAGCAGATAGATGGAGGGCCGTAAAATATGTGACAGCTGTGCCCAGACGATATTGTGTGTGGCTTTAAAGATAGCCTCATGAAACGCGATATCACACTCGCTGTGCAGCCGACGTTCTTCTTCGCAGGTCGCATTGCGCAAATTCTGCCCAAGCCCCTCAAAGGCTTCTTCAATAGCAACAAGGTCGCGGGCGGTGGCACGTTTGGCGGCGGTCATAGCCACGTAGGGCTCTACATCAAGACGAAAAGCGAGAATCTCACGCTGAATATCAGGGTTGGGCGCCGCGTAGCGGGTTAACCAGTCGGTTACCTGGGCATCAAGAATATGCCACTCTGAGTACTCACGCACTTTAGAGCCATGGCCAGAAATACGTTCGATAATTCCCGCATCCACCAGTTGGCGCAAGTCGCTACGCACCGCTGAGCGGTTGATAGCAAAACGTTCGCATAGATCTAGTTCACGCGGAACAAAGTCGCCAGGATGATAGTTACCGCCAAATATCTCTTCGGCGAGGTATTCAGCGATACTAGGGCGAGTCAGTGGCTTGCTAAGAGATAACGTCACTGCGATAGGTCCCTATTTCAATGGCTGCCAATCATAGCGTACTTGACTGGTCTGCCGTTATGGGCGAATCCAGCTGCAACGCCGCTCGCTGCCTCAGCTCTAACCGCCTTTCGTAAAGCCCCTTGGCCAGTAAAGTGCCGAGTACCAAGCCTCCCCCCAATAGCGCCACGGGGGCGGGCTGTTCTTTCAGAATCCACCAGGCCAACAGCGTGCCCAGCACCACTTCCAGCAACAGCAGCAGGCCCACTTCGGCCGAAGGAAGATACAGCGGCCCGCGCTGAAGCAGCGTTACACCGCAGGGCAAAATGATCAGGCACAGTAGAACCACCACCGAGAGCTGATTGACCGTGGGCAGCGTCGTTTCACTGCCCGCCAGCCAAAACAGCCCGGCAACGCTGCCGACAATAATACCGTTAAAGACCAGCATCGGACTCATGTCGACCCCTGGGCGCGTACGGCACAGGGTAAAGTTAATCGCCAGCGTCGACGCCGCCATTAGGGCAAACGCGTTGCCCACCCAGGAGCCAGCCCCCACGTCATCAAGCGCGATCATGGCAATACCGACCATGCACAGTGAAATGGCCAGCCATGTTCGTCCGGGCAAACGCTCTTTGAGGATGATCCAGGAGAGAACGGCGGCAATTAACGGCGCGCTGGCCAGTATCATCAATACGTTACCCGCCTTGGTATATTGATTGCCCAGCACGAAACCACAGCTCGTCAGACTAAACAGTAGCGCCACGGCAATACCGGTCCAGCCACAGCGCCGATAGGCCGCCAGCGTGCCGCGGCCGTAGCGCATTAACGCGATAAGCAGAAAGCCCAACGCCGAAAGAAAGCCGCGCCACATTAGGATCTCGGCATCGGGAAGATCAGCCACCTTAATCAGCAAAGCATCGGGCGCCATGATGATCGCACCGCCACCGGTCAACAGCAGACCCTGCTGACGATGCGATAAGTTATTAAACCGGCTCATCGAATACCTGTCCTTTTAGTGGCTAATCCTTTAGTAGCTAGCCCTTAAAAACATCGCGCTTTTAATGATTGTCTCTAGGCGGATGCAGACGGGCAACATCGCGGTACTTGGTTGCGGGTTCCAGCGTCATGCCGCGGTCCAGCGGCTCAATCATGCTGCGCTGAATCTCTTGCCAAGGCGTTTGATGGCCTGGGTAGCGATAACCGCCCTGCTGGGCTAAACGCTCACGGCGTGCGTCCAGCTCAGCGGGCTCAATCAGCAGCTGCACCTCGCCACGTTTGAGATCAACCCGCATCCGGTCGCCACTTTCAAGCAGCGCTAAACCACCGCCGGTCGCGGCTTCAGGCGAGGCATTAAGAATGGAAGGTGAACCCGACGTGCCCGACTGGCGACCATCGCCCAAACACGGTAGTGATTCGATACCTTGTTTGATTAGCGCCTCCGGTGGCTGCATGTTGACCACTTCGGCACCGCCAGGATGGCCCACTGGGCCTGCGCCGCGCATGACCAGGATAGTACGGGCGTCGATGCCTAATGCCGGGTCATCAATGCGGGCGTGATAATCCTCAGAGCCATCAAACACCGCCACCTTCCCTTCAAAGGCTTCAGGGTCGTTGGGGTCGTTTAGGAAACGCTCGCGAAAGTCACGGGAGATTACGCTGGTTTTCATCAGCGCCGAGTCAAACAGATTGCCCTTAAGATTAAGGAACCCGGCATGCTCGACCAGCGGGTCGGCGTAGCGGCAGATCACGTTAAGATCCTGCGTTTCTCGACCTTGAAGATTTTCACCAATAGAGCGGCCATTCACTGTCAGCGCCCCGCCGTGCAGCTTGCCGGCCACATTAAGCTCGTGCAGAACGGCGGGCACCCCGCCTGCGCGATAAAATTCTTCGCAGAGAAATACGCCAGCGGGCATGACGTTCGCCAGCAGCGGAATTTCATGCCCCAAACGCTGCCAGTCGTCATTATCTAGTTCAATGCCTGCATGGCGGGCAATGGCGTTAATGTGTACCGGCGCGTTGGACGAGCCGCCCAGTGCAGAACAGGCAACGATGGCGTTTTCGAACGCTTCGCGGGTCAGGATATCCAGTGGGCGCACGTCCTCCCAGACCATATCGACAATACGCGTGCCGGTATCGTAGGACACCATTGCGCGCTCTTTATACGGCGCGGGAATTACCGCCGAGCCGGGCAGACTCATGCCCAGCACCTCAGCCATAGAGTTCATGGTGGACGCAGTGCCCATCGTATTACAGTGGCCAATCGAAGGCGCTGAATCACTGGCGCGGGAAAGAAATTCCGCGTAGTCGATATCGCCTGCCGCCAGGCGTTTGCGCAGCTCCCAAATAATCGTTCCCGAGCCTACGCGCTCAGCCCCGCGCCAACCGTTAAGCATTGGCCCACCGGAAAGCACAATCGCGGGGATATTCACCGTCGCTGCCGCCATGAGCGCCGCGGGAGTCGTTTTATCGCAGCCGGTGGTTAATACCACACCGTCTAACGGGTAGCCGTGCAGAATCTCGACTAATCCCAGATAGGCAAGGTTGCGGTCTAGCGCGGCAGTAGGCCTGCGTACGTTTTCGTGAATGGGATGCATGGGGAATTCAAAAGGCACCCCGCCTGCCGCACGAATACCGTCTTTAACGCGCTTCACCAAATCAATGTGATGACGGTTGCAGGGGGTTAAATCAGAGCCCGATTGGCTGATGCCAATAATCGGCTTACCGCTGGTTAACTCATCCAGCGTGATGCCGTAATTAAGATAGCGTTCAATACAGAGCGCTGTGGTGCCCGGATGATCGGGATTATCAAACCAGTAGCGTGAACGCAACTGTTCAGACGTAATACGATGAGAACTGGCCATGGTGTCACTCCACGCCTAAAGTGAAGAAATAAGAAAATAATGCCGTGACGTTACGCGTTCTCACCTCCAGCGTCGATACATACAAAAGTCTATGTTGAACATATGCGAAAAAAGTTCCACATTAACCTCCAGTGTTTGCGGTAGCGATGCGCTCTTAAGGGCTATTTATTTAGGGCTATTTCTTTTAGGGCTAGGCTCTAAGTGACGGCATTCTGGAGAATATGTCTGCCTGACGCGTATGGCCGCTTACGTAAAACAACAACAGTTATCGCTTTGCCGGTTTCTTGAAGTACGCCGCGCACAGCCATCAACACCTCGCCAGGAGAACTAATACAATGCAACATTTCTGGAAGCGCACCCTGTTAGTGACCGGTGCCACCCTGCTCAGCTCAAGTATCGCTTACGCCCAAACGCCTGATTTGTCAGATCCGCCTGAAATTGAAGGCGCGGTGGTGGGTGACCACGGCAAGGTGACGATACGCATGGGGCTGGGGCTGGCAGAGACCTCGCCTCAATACATTTCTAGCCGTTATTTTGCAGACATTCTCGACCAGCGCAGCGAAGGGCGCATCAGCGTTAACCTGTTCCCTAACAGCCAGCTCGGCGATGACGTGCAGATGATGGAAATGCTGCAAACCGGCACGCTGGACATGACGTATCCTTCGTCTTCCCCCGCGACCGGCTACGTAGCAGAACTGGCCGTTTTCGATTTGCCTTTCTTGCTTCCGACGCGCGAAGCGGCCGTTGAAGCCATGCGCAGCGATGCTGCTCAAGAGATGCTCGATGCGTTTGATGGCACTGGCATTAAAGCCCTGGCCTTCGCTGAAAACGGCTTCCGTCAGCTCTCTAACAGCGCGCGGGAAGTCTCCTCGCCTGAAGACGTCGCAGGCTTAGACGTACGTGGTCTGTCGGTGCGTACCATGGAAAATCCGGTGCACCTGGCCATTTGGCAAGCGCTGGGCGCCAACCCTACCCCCATGGCTTTCGGTGAGCTTTTCTCTGCGATGGAACAGGGCGTCGTTGATGGCCAAGAAAACCCATGGAGCACCATTCTGACCTCCAACTTCTATGAGGTGCAGGATTACGGCTCGGAAACTCGTCACGTCTACACGCCGTTCATCCAGATGATGTCTCAGCGTACCTGGGATCGGCTCGACCCCGAGTATCAAGAGCTAGTACAGGAAGCCGCACTGCAGGCAGCCGATTATGAAATTCTGCTTTCTAGCGAATACGACGACTGGGCGCGCGACCAGCTTGAAGAGCGCGGCATGCAAGTCACGCGTCTTGATGACGAGCAGATTGCTGCTTTCCAAGAAGCCGTACAGCCGGTCTACGCCGAATGGGCACCGCGCATTGGTGAAGATTTAGTGGCTGAGTTCCAGCGTCTTGCTGAATCCTCTATGGCCGAATCGTCTACAGAAAAGTAAGCGTCCTTGACGGTAAGACCGACGCTAATGTTCGGTCTGCTATTGCAGGACCTCCTCTGAATAGACGTTCTATTGAGAGGTTAGGCAAGAGGCATAGGCCTCTTGCCTTTTCGTTACTCGCCACTTCGGAAAGCTCATGGACATACCCAATACTCCAATTCCTGATACCGCGGCATATTTTGATGACCCCCAACGCGAACCGTTGGAAATTGAACCCGAGCAGCGTCGCGGCCCGGCAATATTTCGCTGGCTAACTCAGGTGATGGAACATGTGATTGCCACCTTGCTGGTCGCCTTGATCATTTCCGTGTCAGCGAATGTCATCGGCCGCGCAGTGTTCAACCGCTCGCTGCCCTGGGCCGATGAGCTGGCGCGAATGCTGTTTATCTGGCTGATATTTATCGGCGCAGCTGCGGCCTTTGCCCGCTATGAACATATTGCAGTTGATATTTTGGTCCGCAAACTAAAACCGCGGGCCGCCCATATGCTGTATTTATTCCAGCACGTGGTTATCACCGCGCTAATGGGCGTCATCATTTGGGGTGGATGCTTGGTGATAGCTCGCGCTTCAAGCCGCACCGCGATTCTCAATGTGCCCTGGAATATCATTAACGTTTCGCTAGTTCTTTGCGCCGTGTTTATTGCCGCTGTGTCTATCTGGCGCGCCTGGCAGAGCGTGCAACAAATTCGCTCGCCTAGCGTTACTATCACGCCTGCTGGAGATCACTAATCATGCTATGGATCTTTTTAGGCATTCTTTTCGCCTCCCTGGCACTTGGCCTGCCCATCGCATTTGGCCTAGGCATTGCCGCCGTCATTATGGCGCTACTGTCTGACATTCCGCTCTCGATCATGATTGAGCAGTCTATCCGGGGCGTTAACAGCTTCCCACTACTGGCTATTCCGTTCTTTATTCTGGTCGGTGAAGTAATGAGTAACGGCGGCATCGCTCGCCGCTTAATGGACCTAGCCGGTGCCTTAGTCGGCTTCGTACGCGGCGGTTTAGGCCAGGTCGCTATTACCGGCTCCATGTTCTTCGGCGGCATTAGCGGTTCAGCCGTGGCAGACACGGCAGCCACCGGCGCGATGATGATTCCGTCGATGACCAAACAGGGCTATACCGCGCCTCAAGCAACCGCAATCAATACCGTTTCATCGGTTATCGGCATCATTATTCCGCCTTCTATCCCGTTGATTCTTTTCGGCATTGTTACCGAGACGTCAATTAGCCGCCTGTTTATTGCTGGCATTGTACCCGGCATATTGATTGCGGCCGGCCTGATGGCGACAACCTTCATCATGGCGACCATTGGCCATGCTGGCCAAACCCGTAAGTTCCGTCTTGATGTGCTCTGGGAAGCTTTTAAAGCAGCATGGCTGGCGCTGGTGCTACCCGTGATTGTGATTGGCGGCATTATCGGCGGCGTATTCACCGCCACCGAAGCGGCCGTTGCGGCGCTGCTTTACTCACTGTTTATCTCGCTGATCGTGTATCGCGAATTCAAGATAACTGAGCTGTGGGGAATGCTCATCCGTACCGCCCGTTTGACCGGTATGGTGCTGCTGTTACTGGCGTTTGCCACCGTTATTGCCTGGTTTTTAACCATTAATATGGTGCCGCAAACACTGGTCACTCAGGTACAGGCGATCACACAAGATCCTTTCCTACTGCTGCTGATAGTGGCGGGCCTACTGCTGCTGGTGGGGTTTGTAATGGATCTAACGCCAGCAATGGTCATCATGGCGCCCATGCTAACGCCCATCGTTACCTCGGTAGGCGTTGATCCGGTGTATTTCGGCGTGCTGATGTCGTTCATTTTAGGCATTGGTCTTTTGACACCGCCGGTGGGCACTTGCCTTTATGTCGGCTGCGGCGTCGGTAAGGTTTCCATGGAACAACTTGTCAAAGCGATGCTGCCCTACTACGCCGCGCTGCTTGTAGTACTGGTTATCCTGATCGCCTTCCCCGGCATCGTGACGTGGCTGCCTGACCTGACTGCTGTGCGCGGTAATTAAGTATTTACGCCCAGTATTTGCGCCCAATAAAATCAATAGCGACAAGGTGATCAGCACACCGATCACCTCACTACGTATTACGCTAGATCGACAATAATGCCCTTTAATAGGAGACCAGCATGACACTGCAAGGCACACTGCTTATCGGTCAACAGACCGTGACAGGCACACAGGATGAGATCCGCGCTATCAATCCCGCTACCGGTGACGTACTTGAGCCAGGCTATCGTGGCGGCAGCCGTTCCGACGTGGAACAGGCCTGCAAACTTGCTGATGCGGCGTTTGATCAGTATCGCGAGACGTCACTTGAGACACGCGCACACTTCTTAGAAACCATTGCTGATGAAATTGAAGCCATTGGCGCCGACTTAACTGAGCGTGGTGTCGCCGAATCGGGCCTTCCTAAGGCTCGTCTTGAAGGCGAGCGTGGCCGTACCTGTGGCCAGCTACGGCTTTTCGCTGCTGTTGTACGCGCGGGAGAATGGCTGGATGTACGCCACGACCCTGCACTGCCAGAGCGCCAGCCGATGCCCCGCGCTGACCTGCGTCAGCGTCACATCCCGCTAGGCCCAGTGGCTGTTTTTGGCGCCAGCAACTTCCCCCTCGCGTTCAGCGTCGCGGGTGGCGATACCGCGTCTGCGCTAGCTGCAGGCTGCCCGGTGGTTGTTAAAGGCCATTCGGCACACCCTGGCACGTCCGAATTAGTGGGTCGCGCCATTCAGCGTGCGGTTGCTAAGTGCGAGTTGCCGGAAGGCGTCTTTTCGCTGCTGTTCGGTTCAGGCAAAGAGATTGGCCAGGCGCTAGTGGCCGACCCGCGCATCAAAGCCGTTGGGTTCACCGGTTCACGTAGCGGCGGCACTGCATTAATGGCCACCGCACAAGCACGCCCCGAGCCGATTCCTGTTTATGCTGAAATGAGCAGCATCAATCCCGTGTTCCTAATGCCAGAGGCATTGAAAGCTCGCGGCACTGCGATTGCAGAGAGTTTTGTGGCATCGCTAAACATGGGAGCAGGCCAGTTCTGTACGAACCCTGGCCTAGTCGTTGGCCTTAAAGGCGCTGACCTTGACGCCTTCGTAGCAACAGCGGGTGACGCGGTAAAAGCCAGCGCAGCCCAAACGATGCTGACACCCGGCATTCATGAGGCTTATCGAAGCGGTGTGAATGAGCTTTCGGGCAACGCTTGCGTTAACGAAGTCGCGCGTGGACAAACCAACGACGGCCCGCATAGCTGCCAAACTGCTTTATTTACCGCTAGCGCCCACGACTTCTTAACTCAAGAAGCGCTGCAGAGTGAAATCTTCGGATCTGCATCACTGGTGATTGAGTGCCGTGACAGCGATGAAATGCAGCGTGTGGCCGAGCAATTGGAAGGCCAATTGACCGCGACACTGCAGCTAGACGATGGCGACTTAGATGCCGCTAAACGCCTAATGCCCGCACTGGAACGTCGCGTGGGCCGTATTATGGCCAATGGCTGGCCGACCGGCGTGGAAGTGGGTCATGCGATGGTACATGGCGGCCCCTACCCGGCCACGTCTGACAGCCGGACGACGTCGGTGGGCAGTGCTGCGATTTATCGCTTCCTGCGCCCCGTCTGCTACCAAGACTTGCCAGCAGGCCTGCTGCCCGAAGCGCTGCGCGATAGCAATCCGTTTAACGTTTCCCGCTTAATCGACGGCAAGCGTGAAAGCTAAGGGGTATCAGACAAGCGTCTTTTAAGCTGCATGTACGTGCCGTAGTGACGGTCGAGGTGGCGCCGCATGGCTGCCTCGGCCGCATCAGGGTCGCGTGATTCAATGGCATCAATGATCTCAGTGTGCGCAGCGGTCGCAGCCTTGTCTTCATCCTTTTGCTGCAACACATGAGCACGCCGATCATCTAGCCACTCGGAAAGCGCCACATGGATAGCATCAAAAATAGGGTTACGTCCGATACTCGCCAATACACCATGAAAGTCGTTATCAGAGCGCTTGAAGCGCGCTTCGTCACCAATAGCATCACGGTTGGCTTGTAAGGCTTCACGCAGCCGCGTCAGATCCTCATCGCTGGCGTGACGAGCGGCGTAGCGGGCTAGCGATATTTCAAACGTAGCCCGAGCTTCCTGGAAGTATTGCTGGCCAGCCGGCTTCGAAAGCAGCTGCCGTGTCACCCCCGAAAGCCTCGCCATCACCGCATCGGCCGTAGGGCGAATGACTCTGGCACGCGTGCCGCTGTTGATCGCAATCAATCCCAGCTGCTGCAAATGGAACAACGCTTCGCGCACCGCGGGTCTACCAACGCCAAACTGCTCCATCAGCTCTCTTTCTGAGGGCAACTGATCATTCTCGCTCAGCCGCCCCTCAAGAATCTCCGCCTCAAGCTGTTCAGCGACCTGTTCGGAAAGCGTTTTGCGCTCAATCCGGTATCTGCTCATAGGCAGTCGCTCCTCGTTAACCTGGAATTGGCCGCCATTTTACTGCATTTTTCGCCATTGTCTTTTCATTGAGCCTTTAATCAAGCCGAGATAGTGGCGTAATCCGGTGCCGCTCAGCCAGTTCGGCATAGGCTAATTGGTTGGCAACATCGAGTGGAACGCCCTGAGCATCGCGCTGCGCCTGGCAGCGCCATTCACGATCACCGGGTGCTAGTACTCTGGCATTTTTTGAGGCTGGCTGGGCGCGAAGGTCTTTCAAATACGCGGCCAGCCCTTGAGCAAAGGTGCCTTCATCAACAAAGGCATCGGGCTTTATGGCTAGAAAGAAATGCCCGACACCCCGCGGCGTTGCCATATCCGGCCCGCCCATCGGCAATAACCTGAAGCCATGCTGCATGCCCGACAGCATCGAACTCAGCACTTCGACCATGCCGCCTAGGCCGGCACCTTTAAAGCCGAAATCACTGCCGCCCAGCGGCAACAAGGCAGCGATATCAGCAGGTACGCGACTCACCTGACCGGCCGCATCTGCCGCGACTTGATCGGGCAGCTGGCGGCCAATAGCACCAAATTGCTGCACTCGGTTCCAGGGGATCGAACTCGTGGCCATGTCCAATAGATACGGCGACTCACCCGCTACCGGCGCTGCAAAAGCGATGGGGTTGGTACCGTGAAAGGGCTTGGCACCATCGTGCAGAAGTACAAAGGGGTCTGAATTACAGAACGCCATACCAAGATAGCCGCGTTCAGCCGCGGCTAACGCATAGCACCCTGCCGCGCCGAAGTGCGATGAGTGCCCCACAGCGACAGCGCCTATTCCGACCTCATCAGCCATCGCCGTGGCGTGTTCCATCGCGGTATAACCCGCCAGATGACCAAGCCCGTCGTCAGCGTTTAAGCAGCCTGTGGCCGCTAAGCGGCGCTGAAACACCATGTTAGGCGCCCCTTTAATGCGCCCGCCTTGAAGCGCCTGCACATAGTGAGGCAATAGACGCAAACCGTGGCTATCGGTCCCCATGCGCGATGCGGTGACCAGCGCGCGGCTCACCGCCTGCGCCGAGGCTTGATTGGCGCCAACAGCGGCGAGTGTCGCCTGTATAAAACGAGCAAGATCCTCGTGGGTAACGCGAAAATCTAATGAGGTATCAGTCATTAATAAAATACTCCGGGTCTTAATAGCGGAGCTGGCATTCCGCCAGCTCCAGCGGTGCTTAGCGATATATCAGCGTGGGTAGCCACATAGAAATAGCCGGGATGAACGTCACCAATAGAAGGCAGATCACCAGGGGTATTAGGAACGGAATGGTGCCTCGCATGCAGCGCTCAAAGCTCACGTTAGAGACCCTGGAAAGCACGTAGAGCACCATGCCCACTGGTGGCGTTAATAGTCCGATCATCAGGTTAAGCACCATGATGACCCCGAAGTGGACAGGGTCTACCCCCACCGCAACGGCCATGGGCAACAGCACCGGGACTAAGATGGTGATCGCAGCGATCGTTTCCATAAAGCAGCCCACGATAATCAGCACGATATTGGCCATTACCAGAACGGCGAGCTTGCTATCGGCAAAGGGGCCCATTAAGGCGATCACATTCTGAGTCACCTGATTGCTGGTCAGTATCCAGGCGAAGATCGATGCCGAAGACACAATGAACAGAATAACCGCGGTGGTCTCGATGGTTTCCATGCTGACTTTAAGCAGTTTACGCCACGTCAACGTACGGTAAACCACGCCACCCAGGAGCAAGGCATAAAACACCGCGGCCACCGCGGCTTCAGTCGGCGTGAAGGCACCGGTGATAATACCGCCCACAATAATGACAGGTGTCAGCAACGATAAAAACGCCCGTTTGAAGGTATGGCCAAGAACCCGCATGGAGAAAATGGCATCGCGCTGATAGCCACGCCGCCTTGAGATGATGAAGATCATCAACATCAGCATGATGCCCATCAACAGGCCAGGGATCAGCCCTGCTGCGAACAGCTGGCCTACCGAGGCGGACGCCATAACCCCGTAAATCACCATCGGCAAGCTAGGCGGAATGATAGGCCCGATGGTCGAGGACGCCGCCGTAATTCCCACGGCGAACTCTTCATCGTATCCCGCATCCTTCATGGCTTTGACTTCAATCATGCCCAGGCCGCCTGCATCCGCTACGGCCGCGCCCGACATGCCCGAGAACACAATGCTAGCCCCCACATTGACATGGCCAAGGCCACCCCGCATCCAGCCCATCAGCGCCTTAGCGAAATTGAAAATACGCTCGGTAATGCCACCATTGTTCATTAGGCTGCCGGCAAAAATAAAAAACGGAATCGCCAGCAGCGGAAAGCTGTCAATGCCGTTAATCATGCGGTGTGCTATGACAATGCTGGGCACCTGGCCGGTGATTAAGACAAACATTAAGCAGGCGCCTGCCAAGCTAACCGCGATAGGCACGCCCAGCACCAGCATGGTAAACAGCGCAAAGAACAAAAAGCCAAGATCGTAGCCCATTAGCGGTAGAATCACGCAGCCCAGAATAGCCAGTGCCGCCAGCAGCGGAGACACTATCGGCTTTTGCCAACGCATCACAGAAAATCGGGACATGGGAGGCCTCTTGATAAAGATGATGTCGCGGGTAGCCACAGCTCAAGCGTCATAGGGAACGCCCCAGATACTTCAAGTAAAGCCGCTGAACGGTGCGCAGCGCCATCAATGTAAACGCCGCACAGACGGTGAAATAGATGATGCTCTTAGGCAGATCCACCGACACCATTAGGCTATTGGTGCGTGATGCCAACTGATAGGCGATCCATGCCATCGCTATATAAAAACTAAGGCTTATCAGGTTGACCAAATGCTCTAGCAAACGCGCCTGCCAGCCCGGCATGTAGTGGTAGAAGAATTCCACCATGATGTGGCTACCGTTACGGGCTGCCATGATGCTGCCAAAAAAGCCCACGCCAATCAGTAAGTAACGGGCAATTTCTTCGGTCCAGCCAATAGAACTACCCAGCACATAGCGACTAAAAAACTGGGCGAACACCACTAAAATCAATGCCCAAAAAAGCGTTAAGGTGACAAAGTCTTCGAGGCGATAATCACTTAGTTTGAACGGTGCATCCTCGAAAGCAGATTCAAAATCAACCATCGGGTCGCCGATAGGCGGGGAATTCTCGCGCGAATCATTCATGGCACAGGACTCCAAACACTCCGCTCAGTAAAGAGCGGAGTGTTATCAGGGGTTGGATTACTGGCCGATAGCCTGTAGGCGATCGTAGGTTTCCTGATCCCATGTCGCGGCATCGCCGTTATGGGCGGGTAAAACGGCCTCACGGAAGAGTTCACGGTCCACTTCATTGATGGTGTTACCCTGCTCTTCAAACCAGGCAACCAGCTCCCCTTCGGCCTTCAGAATATCTTTGGTGTTGTTTTCAGCCGCCTCCTGGAAAACCTCGCGGAATATTTCGCGGTCTTCTTCAGAGAGCTGATTCCAGCGCGGCCCGCCAACAATCGTAATAAGCGAATCGGTAATGTGGCCGGTCAGATTGATGTAGTCCTGTACTTCATGGAAAGCCTTAGCACGAATAGTCGGCAGCGGATTTTCCTGCGCGCCTACAACGCCTTGCTGCAGAGCCAGATATACCTCATCAAACGAAATGGGCGTTGGGTTAGCACCCACCGCCTGAGGCATCATCATGTACATCGGTGCGTTGGGCACCCGAATTTTCAGCCCTTCCATGTCTGCGGGTTCATTAATGGGGATATTGGACGTGACGTGGCGTTCGCCATAATAGTTGAGCGCCAGCGGAACATTGCCGGTTTGATCCTGATAGCCCTGAGCAATCTCTTGGAATAGATCGCTATCGGCAAACGCCTGCCAGTGCTCGAAATCACGGAACATATACGCAGCCCCGGCAATGCCGATGGGGCCATAAGCGCGGCCAGCGAACTGGGTGCCGGTATAAATGATATCGACCGTGCCTAACCCAAGCCCTTCGTTGATGTCTTCCTCTTTACCTAACGAGGCAGCGGGGTATACCTCCATGGTATAGCGCCCATCGGTGCGCTCTTCAATCTCGTCAGCGGCCCATAATGCCCACTTATGGAAAGGCTCGGAGGTTTCATAAACATGGGCGAAACGCAGGTTCTCGACGGCCTGTACCGCACCGGCTACGCTGATACCAGCGGCAATAAGCGTAGCGGTTAGCAAACGGGACATCGTTAGGCGGTGTTGGCTTTTGTAGCTCATCTTGTATTCCTCACAACCATTAGATTTATTGTTGGTTATTGTGCGAGCGGCAACAGTCGATGAAACCGATCATCTTACTGTATACGTATCATACCACCAGATTGAAACCTAGCTGCTGACCCTCAATTACGCAACTACCCGGCGAGCATTTTGCTGTCGTTATTTTGTGTACTTAGTTCGACTCACCGCTCAGGTTAAGCTGCTGATGCAAACGAACGAGTAGTGATGAGTCGCCGAAGCCGCCCGCCTTAGTCATTACTCTGCGGTGGGCATCACCATCCAAACACCCTAATGCCACACCCGGTGACCACTCAGTCTCAACGGTGATATAACGAGCGCCTTGCTGGGAGAGCACTGCCATAGCGATATCGCCACCGGTAAGAAATTGCAGGTGCTCATCTTCGTCATGCCAGGCTGAGATAATGCCAGCCACCTGGGCCGCCATTGCATCGGCCACTTCAATCGCTGTGCGCACTGTTCCATCTTCACTAGGCACGATGACACATGCCTCGACGCCAAGGTGATCAAGCGACGTAGCACACGCCTCAATAATCGCTACGTTGGGTAACTGCTGACACAGCGACTCAAGCTGCTCCGCGGCACGAGGAGCCCGGGAGCCAACGGCATACAGCACCGATTTTATCCCGCACAGTGACCTAGCCTGAGCACAGGGAGTCCCGAAGCGACGTTGAGCAATGGCCATAGCCAATCCCGCTGCGCCGGCCATGACACGTGAGCTTTTGAGCTTCAGCACGCCATCGTAAAGCGCGGCGAGTTCCGCGTCGCTGCTGGCATCGACAATGCAGCTCTCGTCAGGAAGCGTGTTTCCCTTCTCAAGGCGATAGCGCTGTAACGCCAGCCCCCCTGCGGCAAACGCATCATCAATAGGACCCAATAGAGGCGATGATCGCGCATCCTGCTGATATGCCGTATTGGCCAAGCTTACGCCATCAACCCAGACTTCAGCGTTGCGCACAATGCGCCCTTGAGCCGGTACCGCTGGCGCCAATAGCAGTGGATATCCAATGGCCTCTTGCAATGCTCGACACTCGGCAACTACCTGGCCGCGCAAGGTTGAATCCACCTTTTTAAACCATTGCTGCGGGCGTACTTGTGTCAATAGACGAACCGCCTTAGAAACCCGCAACGCTGCTTCATCGGCCCGCAAATGGCGTGACTCGGTATTCACGGCGATGACCGCTGGCCACGTCCCTTGCCCTTGCCACACATCAAGCGTCGCTGTTAATGCTTCTAGACTGACAATCACTCGGGCATCGGCTCCCCGTGCAGCAAAGGGCGCTGATGCATCCAGCGCACCCGACAAATCGTCGGCAATAATGGCTAGCTGGCAGGGGCTCACGAATGCCCGCCACTGGCGAGACGTCGCGCATAGGCAATCGCGGACCCCATATTGGTAGCATCTGCTTTACCTTGCCAGGCGATATCGAACGCGGTGCCGTGATCCACTGAGGTACGCTGTAACGGCAGGCCTAGGCTGACATTCACTGTGGTATCGAATGCAATGAGTTTGACCGGAATATGGCCCTGGTCATGATACTGAGCAACGACTAAATCGAACTCGCCTTTAGAGGCTCGGTAGAACACCGTGTCAGCAGAAATAGGACCACTTACATCAAAGCCACGCTGACGCAGCTGATCCACTGCGGGCGCAATACAGCGGCTGTCCTCATCACCAAAGATCCCCCCTTCACCGCAATGCGGATTGAGTCCGGCAACGGCGATACGTGGCGCACTTAGTCCCAGCGCAACCAAGTGAGCATTGCCGGCTTCGACGGTGGCAACAATACGTTCAGGCGTCACTCGATCGATCGCTTCTCGCAGTGATACATGCGTTGAAACATGCAGCGTCGAAAGCGTCTCCGAGGCCAATAGCATGAACGATGAGGGCGCGCCGGTCAGCGCTGCCAGCATGCCGGTGTGGCCATCGTAATGGTGCCCTGCTTCATGCAGCGCCGCCTTGTTGAGCGGCGCAGTAACAATCACCTGCGCCCGGCCTGACTGCACTAAGTTCACCGCCGCCTGAACGCAACGAAAAGCCATATCACCTGCGCCCGCACTGATTTGGCCATCCGGGATATCGGCACCCACCGGCACGTCCACTACGCTGATAGCGACACAGTGATCACCGCTGGATGGTTGGTCGAGCGGCACAAACATCAGCTCAGCATCGACACTGGCCGCTGCTCGACGATAAATAGCGGGATCTCCCACCACGAGGGCACTGGCTCGTTCGGCGCTAGACATAGCCTTTAACGCGCGACAAATAATTTCCGGGCCAATACCCGCAGGGTCGCCCATGGTGATCGCAATCTCATAACACTTAGCGCCTGGGTCACTACGCAATGACATACTCATGGCATTAGCTGCCCACCGTTGACCTCAATGATTTGACCCGTGACATAGCCGCTCAGTGCGTCTGTTCCAAGAAATACATAAGCCCCTACGCACTCTTCGGACGTGCCTAATCGCCCCATAGGGATCGATGCACGTGCCGCGGCTAAATGCGCCTCGCTGGAGTGGCGCTCGTGAAAATCGGTCGCAATCGTACCGGGGGCGACGGCATTGACGCGGATATTCTCGCCGGCCAGCTCTTTCGCCATATTGCGCGTCACCGTGCTCACAAACCCCTTGGCAGAAGCATAGAGCCCTGCACCGCCACCACCGCCATTACGTGCGGCAATAGACGTGGTATGGATGATATTGCCGCGTCCTGCGCGCCTAAAATGCGCTAGCGCGGCGCGGCTGGCCATGATCACCGAGCGCACGTTGAGATCCATCACTCGGTCGTACTGGTCATCATCCATCGCGTCTAAGCCTACCCGGCCCAGCATGTCACCAGCGTTATTGATTAACAGATCCAACCCGCCCAGGCGTTTGGCCGCTTCATCGACAAGCCGTTGCGTTTCACTGGAATGGCTGACGTCCGCCTTAAGGGTAAAGGCTTCCCCCCCTGCATCGCGGATAGCCTTGGCCACCGCTTCGGCGGGCGCTTCGCTGCTGTGATAGTGCACTGCCACATGGGCACCCAGCGTACCTAGCTGCTTAGCCACCGCCGCGCCGATGCCACGGCTAGCGCCGGTGATGAGGACTCGCTTGCCTTTCCACTCGTCTAACATGACCTTCTCCTTAGGATTTTTACTTTTATTTTTGCACGCAGCGTTAAGCGAAACCGATCTCAATTAGGCAGATTTAACTATCGACCCGAAACCGGACGGTGCGCTAAAGTGAGCCATGAACTGGCATACCTGTCATACAACACAATATCCATAACATGATAGGTGATGGCGCACCAACCACTCGTTGCTCATCACTAGTACATCTTTAGTCCAACTTTTCTGGAGGCGCACATGAACCCACTGTCCCTGACTGACTCTCTTCCCCATGATTTGGATAAAGCGCTGCTCGTTGGCCGCGTTTGGCTGGATGGCACGCCCCCCGGCCCCGCACTGGTAACCGTGCACGCTGGCCAGGTCATCGATATCACCGCGTTTGGCCCCACCATGGCTGATTTGCTGGAACGCGATGATGTGCTGTCCGTCGTGCAACGCGCAGATGGGCCGTCAATCGGTAGCGTCGAGTCGCTGCTCGCCAACTCCCAGATGCCTTCGCCAACCGCGCCCTACTTGCTGGCCCCTTGCGATGTACAGGCCGTTAAAGCCTGTGGCGTCACCTTTGCCGTTAGCCTGTTAGAGCGGGTAATCGAAGAGCAAGCGGGCGGTGATCCGGCTAGGGCTGTCGCGCTGCGCGACGATTTGCAGGCGCTGATTGGCACCGATCTCTCCAAGATTACCCCAGGGTCTGCCGAAGCGATGGCGCTCAAAGAAGCGCTGCAAGCCCGTGGTGGCTGGTCGCAATATATGGAAGTAGGCATTGGCCCCGATGCCGAGGTGTTTACTAAAGCGCAGCCGCTGTCTTCAGTAGGCTTTGGCACCCCGGTGGGTTTGCATGAGTCCTCTCAGTGGAATAACCCAGAGCCGGAAATTGTCCTGGCGGTAGACAGCCGTGGCCAGGTGCGCGGCGCCACGCTAGGCAATGACGTCAACTTGCGCGACGTTGAGGGCCGCAGCGCCCTGCTGCTCGGCAAGGCAAAAGATAACAACGCCTCCTGCTCGCTGGGGCCGTTCATCCGGCTATTTGACGATCACTTCGATATGGATAGCGTACGCAATTGCCAGGTATCGCTGCGTATTGAAGGAGAAGACGATGATTTCTTGCTCCAGGGCGAGAGCGATATGCGCGAAATCAGCCGCGATCCGCTGGACCTAGTAGGCCAAACTATCGGCGAGCACCACCAGTACCCTGACGGCTTCATGCTGTTCCTCGGCACCATGTTCTCACCGATTCAGGACCGCGACGGCGAAGGCCAGGGATTCACCCATCACCTAGGCGATCGCGTCACCATCGCTACACCGTCCCTTGGCGCCTTAGTCAATACGGTAGGCAGAAGCGATCAGCTGCCGCCCTGGACTTACGGTATTCGCGAACTGATGCGCCACCTAGCGCGCCGCTAAGTATTACGCCACCCATAGCACTGATTAGGAGAGCACAATGACAACCATAACACGCGTCGAAATTCAGGATATCCGCTTCCCCACATCGCGCACGCTGGACGGCTCGGATGCCATGAATGCGGCGCCCGACTATTCGGCCACTTACGTCATTCTGCATACTGATGATGGCAGCCCCGAAGGTCACGGCTTAACGTTTACCATCGGCCGCGGCAACGAGATAGTAGTTACCGCCGTGCAATCACTAGCGCCGTTAATTGAAGGGCGCTCACTGGCATCCATCACCGACAATATGGGCAGTTTCTGGCGAGAAATCACCGGTGACAGCCAGCTACGCTGGATCGGCCCCGATAAAGGCGCGATTCACCTAGCCACGGCGGCCATCGTCAACGCCGTGTGGGATATGTGGGCAAAGCACGAAGGCAAACCGGTATGGAAGCTGCTGGTGGATATGACCCCAGAGCAGCTGGTGCGCTGTCTCGACTTTCGCTTCGTTACCGATGCGCTCACGCCGGAAGAAGCAATCTGCTTGTTACGCCGCCAGTCATCCGGCAAAGCAGAACGTGAAGACGAAATGCGCCGCGACGGCTACCCAGGCTACACCACTTCATCGGGTTGGCTGGGCTACAGCGACGAGAAAGTGCGCCGCTTGGCCAGAGAAGCGCTGGCGGAAGGCTGGACGCACTTTAAACAAAAAATTGGTGGCGATATCGAAGAAGATGCCCGCCGCGCAGCGCTGCTGCGCGATGAGATTGGCTGGGACAACGTGCTGATGATGGATGCCAACCAGGTATGGGACGTCGATGAA
This sequence comes from Halomonas sp. AOP5-B2-8, assembly GCF_052376475.1. NCBI lineage: Bacteria > Pseudomonadati > Pseudomonadota > Gammaproteobacteria > Oceanospirillales > Halomonadaceae > Halomonas > Halomonas sp. AOP5-B2-8. The sequence goes on along the minus strand of NZ_JBQSVS010000004.1, from coordinate 401,817 downwards.
ACGATCACTAAAATGCGCCGCTTAGCGGAATTTGACCCGCTGTGGATCGAAGAACCCACCAGCCCTGACGACATTCTAGGCCACGCTGAAATTCGCCACCGCGTTGCGCCTATTGGCGTTGCTACCGGCGAGCACTGCCATAACAAAGTGATGTTTAAGCAGTTCTTCCAGGCAGATGCCATCGACTATTGTCAGCTTGATGCGGCACGCCTGGGCGGGCTCAACGAAGTCATCCTGGTGGTACTAATGGCCGCCAAGTTCGGCGTGCCAATTTGCCCTCACGGCGGTGGCGTGGGGCTATGCGAATACACCCAGCACATCTCACTCTTCGATTACATTGCGGTATCCGGTAGCCTTGAGGGTCGCGTTCTGGAGTATGTGGATCATCTTCACGAACACTTTATTGACCCGGTCGTCATTCGCGGCGGGCGTTATCAGGTGCCCGAAGCGCCGGGCTACAGCATTGCCATGCACGCGCAGTCACAAGCGCAGCACTCCTTCCCCGACGGCGCTGCCTGGCAGGAAGAGGTCTAATGACAGCGATCACACTCTTTTTAAACGAGCTCGCCAGCCTGCTTGGCGAGCGCGGTTTAATACGCCAACCAGAGGCGATGGCGCGCTACGTTAGCGACTGGGCTGGCGATACGCTAGGCATGCCGCTGGCCGTAGCCCGCCCGGCGAATACCGCTGACGTTGCTGAGATTGTCAGGCGCTGTTATCAGCAAGGGGTCGCAATGACGCCCCAAGGTGGCCACAGCGGCCTAGTGGCGGGCGCATTGCCCGCCGCAAACGGCCAGGAACTGGTGATCAGTCTGGAACGTTTGAACAGCGTGCGGGCCATTGACCCGGTTAACTTCACCATCACAGTGGACGCTGGCTGCATCCTTGAGAACGTCAAGCTAGCCGCTGCCGAGCATGACTGCGATTTTCCGCTTTCACTCGGCGCTCAAGGCAGTTGTCAGATTGGTGGCAATATCGCTACCAATGCAGGCGGCCTTAACGTGCTGCGCTACGGCATGATGCGCGAGCTGGTACTCGGGCTGGAAGTAGTGCTTCCCGATGGGCGCGTGCTGGAAGGCCTCAATGCCCTGCACAAAGACAACCGCGGCTACGACCTTCAGCAGCTGTTTTTAGGCAGCGAAGGCACCCTGGGCATCGTTACCGGCGCAGTGTTAAAACTGTCACCGCGCCCGACTCAAAACCGCACCGCGCTGCTGGGCCTGCCCTCCGTACAAGCGGTGATTGATCTTTACGGTTTGGCCCGCCGCGACTGCTGCGATTTGCTGACGGCTTTTGAGCTGATTCCGCGCCGCTGCATTGAGCTGGCCATAGAAGCAACCCCAGAACTTCGCGACCCCATGGAAAGCGCCTACCCTTGGTACGTGCTCATGGAAGTCGCCGCCACCGGGCCGATAGATTTAGCGACGATGCTGGAACAGCTGCTGGAAACAGGCATGGAGCGTGAGCTGGTGCTTGACGGCGCGCTGGCCGCCAGCGACACCCAGTCGGCCCAGCTATGGCAGTTTCGCGAGAGTATGCTGGAAGGTCAACGTCGGCGCGGCGAGCACTTACGCACCGATATCGCCGTGCCTATTTCAGCGATTCCAGCCTTTGTCACGCAGGCGAGTGAGGTCATCATGGCCGCCTCCCCGGAGTGCGAAATCATTGCCTATGGGCACGTCGGCGACGGCAACCTGCACTTTAACATTCTGCCGCCCAGCGCCATGGCTGACACAGACAAAAAAGCCCACCTGCATGACCTGGAAGAACGGCTTTTTGAAGTGCTCGATGATTTCAACGGCAGCATCAGCGCTGAGCACGGTATTGGCCGCACCAAGCAAGCGCCCTATTTGGCTCGGCTATCACCCATCGAACGTGAACTCATCAGCGGCGTTAAAGCCCTGTTTGATCCTAAAGGGCTGATGAACCCCGGAAGGATTTTGCCGACTGAAGGTTAACGACCCAGCCAGGCAAGCGCAGAAGGCATATCCACATTAAAGCGCTTGCCTGTCCTTCGCTCAGCGTTCATACAAACACTAGCGTTTGAAACGCTCTGCCAAGCCGCGCAAGGCATTGGCATACAGCAGAGCATCGATCCCTACGCCAACGAATGTACAGCCTGCAGCTAGGTAGCCGCGAGCTGCCTGTTCGTCCACCGTGACAATCCCTGCCGCCTTACCCGCTGCGCGAATTTTGTGAATAGCGTCACTAATCGCCGCTTCCACGTCGGGGTGGCCAGCATTGCCAAGATGCCCCATCGAAGCAGATAAATCGGCGGGGCCAATAAATACACCGTCGACCCCTTCTACTGCGGCGATAGCTTCCAAATTATCCAGCGCCTGCTGGCTCTCTACCTGCAGCATCAGGCAAATCTCGTCATCTGCGCGGGCCAGATAGTCCTTCACCTGCCCCCAGCGCGAGGCACGTGCCAACACATGCCCAACGCCACGTTCACCGTGGGGTGGGTAGCGGGTTGCAGCAACCAGCTCAGCGGCTTGCTCGGCCGTTTCCACCATGGGGATCAGTAAGTTCTGTACGCCAATATCCAAATAGCGCTTGATCAGCACGGCATCGCCCGTGGGCGGGCGCACTACTGGGTGGCTTTTATAGGGCGCCAGCGCCTGCAGTTGAGCAAGCAGGCTGCCCAGGTCATTAGGAACGTGCTCGGCATCTAGCAACAGCCAGTCAAAGCCAGCCGTGGCGGCAATTTCCGCTGAGTATGCGCTCGCTAGCCCGAGCCAAATCCCCGTTTGGGGCTGGCCCGCTAACAGCTGCTGTTTAAACTCATTTTGAGGCATGTTCATATTGGCTCCTTTTTATTTTGACGGCGGTTAAAACGCTCGCCTTAAGCTCTTAATAACCCATGAGATCTGGCAGCCACGTGGCCAAGCCCGGCACGGCGATTAGCAATAAAATAGTGGCGATAATCGGCAGTAAGAAAGGCAGTATCGCGGTCACCACCTGGCCATAGCGCAGTCGCGTAATGCCCACCATTAAAAACAGCACCGTGCCAAACGGAGGAGTAATGACCCCGACGGACAGTGTAATCACCATCACAATGCCGAAATGCACCGGATCTAACCCGGCGCTAAGCGCCGCTGGTACCACAATCGGTGTGAAGATCAGGATACTTTCAATCACTGACATAAAGCAGCCAATGAGCAGGAAGAACAGCGCGAAGCAGAGCAATAGCGCCACCGTGGGCATATCGACGCTGGCGACCTGCCCTGCCAGTGCCTGTGGAATGCCCATGCGCACTAGTATCCAGCCGTAGAAGCTGGAAACCGCAATAATCAGCAGAATAACCGCACTGAACATTAAGGTTCTGCGGAAAGCATTAAAAAGATCCCGCCCGTTCAAATCACGGTAAATCACACCGCCTAGAATAATAGCGTACAGCGAGGCAATTGCGCCCGCTTCCGTCGGCGTGAAGAAGCCGCCCCAAATGCCACCCACGATAATGGCCGGCATCATTAGCGGTAATATCGCACGCTTGCCAGTGCGAGCAACTTCGCAGGCATCAAACGGCTTAGGTTTAGGCATCACGACCTTGCCGGTCGCGCCAAGCAGTACGGTCATGCCCATCAGCAGCAGTGCCATCAAAATGCCCGGCAAAAGCCCCGCCATAAATAGACCACCAATGCTGACATTGGCAAGCCAGCCATACACGACTAGCGCAATGCTGGGTGGCAAGATTGGCCCAATAACGCTTGAGGCCGCGGTAATGCCCGTGGAGTAATCCAGCGCATAGCCACGCTCTTTCATGGCCTTAATTTCAATACTGCCAAGCCCCGCAGCGTCCGCTACGGCGGTGCCTGACATGGTAGCGAAGATAGAGCTCGCCACCACGTTAGCGTGGCCAAGCCCACCTTTAGTGAAGCCGACAAGCGCGGTCGCAAAGTCGAAAATGCGCGTCGTCGTCGAGCCGATATTCATAATATTGGCGGCTAGAATAAACAGTGGAATCGCTAGCAGCGTAAAGTTGTTGAGCGTTTGCACCATTCGCAGCGGCAATAACTCAACGGGCAGCCCACCGGTACCGGTTGCCACTAGCGCGATAAACGACGTCACACCAATAGCCACCACCACGGGCAAGCCAATAGCCATCAGTATCAATAGCCCGCCGACAAAAATCAGTAATTCCATCATGGCTGAGCTAACTCCTCTTGATGCTCTTCTTCATCATGCACTTCCAACCACGCGACCGGGCCGCGCAGGGTTTGCCACACTGCTATCAGCGCCATACCCGCAAAACTAAAGAAAATACCGTAGTAGAGATAGCTGAAACTGATACTCAGCGAGACCGTTTTATTGTTGGCGCTCATATCCGACATGATCCATGCGCCCCAAGCGGCAAGGGCAAAAAAACAACATGAAATCAGTGCTGTGGCTCGATACTGGAGACTTTTTCCTAACCCAGAAAGCTTATGGCTAAACAAATCGACTACCAGATGCTCGCTGCGCACCCAGGCCGATAGCGATCCAAAGCCAATCGCGTAGATAGCCATCATAGACGCGACCTCTTCGGTCCAAGGCATACCAAGCCCCAGCAGGTCCCGCGCAATAACCGCCGCCACAATAAGCAGCAGGATAGCGGCCATTAACGCCACGCCCGCCCCATCGCAAAGGCGGGTTACCCAGCGCAACGTATAGAAAGCTATTCGATCGAACCCGTTACTGGGCGGAACCACGTGATTCACAGGAAAACTCCCCGACATTTATCAACATACAAAAATAAAACGACGGCCCGATGGGCCGCCGCTGTTTGCTTCAGGTGCGTATTAGTTACTTTCGCTACCCAGCGCATCTTCGCGAACGCCGTCGGCCATCTCAGAAAGAACGCGATCAATGGCGGGCATCGCCGCTTCACGGAAGGCATCAATATCAGGCTCGATAACCGTCATTCCTTCTTCTTGAAGGGCTTCTAGATAATATTTATCCAGTTCAAGCTCTTGCTCTGAGCCATACTCGCGGGCCACATCGATCGCCTCAGCAATCAGCGCCTGGTCTTCCGCTTCAAGACCATCCCACCAGCGCGAACTGGCTACCCAGCTCCAGGGAAACTGTACGTGGCTGGTCAAAATCAAATAGTCCTGCACTTCCCACAGCCGGCGCGTATAGGGCGATGAAAGCGAGTTTTCGTGACCGTCGACCTGGCCGGTTTGCATGGCCAGATAAATTTCCGGTGCCGGTACGTTGACGACCTGAGCACCAATCTCTTCCCACACTTCTAGCCAAATGGGCAGCGAAGGCAGGCGAAGACGGAATCCGGCAAGATCTGCGGGCGTATTAATTTCTTTATTGGCCGTCATATGACGCGGGCCACGATGCTGAGTACCAAAGAATTTAAGACCGCCTTGGCTCTCTGCCTTTTCAATCAACGCCTGCCCAGAAGGAGTCTCTATATAAGCGTCCACTTCGTCCCAGGTGGTAAACAAAAAGGGCACGGTGATGGCATCATATTCAGGCGCATATTGCTGGCGCCAGTTGCCGCCGGTCAGGGAGATCTGTGTCTGGCCAAGATTCAGCAATTCCAAAATAGCGTTTTCACCGCCCAGCGATCCCGCCAAAAAAGGACGCACCTCAAAGCGGCCCGGCGCCTGCTCTTCTAAATATTCAGCGAAACGTTCCACCGCAGCACTTTCCGAGCCGCCTTCACTCATCGTGTTGTTGACTTGAATTTCGATGGGATTAGCGAGAGCGAAGGGAGCCGCCGTTAACATTCCAAGGGTAGCCAGCGTGGCAAATAATTGTTTCCGCATGCGATGACTCTCTACGGTTGTCGTTATGGGGTGTCATTGTTGTAATCGTTCTTATAGCCATTTCTAGTGGCGCTACTTCAATCTTGAAACAAGCCGTCAATGGGCTCAAATCGACGTTCAAGAAGGCTGCCTTCGTATAATACGATGGCTAGAAACGCCCCTATAGCGCGTTATTTCGTCCCATCACTCACAGGCATACGACCAAAGATGGATAGCGCCGCTGGCCGGAAGCTCATTAACAGGCGCGTTGCAGGCTATTGAATGCTTAATCATTCAGCGCCAGCATTCTCGAAATACGAAGCCGCTAAAGCGTACCTAATCCTCGATAAGCGCCGAATGGGCGCTGTCTCCCGCTAAGTGGTCAACCAAATGCCGGGCCGTGACGGGCAGCGTTGCATAGCGACGTATGCCAATCACCAGTTCGTGCTGAGCCCACGAGTCGCTAAGCGGGATACTTTTCAGCTGTAGATCACCCAGGTCGCGGTAAATGGCTTGCTCGGGCAGCACACCAACGCCCATGCCGTGATGAATCATGCGACAAATAGCGTCAAAGCTACGCACCTGAATGCGCATTCTGAGCGCTTTACCCGTCATATTGGCCTGCTCATTCAACAGCGATTGCACGGATGCATCTTGCTGCAAGCCAACAAAATCAAACTCAAGCGCTTCACTAAAAGCGATGCTTTCACGCTCTGCCAGAGGATGACCCTTGGGCGTCATCAGCACGAGTCGGTCTCGCCGGTACGAGAGCCGCTGAAGATCAGGTGCCGCCACGTGGCCAGCAAAAATACCGATGTCGGTCAGCCCGTCACGCACGGCGGCAACGATTTCGCTGCTGACGCGCTCCTGCAGGTCGATTTTAATTTCGGGATAGTGCCGCGAGAAGGCGCTGAGATCCTGGGGAAGAAACGCAATGATCGCTGAGGTATTGGAGTGAATACGCACGTGGCCACGCACGCCTTCGCCGTACTCGCTCAGCTCTGCATGCAGGCGCTCAATGTTATCCAAAATACGTCGCGCGTGATGTAAAAATGCCTGGCCCGCAGGCGTTAGCTCCACGCCTCTGGGGCGACGGTACAGCAGCTTGGCACCGACCAACACTTCCAGATCACTAATCCGCTTGCTCACGGCGGCAAGCGCCAAGTGTTCGCGCTCTGCAGCCGCTGTCAGGCGCCCCTCATCCGCCACGGAGATGAAGAGCTTAAGAGTGACAAAATCAAAGCGGCGCATAAGAATCTCCGGGCAAGGCAACGGCCTTATGCTATCGCAGACCTTCGTCGTCTACGAAACCTTTGTTACCCATTGTCTAATTGTCCGCCGCAAACCGCTCGCGCATGCTGACAATCTGTAATGAATCCAATCACAAGAGAAAGCCCCATGAATGCTCCCACTGCACGCCAGCTACCGCTACAGGGCCTGAAGGTTCTTGAGCTTGGTCAACTCATTGCAGGCCCTTTCGCCACTAAATTGCTGGGTGAGTTCGGCGCAGATGTGATTAAAATCGAGCCGCCGGGTACCGGCGACCCACTTCGCAAATGGCGAATGATTGAAGACGGCACGTCGCTGTGGTGGCACGTACAAACCCGTAACAAGCGCTCGGTAGCACTGGATTTACGCAGCCAAGAAGGCCAAGCGCTGGTGCGCCAACTTATCGCCGAAGCTGACGTCGTGGTGGAAAACTTCCGCCCCGGCACCTTAGACAGCTGGGGGCTAGGCTGGGAAGCGCTCTCCACACTCAACCCGCGGCTGATCATGGTGCATATTTCCGGCTATGGGCAAACGGGGCCTTACCGCGACAAGCCCGGCTTTGGCGTGATTGGCGAAGCCATGGGCGGGCTGCGCTACCTTACCGGCCAACAGGGAGAGCCTTCCGTGCGCGTAGGCGTGAGCATTGGAGACTCACTTTCCGCACTTTATGCCGTGATTGGTACGCTGCTGGCGCTTCAGGAACGCAGTCGCAGCGGCCTGGGCCAAGAAATTGACGTCGCACTGTATGAGTCGGTGTTTGCAATGATGGAAAGCCTACTGCCAGAGTTCGATGCCAGCGGCCAGGTTCGTCAGCCCAGCGGCAGTGCCCTGCCCGGCATTACCCCTTCGAACGCTTACCGCTGCCAGGGCGGCGACTACGTACTCATCGCTGGTAACGGCGACAGTATCTTCAAACGTTTAATGAGCGTCATTGGCCGCGATGATCTTGGCAACGACCCGGCGCTAGCCCATAACGACGGGCGCAGCCAGCAAGCCGACATGATTGACGCAGCCATTCAAGCGTGGACTGAAGAACGTCCGCGGGATGCTATTTTGCCCGCCCTAGATGATGCCCGCGTGCCCGCAGGCTACCCCTACACCGCCGAAGATATTGCCTTTGACCCGCATTATTTGGCACGGGAAATGATTCAAACCTTTAACCGCCCCAACGGCAAAGCGCTAAAAGTACCGGGTGTCCTGCCCAAACTGAGCGCGACACCAGGGCGGCTCGGCAACGGTGGCCCCGCGCTGGGTCAACATACTGACGACGTTTTGGATGAGCTGGGCATTGATCACGACACCCGCGCCAAACTTCGCCAAGCGGGCATTATCTAACGCACGTACGATTAAGGAGAATACGATGCATAGCACAATGAGCCCGCCAACGCCCTGCTCTGCGAAGGTAGAAATCAACGAAGTCGCCCCGCGGGATGGCCTGCAAATTGAAGCGCGTTATGTACCGACGGAAGAGAAAATTCGTTGGATCGATGCGCTCTCCACCACCGGCCTGCGGCGAATCGAGGCAACCTCGTTCACCTCACCCAAAGCCATTCCCAACCTGCGCGACGCGGCCGACGTAGTGACCGGCATTCAGCGCAGAGAAGGCGTCGATATCACCGTGCTGGTGCCTAATGTTAAAGGTGCCGAGCGGGCATTAGCCTGCCAAGTGGATGAGATTAATCTTGTAATGTCCGCCAGCAATAGCCACGGGCTGGCAAATCTGCGCATGACGCCAGAGCAATCTCTTGAGCAATTCGCGGCTATTTTGGAAGCAACTCAAGGCAGCGGCGTGTTTATCAATGCCTCACTCTCCACCACGTTTGGCTGCCCGTTTGAAGGCGATGTATCCCAAACCCGCGTGCTGGAACTGGTTGAAAAACTGATCGCACTGGGTATTCAGGGCATCACACTCTGCGACACCACCGGCATGGCCAACCCCGCCCAGGTCAACCTGCTGTGCGAGGCCGTCCTTGAGCGCTGGCCAGCAACGTCGTTTACGCTGCATTTCCACAACACTCGCGGCATGGGGCTAGCGAATGCACTGGCGGCCTGGCAGGCGGGCATCACTCGCTTTGACTCAGCGCTCGGCGGGCTGGGCGGCTGCCCCTTTGCTCCCGGCGCCACCGGCAATGTATGTACCGAGGACCTAGTGCATATGTTTGAGGCCATGGGCGTCGATACCGGTGTCGACCTGGATGCACTGCTCGAGGTCGCAGCCACCCTTCCCGACCTGATCGGCCACGATGTGCCGGGACAGGTGGTTAAAGCTGGGAAATCGACGCGGCGATATCCTGTGCCAGCAAAAATAGACACTGCATCACCGTCCGTAACCGAATAAATCAGTCGATTGGCTGAAAAGAGAGTCTTATAGCTAATTCGAGCAATGTTTAAGGTTATCCGGACACTCTGTATCCGGATAATCAAGTTCCAAAGAGGACGTTCCTCTCCCCTCTGAATAGTTAGTAAAGAAGGCCCGGCAGCCAAAGTGCAAGCTGAGGTGCGGCAAGCATCAGGCCGATCATTAACATCAGCGTCGTAATAAAGGGTAAAACACCAATAAATACATCGATCAGCTCGCCCCGGCCACGTACGCCTTGTACTACATAACAAAGCATCCCTATCGGTGGCGTCAGAACGGAGGTTTCTGCAACGAGAACCATCATGACACCAAACCAGACTGGATCGTAACCTAGCCCTACCACGATAGGTGTCACAATCGGAATCGTCAGCACGATCATTGCCAGTGTATCCATGAACATACCCAATATAAGATACATCATCAGGATCATAAGCATAGTGGCTAGTGGGCTCCATTCCAGCCCCTGAACCAGCTCATTAACCACACTAAGCATGCCAGTTGCGCCGATGATAAAGTTCAGCAAAAAAGCAAGAATCGTTATCAAGATCATCATTGATGAGGTGCGCACAGTTCCGATGAATACCTCAACCATCATTTCCCAACTCAGCTTCCCATACCAGGCTGCAAGCCCCATGGAAGCAATGACACCTATTGAGGCCGCCTCAGTAGGGGTAGCCCACCCGGCATAGATCGAACCAATCACCAAAATGAAGAGCGCCAACGGTGGTGCGAGATCCGGAAGGCTTTGAAGCAAAGCTTTAACAGACAACGGGCTGCGTCGGCCGTCCAGCGACGGTGCTGCCACGCATAGCACGATAATTGTTATTGAAAAAATAATCGCCAGTAGTATGCCCGGTATTAAACCGGCGACAAAAAGCTGAGGAACTGAAGTATCCGTTAAAAACCCGAAAATAATCATGTTGATTGAGGGCGGAATCAGAATGCCTAACGTGCCGCCGGCCGCCAAACTACCTAGAAACAGTCGTTCACTATAGCCATGACGATCAACTTGCGGCATCGCCGTAGTTCCTATCGTCGCAGCAGTAGCCACACTCGAACCAGAGGTAGCCGCAAACAGCGCGCTTGCGCCGATGTTGGCATGCATCAAGCCCCCCGGTAGCCAACCGATCCAAGCTGCTACACCATTGTACATCCGATCCGCAATATGTGAGCGCAGCATTATTTCGCCCATCATGATAAACATTGGAATGGCGACCAGAGTAAACTCAATACTGTGCGACCATGCAATTTCACCAAAAGCGCGTTGCAAGGGAAGTGGCGAGATAAGCCAATCCAGCGACACTGCTAACCAACCTAGCACCGCTGCAATGGGCAACCCCAGAGCGATCAGTACAAACAGGAGGATAAGCGCAATACCCATATCACGATCTCCTCAATGCGGATTCGGATGCGCCAAGCTGCGCTGCGAGCGATTGGTTACCACTCACCACGGCCCGAACGAGATCGAATAACAGTGCTATAAGGCAAATCAAGAAAAAGATTAACCCTGTTAGCCAGAGTGCCTGGGGAATCCACAATGGCGTAGCAAGGGAAGTACTGGCTCGCGCACTTAGCCGTAAGGATTCAGCTAAAGTGCCCCAAGCATGAGTCACCACGATACCCATGACCCCAGCAAACGAAGCCATGGATACAATATCGAGTACGCGTTGCACTCGGACAGGCATAAGCAGATAGATAAGATCTACGCGAATATGCGCCCGCATAAATAGCGCCTGTGCAAACCCCCAAGCCATTGCAATTGCAAAGGCATAGCCTACTAACTCTTCAACACCCACAAGGCTGTGCCCAAAAAGTCTCCGTGCTAGTATCTCGGCGGTCATTAAGGTGGCCGATGCCAGTAGCAAAAGCCCACTCCCAATAGCGGCAAAGCGAGCAAAACGTGCCAATTTGGTTGAGATAAGAAAAGATGACAAAACGATTACTCCTCAGCGGCCAGTTGTATATCCAAGACCTCACCCACCGTTGCATTCCAACGGTTGACACAATCTACTCCACAGGCGCGGGTGAATTTAGACACCACATTTTCTGTCACAGCACGCCTTAGGCGTTCGCTATCCTGATCGGATAGTTCGACAAGCGTTAGGTCCGCCTTGGTTAGATTTCGGGGGGAGGTTGCCTCGGGTTCGCAACGATTATCACCGACAGAGCACCAGATACCCTGCTGGGTCGCAACGCGCGCCATGTCCCATCCTGACGGCTCAAGTTTGCGACGAATTTCATCCTGCAAATAAGTCTGAACGGCTGGTTCCAGTCTTTCCCAAGTCTGGGCATTCGCGACAATGAAGTTGACACCCCAGCTCACCCTCAGATCAACAAGGTGCGTCGCAACATCGGTCCATTTTGCGCTATTGCCAGAATTAGACCCTGTAAACGCACAATCAATGACGCCACGCTGCATGGCAGGTACAACTTCATTGAAGGCCATGGTCACCGGGTTAGCACCCAAGGCGGCGACCAACGCAGATGTGGTAGTCGAGAAAACACGGACTTTCTTGTCTGCCAAATCATCCAGATCCTCAACGGGGGTGGCGCACCAAAGAACCTGCGCGCCAGTGGGCCAGAAGCCCAGTGGTATCACCCCTAACTCATCACGATAACGTTCCTCAAGAACCGGACGGTAAGCATCAACCACCGCTCTTAACGTGTCTATATCTTGAACCAACCCTGCAATGTCGATCGCATCGTTTTCAGACAACTCACCAGAAATTAGCGTGGTGCTGCCCGCAACAATGTCGGCCACCCCCAATGCGGTTAACCGCATTAGCTCGGGCCCCTTCACGCCAAGATCGGAAGCGCTGATCAGATCCACCACAATCTGGCCATCACTGCCATCAGGAATAGCACCGGCCCAAAATGGTTGCAGCACATTCGTCCAGTTAGGCGAGTTTACTGGTGAGCCAATAACCGAAAGTTGTGTTTCAGGAATATCTTGAGCAAGTGATGTAAACGGCAAGATGCTGAAAAGCGCTGCGACGCTCAGTATTTTTTTTGTGCTGCGCATGTCTTTAGCCTACCTATTGGCAAATAACTATTTCCGAATTTGCATTTTCAACTCACCAAAGAAGGTGCTTAACCTATTGACGTCGTAGGGCAGCTTACCGCTGAACCTCTTTCATTTTCCCATGTGAAAGGCCTCTATCGGGAGCTGCAATATTTAAGCGAACCATGTCACGTAACAACTGTACGATCGCCATAGAGCTTTCACCCTCAGCCCCATCCACAATGAAACGTGAAGTGCAATAACGCATCTCCCAGCCGCCAGCGTCCAGGCAGGCACGAATGATGCGTTTTTCAAGCTCGGGATCTTGAACGAGCTCCTTGTCCTTTAGCAAAAAGCCCAGCATTGCAGCAATGCCATAGGCACCCCAGTTCGAAATCGAGGCTGGCAAGAAAATATCGGTTGCAGTGACAGTTATAGCGCCACCTGGCTTGCTGGTCTGAGTCTCTCGACCATAGGGATGAAAGTCTTGCATGAAGGAGTGGATGCGCCCGAATCCTATCTCGTTGCCATTGTCACCAATTCCAATACTGAGCACTCCCTGCTGAGCCGCCTTGTCAAACAATGGAGCGACGTTGACGCAATTTTTCGGCGCGACACCCGTCGAGTAATGAACAATGCCACTCTCATTCGGGCCTAGCCGTTCGATTGCAATAATGGCTTTTGGCTTCATCTTGCTCAGTAGATCGTCAGCCCAAGCATCAATCTCAGACTGACCTTCAGGAGCCGTAATCAGGGCTGCACCCATGCGACGATCTTTAGCCAACTCGTAATCTCGGATCATCAAACCTGCTGCCTCTGATGATGCCTTGATCGGTGGAGCATGGCATATCTCGGAGACATAGACCGGCACCGCTTTAAGCCCCCAATACAATGCGCGCGCAATCGATACAGCTCCTGGGGGGCCATCGCTTTCTCCGTGAGGCACTTCAGGCATATAGCCAGCTCCCGTAACGATTAATACCACATCGCCCTCGCCCACATTTTCTACCAGCGCTTCGGCAGCGCGCGCAGTAATAGGGCGCCCCCCTCCCTCACGTCGTGCCTCATCGTATATCGGCGCGATGATGTTGTGGTTCATGCCACGGTTACGCATCTCGACTGTGATCAAGCGATCCACGTACTCGCCCATAATAGTTGCCATATAAAAAGCCTCGGTTCGATTATTGGATGAACCAAGATACTAGTTAGGCAAGAACCCAATTGACGAATCGAATTTTAGAATGAGGCATCAGGAAAAATTATGCTATTGCTGGTAATTTACAGTTATGTTTGTCTAATACAAAACGGATTAACACGAGGTTCTGGTTATTATGCGCGCCTTAAACCACCGTCAGGTCTCAGCTTTTCGTGCCGTCATGCTCAGCGGCAGCATGACGGCAGCAGGCCGCATACTCCATATTAGCCAACCCGCCGTCACCCGCCTTATTCGTGACCTGGAAGAAGATCTTGGCTTAACTTTATTCAATCGCAAATGGGCGAGCATTCAACCCACTCCAAATGCTGTTGCGCTTTTTCGCGAAGTCGAAAAGTACTTTGATGCGATGGAGCGTATTCGCGACAGTGCTCATCAGTTACGAGAAAAACAAGAAGGCCGGTTGCGTATTGCGGCCATGTCTACATTATCGTCTGGAGCTCTTCCCGAAGCTATTCGTCGTTTCCGTGCTATTCAGCCAGGAACCGGCTTTTTTATACACTCTGACAACTCCGTTTATATTCTCAACGCAATGCAACGTGACGAATTCTCTATTGGGTTTGGCCGGGTTCCAGCCGAACGCACCGATATTAACCATACTGCAATGCCAACTTCTTCTGTTGTCTGCTTACTGCCCAAAACTAATCCGCTGGCCAATAAAACATCAATTTCGGTTGAAGACCTAGATGGGCAGCCGTTCATTTCACTTGGCATAAGCAGTCTTCTTAGAATGCAGATCGAGGATGCTATGGATGAAGCAGGCGTTCGGCCAGGCTCTACGGTACAAACACTGTATTCAAATACTGTTTCTAGTTATGTGGCAGCGGGGTTGGGAATTGCAGTCACTGATATCTTTTCAGTTATGGGCACTAACCTCACTAATATTGCAGTCAGGCCCTTCACAGCAAACATAAAATTTCAATTCTCGGCCATTTTTTCTTCACTTGAACACACCGAAAACTCAAAGCTCTTCGCTCAGATTTTTAATGAAATAGTGGCTGAACAAATTATTAATATCGAAAAAACTTACACTAACTGATTATACGCGCTGTATTACATTCTGAGATGTCCACTGTTACTGGACAGAATCACTCGGCTGCTGGCCAGAAACGCCGTTTATGCTACATTTTCGCAACACTCGCGCCATGGGTCTCGCCAACGCCTTGGCGGCGTGGCAAGCGGGCATCACCCGTTTTGATTCATCGCTAGATGGACTGGGCAGCTGCTCCTTTGCCTCAGGCGTTAGCGGAACTGTAGGCACCGAGGACTTAGTACATATGTTTGAGTCCATGAGCGTATACACCAGTGTCAATTTGGATGCCCTGCTTGAAGTGGCCGCCACCCTACCCAACCTCATCGGCCATGAGGTACCGGGGTAGATCGTTAAAGCTGGGAAATCAACGCGGCGTTATACGATACCGAAATCAGCTATCTGGCCCGGGAATCGGAGTTAACTAGGTCCCGGCCAGCGCCAGTTTGTGCAGTCGTTCCTGCGCGCCGGGATTCGCTAGGCAAACGTGCCAGGAGCTTTCGTGCGACAATCCCCGCTCGGAAATAAGGAGAGCGAGGATGCACGGCGAACCCAACCCGGCGGCCCTCAAGGTGCTGCAGGACGTCTTTGGCTACGACAGCTTTCGCGGCCCGCAGCAGGCGATTATTGAGCATGTGATCGCGGGTGGCGATGCGCTGGTACTGATGCCCACCGGCGGTGGCAAATCGCTGTGCTATCAGATCCCTGCGCTGTTGCGCGAAGGCACCGCGATCGTGGTGTCTCCCTTGATTGCGCTAATGCAGGATCAGGTGGCGGCACTCGTTCAGAACGGCGTCCGGGCGGCCTACCTGAATTCCAGTTTGGACTATCACGAAGCGGTCGAAGTGGAAAATCGCCTCAGAGCGGGCGAGCTTGATCTTTTATACGTCGCGCCAGAGCGGCTCGCCATGCCACGCATGCAGTCGCTTTTGGAACAGACGCAAGTTGCGCTGTTTGCCATCGATGAGGCGCACTGCGTCTCCCAGTGGGGCCACGACTTTCGCCCGGAGTACCGACAGCTTTCCCAACTCCACCAGCGCTTTCCTAATGTGCCGCGCATTGCGCTGACCGCCACCGCCGATGTGCCCACGCGCGGCGATATCATCGAACATCTGCAGCTTGGGGAGGCGGCGCTTTACAACAGCGGCTTCGACCGGCCCAACATCCGTTATCACATCGCTGAAAATCAGGGCAACACCCGTGAACAGCTGCTGCGCTTTATCCGCGAGAACCATAGCGGCGAAGCCGGCATCGTCTACTGCCTCTCCCGGCGCAAGGTGGACGACACCGCTGCTTGGCTTGAACGTCAGGGGCTCACCGCACTGCCCTACCATGCGGGGCTTCCCCCCGAGCAGCGCCAGCACCACCAGACCCGTTTTCTGCGTGAAGACGGCGTAATTGTGGTGGCCACTATCGCCTTTGGCATGGGCATCGACAAACCCGACGTACGCTTTGTGGCGCACCTCAATCTGCCCAAAAGCATTGAAGCCTACTACCAGGAAACCGGCCGCGCCGGGCGCGATGGTCTGCCCGCCGATGCCTGGATGGCCTATGGGCTTCAAGATGTGATCACGCTGCGTCAGATGCAGCAGGACTCCAGCGCTCATGACCATCAAAAGCGCATCGAGCAGCAAAAGCTGGATGCCATGCTGGGGCTTTGCGAGATCATCAGCTGCCGTCGTCAGGCGCTGTTGCATTACTTTGGCGATTCGCTAGACGAGCCCTGCGGCAACTGCGACAACTGTCTGATCCCGCCCGAGACCTGGAACGCCACCGTGGCGGCGCAGAAGGCGCTGTCGTGTGTTTACCGCACCGAGCAGCGCTTCGGCGTCACCTATCTAGTGGACGTACTGCTGGGTAAGACCAACGAGCGCATCACCCGTTTTGGTCACGATAAGATCAGCACCTTTGGCATCGGCGGTGATCTTTCGGCCAATGAATGGAAGGCGCTGTTTCGCCAGTTGATTGCGAGCGGTTTTCTCAGCGTCGATATGGAAGGTCATGGCGGGATTCGCTTAACGGAAAACGCCAAGCCGGTGCTGCGCGGCGAGCAGCCGCTGACGCTGCGCAAGCCAAGCAAGGCCAAGACCGCCCGGCGCGGCAGTAAAGGTGCTTCGGCAACGCAGGGCCACGGTCCTTTGTGGGAAGCCCTGCGCCAGCACCGAAAGGCGCTTGCCGAGGCTCAGGGCGTGCCTGCCTACGTTATCTTCCACGACGCCACGCTTGCCGAAATGACCGAACAGAAACCGCAAAATTTGCAGGCACTCGGCGCTATTTCCGGCGTTGGCGCTCGCAAGCTTGAAGATTACGGTGAAGGCTTTCTGACGGTGATTCTAACTAACGGCGATGCCTAGCCGTTAAATGCTGAGACCATTACCGGCAGTGCTCACCGCGGGCGATAGCGGCAACATCAAACACGCCGGTATCCAGCACCCAGCCGGTCACCAGTGACGCCGGCGTCACATCAAAAGAAGGATTCCACACCGGCGCATTTTCTGGCGCCCAAACGACATCCCCAAAAGCACCGGAGGCGCCACGTATTTCGGCGGCGTCGCGCTGTTCAATCGGAATGTCAGCGCCGGTGGCGCAGGCCTTGTCTACCGTGGTGTAGGGCGCCACTACGTAGAACGGTACCTTATGGTAGTTGGCGACTACTGCCAGCATGTAAGTGCCCACTTTATTGGCAAAGTCGCCATTGGCACAGATACGGTCGGCGCCCACCATCACTTTATCCACTTTACCGGCGGCCATTAGGCTTGCGGCCATGCTGTCCGCAATCAGCTGATAGGGAATATCCAGGTCGGCCATTTCCCAGGCGGTTAATCGGCCACCCTGAAGCAGCGGACGGGTTTCATTCACGTACACATGCAGCGTTACCCCACGCTTTTTAGCCACCGCCAGCGCGCCAATGGCCGTACCGACACCCGCCGTCGCCAGCGCACCGGTATTGCAGTGAGTCAGCACTCGCTCGCCCTCTGCCAACAAATCCGCACCGCGCTCGGCCATACGCAAACACAGCTCGCGGTCTTCTTTAAACAGCGCGGCGGCGCGCTCAGAAAGCGCACCCGGCCCTTGGGCAAAGCAGGCCTCCATGGCGTCCAGGCAGTACATCAAATTAACCGCCGTGGGGCGCGTTGCGCGTAAGCGGTCACTTACCCACTGCCACTCGCTCTCCTGCCCGGGATGTTGCACGGCATACTGCGCCAGCACAAAGGCAGCACTCAGGCCTATTAACGGCGCGCCGCGAATCGCCAGACTTTTCACCGCCACCTGCCAATCCTCTGGACTTGCACAGCGTACCCACGTTTCGGCCTGCGGTAGGCGTGTTTGATCCAGATACTCAAGCGAGTCGGCATACACCCGCAAACTGCGTGATTGAAGATGAGGCATCAGGGGCTCCTTGAGTACTGATCGCAAGAACGGGTGAGGAAGAACGAGTGATAAAAAACGGGTGCGGCACATGGCTTATCAGCCGCGAAGCTTATCATATAGAATGAAGGCCTTTAGAAGCGAAGCGGCGCTGATTCTACGATGAGCATACAAGACGAACTGTTAGCAGCGATTTCCTGGGCGGCCCAGCGTGGCTGGGCGCCGGCTACCGGCGGCAACTTTTCTTCACGTACCGACAAAGGCTATCTAGTGACGGCCTCCGGCGTTGATAAAACCTGCGTGACGGCCAGCGACCTGCTGCTTTGCAACCTGGACGGTGGCGTGCTTGAAGGTGATGGTAAGCCAAGCGCCGAAAGCGACCTTCACGCTGCGCTCTACCGCTTGGACTCAACGATTAGCTGCGTGCTGCACACCCATACGGTTGCCAGCACCGTCCTGTCGCGTCGCTTTCCAGAGGGTATTGAGCTAAGCGGCTTTGAAATGCAAAAGGCCCTACAGGGCAACTCTACCCATGCAGCCACTATTCGCTTACCGGTTGTGCCCAATTCTCAGGATATGAACGAGCTGGCCGATCATGTGCGTGCTGGCTGGCCGATGCCCTGGGGCTTTCTAGTCGTGGGCCACGGTATTTATGCGGTGGGCAGCACCATTGCCGAGTGTCGTCGCCATCTGGAAGCCATTGAGTTTTTACTTGCCTGTACCCTTGAAGAGAGTCGGTGGTCTAAATGAACAAACACCCAGGTCTTGATAGCGTAGATATGAATACCCCAAACATTCGCGCCGTGATCACCGATATCGAAGGCACCACCACGGATATCAGCTTCGTGCATAAAGTGTTGTTTCCTTACGCCCATGAGCAGTTGCCCGAATTCGTTCACAGCCATTCAGCCCAGCCTGATGTGGCCGAGCAGATAGCCGCCGTGCGCGCTGAGCTCAAGGCACCGGATGCCTCGCTGGATAAAGTGATCGAAACGCTGCTCTACTGGATTGAGACCGATCAAAAAGTCACCCCGCTCAAAGCACTACAGGGCATGATATGGGCCGATGGCTATCAGCGCGGTGCATTCAAAGGGCATCTTTATAGCGATGTTGCCCCGCACCTTCGTCAGTGGGCAGAAGCAGGCAAGCAACTTTATGTCTACTCGTCAGGCTCGATTCAGGCGCAAAAGCTGCTGTTTGGTTACAGCACAGAGGGCGATTTAACACCGCTATTCAGCGGTTATTTCGACACCCATATTGGCCACAAGCGAGAAGCCCTGGCGTATCAGCATATTGTCAGCAAGCTACAACTCCCCGCCGATGAAATCCTGTTTCTATCCGATGTGGTAGAAGAGCTGGACGCCGCCAAGCAGGCGGGCATGCAAACATTACAGCTAGTGCGGGAAGGCACTCAGGCGGGTACGCAGCACGCTTGCGTCACAAGCTTCGACGAAATTACTCTGTAGCTTTTAGGCCCGTCACTTTTAAAGGAGCGCTTTTGATGTCGCAACTCAAAGTATTTGCCGATCAGAATCCTAACGATGCGTTAGTGGATACCTGCGACGGCGAGCAAATCAAGGCCGAGCTAAATCGTGTGAACGTGCTGTTTGAGCGCTGGGCAACGCCAGGCGAAATCGCAAACGATGCTACCCAGGACGACATACTGGCGCTTTACCAGGATGACATTGAGCGGCTAAAAGCCCAGGGCGGCTACCAGACGGTTGATGTGCTGCATATGGTACCGACGCATCCCGAAAAAGAGGCCATGCGCCAAAAATTCCTAAATGAGCACCGCCATCACGAAGACGAAGTGCGCTTTTTCGTCAAAGGTCAGGGGCTGTTCTGCCTGCATATTGAAGACAAGGTGTATCAGGTGCTGTGCACCCGCAACGACCTAATCAGCGTGCCTGCCAACACCCCCCACTGGTTCGATATGGGCCCTGCCCCTGAATTCACCGCGCTACGCTTTTTCGATAACGTAGAAGGCTGGGTGCCCCACTGGACCGAAAGCGATATCGCTGGCAAATTTGATCGGATTGATCAGCTTTAAGTGGTGAGTCGTTAATAGTGATTAATGAGTAGTAAGTTGCAAATCGAGGAAGGCAGCTTTAGCGCGCGAACGGCTCATAGCTGCCATCTCATAACACGTTGTTACAGCACTTCTCGTTGGCTGTAAGCCTTAGCTAATTCCATTAGCGCAGAAAGGTCGCCGTAAGCCTCCGGCTCCATAATTAAGGCATGGCCCATCAACACGTTGCGTGCTTCAAGCTTGGCGCGAAGAGCGGGGTCTTCAATCTCTTCGAAATCAGCGTTGTGGGCAAGTGAAAGTACCCGGCGGTGCATTTCGATACCGCAGTAAGCCAGCGCGTCCAGTCGAATTTCATCCAGCAGCGCATCGCAGGCGTCGTCTGCACTGTTGCCCTGTTCCTCAAACAGCGCTCTGGGAAACAGAATGCCGGTGCGCTCGGTTTGCCATAGGTGGCGGAACTCGGCATCAAAGCTTGTGAAGCACGCTTCAATCACTTCGAGAATCCATGCCTGGTAAGCGGCCAGCTCGTCATCCTGGCGGTGTGCAGGCTGGCTAAAGTAGGCCATTAGGAAGTTAGCCACCGCCATCCCCAGATCAAACGCCATCGGCCCGTACTGGGAGAACTCAGGGTCGATCACGCGCACGTCGGTATCAGTCGCCATGATCGAGCCCGAGTGCAAATCACCGTGGAGCATGGTCTCGGTGTTGGCGGTGAATTTCATCAACAGCCGCTGCACCTTGGCTTTTAGGCGCGCGTTGCGGCGCAGCTCATCCACCACCGGTGAAAGCTCCGGCGTGTGGTGATTCATTTCAGCGGCGTAATAGGGGTCGGTAAACACCAGCGATTCGGTAATAGCGGGAATCGCCACGTTGCCAGAAAACAGCCCCACATCCTGCTTTTTCTCAGGGCTGCTGAGCGAAAGCTCTGAGCCACGAAACGCCGTGCGCGCGCAGAATTGGCCGATAGTTTCGCCAAGCTGGGCTACTCGCTCGCCAGCCATTAGCTTGCGGCGCAGAATCGTGTGCGGGTGGAGGTACTCCATTACAAACAGCGCCTGAGGCTTATCGAAGTAGTAAACCTCTGGGGCAATACCGGGTGCGCGCTTGGCCTGACGCACCAGCGCGTAATATTCAAAGTGAGCGCGATACGTCGGTAGCGGCCAGCTCTCACCGACCATGCGCACATAGGGCAGTGCCTGCTTGACCACGACACTGCCGAGGCTTCCGGAGACAATAAACACTAGATTGAGATTGCCGTCGCCTACCTCACGAATATCCCAAGCGGCGGATTCGCCGCCGACTCGACTGGCTATCGCGTCAATACTGCCGAGTCTTGTTGAAAGCGTTTCGACGCTAAGGGCGCGGTAATCTTGATCAATCTCCACTGCTCGATCCTCACGAAACTTTTGCGTATATTCCCGCCCGAAGGCGACACTCAAACACGTTAGTTTTGAAAGGGTAACGCTTAAAGGCGGATAAGGGCACTGTTGCCGTCGCTATTAATTAGTGATTCCAATCTTGCCCGCGGCTCAAGGGCAGCGTTGCTCTGACAAGATTTCGGTCCGGATAGTCAATCAACCAAGCTAGCTATTCAGATTCAGTGGCATTAACGCAACTGACTGTCTTTACTGCCGCGGCGGTTATAACCACTAACATTCGACTGTTTTTTGTCTAGCTCGCTCTGACATGCTACACAGAGCCGAACGCCAGGCATCGCCTTACGGCGAGCCTCGGGAATGGGGTCCCCACACTCTTCACAAACCTCAAGACTTTCGCCCTGGGGCAGTTGGCTACGCGCACGCTGTACCGCATCGTCAAGCGTACTCTCCATTTGCTCCTGTTCGGCACCATCCTTCGCCCAACCACCTGCCATGATTGCGATCCTCGCGTCAGTAATAGGCTTTAAGCATAGCAGTCACGAGGGCCGTACACCGCTACCCCAAAAACATTATGCCCTGAGCCGCCAGCGGGCTTCTTAACTTATCGGGCAACGGCACATCGGTCACTACCGCGTCGTAATCACCTAGTTGACCTGCTGTACAGCGAAGAGGGAGATCAAACTTGGTTTTATCTAACACCAGCACACGGTAACTGGAGTGGGCTAACAGCGCTTCACGGACCATGGCTTCATCATCGTTATAATCATAAAGCTGACCATGGCTATCCATTCCGCCCACCGACACAATGCCTACATCGGCACGGTAGCGTTGAAAAAAGCGCCAGGCATCGCCGCCAATGACGTCCTGATCGCGACGGCGCACGCGACCACCGGCCACGACTAATTCGCACTTCAACTGACATAGTTTAATCAGCGCATGCAGATTATTAGTCATGATATGCAAGCCTTGCTTGTCGTTAAGCGCATCCGCCAGTTGCTCAACCGTCGTACCGGTGCCTAGAAACAGTGCCTGATGATCTTGCACCAGGTTTGCCGCGCGAGCTGCAATTTGTCTTTTACCCGCCACATTAACAATCTGGCGCTGGTCATAGCCGATATTCTCCTGCTTGGGAAACGGCAGTACTTCGCCCTGGCGACGCAGCACTAAGCCTTTATCGGCTAAGTAGCGAATATCACCCCGCAAGGTCTGCACCGAAACGTTAAAGAGATGTGCCAATGCGTCCAACGATTGGCGGCCCTCTAAGTGAATACGCTGCAACAACAGCTGGCGGCGTTCGAACTGATGCATGTAGACCTCACGACGAAACGAAAGCAAATAGAGCAGAGAACGAAAGATAAAAAGTTTCAAACGAAAGCGTACTGTCACTTTGTTGTAAGCAGATGACAGTAGCTTAGGTGGGGTTCACTCACTTGAGGTTTTCCCATGTTGAAGCGTCCTTTGTTATCTATCCCGGTTTCTGCCCTTGTTACTGCCGTCGCGGTAGCCAGTCTTGCTGTTTCTTTTCAGGCCGTTGCTAACGATAAGCTCGTGCTCTACACCAGCCAGCCCAACAGCGATGCCCAACAAACGGTGGATGCCTTTCAAGCGGCCTATCCAGACATTGAGGTGGAGTGGGTACGCGATGGCACCACGCGGCTAATGACGCGGCTGCGTTCGGAGCTTTCAGCGGGAGTGAGCAATCCAGATGTACTGCTGATTGCCGACAGCATGACCATGGAGTCGCTCAAACAAGAAGGCCTTTTGCAGCCTTACTTAAGCGATGAGCGTCAGGCACATGACGCCGAGCTATACGACCCCGAGGGCTACTACTACGGCACCAAGCTGATCACCACTGGGATTGTGTATAACACCGGCGCTGAGCACCAGCCGCAAAGCTGGCAAGACCTGTTGGGCCCCGACTATGAGGGGCTCGTCACCATGCCCAGCCCGCTTTACTCGGGCGCAGCGTTAATCCATATGGCGGCCATCAGCGCCAATCCGGCACTTGGAGCTGACTACTACGACGCGCTGCACGCCAATCGTACCGAAGCCCAGGGCGGCAATGGTGGCGTATTTAACGCCGTGGCCGCAGGCACTAAGCCCTACGGTATCGTGGTCGACTTCTTACCCATTCGTGAAGCGGCTAAAGGCTCGCCGGTCGCGTTTGTGTTCCCTGAAGAGGGTGTCAGCGCGGTGACTGAGCCAGTGGCGATTATGCAGGACGCCAAGAATGTGGATGCCGCACAGAAGTTTGTGGATTTCGTGCTCTCCGAACAGGGCCAAGCACTGGTGAGTCAGCAGGGATATCTGCCTGCGCGCAACGATGTAACGCCCCCCGAAGGCTTCCCTGCCCGCGACAGCATTACGCTGATGCCAGTGGATATTGAGCAGGCTCTGGAACAAGAAGCTGCGTTGAAACAGCGCTTTAGCGATTTATTCGGCGGGTAATTATGACATCTGCCCTGACCTATAGCAGCCAGCATCGCTGGCTGCTTTCCAGCCTGTTAATCGGCATTGTGCTGCTTAGCCTAGTGCCCAGCGTGCGCCTGCTGATGGAGGCCTTGAGCGACCTTGCTCAAGGCCGGCAGTCTCCACTGTGGCAAGTACTCAACAGCGCCAGCACCTGGCGTGCACTCTGGCACAGCCTGTATACCTCAGGGCTTGGCATGCTGATTGCGCTGGTGCTGGGCAGCCTGTTTGCGTTTGCCATCACGCTCACCAACGTGCGTGGTAAATCGTGGCTGGTGTTCTGCTTCATGCTGCCCATGATGATCCCACCCCAGGTCACTGCGCTTAGCTGGTTACAGCTTTTTGGCCCAGCCAGCCCGCTATTAAAGAGTCTGGGCATGGCACCGCCGCTAGGCAGCCCTCAACCGCTCTACTCAGCGGAAGGCATTGCCTTACTGCTAGGTATTCAAAGCGCCCCGCTGGTGTTTCTGGCTCTGCGCACTAGTCTACTTTCACTGCCCCGCGAGCTTATCGAAGCCGCGCGCATTAGCGGCGCCAAGCAAACCCAAGTGTGGGGCCATATTATCCTGCCCGTTACCCGCAGCGGCTTAGTGGCCGGGGGCTCAATGGCGTTTATTTCGAGCCTGGGCAACTTCGGCATTCCCGCCATGCTGGGCATTCCTGCCGGGTATTTTGTGCTGCCCACGTTGATCTATCAGCGCATGGCCAGTTTCGGCACCGGCGTGCTGGCTGAAATGGCCGCCCTGTCACTGCTGATTGGCTTACTCGCGCTGACGGGCGTGGCACTCCAGCAGCGCCTGATGAGCCGCAGCCGCTTCGGATTAGGTGGCCATAGCGGCCGCTCGCATGATTTTACGCTTGGCCGCTGGCGCACGCTGGTAACGGCAACGCTGGTCGGCATCTTAGTGGTTATTTTAGTCGCACCGCTACTCGCCCTTATCGCCAGCTCTCTGGTACCGGCCATGGGCGTGCCGCTTAACGCTGAAACGCTCACGTTGAACGCTTATGCCGACGTGATTGGTCGTCAGGGTGCAACGTGGCGGGCAGTCAACAATAGCCTATGGCTGGCGGGCAGTGCCGCCGTGGTGTTGATGCTGCTTAGCCTGCCGCTGGCGTATCGATTACAGCGCTTGCCCGAACGCTTGCGTGGCGTAGTGCTCAGCGCGATTGAAATTCCCTACGCCCTTCCCGGCGTGGTGCTGGCGATTGCCTGCATTCTGCTGTTTGTACGCCCACTGCCGATTATTAATGTGGCGCTCTACGGCACGCTGGGGCTTATTTTCATCGCCTATCTGGCGCGCTTTTTGGTGGTTTGCGTCAAGCCCGTGGCCGCCAGCTTAGCGCAGCTTGACCCGTCGCTTGAAGAAGCCGCCCAGCTAGCCGGCGCAGGCCCTTGGCGGCGGCTAGGCGGCATCGTGCTACCGCTGGTGGCACCCGCCGTGTTTGCCGGTGGGCTGCTGGTGTTCTTATTAGCGGTCAACGAACTCACCGTGTCCGCGCTGCTTTGGAGCGCCGGTAACGAAACCCTCGGCGTGCTGATTTTCAATCTTGATGAAGGTGGCGAAAGCGTTCTGGCCTCCGCCGTTTCAGTGCTGGTGGTGATCATGGTTGCTTCATTAATGCTGGCACTTAGTTTACTGGCGCCACGACTACCCAAAGGAGTGATCCCATGGCAGAGCTAATACTGACAAAGCTAATATGGACAAAGCTAATATGACCGGGCTAACCATTGAGCGTGTCACCAAACGTTTCGGTGAACATACCGCCGTCGATGAACTATCCCTCGCGGTTGCCCCTGGTGAGTTTGTGGCGCTGCTCGGCCCCAGCGGCTGCGGCAAAACCACCATGCTGCGAATGCTGGCAGGCTTTGAGGCGGTTAACGACGGCACTATTCGACTAGGCAACCGCACGTTGGCAAGTACCGAGATTCATGTACCGCCCGAACAGCGCAATATGGCCATGGTGTTCCAGTCCTATGCGCTATGGCCGCACATGAGCGTGGCTGACAACGTGGGCTATCCGGTCAAACTACGCGGCCTGCGCGGGGCGGCGTATCAGCAAAAGGTGCAACAAGCCCTGGCCTTGGTGGAACTTGAAGCCTACGCCGAGCGAACGCCCCAGGCTCTCAGCGGCGGCCAGCGCCAACGAGTGGCCCTGGCACGCTGCCTGGTCAGCGACCCGTCCGTCGTACTGCTGGATGAGCCATTGGCCAATCTTGACCGCCACCTGCGCGCCACCATGGAGCACAGCTTCCGTGACTTTCATCAGCGCACTGGCGCTACCCTGGTCTACGTCACTCACGATCAAACCGAAGCGATGGCGCTAGCCGACAAAATTGCCGTCATGAAAGCCGGAAAACTGGTGCAGTGGGGTGCGCCGGAGACGCTCTATCGTGAGCCGCGTACAGCGTGGGTCGCGGGATTTATAGGCCAAGGCAGCCAGCTAAACGTCGCCGCTGGCCGCCCTGGGCAGAAGCTGGAGAGCGCAAGCCTAATGCACGGCCTGAATGCCATGGCGTCCGAGCGCACTCAAACGGTACTGGTACGCCCCGAGCATATTCGGATCAGCCTCTCTGCTGCGATGGCAGACCAACTGCCCGCTCAGGTTGAAAGCGTCATTTTTCGTGGCGAGCGCTATGAGCTCAGCCTGCGTCTGCCCAGCGGCGAAACGCTGCTCGCCTATCACCACAGCGCACCTGAACTGGGTAGTCAAGTCGCTGCCACCCTTCTTCAAGGCTGGTGTCTGGAGCCCGACCAATGACCGTCAACATCGACATTCTAAGCGGCTTAGGCGACAAAGGCCCTGCCGCTATCGTGGTCGAGGCGAACGGCAAACGCCTGCTGCTGGATGCAGGTGGCGCGCTCCATCCCGGTGACACCATCACGTGGGCCAACCGTCTTGATGTAGACGCAGTGCTGATTAGTCACGATCATATCGATCATATTGGCGGTGTGGCCCACCTGCCTGACGATGTGCCGCTGTACTGCACGCCGCTGGTCGCTCAGGCGCTGCCACCTAGCCGCGCCTGGCGACCATTGCCCGAGCGCGGCTCGCTAAACGTCGCAGGCATTGACGTCACCACGGGGCAAGCCGGCCACTCGCTAGGGGGCGTATGGCTGCACTTAGCGATGGGCAACGGCGTATTTTACAGCGGCGATGCTTGCTTTGAGTCGCGGGTGTTCCCGTTCGATACGCCGCCCAAAGCCGCCACTGCACTACTTGACGGCTCTTACGGCAGCTACGATGCCCCGCAAGCAGTGTGCTATCAGCAGCTGCGCCAGCAG
Source organism: Halomonas sp. AOP5-B2-8 (assembly GCF_052376475.1). Taxonomy (NCBI): domain Bacteria; kingdom Pseudomonadati; phylum Pseudomonadota; class Gammaproteobacteria; order Oceanospirillales; family Halomonadaceae; genus Halomonas; species Halomonas sp. AOP5-B2-8. The sequence continues at coordinate 374,674 of NZ_JBQSVS010000004.1, read as the reverse complement.
CTTCATCGTCCGCTCGCGCTCCCCGTTCCCACCTCCGGTCGCGCATTGGAGCTGGCGCTATGGCTTAGCCAGCTAGCCCTGCAACAGGGAATAAGTTTGGCGATTGATCCAGCAATACGACGTGCCTTGGCAAGCCTGCTTGCTCAGCCTGTCACGCTAAGACGCCCGGGCATCGATGCCGCCATTGCCCGCGTTTTGACAGGTAAGAATGACCCAAATGCCACGCTTCAACTGATTAGCGACCGCGATGACACGCCAGATCAGTGGCCCCATCATCATCTACTGCATACCGGCTATTTAACGCCCGAACGCTGCGCCCAGCTCGCCGCAGGCAAGATAAGCGCGCAGCGCTGGAATGTGCACCTGCGTGCCTCGCACCTGGTGGCACTCACCGATCAGTTAGGCGCTACCCAGACCGTTCCGCTATTTACTCAGCTTACTGATCATGAATTGAACACGTGGAGCAGGCTGCTGGGTAAGCGCCTCTGTACGACTCGCCGACTTAAAGCCGATGCGCGCTCAGCCACTTTTTCGCCACTAAGGAGTTTTGCATGTCCGCAGTAATTGTTGATGTTGACGGTACCCTTGCCGAGTTTCATCCGCACCAGGTCAGCGACTGGGTGCTGGGTAGCCAAAAACAGTGGGAACCCTTCTTCGCCCATATGGCCGAGGCGCCGGTCATTGAGCCGGTTGTCAGGCTGGTGAAAATGCTTAAGGCACAAGGTCAGCAGATTGTGATTTGCAGCGGCCGGCCGGATAGCCACAGAGCGCATACCCAGCGCTGGCTAGAGCGCCACACCATCCCTTTCGATGCCATGTACCTACGCCCTGAGGGCGATGATCATGTGGATGATGAAGAGGTAAAAGCTGCACTTCTCAATCAAATGCGCCGCGACGGCTTCGCCCCCTGGCTGGTGCTGGATGACCGCGATGCCGTGGTCACCCAGTGGCGCGCACTCGGGCTTACCTGCCTACAGTGCGCGCCGGGGGATTTCTAAGCGTGTGCCAAACTGGCGCGATGCTGCCACAACAGTACCGCCAAGGGCACCAGCGCAGCGGGGATCAACAGTAGGTTAAGCGTCGCCCATCCCAAGCTGCTGACCAAAGGTCCTGCGAGCAACGCAGTGATGGCGGCGGTGCCAAACACTAAAAACTCGTTGGCGGCCTGTGTCCGCGCCTTGTCTACCGGGCGGTAGCTTTCAGTGAGCAGCCCGGTAGCGGGTAGGAACGTAAAGTTCCAGCCCAAACCCAGCAGAATCAGCGCCACGTTGAAACCGGCTAAACCGATCCCCCACTGGGCAACCAACGCACTGGCCACCAGCAGCAGGCAGCCTGCCACAATGACCTGCTTGGCGCCGAAGCGGGCGGCCAAATGGCCGGTGAAGAACGAGGGTAAAAACATCGCCACCACGTGCCACTGAATGGTCATTGAAACGTGGTTAAAGTGGTGCCCAGCCCCTGCCATGGCAAGCGGTGTGGCCGTCATGGCCAGGTTCATCACACCGTAACCGACCATCGCCGCGCTCACCGCCACAATGAAGCCGGGCTGGCGGAGTATCTTACCCAGCGGCAGCGGGGTGCCTTCACCATGAGTGCGCGAGGCGGGCGGTAATCTTGTTAGCATTAACACCACTAACGCCAATGCGTAGAGCGCGGCCAAGCCCACAAAACTCGCCAAAAAGGGTACGTCGCCAAGCTCACGACTCACCCTTGCTAGCCACGGCCCAGCAAAGGCAGCCAGCACACCACCGCCCATCACCAAACCAATCGCTCGATCACGTAGCTTGGCGGGTGCCGCTTCCACCGCGGCAAAGCGATACAGCTGGCCAAAGCCAATGCCGATACCAATCAACCATGTTGCCAGCAAGAACAACCCAAAACGCTGGCTCATCAACGCTTGCACGGCGACCAGCGCGCCCACCAACCCAACGATGTTACCGAGTATAAAGCCGCGTTTACGGCCCAGCCTGGCCATGATGAGCGAGGCAGGAATGGTGGCGCACATTAGCCCCAGCCACTGGGTGGCGACCGGTGCGGTGGACCAGGAGGAACTGGGCGCTAACGATGCTCCAATCAGCGGCGAAACAGCAATCAGCAATACATTGCCGGTGACCAACAGCGCTTGGCAGAGCGATAACAAAGCGACCGTTAAAGGCATGAGGCACTCTCCACTGAGGAATCAGCGTAGGAAGAAGCAAAGCGTTGGCGATAGCTATGAGTGTCAGCGCAAAGCCCAATGTCGGCAAGGGCCATTACCCCACCGATAGGGATAAATCTAACCGGTATGCTCTAGCGGCCCCTCCATACGCCGCACGCTAGAAACGAAATCGCTAAAGCGCTCGCCTTGAATCAACACGTGGTCGCTCAATGCTTGCTGCGCCGCCACAGGGTCACCCTTCTCAATCGCTTCTACGATAGTTTTATGCTCGCTCAGCGAGCTATGCACCCGCTGGCGCACCTGGAGCTGCAGGCGCCGGTAGGGCTTGAGGCGTTGCTTTAACTGACGCGCTTCGCTAGCCAAAAAAGTATTGTGGCTGGCGGCGTAAATGCAGTCGTGAAAGCCTTCATTCTCATAATAATACTCGTCGCTATCACCGGCTAAGGCAGCCGCTTCGCACCGTCGATGCGCTTCACGTAGTGCCGTCAGCTCCTGATCGGTGATCCGGCGGGCAGCGAGGCGGCCGCACATTCCTTCAAGCTCGGCCATGACTTCAAACATTTCGATCAACTGGTCGATTCCGACTTTTGCCACAAAGGTGCCTTTCTTGGGTGACACCGTTACCAACCCGCTGGCAACCAGCTGCTGAAAAGCCTCACGCACCGGCGTGCGCGAGACCTGAAACGCCTGCCCCAAGGCCTCAGGGTCGAGCCGCTCTCCAGGGACACGGCGGCCATTAATGATGTCATCTTCGAGAGAATCTCTCAGTCGCTGTGCGTTTGAACGCTTAATGCCCGTCATGTTTTACCTCCTGAATCGTGGCTTATTTCACGCATTTAAAAAGACCATATAGTTGACATTAGCACAGTTAACCGCTATTGAAATATATATCAGCTTGCCTGATGAACACACAAAAGCTAATCCAAAAACATAACAACAAGTGTTGGAGATGCCACATGAAACGCTATTTGATCCCTACCGCGGCTGCACTAGGTCTTGCTATTGCGGCTTCTCATGCCTCTGCGGATACCGTACTACGCGCCTCGCACCAATTCCCCGGTGGCCAGGGGGATGTGCGCGATGAAATGGTTCAGCTCATGGCCCGCGAAGTGGCCGCCGCGGACGTCGGTCTGACCATCGAAGTTTACCCTGGCCAATCACTGTTCAAAGCACGCGAGCAGTGGGGAGCACTGGCGAGAGGCCGATTGGATATCACGTCGCTACCGCTTGATTACGCCAGCGGCCGCCACCCTGAGTTTTCTGCCACGCTGATGCCGGGCTTAGTGCGCAATCAGGCACATGCCCAGCGCCTGAATGACTCCGAATATATGCGGCTCATCAAAGATGTCATTTTAGAAGGTGGCGGGCGCGTACTTGCCGACGCCTGGTTGTCTGGCGGTTTTGCCTCCAGCGAGCAGTGCATAACGTCACCTGATAGCGTGAGCGGGCAGAATATTCGTGCGGCGGGTCCTGCGTTTGAAGAGATGCTGAAAGAGGCAGGCGCATCCATAGCCTCAATGCCCTCCTCTGAGATTTATACCGCCATGCAAACTGGCGTGCTGGAAGCAGCCAACACGTCCTCCATGTCATTTATCTCCTTTCGACTTTACGAGCAGGTTGAATGTTTGACCCAGCCAGGCGACTTCGCACTGTGGTTTATGTACGAGCCGATTTTGATCTCGGAGCAAGTGTGGCAGGGGCTTAACGAGGAGCAGCAAACGGCGCTGATGGAAGCTGGCAAATCGGCACAGGATTTCTTCGCCGACGCCGCGGCGGCGATTGATCAAGAAATGGTCGACCTCTACGAAGAAAATGGCGTTGAAGTCGTCAGCATGAGCGAAGAAGACTACAACGCTTGGCTTGATATCGCCCGCGAGACCTCCTACAAAAACTTTGCTGAGAACGTACCTAATGGCCAGGCCATTATCGATGCGGCTCTTGCCGTTGAGTAAGCAACGGGTTAACACCTAATAGCTCGGCCACTCCGCTAGGCGTGGCCGCCTTATGATGCTTGCTCAGCCGGATGAACAAATATGGCAACCACCACTCACGAACCCTCCTCACGCGGGGGCATTCTTGGCGGCTACATTCGCGCCATGGACGTGCTTTCTCGCTATTCTGCCTACTTAGCCAGCGCGATGTTTATTGCTGGCGTGCTGGTTATCTGCCAGATGGTCTTTGTGCGCTACGCATTGGGAATGAGCACCAGTTGGCAGACCGAGTTCACCATTTTTTCGGTCACCGGGGCGATGCTCATGGGTAGCCCCTACGTCTTAATGACCGGCGGCCACGTCGCAATCACGATTGTGCCCGATGCGCTGGGTGGCATTGCCCAAAAAGGCATGCGCTTAGTGGCATCGCTATTTGGTCTCGGCTTTTGTGCCGCCTTAGCGTATGCCAGCTGGGTTTACGTACTTGAGGCCCTCCACGGCGACTGGACCACGGGCTCGGTATGGAACCCACCGCTATGGCCGGCACTGTTGCCGATGGCCGTCGGCGCGACCCTGCTATCACTTCAGTATGTGGCTGAAATTTTACGTGGGGAGAGCTGAGCATGGATCCCATTACGTTAGGCATTATTGTCGCCATCGCGTTGATTGCACTAATGGCCATCGGCACCCCTATTGCGTTTGCACTGGGCGGCGTATCCCTGCTGGCGCTGCTTTATGATCGCGGTCTTTCCGAGCTTACTTACTTCGGGGAGACCTTTTTTGATCGCATTGCGGAATTTGGCTTTGTCGCCATTCCCATGTTCATTTTGATGGGCGCTGCGGTGGCATCCTCGCCCACGGGGCGTGATCTGTATCGCTCGCTGGATCTGTGGATGGGTAAGCTACCCGGCGGCTTGGCCGTTTCCAACATCGGCGCCTGTTCGATTTTTGCCGCACTTTCAGGCTCGTCACCGGCGACCTGTGCGGCGATAGGTAAAATGGGCATTCCTGAAATGCGCAAACGCGGCTACCCCGACGGCGTTGCGGCGGGCTGTATTGCCGCCGGCGGCACCTTGGGGATTTTGATTCCGCCGTCGGTCACCATGATCATCTACGGGATTTCCACCGAAACCTCGATCGGGCGGCTGTTTATTGCCGGCGTGGTGCCGGGCTTTATGCTCGCAGGCCTGTTTATGACCTGGACCATGATCGCCTGCAAAAGAGCCGGGGGTTATAGCAACCCAATGGCGGAATCCGCCGAGCGGCTAAAACAGACCGTCAAGCAGAATGTCGATACCAACATGAAGGCATTGGTACGTGTACTGCCGTTTCTCGGCGTGGTAGCGGGCATTCTATTTGCTCTTTACGGCGGGGTGGCAACACCCTCGGAGGCAGCGGGCGTCGGTGCATTCCTCTGCTTGGCGCTGGCTATTCTTATCTACCGCATGTGGCAGCTGGGTCCGATTAAATTGATCATGCGCGACTCGCTGCGCGAAAGCGTGATGATCATGCTGATTATTGCCACCGCCGAAGTGTTTGCCTACGCGCTGTCTTCAATGTTTATCACCCAAACCGTGGCGGCCGCGATTGCAGATTTAGAAGTAAACCGCTGGGTACTCATGGGGGTGATTAATCTTTTCTTGCTGGTAGCCGGCTTCTTCCTACCGCCCGTCGCCGTGATCGTGATGACTGCGCCGATTTTATTGCCTATCATTTTGGCGGCCAACTTCGACCCCTACTGGTTTGCCGTCATTTTGACCATCAACCTGGAGATCGGCCTGATCACGCCACCGGTGGGCCTTAACCTATTCATTATTAAAGGCATCGCGCCGGATATCTCGTTGCGCAACATTCTGATGGGCAGCTTGCCCTACGCGCTATGCATGGTGCTGGGTATGTTGCTGCTTTGTCTTTTCCCAGGCATCGCCCTGTGGCTACCTAATTTGATCATGGGTTGAGGAGCAAATAATGAACATGATGTTTCTTCAGGAGCTGTTCAACAACATCACCCAGCGTGATGCTCTGTTGCGACGCCGCCAGCCTGAGACGCTAACGCCCGACCACCGCCAGCTAGTCAAAGCCTGCCAAGCGCTGCTTGAAAGCGATGGGGAAGCCTCCAGCATCGCCTTGGCAAGTCGCGCCTTAGCGATCTATCAACGCCTTTCAGATGCTGAAAAAAGCAGCTTCTTTGCTCGCCTATCAGCTGACTTCGCGGCCGAGCCAGATCCTATCGACGCTGCCTATGCAAGCTACCATGAGGCCCGTGACAATGACTCACTGCAACGGCTTTTCGAGGCCTGTGAGCCACGTCGTCAGGAGCTCTTCCGGCGTTTGAATCTGGCCAGCGACGGTACTTTTGAGCTGGTTAAAATGCGCGAAGACTTACTAAGATTATTACGCGAACAGCCTGAACTGGCTGCGATTGACGATGATTTTGACCATCTATTCGGCTCTTGGTTTAACCGCGGTTTTTTGATGCTCAAGCGTATTGATTGGAACACGCCGGCCTCAATTCTAGAGAAGATTATTCGCTACGAAGCAGTCCATGAAATTCAAGACTGGAACGATTTGCGTCGACGCCTAGACGCTCGCGACCGGCGCTGCTTTGCCTTCTTCCATCCGGCGATTGGCGACGAGCCACTTATCTTTGTCGAAGTCGCGCTGCATAAGGGTCTGCCGAGCCGTATTCAGCCCATCTTATCTGGAGAGGTGTCTGGCGAGATGTCCGGCGAGAGACCTGGCAATAAAAAAGGACTCAATGATCCGGATGACGCCGATACCGCGGCGTTCTTTGGCATCAGCAACTGCCAAACGGGGCTACGCGGAATATCTTTTGGCAACTTTTTAATCAAGCAGGTGGTTCAGGAACTGTCTCAGGAACTGCCGCAGCTTAAATACTTTGTGACGCTTTCGCCGGTGCCCGGCTTCGCTCAATGGCTGCAAGCCCAGCGTGATGATGAACAGCTGCCCCAGCCGCTGCGACAGACACTCAAAGCGCTTGAAACACCGGCGTGGCATCAAGATAAAGCCCATGAAGAGCAGCTTAAAGCCGCGATTCGCCCGCTGGCCGCGCGCTACTTGGTGGATGAGAAAAACAGCCATGGCCTGCCGCTAAATCCGGTCGCGCGTTTTCACCTGGGCAACGGTGCTGAGCTGCACCGCATCAACTGGTTAGGCGACACGTCCGTCAAGGGGTTTCAACAGGGCGCCGGCTTAATGGTCAACTATCTATATGTGCTGGACGATATCGAGCACAACCACGAAAACTATACCGCCAAGGCCACCGTTGCCTGCTCAAATGAGGTGCGCGACCTCGCTCGTCGCGCGCGCAAACTGGCTAAGGGAGAAACAACCAAATGAGCCATAACCTATTTACAACGTTTGCCGCCAAGATGCGCGAGCGTGCTGATGCCGCGTTTATTACCACGCGCGAAGGTCGCCACTACAGTTATACCGATGCGCTGAACATGAGCGCGCAGCTTGCCGGAGCACTAACCGAGCTTGGCGTAAAACAAGGCGATCGTGTCGCCGTCCAGGTCGATAAAAGCCCCGAAGCAATCCTGCTTTATTTAGCCTGTCTACGCATCGGCGGCGTTTATCTGCCCTTAAATACCGGCTACACCGGCGATGAGATTCGCTACTTCTTAAATGACGCCGAGCCTGCGCTTTTCGTTTGCCGGCCCAAGGCAGCAGATGAGGCGCGCGCACTGGCCGCAAACACCGGCTGCCCGGCGGTAGCCACCCTGGGCAGTATCGCAGACGGCACCTTGATGGACGACGCCCGCCAGTCAGCACCACGCGAAGATATTGTGACGCTTGGCGAGCGCGATCTGGCCGCTATTTTGTATACTTCGGGAACTACCGGGCGCTCTAAAGGCGCCATGCTTACGCATAAAAACCTTGCCTCTAATGCACAAACCCTCTTAAAAGCATGGCGCTTCAGCGCGGATGATCGGTTGATTCACGCCCTTCCCATCTTTCACACCCATGGTCTATTCGTTGCCTGTAACGTCACTCTGATGGCGGGTGCTAGCATGCTTTTCCTGCCTAAGTTTGATGCCGATATCATCTTTGACGAGCTGCCCCGTGGCAGCGTAATGATGGGCGTTCCCACTTTCTATACCCGGTTAGTACAGGATGAGCGCCTGACCCCAGAAGCTACCGCCAACATGCGGCTATTCGTCTCCGGCTCTGCCCCGCTGACCGCTGAAACGCATGAAGCCTTTGAGGCTAAAACGGGCCATGCGATTCTTGAGCGCTATGGCATGACCGAAACCAATATGAATCTTTCCAATCCTTATGAAGGCGCACGCCGCGCGGGCACCGTCGGCATGCCGCTCCCCGGCGTGGAAATGCGCATTACCAACCGTGAGACCGGCGATGAGGTGGCGCATGGCGAAATAGGCATGCTGCAGATTCGCGGCCCGAACGTGTTTATCGGCTACTGGCGGATGCCTGAAAAAACCCGTGAAGAGCTTCTCGATGACGGCTTTTTCATTACCGGCGATCTCGCCATGGTCGACGATCAGAGCTACGTGCATATCGTCGGCCGAGACAAAGACTTAGTGATTTCCGGTGGCTACAACGTCTACCCCAAAGAAGTCGAGCAAGTGATCGATGAGCTTGCACAGGTCGCTGAGTCAGCGGTGATTGGCTTACCCCACCCTGACTTTGGTGAGGGCGTAACGGCGGTAGTCGTGCGCCAACAAGGCGCTGATGCTAAAGCAAACACGCTTGAAGAAGCGGCAGTGATCCAATATTTAGACGGGCGACTGGCCAAGTACAAGCAGCCCAAGCGGGTGTTTTTTGTCGATGAGCTGCCGCGTAATACTATGGGCAAAGTACAGAAAAATGAGCTGCGTAAGCAGTTCAATGACACCTATCGCTCGTCTTAACTGCCCGCTCTACAAGCATACTCATCCGAGCCTTTGGCCCCGCCGCGTGCGGGGCTTTTAGTAGGCCTCTTCTGGGAAAAGGAACCATTTGCTTCACTAAGTGTTAAGGTGAAACCACTTAACGAACGATGGAGCAAATCGCCTTGACTCAGCCTACCGTCACTAATGGTATAACCGCCGCCGAACTGTATCGTATAGTAAGCCAGCCATCGTCCAGCAGCGACGACGCTGCAACGATCGAGTGGCCCCAGGCGACAATCAGCCTGGATGAAACGAATCAAACGCTGATTTGGGAACTTAACGATTACGGCAACTTGCCGATGACGCTTTCGCGCAGCGAAAATGAGTGGATCGCGATGGCGCCCATTGTGGCGGTGGAAAGCGTGACCAAAACCGCTGAACTGAACGACGTGCTGCTGCGTCAGGGTATTTCACTACCGTTAGCCTCTGTCGGCATTGTAGAAATCGACGGACAAGATGTTTATGTGGCCTACGGACAGCTGTTTGGCGACTCCAAGCTTGAATCCATTTGCGCTGAGCTGCACGCCACGGCCGCTGCCGCTATGGATGTCGCTGAACTGATTCAAACGCACTTCGTCTGATACCGATTAATGTACCGTCGCCTCTGTGGTCACTATTGATAGGGTTAATATTGATAGCGATTAGTCGTTGTAGGGCGGCGGTGAGATAACGATATTTTTTAAAAGAGACTCTCTATGTTAAGCAAAATCATGACGGCCCTGCGCGGTAAAGCGAATGAAACCGGTCAAACCGTGGTGGATTCACAGGCACTGCGCATTTTAGACCAGGAAATTCGCGACTCGGAAAACCACCTTAGCCAATCGAAAACCGAGCTCACCCGCTTAATGGGCCAGCGCCAGTTAAACAGCAACAAAGCGGACACTTTGGAAAGCAAAGTTGCTGAGCTGGAAAAAAGCGCTGAGGCGGCACTCGATAAAGGTGAAGAAGAGCTGGCGGTGGAAGTAGCCGAGCGCATGGTCGCGCTACAGGATGATCTCGAAGCAGAGCGCGCGATCGTCAGCGAATACGATGCCAGCATCGAAAAACTGCGCGGCGCGATTCGCGGCACCGACAATCAGCTTCGCCAGCTTAAACAACAGGTTAGCGTTGTAAAAGCCACTGAGTCGGCGCAAAAAGCCCAGTCGGCCGTCGCGGCTCGTCATTCCGGCCAAAACAGCGCCATGAGCAGCGCGATGGAATCTCTTGAGCGCATCAAAGAGCGTCAGCAGCTTAACTCAGCGCAAATGAGCGCGGCGGATGAAATGGCGGCAGAAGAGAGCGGAAGCTCGCTTGAAGCGCGTCTAAAAGCGGCCGGTATTGGCGGCACACAGCGTAAAGCCGATGATGTACTAGCGCGTCTGAAAGCGAAGAAAAGCGCCGCACAAGAGTAAGCTCATCGCTTGTATGACCAAGCTGCTGAGCAGCCGTATTCACTAACGAGGTAGGCCATGTTTGACACCCTCAAGGCACTTTTTCGCGCCAACACGCAAAAAGCCCACGAACCGAGCACAGGCCGCTCGGTAGCCGCAGGGTTGCCCACGGGCATCAGCCAGGAAGACCTCGAAGGGCTGCGGCTGGATGGGCGCGTCAACATTAAGCTGATTGGCCTACGCGCCCACCAGGACGCTCTGTTTCGCTGGGATGATGACGCCTATCATCATATCGCCGCTGTCGGGCACGTTGACCTGGGGCAAGGGGCACACTTAGTGCGCTTTTACTTCGACAACGACACGTGGCTGCAGGCCAACATTGAGCATGGTCAGGTACTTGAATATAAGCTATTCGACTTTTATCGTGTTGCCCATCTTTCGGATGCCGAGTTTGACGATGTCGTAAACGGTGAAACCAAGCAGCCCAACGGCATCGGCGCGCAGACTATCGCCCTTGCTTCGACAGATGATGAGCCGCGCACCTGCAGCTATGAGCGTGCCTGGGGAAACGGCGAAAGCCTGTGGTCACCGCCGGTGATCTTTGAAGAACAGGTAATGACCACGGAAAGCATCGTCGCACGCACGGTCATACACCATGCCATGCTGTACGAGCGCACCATCCAAGATACTGAGCGCATGGAGTATTTACTGCTAAGCGCTGAAAACGATGGTGAAGGTGGCTATATGCTGGTGCAAAACGTCGGTGTCGATGTAGCCTCCGTCGACATTGATGCGGTGTAACCCGCTCGATAATTTTACAATCTAAACAAGCCTCTCGAAGGAAATAAGTACCATGGTAAATTACCTCTACGGCCTGCCGTCATTTTTGGCATACCTAGTGACCGCGATCGTTCTGTTAGCCGCTTTTATGTACTGCTACAGCCGTATTACGCCGCACAACGAGTGGGCGCTGATTCGGGCAGGCAATGCCGCTGCGGCCTCTGCTTACGGCGGCTCCATTCTAGGTTTTACCATTCCGCTGTATGGCGCAATGGCGCACTCGATCAACTTTATCGATTTTGTGCTTTGGGGCGTCGTGGCCTTTATCGTCCAGTTGGCAACCTTCTTCGCGGTTAAGCTATTTTTGCGTAAGCAGGGTGAAAGTCTTTCTCAGCACATCACCGAAGGTCATCAGGCTTACGGTATTTTAATGGCAAGCGTAGCCGTGGCCGTTGGCTTGCTCAACGCCGCTTCGATGACTTGGTAATGATGGCATAGCAAAGGAGAAAGCCGGTATGTCTACACAAGATCGCACCCCGCATTTGCCACGTCGTAAGCGTAGTGGTCGCCTTACCTTAGCGATGATGGGTGCCAGCGCGTTTGGTCTCACCGCCTGTGGTCAGCCGCCTCAAGAAGAACAAATCACTGAAGTCGACTTCGATGAGCCGAAAAGCTTTCAGAGCGTCGATGAGTGCGTTGCAGAGAATGTTTATACGCGCAGTGCCTGCGAAGATTCCTACAAGGCTTCCTTAGAAGCGGTGCCGCGTTATAACACGCTTGAAGAATGTGAGGCGGAAAACGGCGAAGGCGCTTGCGCCGCACCCACTGAAGAACAGTCCCAAGCCGCCACTGGCAGCACGGGTGGCAGCTGGTTTATGCCCGCCATGATGGGTTATATGGTCGGCAGCATGATGTCCAACACTAGCCGTGGTCGTTCCTTTGAGCGGGTTTACCAAGAGCCGGTATACCGCAACCGCCAGAACCAGGGCAACTGGAACACCGCCTCTAACCAAGCCACGCAGCGCGTATCTCAGCGCAACGAGTCAATGCGTAGCTCTGTGGCCCAGAATCGCCAGGCCGCGTCTCAGCGCAGAGGCTTTGGCTCGCGCTCTTCGGCGCGGGGTGGCTGGGGCTCCTAGCCATCAGCGGATACGACTATGCTACGAATCGATATCCCTGAACGCAAAGAATGGAAAGCCCTGGCACAAGAGCTGGGGTTTCATTTTCATACGATTGACGGGGAGCCCTACTGGAAAGAAGACGCCTACTATCAGTTCACCATGGAACAGGTGGAAAGAGATATTGAAGCGCCTACTGAAGCGGTGCATGAGATGTGCATGGAGCTGGTCGATAAAGTCTGCCACTCCAATGCACTTATGCAGCGTTTGGCTCTACCCGAGCACATGTGGGACAGCATCCATAACTCATGGACATCAGGCCAGCCGCATCTTTATGGACGGATGGACTTTGCCTACTCCGGCGACGGCCCGGCCAAGCTACTGGAACTCAATTACGACACGCCCACCTCGCTTTACGAAGCCGGTTTTTTTCAGTGGGTGTGGCTTGAACAGGCGATTGCTCAAGGCATTCTGCCGCGCCACGCCGACCAGTACAATTCGATTCAAGAACGGCTGATCAATGCCATGGCACACCTTGGCGATCGCCTGGACGCACGCACGCTGTATTTTTCCTGCATCAAAGATAACGCCGAAGAGCGTGCCACCGTGCACTATTTACAGGATGTGGCCGTACAGGCGGGCCTGAACGCACCGTTTATCTTCACCGAAGATATCGGGCTACAGCCCGGTGCCGAGCACTTTGTTGATTTAGATGACCAGCCTATCCACGCGCTGTTCAAACTCTACCCGTGGGAAGAGATGGCCGATGATGCCTTTGGCGAGGCTATTCCGCAGTTGAACACGCACTGGTTTGAGCCCCCCTGGAAAGCCATCCTGTCTAACAAAGGTATTTTGCCGCTCTTGTGGGAGCATTTTGAAGGGCACCCCAACCTGCTTCCGGCGTTTTTCGAGAATGCCAGCAGTCCACCGCTGCCAGCGGGCTGGGTGCGCAAGCCGTTCTTCTCACGGGAAGGCAGTAATGTAGAACTGATTACCCCAGCCGGCCAGCATGAAGCCGTGGGCGGCCCGTATACCGACAGCCCTTGGATTCGCCAGGCGTACCATCCGATGCCGCGCTTTGGTGACAACCACGCCTTAATTGGCAGTTGGGTCGTCGGTGACCGCGCCTGCGGCATGGGGATACGCGAAGACGTAGGGCGCATCACTAAAGATTCCTCCTGCTTTGTGCCCCACGCGATCGTTTAATCTGTTCACTAAGCGCCTGCCAACCATAAACAGCTGATCGAATCGCCCTTGGCTATTTCGCTATTAGCAGGAATGACCGCAAACGCATCGGCGCTAATACACGACGAGAGCACGCCAGAGTTCTGATCATCAAACGCATCGGCGGTCACTCCACTAGGCGTAAACTGCAGCGTGACGCGCATGTAGTGCTCGCGCGGGCCGGTTGAGGTGGCAAAGTTAGCGCTAGCGGTAATCGTGGGCAGCTGGCTTAGCGCCGGGCAGCCCAGCATTGTGCCCAGCAAAGGGCGTAGAAACAGCCAAGCACCCACAAATCCCGACACCGGGTTACCCGGCAGACCAACAAAGCGTGCCTGGCTGCCATCACGGCGAGGCAAGCGGCCAAGCGCTAAGGGTTTGCCTGGGCGGATCGCCAGCTTCCACATATCGAGCTGGCCAATTGCCTCCAGCGCTGCCTTAACGTGGTCTTCTTCACCAACACTCACGCCGCCGGTGGTGACCACAAGATCTGCCTCAGCGGCTTCTTTTAACAGCCCCACGGTACGGGCATAGTCATCCGGTACGCTGACCGTGCTCACCACCTCAGCACCAAAGTTCTCTAACAGGCGCTTCAGCATGGGCCGGTTAGAGTTATAGAGCTGCCCCGGTTTCAGCGGCGTGCCGGGGTCGATGATTTCATCGCCGGTCGACAGCAAGGCCACCCTAGGGCGGCGACGCACGCTGACCTGAGTAACGCCCTGCCCGGCCAAATGGCCTAGCGCGGCGGCTTCCAGACGCTCACCGGCATTAAGCAGCACGCTGCCTTGACGCACGTCACGACCTCGGCGGCGAACGTTGTCACCGCTGGGAACATCGGCAGGTATCAAGGCGCGCTCGCCATCAACGTCAACACGCTCCTGCATGACAACGCAGTCAGCCCCTGGAGGAATTTCCCCACCGGTAAAGATACGCGCGCAGCTGCCCGGCGCCAGCGCTTGGGCTGGCGTTCCTGCGGCAATACGCTGGCTAACGGGTAGCCACTTTCCGGCATCGACGGCGCGCAGCGCATAGCCATCCATCGCGCTGTTATCGAACGGCGGCACGTTTAACTGCGCGGTCACTGCATCGGCCAGTACTCGTCCGGCGGCGGCTTCCAGCAAGACACCTTCGATCGCAACGGGGCACACGTCGGCTAGCAGCGCGACAAGCGCGGCGTCTATCGGCTGCAAATCAGCCATGTTGACCTCGGCCTGGAATGACAAGATTAGCGAAATTGCAGGGCTTATGGCGACTATCCAACTGTTCAGCCAGAATGCCGTCCCAGCCGGTGCGGCAGGCGCCGGTTGAGCCGGGTAAGCAAAACACTACCGTCGCGTTTGCCAGACCGCCTAAGCAGCGGCTTTGGATAGTGGAGCTGCCAATTTCATCACCGCTGAGCTGGCGAAAGCGCTCGCCAAAGCCCTCAATGCGCTTGTCCAATAATACTGAGATGGCTTCCGGGGTTGAATCACGGCCGGTAAAGCCGGTGCCGCCGGTAGTGATCACCACCTGCACGTCGCCACTGGCTATCCACTCCGCGACCACCGCGCGAATACGGTAGACATCGTCTGGCACAATGCGCTTTTCCGCCAGGATATGCCCTGCGCTGGTTAGGCGCTCAACGAGCGATTGGCCGCTACGATCCGTGTCTTCCGTTCGGGTATCCGAGACGGTGAGTACCGCTATGCTCAAAGGCACCATGGATTCCATTCGCCTACTCCTGGCTATTTTTCTTGGCTTGGCGCGCATCAAGTGCGGCCAGCTGTTCCGGGGTCGCCTTTGCCTGGTGGTGCTCTTTCCACTCACTGTAAGGCATGCCGTAGACGTACTCGCGCGCGGCCTCCAACTCCAGCGTCTCGTCGCGCTCATCGGCGGCGCTCACCATCCATTTGGAGAGACAGTTACGGCAGAAGTCCGCCAGAATCATCAGGTCAATGTTCTGCACGTCCTTGTTGTCGTCCAAATGGCGCAGCAGGCGGCGAAAGGCGGCTGCTTCAAGTTCGGTACGGGTGGCCTGATCAAATTCGTTAAACGCTGACATTGCCGTTCCTCTCGTTAAAAGTGGCGTAAGGTGCAGCATAACAAAAGACACCGCCAAATGGCGGTGTCTCAGATACTGCGCATGGTGCTCAGCTGGTTCGCGTTGCCGAGGGTTCGCCGCTGCCGCTAGACGACTTACGCGCCGCGATCTCTTCTTCTGAAACCGTCTGATCCTTGACCTCTTCGTACCACAGGCTGTGGTGCTCTTTGGCCCAGGTTTCATCCACGTAACCCGTGGTCATACCTTCTAACGCGCCTTCCGTACCCAGCGTACCGATATAGATATGCCCCAAGGAAACGGCGGTCAGCCCCAGCGCACCCACTGCATGGATAATGTTCGCCCACTGCATGGTGTCGCGCCCCTGATTGAAGTTGGGGAAATCGAGCACAAAGCCACTGGCAATCACCAGCACTCCAACGCTGGCTAGCAGCCAGTACCAGGCTTTCTCGCCGCCGTTAGCAAAGCCTGCTTCTACATGCTGTTTACCAATCATGCCGCCGCCCTTTTTGAACCATACCCAGTCGTGCTTTTTAGGAATGTTCTCTTTAATCAGGCTAACCAGCATGACCACCAGCAATATGCCAAAAATAGGCCCTAAATAGTTATGCAGCACTTTCGAGGCTGCGATCATCCATGCCCAGAAGGCATCGCCAAACAGCGTGCGGAAAATAAACTTACCGAGTAGCAAGTTCAAACCGGTCAGCGCCAGGGTGATAAACAGCGTGGCGACCGTCCAGTGCAGCGCGCGCATCACCAGCGACCAGCGCAGCAGCTTGCGCCCGGTGCGCGGAGCCTCCAGGTGCTTGCGCCCAACAATCAGGTAGAACAGCGTAATCAACGCGGCCGTACCGCCTATCGCAATCATCCCAAACGGTGAGACCCAGCGATTGCGAATCTGCCGCCAGGTTTCACCACTTGCATTGATCAGGCTGTAGTTGCTGTCGTAACGCGAATCGCGGTAATTGGGACCAGTTTCCCCGCTACGCACCTGACGCCACTGATCGGCGGTAATGCCCGGAGCGGCGGTGGTCATTTCACGATCAGGATCCGCCTGCGCTACCGCTACCTGCGTAAAACCAAGGCTAAGTAACAGCGCAAGTGCCACCAGCATAAAGCGCCACATGCCCAGGGCGATGAGCCTTTTATCTGAGCGCGACACCCTGCTGGGCGCCTGTGCAGTCAACTGGTTCATGACACGCCTCCTTACCCTTTATGGGCAGCATCATAGGCTAGGTTGTCGGCACTGGCCTGGGGGTTGTTAGACCAGGCACCGTCTTTGTGACCGCGCTGAACCACTCGCTGGCGAAAGATATCAGCAACGTCTTGCGCATCACCGGCCAGCAGCGCTTTGGTAGAACACATTTCCGCACACAGCGGCAGCTTACCTTCCGCAATGCGGTTAGAGCCGTACTTCTCGTACTCTTCTTCTTTGCTATCGGCAGGGCCGCCGGCGCAGAAGGTACATTTGTCCATCTTGCCGCGCTCGCCAAAGGCATCCTGCTGAGGAAACTGCGGCGCACCAAACGGGCAGGCGTACAGGCAATAGCCGCAGCCAATGCACAGATCTTTGTCGTGCAGCACGATGCCGTCATCGGTTTTGTAGAAACAGTCGGTGGGGCAAACGGCCATGCAGGGTGCGTCGTCACAGTGCATGCAGGCGACAGAGATCGACATTTCGTTCGCTTCGCCGTCATTGAGCGTGACCACACGGCGGCGCTGAATGCCCCACTCAACATCGTTAGCATTCTTACAGGCGGTGACGCAGCCGTTGCATTCAATGCAGCGCTCGGCGTCACACATAAATTTCATTTGAGCCATGTTGTTCTCCTAATGCCGGGGGCTTGTTTTCTAGACTCAGGCGCGCTCAATGCGGCAAATGGTGCACTTGGTCTCTTGCATCAGTGTCACCGGGTCGTAGCCGTAGGTCGTTGCGGTATTAGCCGCCTCACCAATGATGTATGGATCAGACCCATCCGGATAACGATCGCGCAGGCTTTCACCTTGGAACATGCCGCCAAAGTGGAACGGAATAAACGCAACGTTACGATCAACGCGAGGCGTAACCAGCGCTTTGACTTTTATGCGCCCCCCTTCCGCCCCTTCGACCCAAACATCATCGCCATCTTTGACGTTAAGATCATTGGCATTCGCCGGGTTGATCTCGACGAACATCTCCTGCTGCAGCTCGGCAAGCCACGACATGGAACGCGTTTCATCACCACCGCCCTCGTATTCCACCAGCCGCCCGGAGGTGAGAATAATGGGATACTCGCTGGCGTTGTTGCGATCCTGGATCGTTTTGTACAGGGTCGGCAAACGCATGATCGAGTCGAAGTCATCCCAAGTGGGAAAGCGGTCAACCAAATCACGCCGCGTGGTGTACAGCGGTTCGCGATGCTTTGGCACCTGGTCAGGGAAGGTCCAGACCACGGCGCGCGCCTTGGCATTGCCGTACGGCGCGCAGCCATGCTCAATGACCACACGCTGGATACCACCGGAAAAGTCGGTCTTCCAGTTTTTGCCTTCCGCTGCCTGCTTCTCTTCGGCGGTCAGATCATCCCACCAGCCCAAATCTTTAAGCAGCTGGTCGTTGAACTCAGGATAGCCATCGTCGATATCGCCACCCACTGGCGCCGAGCCTTCGGCCAGAAGATTCACGCCGTCACGCTCAATACCAAAGCGCGCCCGGAAACCCATGCCGCCTTCCATCACAGGGATACTGGTGTCGTAAAGGTTGGGTGAACCGGGATGACCGAATTCGGGCGTTCCCCAGCACGGCCATGGAAGACCATAGTAGTCCCCATCGGCAGGGCCGCCCTGGGCGCGCAGATTCTCAAAACTGAAGGTATGCCAGTTTTTTTGATGCTCTTTAAGGCGCTCAGGACTTTGGCCGGTGTAGCCTACCGTCCACATACCGCGGTTAATTTCACGCAGGATATCGTCGATCAGCGGCTCGTCACCGTTCATCTGATAGTTTTTTACCAGCTCATTGCCAAACCCTAACTTACGGGCAAATAAGTACATGATTTCGTGATCGGGTTTGGATTCAAACAGCGGTTCAATCACGCGGTCACGCCACTGAATAGAGCGGTTCGTGGCGGTAACGCTGCCGGTCGTTTCAAACTGACTGGCGGCAGGCAGCAGATAAACGCCGTCGCTGCGATCATGCATCACCGATGCGACGGTGGGGTACGGGTCAACGATGACCATCATTTCTAGCTTGCGCATCGCCTGCTGCATTTCAATGCCACGTGTTTGAGAGTTAACCGCGTGCCCCCAATAGAACATGGCTTTCAATGCAGTACGTTGAGAGATGTTTTCATCATCTTCAAGCACACCGTCAACCCAGCGCGAGACGGTAATGCCGCTGGTGTACATTGGCTGGCCATCGGCATATTCGGCGTCATCAAAGCGGCCTTTAATCCACTCGTAGTCAACGTCCCATACCTGCGCCCAGTGCTGCCACGCGCCTTCCGCTAGGCCGTAGTAGCCCGGCAGCGAATCAGAGCCTAAGCCCAAATCGGTCGCGCCCTGTACGTTATCGTGGCCGCGCAGAATATTGGCACCACCGCCGGATTTACCGATATTGCCTAGCGCCAGCTCTAAAATGCAGTAAGCGCGAGTATTGTTGTTGCCCGTGGTGTGCTGCGTGCCGCCCATGCACCACACGACGCAGCCAGGGCGGTTGTCAGACAGCCGCTTGGCCACGTCAAACATGTCGGCTTCGGAAACGCCCGTCACGTCTTCAACCACATTGGGAGGGAAGTTGGCGACTTCGGCGCGCACTTCATCCATGCCGTAAACGCGCTGGTTGATGTACTCGTTATCTTCCCAGCCGTTGTCGAAGATATGCCACAGCAGGCCCCAAATATAAGCCACGTCAGAGCCCGGACGCAGGCGCACGTACTTGTTAGCTTTAGCCGCTGTGCGCGTAAAACGCGGGTCTGCCACGATGATGTCGCAGTTGTTGCGCTCTTTCGCGATCAGGATATGCTGCATCGCTACCGGATGAGCTTCGCTGGGATTCGAGCCTATAAACAGCATCGACTTGCTGTTGTGCATGTCGTTGAGCGAATTGGTCATCGCTCCGTAACCCCAGGTATTGGCCACGCCCGCAACGGTAGTGGAGTGGCAAATGCGTGCCTGGTGATCGGTGTTGTTGGTGCCCCACAGCGAAGCAAGCTTACGCATCAGGTAGGCTTGCTCATTACTAAACTTGGCCGACCCCAGCCAGTAAACGCTGTCAGGGCCATGCGCTTCGCGTAGTTCAAGCAGCTTGTCGCCAATTTCGTCAATGGCGTCATCCCAGCTCATGCGCTCCCACTCGCCCGCCACTAGCTTCATGGGGTACTTGAGGCGCCGCGTAGAGTGGCCGTGTTGGCGCAGTGAGGCGCCTTTTGCACAGTGCGCCCCGCGGTTGATCGGATGATCGAATGCCGGTTCCTGCTTGGTCCAAATGCCTTCCTGCACTTCCGCATAGACGCCACAGCCCACCGAACAGTGCGAGCAAATGGTGCGCTTTGTTTCTACGGGTGAATCCAGCACGGGCGTTTTACCGGCGGACTCGGCACGCCGCATCATCGGCGCGCCCATAAAGCCCACCGCGGCAACGCCACCCGTGGCAGCACCGCTGCGTTTAAGGAACTGACGACGTGAAATACCCAGCCCGGGAGCCTTGGGGGCGTCTGTTTTGCGAGTTAAGCGCATGGCAAATCTCCTGGCATTCTGCCGTCAATCACGCAACGAGGCGTAATACGCCCGAACGTGGTCGGTCTCACGGTAGTTAGCCGTTTGTTTTTCTTCTTTCGCCGGGGCGCTATCAGCCTGAGCTAAGGTGACATGACCGGCGGCGGCCGCGGCACCAGCGGCAGCGGCTCCTAACCCAACCGTTTTCATAAACCGGCGGCGCTCAGAATTGTGGGGGGTGTGCATGGGTTTCTCCTCTCGCCTATGTTTTATACTGGGTCTTTTTATACGCGACTATCGCCGACGATCTATCCACGTTTGCGTTCAATAATGCGCACCGGAGCGTGGTCAGCATCAATGCTTAAGCTCACCCTCTCGCTTTCCACATAAGCGCTGCCTAACGCTCCCAGCGCTGCATAAAAAGCGGTGCCTACCTGCCCTAGATCGTCGAAACAACTGGCTGCCCACGGGGCAATATGCTGACTAAAAAAATAGGCCTGTTCATGGCTTTCAGACGCAATCAGCATGGCCATTACTTCACATAGCGCCGCCAGATGGTCTTCAGGGTCTCGGGTGTGCTCACTGCGTTCAAAGCCCAGCACTCGGAGGTCTTGGCGCAGCGCCACTAGCGCGGCTTCCATCAACTCACCATTGCGATACCATGAGGCATACGGCACGACGTCGCCCTGAATGACGCCCACCAGATGACGAAAGTGAGCGCGCTGAAGCGGCTCTACGCCAGCGCCTGTCTCATCCATGGCGACTGCCGCATCTGCCAATGCTTGCCAGCGCTTTGCAAGTTGGCTGCCATCTTGTTCAATCGCCAGCTCAGCTAGCCATGCCAGCAGGTCTGCATCCGGGGCTTGACGCAATAAGGTGGCCAACAGCCGGTAGATATCGGCACGTAGGGCATCCGCTTCTTTCAGCGCGGGCAATCCATCCGTCATCGGCTTATACCTTCAGTTGCGCGTCAGGATCGCGAATCATGGTTTTCCAGACATCCTTCACCCGGCAGTCTTCGCACATTTCCAGACGGATCATCGCCTCACCGGCAAAGTAGGGATGATGGGCAAGCTTCTGTTTAATCGCCGCTACCGTGCTCACGGTGGCAAATGGTTTGCCGCAGTTGA
Source organism: Halomonas sp. AOP5-B2-8 (assembly GCF_052376475.1). Lineage (NCBI taxonomy): Bacteria > Pseudomonadati > Pseudomonadota > Gammaproteobacteria > Oceanospirillales > Halomonadaceae > Halomonas > Halomonas sp. AOP5-B2-8. The sequence continues at coordinate 353,323 of NZ_JBQSVS010000004.1, read as the reverse complement.
TGCATTCAAAGGCCGCTTCTTCATGGCAGATATGCCGCGTTTCACGGGCGCCATCTGCCAAAAAGCCTGGCATCAGCGTAATCGCGTTTTCTGGGCACGCCTGCTCACAAAGACCGCATTGCACGCAGTCCGCTTCAAGAAAGCTAAGAGCGGGCGTATTGCCGCCAGATTTTAACGCGGGCGTAGGACAGTTGCTGACACAGGCATGGCACAGCGTACAGGCGTCGCGGTCGACCTGAATCGCGCCGTAGGCAGCGCCGACTGGCATCGTGGTGCGTGCCCCGTTAGGGCTACCCAGCTCGGCAAGGCGCGCTAACACGCGGTTCAAGCGTGTGCGCTTTTCAGGCTCAGGCAACTGCAGCGGCGCCTCTGTTAGAGGAGGAAGCGTCGGCAGCGCATCCCGCGCGGCCCCATCGGCGACGCCAACCAGCTGTACACGAGCGCGGTCGTGCCCTAAGGCATCTAAAATGGCATGTGCCTGAACGATCTGGTCGTTCAAAAAAGTGCTTAAGCGTGCAGGCATACTAGGGTGCAGCTGGATACGCACCTCGGCGGCACCCGCAGCCAGTGCGGTTAGCCACTGGTCGTGGCCCGCCGCCCCCAGCTCTTCCAGCGGGGCATCAATCACATGGCCTGCAGGCACCACGCCGGTTGCGCGCTCAGCGTCTTGCGAATCATGGGTAAGAAAACGCAGCACCGGCACCTGGCCACCCGCATCACGATAGGCCGCGAGCCACGTAGAAAGCGTATCCTGCTGGCGGCGTGTTTCTGGCATGCGAAATTCTATCGCCCCCGTCGGGCAGGCGCTGGTGCAGCTGCCCACGCCTTGGCAAAGGTAGGGGTCAATTTCAATATGGGATTCAATGCGCCCTTGAATGCTGGAGATAGCATCCGCCGGGCAAACATCCAAGCAGCGGGTACAGCCAATATTGCCACTTGTGGAGTGGGCACATAGGTCGCTGTTGACCTGAAAATAGCGCGGCTTGTCGAACTCACCGACCAGCCCGGCAAAATTTTCGAGTGTTTCGCTGCGCTGCTCAACATCCTGCCAAGACATCACCACGTAGCCAGGTGGCGGCAATTCTGAACGCTGGGGATGAGCCATCGCTGTAAGATCAAGCACAAGGTCAAATCCGGCGCGCTCGATCAGCGCCCTGGCGAGATCCAGCGGAGCATCGCCGTCATCTAACCGAGCGCTAAACGCCCCCAAATAACCGCTTATGTGTAGCTGGCTTAGCTGCTCGTGGGTGAGCATTTGCGTCACTAACGGCTCGCTGGCGCCGACTAGCTCTGCCGCCTCGCTTTCAGCACCATTACCAACAGGCCAAGTAACAAGCAACGTAAGCGATGCAAGACCGCGCCCCTGAAGAGCGCGGGCAGCCGGGTATACGTCGGCGGCCGCGCCTATCAGCAGTGCATGGCCACGGCTGTGATAGGTCACATTAGCAGGCGTTAAATTAGCAGGCCACGAAATACGTCGACGTACCGTTTCCCGAGCCTCGGCATTACGCTGGTCGTCTATCGACGCCAGTTGGATTCTTTGATTCATGCATTCTCACGGTCAGTGAATAATTCTTATTATAATTTTGAGTAATATTATTTAACTATTATGGCATAACGTTTCGTTGACACTAAGTTGAGCCTAGGCGTAACACGGTGTTTAGCCAACTTAATTGCGTTTAATGCAGTCTGCAAAAAGGAAGAAAATCAACTTTAACAAATTGATTTTATAGCCATTACTGAGAGCATTTAGACTTTCTTTGGGAAGTAAATATTAAATCAGACTGGTCGTCTAGGAGGGGCTTTTCTACAGCGCTACCGTTGGCGCTGCCAGGTATAGCAGATTCGTTTTCAAACGCGATCAAGTGATCATTGGATTGCTCGCTGGCCACCTGCCCTTTTTGTGGCTCAGCAGAAGCATCTTCTAGCGGCTTATCCAGCGTCTCGTCTACTTTATGGGTCCAGCTGCGCAGTTTGCTGGCAAGCCCAGAGGCCATGGGCTTGAGCTGCTGGCGATAGTCAGCATCGTAGTCATCCAAACCATCGCGCACGTTGTAATTACCGGTGGCCCAAAGGCGCTTCAAAGCGCGCCGGCGCAGGGCTCCGCTGACGCCCGGCAGCATGAATGCACTAAAGTCGCTGCCGACATCCAGGGTATCGGGGTCGGGCAACGTGTGATCGAGACTGCCGGGTTCGCGTTCTGGCTCTTGTGCGTCCAGTGCCGGTGCCGACCATTGATCAACGGTGGCGTGCGGCTGCTCGGCGCCGCTATGAAGCGCGCCAGTTGGCTCCACGGTGATGTCATCTGCAGGCTCGCTGGCAGGCACTACGCTTGGCGAGACACCGCCTTCCTTTTGGGCATTGCGCTTTAGGCGCGACCAGCGTTCCAGGCGGCTCATCGCGGCGGCTCATTGGCAGGCATCTCTTTTGCGCGCCCTGCCCCCTTGCGTTTTTTCTTGCGTACCTCGACGGGCGCCTCGCCGTGGCGAGCAAGGTAGCTCTCAATCCATACCTGAATCGCCATCGGCATCAAGGCTTCCAGCACCTGCTGCTCACCATCCATCCAGCCTGCCGCCACATCTTGGCTAGCCGTGATTGCATCGGGTTGCGGTGCTTGCCCGGTAAAGCCTGCGCGGACAAACAGACGCGGCGCGCTAGAGGTGAGGTTAAAGCGATACGCCGCGCGCTCGGTCATCGAAAGCTGTAGTTGCAGCGCGATAGGCCCCTGATCGCCCAAAGCAAGTTCCGCAATGCGCCACTGCGTTAGGGTAAAGCGCTTTACCTGCTTGGCTTCGGCAACCAATGTGATACTGATGGAGCGTAAATTATCACTCATGGCATTAGCACCCTGAAACTTGAGTAGACGGAACTTGAATAGACTGAGCTTGAATAGATGGAGCTTGAATAGATGGAGCTTGAATGGGTAGACAAGTAAGCATCCCCAGCCCCATCATCGTCAACCCCGACGTTTTGCGAGAACTATTTTCAAGAACTATTTTTCAAGAACTACTTCTCAAGAACTATTTAGCGAGGTTCATGGATGCCTGCCCTTCAGTTAAGCCGAGCCCGCTTACCGGCTACTACTCAGATTAGCATCGTTGACGAATATGGCGATACGCGCCAGCAGGCGATTGCCGCTGAACGGGCGCTAACCGTGTATCTCAATAAGCGCGAAATTGTCACGCTGATGACCCTGGGTGACGACCCCGAAGCGCTGGTGGTCGGCTATTTACGCAATCAAGGCTTGCTGCGAGCTGCCGAGGACTTGACTGCCGTGCAGGTCGACTGGGAGGTAGAAGCCGCCGTGGTGGTTACCCGCCACCTGCCTGAAGACCTGGAAGCACGCTTAAGTACTCGCACGGTCACCACCGGCTGCGGCCAGGGCACGGTGTTTGGTAAATTGTTGGATCAAACCGCGCTGATGGCGCTTCCCGATACGCAGCTGGCACAATCGACGCTTTATCAGCTGTTGCAAAATCTCAACGCCTATAATGAAACGTACCGGAGCGCTGGCGCCGTTCACGGCTGCGCACTTTGCGATCAAGCACAGGTGCTCGATTTTGTCGAAGACGTTGGGCGACACAACGCCGTAGATACCCTGGCGGGGCGCCAATGGCTTCAGCAGGCAGATAGTGCCAATGCAGATATTTTTTATACCACAGGGCGGCTGACGTCAGAGATGGTGCTAAAGGTGGCGCAAATGGGGATTAGCGTACTGGTGTCGCGTTCAGGCGTAACGCAAAAAGGCGTTGAGCTGGCCGAGCGCTTTGGCGTGATGCTTATCGCCCGCGCTAAAGGCCGCCATTTTCAGTCGATCAATACCCAGCATCGCCTGACGCTGGACGCGATTCCTGAGCGACCGTCCACAGTACATTCATCAAAACAGGCGCGCTCATCAAAGCAGGCACATTCATCAACACAGGCACGCTCATGATTCCTACCCAAGAACTAACCGGTATGATTCTAGCCGGCGGCGAAGGTCGTAGAATGGGCGGTCGCGATAAGGGACTTGAGCCTTTTGCGGGCTTACCTCTTGTCGCCCATGCGGTTAAACGCCTGGAGGGCCAAGTAGGCGAACTGCTGATTAATGCCAATCGCAATGCCGATGCTTACCGCTTCTTTGCTGACCGTGTGATCGCTGATCTGGTAATAGAGGGCGCCGACGAAGGCTTCAAAGGCCCGCTCATGGGGATTTATAGCGGGCTGCGCGCAGCCAAAACGCCTTGGCTGCTGATTGTTCCCTGTGACTCTCCCGCCCTGTCAGATGACTTAGTAGCACGTTTGGTCGCAGGGATTGGCGATCATGATATTGGCGTGGCCTTTGACGGTGAGCGGCTGCACCCCGTGGTAGCGCTGCTGCGTACGTCACTCGCCGATGACTTAGCCGCCGTATTGGCCGAGGGTGAGCGCAAAATCGACCGCTGGTATGCGCGCCATCACTGGTGCAAGGTCGATATGTCCGACTGCCCCGAGGCCTTTGCTAACCTCAACACTGAAGAGGAAAAGCTGCACCTTGAAACTGTTCTGCTGTCGACTAAAGGCAAGGAGGCAACGTGACGCTCTCCTGCTTTGATCTCGGTGAGAAAATGCTTAGCGTTGACGAAGCCCGTCAAGCGCTCGCTACGTTGATTGAGCGCCCGCTAGACAGCGAACAGGTGCCTCTGGCACAGGCCCATGGCCGCCGCTTGGCCACCGCTGTGCTGGCGACGCTTAACGTGCCGCAAAATACCAATGCGGCGATGGATGGCGTGGCGCTGGCCTTGGCGAGAGAAGGTGTTGGGGCCAAGCAAACCCATTGGCCCGTGGCCGGAGAGGTATTAGCAGGCCAGTATCGCAGCGAAATGGTGCCTGCCGGCCACTGTGTACGCATTACCACCGGCGCCCCATTGCCGCCAGGCACCGACACAGTGGTGATGAGTGAACAGCTGCGCGAACCGTCAGACGAACAGCCTGAGCATGTGATTATTGAATCGCCTGAGCGCCTCAAGCACGGCCAGCATGTACGCCAGGCCGGTGAAGACATGGCGATTGGCGATACGGCACTTGCGGCAGGTTCGCGACTCGATGCCGCCAAGCTGGGCTTATTAGCGTCGCTAGGCTATGCCACGGTTACCGTGTGCCAACGCCCGAAGGTGGCGATTTTCTCGACCGGCAACGAGGTCACGGCCCCCGGCGAGCCTATTGCTCCGGCCGGGGTTTATGACGCGAATCGTTTTACGCTGATCGGCATGCTTGCCGAGTACGGCGCTGACGTGATTGATCTCGGCATTTTGCCGGACGAACAGGACGCTATCCAAACAGCGCTGGAGCAAGCCGCCCAGCAAAGCAATTTGGTGATCACCAGCGGCGGTGTATCCGTGGGTCAGGCTGATTTTACCCGCACCGCGCTGCAGCAGTTGGGCCGCTTAGCGTTCTGGCGCGTAGCGCTTCGCCCAGGCCGGCCCATGGCCTGCGGCTGGTTAGGCGAACAGCACACGCCGTTCGTCGGCCTTCCCGGCAATCCAGTGGCGGTCATGGTAACCTTTCTACAGTTTGTGACGCCGCTGCTGAATCGACTTCAAGGGCTGTCGGTTTCACCGCCCCATCGCCTTTATGCGATTGCCGATGACGTCTTAAAAAGCCGCTTAAAGCGCACTGATTTTATTCGCGGTGTCTACCATACTGATGGAGAAGGACAGTTACACGTACGTAGCACCGGCGCCCAGGGTTCGGGTATTTTAACCTCGATGGTGGCTGCTAATTGCTTGATTGAACTTGCCGATGACCAAGACGGCGCACAACCAGGCGAGGTAGTCAGCATACAACCACTAACGGGATGGCTATGACCGAGCAACGAACGACTCAGCAACGCGCTGGCCACTCACATTTTGACCAACCACATGCTGACCAGCCACTGATTGATGATTTTGGCCGCCGTATTAGCTACGTGCGTATTTCGGTCACCGACCGCTGCGATTTCCGCTGTGTGTACTGCATGAGCGAAGAGATGACGTTTCTGCCTCGTGCTCAGGTACTGACGCTGGAAGAGATTGCAATGGTGGCCCGCGCCTTCACCGAGCTGGGGGTTGAAAAGATTCGCCTTACCGGTGGCGAACCGCTCGTGCGCAGCGGCATTGACCAACTGGTCGATGAGATCGGCGCCATGCCGGGCCTTACCGACTTCACCATGACCACGAACGGCGCCAGCCTGCGTAAGCACGCTAAACAGCTTTATGCCAGCGGCCTGCGGCGTCTCAATATTAGCTTGGACTCACTGGTTCCGGAACGCTTCAAGCAGCTGACTCGCACCGGCGATCTCGCCAAAGTGATTGACGGCATTCACGCCGCTCAGGAAGCTGGGTTTAAGCGTATTAAGCTCAACGCGGTGATCTTAAAAGGCCGTAATGACGATGAAGTGATCGACTTGGTCACCTTTGCCCGCCAAGAAGGCCTGGACATTAGCTTTATCGAAGAAATGCCGCTGGGTGATGTCTCCGATCACTCACGGGCGGAGACGTTCTACTCCAGCGACGACGTGCAGGCGATGATTGAGTCCCGCTACCCGCTGATTGCCACGGCCGAAACTACACCGGGCCCTTCGCGCTACTTTAAGATGCTCGACAGCGAAAGCCGCGTTGGATTTATCTCACCGCATAGCCACAACTTTTGTGATACCTGCAACCGCGTACGGGTCACCGTGGAAGGCCGTCTACTACTTTGCTTAGGCAATGAACATTCAGTAGATCTTCGCGCCGTGCTGCGCCGCCATCCGGGCAATATGCAGATACTTAAGCAGGCCATCATTGATGCCTTGCCGCTTAAGCCGGAGCGCCATCACTTCACCACCGATGGCGATGTGCAGGTGGTACGCTTTATGAATATGACAGGAGGCTAGGCCTTGTCAGCGTTAACGAAAGTCCCTGTGCATATTATTACTGGCTTTCTAGGTAGCGGCAAAACCACGCTTATCCACAGCCTGATCGAGCAAAAGCCTGTGGATGAAAAATGGGCAATTTTAGTCAACGAGTTCGGTCAAATCGGCATCGATCAGGCGATGTTTGATGCCCGCGATGATGTCGTTGTAAAAGGCCTGCCTGGCGGCTGCTTATGCTGTCAATTGGCGTTTGTACTGCAAGCGGCTCTGGTTAATTTACTGGCACGTAGCAAACCCGACCGGGTAATCATTGAGCCTTCAGGCCTTGGACACCCCGCAGGCCTGCTGGACTTATTGCGTGGTGAGGCATTTAACGATGTGGTCGACGTGCGCGACATTATTGCCACTCTCGACCCGCGCCGCCTGGATGACGCCCGCGCTCGCCAGCACGACACCTTCCTCGATCAGCTCGATATGGCAGACGCCGTGGCGCTTACGATGCTCGACCAGAGCACTTCAGGCCAGCTAGCGGCTGCCCATGCGTTTGTCGCCGAGCGCTGGCCTCCGCGCAAATGGGTGCAGGAAACCTTACAAGGCGAACTATCGCTCACGCTGCTCACTCAAAGTAGCAGCGCCGCTGTTCGCGGCCAAGAAATGCCAGGCAGTCATCAGCAGCTCGCGGCAATGCCCAGCCTAGCGGGTTCGTTTTTTGATTTCCCGCCGCCACCGGGCAAACCCCAACGTGAAACCGGCACGTCGCTAGGCTATACCAGCACAGGACTACGCTGGCATCCCAGCGAGCGCTTTGACCTGGACAGCCTCGCCGCGCATCTAGGGGAACTGCCAAGAGAGGCTCGCATTAAAGGCGTTTTTCATACCGATAATGGCTGGAAGCGCCTTAACCGTGCGGACGGCACACTCAGCATTGAAAGCAGCGCATGGCGGCAAGACTCTCGACTGGAAGTGATTCTTCCCGACACGCTGCCTACCCCTAGCCTGGATCTTGAACCCCACCTATGCGCCCTGCCCGTCAGTTAACAGGCTGACAGCTGCGCTGAGCATTCAGACTTTTTCAATCCGTCTTTCCATTTCATCTACGGTTACCGGTTGCCCAAACAGATAGCCCTGGTAAACGTGGCAGCCATGAGCCAATAGCCACGCCTGCTGTGCTTCTGTCTCCACTCCTTCCGCAATGACCTCTAGATTTAAACTACCAGCCAGGGCAATCGTACTTTCCACAATGGACGCATTCGCTTGGCTATCCAGTACCTGTTGAACAAACGACTGGTCGATTTTCAATTGATCCAACGGCAGCTGAGCCAGATACGCCAATGACGAATAGCCGGTGCCAAAATCATCCAGCGAAAAGCGCACGCCCTGCGCCTTTAAGGCGAGCATTTTATGCCGAGTTTCATCCTGGGCTGCCACGAACAGTGACTCAGTCACTTCTAGTTTTAAGCGGCTAAGCGGCGCTTGGGTGCGGGCAAAAACCCCCTCTACACGGGATAAAAAATGCTTATCGCGAAACTGTTGCGGGCTAAGATTGACCGATATGGTTAACGTGCTTAAACGCGGATGCTGCGCCCACCGCGCTAATTGCTGACAGGCACCGGCCAATATCCATTCACCCACGTCATTAATCAATTCAGTGCTTTCTAGCAACGGAATAAATTCACAGGGAGACACCATGCCACGCTCTGGATGCTCCCAGCGTAATAGCGCTTCTACGCCAATGATCGTACCGCAGGAGTTGACCTGAGGCTGGTAGTAAAGCAACCACTGCTGGTTTTCCTGTGCCTGGTGTAAATCTGCCTCTAACTTCACATGGGCCAACAGCGCTGCCTGCATGGCGGGATCAAAAAAACACAGCGTGTGGCGGCCATTGTCTTTGGCTTTAAAGAGTGCCAGATCCGCCTGCTGCAAATACTCATCGACGCTGTGTTCATCGCCCTCCATCACCGCAATACCAATACTGGCCGTGATCGTAACAGTCTCTTCACCAAGTAAGATGGGCTCATTGAGTACTGCCAATAATTTATGGCCAATACGCTCAACAAGCTGCGTGATTTGAGTACGGCTACTCTCAGCACCTTCAATTAACACCGCAAACTCGTCGGCTCCCAAGCGTGCTAGCGTGTCCGTATCGCGCAGCATTTGGCCCATCCGCTGAGCGACACACTGCAATAACTGATCCCCTTGGTAGTGTCCAAGGGTGTCATTAATTTGCTTAAAGTTATCAATATCGATAAACAACAGTGCGACACCATGCTGATGGCGCTGAAGCGCTTTGAGCGCAGCATCCATGCGATCTAGAAATAGGCGCCGGTTCGCCAGCCCCGTTAATGAATCATAAAATGCCAGCTGATGAATCTCCTGCTCAGCGGCTTTGCGCTCGCTGATATCGCTCATCGTAGTCACGTAATGCGTCAACACGCCGCCGTTGCCATAAACCGCGCTCACCGTGAGCCACTCAGGAAACAGCTCACCGTTCTTGCGCTGATTCCATATCTCGCCTTCCCAGTTGCCGGTTTTGAGCACTTGCTTCCATAAACGACGATAAAATGCTGCATTATGTAGCTCGGAGCTAAAGACGCGCGGGGTTTTACCGACAATTTCGACTTGGCTGTAACCGGTAATACGCGTGAACGTGTCATTCACTTTCAGAATCAAGCCCTGAGCATCGGTAATTAAAATGCCTAAGTGTGTTTGAAAGGCGGCGGCAGCGACTTGCGCTTCAGCACGCGCCTGTTCTCGCTCTTCAATGCGCTGGCGTAATTGATCCGCTAGCGTTAAACGGCTTAGATAATGACGCGCCCCCCAAGCCCCTAGCAGCGCCATCACAGCTACTATCAGCACAAAAATCCACGTCCGTTGGCGCCAATCCGCTAGCAGCGCATGCAGATCAATACCGACAATGACCAGCATGGGATATGCTCCGACTCGCTGCATGCGCATCAGCCGCATGCGGCCGTCAATAGGTGACACTCCCTTTAGTGCAAGAGCGGATTCGCCACTGTCTAACCATTGCGTCATATTAGGGCTAACGATTTGACTACCAATAGCCATTGATCCCTCTGACGGCGGATATCTAGCGATCATCTTTAAATCGGTGTCGATCAGCGTAATGCTTTCGCCGTCATAGACATTCATCTGCTCAAGCACGTCGGTAAATACGCCCGGTACGATGCGTGACACTACGACACCTGCAACGCCGTTATTGGAGTTCTCGAATCGCCTTCCATGGTAAAAGTAGAGACGTTGATCACCGGTCGATACCTGCAGCGGCGTAATCAGCTCCTGTTCTTCCCCCTGCGTCAAGGCGTTAAAAAACGCTGTCTCGCTGATATTAAAACGTGTATTCCACTTTCCGCCACCGCTTGCCAGCAAGCGTCCCTGGGTATCAAAAAGAACTATTTCGTCGATCAGAGGCACGTACTGGGTGAGATTTTCTAACGCTTGTTGAAGCTGCGGATTAGAATTGCTATCCGATATATCTTGTAAGGCGAGTAGTTCGGTTAATCCGAACAGAGCTTGCCCACTTTGAGAAAAGCCTCCTTTTGCCCACGCCACAACGACATTGGCGCGGGCATTAATATGCGACTCTGCGGCGGCCATTTCTTGCTTATACTGCTCACTCAACAGCCAACCGAAAAGCGCCATAATGATGCTAAGCGCTAGCACATATAGCGCTATCACATGTCGCCGCTGCTGGCGGTAGGTAGCCGTCGCTTTCAGCACATCGTCTTTTGCATCAATAGAGATGACGGGCATCGCACAGGGGCCTTATCTAGGTATGCCATGAAAACACCTAGTACAGTTTAAGAAAAATTAGAAATGCTATACCCCACTCACAACAAGCGGCTATGCCATGTATATCAGTTTTTATCGTAGTTGATTCATTAAAAAAGCATGGCACTATATATTAATTATTTAGATACCCAGGGGCTGTGATGGCATCGCTAGGTCAAATGAGCGACTACGAAATACGCTTAATTCGTATTTTTAAAACGGTTGTCGAATGCGGCGGTTTTACCGCGGCTGAAACGACGCTCGGCATTAGTCGCTCGGCGATTAGCCAGCATATGAACGACCTGGAGGGGCGGCTAGGATTCTCTCTCTGCCAGCGAGGGCGTGGTGGGTTTAGCTTAACCGAAGAGGGTAAAGAGATTTATCAGGCAGGGCTTACGCTGCTCACTGCGTTGGAAACCTTTAAAAGCGATGTAAATGCTCTGCATCAAACCATAAAAGGTGAGCTTAACATTGGCATTACCGATAATTTGGTCACGCTACCGGCCATGCATGTCACCAATGCGCTGGCCGAGCTGAGTGCACCGGCGCATGATGTCACGCTGCATATTCATATGGAGCCTTCCGATGCGGTAATTCGTGGCGTGATGGATGGCCATCTTCACGTTGGCGTTGTGCCCGCAGTGAACCTACCGACCAGCTTAGAAACGCGGCACCTCTACGATGAGCCTTCTTATCTTTACTGCGCGGCAGAGCATCCGCTTTTTTCTGAGCCTGATGACATTCTTGATACTGCCAATATTGCCCATTACCCCGCTATTTCACCGCGCTACCCGCTTCCTGCAAAAGCGCGCGAGGCGCATGATGCGCTTTGCCTGCGCGCCTCGGCATCAGACCGCGAAGGAGCGGCCTTTCTGATTCTTACCGGGCGCTTTATCGGTTTCCTACCCGAACACGTGGCTGCCCAGTGGGTGGCCGCCGGCAAGATGCGGGCGCTACATGCAAGCGCCCAGCACTATCGCATCCCCTTTGTACTCATCACCCGCCACGACCGGCGCCCTAATCGCGTAGTGGATGCGTTTTTAAGTTTTATTAAAAACGCAGAGTAAGCAAAAAACAGTAAGCAAAAAACAGTGCGTTTTATGAACGTTGCTCTGCTGCGTCACGCGCCATGATGGGTACCGGCCCAACCTGTGGCGACGATGACAACACTTGGCTCGCCACGTAGTAAACGATGGCTCCAAGCGCTGAGCCTGTGAACCAGCCATAGTCATAAAACCAGTTCATCGTGTCTGTCACTAGCGACATTAACGTGAGCAGCACCGGCACACCAAAAGCAATAAAGCCAGCGATGTTCACAGCAGGATAGGCGTGATCATCCATGTACAGGCTCGGCACATCCAAACGCTGCTTTTTAATCAGAAAGTAGTCCACTGCCATGATGCCAGCGATGGGCCCTAATAGGCTTGAATAACCCAGCAGCCAGTTGGAATACATCTGTTCAAGGGAAACCCCGGGAGGAATAACACCCGCCTTTTGCAGCAGGTCATAACCCATTAACAGCATCCCAACGGCCCCAGTGATCAATACACCGCGCGTTTGGTTAATCAGCTTAGGGGCAATGTTTTGGAAATCGTTGGTGGGCGAAACAATATTCGAGGCGGTATTCGTAGAAATGGTAGCAATAATGATCAGTAGCATCGCCATCACGACCCAGAAGGGGCTGTCGATATAGCCAATTAAGCGCACCGGATCGGCAACGGTTTGGCCCACTAACGTCTCAGAAGCGGCGGTCAACACTACCCCGAGAGCTGCAAAGAAGAACATCGTCAGCGGCAGGCCGATTACTTGACCAACAATCTGGTCTTTTTGGCTTTTCGCAAAGCGGCTGAAATCGGGGATATTAAGCGATAGCGTGGCCCAAAAACCGACCATAGCGGTCAAGCCCGCAAAAAAATAGCCGTAAACCGATGCCCCTTCAGGGCGCGATGGCGGCTGCGCGAGAAGCTCGGTCATCGACATATTCGGCCATGCCCACATCATTAGCCCAATACCCACCGCTAGCAGCAGCGGCGCGGCCAATGTTTCCAGCCATTTGATCGATTCAGCCCCGCGAATAACCACGTAAAGGTTCATCGCGCCAAAGACAAAAAAGCCAATAACTTCACCAACCCCACCTAATGCTGCCCAAGCAGGCACCAGTTCTGAAAGCAGCAGATGAATCGCCAGACCGCCAAACATCGTTTGAATACCAAACCAGCCACAGCCTACCAATGCGCGCACCAGGCAGGGCACGTTAGAGCCTAAAATGCCGAATGAAGAACGCAAAACCACGGGAAAAGGAATACCAAACTTGGTGCCTGGAAAAGCGTTCAACGTCAGCGGGATCAGCACGATGATATTCGCCAACAGAATAGCGAATAACGCCTCGCCCACGCTTAAACCAAAATAGGCGGTTAAAACGCCGCCCAGTGTGTAGGTAGGCACGCAGATCGACATGCCGACCCACAGGGCGGCGATATTCCATTTGGTCCAGGTGCGCTCGCTAGCCTGGGTCGGTGCAATATCTTCATTAAAACGCGAACTGTTGCGTACATCGTTCCCTACCTCAAGCTCAATCAGACCATCTCGATCCACCATCTGAGAGGTTGTTTCTGGCATTTTTGTATCTCCTCAGCATTGCGTTGTCCAACCCAGGCGGTGTCTGAACGCTAGCGACAGCGGCTAAATCCTGACAAACCTTAATCCCCACGGTCAGTGAAGTTTCCTAGACAGGATTCAAAGCAATAAGTGTGCCTAGCTAAGCGAGCATGCCAATTAACTCATTGATTAAAAAGCTGCCTTTATGGACAACAATATTATTATTAGATCATTACCTTTGACGATGTTACCTCTCGAACAAACGTCGACCAAACAAAGCTAGATCAAAAAAAATATTTGCACCAACTTTAAACATCTCAGAATTTAAAATAAGCCCTCTAAAATAGATAACAGCATGATTCAAAACAATTAATAAAAAACTCCAAAACAGTGCGCATGATCACCAAAAGAGTGAACACTGCTATTTATATAAATAAAATCAAACAAACTCAAAGAGTTAACGTTAATTTAAAAAACAATAAATGATGACTTGCCAAAACCACCAAGCCAACGATACTTTTAATAAAAGCTGTCTTGATTGTCAGCTTTATTAGACAACGCTTAAGACTGAAACAAACGCTTTACACCAACAATCAGAGGGAGCGTCTAATGCAGAAGATGAAAATCGGCTTAATTCAAATGGGCTTAAAAACCAGCACCGAGCTTTCGCCCGCGGCCATTCGTGACGCGATGAACGAAGCCCATCTACCGATGATTCAGCAAGCCGCAGACCAGGGCGTGCAGGTGCTGTGCTTTCAGGAAGTCTTTAATCAGCCGTACTTTTGCCCCAGCCAAGACGGCAAATGGTACGCCGCCGCCGAGCGCGTACCCGAAGGCCCCACCTGCCAGATGATGCAAAAACTGGCCGCTGAGCACCGCATGGTCATTATTGTTCCGATCTATGAAGAAACCGAAACCGGCGTTTACTACAACACCGCCGCCGTGTTCGATGCCGATGGCAGCTACTTGGGCAAATACCACAAAACGCATATCCCTCAAGTGGCCGGTTTTTGGGAGAAGTTCTTCTTCAAACCTGGGCAATCCAACTGGCCGGTGTTTGATACTGCCTACGGCAAAATTGGCGTGTATATCTGCTATGACCGCCATTTCCCCGAAGGCTGGCGGGCGCTTGCGCTCAACGGTGCCGAAGTGATTTTCAACCCCTCTGCCACCGTGGCGGGGCTTTCTCAATATCTTTGGGAGCTTGAACAACCCGCCTCTGCGGCAGCCAACGGCTGCTTTATTGCCGCCATTAACCGTGTCGGCACTGAAGCACCGTGGAATATCGGCAATTTCTACGGCTCCAGCTATATCGTCAACCCTCGCGGCAAAATCGAAGCTCAGGCTAGCGAAACCAACGATGAACTCCTCGTCCACGAGATTGATTTGGACATGGTGCGAGAAGCCCGTAACAACTGGCAGTTCTTCCGCGACCGCCGCCCGGAAACCTACACCCGTCTCACCGACGGCGAATAGCACTGTCCAAACAATCATCCAAGGAGCGAACGATGAGCTTATTAATCAAAGGCGGCACGGTGGTCACTCACGCCGACACCTACCGGGCCGACGTGCTCTGCGTAGACGGTAAGATTCATGCCATTGGTACGGATCTAGACATCCCTGAAGGCTGTGAGACGGTTGATGCCAGCCATCAGTTGGTAATGCCCGGCGGTATCGACCCGCATACCCATATGCAGATGCCGTTTATGGGCGCGGTGGCCAGCGAAGATTTTTACACCGGCACCGCCGCGGCTATGGCAGGTGGCACCACAACGATTATTGACTTTGTCATCCCAAGCCCCGGCCAGTCGCTGCTAGAAGCCTTCGAAACCTGGCAAGGCTGGGCAGAAAAAGCCGCCACTGACTTTGCGTTTCACGTCGCCATTACCTGGTGGGATGAAAGCGTTAAAGAGGAAATGGGCACTCTGGTGCGCGAGCATGGCGTTAACAGTTTTAAGCATTTTATGGCCTATAAAGGCGCCATTATGGCCACCGATGATATTCTGGTGGAAAGCTTTTCGCGCTGCCTAGAGCTAGGCGCCATTCCCACGGTACATGCCGAAAACGGCGAGCTGGTGTACCACATGCAGCAAAAATTGCTCGCTCAAGGCATAACTGGGCCAGAGGCGCACCCGCTTTCCCGCCCGCCTCAAGTAGAAGGCGAAGCGGCTAGCCGCGCGATCCGCATTGCCAGCACGCTAGGCGCGCCGGTGTACCTGGTACATGTTTCCACCAAAGATGCGGTGGATGAAATCGCCTACGCCCGCCAACAGGGCCATCAGGTGTTTGGCGAGTGTTTAGCAGGCCATTTACTGATTGATGACAGCGTCTACCAGCACGCCGACTGGGCAACGGCAGCGGCCCACGTAATGAGCCCTCCCTTCCGGCCCAAGGGCCATCAAGAAGCACTCTGGCACGGCCTGCAATCCGGCAACCTACAAACGACCGCTACCGACCACTGCTGCTTCTGCGAGGAGCAAAAAGCGGCCGGCAAGGATGACTTCACCAAAATCCCCAACGGCACCGCCGGTGTCGAAGACCGCCTGGCCGTGCTGTGGGATGAAGGCGTTAACACCGGCCGACTTTCGCCCCAAGAATTTGTTGCTATCACCTCGACCAACACCGCCAAGATTTTCAATCTCTACCCGCGCAAGGGTGCGATTCAAGTCGGTGCCGACGCCGATATCGTGGTGTGGGATCCCAACGGCACCCGCACCATCTCCGCCAAGACCCATCACCAGAACGTCGATTTCAATATCTTCGAGGGTAAAACAGTCCGCGGCATCGCCCGCCACACGATTAGCCAAGGGAAATGGGTATGGCGAGATGGCGAGCTACGCGCCGAACGCGGTGCAGGCCGCTATCTAAAACGCCCCGCCTACCCCGGTGTATTCGAGCTTCTGGCCAAGCGGGCCGAGTTAAACGCCCCGAAGGCTGTCGCACGTTAAAAATGAGCCAATAAAAAATACAGCGCAAGACAAGACTAGAGAATGGGAGTAACACCGTGACCAATCCACTGGACTACCTGCCCAGCGCAAAAGAGGTCGGCACCTACGACCCGCAAGCGCTGGCGAATAACTTTAGTGATCTTCATCCCCCACTCACCGATCGCCAGGCGATCATCGAAAGCCAGCGCTGCCTCTACTGCTATGACGCGCCCTGCGTTGAGGCCTGCCCCTCGGATATCGATATTCCAAGCTTTATTCGCCAAATCAGCGACAGCAACATCAACGGCGCGGCAGAAACCATTTTGGAAGCCAATATTCTGGGCGGCAGCTGTGCCCGCGTATGTCCCACCGAAATTCTCTGCGAGCGTAGCTGCGTACGCAATCACGATGCCGAGTGCCAGCCGGTGCTGATTGGCCTATTGCAGCGCCATGCCACCGACAACATGCAGTTTGAACAACACCCTTTTACGCGTGCAGCCTCAACTGGCCAGCATATTGCGGTGGTGGGTGCAGGGCCTGCAGGGCTCTCCTGCGCTCACCGCCTGGCCATGTTTGGCCATCAGGTAACGATTTTTGAAGCCGAACAGAAACCCGGTGGGCTGAACGAGTACGGTATTGCACGCTATAAAATGACCGATGACTTTGCGCATAAGGAAGTCGCATTTTTACTCGAAATCGGCGGCATCGATATACAGTACGGCCAGCGCTTGGGAAGCAATTTAGCGCTGAGCACGCTTCGCCAGCAGTACGACAGCGTGTTCATAGGCCTAGGGCTGGGCGCCAGCCGCGCTTTAGGCCTCACCGGCGAAGAAGCACCCGGCTTAATGCCGGCGGTTGAATATATAAAAACGTTACGCCAAGCCACTGACCTGGGCAGCCTACCCGTTTCCAAACGCTGCATTGTCATCGGTGCGGGCAATACCGCCATTGATATGGCCACGCAGATGTCTCGCCTAGGCGCCACCGAGGTCACGCTGGTATATCGCCGTGGCCTTGAGGCAATGTCCGCCACCGACCATGAACAGGAAATCGCCAAGGCCAACGGCGTACGCATAGTGACCTGGGCACAGCCTGACGAGATTATGCTGGATACCCAAGGGCGCGTAGCGGGGATGCGCTTTGCCAAGACCGTTGAAAAAGCGGGCCGCTTAATGCCCACGGGCGAGGCGTTTGAGCTTGCCGCCGAGGCCATTTTCAAAGCTATCGGTCAGGGTTTCGAAGACACAAGCCTAAGCGACACAACGGCCGCTGAGCTTGATCGAGACGGCGAGCGCATCCATGTCGATGAGATGTTTCACACCTCTTTACCCAATGTTTATGCTGGCGGCGACTGTGTCCAAGCAGGCCAGGACCTTACCGTGCAAGCGGTGCAGCACGGCAAACAGGCGGCTCACGCCATTCATCAGGCGCTTGCCGCCAAGCAGGAGGCCGCATGAAAACGGATACTTTTACATCTAGCCCTTTTCCCTCATTTGGCAAGAAAAGTAACGGCGATAGTATCGTTAACGGCGTTGATTTATCGGTTAACTTTGCCGGCATTAAAGCCCCTAACCCATTCTGGCTGGCCTCCGCCCCACCTACCGACAAAGCTTACAACGTCGTGCGCGCCTATGAGGCGGGCTGGGGTGGCGTGGTATGGAAAACCTTAGGAGAAGAGCCCGCCGCAGTGAACGTGTCCTCGCGTTATTCGGCCCACTATGGCAAAAATCGCGAGGTGATCGGCTTTAACAATATTGAGCTGATTACCGACCGTTCGCTGGAGATCAACCTTCAAGAAATCACCCAAGTGAAGAAGGATTGGCCCGACCGCGCGCTGATCGTTTCCATCATGGTGCCGTGTAATGAAGAGGCTTGGGCGTATATTTTGCCGCTTGTAGAAGCGACCGGCGCAGACGGCATTGAGCTTAACCTAGGCTGCCCACATGGCATGCCCGAGCGCGGCATGGGCGCGGCGGTAGGCCAAAATCCTGATCTGATTGAAAAAGTCACCTACTGGTGCAAGAAGCACTACTCCAAACCGGTGATTGTGAAACTGACGCCCAACATTACCGACATTCGCGTGGGCGCTCAGGCGGCACTGCGCGGCGGTGCTGATGCGGTATCGCTAATCAATACCATTAACTCGATTACCAGTATCGATCTCGATGCCATGGTCGCCAAGCCTACGGTGGGCCATCAAAGCACTCACGGTGGCTACTGCGGTAGCGCCGTGAAGCCTATTGCCATGAACATGGTGGCTGAAATTGCCCGCGACCCGGCGACCCCCACGCTGCCTATCTCCGGCATTGGCGGCATTTCCAGCTGGCGGGATGCGGCGGAGTTTATCGCCCTAGGTTCGGGTAGCGTTCAGGTATGTACTGCGGCAATGCTCAACGGTTTTCGCATTGTGGAAGAGATGAAAGATGGCCTTTCCCGCTGGATGGCAGACAAGGGCTACGACTCGATTGAAGCGTTCTCCCGTAAGGCGATACCGCATACCACCGACTGGAAACATCTCGACATCAACTTCAAAACCATTGCCCAGATCGATCAAGACCTATGCATAGAGTGTGGCCGTTGCTATATCGCCTGCGAGGATACCTCCCACCAGTCGATTGCCAAGCTCACCGAGCAGGACGGCGCCCGCCGCTACGAGGTGATTGAAGACGAATGCGTGGGCTGCAACCTGTGCCAAATCACCTGCCCGGTAGAAAACTGTATCACCATGGTGCCTCAGGAAACCGGCCAACCCTTCCTGGCTTGGGATAACGACCCACGCAATCCTTTCCAGGTCGCCAGTTAAAACGACTTAAACGGCCTAACGCCACCGCTCTCACTGCTCAAGAGCGGTGGCACTTATTGCAACACACCGTTCCTTCAACAAATAGCGACAAAGCACGGCATCCTTGAGAACATGAGAAACTATCGCATATGCTATTTTTTCTTATAAATGTTTTTTTATAAAGGAAGCCTGATGACGTCTTCGCTTTTCTCCCCCATTTTTACAAAAACGCTCGCGGCAACGCTGCTTGTCTCAATCGCTGCCGCCGCTAATGCCGACCAGCGCATCGCTACGTTTGACCTAGGCAGCCTGGATACGCTTGATGCGCTCGGCGCCAGTGAACAGGTAGTCGGCCTTCCCAAGCAGAGCCTGCCTGATTATTTATCGGCATATAGCGGCGATGCTTATACCGACTTAGGTGGACTAAAAAATCCTGATTTTGAAGCCATTGCGGAAAGCGAACCAAGCCTAATCCTTTATACCGGCCGCCAAAGCGACTGGGAAACCGAGTTAGCAGAGATTGCTCCGCTGCTGAATACCCGCTTACAAGGTGATAATTACCTGGCATCCTTCGATGAAAATGTTCGTCAGATCGCAAGTCACATAGATGCCGAAGCGCATGCAGAAGAAGCCCTCGAAGCCCTGCACGCCGACATTGAAGCTCAGCGCGAAACCCTCAGCAACGCACCGCGTACGCTGGTGGTGACACACAACGGCGGCAACTTGATGCTTAATCAACATCCGGTAGTGCATGACGTATTGGGCATTGCAGCCCTGGAGATGCCCGATAGCGTTACCAGCGAAACCCGTGGCACGCGTACCTTCACGCCGCTTTCCCCTGACGCGATTGCCGAGATTGCCCCAGACGTGGTGCTGGTGATTGACCGCAGCGCGGCGATTGGCGACGAGCCCGCTAACGCAGAAGCACTCGCACAAGCGCTTGACGATGCTGGAGCCAACACGAAACTCGTACTGCTCACACCCGCGCTCTGGTACCTCTCAGGTGGTGGCCTGCAAAGTTTGAAGCTACAAATCGACGAGGTTGTCAACGCTCTGTAAATTGAGCGCTTACTCATTTCAGCTGAGCCCCTGTTCTTACTTAGGCAACACGGGGCTTGTTATCAAACGATGCCTCAGCACCTAACCACTGGGCATAGCCTTTATGGCACATCTCTTGCTTCGTATATAGCCAGCAGCTAACCGGCTGTGGGCTTACATCGGGGTACACTGCCATGCACCACTCTGACTATCCGCTCAGCGAAGTTCCTACCAGCGCCCGCAAAGGATTGTTTTCCACCGCCGTGATTTTGCTGGGCTTCACCTTTTTCACCGCCACCATGTGGGCTGGCGGCACGCTGGGCCAGGCCTTTCCTATCGGCCAGCTGCTATGGATCATTCTGATAGGCAACTTACTGCTGGGTGCTTATGCAGCAGCGCTTGCTTATATCGCCTGTAAAAGCGGGCTTAACTCCGTGCTAATGGGGCGCTTCTGCTTTGGCGAGAAAGGCAGCAAACTCTCCGACTTCATCCTTGGTTTTACTCAAATCGGCTGGTACGCCTGGGGCACGGCTACGATTGCGTTAGTGTTAGTACGCACCACCGGGATGCCTGAATGGCTGGAAATCCCCTTAATGGTGCTATTTGGACTGGGTTTCTGCATAACCGCCATGATTGGCTACAAAGGCATGGACTGGCTTTCGCGTTTCGCCGTGCCGGCGATGATGCTGTTTATTATGATGAGTCTATTCACCGGGCTGGTCGATATACGAGGTATAGCGGGATTAAGCCAGCAAACGCCAACGGAAAGTATGAGCATAGCCGCCGCGATTACCGTCATCATCGGAACGTTTATCAGTGGCGGCACCCAGGCCACCAACTGGAGTCGTTTCGCTAAAACACCAAAAATTGCCGTCATCGCCACCTTAGCGGCATTTTTTATCGGCAATGGCTTAATGGTACTCACCGGCGCGCTGGGCACCATGATTTATCAGCAGGCGGATATCGTCGATGTGCTGATCGCCCAAGGGTTTGTCAGCATCGCGG
Organism: Halomonas sp. AOP5-B2-8; assembly: GCF_052376475.1. Taxonomy (NCBI): domain Bacteria; kingdom Pseudomonadati; phylum Pseudomonadota; class Gammaproteobacteria; order Oceanospirillales; family Halomonadaceae; genus Halomonas; species Halomonas sp. AOP5-B2-8. The sequence goes on along the minus strand of NZ_JBQSVS010000004.1, from coordinate 332,331 downwards.
TACTCATGCTGTTTTTAAATATTTGGACCACCCAGGACAACACGATCTACAACTTTGCCGTAGCAGGCTGCAATTTGCTGCGCACTGAAAAACGTCGTTTGGTGACAGTAGGCGGTGCGGCCATTGGAACCGTATTAGCCGTCGGCGGAATGTATAACCTCCTCATCCCCTTTTTGGTTCTGCTAGGCACCTTTATTCCGCCGATGGGCGGGGTGATCATGGCAGATTTCTGGCTCAAGCATAAAGGTTGCTACCCAGCGCTAGATAAGGCTCGGCTACCGGATTTCAATCGTCGAGGGCTTGCGGCTTACGCGCTAGGGGCGGGGGCTGCCTATTTCTCACCGCTACTGCCGCCGCTGGTGGGAGTCGCAGTGGCAGCAGGAAGTTACGCCGTGCTGCTTCGTTTAAACCACGCTACGCTGAGCGATAGCCTCCCCTCGACAGCTAAGCCATAAGTGAGCTCTTATATGCAGATCATTAACGCCCGCCTGCGCCAACGCCCCGAGCTATATCGTCTTGAAATAGACAACGGCACGTTTAGCGCGATTACTGCCCAAGATGCACCGCTAACGGCAAGTGAAGGGCAGATCGATGCCGGTGCCAAACTCATTTGCGCGCCGTTTATCGAGCCTCATATCCATTTGGACGCGGCTCTTACGGCGGGTGAGCCCAACTGGAATCAAAGCGGCACGCTGTTTGAAGGCATTGAACGCTGGGGCGAACGAAAACCCATGCTCACAGAGGCAGATATTCGCGAGCGAGTGCTAAAAACCCTTAACTTACTAATTGGCAACGGCGTTCAGCATGTGCGCACCCACGCCGACACCAGCGACCCAAGCTTAGTAGGAATAAAAACGCTGTGCGCTTTACGCGATGAGCTGAAGGACAAAATCGACATTCAGGTCGTTGCCTTCCCTCAGGATGGGCTACTTTCCTACCCCGGCGGCGACCGCTTGATGGAAGAGGCGCTGGAGATCGGCGCCGATGTGGTGGGCGGCATTCCCCACTTTGAATATACCCGTGAGCTGGGCGTCGCCTCGATGAAGCGGGTGATTGAGCTGGCGATTAAATATGACCGTTTGGTGGACGTGCACTGCGATGAAATTGATGACCCCAACTCACGCTTTCTCGAAGTGCTCGCCTGTGAAGCACTGTTTAACGATTTAGGCAGCCGCGTTACCGCCAGCCACACCACGGCGATGCACTCCTACGACAACGCCTACTGCTCAAAACTATTTCTGCTGCTTAAGCGCTCGGGGATCAATTTCATTTCCTGCCCGACCGAAAGCATTCACCTCCAGGGACGCTTCGACACTTACCCGAAACGGCGCGGCGTAACCCGCGTCAAAGAGCTAAACGCAGCGGGCATTAACGTCTGCTTTGCTGAAGACTCGATTTTCGACCCATGGTATTCACTGGGTAACGGCAAGCTGCTTCGCACACTCGATTTTGGCCTGCATATCTGCCAGATGATGGGCTATCAGGATTTCAGTCAAGCGCTTTCGCTGATTACCGATAACAGCGCCCGTACGATGAACATCGAAGAACGTTACGGCATTGAAGTAGGCAAGCCCGCCAGCTTCAACCTGCTGGAGGGTGAAGATGACTACAGCGTACTGCGCACCCAGGGCGAGGTACTGCTTTCAGTTCGCCACGGTGAGATCACCATGCAGCGTGAGCCGGCTAAGATCGTCACCCCACCGTGGCTTGGCTAAGGCAATCCCATAAAGATTATTTGACGTCTAATAGATAGCCGTAAAACGCCGTATTGCGCTGCCAGCCCAACGATTCATAAAGATGTTGGGCTCGCTCGTTCTCAACCTGCGTCATCAATATTAGGCGGGGAACGCCATGATCGCGAGCAAGCTGGGTAGCAGCATCCATTAGCGCCCTACCGGTACCTTTCTCACGGCAACCAGGTAATACAAATAGATCATTTAACGTCCAGCGCGCATTCAAGCCTACCGTAGAAACACCGGGATAAAGCTGCACAAAGCCAGTGAGTGTGGTTTCACTGGTTTCACTTACCAAAATGAATGAATCTCCTAATCCCATGCGCTGGTTTAAAAATTCACGAGCGGCCTGCATATCACTCGGCTGCTGATAAAATTGACGGTAGCCATCTAACAGCTCGGTTAAGGCATCCAGGTCATTAATGTTTGCTGCACGAACGATAGTCATCAGGAATCTTCCTTAGATAGCATGCCTGCGTATTCTCTAGGTGCCTACTTATAGTAGTGTAGCGACTTAAACGCTTATCCATACACCAAACAACAGTAGAACACGATGTTCTCAACGGGGTTAATGTGGCTCAACCGCTCTCTTCGCAAGCAGGCTCACACGCATCGCGATGCAAAGCATGGAGCGTACACGCATTTACGGCAAGTGGAGTACTACTTGGCACGATGGCGTTGCTGTCACTGATCGACAACGATCCGGTAGCCTGCCTTCTCTGGTTAGGCGCCGCGATGATGGTGGATGGTGTCGATGGCGCGCTCGCCCGTAAATACGAAGTGAAGGCCATACTGCCCCATTTCGACGGCTCGACCCTGGATATGGTGATCGATTACCTAACCTGGGCCTTTATTCCCGCCTTGTTTATCTACTTCTTTGTTGAATTGCCGTCTTATCTTGAACTGCTGTCGGTGTTCATCATTCTGCTGTCATCGATGTTCTGTTTCTGCAACGTTGGCATGAAGAGTCAGGATAACTACTTCGTGGGTTTTCCTGCGGCCTGGAATATCGCTGCCGCCTATTTCTATATTCTCGATCTCTCACCGTTCATCACGTTTGCCACGATCGTATTGCTGGCCATCCTCACCGTGACAAAGATGAAGTTCCTGCATCCCTTCCGGGTGCGTCTGTTCATGCCGTTCAATATTGCGATCACTCTAGCGTGGTGCGCCTGTGTTACGTCACTGCTGCTCTCAAGCTCCGAGCACGCAGCCTGGGCACTCTGGGGGTGGGGTATTGCATCGGCCTATTTCATTGGTATGTGCTTATGGCGTACTGCCAAAGAATGGTTTGATTGAGAGGTAGGCAACGCATGGCTAACGAGTTTATCGCCCCCGATGGACACCCGCGCTGCTTGTGGTGTGGCGGCGCACCGGAGTTTCTTCCCTATCATGACAATGAATGGGGCTTCCCGGTCGACAACGACCAACGGCTATTTGAAAAGCTGTGCTTGGAAAGTTTTCAATCAGGCTTGAGCTGGCGCACCATTCTTAACAAGCGCGAGAACTTTCGCGCGGCCTTCCACCACTTCGACATTCATCAGGTCGCCCGCTTTAACGAAGATGACGTACAGCGCTTACTGCAGGACGCGGGAATTATCCGCCACCGCGGCAAGATTGAAGCCGTCATTAATAACGCGCAGCGCGCATTGGAAATGATTGAAGAGGGGTCGCTTGCCGCGTTTTTCTGGGGGTTTGAGCCCGCGTTAGATGCATTGCAAGAGCCGCAGTCGCAGACAACATCGCCTGAGTCTGTAGCACTATCAACATCACTCAAGAAAAGGGGCTGGAAGTTTGTGGGCCCGACTACGGCCTTTGCATTTATGCAGGCAATGGGGCTTATTAATGATCATGCCAGCGGGTGCATCACACGAAAGAAAGCAGCCCAGGCACGCAGACTATTTACACGCCCCGCCAACAAACGACACTCGTCGCCGGGAAGCCCGGCGACGAGTGAGTTAGCGCAGAATAAATAGCGGCTAATGCTTAGGGCATTAAGACGCTATCAATCACGTGGATCACGCCGTTAGATTGGGCCACATCAATAACGGTGATGTTAGCGCCGTTACCTTGAGCATCCATGACCATCAGGTTATTGCCGTTACGCACCACGGTCAGGTACTCGCCCTGTACGGTTTGGAAGGCAACGGTACCGTCGTTCTCCATCACTTCTTCCCACAGTGCATCACGGTTTAGATTACCGGGCACCACATGGTAGGTAAGAACAGTCTGCAATTGCTCAATATTTTCAGGTTGTAACAAGGTATCTACTGTGCCGGCAGGCAGAGCCGCAAAGGCTTCATCCGTCGGGGCAAATACGGTAAATGGGCCTTCACCCTGTAGCACATCCACCAGCTCAGCGGCCTTAACTGCTGCGACTAGCGTGGTATGGTCGCCGGAGTTAACGGCATTCTGAATGATATTGCGCTCAGGCAACATGCTAGCGCCACCAACATTAGTGGGGCCATGATCCGCCAAAGCAGCACTGGTCCATAAAGCGGTTGCACATAGGCTAGCAGCAAGAAGTTTGAGTTTCATTCGGGCATCTCCTGATGATCATTATTGGTTTGTCATTAAAAGGCCCCTTTAATGCAGGCTCACCAATGTTTACGTGGCTAAGATCTGTGTGGATGCACAATTCTCACAAAAAAATTCTAGCCAACTGACTCAGTACGCTTGCCTTCAACGCGCGACTCGCCAAGACTGGTGGATCGGTTCGTTCTGCAGAGATCCTGAATGTTAGACGCGACTCAACGTCATCAATACCTGATCGACCAGCTCAATGGCTGTGCGCATGGCAATCGCCAGGCCCTCGAACGCCTCTATCGTGCCTCATCGGCGCATCTGTATGCGCAGTTGCTGCGTATAGTCAGAAACGAGAGCGCTGCACAGGACTGCCTACAACATGTGTTTATCAAGATATGGCACGCTGCCGATCAATATGATGAAACGCGGGCTAAGCCGATGACGTGGCTGTCAACGATGACCCGCAACATTGGTATTGACTGGTTGCGACGCCAAAAACCGCAGGATGCAACCGCTAATGAGCCGTTGCTGGAAACACTGTTTAGCACCGATGATCCTGAAGACGACAGCATGAGCGCACAGCAGAACAGCAAGCTCCAAGACTGTTTAGACACGCTTAGCCGTCAGCAGCGCCAAGTCATGGAAATGGCCTTCTTTCAGGGGCTAACCCACAGCGAACTGGCCGACTCCTTAGCCCAGCCACTGGGTAGCGTCAAAAGCTGGATTCGCCGTGGACTCGAGAGGTTAAAAACATGTCTGACCAGTGGGATTTAACCAGTGCTGAGGAACGTCATCTAGCCGCTGGCGAGTACGTACTAGGAGTGCTGGACAGCGACCAAAAAGCACGCTTTGAAGCGCTGCTTGCTGTCAGCCACGACGTACGTAATGACGTAGACAACTGGCGCGAGCATCTGCAGCTGTTTAATGAGCGCCTTGATCCTAAAACGCCACCAAAAGAGATTTGGCAGCGCATTACCCATGCGACGGGGACGCGTACCACCCCGTGGTGGCAGCGCTTAGGTGCCTGGCAGGCGATGGCTGCCAGCTTTGGCGCGATCGCCGTTGCATTGGGACTGCTATGGCAACAGGCCGCGCTGACGATGATTCCTTCCGGGGAGGCCGTATTCGTCGTTCAGGATGAATCACAAACGCCGGGATGGATTATCAGCGCAACCGCCGATGGAGAGCTGCTCGTTCAGACTGTGCAACCGACCCAACTGGGCCGTGAACAAACGGGTGAGCTGTGGCTAATCGCCGACGGCACGCCAGTTTCGCTAGGCCTTTTACCCGACCAAGGCAGCCAGCGCTTGCAGCCGAGCGCTCAACTACGCGAGCTGTTATTCACTGCCGATTTAGCCGTCAGTATTGAGCCTCATGGAGGCGCACCCGCTGGGCAGCCCACTGGCCCCATTATCGACCATGGCCGCTTAACGCCGGTGCGCGGCAGCACCATTAGTTTATGACACACGGCTACGTTATAGCGCAGACAGGCCATGTTCATGCTGCTGCGCCTCTTCCACCATGTCTGCGGCAAACTCCCCCACTGTACGCACGGCATCCTCTATAACCGGTGTTAGCGTGAAGGCATAGTTAAGGCGCAGACACTGGCGAAATTTTCCAGAAGCTGAAAACAGCGACCCTGGTGCTACGTGAATTGCACGCTTGGCTAAGCGCTCGTTAAGCTTCACGCAGTCCACCGCAGCAGGCAACTCCACCCAGAGCAAAAAACTCCCCTGTGGGTAGCTAATGCCCGAACCTTCAGGAAAGTAGCGCTGCACCCAACTGATCATAATATCCCGCTGGCGCTGATACTGGCGGGTAGCATAGCGAAGGTGGCGTTCGTAGTGACCTTTAGCGACAAACTCCGCCACCGCCAGCTGTGGCAACGTGGCCGACGCACCGGTCGAGACGTACTTCATATGCAGCGCCTGATCGCGATAACGGCCCGGCGCCAGCCAGCCTACACGCAAGCCAGGCCCGACTGTTTTGGAAAAGCCACTGCACAGCATCACCCGACCATCGTCGTCGAAGGATTTCACGGTGCGTGGTCTTGGCAGACTAAACGCCAAATCACCGTAGATATCATCTTCAATAATAGCGACATCAAAGCGTTGAGCGAGCTGAAATAAAGCCCGCTTTCGCGCCTCGGGCATGGTGTAGCCCAATGGGTTATTGTGGGTCGGCGTCACCTGTATCGCACGGATAGGCCACTGCTCCAGCGCCATTTCCAATGCTTCTAAGCTGATACCCGTTTGCGGATCCGTGGGAATTTCCAGCGCTTTTAAGCCGATCGCCTTGAGAATTTGCATGGTGCCATAAAAACTGGGCGAGTCCACGGCCACCACATCACCAGGCTGTGTGAGAGTGCGCAGCGAAATGGACAGCGCTTCCTGGCAGCCAGTGGTCACCATAATGTCGTCAGGGTGCAGCAAGCAGCCGGAGGCAATCGCCAGCCGAGCCACCTGCTGACGCAGCTCGGGGCTGCCGCTCAGCTTGTCGTAATTGAATCCCATTAAGTCATTATGGCGATGTAGGCTGGCAAGAATTTTTGACAGCGGCTGCAGCGTCTCATACTCAAGATTCGGCACGCCACGCCCAAGCAACAGCCGCGCATCATCCCGCTGGGTAGCGACGAGTTCCAGCACCTGATCCCATTGAGAAACGTCCAATGGGCGCTGCGCGGGTCGCGACATGGACGGCAGAACTGGCGGCACCCTGCTCGGCAACACGAAATAACCCGATTTAGGCCGTGACTCAATCAACGCCACGTCCATTAATTGCCGGTAAGCTTCCTGCGCAGTGGAAATGCTAACGCCTAACTCTTGGCAAACCGCGCGAATAGAAGGCAAACGATCGCCCACACGATAAATACCGTGCTCGATACGCTCCTGTAACGCATTGGCAACTTCTTCATAACGCGTCACGGCAGTGGCTCCTCGCTGTCGCTGCAACAATACAGATAGCTATTTATAGCCCATACAGAGTGATAAAACACTTCATCTGTATCTTTATAATATAAATTTCTATATCTGTATCGTCATAGCGACGCTGAGTAACCTAATGAGGCATATCGCATTCAAGGAGCACCGTCATGCTACGCCTCAACCTTACTCAGCTTCGCTACCAGTTAAGCGCCACGTTACGAAAATACCATCAGCGCCGTCGCAGCCGCCGCCAGCTACTGACACTTGATGACCGCTTGCTAAAAGATATTGGTATCAGCCGCGCCCAGGCAAAAAAAGAGAGCCAAAAAGCCTTTTGGAAACGCTCACTTTAAAGGGAGAACGGTATGAAAACCGTTGAGTACTATTTACTCGATGTATTTACCGACCAGCCGTTTGCCGGCAACCCATTGGCCGTCTTTCTGGAGGCCGATGGGCTGGCGACCAGCACTATGCAGGCCTTGGCCAATGAGCTTAATCTTGCTGAAACGGTGTTTTTAGGCGCGGCTGCTGGGCCGAATCACTACCCGATGCGTATTTTCACGCCCACGCGTGAGCTGCCTTTCGCCGGACATCCCACGGTAGGCACCGCGCGCCTGTTAGCAGAGCTGAACCTAGTCAACCCTGCGCAAGAGGTTGTTCTACAGCCCCCTATCGGCGAGCTAATGGTTAGTTATAAACAGGGAAGAGCCACCTTTACTACCGCTCAGCGGGCCAAGGTCATGGGCAGCACTATTGATCATGCCACCGCGGCTAAGCTCCTCGGATTGGAAAGCCACCAGGTGATTGGCAGCCCCGTATTTTCGTCCTTCGGACTACCCTTTCATCTGATCGAGTTAGTCGATCATGAAGCGTTGGTGCGCATCAGCATCGACAACGCACTATGGGAAAGTTCGGTGATGACGAGCAGCGCAGAGCAGGTCTACCTATACGTAACGGAGCCATCAAACAACACAACCATCCAGATCAGCAGCCGTATGTTCTGTATGCACGCGAGTATCTGTGAAGACCCGGCCACCGGCAGCGCCGCAGCCGCTTTAACGGGCTATTTGGCCTCACTCCAGCCAGATGCCTTGCAGTGCACGATTCATCAGGGCGATGAAATGGGGCGGCCCAGCGTTATTCATACCGCCGCCAATGGAGAGATCGAACCTGGTTTCGTCACGGTTGGCGGTAATGCCGTCGTAGTGGGTCAGGGCACATTTAAACTTCATCAATAGGGCGTACCCAGCACGCCCTGCCCCGCTCATTCCCCCAAGCGCTGCCGTAGAGACCGATCAGGCTATCGTCACGTCGGTAGAGAGATAGACATCCTGAATCGCATGCAGCAGATCAACGCCTTCCTGCATCGGTTTTTGGAATGCTTTGCGCCCAGAAATCAGGCCCATTCCCCCCGCACGCTTGTTAATAACCGCTGTGCGTACTGCATCGCCAAGATCAGAGTGCCCTTTGGAGCCACCGCCGGAATTAATCAAACCCGCACGGCCCATAAAGCAGTTGGCTACCTGATAACGGGCCAGGTCAATGGGATGATCAGTCGTCAGCTCGCTATACACTTTATCGTGGGTATGCCCGAAGCCAACCGCGTTGTAGCCGCCGTTATTCTCAGGCAGTTTCTGTTTAACGATATCCGCTTTAAGGGTGGCGGCCATGTGATTGGCTTGACTGGTGAGGTCAGCCGAGGCGTGATAATCGTTGCTACCCTGTTTGAACTCAGGATTACGCAGGTAAGCCCACAATACCGTCACCATTCCCAACTGGTGGGCGCGCTCGAAAGCCTCGCTAATCTCCATGATTTGCCGACGGCTCTCGTGAGAGCCAAAGTAAATCGTCGCCCCCACTGCCACGCAGCCCATGTCGTGGGCCTGCTCCACATCGGCAAATAGCGTCTGATCGTATATCGCCGGGTAGCTCAAGGTTTCGTTATGATTGAGCTTTAACATCATTGGAATCTTATGAGCATAACGTCGCGCTACGGAAGAGAGTACTCCTAGCGTTGAAGCCACGCCGTTGCAGCCTCCTTCAAGGGCTAACTCGACAATATTGGCCGGGTCAAAGTAACGCGGGTTAGGCGCGAAAGAGGCGCCTGCCGAGTGCTCAATGCCCTGATCTACCGGCAACAGGCTGAGATAGCCAGTGCCTGCTAAGCGGCCATGATTAAAGAAGCTCTGCATATTACGCAGTACCGCCGGGCTGCGGTCGCTATCGGCCATCACGCGGTCAATAAAATCAGGGCCAGGAAGATGCAAGTCCTCACGACGAACTCCCTGGCACGTATGGTTAAGCAAGCTATCGGCGTCACTGCCTAGCAGAGCGGGTAAATCAATCATGATGAACTCCTTGAGGGATTTCGTAACAAAAAGTAAGCACGGATCAGATACTGCTTTAATAGAGCCTAGTCTTTCAATAGAGCATAGCGGAAACCCCACCGCAATCAGGCAACGCCTGGTTTCCCTGCGGTTGACAAAGCTACGACTAAAGGATGAAAATACAATCACGAATGAGTTTTAGTCGCAAATAAGACTAATCCTGATAACTTTTCGCTCTCACCTGGAAACACCTTCACAATGCCCGCGTCTTCGCCGCTTGCTGCTCCGTTGGCATCCACCTATCGGCGCTTCATTGTTACCCGTTTGCTGATTGTCGCGGGGTTAGCCATAGCGTTAGCGATATCGCTGCTCGCTGATATTGCCAGTGGCCCTGCGAATATCTCAGTGACTGATTTAATCGCACTGCTATTGGATCCTCATGCTCAAGGGCCGATTCAGCAAGCCATTGTTTGGGAAATCCGCCTCCCTGCCGCACTCATGGCAGTGCTGGTAGGCGCAGCGCTGGGGCTGGCAGGGGCAGAAATGCAAACGGTGCTGAATAACCCGCTGGCCAGCCCGTTCACGCTAGGCGTTGGTGCGGCGGCCACCCTAGGCGCTTCGCTGGTTATTGTTTTCAATCTCACCTTGTTTGGTTTAAACGCCCACTACGCCACCGCTTTAATGGCATTTATGTTTGCGGCGGCGTCGATGCTGACTATCAATGCTTTATCTCGTCTCTACGGCGCCAGCCGTGAGATTATTGTGTTATTCGGCATTGCGTTGGTATTTGTACTCAACGCGCTGGTGGCACTTTTGCAGCTCATCGCTAGTCCCGATGCGCTACAGCAATTAGTGTTCTGGACGATGGGCAGCCTCTCACGCGCCTCTTGGGACACGGTGGCCATCGTGGCAGTGGTATTAGCCATTTGTATGCCTTTCTCGTTGCGCAGCGCCTGGGCAATGACGGCACTGCGCTCGGGTGATGAACATGCGCGCAGCTTCGGGATTGCGGTTGAGCGTTTGCGACTTATCTCGCTACTTAGAGTGAGCCTGCTCGCCGCTGCAGCAGTCGCGTTTGTGGGCACCATTGGCTTTATTGGGCTAGTCGGCCCGCATATGGCACGCCTGGCATTGGGTGAAGATCATCGCTTTTACTTACCGGGCAGCGCCTTGGCGGGGGCGCTGGTGCTATCGCTCGCGTCGATCGCCAGTAAAACGCTGGTCGATGGGCTGGTGCTGCCTGTGGGCTTAGTAACCTCGCTGGTAGGCATTCCCTTCTTTATGGCGTTAATCATGCTGCAGGGGCGCGCGCGATGAAAGCAGGCTTTACGCTCAGCAACGTCACGACCGGCTACCGCAAACGGCGCGTTTTCGAGCAGCTAAGCTTGCCCACACTGCCACCCGGTTCACTGGTCGCAGTGTTGGGGCCCAATGCGGTGGGTAAATCGACCCTGTTAAAAGCCATCGCGGGCTTACAGCCAGCCAGCGGACGTATGCAGCTTAATGATATCGACCTCACCACCCTCAGTGGCGCCGCGCGGATGCGTCATGTGGGCTATCTACCGCAAACGCTCCCTCAGGCCACCACGTTAGTGGCCTACGAAGCGGTACTGAGCGCTTGTCGTGCCGTGCGCCCCGACCTAAGCCGTACAGAGATAGACACGTTAATCGAGCGCGTTTTCGATGCACTGGCCATTCGCCCGTTAGCGTTGCGCCCGTTGAGTGAGCTCTCCGGCGGGCAGCGTCAGATGGTTGGCCTAGCTCAGGCGATCGCCCGCCAGCCCGCACTATTACTACTGGATGAGCCCACCAGCGCGCTAGATTTGCGCTGGCAGCTGGCGCTGATTGATACCGTGCGCTCGGTAATAGCGGAGCGTCAGGCGGTCTGCCTAATGGCTATCCACGATATCAACCTCGCCCTACGCTTTTGTGATCAAGTGCTGCTATTTGGTAACGGGGGGCTACTGGCTGCAGGCGATCCTCACGAGGTGATCACCCCCGACGTGCTGCACACCGCCTATGGGGTCGAGTCCCGGGTCGAGCGATGCTCGCTAGGGCGGCCACTTGTGCTCAGTGATCGCGTCAGCGAGCCATTGTGATGTTTATATCAACAACCACCATTTATGATCATCCGATGCGTCGCTTGGCTATTAATTTTCTGTGTTGGATGAGCCTGTTAATCGCTGCCGCTTGCTGGGCAACCGATTCACAGGCGGGCGATTCTAAAGACTTTCCTAAAACACTGACTGATCTTGCTGGGCGTCAGGTAACGCTTTCAGCACCGCCCACACGCTTGTTTCTTACCCAGCCACGCCAGCTTTATGCCTTGGCAACACTTCTAGATGACCCAACACCGCGCTTAGCGGGCTGGGCCTATCCGCTGGCCGTATTTGACCCCGCCATGGCTCAACGGTTTCTCACCCAGTGGCCTGCGCTTGATCAACTGCCCGCTCTTTCAAGCGCGCCGACACCCCAACTCGATAGCGAAGCGCTGCTTAATCTGGCCCCAGACTTAGTACTGCTTGATCTCGCGCGCGCTAGTAACTTCGAAGGCTCTCCGCTGGCGCAGCTACTGGACGAGCTAGGTATTGCCTACCTGTTTATCGACTTTAACCGCCACCCGCTGGAGAACACGCCCAAAAGCCTTGCGCTTTTAGGCGAGGCCTTGAACGCGATGCCTCGAGCTAGCGCAATGATTGCCCTAATTGAACAACGCTTGGCGCGTATCGACCAGGGCTTGGCAGACTTGAAGCTGGCGGAACAGGCCGCCGATGCCCCCACCGTGCTAATCAATGTCGCCCCTGGGCTAAAAGTGGACTGCTGCCGTACCAATCTAAGCAACGGGCTAGCCGACCTAGTAGCCCGGGCAGGTGGCGATAATCTTGCCGATGCATTAATTCCCGGCGCATCGGCAACGCTGAGCAATGAATGGGTGCTCAGCCACCCACCCGACGTCATCCTCAATACCGCGGGGCAGTGGACAGCGGGTGATGGTGTGCGCGTTGGACTTGATATCAGTGCTGATGATATCAGCCAGGATTTGCGGCATCTGAGCCAATCGCTTCCCGGCTGGGCGCATCTTAACGCCGTTCAGAATGGACAGTTTTATGCGCTATGGCATGGTTTTCATCAGGGTCCTTTCGCCATTGTAGCGCTCGAACGTATCGTCCAATGGCTCTATCCCGAACACTTCACTGACCTTGATCCGGCCGCCACCTTCAATGCCCTACTACCTATCACGCCAGCGCTAAGTCACGAAGATCACTTTTGGGGCGCACTCAACGCTCCATAATCCTTGGCCCACTCCCCCTCTGACAATAACAGGATCTGTATCGACCATGCTGCGCTCCCGAACCTTTGCATTGTTTTCGCCACTGCTACTGCTGAACCCACTGCCCGATGTCTATGCACAACAGACCCAGGCACAACAGGTCTACGAACAGCAGGCCAACGAGACCGCGCCAAAAACACTGATCGTCACCTCAGATCGGCTCACTGACGTGGCTCCGCGGAGCTATCGTGCCCAGCGCTCAAGCCTTGCCAGCAAACAGCCGGTGTCGTTTTTAGAAGAGGCCCGCGCCGTGGAGACCGTCACCGCCCAGGTGATGGCCGACCATGACATCGACAGCTTGGACGAAGCAATGGCGATGGTTGCAGGGGTGACCGCAGGCAATAACATGGGGGGCACCGAGGATGGCTATATTAAACGCGGCTTCGGCAGCAACAGCGATGGTTCGATTCTGATCGATGGCATTCGCCAACCGCGCGGCACCTTCTCAATGGCAACGGTGGATCATGTCGAAGTACTCAAGGGGCCTGCCTCGCTATTTCAAGGCCAGCAGGATCCTGGCGGGGTGATCAACCTGGTCACCAAACGGCCTGAGTACGAGTGGCAGCGCGAAATCAGCGCCGAAGCCACCTCCTTGGGTGGCGGCAATGCCAGCGTGGATGTCACCGGGCCAATTGCCGATACCGGCCTGGCCTTCCGATTTATCGTCCATCATGAAGATGAAGACTCCGCGCGCGTTTTTGGTCATGATCGACGCACGATTATTGCCCCTTCGCTGCGCTGGGAAGGCCGCGAAAGTCGCGCACAAATCTCCTATGAGTATCGCGACTACGACTTGGATCTGGATCGCGGCACGGTGATGATTGATGGTGAACCCGCCAAGGTACCTAGTGAGCGCCGTTTCGACGAATCCTGGTCGCGGGTTTTCGGTCACGACGAAGCCGTCACCGCCTGGTGGGAACAGGATATTAACAACGACTGGTCAACACGGCTCACCTACGGCTGGAACCGCCGGCAGTACAGCGATGGCCAACCGCGAGTACTAAGCGTTAACGCGCAGAGCGGTGCATTAACACGTCGTGCAGATGCTAATGAAGGTTATGACCGCCGCGTACAGTACACCGCCTGGGATACTACCGGCACCGCCACGCTGGCAGGCATGCGCCACGACCTTACCGTAGGAATTGACCACGAACGTCGCCGCGACTATCTGGCCGAGGTGTATCGCGGCTCGTCGGTGACTGATCAAAACATTTACGCTATGAGCTACGGCGGCCTGACGCTGGATAGCGATAGCCTTAACACCTCGCGCAGCAACCGCTTGGATGAGGTTAATACGACCGGCGTTTATCTCAATGATCGCTGGCACTTCAACGACCGCTGGACGCTGGGGCTAGGCGGGCGCTATACACACTACGAGCAGTTTTCCGGCCGTGGGCAGGACTTCATCACCGAGACGGATACCAGCGACGATATTTTCCTGCCATCAATCAGTCTGCTGCATCGCCTGACCCCGGAGACGTCCGTTTATGCCAGCTACAGCGAAGCGTTTGTGCCCAATGGGGCCGACAGCGATACCGGACAGGCGCTGGATCCTGAACACAGTATGGGCAGCGAAATCGGTGTGAAGCATCTATGGAACGACCAGTTCTCGTTGGCCGTTGCGCTGTTCGATATCCGCAAGGAGAATGTTGCCGTCTCAGACAACGGTGTGACCCGCACGGTAGGCGAAGCGGGTTCACGGGGGGGGGAGCTAACGGTTTCCGGCCAGTTGACTGATCAGCTTTCACTACTAGGCGCTTATGCCTATACCGACACCGAAGTACTTAAAGACACCGAAGATACCCAGGGCAACCGGCTGACCAACGCCGCACGCCATACCGCCACCCTCTACTTGGCACACGATTTAACAACCGCGCCTGGCCTGGGCAACTGGCGCTTAGGTGGTGGGGTTCGCTATGTGGGTGAGCGCGAAGGCGATGCTGACAACAGTTTCCAGTTAGACGACTACACCGTCGCTGACGCGTTTATCGGCTGGGACACCCCTTGGCTGGGCGACACCCTTCACCTGCAGCTCAATGCCAAGAATCTGTTCGACACCACTTACTACCCTTCAAGCGGTGGCAACACACGGGTCGTGGTCGGCGATCCCCTAGAGGTCAGCCTACAGGCGTCGGTTAGGTTTTGACGCCCAGGTAAGTAACGACTGACTTGGCACTATGATTGCCTATACATTAAGGTTTAACGCTGTATACAGTTCGCGGTAACAGCTGATATGACGTGTTAGCCGTTGTGCCTTCCCATTTTCAAGGAGCTCGCTATGTCTCGCCCTCTGACTACGCCTCTCAATATTCTCGTTATCGGCGCGGGCATTGGCGGGCTGAGCACCGCTCTCGCTTTCCAGCGGCAAGGGTATCAGGTCACGGTGGTTGAACGCGTAGCAACGATGCGTCCAGTAGGCGCGGCGCTCTCGATATGGTCTAACGGCGTGAAAGTCATGCATCAACTGGGCCTTGGTAACGCCATTGAAGGCTTAAGTGGCAACATCACCCAGATGCGCTATCTGACGCATGACGGTCAACCCTTAACCGATTTTAGCCTGGTGCCGCTATTTGAAGAGATCGAGCAGCGTGCATGCCCTATTTCTCGCGCCGCCCTACAACAAATGTTGCTAGACGCGGTAGGCACCGAGCATGTGCAGTTTGGCCGCCGCTGTCATGATTACACGCTGACGCACGACGGTGTTTCTGCGCATTTTGACGATGGCGAAAGCCTGCACGCAGACTTATTAGTCGTCGCGGAAGGTACTCATTCAAAGCTGCGCGGTAAGGTCGTGGGTCACCCCGTTGAGCGCCAATACGTGGGTTATGTGAACTGGAATGTACGCGTGCCTGCCGATGATGCCTTGGCACCGCAGAGTCACTGGGATCAGTATGTCGGCGACGCGAAGCGTGTCTCGTTTATGCCCATGGGCAACGGGGGCAATGCCGAAGGCGCGCAGGAATTTTATTGTTTTCTTGATGTACCGCTCCCCGCTGGCACCACCAACGACCCCAGCCACTATCGCGATGAATTACGCGCACACTTTGCAGGCTGGGCTGCGCCGGTGCAGGCACTTATCGAACGCTTCGACCCTGCGCGCATGGCGCGTGTGGAAATCTACGATATTCCTCCGCTTGATTCACTGACCGCACCGCGTGTTGCCCTTCTAGGTGATGCTGCTCATGGCATGGCACCCGACCTTGGCCAAGGCGGCTGCCAAGCGATGGAAGACGCCTGGGTGCTGGCTCAAGTCGTGCAGCGCGCACTTGAAGAACATACCGACACCTCATCTGCCATTGCCAGCGCCTTGACGCAGTACGACGCGCAACGCGTTAGCCGAGTGGGAGAGATCGTCCAGCGCGCCCGTAAGCGCGCGGAGATGATTCATGGGCACGACGCCGCCCAAACGCAAGCCTGGTACGACGAACTCAAGCGTGAGGATGGTCAAGCCATTATTAAAGGATTGAAGACAACGGTTACCAGCGGGCCACTGGGCTAGTGAAATGTTAACGTTCCATAGGTGCGGGCTTGCCATCAGCGCTTAGATAGATACCGGTCGTCTGACTAACCGGCTTTATCCTCTTAGGAGATATACCCATGCCACTTTCCACTTGGCTGCTGTTTGTTGCCATGGCGCTGGTCAGCATTGCGAGCCCTGGGCCCGCTTTTTTAGTCGCGGTGCGTAATGGCATGGCCGGTGGAACAAAGCGCGTGGCGCTTTCCTCGCTGGGCAATATTATGGGATTGCTAATACTGGCGAGCGCCGCGGTATTGGGGTTAGGCGTGATATTAAATGCCTCAGAAACGCTGTTTAGCCTGCTGAAATTTGGCGGCGCCGCTTACTTGATATACTTAGGCATTCGCCAGTGGCGTAGCAAACGCTCACTGGCAGTACCGTCCACCGCTGCCAAGCCCATTCCTCACTGGCGCATTTTCAGTGAAGGCCTGCTGGTCGCCATGAGCAACCCAAAAGCAATCCTGTTTTTTACTGCTCTGTTTCCTCAGTTTTTGGATACACAGCGCGCGCTGCTTCCGCAATTTTCTATGATGGTAGGCACCTTTATGGTGCTTTCATTCGCCACCTTAATGGCCTACGGCGGGCTCGCGAAACATCTCACTCGCTGGCTGAGCAACACACGCCGAGCAAAGTGGGTCAATCGCATCATGGGCAGTGCTTTTATCGGTTTAGGCGTAGCGATTTTGCGTATGCGACAGCCCATCTAATCGCTGGCCAATACTCATACCGTCAGCCCAATACCTCTTAAAGTCATCGTAGTCACTGACTGCACGGCTTTTTCAAACTGCAGGTCGTCTAGCGGTTTATCATCATTGAGCATTAAAGCTAAAACCCCTTACTAACGCCTTTAGGCATTGCTGGCTGGGGGCGTTCGCACGGTAAGAAACATCCCTCACCCGGCCCACCTATAAAGATATTCTCTTTCCAGACAACCTGACCGCGCAATAACGTTGTTATAGGTTTACCTGTGAGGGTCATACCTGAATAAGGCGTGTAATCAACATTGTGATGTAGCCTATCGTTGGTAATCGTCCACTCAAGAGTAGGGTCCCATATCACGATATCGGCATCAGACCCAACGGCAAGTGTTCCTTTACGAGGATAAAGACCGTATATCCGAGCCGGATTAGTGGATGTTAATGCGACAAATTTGGTGATGTCGATTCGGCCTTTTAAAACGCCTTCTGAAAACAGAAGAGGGAGCCTAGTCTCAACACCTGGAATACCATTTGGAATGTGCTTAAACGACTTGCCTTCAGCCGACTTTTTACCTTCCGCATCCTCATAACGGAACGGCGCATGGTCTGAAGAAAAAATTTGAAAGACTCCGTTTTCAAGTGCCTCCCAAACAGCCTCTTGACTTCGCGCATCACGGGGAGGAGGACTACAGACACACTTTGCGCCCTCAAATCCATCCAACTTCAAGTCGTCAGCTGTTAGGAACAGATATTGAGGACACGTTTCAGCATAAATCCTTAAACCTCGCCCTTGCGCCCAACGTATCTGTTCAATCGGCTCCTGCCCTGACACATGTACAATAAGAACAGGGGTATCGACTAATTCGGCAAACGAAATTGCGCGATGGGTTGCTTCTCTTTCTACCACGGGCGGGCGAGAGGTTGCATGGAAGCGCGGTGCGGTTTGACCGGCGGCTTCAAGCGCATCACTTAACCAAGCAATGCAGTCAGCATTCTCAGCGTGGATCATTGTCATCGCACCTTCTTGCCTTGCGACAGCCAATGTCTCTAAGATCTCCCGGTCATTTAGCTTGAGATCGTCGTAGGTCATGTAGATTTTAAAAGACGTGTATCCTTCCTCGATCAGAGAAGGTAACTCCTCTTTTAAGACTAGGGGCGTGGCATCAGAAACAATCAGATGGAAAGCGTAATCAACACAGGCATTACCATCTGCCCGGCGATGATAATCTTCTACCGTCGCTCTTAACGTATCGCCTTTTTGCTGCGCAGCGAACGGAATAACCGTTGTGGTGCCGCCACAGGCTGCTGATCGAGTGCCCGTTTCGAAATCATCAGCCATTTGGATGCCTGGCCCCGATGGCTGATCGAAATGACAGTGAGCATCGACACCACCTGGCAAAACGTAATGCCCTGACGCCTCTATCTCTTCCTTACCGGCACCTAGCGACTCTCCTAATGCAACAATCCTCCCATCGCGAATGCCGATATCACATATAGTCGTATCGGAAGCGGTGACAACAGTGCCGTTACGGATGACTAAATCGTAACCCTTCATACAGACGTCTCACCCTTGGCTGAAAGATACGCTAACCAGCCACCCCGATTGGTAATATCTACAACGCCATCAACGTTAATATCCTCTTCACGCATTATCATGCTCAAAGAGCCGCTTCCATCTTCCAGTTCGATAATACTCAGCTCTAACTCGGAAGGTTCGTTGGGAAGCAATGACTCGCGAAGCTGAGCATAAGTGACTTCATAGACTTCACCAGGGATGGACTTACCGCCCTGTTCTACAGGCCATAGCCCAGGGAATTCATCACGCACGGAGTAAAAACGATACTTCGCGGCAGTATTAACGGCGCCCAAAAACTTAGCCTCCTTTAAAGCAAAATTGATACTTCCGCCAGACATCGCCTGACCGTTAACAAACATAAGCACCGTTCTAGATTGTTCGCTCATAAAGCCTCCTATCCGTTTAATGTCGATGGCGCTCATTGATAATGAGATAACCACCTGCTAAGGCAACAATGCCTGCTCCGATGAACGTGTCACGGGTGGGATAGTCACCGAAAAACCAGTAGCCAATGAGCGTTGCCCAAATAAGCTGTGAATATAAAAAGGGAGATACCAGTGAAGCCGAGGCCGAACGCATTGCCTCGATCAGCGCAAAATGACTGAGCGCACCGAGTAATCCGATCAAAATAAACAGTGGGATATCCTGCGCTTGCACGGGCACCCAGAAAAAGGGAACCACCAACGTGCTGACAACGCCCCCTGCGGCGGCTGTATAAAGGAGCGAGGTAAGCGAGGAGTCCTGCGCGGCAAAGTATCGCGTTGCCAGTTGATAAAGCGCAAAGCACACCGCCATCCCTACCGGCAATAAAAGCTCGACGTTAAAGTCACCCACATCAGGCTGAACAGCAATCAGAACGCCTGAAAACCCACAGAGAACTGCCAATATACGTTTAGCACCAACACGTTCATTTAAAAGCGGTATAGCAAGTAGCGTAACGATAAGCGGCGAGCTGAAGTTGACAACATAGACCTGCGTGAGAGGTAACGCACGAACCGATAAGTACGCAAATATTGTGGCTCCCAGCAGCAGCAAGCCCCGGCCAAATTGGCCCCAAGGTGCACGGCTTTCAAGCTCCCTACGATTAAGCCTACCCAAAATGATCAGTAGCAATATCAGGACAATCAAGTGAACGCTATAACGCGACCAGGCCAACTGCACAGAGGAGTAGTCATCGCCCAGATATTTGGCCAAAGAATCCATTGCTACAAAAAGTGCCGCAGCCACTAGCATACAGACAATGCCGCGCAACGGGCGCTGTGCAGGAAGTGTCAATGACGTCACGCCGCACCCTGCCCCTCAAAACGCGCGAGCGAAAACGGTGCCAGATTCCAGTCGCTCTTGCCGCGCGTTATCAAATCCGCGGTGATCTGTCCGACCAAAGGCCCAAGTGTGAAGCCGTTGGACGTCACCGCATTATAAAAACCGGGGCGGTGAGGTACTTCACCTAAAATAGGGGCGCCATCGATGTTGATATTGATGGCCGCCCAGGTACGCAGTACACGCAGTTGATTTAAAGCGGGCAACACATGCTGGGCGACCCAAAGATTACCCTCGATACTTTCCAGAAGCGGTCGCTGGTAGCCAAAGGGAATGCTCAGCCCGGCAGGCCAACCGCCACCAATAATCACGTTGCCGTTAGCCGCCTGCTTGAGGGTCAAATGACGATCGGCATGGGCAAGCAGTACATCAACAACTGGCTCTGCTGCTTCAGTCACGATCATCTGCAACGGTGCGGCGTGTACGGGCACGCTCACCCCTGCCAGCTTACCGATTTCGCCCGCCCATGCCCCAGCGGCGTTGACGACTTTACCTGCCCGGTATTGGCGGCCACTGCTGGTGGTTGCCTCCCACTTTCCGTTGGCATACTCCAGGCTCTGAACTGCCTCGCTGGTAAAAAAGCGCGCGCCGGCCTGTTGGGCGGCGCGTACCAAAGCGGGGGTCGCCAAAAGCGGATTTATTTTTCCCTCTTCACTGCACCACGCCCCACCGATGACCGCCTCTGAAATAGCGGGTAGCTTATGTTCGATATCGGCGCGGCCAATCATCTGGGTATCGATACCGAGCGAGCGTTCAAGCGCTGCTTTTCGTTCGAGAAAGCGCATCTGCTCTTCACTTTCAGCCACCATGATGCCGCCGCTGCGCTTGAATTCGATATCACTATCAAGCTCTTTGGCCAGCTGCTCCCAGAGCGATGCACTCGCTTGCTGAAGCGGTAAGGTACTGGCAGCGGGGCCACCGCCACTTTCGGCTTTTTTGCCAAAATCGAACGACAGCAGCTGGACGTGTAAGCTTCCCGCATTGCCACCCGACGCTTGGCCGTTGGGAAGCCCTCGATCCAATACCGCTACGTCAACGCCCTGCTTGGCGAGCGACATCGCGGTAGCACTGCCCGCAATGCCGGCGCCAATCACCAACACGTCGACCTCGATACTTGGTGGCGATGTAGTCGATTCGTTAATAACGCGCGCGGTAGGCATCGTCACCCGCCGGTGACCGGCCCACTCCCCTTTTTCAATAGCCAGCGCGCCAATCGCGATCGGTTTAATAGGATTTTGCGGTGCGGGCAAATCAAACTGGCTACCGGTTTTCTGGTCACTGGCGATGAGCATATTAACCGTGGCGGCGCAGTAGCGGCCCTGGCACCGCCCCATACCCGCTCGGGTTTGACGTTTGATAGAGGCCACATCGCTACATGGCTCGCGCCCGCTTACTATCTCTTTTGCGGTAATCCCTTCACAGCGGCATACAATCGTATCGTCGGTGATGCCCGCCAGCGGTTTGAGCGGAGAAGAAAACGCGCTCCAGAGCGCTTTTTGAAAGTGTTGGTGCTTTCGCTGTTGTGAAGACCAATGGGTAGTCGTGTCTTCTACGTTATACCCACAGTGCTTCGCAGCGGCGGCACCAGATAGCGCGCCTTGAGCCAAGGCTAACTGGGCACCACCAAACCCACCCGCTTCACCCGCAATGAAAACACCCTCGACATTGCAGCGACCATCGGGAAAGCGCTCGGCGGAGAGCACCTTGAGTGCGGATGACGTGTCGGATGCGTAATGATGCTCTACCCCCAGCAGTCGGCTGATTTCGGCTTGTGGCTGAAAACCATAACCCAAGCCTACCGCTTTTACCTTGATATGCAGCATCGGCTGTCCAAGCTCGCCCTCGGCGGTGACCGGGGCTAGTGTTACGCTATCGACGGCGTTGTCGCCTTCAATCGCTGCAATCGCATAGCCATCAAAGACAGGCACCTGAGCACGCTTGAGCGTAAACATGTATCCAAGCCCTTTACCAATGAGCGATGGAGCATGACGCGTCGCTTTACCGGTCTGGGCAAGCGCGGTCAACGAGGTTAATTTTGCGCTTTCTACAACCCCCGCCACCTCAACGCCCGCCTCGACCAGTTCGGCCGCAACCTGCAAATTAAGCGGGCCGTTACCCGCGATCAGCACTGGGCCCGGTGGTGCCGTGCGGTAAGAGCGCAGCAGGGTTTGTAGTCCACCTGTCGTCATTACGCCCGGGAGTGTCCAGCCTGGTACGGGATAAGGAAGCTCAGTTGCTCCAGTCGCGATAATAACGGCCTTTGGCTCGACTATTAGCGCTTTGCCATCACGCTCGATGCCAATACGAAACTGATCGTGCTCTTCACGAAACACACCCCATACCAGGGTGTTGCGCCACTGCTTGATATCAGCCGCCGCCAGTTCATCAATCAGCGTCCGTCCCGCTTGCATCTGCTTATCGGGCGCTTTGCCGTCTTTAGTTGAATAGGCTGATGAAAGCTGCTTGAAATATTGCCCACCCAGACTGGCACGTTCGTCGACCAGCAGTACGCTCGCTCCCGCTTTTCGGGCTGAAAGGGCGGCCTGTAAACCGGCGGGCCCACCGCCTACAACCAGCACCTCTACCGCCACGACTTCAAGCGACTCTTTAGGGTCGCTTTGATGACGGCTAGCATCGGCATCAAATGCCGTTTTATAAGGGTGATGCTTAACTGATTGCCCATGCTGAACAGGCGTCATACATGCGCGTACACCGGAACGCTCATCCACTGTTACCAGGCACTCAAAGCATGCCCCCATGCCACAGTAATGGCCATGCGTTCCACCCAGACGACCTTCGCGCTGAGACAGATGGCCCGCACCCACGAGCGCGGCGCCCAGGGTTTGGCCTTCCACGGCACTGACCTTTTTGCCCTCGTAAGTAAAGGTTATCTCTTTAGCGTTTTTAGAGATCCTGCGTCCCAGCGCGTCCATTTGAGCCCCTTACTTCAGCGAAAGCTTGCGAACGATCTCATCGGCCCACGCCTTGTCTTCAGGAGGCGAGGGAAGGCGCGGAGCACGTGGATGGCCAACGCTCTTACCCATCGATTCAAGCAGCGCTTTGGTGCCAGAGACGTAGCGATGGCCAAACACGAAATCGATGACGGGCAGAATGTTGTGATACACGGACCTGGCGCGGTCCAAATCCTTCTCAACGACCGCGGCCGTGTATAGGTCAGCGAACTCAGCGGGCATAACGTTGGAGCCGACCGCCACCCAGCCGATCGCACCTTCCACATAGGATTCGAATCCCAGCACCCCACCAAACACGCCTATCTTGTCCCCGCAGAGTCTAATGATGTCTCGAACGCGGGTGATCTCAAGCGTTGACTCCTTGATGTAAGCCACGTGTTCAATATCGGCAAGCCTTGCCACTGTCTCGGGCAACATGTCGACGTTGGCCGCATTGGGGTTGTTATAAATCATGATCGGTATCGAAACGGCATCCGATACCTGCTTGTAATGGTGATAAAGCTCGTCTTCGGTCGGGCAACTGTAATAAGGCGGAATAATCATCAGCCCGTCTGCGCCCAGTTGCTCGGCCTCTCGGCTATAACGTACAACGTCGTTGGTATTTTCAGCTCCGGCACCTATCAATACAGGAACACGCCCCGCCGCTTGATCGATGACGGTTTTGGCCACCAGTCGGCGCTCATCGTCGGTCATCGAAAGAAATTCACCAGTACTTCCCAGAGGGATCAGGCCGTGAATGCCCTGCTCGATCTGCCAGTCGATAAACGTGCGCAATCTTTCGACGTCAACCTTCAGATCTTTATCAAAAGGCGTAATAAGAACACTATAAGTACCAGCAAACTGGGACATTTAAATCTCCGACTCAACGTTAACGATTTCTAAAAAAATCGGGTAAAGCGGTAACGACATAAGGGACGTAAGTCGCCAGCACCAGTACGGCTAGCATAAAACTCAAAGGCAAGATGATCTTGGCCGCCACGCGCATGATGGGGCGCTGGGCAATACTGCTGGCGACAAACAGGGTGATGCCGTAGGGCGGTGTAATCATCCCGATAGAAAGATTGATGATAATCACTACGCCCAAGTGGAGCGGGTCGATCCCATAGCTTTGCGCCACGGGCATCAAGACAGGTACCAGGATCAAGATGGCCGCAATGCTCTCCATAAACATGCCGACAAAAATCAGTCCGACATTGAGTAGAGCCAGAAATACCCAGGGGTTGTCGGATAAGGACTGAAGAAATCCGACCAGCAACTGAGGCACGCCCTCTCTAGCCACTAACCATGAGAAAATATTGGCCACGGCAATGATCATCATCACGGAGGCCGAAATACTTGCCGCCCGCAGTATGAGATGCGGCAGGTCACGAAGTTTGAGTTCTCTATAGATAAAGAGCCCCACCAGCAGCCCGGTCGCAACGGCGACCGAGGCGGCTTCGGTCGGAGTGAAAACGCCGCCGACAATACCGCCGATAATGATGATGGGCATCAAAAAGGCCGGGATGGCCTTTAAAGCGGTCGCGCCCAGTTCACGCAAGGAGAAAGGCTGTATCTGACTATACACACCGCCGTGACGGCGGGCATGAAAGTACCCCGCCAGCAATAGACCCAGCGCCATTAAAAACCCTGGGACGATACCCGCGATAAACATATCGCCTACCGAGATGTTACCCACTGAGGCCAGCACGATCATCATTATGGAGGGAGGAATAATAGGTCCTAGAGAGCCCGCCGCGGCCATCAGGCCCGCGGCAAAATCGATATCGTAACGACGCCGTCTCATCTCGGGCAGCATCAAGGAGGCAGTGGCTGCCGTATCGGCGGAGCCTGAGCCAGATACCGCGGCAAGACCGGTACCCGACACCACCGACACCAGTAGCAGCGACCCTCGAATCCAGCCGACCAGCGCGGTGGCAAAATCGATCATGCGTCGCGCGATACCGCCGCGCTCCATCAAAAGCCCCGACAGAACGAAAAACGGGATGGCCATGATGGTAAAGCTATCCAGGCCCGCGAACAGACGTTGGGAAATGATGCTGTTGGGAATCCCTTCGCCCATTAGCACGACACTCGCCGAGACCCCCATGGTAAACACGATGGGAGCGCCAGCAATTAAAAGAAGTACAAATAACACCATGACCATTATCATAATGTGGCTTCCTCTTTATTATTGTCAGCGCACTCTTTAGCGAAAACTTTCTTTAAATAGGCAATACAGAATTCGAGGAAGAAATAGCCAAGCCCTACCGGCAAGGAGAGATAAGGTATCCACATGGGAATACCTAACGCCGGCGAGGTTTGCATTTGGCCGATTTGCAATAACCGCTGGCTACCGAGAATAGCCAGCCATAAAAACCAGCTGCCAAAAAGCAAAATAAGCAGGGCGGTAATTCGCTTTAAAGTATCGGGGAGGACTTCATAAAGAATATCGACGCCAATATGCAGCTTTTCACGCATGGCAATACCGGCAGCGAGGAAGATAACCCATATCTGAGCAAAGGTAGCCGTCTCTGCCGCCCCCGCCACGGAAAAACCGAAGACATACCGTCCTGCTACTAGCGTCAGGATTGCTACAACCATATAGCTGAACAAAACAACGACACATACAGCAATCAAGAATCTGATACCCTGCAGCACTCGCTCGGCTACTTGCACAATAGGGGCCATAACTCCTCCTGAAGTAGCAGGGCTATCCATGATGATCATGAATAGCCCCGGCTATTTAACGCAGCTGTTCGATAAGGTCCAGGAGCTCTTGCTTCTGATCCGTATCAACGAATTCGCTATAAACCGCCTGAGATCTTACGCGGAAGGGTTCAAGATCGGGCTGGGTAAACTCGACACCGGCACTTAAAAGCTCTTCACGAATGCGCGTATCCATTTCGGCATACACCTGGCGCTCGTACTCTGCAGACTCAGCACCCGCCACTATTAGTGCCTGCTGTACGTTGTCAGGCAGGCTCGAAAGCCGCTGCTCGGACATGATCAGATCCGCGACCAATGTGGTCCAGCTCACTTCAGCAAGGTAGGGCGCCACTTCATAAAATCGCTGCGCCTGGTAGTTGGTAAAGGCAGCTTCAGCACCATCCACCACGCCGGATTCCAACGCTGCGTAAAGCTCGCTGTAGGCAAGCGGCGTCGCGTTGGCACCAAACTCGTTAAAAGCGGCTACGTGAGCCGGAATCTGCATGGTTCTAATACTTTGGCGTTCTAGGTCTTCGATGCTGTTGACCGGCTCCTTGGTCACGATATGCCGAATACCCGCCTCATAAAAACCCAGTAGCTGAAAGCCGCTCTCCTGCATGGATCCGGCCAGGCGTTCACCAACCTCACCGTCCATGACGCGATACATGTGCTGACGATCATTGAATAGAAAAGGCAGATCGAAAATCGACAGCTCAGAAACGAAGTTGGTCAAGACACCGTTGGTGGGAACGGCAATATCCAGAGTGCCCAGCAGCACACCTTCGATCATTTCCCGCTCATTACCCAACTGATTATTAGGAAAGATTTGTACAGTAACTTCACCGTTTGTTTCGCGCTCGACAACTTCAGCAAACTTCTCCAAGCCTTTTTGATAAGGCTCACTTAAATTGGCCGAGTGCCCAGCTCTCAGTACTAAGCTTTCAGCCCAAGAAAACGTGGAATAAACAGAGGCAAGTGCAACAATCCCAACAGCTATAGATTTTTTCATAATTATTTCTCTTAGACGTTGACAGCTTATTTGTAGACCACTGGTATACCACATGTCAACTCATAAAATAGATTATTATTATAATATCCTTGCGCTTCAAAAAGGTGATAGATAAAACAAATTGCACAAAGACTGTGCATCCGCATAACGATTTAAAAGATCCCCCACCATATAGACTTTAGCATAAGACATAGAGATGTTTTTAATACTCAATTTACAACCAGTATGCACCAGATCAGCGCTTGCAATGCTAAGTTATATTAGAGAGCTTCAAAAATATTTTTCTTCGTCTCACGTAAATGATCGAGCATGGCTATACGCGCCTTGTCAGAATCACCTTCTACGATGGCGTTAATAATCGCTAGATGTGCGTCATATCCGGGAAAAGATTTAGCGGGCAGAGTCTGGTTTTCAAATATCTGCGTCGTTTTTCTTAGCTCAGAAATAATTTTAAGCAGCACCTCATTGCCTGTTGCCTGTGCTATCCCCATATGAAGCGTCTGATCAAACTGCCACTGTTGCTTGAGGCCAACCTGGGTTGATTTTCTTATAGCATCAAGCTTTTCAGCCCAATCACTAATAATTTTTGTGTGGGACTTTGCTGCCGCCATTGCAGCTGCTTCAGGCTCTAACAACTCTCGAACTTGTAATGCAGCAACATATTCATCAATCGCTATTTTTTTGACGCCAATAGTTCTGGAGTTCAAGCGAATTAACCATCCTTCAGCTTCTAAGCGTCGCAGCGCCTCTCTGACAGGCGTTCGTGACATATCAAGAACATCCGCAAGCCGACGCTCTTGAACGATATCGCCACCGGACATTTCGCGAGCCAGAATCATTCGCATGATCGCCTCATAAGCAACGCTAGAGAGGCCGCCATAATCAGCTTGCTCGTAAGAAACACCATTATTCACTGCTAACATATATGTTGAATCTCTCTATTTAAAAGACCGTCTGGATACTGCTAAGAAGGCATTGTAACGAGAATTTCTGCGTTCAACCTACATTGAAAGTCTATTTCCACCATAAGCACAGTCAATAAGACTTATAACTAAGATAATGGGAGTCATATTGCAAACTGCATTACCGTTCTTGATTAGCCACCACGCCGCATCCAGCCCTCATAGAACAATCTGACTTAGGTCATGTCGAGGAGCAATTGAGCACTGCTCATACCGTCAGCCCAATACCTCTTAAAGTCATCGTAGTCACTGACTGCACGGCTTTTTCAAACTGCAGGTCGTCTAGCGGTTTGTCGTCATTGAGCAAGTAGATTTGGTAGTCGAAGTCGGCGTAGTGTTGGGTGGACGCCCAGATCATATAAAGTAGATAGGAAGGCTCAACAGGGTGGATCTGGCCTGATGCGACCCACTCGCTAATTTTCGACTCTTTGAGTTTAGCCCATTCGTAAAGATTGTCGCGCAGGCGCTCTTTTAGGATCGGTGCGCCCTGCATGACTTCGGCCGCCCACACTTTAGAGCCGTGGGCGCGATTGCGGGAGTGGGTCATTTTGGCGCGAATGTAAGTGGACAGCACCACGCGAGGGTCATCGTAGAGTTCAAAGCAAAGCGCGTCCTGCTTCCATATTTCCAGCAGCTCTAGCAATACCTCTTGGTAAAGCGCTTTTTTAGTGGCGAAGTAGTAGTGCACGTTGGACTTGGGAAGTTCAGCCAGCTGTGCAATTTCTCCCATGGAGGCGCCGGCATAGCCTTTTTCCGCGAACAGTTGCTCCGCGGCCTGGAGAATCTTCTTAACGTTGGTCTGGCGAATTTCGTCCTGGGTTCTTGCCACGCTGCACTCGTCCCTTACGTCGAAGATAGGCACAAAAAAGCACCGCCGGAGAGCGGCGGTGCTGAGAAGATCTCCTATTTACGCTATAACGTCAACTCTGATTGGCGGGGAATGAGAACTCCGCTTGCGTCGCTTCGCTAACGGAAGGCCAGCGTTGAGAAACAGCTTTTCGACGCGTGTAGAAACGCACCGAATCAGGTCCATAGGCGTGAAGATCACCAAATAGCGAGCGCTTCCAACCACCAAAGCTGTGGTAAGCGACCGGTACAGGCAGCGGGACGTTAACACCGACCATGCCCACCTCAATACCGTCGGTAAAGCGTCGGGCGGCTTCACCGTCGCGGGTAAACAGGCAGGTACCGTTGCCGTATTCATGGTCATTAATTAGCTGCATGGCATCATCTAGGCTACCGACCCGCATGACACAAAGCACTGGCCCGAAGATCTCTTCCTGATAAATACGCATATCAGCCGTGACATTATCGAACAGGCAGCCGCCAACGAAATATCCCTGCTCGTGGCCTGACACCGTGAGGTCACGACCATCGGCTACCAGCGTTGCGCCTGATTTTACGCCATCTTCAATGAAGCCCAGTACTTTGTCGCGGTGCTCTGCGGTCACTAGCGGGCCCATATCCAGCCCTTTCTGAGTGCCGGGGCCAATTTTTAGCTGCGCGATTTTCGGCAGCATGGTTTCAACCAAACGATTAGCCGTTTCATCACCAACGCATACGGCAACTGAGATCGCCATGCAGCGCTCGCCGCAGCTACCGTAAGCCGCACCCATTAGAGTATTAGCGGCGTTTTCCAAATCGGCATCGGGCAACACTACGGCATGATTTTTCGCACCGCCCAGCGCTTGAACGCGTTTACCAGCGGCCGCACCACGGGTGTAGATCGCCTCAGCCACCGGCGTCGAACCCACAAACGAAATAGCCTTCACGGCCTTGGCATCCAACAGCGTTTCCACCGCTTCGCGACCACCGTGAATCACGCTCATCACGCCTTTCGGTAGCCCGGCTTCTTGAAGCAGCTCAGCCACGGCCATTGAGGAAGAGGGGTCTTTTTCCGACGGTTTGAGAATGAAACAGTTGCCACAGGCAATTGCCATCGGATACATCCATAGCGGCACCATAGCCGGGAAGTTAAACGGGGTAATACCTGCAACGACGCCCAGCGGTTGGAAATTAGACCACGCATCAATGCCAGGCCCTGCGTTGTGGGAATACTCACCTTTTAGCAGTTCAGGCACGCCGCAGGCGTACTCAACGTTTTCAATGCCACGTTTGAGCTCACCCATAGCGTCTTCTGGCGTTTTGCCATGCTCTTCGCTGACCAGCTGCACGATGCGGTCAGCGTGCTCTTCGAGCAGTTGCTTAAAGCGGTACATAACTTGCGCGCGCTTGGCCGGTGGCGTATCTCGCCAGGCGGGAAACGCTGCCTGAGCGGCATCAATGGCCTTTTCAACATCGGCCGCAGAGGCATCAGACACTTGGCGAATGACAGCTCCCGTTGAAGGATTGGTAACGTCCAGCGTGCGCTGGCCCTTCACTAACTCACCGTTGATCAGGTGGGAAATAACACTCATTTTTATACTCCGAAACCGGTTTTATCAAAAAATAGGCTATGCCAATGAATCAAGGGTGGTCGCAACGGCGTCGAACAGGCGCTCTAGCTCGGCATCGGTGGTGCCAAAGGGAGGGCCAAATTGCAGCGTATCGCCGCCATAACGTACGTAAAAGCCTGCTTTCCAAAGTGCCATATGTGCATCGCGTGGTCGAATCGTTGGGTCGCCGTCACGAGGCGTTAACTGGATCGCGCCCGCTAAGCCGTAATTGCGGATATCCACGACGTGGTTGCGGCCCTTGAGAGCATGCAACTTCTCTTCGAAGCGCGGCGCAATGGCGCTAACCTGGGCGGGGAAATTTTCGCGCTCCATTAACTCAAGCGCCGCCAGCCCTGCTGCACAGGCCACCGGGTGAGCGCTGTAGGTATAGCCATGCGTAAACTCAACGGCATGCTGGGGCCCACCAATGTGCATAAAGGTGTCAAAAATCTCGCGTGATGCAATCACTGCGCCCATGGGTACGGCGCCATTAGTGATCTGCTTGGCCACGTTCATGATATCTGGCGTCACGCCAAACGCCTGGGCACCGGTGGTCGCACCGCTACGCCCAAAGGCGGTAATCACTTCGTCAAAAATCAGCAGAATATCGTTAGCGGTGCAGATTTCGCGCAAACGATCCAAGTAGCCTTTGGGTGGCACAATCACACCCGCCGAGCCAGACATTGGCTCAACAATCACAGCCGCAATCGTCGAGGCGTCGTGTAGGGCTATTTGATCAAGCAGCGCATCGGCAAGCTCAGCCCCCGTTTCTGCCTGGCCACGGGTATAGGCGTGGCCCGCTTGAAGCGTGTGCGGTAGATGCGTGACATCCATCAACTGGCCGTAATGCTTACGATTGCCACCGATACCGCCAAGGCTTGTGCCACCGACATTGACGCCGTGATAGCCCTTCGCTCGGCCAATCAGGCGCGTTTTCTCAGGCTTACCTTTAAGCCGCCAATAGGCTTTGGCCATCTTGACCGAG
The DNA here is from genome assembly GCF_052376475.1 of Halomonas sp. AOP5-B2-8. Lineage (NCBI taxonomy): Bacteria > Pseudomonadati > Pseudomonadota > Gammaproteobacteria > Oceanospirillales > Halomonadaceae > Halomonas > Halomonas sp. AOP5-B2-8. The sequence continues at coordinate 301,331 of NZ_JBQSVS010000004.1, read as the reverse complement.
GTATCGGCCGCCTCGGAGCCTGAGTTGGTAAAAAATACGTGATCAAGCCCGGTAGGCATAAGGCTGGCGACTTTTTCCGCTAACTTAAACGCCAGCGGATGGCCAAGCTGAAAGCCTGGGGCAAAGTCGAGAGTGCCTAGCTGTGCCGCGACGGCTTTTTGGATTTCTTCACGATTGTGGCCTGCGCCGCAGGTCCATAGCCCTGACAGCGAATCGAATAATTTGCGGCCCTGGTCATCAATGTAATAGCGCCCTTCCGCCCCCGTGATCATGCGTGGGTTAGCGTGAAAATCACGATTAGCGCTGAACGGCATCCAGAAATGCTGATTAAGCGCACTGTTTGAGGCGCCCTGCTCTGACGGGAGTTCTGAAGAAAGTTCTGAAGAATGCTCTGATGTTTGCGGTGTCGTTTTGCTTTTTATTCCAAACATGGTGTCCAGCTCCATCGCGTTAAGACGTTGCATCAGGATGCGCCACTGAACATGTTTATAAAATTACGCTTTCCTGTTGTTCACGTTAGGGAATCTATACGTAACATGGCTTTTTTATCTCTACTCTAATAATGAGCCAAACAATAAACCGGGGAGTCGCCAGCTTTATCCGTGCTCAATAAAAGGAAGTCATATGAATTCGCTTGCTGAACCGAAAACTGCTATAGCCGATCTGCGCACCGACAGTAACCGTCTCTGGGAAGCGCTGATGGAAATGGCCAAGCTAGGTGCCACACCTAAAGGCGGCGTGAACCGTCAAGCGCTTACCGATCTTGAACGCCAAGGGCGCGATCTATTTATCCAGTGGTGCAGAGCTGAAGGCTGTACTATTCGTATTGATAATATCGGCAATATCTTCGCACGCCGAGAAGGCAGCGACCCCAGCGCCAAAACCGTTATGGCGGGAAGCCATTTAGATAGCCAGCCTACCGGAGGCAAATACGACGGCTGTTTTGGGGTACTGTCAGGCCTTGAAGTAATCCGCACGCTCAACGAACACAAAATAGTGACGCAATCGGCCATCGAAATTGTCGCCTGGACGAACGAAGAAGGCTGCCGCTTCCCCCCCTGCATGATGGGTTCTGGCATTTTTACCGGCGTGCTTGAATTTGACACCATGATGGCGCGCATCGACGCTGATGGCGTGACGGTTAGCGATGCTTTGGACGCCATTCACTATCGTGGCAGCGACGAGGTGTCACCAAGCGAGATCAAAGCCTACTTTGAACCGCACATTGAGCAAGGGCCAATTCTCGAAGATACCGACACCACCATTGGCGTGGTTATCGGCGGACTTGGTCAGAAGTGGTTTGATTTAACCCTCACCGGGCTTGAGGCCCACGCAGGCCCAACCCCCATGCACCTTCGTCGGGATGCCATGATGGGCGCAGCGGAAGTTACTCAAGCGCTCAACCGTATCGCCAATGAACACCAACCCCACGGTCGTGGCACGGTAGGCTGTATGACGCTGCACCCAGGTTCACGCAACGTGATTCCAGGACAGGTAAAAATGACGTTGGATATGCGCCACTGGGAGCCCGAGGCTCTAATCGAAATGGCCCAATCATTGGCTGCTGCCGTTGAAGAAATTTGCCAACGTCACGGGCTGTCGTACGAGCTAACACCTACCGCGGATTTTGCACCTGAGCACTTCAATAAAGTGTGCGTTGACACCGTGCGTCATGCAGCTGAAAAGCTTAAGTTCTCGCATATGGATATCATCAGCGGCGCAGGGCACGACGCAATGTTTGTCGGCCGAGTTGCTCCCGCTGCAATGATCTTTATTCCCTGCAAGGATGGCATTAGCCACAACGAGATTGAGAGTGCAACGCCGGAACATGTTCACGAGGGCTGTAACGTGCTGCTGCAGGCAATGCTAGAGGCGGCAGGCACTGCTTAAGCAGCATCAAGCTACCGCATGAAAAGCACCTCATGCGGTAGCACGCGACCTACAACACCACTTCATAACCTTCAAACTTCGGCGGGCCGAGGTAAATCCCTTCAGGCGCTTTAGCACCCGCGTGGGCCTTGCGAAATGCGTCTGACTGGGTCCACGCGCGGAAAGCCTCTTCGGACTCCCAAGCGGTATGAGAAATGAACACGGTATGGTCTTCCTGGCTTTCGCCGCGCAGCATGTTGAACTGCTGAAAGCCTGGCACTTCATCCAGGTGAGAGTCACGGTTGCGCCATACCTCTAGAAAATCTTCTTCACGGCCTGGGGCAATACGAAAACGGTTCATCGCGATATACATGATGGCTCTCCTGTTGGACGGGACCTGCTCGATTGGTGACGCAAACAATAGCTTGATGGTAACGTCACAGGCAAATGGCGAATAGGCTTAGCGGCGGATAGCCCTCAACGGTCAGGCTCCAGTATGAGTAAGGCACGTATTCAGGTCGTTTGGTTCAAACGCGATTTACGTCTTCATGATCACGCGCCGCTTTCTAACGCCGCCGCGGCTGGCCCCGTGCTGCCCGTATTTGCTATTGAACCGGGGCAGTGGCAAGCGCCAGACAGCGCCCTGCGCCACTGGCAGTTTGCCGCTGATTCGCTTATCGATCTTTCAAACGCACTCGAAACACTGAGTCTGCCGCTGTGTATTTGGCAAGGCGATATGGTCGATTTACTGAACGCCCTGAAAACCCATTACAGCGAGTTTGTGCTTCATTCACATGAAGAGACCGGCAACGCCTGGAGCTTTGCCCGCGATCTCAGCGTCAAGGCATGGTGTCAGCAGCACGGCACACCCTGGCATGAAGCACGCCAGCACGGCGTAGTGCGTGGCTTAAAATCCAGAGTTGCTGACCGCAACGCATGGGAAAATCAGTGGGAAACGTTAATGACGGCGCCCACCGCCACTGCCCCGCAAAGCGCCCAGGCGGCTGAGAGCTGGCAAGCCTTTCACCATATTGACGTCAAACAGCTTCACGACCTGACGCTAGGGTTTGACACCACGCCCTGCCCCGAGCGACAGCCAGGCGGTCGTAGCGAAGGCCGAGCAGTCTGGCGCAGCTTTATAAGCCAGCGCGGGCGGCGTTATCGCGGCTCACTTTCTAAACCGCTGCTGGCCTGGGAATTTGGCTCACGGCTTTCGCCGCACTTGGCCTGGGGTACGCTCTCCATGCGCGAAGTGGTGCAGTCACTGCGACGCCAGCGCAAAAAGCATGCTGAAGATGCCGCTTGGTCACGCTCACTGCGCGCCTTCGCTTCCCGGCTCCACTGGCACTGCCATTTTATTCAAAAGCTCGAAAGCGAACCAAGCATCGAATCGCAAAGCCTACACCCGGCGCTGCGCGGCCTGCGCGAGCGCGACCCAGAACACCCCAACCTGATCGCCTGGAAGCGCGGGCAAACCGGGATGCCGTTGGTAGATGCCTGTATGCGCAGCCTAATCGCCACCGGCTGGATCAACTTTCGCATGCGCGCCATGCTGATCTCCCACGCCACCTTTGGCCTTGGGCTGCATTGGGTTGAGCCAGCATTGCATCTGGCGCGGCTGTTTACCGACTTCGAGCCCGGCATTCACTACCCCCAAGTGCAGATGCAGGCAGGCGCTACGGGCATCAACGCGCTGCGGGTATACAACCCTATTAAGCAGGCGGAGGATAACGACCCCAGCGGCGAGTTTGTCGCCCGCTGGGTGCCGGAATTAACGCCACTCCCGTTAGAGTGGCGCGCCAAACCCTGGGCACTGCCGGAAAGCCTGCAAAAGCGGTTCGGCTTTCAACCTGGCGTAAACTACCCAATCCCCAACGACTTTGAGGCCGAAGCACGCCACTGGAAGAAGACGCTCTACGAGCTGCGTCGCACCTCAGACGCCAGAGAAGCCAGCCAAGCGATTGTGGATAAGCTCGCCAGTCAGCGTCGACCGCCCGTTCGGCACGCTAAAAAAGCAAAACCCGCTAATCGGCAGCAGCTTTCGTTGTTTGATGAGGGAGGATTGGGGGAATAGGTAGACGTTACGCTTAGCTATAGCGTGACCGCATGTGGGAAACTGCACGTCATTACACATGCACCATTAGATGGAGCCTGTCGTTCGGCATGCTACTGATATTATTGGTGGACTGCTTCAGTAATGCCGCCGATCGTTATCTATCCTGCGTCTCGTTTGAGGAACGGCCGACACGTGCTTACTCACCAAAGCGAAGGAATTCTATCAAACGAACTACTTCTCTTGGTGGCCTGTTTAATGGTGCCACTGTTTTTATTGAGACTTTTATCAAGCACTTATTACCGATCACATTGTCTGTAGCCTTCGTGAACTGCTCTACTGCTTCTTTACTAGCGGCGCCGTAATAAAGCATTCCAGCCTTATCAGCCAACTCAAACTTACGGTGCTCTGGCAAAAAACCAACTAAAGTGCCTTCAATTTCATTTGTGCTTTCTTCAATACTTGTAGCTTCTGTTCTTATTTTTGCTCGATGTATAGATGGGGCATCAAGTGTAAAATCCAATTCTTTTTCGACGACTCTGAGAGTTGCTTTGTTTGAATCTAGATTGTTGAACAAGTCTCTAAGCGCTATTAATGTTCTTGGCTCCAATTCTTCTAGGATTGACTCAAAAACAGCATCATCTTGAGCGGCAGAGTCTCTAAGAAGAACAGCAGCCCTATCGATGACGTGTGATAGTTGTGACGACTCTAATTGTACCTGATCATTCATCTCATCAAGTACAAATCCAAATGAGCCTCTTGCTAAACCTGTGACCATTAATTCAGAGTTAGCCTTGAAGGGTACGAGTCCTCTTTCGCCTAAATCTCCGACTTCATTATTAGCAAATATCTTGGCGATAAGATTTTGAAACTGTTCCAATGCAGTACCGGCAAATTCAGCTGCAATTCCCTTTGATCCAAGCACAGGTTGCCCACCAAAGAATAGGGCAACACTGGCACTATTATCAGACAACACTTCTTCTTTAAGTGAATTTAGCTTTTTAGATAATTCTGCAACTCGATGCTCGATTTGCATTTCTCCTACGATATCGCCAGATTGGCGGGCGCTGACAAGCAACTCATTAAGAGTGGTAATTTCAGAAGATAGGCTGTCAATATTGAGCTTCTTAGGCATTGTCTGACTCCCTATCTAGCATTTCCAACGCCTCATCGTCGCTGCACTCAATGGCAATCTCTACCATCCCCTTCCAAAGATAAGATTCTCGTTGATGTGAAAACAGACCAAACCAGTATCGAGTATTGCTCACCACATGTATGGGGTGCGTGTTCAAATCAACAAAATACGCATCACAATAGTATTTCTGCTTTGCTTCACCAGGAAGGAACAGGTCCGGGTTCCCATAGACTACACTCTTCCAGTCCTCCAGATCATTGGTAGGCCTTAAGGCAAAAGTAACTATATCTACATCTGCAGGAGGGCGACCACGATTTTGCTCTACATTTTCCACAAAGCTGCCATCAAGCCACTGAAAACCTTTACAAATACCTATTTCCCTAAGCTTCCTACGATAATCTAGCAGTCCTCTAAGTATAGCTCTCCTCTCGGGAGTATGAGCATACCGACTTACAAACTCAGTTATCTTTGTCTTATAGGGTGCCATGCCAGCAGGGTCGGTCGGCCCTTGCTCAGGTATAAACGGAGGTAATACTCCTGATTGATTTAATTCTGGTATCACTCTTCATTCTTCCTATGATCTTTCCGCTAACTCCAATACATAACGTTAGCCATTAGCGCGTGTGTCTTCGCACGTCGCGTGCACGGCATTGTTAGCGAGCGACGTCTGGAGCAAAGACACGAGTGTCCGTCCTGAGTTCTGGCTTGAGTTTGCAGATGATGATGAAGTACTGCACTTCACTGTCTACGGCGTATTTCGGATCGTATGAACCGACCTGCACAGCAACTAGGTCACCCTCAACGATTGGCGATGACTTCAAGTCCACATCAGACGCCAGTTGATCCGCAATCGACCCGCAATGATCCGTCTGAAGGACACCGTGCTCCGTCGCCAGCCGCACCCGCCACTTTGGCTGCTGTTTCAGGAGCCCTCCGAATTGCGGAGAAACCTTTGCCAGAACTTGGCCGAAAATCGTAGCGTCCTTCAAAAGTGGGCGCAGCATGTACTTCGAAGCATACTCGAACGCAGCATCGTTGGACTTAAATAAGAGCGCCTCAGGGCGCTTCGGCTTCAACCATCCAAACATGCTTCTCTCCCGCTAAAAGATATTAGACAGCGAGTCCTATTATTAGATAAAAGCGCCAGCATGCTAGTCAAAAAAAGCAGCCTACAAATCACTGATGCTTTGGACTATAAATTTTAATTATCTCTCATATCATAATTCGTGCTTCTGTTGCATTTCCCTGCACCTCCGCCTTGGGCGGCTAATTTACCAAATCCAGCTTAGCACAGGGTTCTTTGGTCGGCTGACTATCTCAGCTTTGAGCTTTCAACGCATAAAAAACCCCGCCCTCGCCAACAGCTTTCGCTGTTTGACGGTGGCGGGCTAGATAATCCTTAGAAAGGTATTAGCTAAGCGCTTCCAGCGATGCCTCAATAATGCTCAAGCCCTCTTCCAACACCCCGGACGACACCGTTAGCGGCACCAGAATGCGGATGCTGTTGCCGTAGAAGCCGCAGGAAAGCAGGATCAAACCTTTCTCGCGGGCTTTGGCGCATAGCGCGCCGGTCATCTGAGCATCTGGCTTGCCGTCGCTGTCGAGCAGTTCAAACGCTGCCATGGCGCCGAGCTGGCGGCCGTGGGCTACCGCTGGGAAGCGTTCTTCCCAGACGGCAAAGCGCTCGGCCAGCATTTTGCCCATCTGCTCGCTGCGGGCCAGGATGTTTTCCTCTTCGATCACCTCGATCACCGCCAGTGCTGCCGCGCAGGAGAGCGGGTTGCCGCTGTAGGTGCCGCCCAGGGAGTTGGGGCCCGAGGCGTCCATTACCTTGGCGCTACCTACGACGGCAGAGAGCGGCATGCCGTTGGCTAGGCTCTTGGCGGTGGTGAGAATATCCGCCTCAATACCGCTATGTTCGAGCGCAAACAGCTTGCCGGTGCGCGCAAAGCCGGACTGTACTTCGTCGGCGATTAGCAGAATGCCGTGCTCGTCACACAGCGCGCGCAGCGCTTTCAGGTAGCCCGGTGAGGCGATGTAGAAACCGCCTTCGCCCTGTACCGGCTCAATCACGATGGCCGCCGTGCGGTGCGGGGCGATATCGGTTTTGAACAGCGTGCGAATGGCTTCAAGTGAGGCTTCTTCGCTTATGCCGTGCAAAGGGTTAGGGAACGGTGCGCGGAACACATCGCCCGGCATCGGGCCGAAATCGTTCTTATAGGGCAGCACCTTGCCGGTCATCGCCAGGGTCATCATGGTGCGACCGTGGAAGGCGCCATCAAAGGTGATGATGCCGGTGCGGCCAGTGGCGGCACGGGCAATTTTCACGGCGTTTTCCAGCGCTTCGGCACCGGTATTGACTAGCATCGCCTTGCGCTCAGGGCCGCGCACCGGGCTCAGTTCGCAGAGCTTTTGGCACAGTTGCACGTAAGGGGCGTAGGAGATCACCGCCGCGCTGGTGTGCATCACTTTCTTAAGCTGCGCTTCTACCGCCGCGACGATTTTCGGGTGGCGGTGGCCTAAATTAAGGACACCGATGCCGCCAGCGAAATCGATCCAGCGATTTCCGTCGGCATCCCACAGTTCTGCGTTTTCAGCATACTCGGCAAACTGGGTCGTCGGCGTCGCGGCACCGTTGGCCACATAGCGGTTTTTCAGCTCGTTCAGTTCTTGGTTGGTCATCTTCATTCCTTTATAAGCCGCCGACGCAGACGTATTTCAATTCAGTAAACTCATCTAATCCATGGTGTGAGCCTTCGCGGCCCAGCCCTGATTCTTTCACGCCGCCAAACGGCGCAAGCTCTGTGGAGATCAATCCTTCATTCACACCCACCATGCCGTACTCCAGCTGCTCCATGGTGTGCCAGATACGGCGGTAGTCGGTGGCATAGAAGTAGGCGGCTAGGCCGAACGGCGTATCATTGGCCATCTGGATAGCGTCTTCGTCGCGCGTAAAGCGGAACACTGGCGCCACGGGGCCAAACGTTTCTTCATCGGCCACGGCCATTTGCGTGGTGACATCCGCCAGTACTGTGGGCGTAAAGAAGCGTTCCCCCGCTGCGTGAGGCTTACCACCGCAAAGTACGCGCGCGCCGTGGCTAACGGCGTCATCAATATGACGCTGCACTTTGTCTACGGCTGCTTGGTTAATCAGCGGGCCGATAATGCTGCCGTCGGCCAAGCCATCGCCCACCTTCAGGGCATTAACACGTTCGGTGAGTTTGCTGACGAAGGCGTCGTAAACACCGTCCTGAACCAAAAAGCGGTTGGTACATACGCAGGTTTGCCCAGCGTTGCGGAATTTTGAGGCAATGGCACCGTCAACGGCGGCGTCAATATCGGCGTCGTCAAAGACGATAAACGGGGCGTTGCCGCCAAGCTCCATAGCGGTTTTCTTTACGGTGCTGGCACACTGGGCCAGCAGGCGCTTGCCCACCGGCGTGGAGCCGGTGAACGAGACCTTGCGCACCCGCGGGTCGGTCGTCAGCACTTCGCCTATCGCTACCGGTTTAGAAGCAGTGATGACGTTGATAATGCCCGCGGGCAAGCCCGCTTCTAGCGCCAGATAAGCCGCGGCCAGCGCCGTGAGCGGTGTGGCTTCCGCAGGCTTAATCACTACGGTGCAGCCTGCAGCAAGGGCAGGCGCGCACTTGCGGGTGATCATCGCCAGCGGGAAATTCCATGGGGTGATCGCCGCCACCACGCCGACCGGCTCGCGCAGCACTAACAGGCGCTTATCGGCACCGTGGCTGGGCAGGGTTTCGCCCGCCATGCGCTTGGCTTCTTCAGCAAAGAACTCAATAAACGAGGCGCCATAAATCACTTCGCCTTTGGCTTCTGCCAGCGGCTTGCCCTGCTCTAAGGTCATCAGCCGGGCAAGATCATCCGCATGTTCAATGATCAGTTCAAACCAGCGGCGCAGTAGTGCCGAGCGCTGCTTGACCGGCGTGGCGCGCCAGCCAGCGCCTGCGCTGTAGGCGGCTTCCACCGCGTCGCGGGTATCATCCGCGCCCATGTCAGCCACGCGGGCAATGGTTTCGCCGGTGGCGGGATTATCGACGGCAAAGGTTTGCTGGCCGATGCGCCACTCACTGCCAATCAGGCTAGGAACGGCATCGTGCAACCACTGTTTTATAAAACTCATAGCGTGCTCCTTAAAATATCAGGCATAACTTACATCGTTGCCTTCATGTGCTGGTCGCTGAAGTCGCGGCCATAGGTGCGCAGTGCATGGATATAGAGCGCCAGGCCTAATACAGCCCAGCCGGCAAAAATGCTCCACTCGGCACCGCTTAGCGCCGCCGGACTGCCCGGCAGGTAAAGACACGCCATGCCAAAGGCAAGAATGACGGCGAAGATGCCGCATAGTTTGCCGTTACTCACCTTGAAGGGGCGCGGCATATCCGGTTCGCGTACGCGCAGCACCACAAACGAAATGGCGACAAACAAATAAGCGATCACGATGCCAAAACCACCGGCGTTAACGATCCACACCAGCGCAGGGCGGCCAAAAAACGGCGCGATGCAGGAGAGAAACCCCATCATGAAGATAGCGTTGGTAGGCGTTCTGTAGCGTGGGTGAAGCTTAGCAAACGGCGCCGGCAGCATGCCCGCTTTAGCTAGCGCATAAATGGCACGCGAGCCGCCAATGTAGAAGGCGTTCCAGCTGGTGATAATGCCTGCAATGCCCGCCACCACCATGAGATTACTTGCCCAGGCGGCGTTGAACAGTGAGCCCATGGCGTCCGGCACGCTGAGTGTGCTGGCGCCTAGTTCGTCGCTATTGAGCGCCAAACTCGTGGCCAAAATAATCAGCGCGTACCACACCACGGCCAAAATGACTGACAGCATCAGCACGTTGCCAATGGCTTTATAGGGCAGATTAATCTCTTCCGCCGCTTGAGGAATAACGTCAAAGCCCACAAACAGAAACGGCACCATGACCAGCACGGCGACGATGCCTGCGAAGACGCCGGTGTCGGCCTGAGTAAAGAGCGGCAGCATATTGATCGTTTCGCCTTCAAACAGCGAGCCGGTCACAAACATCACCCCCACCAGAAGAATCAGCCCAGTGACGACCTTCTGTAGCAACGCCGCGGTCGTGACGCCGAAGTAGTTAATCACCATCATCGCAAGCGAGCCGCCCACGCCTACGGCCACCCACGTCGCTTTAACTTCCCATCCAGCAATCGTCCAAAGATGACCGACCGCGTAGTTAGGCGCTAAGTGCTCGATCACCGTAGGTAGTGCGACGGCTTCAAACGCCACTACGCTCAAGTAGCCTAAAATAATCGCCCAGGTACATAAAAACGAAGGCAGATGACCCAGCGCACGGTAGCTATAAACATGCTCACCGCCGACTTTGGGCATGGCAGAAGCAAGCTCTGCATAGGTAAGGCCAACTAATACAATGGCTAAGCCACCGATAATAAACGCTATAATGGCGCCTAAGCTGCCTGCCGATTGAATCGCGGTGCCCGTGAGTACAATCCAACCCCAACCGATCATGGCACCGAAGGCCAGCGCTAATACATCGCCACGGGCGAGTACTCGGACTAATCCGTCCTGCTCTGATGAAGGTGTGGTCATTGTCAGTGTCCTGTGAATTATTAGAGTGGGTTATTGGAATAGGTTATTAGATGTTGTGGTGGGCGCTCGGAGGCGCAGTATCCTGATCCTATTTTCAAGGGACTTGCCTAACAGAATAGCAACACGCTAGCAGGCGGCGAGGAAAAGACGAACGCACCACTTTTGTGTTCGACTAGACCACTTCTTTTGCGCGCCAAAAGAGTGCGTAATATAGCTAATACTTTCGTCTAAACACCCGGCGATAGCGGGCTAAGCGGGGAAAAAGAGGCGTTGACATGGAACGAAGGCAGGTCGTGCACCAGCTTGAACAACTTTATGCACTCCAACCCGAGCGGTTAAGCAAGCAAGTGCGTATTGAGCAGGCGTTACGCCAAGCCATTACTCAGCAATGGCCTTCTGGGCTGCGGCTGCCCTCCCATCGCCAGCTAGCGGAGGCTCTCGGCGTTTCCCGTCAAACGCTGGCGCTGGCGGTGCGCACGCTGCTGGAAGAAGCTTTGCTTAAAACGGCCCATGGGCAAGGCACCTGGACCTGCAGGCCCGTTACGGCGAGCGTGCCGCCCGCTGGCAATACACCGCTTTCTGTACGTGCCAGGCGAGTGCTGGATGGCCCCGGCGCCAGCATGATTCAAAGCGGCGCGTTTGTACCCGGCATACCCGACATTGCGCAGTTCCCGATGCGCAAGTGGCGACAGCTCTACGCCAGTGTAACGGTGCCGCAAAATGCCCTGCTGCTTTCCTACTCCACCGGTGGCTATGGCCCGCTAAAACGTGCGATACGCGATTTTCTAGCCCGCTGGCGCAATCTTAGCTGCGACATAGAGCAGATCATTATTACCGACGGCACCCATAACGGCATCGAGCTCTGCGCCATGGCGTTGGCCGATGTGGGCGACACTGTCGCCATGGAATCGCCCTGCTATTGGGGCGCGCGCAATGTGTTTACCGCGACAGGTTTAGAGATTCAGATGTTGGCGTGGCAGCCCGGCCAGGGGCACGCGCTGCCAGCGTCGCCTGGCCCTGTAAAGCTTGCCTATCTCACCGGTTCACACCACTACCCGCTCAGCGTGCCCACCAGCGCGGTCGACAAACAACGCTTATGCGATGCCTTAACGCCGGCTTATATTATCGAAGATGATTACGAGTTTAATCGTGACGATCACGCTAACCTGCTCTTTGACCCGCAGTCTGAACGCCACTTGCTGGTCGGCTCATTTTCCAAGATGATGTTTCCAGGCCTTCGCCTAGGCTATTTAGTCGTACCGCGGCATTTAGCCGGGCCTATGAATCGCCTGCGTAGCGAGCTGTTTCGTGAAGGCCGCATGCTGGACCAGGCCGTACTAGCACAGTTTATATTTGATGGTGACTTAGATGCCTGGTGTCGGCGCATTCAGCGCGACTACTTAGGGCGCCAGCAGGTGCTGCATGATCAGCTCCTCTCACTGCCGCAGGTGCGCAGCGTTTCGCCACCCACCAGCACTATCAGCTTATGCCTTGAGTTTGAGCCGCATATTAATGATGTGCTGATTGCCCAAACGCTGCTAAAAGAGCACTTGATTGTGCGCCCCTTAAGCCCGGTATGCGCGAAAGGCGACCTGCGTTCGGGGCTGGTCATGGGAGTAGGCATGCTGTCAGGAGAAACCCTGGTACGTGAAGCACAGCGGCTGCGCCGTTGTTTAGAGGCGCTGCTGCGCTAAGAACTGGCGTGTGCCTGTTAATGACAACAACCCGATTGGTAAGTACGACTTTATCAGCACTTATCCACAAGGACTTTTCATGCGCTGCCCTGTTGATGGTTTCATTGCTCATCCCTCCCCTGTCATTGCTAGGCTACGTTCAGGGGCGATGCTAGTTTTTTTGCTGCTGCTCTCTGGTTGCGCCACCTTCGCGCCCAGCCCGCCTGAGGATCAAAGCAATATCTGCGAAATATTCCGCGAACAGCCTAGCTGGTACGACTACGCGCAGGAATCAGAACAGCGCTGGGGAACGCCTATCGCGACCCAGATGTCGTTTATCCAGCAGGAATCGTCCTTTCGCAGCCATATTCGGCCTGACCGCAAATACTACCTAGGCTTTATCCCCGGCCCGCGCCCCTCTTCCGCCAGAGGCTATGCCCAGGCCCAAGACCCGGTTTGGGAAGAGTATCAAGACCAAGCGGGCGGTTTGTTTGCCCGGCGTACGCATATGAAACACGCCACCGATTTTATTGGTTGGTATAACCGTCGTTCGCAGCAGCAGGCCGGCATCTCGCTCAATAATCCTGAACACCTCTATTACGCCTATCACGAAGGCGCTGGCGGCTATCAGCGCGGCAGCTATCGCGGCAAGCCACAAGTACTCCGCGCAGGCAGCCAAGTCGCGGCACGCGCTAATCGCTATCAGGCCCAGCTCAACGCCTGTGAAGCGGAATTCCAATGCCGCAAGTTTTATCAAGTCTGGCCGTTCTGCCGTAGCTAAGGAGCCTAACGATGACATTAGCTATTGGCGCGGCCTTCATTTGTGTCGTTTTTTTCACCTCAATGCTTTCTGGCATCTTCGGGATGGCAGGCGGCTTGGTGCTGCTGTGGTTTCTGCTGCTGGTCTTTCCCGCAGGCACTGCGATGGCCGTGCACGGCGTCATACAGCTCACCGCTAATGCTTCACGCGCGTGGCTGTCGCGGCACTTTATCGTCTGGCGCATCGTTGCCTTGATGACACTGGGCGTACTGAGTGCCGCAGGCTTACTGCTGCTGTTCAGCTACAGCCCGAATGCCGCCACCGTCTCGCTGCTCATTGGCTTAATGCCTATTTTGGTATGGATGCCCAAGCGCTGGTTCCATTTGGACGCCAACCGTGCCAGCCACGCGGTGTGCTGTGGTATCGCCTCCGGCGGGCTGACGATTGCGGCAGGGGTTTCAGGGCCGCTGATTGATATTTTCTTTGTACGGTCTCACATGGATCGGCGACACGTCGTGGCCACTAAAGCGATGATTCAAGTCGTCGCCCACAGTATCAAAATCCTCTTTTACCTAGGCTCTGCCCTGGCGCTGAGCGCCGGTGAGTGGAGTATTATTCTGCTCGCCGCGCCGTTCGCTATTTTCGGCACTCACACGGGCAACCGCATTTTACATCGCCTGACCGATGCTAACTTCCGCACTTGGACACGCTGGATCGTGACCGGCATTGGGGTTTTCTACTTCCTTCAGGGGGTATTCCTACTCACCCGCTAGCGTTGAGGCCCTCAAAAGCACGCATGGGATAGCGACCTATACTGACCTTATCTAATGATGGAGGTCGCTATGGATTACTACCAGTACCGCGAAGCGCTGTCCGAGACGCTGGCGCAAAGTGAGCTACCCTTTTCAGCGTCGGAATATCAAACGCGGCTAGAAAAGGTGCGCTTGGCCATGGCACACCGCCAACTGGGTGCATTGCTGCTCACCGACCCTGCCGACATTAACTACCTGACCGGCTATCACACCTTTGAGGTCTCGGTGTATGCGTGCTTAGTCTGCACGCAGGAACGTCTCGTACTACAGGTCGCCTCGATTGAAACAGGCGCGGCGGTGGTGACTGCGCGGGTGGATGAGATCATCGGCTACCGCTGGGAAAACCTGGACGAAATCACCTCGCCCTTGGCGGACCTGCTCGCACCGCATCAGAACATTGGGATTGATAGCTGGAGCGCGGGGCTGCGCTTTGGCGTTTTTGATGCCCTTACGCAAACGATTGGTCGTGACAGGTTTAGCGAAGCAGGCGAGCTACTTGATGACATCCGCCTGGTGAAAAGCTCAGTTGAACTTGAAGCGCTGCAAGAAAGCGCGCGGATAACGGCCTTAGGGTTGGAAGCCGCGGTACAAAGCATTCGCCCCGGCATGACCGATAACGATATCGCAGCGGTGGGTGCCAAGGCATTGCTGGAAAACGGCAGTGAATTTATGAGCCTGCAGCCGATTGTCACCAGCGGGCATCGTATGGGCGTCATTCACGTCAATCATAAAAGGCATGTTATTCAGCCGAACGAGCCCGTCTTTTTAGAGTTTGGGGCGGCCTTTCAACGCTACACAGCGCCTATGATGCGCACCGCCGTCACCGGCACTCCAAGCCCTGCTCTAGCGGCGACTAGAGATCTATGCCATTCACTGTTCGAGTCGCTGTGTGCCACCATGCGCCCCGGCAATACCTTCGATCAGGCGGCGCAGGCGGCCGATGCACTGCTCGCTCCTCAGCGTGACAAATTCTTCTTCTCCGGCGTGTTTGGCTATTCCGTAGGAGCACAGTTCCCGCCTAGCTGGGTGGAAGGCACAGGCTATATCGCCAAAGGCCAGATGCGTGCTTTTGAAGCCAATATGGTGTTCCACCTGCCGCTCTGCTTGCGGGTACCCGGCCAGTGGGGCGTCGGGTTAAGCGACACCGTGGTGGTCACCGAACAGGGCGCCAAACCGCTGACCAATAACGACTGGCAGCTGTTCAGCCAATAATCTCGGTATGACTGCAAATACTTTCATGCTGGGCATCAGGCCTGCCTTTGAGCGGCCTGATGGCGAAGACGCGCAGCCACAATGGTGCGGTGATGCGTATCGGCCCACGCCACCAGCTGTTGCATTGGCTCAAGAAAGGAATGGCCCAGCGGGGTGAGAGTATATTCCACTCGTGGAGGGACTTCAGCGTAGAGCGTCCGCGTGATAAAGCCATCCTGCTCCACTCTCTTGAGGGTTCGCGAGGGCATTTTTTATATGTGGCGTGGCTGCTTTATTGCTCTTTCGGCTTGCAAGCTTGATGACAAAAGAAGCGCTGAACACATAGATAAATAGATAGATGAACAGTCAGTTAATAGGATTTAGGGCTGGCCACCTGCGCTAACTGACGTTAGCGCAGCAGCAGATCCCCTTCTATAGGGATAAACTCGCTCGCCTCGTTCATCAGCGAGGCGGCGGTCAGCTGGGACACGCCATACACTTCCACTTTCTTGCCATGCACCGTGCGGATTTTATGGGCGAGCAAATCAAAATCGCCGTCGCCTGAGACCAGAACGATGACATCGGCCTTTTCCGCGTACTCAATCGCATCGAGGGTAATACCGACGTCCCAGTCACCTTTGGCAGAGCCGTCTGCACGCTGAATAAACGGCTTGAGCTTCACCTCAAAACCAATCGCTTTGAGTATGTTTTGGAACTCGCGCTGTTTTTTGTCGCCTTTATTGATGGCATAGCAAAATGCAGCTACAACCTCTCTGTTAGCGGTAGCCTGTGCCCAGAATTTGTTGTAATCGAAGTTTTTTCGATACGCGTCACGCGTGGTGTAGTAGACGTTCTGTGTATCAACAAATATCGCAACTTTATGCATAAGGTAGCGCTTTCCTGGTAAGTAAGTCAGCAATCACTTAGCGCCCCAAGCGTATGCCATGTTCGCGGTACAACTCTGTAATGCAAATACTCGGCTCGGATTATTAAAGGGGAATGTGCCCTTTGTCGATCAGTCAGACACGAGGCCACTCAAGCGAATATACACAACTTTTGACAATAACTCGGCTTAGCGCTATCGTCATCACAAATGCAAATGAGAAACACTTTCTTTTTAAAACTGGTTTTCCGGCCAGCAACACCATCGAAAGCCATAAGCGCGAGGGATCAGTGAGATGACGAGCGAGCAGCGGCAACTTCGCCAAACAGTCATGTTTTTGCGCACCTCTTTTGAAGCAGTTCAGCACTCTATTGCTGGCCGCCTAGAAGACCCGCTGCCCTGCTGGATGGATACCAGCATGCTTTCCATGCTGGCGCGGGAGCTCTCACGTTGTGGCCATCAGTCGCAACCACTATTTTCTACGTCGATAACGGAACAGCTTTATCTAGCGTCACAACAGTGCGAACTGTTACTCAAGCAGTGCCCTGGCGTACTGAGCAGCGCTGTCTGCTATCGCCAGTTAGCCGCTATCAGGCTGTCGCTGTCGAATGCGTTACAGCACATTGATACGCCCACCAAACGCCGGTGGCTCTGGCAACGCCATTAACCAGCGCCGTCTATTGTTGGCATCCCATGCGTTTTTAACTGGCATCAACACCTTGGCAGTATACGTTTCCGTCCCCCCTTGATTTATCATGCGTCACGCTAAGTAAGACGCCAGAGAGCGCTCACGCCACGACTCATCTCATTAAGGGTATTTCCATGGTTGAAAAAAATGCTGCGGCAGCGGCTTCTCGCTCGCCTAAAAAATGGTATCAGGCGGTTCCTGATCCCATGGTGCTTATCTTTCTTATCCTCGTGGCGACGTATTTACTGACGTTTATTATTCCCGCCGGCGAATTTGAGCGCGTCACGCAAAACGGCCGAACGATGGTGGTCCCCGGCTCATTTACCTATTTGGAAAATGTAGCCAACATCCCGCTGTTTAATATTTTTGTGGCCATTCCTGAAGGGCTTGTCGCTGCCTCACGCTACCTATTTATCGTATTCATCGCGGGCGGGCTCTTTCACATTCTGCAAAAAACCGGTGCATTAGAGAATGCCATTGGCGTAGCGGTTAACCGCGTAGGCGTTGAGCGACGTAACATCATCATCGTAGTCGGCACCTTTATTTACGGTTTTTTTGGCGTCGCCGTTGGCTTTGAAAACAACATTGCGTTAGTGCCTATTGCCATACTGATTGCCAGCGCGATTGGCTGCTCAAGCCTGGTGGGTGTCGCAATGGCCGTTGGTGGCATTGGCATTGGCTTTGCGCTGTCGCCGATTAACCCATATACCGTGGGCGTTGCCCAAGGTATCGCCGAGCTACCGACGTTCTCAGGCGCGTGGCTGCGTACGTTGCTGGTAGTTTCATCGCTGGGCCTGCTCTCGCTGTATATCTGCAAGCGCGTCGTCAACATGGAGTTTGACGAGCCTGATAATGCCGAGTCGCTTAGCAAACCGCTCAGCGAATATAGCCTGACCAAACGCGACATTTTGACGATGGTCGTGTTTGTGGGTGGCTTGGTCGCCATGCTGGTAGGAGTCTTCACCCGCGGCTGGTACATCAATGAAATTGCCGGTGTTTTCCTGATTTTGGCGATCCTCATTGGGGCGATCAACGGCCTGTCTGCAAATGGCATCGTTAAACAACTGATGGAAGGTGCGGCCAGCGTCACTGCCGGAGCGCTGGTGATTGGGGTGGCGGCGTCTATTCAGGTGATTCTTGAGCAAGCGTTAATTATCGACACCATTGTTAATGCGCTGAGTACGCTGATCGACGGCATTCCACCCGTATTTGCTGCCATTATGGCCAGCGTAGTGCAGGGCGTTATCAACCTGTTTATTCCTTCTGGTTCCGGCCAGGCGCTAGTCACCATGCCGATTCTTATTCCTGTCGCTGATCTCGTTGGCATGAGCCGCCAGTTGATGATCACTGCATTTCAGATTGGTGACGGCTTAACCAACCTTATTATTCCTACGTCAGGCGGTACGCTGGCCATGCTGGCACTCGGGCGCGTGTCATACGCTCAGTGGCTAAAAGCGATTCTGCCCTTTATGGTGATGGTATACGGTCTGGCGTGGGTTGCGCTGATCATCGGCCACTTGGTGGGTTATTAAGCACAGACAGTGTCAAAAAAGATTCGATTGGCGCTAACTAGTAAACTGGTCTATTCTGCGCCTTACTTGTTTATCATAGCGTTCCAAAGGAGCTTATTTGATGGCTTTCGAAACACTCTTTACGCCTATTCAGCTGGGCAGCCTGTCTCTTCCTAACCGCATTATCATGGCGCCGCTGACGCGTTCACGTACCCCGGACAGCGTACCCGGTAAGATGCAGGAAGCTTACTACGGCCAACGCGCGGGCGCAGGGTTGATCATCAGCGAAGCCACCAATATCTCTCCCACCGCCCGTGGCTATGTTTATACGCCAGGCATATGGACCGATGCTCAGGAAGCCGGTTGGAAAGATGTCGTCAGTGCGGTGCACGCTAAAGGCGGCCGTATTGCGCTTCAGCTATGGCACGTTGGTCGTGTTTCACACGAAATGGTTCAACCGGACGGCCAGCAGCCCGTTGCGCCCAGCGCACTGAAAGGCGAAGGCGCCCAGTGCTTCGTCGAATTTGAAGACGGCACTGCGGGCCAGCACCCCACCAGCACACCGCGTGCGCTGGAAACCGATGAGATCTCGGGCATTGTCGACGACTACCGCCAAGCGGCTGAGCGCGCTAAGCGTGCTGGTTTCGATATGGTCGAAGTCCATGCAGCCAACGCCTACTTGCTGAATCAGTTCCTGGCGACCGGCTCTAACAAGCGTACCGACCAATACGGCGGCTCGCTGGAAAACCGTGCCCGTTTCCCGCTAGAAGTCGTCGACGCAGTGGTTGAGGTGTTTGGCGGTGATCGGGTGGGTATCCGCATGACGCCGTTTATCGAGCTCTTTGGCCTGACCGACGACGAGCCAGAAGCCATGGCGTTTTACATGGCCGAGCAGCTTTCCAAGCGCGGTCTTGCCTATCTGCACCTGAACGAACCCAACTGGGCCGGTGGCGATATCACCTTCCCTGACGGTTTCCGTGAGCAGATGCGCGAACGCTTTAGCGGCAGATTGATTTACTGCGGCAACTACGATGCCGAACGCGCCGAAGCTCGCATTGGTGAAAATACGACCGACGCCATTGCCTTTGGCCGCCCGTATATTGCCAACCCTGATCTGCCGGAACGCTTCCGCGTTAACGCACCGCTCACCCAGCCGAACCATGAAACGCTCTATGGCGGTGACGAGAAGGGTTACACCGACTACCCGTTTATGGATAACGGCTATGATCGTCGCAGCTAAGGTATGCGCTTAGCGCACGGCTAAAAGGCTATGCGAGAAAAGCACCGCTCACGCGGTGCTTTTTTTATGCCTACTCCTTTTCAAACGCTGGTAGGCTATTACTCTCTGCGCTAAAGGAGCAGCGTTAAAATGCTTGAATCACTGATTGTGTTACTGATTTCGATAGCGCTGGTAGGGTTGACGGCGAGTACAGGCGCACGCTTTCGACCTGACAGCTGGTATCGCGAACTGAATAAGCCTTCCTGGACACCGCCTGATATCGCGTTCCCGATCGCCTGGGGAATACTGTATCTATTGATGGCGATAGCCGCATGGCGACTGTATATGGCCGATGGGTCATCTTGGCGGACAGCGGGTTTAATCGTTTACGCACTACAGTTACTGGTTAATGCTGCGTGGTCTTGGCTGTTCTTTGGCCGTAAGCAGATTGTTGCCGCACTTGCCGATATCGTGGGGCTACTGAGTCTGATAACGGTCGCTATTGCGGTGTTTTCACAGGTAAGTACCCTAGCTGCATGGCTAATGGTGCCCTACTGGCTGTGGGTAGCCTTGGCGCTGGCACTCAATGCAACTATTTGGCGGCTGAATCAACGTTAATTGAATGAGCAAATATCACGAGATATTCCAGGGCGAGCGTCTCGATGCTGATCGAGTGCCCGCCACTGACGCTACTTAATCAGCGTGTTATCCCTTAAACAACGCCTTGACTGCGCAGGTAGTCGTCATAGCTGCCGCTGAAATCGACAATGCCTTCCGGCTGCATATCAATAATGCGCGTGGCCAGCGATGACACAAACTCACGATCGTGGCTCACAAACATAAGTGTGCCGGGGTAGTTTTCCAACGCCAGGTTTAGCGCTTCGATAGACTCCATATCCAGGTGATTGGTCGGCTCATCCATCAGCAATACGTTGGGCTGAGTAAGAATTAACTTACCAAACAGCATACGGCCCTGCTCACCACCGGAAATCACCTTCACCGACTTGCCGATATCGTCGCTGGAAAACAGCATCCGCCCTAGTGCGCCGCGAACTACCTGCTCGCCACCATTGGTCCAGCTAGACATCCACTCAAACAGCGTAGCGTCGACAGCGAAATCATCGCTATGATCCTGGGCAAAAACACCCACATCAGCGGCTTCCGTCCATTTCACTTCGCCACTATCTGGATGCAACTCGCCAGCCAGCGTTTTAAGCAGCGTGGTTTTGCCGATACCGTTGGGCCCGATAATAGCAATGCGCTCACCGGCTTCAACGGTCATGGATAAGCGCTTAAACAGCGGCGCGTTGCCATCGTAGGCTTTGGTAATCGCATCTACATTCACTGCGTTACGATGGATTTTTTTGGCCTGATCAAAACGGATAAACGGACTAACGCGGCTGGAAGGCTTAATGTCTTCGAGCTTGATTTTATCGATTTGACGCGCGCGCGATGTGGCCTGCTTGGCTTTCGAGGCGTTGGCAGAGAAACGGCTAACAAACTGCTGAAGCTCGGCAATCTGAGCCTTTTTCTTGGCGTTGTCCGAGTGTTGACGCTCACGAACGGCGGTAGCAGCGGTCATGTAATCATCGTAATTACCGGGGAACAGGGTAATCTCGCCGTAATCCAGATCCGCCATGTGCGTGCATACGCTATTCAGAAAATGGCGGTCGTGAGAAATGATGATCATGGTGCTGTTGCGCGCTTTAAGCATATCTTCCAGCCAGCGGATCGTGTTGATATCCAGGTGGTTGGTAGGCTCATCCAGCAGTAACACATCAGGATCAGAGAACAGCGCCTGGGCCAGCAACACGCGCAGTTTCCAGCCGGGTGAGACTTCACTCATCGGGCCAGTATGCTGTTCAATAGGAATACCCAAACCCAGCAGCAGTTCGCCAGCGCGCGGCTCGGCGGTATAGCCGTCCAACTCAGCAAAGCGTACTTCAAGATCAGCGACGGCCATGCCGTCTTCTTCGCTCATTTCTGGCAAGCTATAAATACGCTCACGTTCAGCGGCTATCGACCACAGCTCAACGTTGCCCATGATCACGGTGTCGATCACCCGCTCGTTCTCAAACGCGAACTGATCCTGGCGCAGTTTACCTAGCCGTGTGCTGCTATCCAGCATCACCTGGCCGGAAGAGGGCTCCAAATCACCACCTAAAATTTTCATAAAGGTGGATTTTCCGCAGCCGTTTGCGCCAATCAGGCCGTAACGGTTGCCGTTATTGAATTTAACGGAAACATTTTCAAACAGGGGCTTAGCCCCAAACTGCATGGTGATATTGGCGGTTGCGATCACAAAAGGAGCCCAGTTAGCGTGTCATTTACTATACGAAAGGCTCGCGATTCTACGCGCTCTTGGGCGCGTATTCATCCACCATCCGTTAGTGGTTTCCGGCAATTGCCGGAATATCGAGCAGAAAGCGTTCATCATCAATCGCTTGGCGCAATCGAGTGATCAAAATATCGACAATGCCAGGATGCTCCCCCACAAGCCGAGTAACGCTGATCTCTAAGTGTGAATGCCGCTGCTGGGCCGCTGCGTAAATCTCAGCAATGTCACCACCCTCACCTGCATGGCGTCCTGGTGAAAGGAACAGCATGGCTAAAATAACCGGGCCTACACTGAATTCAGGCGAGTCCAGCAAGCGTTCCAACAGCGGCTCGTTAAAGCGGTACTCCTCACCCTCACGGCGCTCCATAGAAGCAGCGGTAACGCTAGTAACATCCTCGCCCAGCAGCACGCTAAGCTGCCCCGCTAAGCGATTACGTACACCGGTGACCGCAGGGATCGGGCTGCCGTGATCGACCAAGGCCACGCGAGGCGCGGTGCCGGTCGGGTACTTTTCGCGCACGTTATCAGCCAGTAAATGAGCAAGGCGCAGATCGTTATCGCCTCGCTCATCGACCAGCGGCTGGGCCACACGTATCTTAACGTGCGGAAAGCGCGCCTGTAGTGTAGCCATGCGTTCAGGCAGGTAGCCGGTGAGAGCTTTACTCGGACCGAAAAAAAACGGCAAAACGATAATCTCCGTTGCCCCCTGCTCGGCGCTGCGCTCAGCGGCGGGGCCAAGCGTCGTCGCGGGGATACCCTCAACGTCTTCCACGGGAATCTTATTGGAGTGCAGCAGCGAAGCAGCCTGTACGTTTTCACCCATCCGTTGGCTAAGTAAAGATGCCACACGACGCAAATTGAGCGTTGCCTGCGGGCGTAACGAACCGTTATCCACCAAAAAGATTGCGCGCATGCCTGCCTCCTGCCGCCGTTAGATAAGCGATCACCAGTGACATGATAAGATGGGTTATTGCTTTATAACGCACTGGCTCGCGCTGTTGTTTACAAAACCATAAGTATTTATAAAGCCATAGGTATTTAAAAACCATAGAGTGCTTGATAACGATGTTAGATACCACAGCCCTTAATCAGCAAAGAAACTTCTTCGATGGCCATTCGAGCATATGGCTGTTCGGCTACGGGTCGTTAATCTGGAAGGCGGACTTTGACTATCTAGAGCGCCGTTCGGCGTATATTCACGGCTGGGAGCGGCGATTTTGGCAAGGCTCCCACGACCACCGCGGGACTCCTGAAGCACCAGGGCGTGTTGCCACGCTGATTCGTGCCCAAGGAGCAGTTTGCCACGGCATGGCCTATCGCATTACGCCTGACGTACTCGCGCCACTGGATAGACGGGAAAAAAACGGCTATTTGCGTGAAAAAGTACCGCTCACCTTTGTTGATGAGAACGGCGATGAGAATGGCGATGAGAGTGGCGAGGCAACTGAGCAAAGCGAAGGGCTTATTTATTTGGCCAGCGACGATAATCCGGCCTTTCTAGGTGAAGCACCGCTTACCGATATTGCCCAGCAAATTGCTCATGCACACGGGCCCAGCGGCGCTAATAAAGAGTACTTACTCAACCTTGCAACCGCCCTACGTGAACTGGGCGCCGAAGACGCCCATATCTTTGCATTAGAACACCAGTTGAAGCTTCTTTAACGTTACCAGTAGCTTGGGTAACGGCGATGTCGGGCAAGATTATTCACTAATATCGCGATGATCAGCATGAGTACGCTGCCAGCTCCGATCGGCAACAGCGGGTACCACCAGCCCAATTGATGAACGCTCGCACCGCCCGCCACAGCAATCAATGCCGCTGCCGCTCCTGGCGGGTGGACCGTGTGCGTTAACTGCATGCCAAGCACCGATAGCGATACGGCCAGCGACATGGAAAGCGGAGAAGTACCCAGCAGTTGATAGCACGCAACGCCAATTCCTGCCGACAGCATACTGCCAAATAGGACGTGGCTTGGCTGCGCAAAAGGGCTTTCAGGCGCTGCATAAATCAGCACTGACGTTGCCCCAAAGGAACCCACAATTAGCAGTTGCTGCGACAGCCACGCTGAACTGAGCAAACAAATGACGGCCATACCGGTAAAGGCGCCAAACCAAGACCAACATGCATCCTGCCAACCCACTCGGGCACGCTTTACCCGTTGCCCCCGCATCTTGCCAAGATAAGTTTTCATCGCCATCGCTTTGCACAAAATTAGTGCGACATAATGGCAAATTGCACCAAATAGGCAAATGACAATTGATCATAGCGTTATGAATGAAGTTCAGGCGCTTACCGTCAGAGCGAATTAACACTTTTCACACAAGCACTTAGCAAGCTTAATTAAATCCCAAGATCGCAATTCGGATTACATCATCAACCACGAGAGGATAAATAATCCCAGTAAAGTGCGCACAATACCGCCTATCAGTGAGCCACGTAGAAATGCACGCAGCCCACCCCATAGGATCAATAGCCCGACGATCAACACGGCAATGCTGAAAAACGAATCGTTGATACCTAGAGACCGGGTGAGGCCATCAATAAAATCACCGAAGGCACCAAAGAAGTTGGTGAAAATCCCTAGCAGGAAATCAACCACCACGCGGATTGCTTCGCCGATGGTTTCACCTATTTCGTCAAAAAAGCCGTTTTCCTGCATGTAAAACCCCTAAGCATAGCCATTGCGATGTTTTTGCATTGTCGGCTAAAACCTGGCGTGGGGCAAAGCAAATGCTCTGCGCACAGCTACTCGCCTGCTGGCAACGGCATGCACGCCACTCAAGCGGGGCAGTTACTAGCTCAGCACTCACCCCCAGCGTGCCCAAGAAGAGTCGGTTCTATCACAGTTTTAAGCAACTCCGTAGCAGTACTTAAAAACGTTGTACGCTCAGGCATCGGCGTCACATTTATGCGTGAACTCACTATTGTTGACGAACATGAATGAACAGCGCACGAGCGCAGATTGTCAGCCTCCACGGCCAGAAGCTTACCGTCGCCGCCCACACCTGCGTGTAACACTTGCGCCAGGGGATGCATTTTTTTCTGCCAACACACCACACCTGTTGCCTTCAAGGCAACGCCTCAGGTATTGCATAGTCAACACATCAATGCATAGTCTTCTAGTGTAATGATAAAAAAAATCGACGCAGGTAAATCTATAAACCTGCCATTTATGATAATAAGCAAGGAGATCTAGATGTTACCGTCCCATTTTATGCCCAAACTGCTAACCGGCGCCTGCCTGATTGGCTCTGCTTTAATGGCAGGCACTGCGTTCGCTGCCACTACCATTAATCTAAGCTACAACGGCGCGCCTGACGAAGAAAAAAACGCGGTTCACGTCTTTGCCACTAACTTAAAAGAGTTGGTTGCCGAAAAGACAGGTGATGAAATTGAACTGCGTCTTTTCCCTAACAGCATGCTGGGCAGTGAAGAAGACCGCATGGAACAAACCATGCACACGCCGATGCTTAACATAGCGTCCTTCGCAGGTGTTTCTCCATTAGTCGATGAGCTTTTCGTTAGCGCCATTCCGTTTCTGTTTGACGATTTCGGTGCTGCCCGCACCTTCTTTGATGAAGGCGACTACTGGCAAGAACTAACTAGCACACTTCAGGAGCGTGCCGGTATCGATATGCTGACGGTGGTTGAAGAAGGCGGCTTTTTGGCGTTCACCAATAACGAGCGCCCAATCAGTCACCCGGATGATTTTGAAGGTCTGCGTTTCCGGGCCATGGACCCGAGCCAAGTAGCGCTTTATGAGTCCTTCGGTGCGTCCGGCACGCCCATTCCGTGGACCGAGACTTACATGGCCCTGCGTACCGGCGTTGCCAACGGGCAGATGAACCCGCCGATGTATATTGCCCTTGCCAGCCTCTATGAAGTACAAAAGTACCTAACGCTTGCCAACATCCAGTATTCCGACCAGTTCCTAGTGGGTAATAGCGACATGATCGCTAACTGGGATGACGAGCTTCGCGCTACGTTTATGGAAGCGGTTGCCGAGGCCAACCACAACGCCCGTGAAGCCAACGAGTCTCAGGTCGATTCGCGCATTGACTACCTGGAAGCGCAGGGTATGGAAGTCATTCGTCCTTCACATGACGATCTGGAAGCATTTCGCACTATTGGTCAGCCCGCTTACCTCGAGTGGCTTGCTGAGCGTGGTATCGAGCAGCGTTGGATCGATATGGCGCTTAAAGATGCGGGTATGGGCGAGCTGAATAACTCATCAGCCACTGATTGACGCGTAACCATCAGGGCCGATTAACGTCGGCCCTTTCCATTCGTGCTTTCGGAAATACTCTCATGCTGACCTCGCTTAGACACCGTCTGCTGGCGATTAGTCGTCCAGCTACACTTACCCTCGCGGGCGCTTTGCTGTCCGTTAATGTATTCGCCATTTTATATGGCGTTGTAATGCGCTATGTCGTTGGCGGCGCGCCTATCTGGACCGACGAGCTATCGCGATTTTTGATTATCGCCACCGTAATGCTGGCGGCTGGCGCCGTTTGGTCCGAAGGGGGACATATGCGTGTTGGACTACTGGAACGCTTGCTGCCAGCGCCCGTGGCCCGCCTACTGCATATGTATCAGTGGCTGCTTACCTTATTCATCGCCCTGGGCGGCGCCGTTATTAGCTATCGCTATGCGCTCTCAGTGAGTATGTTCACCTCGTCAGGGCTGGGCATTAGCCGTTCCATACCGCTTCTTTCACTTCCTTTAGGTTTTGCCTTGCTTGCCTGGCATGCTCTGCTATACGGGCCAGCCCCTCTTAAAAACGTGGAGGAAACCGTATGATTTTAACCATGCTGGGGGTTTTCCTTGTCCATGTACTGCTCGGGCTGCCACTGTTTATCTCGCTGCTGGTAACGGCCATTGTCGGATTTATCTTTGTTGACCCTTCAATGATTCCACGCATGCTGCCGCAGCAGTTTTTTGGCGGCATCAACGTGTTCTCCTTAATGGCCATTCCGCTGTTTATTCTGGCGGGTAACTTAATGAATGCCAGCGGCCTTACCGAGCGCCTAATGGGCTTTGCACGGTTGATGGTTGGCCATCTGCGTGGCGGTATGGGGCACGTCAATGTGGTGTCGAGCGTGTTCTTTGCCGGGGTCAATGGCTCAGCCGTGGCCGATACCTCAGCGCTTGGTTCGCTCTTGGTTCCAGCGATGGAGAAAGAAGGCTATTCGCGTTCGTTTGCCGCGGGTCTGACGGCCGGTAGTTCGCTCATTGGGCCGATCATTCCGCCCAGTATTTTCATGATTTTATATGCGTCGCTGACCAATACATCCGTTGGCGACCTGTTTCTTGCCGGTATTATTCCCGGCCTGCTGCTAGGTATTGCCTTTATGGGCATGAACGCTTGGTATGCTTGGCGCCACCGGCTACCTAAAAGTGGTCGCCTGCCTACTCTTAAAGAACTGACGGTCACATTTGTAGCCGCTACTCCCGCACTGATAGCGCCGGTGATTATCGTGGCCGGCATTGTGCTTGGATTTGTAACGCCGACAGAGTCTGGCGCTTTGACAGCCCTGTATGTCGCGCTGTGCGGTGTCGTGCTAGGCGGCCTGCGGCTAAGCCATTGCTGGCAGGCGATGGTCGATACCGCTCGACTGACGTGTGCTATTTTCTTGATTATGGCAGCCTCGGCGACCATTAGCTGGCTACTTTCATACGCCCAGGTACCAGCCCAGTTCGTCTCGCTACTGACACCTTACGTCGACAACGCGATTATCATTTTGCTGTTGCTTAGCGCCATCACCTTTTTGACCGGCATGTTTATGGAAGAGGTGTCAGCATTAATGTTGCTGACACCTATTTTTGCTCCAGTCGCCATGATCGCAGGTATCGACCCAGTGCACCTGGGCGTCATCATCACGCTCAATATCACCATTGCGTTAATTACACCGCCACTGGGCGCCTGTGTATTTGTGGCGGCCGCCGTGAGCCGATTAGAGATTGTGTCACTGTTTAAAACAATCTGGCCCTTCGTCCTGACCGCTATCGCGGTGCTGTTACTGATTATTTTCTTTCCCGCGCTTGCGCTCTGGCTACCCACTTACCTTGGATAAGACAATGCTTGTACCTTCGAGCTTTGATAAGGACTTGTCTCCTATACCGAGCCACCCAGCCCCCCAATGGAGCAAAGTAAGCAGTTTGCCCATAACCGATAACGGGGAGAGATTACTGCCCATGAGCCTGGCGCCCGCCCCTATCCGCGTGTTTCCTGCCTACTCACGACTAGGAATACCTGGCGCTGTAAACGAGTGCTTCGTTCGCGAGAGCGTTTACCGAGCGCTAGTGGCCGCGGCCCGCAGCTTGCCCGGCGGCATCGGGCTGATTGTGCTGGACGGATGGCGTCCATGGAGGGTGCAACAATACTTATTTGAAACGCTACAGGCGGCCATTCAAAACCGTCAGCCTGGGTTGACGGAAAGCGAGCTGCTAGCCCGCACACGTGAGTTTGTTTCCGTGCCAAGCACAGATCCCAGTGCGCCAAGCCCTCATCTGACCGGCGGAGCAGTGGATGTCACGCTTTGCGATGATGATGGGGTGCCGCTAGACATGGGCACACTGTTCGATGAAACGCTGCCCGCTTCCCATACCGATCACTTCGAGCAATTGGACAGCTTAACAACAGCGCAGCATCTGGCTCGCAACAACCGCCGCTTGCTCTACCATATTATGGCCAAGCAAGGGTTTACAAACCTACCCAGCGAATGGTGGCATTATGATCTGGGCGATCAGCTGTGGGGCCACTATTCAGGCAATACCAGCGCTTATTTCGGACCAACACAGCCTGAAACCATCGAAAACCGCTGGCGACGCCCACTTGATTAGCTTGATGGCATTCAAAGCTGACGTTGAACGCTCAATGTGAAAGGCCATGGCAAATGGCTATCAAGCCTTCATTAAGCATGGCTAAACAGGCTACATTAGGACTGAACCTATTTGCCGCCACAATGAAGGAGTTGACGCAATGCCTAGTGTACTCATCACCGGTGCTACCTCCGGCTTTGGTAAAGCCGCCGCCCAGCGTTTTGCTAAAGCAGGTTGGTCGTTAATTCTCACGGGACGCCGAGAGGAGCGACTAAAAGCACTTGAGAAAGAGCTTTCTGAGCACGTGCCCGTTCTGACGTTGACGCTCGACGTACGTGATAGCGCTGCTGTAGCCGACGCCATTGGCAATCTGCCAGAAAGTTTTCTGCCGCTCACCTGCTTGATTAACAATGCGGGCCTAGCGCTAGCGCCAGAACCGGCGCAAAAGGTAGATTTGCAAGATTGGCACACCATGATCGACACCAATATAACGGGGCTGGTCAACGTGACTCACGCAGCGATGCCGTTACTGCTTAAAACCGGAGCTGGTGCGAGCATTTTGAACCTAGGCTCAGTAGCGGGACAGTGGCCCTACCCAGGTGGCCATGTGTATGGGGCATCCAAAGCCTTTGTACAACAGTTCAGCTACAACCTGCGCTGTGACCTTCTGGGTACCGGCGTGCGCGTCACCGACCTAGCCCCCGGCATGGCCGAAACCGAGTTCACGCTGGTGAGGACAAAAGGCAATCAGGCGGCTTCTGATGCGCTTTATCAAGGCACCACGCCACTCCAGGCAGAGGACATTGCCGAGCAGCTTTTCTATCTGGCAACGCTGCCTGCGCACATCAACATTAACCGTCTTGAAATTATGTCGGTGCGCCAAGCATGGTCATCCTTTGCGGTTGATCGCGATCCTAAATAGTTAGCCGTCGCTACCGCAGCGTTATCTACGCGACCACGTCACTGCTTACGATAAGCCATGGCATGGTCGCCTAGCGTCTCTCTAGTCCTGCTTTTCGCCCCGCGTCTCTATTATTGCCGCCATCTTCAAGAATCCACGTTCCGTTTAGTTAGTCGCTAAAACTAGCCGCTTAAAGCTAGTCATTTAAAACCAGTCGATTAAAACCAGTCACTTAAAACATGGGGCCGCATGCGTGCGCCTTCGCCAAAAGTCGGGGGGTGTCTGCCTTGACTAATATATTTCAAAAGGCTATCTGTTATATATATCAATTGCGGATGATAAATTTATTAATCATTTTCTTGGAATCACCGTTTTTAATGTCGAGGTTGGCGCATGAATATGAACATGTCGTTTTTACAGGGCCTGCTTTCCAACATTAGCATGCGCACCCGAGGACGAAGCAGTCTGTTCGGCACGCTGGACAAGAGCGCCAGTTCTTTGCAAAACCTGATAGCGGCTTGCGATACGCTGATGCACCGTGGCGGTGAGGCCTCGCAAATACTCACTGCTCAGCGGGCACTGGAGCATTATCGACGCTTAAACGATGAGGAGAAACTAGCCTTTTTCACGCTGCTAGCCGACGATTATTCAGCTGATCCTGCTCCTATTCATGCTGCTTATCAGCTTTATTGCGAGCATCAAGATAACGCTGCCCTGGAGCGCCTCTTTACTGCCTGTGAGCCACACCGGCAGGATTTACTACGACGCCTGAACCTGTGCCCTGGCGGCACCTTTGAACTGGTTCACATGCGCGCCGACTTGCTTAAACGACTCAAGCAGAATCCTGAGCTTTCAGCCTTAGACGCAGACTTTGCTCATCTGTTCGCGTCTTGGTTTAACCGTGGCTTCTTAGTGCTAGAAAGCATCGATTGGAATACACCGGCAGCCGTTCTGGAGAAGTTGATTCGGTACGAGGCCGTGCATGAAATTGGTGACTGGCATGACCTGCGCCGCCGCTTAGACCCCGAAGACCGCCACTGCTACGCCTTTTTCCACCCCGCTACCGGCGATGAGCCGCTGATTTTCGTTGAAGTAGCGCTGTGCCGTGGCATTCCTGGCAACGTGCAAAAAATACTCGAACACGGCGAGGAGGTGCCGCTAGACGAGGTGGATACGGCGGTGTTTTACAGTATCAGCAACTGCCAAGCGGGCCTTAAAGGCGTCTCTTTCGGCAACTTCTTGATTAAACAGGTGGTCCAAGAGCTCAGCCGGGAACTGCCTCAGTTAAAGAATTTTGTCACGCTGTCGCCAATTCCTGGTTTCTCGGCTTGGCTAGATCAGCAGCCCGAAAGCCCACAGCCTGGCGAGGAATCTGCACCCGATAGCGGCACTCAGAAAGAGTTGTCGCGCCTTGCCGCCACCTATTTAGTCAACGCCAAACATCGCAGCGGCCAGCCGCTAGATCCCGTTGCACGTTTCCACCTTGGCAATGGCGCAAGCTTACATCGTATTAATTTTCAAGCGGATATGTCCGCCAAGGGCTTGCAGCAATCTAAGGGCCTGATGGTCAACTACCTCTATCAATTAGACCGTATCGAACATAATCACGAGACCTTCAGCCGCGACTTTAGCGTGGTATGTACAAGCGACATTCGCCGCTTGGCCAGCCAAGCCAAACAACCATTGAGCTTAGAGCCCAGCGCCTAAGCATAACGACAACAAGAAGGAGTCCCCATGAGCGACAACCTTTATTTACAGTTTTACCCCCATTTCGAGCGCCAGCCCAACAAAGTGCTCATGCATACCCAGGAAGGTACTGACTACCGTTACGCCGACGTGCTGGCTACCAGCCGCCGTATGGCGAGCGTGCTGCTTTCTCTAGGTATTAAGCCTGGTGATCGGATTGCTGTGCAGGTCGACAAAAGTCCTGAAATCGTCATGCTTTATTTAGCATGCCTGCAGGTGGGTGCCGTGTACCTTCCGCTCAATACCGCCTATACCGATAGCGAAATTCACTATTTCCTCAGCGACGCTGAGCCCCATGTCTTTATCTGCCGCCCACAGGATCACGCGACCATTCGTGCGACTGCCGAGCAGTGCGGCGTCACGCACATTGAAAGCCTGGGAACGCAGGCTGACGGCAGCTTCATGGAGAAAGTGGCAGCGGCAACACAAACGCAGGAAGTGTGTGAGGTGGCGGGCGATGATCTTGCGGCAATCCTTTATACGTCCGGCACGACCGGCCGCTCTAAGGGCGCGATGCTCAGCCACACCAACCTGGCATCCAACAGCCAAGCCTTGACCCAAGCCTGGCAGTATAGCGAGGACGATCATCTTATCCATGCCCTGCCGATTTTCCATACGCACGGCCTGTTCGTCGCCTGCAATATCACCCTGCTTAACGGCGCTTCCATGACATTTCTGCCCAAGCTGGATGTCGATCAACTGATTGATCTAATGCCACGCGCCACTGTATTAATGGGCGTGCCGACGTTCTATAGCCGACTGCTACAGTCGCCGCGCCTCAATCGCGAAGTGGTCAGCAATATGCGCTTGTTCATCTCAGGCTCGGCGCCTTTACTGGCGGAAACGCATGAAGCCTTCGAGCAACGCACCGGTCATGCCATTCTTGAGCGATATGGCATGACAGAAACCAATATGAACACGTCCAACCCTTATCAGGGCAAACGCCGCCCTGGCACCGTGGGCATGCCGCTGTCTGGCGTGGAAATTCGTATTGCTGACCGTGAAAGCGGTGCCTCACTCCCTCAAGGGGAAACGGGCATGGTGGAGCTACGCGGCCCCAATGTGTTTCAGGGCTACTGGCGTATGCCTGAGAAGACTCAGGCTGAGTTTCGCGACGACGGTTTCTTCATTACCGGCGATTTGGGCTGCATCGACGAACACGGTTATCTGAATATCGTTGGCCGTGATAAAGACTTAGTTATTTCAGGTGGTTATAACGTCTACCCGAAAGAAATAGAGCTTTTAATCGACGATCTTTCAGGCGTCTCAGAATCCGCGGTGGTCGGTGTGCCGCATGCAGATCTGGGTGAAGGCGTTATCGCCGTCGTCGTACGCGAAGCGCAGGGCGAGGTTAGCGAAGCCAGTATATTGGCAGCCTTGAGCGATCAGTTGGCGCGTTATAAACAGCCTAAGCAGGTCTTCTTTGCGAACGCGCTTCCTCGCAATGTGATGGGCAAGGTACAAAAAAATCAGCTGCGCGATACCTTCGCCGACACCTTCGCATCGAAACAGACCGCTGCCCACGCTTAATACTATCCTAAATACTATCCTACGCCGCAGAGGAAAACCGGGAGATAACCCCTGCGGCTAAAACCTATGGCGCAAAAACCTATGTAGCAAAAAACTATGCAACGCCACTCAAAATAAAGATAAAACAGGAAGTTAACTATGGTGATCTACGGAGTTGCCCTCCTCGCAGGGTGTATGTTGGTTGGCCTATGGGCCGGAGATGTGCTCGGCATGCTGCTGGATATCGACTCTAATGTCGGTGGCGTGGGTATTGCGATGCTGCTGCTGATTTTTATCGGCGGCTATCTTAGCGACAAAAAGAAACTGCCGGCCAGCACCGAGAGTGGCATTACGTTTTGGAACGGTATGTATATCCCCATTGTAGTCGCCATGGCGGCCAGCCAGAACGTCGCGGCAGCCATTGATGGTGGCTTCATTGCACTGTTCGCAAGTCTTGCTGCCGTTGGCGCTAGCTTTGCCTTGATTCCTCTTTTTGGGCGTTCAAGCAAAGAAAAGCATGCATCAGAGACGCCTTCTAATGCTCAGGCTCCGCTATCGGCGCCATCCGTGGCAGGCAGCCACTCACGCCCTACGCGCTAAAAAGAGGCCATATTTATGCTTGAATCACTGCTTACTCAGCTGGAAAAACAGCATCTGATTGCCGCCTTCGCGCTGGTCGGCGGGGCCATGTACCTGTCTTATATTGTCAGCGATAAGCTGACCCGTGGTCGCGTCCATGGATCGGCCATCGCTATCATGGTCGGTTTGATACTGGCCTATGTAGGGGGAGTCGCAACCGGCGGTACGAAAGGACTTGCCGATATCAGCCTGTTCGCTGGGCTAGGGCTGATGGGCGGCGGCATGCTGCGCGACCTAGCCATCATCGCCACGGCGTACGGCGTTCGCTTTCAGGAGATCCGCGAAGCGGGCATGAGCGGCGTGGTGGCCTTATTTCTAGGCGTGATAGTGTCGTTCGTTGCAGGTGTTGCGGTTGCCTACGCCTTCGGCTACCGCGACCCGGTCACCTTAACCACCATTGGTGCAGGCACCGCCACGTATATCGTTGGCCCGATTGCCGGTGCCGCCATTGGCGCCTCTTCTGAGATTATTGCGCTATCCATTGCCGCCGGCCTGTTCAAATCAATATTGGTCATGATTATGACGCCCATGCTGGCACGTCATATTGGTTTGGATAACCCACGTTCAGCGATGATTTTCGGCGGCCTAATGGGCACTACCAGCGGCGTTGCGGCTGGGCTTGCGGCAACCGACCCTAAGCTTGTTCCTTATGGCGCGATGACGGCGACGTTTTACACTGGGCTTGGCGCATTGCTAGCGCCGTCGGTGCTTTACCTAGCCGTCCGCGCCATTTTCTAACCCGACGGCTTGTCGTTAACGTTTCGCCAAAACGCCAATGAGCTCGGGAATGGAAAGGCTTTGATCCTCAACGGAGGTGTAGAGGCTGTGAACAGCAGCGGCAACGCCTCCTTCAACGCCAAGATCATCGGTCATCGTGTGGTAATAGCCCAGATCTTTACTAGCATTGGCGACGGAGAACCTAAAGCCCGACGGATCGTTCTCGGCAATATAAGGACGCAGCCGTTCTAACACGACCCCGCCGCCACCGCCGGCCCCTAGCACTTCAAGCAATGCGCTATCGCTAATCCCCGCTTTGCGGGAGGCAGCGGTGGCCTCCGCCAATACTGCCGAAAAGCCTAACGATACAAAATTATGCAGTAGCTTCAGGGTATGGCCCGCACCAACGTCGCCCGCATGAGCGATGTTTTCCGCAAAGCCCTCCAGCAGCGGCAAGGTTTCGTCAAACAGCGCCTTCGGTGCGCCCACGATGAGATTGAGCCGCCCTTCAGCCGCTTCTTTAGGTGTGCGCGTCATGGCTGCATCCATAAAGCGGCCACCTGCCTCAGCGACTCGAGCAGCGACTTTTTCCGTTGAGCTAGGTAGCGCCGTGGAGCAGTCCATCACAATGCTGCTGGGCTTCAAGCCTTCCAGCACACCGTTGGGTTCAAAGAGCACGGCCTCCACCTGAGGCGATCCCGTCACGCACAAAATAACCACATCAACGCTCTGCGCCAATTCGCGTCCTGTAGGCTGCGCATGAGCGCCGGCGGCTAACAAATCGTCCACGGGCTGATTGCCAGGGTGTTCTAGAAAACTGACAAAATGGCCTGCGCGCTGCAGACTACTGGCAATACCGTGGCCCATCAGGCCCACGCCGACGATGCCTACCTGGCGTTTTGTTGTCATGGGTGTCTCCTTTAAGAGAAAGCGCCTGTTAATGTTTTATCGCAATGGTTTTAATACGCGTGTAGCTACGCAGCCCCTCAAAGCCTTTCTCACGACCATGCCCCGAGCGGCCAATACCGCCGAAAGGAAGCTCTACGCCCCCCGCCGCGCCGTAATTATTGATAAACACTTGGCCACTGCGAATGCCTTTGGCCAAGCGCAGCTGACGACCGCCATCCCGCGTCCAAACACCCGCACAAAGGCCAAAGTCGGTCGCATTCGCCAAGGCCAGCGCTTGCGCTTCATCCTCAAAAACCTGGACAACCAGCACAGGGCCAAACAACTCTTCGCGCAGCACTTCGTGCCCGTCGGGAATATTGGTTAGCAGCTGCGGAAGTACAAAGTGTCCGTCAGCCGGTGCGCCAGCAGCCAGCTGGCCTTTTGCGGCCACCCGAATGCCATCGGCTTCAGCCGCTGCCAAACGCTCTTCCAGCTTGGATTTCTGGCGCGCATTGATCAGCGGCCCACAGTCGGCATCGGCTTCACCCACATCGCAACGCAGTGCCGAAAAGAGCTCAGACAGCGTAGCGACAACGCTATCGGCAATATCGCGCTGTACTAACAACCGGCTGCCGGCCGAGCAGGTCTGACCCGCATTTTGGACAATGCCGCGCACCACGGCTGGCAGCGCTACCTCAAGATCGGCATCAGCAAAGACCAGCTGAGGTGATTTCCCGCCGAGCTCTAGCGTGACCGGCACATGATGTTGGGCGGCTGCCTGGGCAACCTGCGTACCGGTTTCTGGCGAGCCGGTAAATGACAGGTGATGAATATCCGCATGTGACGCCAGCGCGGCGCCCGCCTCAGAGCCCAGCCCTGGTACGACGTTAAGCGCACCGGCGGGTAAGCCATGATTTGTCGCCAGCTCAGCAAGGCGCAGCACGCTCAAGCAGGCGTCCTCTGCGGGCTTAAGTACGATGGTATTACCTGCGGCTAGTGCTGCTGCCGCGCAGCGTCCAAAAATTTGTGCGGGGTAATTCCAGGGAATAATTTGTGCACAGACGCCGTAAGGTTCACGCAGCGTCATGACAGCAAAGTCATTTTCAAAGGGAATGGTTTCACCATGTAGCTTATCCGCCGCACCGCCGTAAAAGCGGAAGTAGCGCGCGCAGGCGGCAATATCGCCCTTCGCCTGAGTCATAGGTTTTCCCGTATCGGCACACTCAAGCTGCGCCAGCTGCTCGTGATGAGCTTCAATCACCCCTGCAAAGCTCAGCAGCCATTCACTGCGAAGGCGCGCAGACCAGCGAGACCACTCGCCTAGTTGACCAGAAAAAGCGTTTTGAGCTGCCTGCACTGCGGCATTCACCTCTTCAGCCTGACTGCGAGCAATACGCGCCAACGGCTCCCCGGTGGCGGGGGCTTCGACCTGAATCGTCACAGCGGTATTTACCCACTGCCCGCCAATTAACGCCTGCTGAGGTGGCAAGGCCAACGCATGGGACATAGGTCACTCCTTTATTGTGGCTATATGTAAGGATTTAAAAGCCGTGTATCTAACCGTAGAAAAGATTGACTAACCCCATTGAAATCCATGGCATATAGGTAATCATCATGAGGCAAACCAGCACCACCAACACAAACTGAACCAGCCAGGGCAGCATTTGATCAATCGATATTTTGGCGACAGCACAGGCGGCAAAGAGATTCACGCCCAGCGGTGGCGTAATCATACCCAGCGCCAGGTTCACCACCATCACAAGGCCAAAGTGAACGGGATGGATGCCGAACTGCATTGCAATCGGGGTAAGAATCGGCGCCAGCACCAAAATGGCAGCGCCGGTTTCAATGAACATGCCGACAACGAGCAGCAGCGCATTGACCGCCAACAAAAATGCCCAAGGGCTATCGAACACGGACGTTACCCAGGCGGCAACGTGAACCGGTAGCCCAGAGCGGCTGATAAGAAAGCTGAACAGCGCCGCCGCGGCAATAATCAGCATGACAGCGGCCGTTGAGACAACGCTTTGGCGCAGCACCGGCATTAGGTCTGCAAGCTTCAGCTCGCGATAGCAAGCGCCGACGACTAAGGCATAGAACACCGCCACGGCCGAGGCTTCCGTCGGGGTGAAAATACCGCCATAGATACCGCCAATCACCACGATGGGCATCAGCATCGCTGCCCACGCCCGCTGGAAAGCCGTCACAAAACTAGTACGACCTTTACTATCCTCAAGGCCAAAACCACGTAGTTTGCAGAAGATATACAGAAAGAGCAGCAGCGCCATGCCGATCAGAAGCCCTGGACCAATACCAGCAATGAACAGTTGGCCAATGGAGGTATCGGTGCTCACCCCGAACAAAATGAGCGGAATAGAAGGAGGAATCAGCACCCCAAGCTCCGCAGAGGATGCCTGAATAGAGGCGGCGAGCGGCTTCGGGTAGCCATGCTTGACCATCGCCGGAATCAGGATCGCACCGATGGCAAAGGTCGTGGCCACACTTGAACCTGACACGGCAGCAAACATCATGCAGGTCAGCACGCACGTCATCGCCAAACCGCCTTGCACGCCGCCGACGATAGATTTTGCCAGATCGACAAGGCGGCTAGAGATGCCGCCAGCCGCCATCAGGTTACCGGCTAGAATGAAGAAAGGAATCGCCATTAACGGGAAGTTATCAAGCCCCACAAACAGCTGCTGCGGAACCATGACCAGCGGCAGCCGTGAGAAAAACTCGATACCGATGATCGATGCCAGCAAGATCGAAATTGCGATCGGCACGCCGGTGGCGAATAAAATCAGCAGAGAAAGACCGATAGCTAGGTTCATGAGAGTGGCTCTCTCTGGGTCGATCCTAAGTTTTGCGGGGCCGCATCTTGCTCAATAGTTTCGTCGTGCATCGGCCCCAGCGCTTCGAGACCACAGCTTTGCGCAAGCAATCTTGCCAGCACGGCCAACATCGCAAACGCGCTGCCCACGGGAATCGCCGCGTATGCCCACGCCATTGAGACCTCAAGCGCCGACAGCGTTTGGCGGCTGACCCTCTGGGTCATTTGAATGCCGTAATAAACCAAGACCGCTAGCACCAACAGACAGCACAGCCCAATGAGCCACTCCAGTGCCAGCAGGGTGCGCTTGGGTACTAGCTTGTAGATCACCTCGACCGCCATCATAAAACCGCCACGGAACGTAGCCGCCGCCGCCATAAAGACACACCAGATCATCGATGCCCGTGATAGCGTTTCCGACCACGTGGAAGGCGCATTAAAGATAAACCGAGTGAGCACCTGATAGAAACTCAGCGACACCGATATGATCAACATCACAATAGCGATCGTTAGTGCCAGACGAGTCAAGACATGTTCGGCACGCAGAAACCAAGACACCATGAGTCACCTCACCCCGTCAGGTTGTGGGAAGGTGGCGCCCAGCGGGCGCCACGAGATAGGCTCAGCAGCTGCTGTTACGAATGCGCTCTAACATTTCATCACCGTACTGTTCAACAAAGCGGGCGTAGACATCCTCCACGGCCTCTTGGAAAGGCGCTGGGTCGATATTGTCCGTTACGGTCATGCCGCGTTCTTGTAGAAACGCAACGCCCTCTTGTTCTAATCGTGACACCTCTGCGCGAGTAGCGACGGTGGCTGCTTGGGCGGCCTCATCGAACCACTCTCGCTCTTCATCACTCAGCCCATCGAGCAGCACGGGAGAGCCCAACAGAATAGCGGGCGAGTAAACATGCCCCGTCAAAGACAGCTGGTCCTGCACTTCGTAAAGGTTCGAGGCCACAATGACCGCAATTGGGTTTTCTTGACCATCGACCGTACCCTGTTGCAGCGCGGTGAACAGCTCAGGCATGGCCATCGGCGTAGGGCTTGCGCCTAACCCTTCAAACGCCTGCTGGTGAATACGGTTCTCCATGGTACGAATCTTCAGGCCGCTAACGTCCTCAGGCGCGGCGATGGCACGCTGGCTATTGGTGATATGACGGAAACCGTTTTCCGACCAGGACAGGCCGACCAAATCGTGCTCGCCCATTTTATCCAGCAGCTCCTGGCCGATCTCGCCATCGAGCACACAGCGCGCCTGCTCGTAGCTGGTGAACAAGAACGGCAGATCAAGCACATAGGTCTCCGGAACAAAGTTACCCAGCGGCCCGGTGGAGGTGATCACGACATCGACGGTACCAATCTGCAGCCCCTCGATCATGGCGCGCTCTCCGCCGAGTGAGCCGCTAGGATGATCGGACACGGTAAATTCGCCATCAGAGAGGCGTTCTAAGGTTTCTTTAAAGGCCCGCGATCCCTCACCGTAATGGGAGTTGCTGGAGATGGCGTAGCCCACACTGACTTCCGTGGCGGCCTGGGCTTGAAACGCAAGCCCCGTCAGGGCGATAGCGGTACCAATGGCCGTTACGAGCGTGCGTTGAGTGAAATGAGTGGTCATGGTGATGCTCCTTCGTTGTATTTATTAGTAAGGATGACGGGAGCCTTGGCTCCCCTTCTTGCTCGCCCATCAACTAGGCGTTATTACAGCTAGGCATAGCGACTTCAGTGATACTCGGCCACATAGGCATCAACAATCTGCCGAAAGTCACGATCTCCGACAAATCCAAGCTGAGTAGCCTTAGCCGTTTCAAAGCGGGCAGGCCAGCTCGCCACTAAGGGCTCGATGCGTGGGTCCGGCTCATGGTGCACAAGCGCTACCGCCTCTGGCCCAGCGATCTCTTGCAAAGCATCCAACATCTCAACGACATGGGTGGTAATGCCGGGCAGGATGAAAGCGCGGAATTTACCGAGCGCTTCTTGAGGGATATCGGCCCCGTGTACCAGCGCATCAATTACCTTGTCTGGTGACATCACGAACAGCGGCTGGTTTAGCGAGACCGGGCAAATGGCCTTCTCACCGTTCAAAGGCTCACGCAGAATACTTGAGGCAAAGCTTGAGGCCGCCGCATTAGGCCGCCCAGGGCGAATCACGATCGTTGGCAGGCGCAGCACAAGGCCGTCGATAAGCCCACGACGGCTGTAGTCGTTAATTAACAGCTCACACATCGCCTTTTGCGTACCGTAAGACGTTTGCGGCTGCAACGCGGTCATATCATCAAGTACGTCGGGCAAATCACCGCCATAAGCAGCCACGGAGCTTGCCATGATAAAGCGGGTGTTACTCAGATCACGAGCACGGCAACCTTCCAGTAGCGCTCGCGTGGCATCAAAATTGACCAGCATCCCCAGGTCAAAATCTGCCTCTGCGGCGGAACTCACCACCGCGGCCAAGTGATAAATAACATCAGGGCGTTGATCCAGCACGCTATCCAGCGCACCGGGCTTAGTAATATCGACTGCCAGCGATGTCACCGAGACATTGCTTTGCGATGGCTGCGGCGCCTCAACTTGGTCAATCAGCGTTAGCCGGGTGATAGGCTGCTGACGAAGCTCGCCTCGCGCCAGTAGCTGCTGGACTAAACGCTGGCCGAGAAAGCCAGCGGCACCAGTAATAGCGATATGCATTGTGTCGATCCTATGTAGCCATTGTTATTGTGTCTTCAGCCGAAGATAGCTCAACGATCCGTTAAACCCCACGGCTTGCCCCAGCCTAAGCCTGCGCGGGTTTCAGCCTGCGGGCGGTACTCGCAGCCAACCCAGCCGCTATAGCCCAAGGCGCCCATGCGCTCAAAAAGAGCGGGATAGTGCACTTCCCCTACATCAGGCTCGTGGCGCGTTGGCACGCCCGCAATCTGAATATGGCCGATGGCACTAAACTGACGCTCAAGATGGCGTAGCAAATCACCGTCCATAATCTGGCAGTGATAGAGGTCAAACTGGAGCTTCACATTCTGTGCCCCAACTTCTTCGATGACCGCCATGGCCTGGGCTTGGCGAGACAGAAAAAAGCCGGGCATATCGCGCGTATTAATGGGCTCGATCAAGATGTCTCGGCCGACTTTCGCCGCCTCGCGCGCCGCATAGCGCAAATTGCTGATATAGATCGCATGATGCTCAGCGACGGTATCCGCATCGGCGCCCTGCGGTAGCAGCCCTGCCATGGCATGTACCCGCGGGCAGTTGAGCACTTCGGCGTAGCGTAGCGCCTCCATCACTGAGTCACGAAATTCACCTTCACGCCCCGGCAGGCTCGCCAAGCCTCTTTCACCCGCGTCCCAATCACCTGGCGGCAGGTTGAACAGCACCTGCTCCAACTGCGTTTCTGCCAATGCATGGCGCAATTCTTCGGCAGCAAACGCATACGGAAACAGGTACTCCACGCCCTTAAAACCGGCCTCTGCGGCGGCCGAAAAGCGATCTATAAAGGCGTGTTCGTTAAACAGCATGCTGAGGTTGGCGGCTAGTCGAATCATCGCAGTACTCTTTTTAATAGCGGTGCTCTTTTGATGGGCTGCATTGTTCTCAGCCTCCGCATGCATCGTTAGCCGCTTCAGGTAACGTGATGCCCGATAAACGCTGATAAACTTTTATCACCGCCGAATCGTCTTCACGTCCAAAACCCGCGCCGCTGGCAGCGGTAAACAGCTGCAGCGCGCTAGCCGCGATCGGCGTTGTTAGCGACAGTTCGCGCCCAGTTTGATGCACAATATTGAGATCTTTAACGAAAATATCCACCGCTGACAGCGGCGTATAGTCGCCACTCAGAATATGCGGCACACGATTTTCAAACATCCAAGAGTTGCCTGCCGAATGGCTAATGACGTCAAAAATCACTTCTGGATCGAGTCCCATACGAATACCGAGTGCCATCGCCTCAGCAGCGGTGGCAATATGCACCCCGGCCAGCAGTTGATTCACAAGCTTCATACTAGAACCAACGCCCGGCGCATCATCAAGGCGATAGACTTTGGCGGCCATGGCATCAAGCACAGGCTGAGCGACGGTGAACGCCTCGGGCGAACCGGACGCCATCACTGATAAGTCACCGCTTTTCGCTTTAGCCGCCCCGCCGCTAATGGGTGCATCGAGCATCATTAAGCCTTCTGCCGCTAAGCGCTCGCCAAGCTGCTTTGCTTGGCTTGGCGCCACCGTTGCGCACTGCATAACGAGGCTATCCGGTGCCAAATGACCGACGACGCCCTGCTCACCGAACAATACTTGCTCAACCTGTTCTCCGTTGACAACAACTACCAGCACAATATGGCAGTCAGCAAGGTCTGCAGGCGTTGCAACGCTACTGCCCCCTGCTGCCGTGAAGGCTTCGCGAGCTGCTGCCGAAATATCACAGCCTGTCACATTAAGGCCGCGCTGAAGCAAGGCAGTAGCGGTGCCCATCCCCATAACGCCTAGGCCTATTACTCCAACGCGGAGGGCTTGTTGGCTACGTTCACTCACC
The DNA here is from genome assembly GCF_052376475.1 of Halomonas sp. AOP5-B2-8. Taxonomy (NCBI): domain Bacteria; kingdom Pseudomonadati; phylum Pseudomonadota; class Gammaproteobacteria; order Oceanospirillales; family Halomonadaceae; genus Halomonas; species Halomonas sp. AOP5-B2-8. The sequence continues at coordinate 259,041 of NZ_JBQSVS010000004.1, read as the reverse complement.
TGGCGATACCTCGCTGCGGTTGTATTGACTGTCGCTGTACTGGCTATAGCAGTGCTGCGAATGATAGCGCTACCATTCTTTCTAGATTATTCTTTGCGTATCGACAAGCTGAACATAAGGGATGCGCGACCAATGTCTAAAGAGCCGACCAGCGGCACTAAACAGCGCCGCCGCTCTGATCAGGTCACACTTAGCCAAGTGGCAGAGGCGGCAGGCGTATCACCGATTACCGCCTCACGAGCGCTGAATCATCCCGATAAAGTGAGTGAGCGGGCTCGGCACAGCGTTCATGCCGCGGTGGAGCGTTTAGGCTATGTCCCTAATCTCATTGCAGGCAGCTTAGCCTCCTCCCGCTCACGGCTGGTTGCGGTCATTGTGCCTTCGCTGGTTAACACTGTGTTTGTTGAGGTTATTCAGGGGCTTCAAGAAACGCTAGAAGCGCAGGGCTACCAAATCCTGCTCGGCAATACCGATTATGACTTGGATCGCGAATATCAGCTGGTGCGCACTTTTTTGGGCTGGTCGTGCTCGGCACTGGTGACCGCAGGCCTGCGCCATAACCAGGCATGTCATACGCTGCTCGCCAACTGGGACCATCCCATTATGGAGGTGATGGAACTGGGTAAAGCGATGGATCTTAACGTTGGGCTCGACCATGTGGCCGCAGGCCGCTGCATGGCTCATCACCTTATTGAAAAAGGCTATCGCCATATTGTTTATGTCGGTGCTCGTCTGTCTCAGGATTATCGCGCAGGCATGCGCTTTGAAGGGCATAAATCAGTGTTGCAAGCTAAAGGGCTGGCAGTACCGCTGGTAGAACTCAACACGCTTGGCAGCCTGCAGGCTGGCGCGGAAGGCCTAGCCCAGGTACTAGCCCAATACCCTCATACACAGGCCATTCACTTTGCTAACGACGATTTGGCCGCAGGTGCTCTGCTGGCCGCCCAGCGCCAAGGCCTGAAGATCCCAGAAGATATCGCCATTGCCGGATTCAATGGTTTGCCTCTTGGCCGACACGTAACGCCACAGCTCACCACTATTCTCTCACCCAGAGAAGAGATAGGCCGCCTAGCCGCCAGCACCTTAATACAGCGGCTCAGCGGCAAAGCCGTCGAGCACCGCCAGCATGACGTTGGTTTTACCCTCCAGGCGGGTGGCAGTACTTAGCATTGCCCTCAGTTACAGCATTGGAGGATGACCAAGAATATCCAACCCCGTGCCCAGCTCATTTTCAATTGCCTGGCCAATCGCCAGCAGCTTGGCATCTTGCCATGGGCCGCCTAGCACTTGCAGGCCAACGGGCATGCTTGCAGCATCTTTTCCCACCGGCAGCGTTAGCGCACATAGACCCAGAAAGTTAGCGATCACTGTATTGCGAAGGGCATGCATATTGGCTTTAGAATAAGCGCCTTCCGGCTGCAGGCTCTGAATAGTGGGCGGGGTAATGGCCACTGTCGGGGTAAGCACGGCATCCACATCCGCCATGCGAGCGGCGGCGGATTGATAGAGCGAATCCAGCACCGTACGACGACGCACGTACTCCCAGGCAGGCATATCATCAGCCGCTGCGATACGGGCAGCCACATTAGGGTCAAGAGAAGCAATCATCTCGGGTAGTTCGGTTTTTAGAAATGCTGCCAACTCAGCGGCTGCTACACCGCCCAGTTTGAAGAGTGAATATGCTTCTTCGATGCCCGGCAATTCCAACGTCACTATCCTTGCTCCGGCGCCTTCCAGCTGTTTTATAGCCGCGCGAACGGTTTCTGCAATGCCTGGACTACAGTCATCCCAGAAAAATGTTTCCGGCACGCCAAAGGTGAGGTCCGCAAGCACCGGGGTCGCCGGTATTCGACTATCGTTGCCGCCTCGCGCGCCATCACCCAACTGACCATCCAGTGCATCAAACGCAAAGGCCAGGTCATCCACCCGCCGCGCCAGCAGGCCAGGGGTATCCAGCGTGGTCGAGAGTGGCACAATTTGTTGGGTCGACCAGCGCCCGGCAGTGGTTTTCAACCCTGCGACGCCGGTCATCGACGCGGGAATACGCACTGACCCTGCGGTGTCGGTGCCCAGCGCCAGGCTAGCAGTGCCACTCACCAGCGAAACACCCGCTCCGGAGCTCGAACCGCCAGGCACTCGATGCTGACCAATATCCCAAGGATTACGCGGCGTTCCCCAGTGAGCATTAGTGCCCAGCCCACCAAAAGCAAACTCAACGGAGTGGGTTTTACCCATCACGGAAGGTAACTGTTTCAGTAAAGCACTCACTACAGGCCCAGCAGACTCCCACCGTTTCGGCAGTCGCTGAGAAGAACCCGCATAAGTGGGCAATCCAGGCACTGCGTAAATATCCTTGATCGAGACCGCTATCCCCATCAGCGCACCGACATCACCACCTTGGGCGAGTACAGTATCAGAGGCTTTGGCCATCGCTAGCGCTTGTTCACCATTCCAGGTGAGGTAAGCATGATCATGTTTGCCGCGCTGTTGATAAGCAGCTATCGATGCCTCGGCAAGTGTAGTGGCGGTTAACGTACCCGCTCGCAAGCGAGCATGCTGCTCACGCAAAGATAGAAATATCGGTGAATCCTGCATACGTCACGTACCTCCATCCGGTGTCTAACGTACTTCAAAAATCGCTTCGACTTCCACTGCAGCATTACCAGGTAGAGTAGCTACCCCAATGGCGGTTCTGGCGTGTCGCCCAGCCTCGCCAAACAGCGCGACAAATAGCTCCGAGGCACCGTTGATAACCAGAGGTACATCGTGAAAGCCCGGCGCCACATTGACGAAGCCATTCATGCGTACGCAGCGCACCACTCTAGAGAAGTCACCCTCAAGTGCATCGCTAAGTGATGCCAACAGATTTAAAGCACATGTTTGGGCTGCTAGCTTACCGGTTTCAAGGTCAAACTCAGCGCCCACCTTTCCCGAATAGAGAACATCACCCCCACGCTCACAAATTTGCCCGGCTAAAAACAGCTGGCTGCCCAACTGAGACCAAGGCAAAAACATGCCACGCGGTTTTGGAATCACGGGAAGCGTAAGGCCCTGCTCCGCCACCGCTTGTTCAATTGTTTTACTCATTGTTCGTTGTCCTTATTGATTAACGTATTCACGCTATTAATTAATAAATTAGCGATGGCAGCCAGGTACTTAACCAGGGTATATAAGTGATAATGATCAGCGCAATTAGCATCAAACCAATGAGCGGCAAGCAGGCCTTAAATACTTCCTGAAGTGACATTTTGGAGATTGCCATAGCGACAAACAGGTTCAGCCCTACCGGTGGTGTAATCATACCCACCGAGAAATTGATTAACGTGATAATGCCGAAATGAACCGGATCGACGCCTACTTGCGCGGCGATAGGCTGCAGTAGCGGTGAGAGCACGATGATCGCTGAAGCGCTATCGAGGAAAAAACCAGCAATAATCATCACGATGTTAAAGAGCGCCATGACCTGAAACGGATCATCTGTCCAAGACAACACTTGCCCCGCCAGTTGGCTCGGTGTGCCGGTAATGGCAAGCAGCCAAGAAAAAGCGGAGGCACCCGCAGTAATCAGCAGCAGCGTGGCGGAAATCAGCCCTGAACTTCTCAGCGTACCCATCAGTTCCATTACATTGATCGTGCGATACACCACCATGCCAACAAACAGCCCATATATGCAGGCAACGGCTGCCGACTCCGTAGGGGTAAAAACTCCGCTGTAGATACCACCCAGCAAGATCACCGGCAGGCCCAGTCCCCAAGCGGCGTCTTTAAAAGCCGCCAAAATTTGACGCAGTGTCGGAAATGAGGAGCGCTCATAGCCTTTGATGCTGCTAAACACAATGCAGTAGGCAATCAGGATAGAGGCAATGACAATGGCCGGTAGTAAACCTGCCGCGAACAGACGCCCAACCGAAGTTCCGGTCACAGAGCCATAGATAATCAGCGCAATACTCGGCGGCACAATCGGCCCTAACGTACCGGCGGTGGCAATCAAACCAATCGCGAAGCGTTTATCGTAGCCAGCCGCTACCAGCGCCGGAAACATAATCGAGCCAATCGCCACCACCGTGGCGGGGCTTGAGCCGGAAATGGCACCGAAGAATAAGCATGAAAGCACGGTAGCCGCTGCTAAACCGCCGGGCACCCATCCGACTAACGCTTTGGCTAAATTGATTAACCGATCTGAAAGTCCACCAATGCGCATTAGCTCTGCCGCCAGAATAAAAAACGGAATCGCCATGAGCGAGAAGTTATTCATACCGGTAAACATGCGCATCGGCACAATGACCGGGTTGGTGGTGCCAAAAAACTCGATCGCTAAAAACACCGCTAATGCTAAAGAAGCAAAGATAGGTAACCCAAGCAGTAGCACGGCAAAAAAGATGGGTAATAATGCAGTAATCATAGTCGCTCTCCTGGGATTAAATGAGCTTATCCGAGCCGGCCACAAGCTCTTCGGAGAGACCTACCGGAGGCTTTTTCCAAACTTCATTAATGACCCATAGATAGCGAAGAGTCAGCAAAACACCGGATACGCCAATAGGCAGATAAAACCATGCCATCGGCAGGCGAAGTGCCGCTGTTAGCTGTCCACGGTCTAGCGTACTGAAATAGAGAACGAAGCCGTAATAGGTCATAAAGCCTGCGAATATGATGCCAATGATCGCCGCGATCATATGCAGCCATCTATTAACGGCGGGCGAAGCAATTGCATTAATCACATCCACCGAAATATGCGTGCCATGACGCACGCCCATACTGGCTCCTACGAAACTCATACAGATAATGGAGTAAATAACGACTTCTTCAGCCCAAAACAGCGAACCGCTAAAGCCGTAGCGATAGACGACTTGGATGGTAGTGAGGATGGTCGCAATCGACATGAAAACGACCATCGCCACACTTTCCAAGCGATCAAGACATTTATTGAGCGCTTCGAACATGAGACATCCGCACCCTTAATTGGGTAAAAGGAAAGGAGCTAGGTTTTAGGAGATCCTAGGATCAGTACTCGATACCAACAGCGTCATATACTTTGTGCAGCAACTCAGTGGTGACGATGTCTTCATATTCTGCGTGCACCGGCATACTGGCTTTAATAAAAGCTTCGCGCTGTTCTGGGGTGAGTGCATTAATCGCGATTTCGTCTTTGATTTCTTCCATAATGGTTTCTTCATCCCGCAGCGTTAGCTCACGGGACGTATCTCGGCCATTATCAAAGGCTTCCAGCATGACCGCCTGCAGGTCTTCCGGCAGTGAGTCCCAGGAATCCTGGTTCATCACCGCAGCATAGGCGTGATAAGCATGACTGGTCAGCGAAAGGTAATCCTGAACTTCGTGGAATCGCATGGTGTAGATATTAGCCAGTGGGTTTTCCTGGCCCGACACTACCCCTTGCTGTAAGCCGTTATAAACCTCGGTAAAAGCCATTGCGGTCGCATTCGCACCCAGGTTTTGATACGTGGAGATGATGATGGGCGCTTGCATGGTGCGCATGCGAATATTTGCCATATCTTCGGGCGCTTCAATAGGGCGATCATTGTTAGTAATATGACGAAAACCTGCTCCCCAGAAGTTGATGCCAATCATATTATGGCCACTCAAAGTATCGAGAATTGCTCGGCCTACCTCACCATCAAGAGTTGTAACCATGGTGTCGTAATCTGCAATTAAGAACGGTAAATCCAAAATTTGCATGCGCGGTTCAAAGTTGCCTAGCGTAGCCGTTGGTGGAATACCAATATCCACGAGCCCCATTTGAATCTGCTCGATAATTTCCACATCGCCGCCCACTTGAGCGGCAGGTAATACGTTGATTTGAATACGCCCGTCAGATTTTTCCTCCACCTCTTCTTTAAATTGCAGTGCCGCTTGGCCGTTAGGTGTCCCTTCAATTAATACATGAGCAAAACTAAAGGTGTAATCGGCCGCCTGAAGTTGAGCTGCACTAAAAGAGGCAATTGCGATAGCAGCGGATAGGGTGACTTTCTTTAGTATTAGTTTCATGTCCAGCACCTTATTTAATTATGGTGGGTTATTTTTTTAGTGTTTTGTTACTGCATTTGAGCAAGATTAAGAGTCCACTCATGCCATCATGCGTTCCATCGCATTACCCAACGCTGCGCGCGGGGTACTACTCAGCAGTAAGGCAAGCGCGAGTCTTGCCTTACGTGCACTGATATCGTTGAGCGCTATCACTCCGGCCGACAATAAGTCGTCGAGGCTACCGCTAAATTCATAGCTGGTGTTCACCGGCCCTTGAGCACAACTGCTCACAACCGCTACGGGCACACCCGCGCTAACCAGTTCCCTTATTGCGTTCATCCAGCTAGGCGGCACATGGCCACGCCCTAAACCATCAATTACTATCGCCTTTGCTCCACTCTCGACACAGACTTTCAATACGTCTGGTGAGGCATCCAAATAGGCTGGCAGTAGATCAACTCTTGGTAGCGGAAAGTCCCATCCTTCGATCGGGTTCGCCACCGCCGCTGCTGCGTGATAAAGCTTTACGCGCTGCCCATCGATATATCCCAACGGCCCGGCGCCGGGCGCATTAAAACCGTGCAGTTGGAAGCTGCTCATTTTTCGGGCATAGCGTGCAGTGAATAACGACTCGTTAAAAACCACCACACAGCCATGCTGACGCAGCTGTGGGCTTGTCGCCGCCACAATGGCATCGCAGATATTTTTAAACGCGTCGGTGCCTAGCTGGTGAGGTGCTCGCTGCGAACCAGTAATGACACAAGGTTTATCAGCCGGCAGCGTGAGTGACAGAAAGTAAGCGGTTTCTTCTAAGGTATCGGTACCATGAGTGATCACCAGCCCGTCCACATCCGGGCGTGCCAGCGCTTTTCGCCCTTGAAGATACAACTCAGCGAGATCAGCGAGGGTGATGGCGTTACTGGGTTTTTGCAGGATCGAAATAACTTCTACCGTGGCTTCGACCCCCTGCGGTAGCACTACCCGATCCAGCAATTGCTCACCGTTTAATGCGCCTGACTGGCTACGCCCTGATTCGCCAGGCTTACTGGCTATGGTGCCGCCCGTCGTCAACACCACGATGTGTTTTTTGGTCATGCAGGTTCTCGCATTTAATGTCTAATCGATTCGGACACCAGACATCAGATGTCTGATATCATGCTAGACCTACTAACGAGCTTTATGCAAGCAGCGTACATAAAACAATAAAAAATATGCATATTTCTTTTAAATATATGCAATCAAGCGTATTAAGCCGCTAGGCTTACGCTTTATTAGCATGTAATAAATACCGATGAGCCACGTGAGGCCCACATGAGTTTTAAACGCCAGCCCGAGACTACCCCCACGAACACGACTTCTTTTGGAGATTCGATGGAGCGCAGCTCAGTCGCGCTGCAACTACTCGAGCGCATCAAAAGTGCCTTGATACGCGGCGACCTAAAGCCGGGTGACTATTTACCTTCAGAAACTGAATTGACCCACAGCCTGGGCATTGGCAAATCAAGCGTGCGCGAAGCCATAAAAATGCTGCAAGCCATCGGCATTGTGGAAGTCAAACGTGGTCAGGGCACTATGATTCGCCGCGAGCCAGGCAAGCCGCTGGTGGATCCTATGGCCTTTGGGATGATTTTAGCGCGCGGTATGACGAGGGACGTGCTGGAATTTCGTAACATGTTTGAACCTGCGTATACCCTTCAAGCAATGGGCGAAGCAACGGCACAGGATCATCAGCGCATTCAGCAGAGTATCGACGCCATGGAAGAAGCGATCCGGGTAGGGGCACAAACGTCTCAGCACGATATCGCCTTCCATCGCGCCATTCTGCACAGCACCCATAACCCCATGACCATCCGCGTCGGGGAGACCTTACTGCAACTGATAGAAGCCGCGCTGGAAACCTCAATGCGGTCGCTACCTGAAACCGCTTTAAAAGATCACAAAGCGATTTATAAAGCTTTCAAAGCAGGCGATAGCGCGGGCATTCATGCGGCGATTGCCGTTAGTAGCGACAGCTGGGAAACCAACCTTACCTATGAAGGCGACAGCGGATTGAGCACTCCCTCAGCTTAAAATTAACTATAAATTATCATTAACACTTTAACTGACCGCATAAAGCCCTTCTCGACATTTTGCTAAAATAGCTAAAGCGGCACCAACGCTTTTAACGCTGTACGGCGAAGGTGCTGCGTCAAACCGGCTAATAGGCGCCCGCCATTACGCCAGTAGTGCCAGTAAAGCGGCACGTCGATGGAACGTCCTGGGATCAGCTCCACTAGCTTGCCTTGCGCCAGTTCATTGCGCACTTGCAGCTCAGGCACCATTCCCCAGCCAAACCCGCTTTCAAGCAAACGTACAAAGCCCTCAGAAGAGGGACACAGATGATAGGCAAAGCTGCCCGTTACGCCAAACGTTGCTAAATAGCGATGCTGCAGTAAGTCATCTGCACCAAATACGATAGCGGGCGCCTGGGGTAAAACCTGCGCCCTAACGCCAGCTGCGAAATACCGCGCGATGAAGGCTGGGCTTGCCACGGCAAGATAGGGCATAACGCCCAGCACTTCGCTATTCGCTCCCGCCACCGGGCGCTCGGCGGCGCATACGCAGCCCGCTACTTCGCCAGCGCGCATGCGCTTTAATCCCACTTCCTGATCTTCGACTATCAACTCCAGCAGTACGTTTTGATGGGCGCAAAAATCGCCAACCGCCGCCGCCCACCACGTCGCCAAACTGTCAGCGTTGATCGCTAAACGTAGACGCTCCGGCATGGCGTCATCGAGCATTGGCACTTGGTCTTGAAGGTCGCGTTCAAGCAAGCGCACCTGCTGCACATGATTGAGCAATCGACGGCCAACATCGGTCGGCGCGGGCGGCGTCGCTCGAATCAGCACAGGCTGGCCAATACGTGCTTCAAGCAGCTTGATACGCTGAGAGATAGCCGACTGCGACAGCCCCAGCGCTTGTGATCCCCGCTCAAAACCACCCTGCTCGACGACTGCCGCTAACGCCGCCAATAATTTGTAATCAAGCAATTCATTTTCCTAATGGTATATCAGTAATATTCGTTTTCCTTATACACGCAGCGGCAGCACACTTACCAACAATTTCATCAACATTAAGTAGGCCGCTATGTGGCAGGGTATGTGGCAAAGTTATATCAACGGCCTGCTGGTCGCTATCGGGCTAATTATGGCGATTGGTGCTCAGAATGCGTTTGTGCTCTCACAAAGCCTGCGCCGTGAATATCATCTAGCCGTAGCGCTGCTATGCATGGTTTGCGACGCGGTGCTGGTAGCCGCGGGCGTATTCGGATTGGCAGGCATATTGATGCAAAGCCCGCTACTGCTTGGCATTGCGCGCTGGGGAGGCATTGCTTTTCTGCTTTGGTACGCAAGCCAAGCACTGCGCCGCGCTTGGCGCCCCGTTACGCTTGAGGCAAACGGCACGCAGGCGCGTTCTTTCCACGCGGTGATGCTGGCGACACTGGCCGTGACCCTGCTCAATCCGCATGTTTATCTCGACACGGTCGTGCTGATTGGCTCGCTAGGTGCCCAGCAGCCAGTTCCGAGCGCCTACGCGCTGGGCGCAGCTAGCGGCTCGGCGCTATGGTTTAGCGCGCTAGCCCTGGGAGCTTCCTGGCTAGCGCCCTGGCTATCAAGGCCGTTAACTTGGCGACTGATCGATATTGGCGTAGCCATTATGATGGCGACCATTGCCTTTCAGCTGCTTGTCGATGGGCTTTAGGGCTATCGCCGAGTAGTTCGACGCTGTGCGCTACAGGGCTGAGGTTACACCCCCACCGGACCACCATCGCGTTTCTGAATGACCACCGTCGCAGCTCGTGGGCGCACTTGGCCGCTGGCGGCAATGGTGGCGTCTTGAACCAGCGCGCCGCCGTCAGCGGGCCAGTTGCCGGGGTGCTGAATATTGATAAACAGCGCGGTTTTATCCGGCGTGGCAAAGATACCGGTGACTTCACTGCCATTAGGCCCTACCGCGAAACGCTTTAGCTGCTGCTGATTGCTATTGTTAATTACCGGGCCGGTGCCTTGAATATCGCCCAGCCCGTTAGGTACTACCGCAAGCAATTGATCGTTTGTATATTCCGTTAACCCGCCATAGCCATTATCGGTTTGAATCCAAAGAATCCCCTGGCCGTCACCACGCTCGTCGAACCACAACCCATCGGGGCTCGCGAACTGGTTCATTTCGCTCAGGCCAGAGTGGTTATCCACATCGCTTGCCGCGGCACCAAACACAAACACTTCCCAGGTGAAGGCGTTCGGCAAACGGCTTTCGCGCCAGCGGATAATATGCCCCGCTTCGTTATTGGCACGCGGGTTGGACGCATTGGTGGGCGCTGTGCCATAACCAACGCCTAACTGCTCAATGTCGTCACCGGTATTGGTAAACGTCGGCGTGGTTTCTTCGGCGGTACGCTGAGTATTATTGGTCAGCGTGAGGTACACCTCGCCTGATGTAGGGTCGACAGCCGCCCATTCTGGCCGGTCCATTGGTGTTGCGCCCATAAAATCCGCCGCATCACAGGTATTAATGATAATTCCTGCGTGGTCGTCGTCTGCCAAGCCCAGCGCCACGGCTAGCGTGCGGCCATCCTGCGTTGTCGCATCAGGCGTCAGCGCTAGCCACTCACCACTGCCATCGGCATGGAAACGGGCCACATACAGCGTGCCGTTATCCATATATCGACTACCGATAGCCAAGCGGTCGTATTCTTCGCCGGGGCGGTTGGCATCAGCGGGATTCCAGAGGGCATCAGAAACGTATTTATAGACATACTCATTGCGCGAATCATGGCCAGAGTAGTAAACCACCGGCTGACCGGCTTCCAGCTTGCCCAGCCAGCAGCCTTCATGGCGAAAACGACCCAGTGCCGTGCGCTTAACGGCGAGCGCATCGCTATACGGGTCCACTTCTACCTGATAGCCAAACGAGCGCGCCTCGTTGCGATAGTCGTCAGCCGCGTGTTCACCTCGTGGAGTAATATCGAAACGGCCAAACTCATCGTTGTCCTCAGAGGCATCGCCTGCCGAGGTATCCCAGCCATAGCGGCTTTTATCGGTAGGAATACCGATGCGCGCATCGTCCTGGAAGCGTTCACCACGGTTAACGAAAATATCCGGCCAGTTCTCTTCGCAGGCAATATAGGTACCCCAGGGAGTAACACCGTTGCCACAGTTATTGTTGGTGCCTCGGGTCTGCATGCCCGACGGTGAAAACTGCGTTTTGACGTAGTCGCTACCGGCAACAGGGCCTGCGATTTCCATCACTGTTGCGCTGGTAAAGCGGCGGTTATAAGACGAGCCCGGCACATGTGCCCAGTGGCCGTTGGCATCTTTTTCAACCTCAACCATGGTGACACCGTGGGCATTGATCTCGGTGCGTGACTCATCGGCGGGCCGCTTACCGCTTTTTGCATTAGTCGGACCACCCTGAGGTGCCCACAGCGCTTCTTGATCGATATATTCATTGTTAAGCGCCAGTACAAATCGACGCGAGGCGTTATCGGCATCTAGCGCAAACCCTGCCATGCCGTCATGGTGCATGCCCACACTCACAGCCTGGCGATCAGGCGTCATCGGCTGGTCAGCCTGCCAGGTATCGGCAGCGCTGAGCGGCGTACCCCAGGGTACTAGCACCTGTGCCACATAGCCTTCTGGCACCACTATCGCGTCAGTCAGTGAACCGTGTACGGCTTCGAAGGCCAGCGTCAGCGGTGTTTTTTGCGTGCCGTTTGAGGCAAGTGCCTGAGCGGCGCCACCAAAACTCAGCATTGAGGCCGCCGCCATGCTCAAGCCGCCACGCATCACATCGCGCCGAGATACATGTTTTGCCAATACCGCTGCGAACGGTTCATTGCGGCTTGGGTTAAGCAGACGATGATCTTCGATCTCTTTACTCATGTTGGGTCTCCCTCGTATCGTTTTAAGCTAACGATTGAATTTCAAGAGACTTTAACTGAGCAAAATGACAGCGCGATGACGGTCTGCCTGCCTGTATATAGGTAAATTAAAGACACCTTTTGGCACAGTTGCTGCCATTAATCGCATGATGACAAGCGTTTACCTCCCAAAGCCTATTGAGTAGCATTCTCAACTCTGTTAAATTAACGCTAATAGTTATCATTAACACAGGAGTCATCATCGCATGCAGTTTCCCGACAAGGGCGCTGAGCAACGCCATGCGCCAGTAGTGGCGCCTATAGCGGCGCGTGAAGTGGATAGCAAAGAGCTGCTGGGAAGCGCTGGTCAGCTGATTATTCATCATGAACAAAGACGCTATATCTTGCGTCGCACCAAAAGTGGCAAGTTAATCCTTAACGCATAAGCACACCCTAATTTTAAAAACTAATACAGCAACAGCCAGCCATATTGCAGCCTAACTGCACTCAGCCAGCGATGTCTTCCACCTCTCTTTGTTGGAACTATCCGGCTCATGAAATACACATGCGCGTTCAGCGGCCTTTGCCTCACTTTTTTCCCTCTACTCGCCGCTTTTGCAGACGATGCTGAACTTAATCCGGTAACGGTGACGGGCACTCGCGCGCCGACGGACCTCTCTCGGGCACCGCTGATTATCGACATCATTAACCGCAATGATGCGGTGCTAGCAACGGCTAGCCGAGTGGAAGACATCCTTAGCCGCCAGCCGGGTCTGCATGTCGCTGGTCAGGGGCGCCGCAACGGTCAGACGTTGAGTATGCGTGGTTTTGGTCGCTCAGGCGTGCTGATACGTTTAGACGGCGTGCGGCAGGATATTTCGACGGGCCATGTCGGCAACTTTTTCCTCGACCCTGGCTTAATTCAGGAAGTACAGGTAGCTCGCGGCGCCCTCTCCAGCTTATACGGCAGCAATGCGATGGGGGGTGTGGTCAGCTTTACGAGCGTTGATGCCGATGACCTGCTGGCACCTGGCGAAGATAGCGGCGTACGCCTTTCCGTTGGTGGCGCCACCGCTAGCGATGAATTACGCGGCAGCCTAACGGCCTTTGGCCGCCGCGATACCGCCAACGGCAAGGTGGATGGCTTATTTTCAGTCGGCCGCAGTGAGTCTGGCGATATTCGGCGCGCCGGTGGCGATCAAGCAGAGGAAGACGCCACCCTCAACAGCCTACTGTTAAAAGGCGGTTGGGAGCCAAACGACGACCAGCGGGTATTTATCAGTTGGCAGCATTACGACGAGCGCGCAACCCAGCCTGCCAACCCTCAGCAGCTTTCAACAGATGCCAGCAGCCCACTGCGTGACCGCGATGTTGAGAGCAATAACGTGCAGCTTGGCCATCGCTGGCAGCCTGGCGCCGCGACCGAGATCACCTCGCGGCTAACCTTTAGCCAGCAGGATATTGATGAGCCCCAGGCCAGCCGCTCATTAGAACGTATCGGCTTGCAAAGCGATGGCTACCATCGTATGGATCACGGCTGGCTCTCCCAAACGCTGGTGTTTGGCGCCGAACTGGAACAGGCCCGCCAGCGCCCAGAGGGTGAAGCCAACGGCTTCCCAAAAGCCGACATTGACACCCAAGCCGCGTATTTAGATACCACGCTAACGGCGGGGCGCTATTTGTCTGATGGCGGCGCGGGTCAGTTTGATGTTGGTTTGGGTGCGCGCTTTGATCGCTACGACGCTACCGGGCAAGACGATGGTGACAGTGTCCATGATCAAGTATCGCCACGCTTTCGTCTTGCCTGGCGTCCTGATGATGCGCTGATGCTGTTCTCTGGCTACGCCGAGGCTTTCCGCGCACCTAGTCTCTCCGAGCTTTACGCCAACGAGCGTCATTTTGCCGGTTTCTGCGCCGGGCCATTTTTCTGCACCCCGGACAACTACTGGATACCCAACCCCAATCTTTCCCCCGAAACCAGCAGCACGTGGGAAAGCGGCGTGGTCTGGCACCAGGGCGATTGGCAGGTACGCGCCAGCTATTTCGACACCCGCGCGGACGACTTTATCGACACTCAGGTCGACATCATGGCAGGCACTACCCAGGCGGTGAACATTCAACGTGCTCAGCTATGGGGCTATGACGCCCGCGTGACATGGCAGCCTAGCGCTCTCCCATCACTGACCAGTTTTGCCGGTCTTTCGGAAGTCTCCGGCAAAGACCGCGACTCTGGCGACCCACTGGGCAGCCAAACACCGCTAGAAGCAACGCTGGGCAGTGAGCTGGCGCTCTATGGCAGCAATATTCGCCTAGGTTGGCAAAGCCGATTCGCTCAATCCTTCGATAAGCAGAGCGACGACGAGCGTCTACCTGGCTACGGCCTTCACGATTTACATCTTGCCTGGCGTCTTACTCCGGCCGTTGACACCTCGCTGCGGCTCGCCAATGCAGGCGACAAAGTGTGGTACCGCCCCGATGGCAGTCTAGGCGATGGGCGCAGCCTATTCGCGACGCTCAACTGGCAGTGGTAACCAAGATAGTCATCAACCCACTCAGTGACCTATGCAGAGGTAAGTCATGATTGAGTCTCAACAAATCGCTATTTACGAAGCTTTCGACGCGGCGCGAGCGGCCCAGCCACGGCTACCCGCGATTGACATTGCCGAGCGCTTAGCGATTAGCGAAGGCGAACTCCAGGCCGCCCGCCTCGGGCGCGATGTGTGGACGCTACCCTTAGCACCGAATGAACTTGCCGCTTACCTACCCCAACTGGGCTGTGTTAAAGCGCTCACCCGCTCTCGCTTAGCAGTACTCGAGCAAAACGGCGATTACCCTGAGCTAAACGGCGGGCCGCAAACGGGGCTGTTGCTTGGTCCCGGCGGCCTAGATCTAAGACTGCTCTATTCGCACTGGCACTGGGCCTGCTTAATTCGGGACACGATGCCGCCACTCGAAGGCAAAGAGACATGGCGCTGGAGCATTCAGGTGTTTGATCGCCATGGGCGCGCTATCCACAAATGCTTTGCCCTCGAAGACCCGCTGCCGCGCCCTTGGGACGAACTAATGGCCATGGGCAATAGAGATTCGCCAGCCTTTACCCAGTTAGCGCCACGCTTACCGCGACAGCTTCCCGACACGCCCTCTCTCGCCAGCGAGTGGAGCGCGATGCGCGATGTCCACCAATTTTTCACGCTACTGAGACGGCATCAATTAGAGCGTATCGAGGCCAACACGCTCATGGAAGGTCGTTTCACCCGAGCCTTGCCTACCAATGCACTGGAAACATTGCTAACCCAGGCGAGCCAGCAGGCTCTGCCGCTTATGCTCTTTGTGGCAAGCCCCGGCTGCGTGCAGATACGTACGGGCATCGTCCCTCCTCCGCAGCGCGCCCGCGGTTGGCTGAACCTATTTGGCGATCAATTCACCCTGCACATTGATGACACGGCGGTTAATCACATCTGGCAAGTCAGCAAGCCCAACCGTGATGGCGGCGTTACCAGCATTGAAGCCTTCGATAGTGAAGGGACTCTTGCGCTGCAAATTTACGCTGAACGCCAAGAAGGTCAGGTAGAAAGGCGAGACTGGCGGCAGCTACTAAGCACGCTGGAAAGCTGTGCGGAGGTTGCATGACTCAGCAGCACGTGGCTTCCCGCTTAGTGGCCATGATGACACTGGCATGGCTGTGCGTGGGCACCCCTCTCGCCCATGCCGACGAGCAACCGTCGACTAACGAGCGCTGGGTAGTCCTCGGTGGTGATATCGCCGAAACACTGGCCGCACTGAGTGCCGACGCCAACGTGATCGCTCGCGACGATACCGTCCTTTATCCCCCGGCCATGGCTGACTTACCTTCGGTTGGTTACTTACGCCAGCTCTCTGCGGAAAGCGTGCTGTCGGTTCAGCCTGACCGCGTGCTGGCCGCCGAGCATGCCGGCCCGAAAGAAGTGCTGGAACAGCTGACGGCAGTGGGGATAACGATCGATATTATCGCAGCCCCCAACACGCTAGAGGCTATTCCTGCCAAGGTCCGCGCGGTGGCACAGCAGACTAATCGTCAACGTGAGGGAGAGCGGCTAGCAGTTTCTTTAACCGCAAAGCTGGAGCGCCTAGCCGCGCTGCCTGCACTGCCACCGACCCGAGCCATGTTTGTGATGCAACATAGCGGTCTGACGCCGAGAGTAGCGGGAAGCGGCACGGCAGCCCATACCGCCTTAGAGGCCGTTGGACTAGAAAACGCGTTTGCAACCATGCAGGGCTATCACAATGTGGGCGCCGAAGCGCTGGCGAAAGAAGCCCCCGAGCTGATGGTCATATCGCAGCGCGGATTAGATGCCTTGGGTGGCGAAACGGCGCTATGGAAACTACCGGGAATGGCATTAACGCCAGCGGGCCATGCGCAGCGCTTGATAATCATTGATGACCAGGCGCTGCTCGGCTTTGGCCCCCGTGCGCCGGATCAACTCCTCGCGCTGCGCCAACAGGTAGAAGCGTTATTAACCGCGTCAACGACAGCTCGGACTAATCAATGACCATTAGCCTAAGCACGCACCGCCCTCGTGCTTGGCTGCCGGCTAGCCGCGCGCCGCGCGTTCTTATGGGCTTAACCATTGCGCTGATGATCGCCTTAATGTGGGGCGCGGCCTCGGGGGTGCTGGGCATTTCCCCCTGGGCGCTCATAAGTAGTAGCACCAGTGAGCTCAGCGTGCAGGTGTGGTGGCAATTGCGCTTACCCCGGCTGCTGCTAGGCGTTGCCGTTGGCGCCATGCTGGCAGGCAGCGGCGCCGCCATGCAGGGCTTGTTTCGCAACCCGCTGGCCGACCCAACGCTGCTCGGCCTAGCCAGCGGCGCGGGTCTCTTTGTCGCGCTGTGGATCGTACTGTTTCAAGGCAGCGCGATGGGTAGCCTTTATGGTCAGTTCGCAGCGGGTTTTTTAGGTGCGTTAAGTGTTTGCGTCATCGTCTTTGGCTTAGCAAAACGCCAAGGCGGCAGCAGTGCGGCGGTCATGACGTTGCTGTTAGCGGGCCTGGCGATTAACACGCTGGCAGGTGCCGGTGGCGGCGTGCTGGCCTTCATCGCCAACGACGAACAGCTGCGCCAACTCAGTTTATGGGGCATGGGTACGCTCACTAACGCGTTATGGCGTACTACCGCCATCGCGCTGGTACTGATTAGCATTGCACTGTGGATGCTATTGCGCAGTGCCAGCGAACTCGACCTGCTGCAGCTTGGCGAATCCACCGCCCATGCGGCAGGACTAGATGCCTCGCGCCTCAAGCGTCGCGTCGTTGTCGCCACCTCGTTAGGCGTCGGGCTGTGCGTTGCACTGACCGGTGTCATTGGTTTTCTTGGCCTGCTAGTTCCCCACTGCCTGCGTCTGTGGCTAGGACCCAGCCATCGCCTGCTGCTGCCCGCGTCAATGCTAGGTGGCGCACTACTGTTGGTCGTCGCCGACACGCTGGCGCGCACACTAGGCGCACCGGCAGAGATTCCGGTGGGTCTGCTCACAAGCCTCCTGGGTGGGCCTTACTTCCTTTACTTATTGATGCGCCGGAGCTCGTCATGCTGACCCTGCATAAAGCGGGATTATCGACGATGCCCTCCTTAGCCCCCATCGACGGCACCATTCGCCCTGGTGAGCTACTCGCTATTGTCGGCCCCAACGGCGCCGGTAAAAGCACGCTACTCAGCATGTTGTCAGGCTATCGCCCTTGCGAGGAGGGCGAAGTACGTCTGGATGGTCGTTTACTACAGGAATGGGAGATAGATGCCCTGGCCAGCCGCCGTGCGCTGGTCGCACAGCAAGAACCGCTGGGCTTTGATTGGCGAGTGGAGGAGTTGGTGTGCTTAGGCTGCAACCCAGAAAAAGCGCTCATTGCCGAACTGCTCGATGACTTAGATCTCATCCATCTTGCTAAGCGCAGTGCGCTTACGCTTTCCGGCGGCGAACGCCAGCGTGTCATGGTCGCGCGAGGCGCCTGCCAGATTCTCTCCAGACGCTCTGCTACCGCCCATGATGGTGGTCTTTTGCTATTGGATGAACCTACAAGCGCACTGGACATTGGCCAACAGCAGCGACTCATGCGCCAGCTGCGTGTCTGGGCTGAACAGCATCAGATGGCGATCGTCTGTGTGCTGCACGACCTGAATCTGGCCAGCACCTACGCTGACCGAGTGTGGTTGCTCAATAAAGGCCAGCGCATTAGCCACGGCTTACCAAACCAGGTGCTTAGTCTCGACACTATCGCTGATATTTATGCAGCGGAACTCCAACTCATTCGCGCCAGCCCTGCAGCGGCGCCTTTTCTTGCCCTTAGACCTTGATGCTTTTATTTATGTTATGAGCGAGCTTCGCATGACTAAGCCCCCTGCTGTGCTGCTGCGCATGTTTCTCAACGAAAGGCACCGTCTCGTTAAACGCATCAAGCAAGTCGTTGGAAGTACTAGTGTCGCAGAAGACTTAGCGCAGGACACGTTCGTAAAGCTGTGGCAGCGCTCCTCCAAAGACGCCGATACCGCGGGTTTGCTGCACCGTACTGCGCAAAATTTAGCGTTGGACTATTTGCGCTCTCAGGCAGTACGACGGCGTTACCAAACCAATGAACTAAATACCGCTGCTGATGAGCCGCCTCAGGCACCAAGCCCAGAGCAGATAGCGAATACGATGCAACAGTGGCAGCGGCTTACCGAGCAACTCAACGACTTACCGCCAAGGACAAAGCGTGTCTTCTTACTTAATCGCATTGAAGGTGAGACCTATAACGCGATTGCTGAACGCCTTGGCATTTCTATTAGCACCGTTGAAAAAGACATGATGCGGGCAATGCGACTGTGTCGTGAATGGCAACGACAATCAATTAATGAGGAAGAAGCACCGGCTAAACGTTGTATTAATAATAACAAGCCACGTATTCAGAAAGGGCTAGATCGTGACTAAGCCAAATGAACCTACACGTCAGCAAACGCAAGAGCCTATTTATGACGACGACATCATTGATGAGGCCACCGGTTGGCACCTAAAAATCAAGGACGAAAGCGCAACACAACAAGATCATCAGGCCTTTCAAGTTTGGTTAAACGCCATGCCCAGCCATTATCAAGCCTACCAAGAGGCAGTGCATCTTTGGCAAGCGGTTGAAGCCCCTGCTCGCCTTCTTGCTATTCAGTCATCACCCGCCAAACCCACACGGGTAACGGAACGAGCATGGGGATGGGCAGCGGCTGCGCTGTGCGTATTGGGCTTGCTGCTAAGTTTTGAATTATGGCGTGAGCCCGGTCACTGGGATCACCTAATGGCTGCGACGATAACAGCACCTGGGCAAACACAGCACCTCCAACTGACCGATGGCTCAACGCTGCTACTTGATGGCAATAGCGCGATAAAGACTGATTTTAAACAGACGCAAAGGGGATTAACGCTACGCCGCGGTCGCCTCTGGATTGATGTCGCCAAAGATGCTCAGCGACCGTTCCTCATTACGGCGGGAGACACCTTAGTACATGTTGTAGGAACTCACTTTTCTGTCATGCGTAGCGGGGGCCAGGTAACGGTCACAGTTGCAGAAGGACAGGTGACCGTCAGTGATAGTACCGACCGCCAAGCCATGCTGGTGGGCGGCCAGCAAATTACCATGCAAAACGGTGAGCTCGGCCCTATCTCATTCGTAGAGCTACCTCTGGCGCTTTCTTGGCGGGAGGAAAGGATCGTGTTTGATGATGCCGCAATGAGCGAAGTCGTCGCGCAGTTAGAGCGCATGCTGCCAGGTCGCCTTCTTTTGGATACCCAAGCGTTTGACGACGTGCGCCTTTCAGGCAGCTTCCCGGCGAACAAACCGGTGGCATTACTCGACACATTAACCAATGTCTTTGATATCACCGTCCATCGCTTGCCGGGCAACATCGTTTGGCTGCGTCCGTCGCATACCGGCTGATATCACACCGAGGAGAAGCCAACTCTGTATTTGCCCCTCTTTACTCACCTAACTGTCGCGAGTGACTTATGGAAGCACTACTCCCCCTCTCCAAAGGGGCTAACACACTGCCGCTAAGCAAGCGCTTAAAGCTGGATACACATTCTGCCCATGAGCGTGTGGATCAAGCCATTATGGCGCTATCTCCTTTCGCCAGTCTTGAAGGCTACCAACGCTTTCTTTTTGTGCAGTATCAGTTTCAACGCCATACAGCACCTCTCTATCAACAAGAATCGCTATGCACTTGGCTGGCAGGATTAGCCGAGCGTTGCCGGTACGACGCGGTGATCAGAGATTGCCAAGACTTAGCCATTCACCTGAACGCATTGGACGAGCACGCCCTTGCGCCACCGACCATCGGCTCACAGGCCGCAGCGCTTGGCTGGCTGTACGTGAGTGAAGGCTCAAACTTAGGCGCAGCCTTCTTATTTAAGTACGCCAGCCAACTCGGGCTTTCCGATAAATTTGGCGCCCGGCATCTAGCACCTAGCGACTCCGGTCGCGGTCTGCACTGGCGTCGTTTTACCGCTCAGTTGGATGCCGTCTCTTTGGAAAAGCAAGAGGCAATTCAAGCTTTAAACGGCGCCAGAGACGCTTTTCAATTCGTCAAATCGCTAGTATCAGAAGCATCAAAAAGATAACAGGGAATGGCAATGAATCAGATGATAAAAGCCCTCATATCCAGGCTACGTGCATATGGCCTTCCCATCGCCTCTCTACTACTCAATTGGTGGGCAGCTAGCCTATTTACAATCACGTTACTAAGCGGATGCCTAGGCACTCTTTACGGACTACTCCATGAATCACATACAGCTTGGTTCTGTCTGCTGTGTGCAGTTTTAGGCGGGGCCCTAATACATAGCATGATGATTGTTATTGCACTGACGATTTCAATAGTGGCTGAGCCTACGTGTGAGCTGGAGCAGCATGAACCACAAAGCTAAAAAAATACTTAACTAAAAACTCATTTTTAGATGAGGGAAACCCTCTCTGCAAACGTTAATGATTATACAAACGATTATTATTAGCATAAAAAAGGGAGCATGACGTCCATGCACTGCAAGGGTTTCCCATTCAAGTCGCTTGCGGCAAGCCTCAAGCCAAACCACCCGCCCACCTTCAGATATGCCGTCACGGCTGTCATGCTCGGCCTGCTCATCAGCCAGGCACATGCCCAGTCATTACCCCCGAACGCCGCCGACGCTGTGCAGCAAAATCCACTACAACAACGTTATACGTTTGATCTTCCTGCTCAGCGCCTGCTCTATTCCTTGGGTGAATTTACAGCCGCAACACAAATCGCTGTAGTGCGCCAAGATGGTGAAGCCATCAATGGCATCGCCCCTGCGCTACAAGGCGAAATGACCGCCGATGAAGCGCTACGTGCCCTTCTGACGGACTCTTCACTAACAATCTCATATCGCAATGGCAGAACCGCCGAGCTGCTGGAGCCAGCAACCTCGCTCACCGTGGGCAACCAAACGGCCTTTAGCACCCTGACCGTATCGGCTGACCGTATAGGTGACGATTGGGTCTATCACGAACCGCGTTCGGTCAGTGTGATCAGCCGCGAGCAGATTGATCGCTTACCGCCACGTCACGCGGCGGACATGTTGCTTGAGACGCCGGGTGTCTACAGCGCAGTAAATACTCAGGACCCGGCGCTTTCGGTCAATATTCGTGGCATGCAGGACTTTGGCCGCGTCAACATGATGATCGATGGTATGCGTCAAAACTTTAACGAGAATGCCCACCAGCAGCGCAATGGCAGCATGTATGTGGACTCCGAGCTGCTGAGCGAAGTGGTCATCGAAAAAGGCCCCAGTTCAAGCATAAACGGTGCAGGCGCCATTGCTGGCAGTGCTAATTTCCGCACCCTTAACTATGACGACATCATCATGGAAGATAATAATGTCGGTGCTCGTATACGAGCCAATACAGGGATAGGCAATGAAGGTAATGGCGTCAATTTTATTGGCAGTGCCGCGATAGCGGGACGTTTTGGAGATCAGCTGGAACTGCTGGCAGCGAGGAGTCGGCGAAGCTTGGGCGAATACTCGCCGGGTCGCCGAAAGGAAAGCTTTGATTGGCTTCTTGTTGGCGTACAAGACGGTATTGAGGGCCGCAATAGTGAGCAGGCTGTCGACCGCGTTAAGTTCAGCGATCAGACCCAGGACTCCAACTTATTCAAGGCTCGATGGCACCTGACACCCGAACAATCGTTGCAGTTCACCTACCTGGATACCGACATTTCCTACAACAACGTCTCCGATCGCCGGATTGTCAACTCCGGCGATGGCAGTGTACTTGACGGCGACGATGCATGGCAGAAACGCGGTGATGCCCAGGCGACGTCACAATCCATCGGGCTGGAATACACCTTCAACCCTGACTCCAACTTGGTTGACCTTGACGCGAGAATTTATCGCGTTTCCACCGATAACGAGCGCTATACCCAGGAGGGGCGTCCGGTGATGGCGGGCGATACCAACATGACGGAAACCGCCTGGAACCTCGGGCTATGCTCAACGCCTTTTCCTGATAGCTGGCGTAAGCAGTGCGAAGCAGGGCTTGGCTCTAATGTCACAACAAGCATCGATACCTATGGCCTAGCCCTAGAAAACACATCAAGGTTCTCATTAGGTGATGTTGAGGGCTTCCGCTTCAATCACGGCATCGAATATTTCCAAGACCGAGGAGACTCCAGTACCGAATATGACCGGCGTGGCAGTACCATCACTACATCCGAAAATACGCTTCAGCCCCGTGGAAAGCGCAGCATCGCCAGCGCCTTCGGCAATTTAGTGTGGGAAAATAACACATGGACACTAGGCGGTGGCCTACGCTACGACTACTACCGTCTCAAGGGCGATACCCGCGTTATGGGAGTGGAATGGTCCTACTTAACCCGTCAGGAAAAGTTTGACCAAAGGTTCGACGAGGCAGCCCAGCAAAGGATGCGTGATGCTGGCACCTATGATCTTATCTTTAATCGTGGTCAGTATGCGCCTGGCTATGACTCGGAGCATGGGCTGTACGCATATGAAGTTAACAATCGCGAGGACAAGCTGCTGCCGACTCTGCAGGCAGCGTATCGACCCTCTAGCTGGTTAGAGCTATTCACGAGCTGGGGTGAATCCTGGCGCCCACCGGCACTGACCGAAGCACTAATGGAGGGCAGCCATCCCAGTGACCCCTTCGCCATCATGTCCCCTAACCCCTACGCAGAGCCCGAGACCTCTCGCAGCTGGGAAGTAGGTTTTAATACCGTGTTTCAGGGATTGCTGACGGACAATGACCGTTTCCTTAGCAAAGTGACCTACTACGACACCCGCGCAGATAACTATCTAATTACCAGCATGGCCAATGCAATGCCCGGCGTAGTGGCGGGTGCTGGGTTGGGTAATACCATGTTCATCAATAACCGCCTTCCCATGAATTTTCGTGGTATCGAGCTGGAACTCGACTACGACGCCAGCAATTGGTACACGCGTCTGAACTACACCCACGTGCTAGGCGGTGACCAAGGTTTCTGCCAGGAAAGATGGCCACTGGGCAGCCATCAACCCCAGTTTGATATGCCTGATAAGGCGGGCAACTATACAGAAGAGCATCAGATGGCGATCGAAAACGGCTACGACTCTTACGAAAGTTTCCTTGACCAACAGATGGTCTGCGCGGTTGGAGGCCAGGCGGCGGGCTATGGCATGAACAGCGCCCGCAATTTGCCAATGGACCGAGGAAGCTGGGTAATCGGCACACGCCTATTCGACGAAAAGCTGGATATGGGTACCCGACTCAACTACAGCGCCGAGGGCAAGCCAGAAGATTTCGAATACGCCATCTGGCCCAGCTACGTTACCTGGGACCTCTACGCAAGCTACCGCTTCAATGACCATCTACTAATGCGAGCCTCCATCGAGAATCTACGTGACCGTAATTACGTCTCAGGATACTCAGATATCTTCTCCCGCACCTATGCGCCAGGTCGTACAGCAATGGCAGGAATAGAGTTGCAGTTCTGATGCTATAGCGGTTGCTGTAGCTGTAGCTGAAGGCTCATATCCCTTTAGGGTATGAGAAGTGGGCATGGCGATAATGCCCGTTAGAGCTCGCCGGATAGGCCGACGAGTCTCTCTTAATCAAGTAAAACGAAAGGAGTATATAAAATGTCTATTTCCTATACTTACGATGAAAACAACTTCCCTGGTGAATTTGCAGTAGGTAGCCTAGAAAGTTTGCTGCTGGCTTTCCAGAGTGACGGTGTCGACGGTGAACACCCTTCTAATACTGGCGGTTTCTACGAAGATGGCAGCCTCTCATCCAATCCTTTCTCTGGTGATACCTATGCGATGGCCCTCAATGGAGGTGACTTCGCCTTCTCGGCAACGGGTGATATCACTTACGACTTCCCCAGCCATACGCTACACGGCACCCTGACTGGGTTGACGCTGGGAGGCGGCCTAAATAGTGATGGCACGGTATCCGATGACTTCATCACTTTTGACTTCAACGCGCCGCTGGATGGTGATCTGGCCGATGGTCGAGAGAATGCGGTCCACGACGTAATTTGGGGCTTAATGAATGGCTCAGTGGAGGGTTGGGACAGCAGCAGCTCAGTTAGCCAGGGCGGCTTGCTAGCAGTACTGGACGATGCTGGTCTGCTTGGCGATGCCATTCCGGCTTCTGCAACCGGCGTTCAAGAGTTCAGCGAATTCGATTTCGCTCTGGCTGCGTGAGCAACGCCATCGCTATAAACAGCTAATAAAAAAGGCAAGGGGAATCCCCTTGCCGCAACGTTCAAACACCGCGTCATGGGCTTTATGCCTTGGCGCGGTGCCTCGGCATTCTCGCCCGATGAGACGAGAAGTCAAGCAGAGACGTGACCAAAGCACTAATGAGAGAACGAATTCGAGACGAACTGCTATGGCGATTCGTTGATTTGTTACGTCTATTTTCAGGGACATAGCCAATGACCCCCTCCCAACGCCAGCCCGGAAACGAACTCTACCGAGCACTCGGCCGCTATCGCGGCACACTGCGCTCGGTAGGGCTGTTCAGTGCGGTTATCAATCTACTGATGCTAGTGCCGCCGCTGTATATGCTGCAGGTCTATGATCGCGTACTGGCTTCCGGCAATACCACCACGCTAGTGATGCTAACCGGCATGGCACTGGGGCTGCTGGCGTTAATGGGCGCCTTGGAGTACATACGCAGTCTGGCAGTCATCCATATTGGCGAACGCTTCGATGAACAGTTGGGGGAGCGGGTTTACGCTGCGGCCTTCGAACGCGGGCTAAGCGGCCAGGCTGCCCAGGCGGGGCAAGCTACACGTGACCTTGACTCGCTGCGCCAATTTATCACCGGCAGTGCGGTATTCGCGTTCTTCGATGCTCCCTGGTTCCCGTTGTATTTGCTGGTGATGTTTATGTTCCACCCCTGGATAGGTTGCCTGGCCCTGGGGGGCGCCGTGCTGCTGGTGGGCTTAGCGTGGCTGAATGAACGGCTTTCCCAGCCGCCGCTGCGTGAAGCGGGTGCGCTTTCTGTACAAGCTAATGCCATGGCGGAAGCACAATTGCGCCATGCCGATGCCATCGAGTCGATGGGTATGCTGTCGGCCTTTACCCGCCGTTGGTCGCATTTTCACGATGGCTTTGTTGCGCTGCAAGGGCTGGCCAGCGAGCGTACCGCCCTGGTCACCGCTATTTCTAAAAGTTTACGCGTCGCGTTGCAGTCACTGGTGTTGGGGTTGGGCGCCTGGCTAGCGATTGGCGGGCAGATCAGCCCTGGCACGATGATCGCGGGTTCTATCCTGATGGGCCGTGCGCTCAGCCCCATTGATCAGGTCATCAATGCCTGGCGGCAGTGGTCATCGACACGGCTGGCTTACCAGCGTTTGGGTAACCTGCTAACAGCACACCCGGCCCGCCAATCAGGCATGGACCTACCTGCCCCGCTGGGCAAGCTTGATGTGCAGTCGGTGAGCGCCATGCCGCCCGGCGGAAAAACACCCACGCTGGTTCAGGTGGGCTTCCAATTGGAAGCAGGCAGTGTGCTCGGTGTTATCGGGCCTTCGGGATCAGGCAAATCTACTCTGGCTAAACTACTGGTGGGCGTTTGGAAGCCGAAGATCGGTACTGTCCGGTTAGATGGTGCCGATATCCAACGTTGGAACAAAGCGTTGCTGGGGCCACATATCGGCTACCTGCCTCAGGATGTCGAACTTTTCGCCGGTAGCGTGGCAGAGAATATCGCCCGTTTCAGCGAACCAGAGCCCAATACAGTCGTCGAGGCCGCCAAAACCGCGGGCGTACACGAACTGATTCTGGCCCTCCCCAATGGCTACGACACCCACTTGGGAGATAGCGGAATCGGCCTTTCGGGCGGGCAGCGCCAGCGTATTGCCTTGGCCAGAGCGCTCTACGGCCCCCCTGCGCTCGTCGTCTTGGACGAACCCAATGCAAGTCTTGATGACGCCGGAGAAAAAGCACTATTGGAAGCGTTGCAGCGATTGCGCGAACACCACGTTACGGTGGTGCTGATCACCCACCGCCCTCAGGTACTCAAAGCTACCTCTCACTTGCTAGTACTACGTGAAGGCCGCCTGCAGAAGCTCGGCCCCACTGAAGAGATCTTGCAAGCCCTGAGCGCTGCCCGCCAAGCGGCGGCACCTGCCAATGGCGCGATGGCCACCCCGTATGCGCAAGGCGCTTATACCTACGGCAATGTTTCCATCAATCGTCAGGAGCAGCGCGCATGACCCTTCGCGATATCTCGCAGGCGCCGCCTGCTGCAAAACCGCATACCTCCACAGCCACACCGGACTGGCAAGCACTCGCCATGCACCGTAAGCGACGACCACTACGCATAGGGAGTTGGCTACTGCTGGGAGGCTTAGCACTGTTTGTGGCTTGGGCAGCCTGGGCACCGCTGGATAATGGTATCGCGGTACCGGCGACAGTGGTCGTCTCCGGCAATCGACAGGCGGTCGAGCATCCAACCGGCGGTATTGTTGAGCGGCTTTGGGTACGTGAGGGAGAACAAGTGGAAGAAGGTCAGCCGCTGATCAGCCTCGATACAGCACGGCTGCAAAACGAGACAAGCGCGTTGCGACTGCAGCGGGCTTCATCATTGGCTGAAACTGCACGCCTGGAAGCGGAACGTGATCACCTTGATACCTTTATCACCCCGGCAGAGCTCGCTAACAGCGGAGATATCGCCATCGAAACACTACTGACCTTACAGCGCCAACTGTTCGCCAGCCGGCGTAATGCGTTGTCAGCCGAACTCTCAGGTATCGACGCTAACCTGGATGGACAGCGAGCAAGGGCGTCGGGCCTTGTATCCTCGCTGGCTCAGCAGCATATTCAGCTGTCAGTCCTGAGAGAGCAGCGCAATAACCTGCGCGAATTGTCGACCGACGGCTATATTCCTCGTAACCGGCTGCTAGAGATTGAAAGTAGCTACGCTCAGCTGCAAGGCGATATTGCTTCGGCCACCGGCACTCTGCAGCAAACTCGACGACAAGTCGATGAATTGCAGTTACGGCACACCCAGCGCAATGAAGAGTCTCTGCGCGACGTGCAGGATCTACTGGCCCAAGCACGCTTACGTACCCAGCAGCTGGCTGCTCAACTCACCAGCATTGAATTCGATCTGGCCGACGCCCAGATACGTGCTCCCCGCTCGGGCACAGTGGTGGGACTGACGCAGCATACCGAAGGCGGTGTCGTTCAACCCGGTGCCCTACTGATGGAAATTGTACCCCGCAGTGAACCCCTCTTAGTCGAGGGACAACTACCCGTTGAACAGATTGATCAAGTTCACCCAGGCCTCCCGGTAGAGCTTGCGTTTACCGCGTTCGAGCGTAGTAGCACACCACGCATACCCGGGACGGTTAGCCACGTTTCTGCTGACAGGCTAATCAATGAACAGACGGGGCTGCCTTATTACCGACTGTATGTAGAGATAGCGGCAGATGAACTCACTCCACTGGGTAATCAACCGCTCAAGGCGGGTATGCCAGTCGAGGCATTTGTACGCACTGGCGAGCGCACGCTGCTCAACTATATGTTCAAGCCGCTGCTGGACCGTGCACGCACAGCCTGGGGGGATGCATGATCCGAACGGCATTACTTCGATATCATACTTGGCTGTTGATAACCTACATCTGCTGGCCTTTCAGCGCGCACGCGCTAGATTTTCGTGAGACCTATGAACTCGCCAAACAGCACAACCCAGGTTGGCTGGCCGCACAGAGTGAAAGTGCAGCTGGGCAACAGGAGCGAGCCCTGGGGCGCTCGGCTTTACTACCCACACTTAGCTATCGCTACTCACGGGGCGAAAACTGGTCGGAAGTGCTGCAGGAAACACAGCGAGGCACAACCACAAGCGATATGAATTACTCCAGCTACTCGTCTGCCTTCACGCTGACGCAACCCTTGCTGGATGCTGCAGCTTTCGCCCGCTATCAAGCAGGCAAGGCACAGGCCGAAGCTGCTGTGCTAACACTTGAACGCGCCCGTCAAGCACTTGCTGTTCAAGTCCTACAGACTTACACCGGGGTGCTTTACGCAAATGACGATATCGAGCTGGCTAAAGCCCACCTACGTGCCCTACAAGAAGAAAATGAACGCAGCCAGCGCTTTATCGATTACGGTGAAGGCACCCGTACTGACCAATTGGAGATTGCCGCTCAGTCACGCTTGGTGGAAGCTCAACTGATCGAAGCCGAAGATCGCTTGAATGACGCCCGCAATGAACTACACGCTCTGACCGGCACAGTAGCACCACCTGCTTCACTCGCCCCACTGCAGGCCGGTCAGCTAGCCCATAATGTGCAAACCACCCAGGAAAACCCAGTGCTATCTCTGGAACACTGGCACGAACTTACGCTCGCCCATAATCCTGAACTAGCCGCACAGCGCAGTCTATTGGAAGCAGCACGGCACCAATTGCATCAGCAGCGTGCCGGACATCTGCCGAGTGTGCGCTTGTACGCGCGAAGCCAGATATCCGACTCCAATTCAGAAAATATGATTGGGCAACGTTACGACACCGACAGCATTGGCGTTGAGGTTAATCTACCGCTCTATTCAGGCGGCCGGGTTGTCGCTGCTAGCCGCCAGGCAGATAATACCTATGAACAGACGCGTCACGAGCTAGATGCCGCAACAGTAGCGCTACGCAATGATGTTGAACGCCAATACCGTCTAACCCGTAGCAGCCAACAACGCATTGAGGCCTATCAACATACTGTTACCGCTGCGACGGCACGCCTGGAAGCTACGCGTAAAAGCATTCTCGGCGGTGAGCGAACCAATCTGGATGTGCTAAACGCCGAACGTGGACGTTTCGAGGCACTGCGCGATCTATCCCGCGCTCGCTATGATTATCTGTTGGCTTGGTTAACACTACGCTGGCAGGCTGGCGTTCTGGATAATGATGATATTGACCAGATCGCGGGATATTTCGCGCCATGAAAAAAGGTTATAAACGAAGGAGCCTGAGGTGACGCCAAAGCGCTTCCAAAGAAAAGCCTCAATGCTAGTACGCGGACTGTGGGTAGCGATCGCAGCGCTGAGTTTTAGTATCGGTGTACTGGGCATTTTTTTGCCCTTACTTCCCACCACCGTGTTCATGCTGATCGCCGTTTACTGCGCTTCTAAAGGCTCGCCACGTTTTGAGGCATGGATCCGATCAAGGCACTATGTTGGCCCGCTACTGGTTACCTGGGAGCAAGAGCGCGCTATTCCACGGCGCGCAAAGCTGGCAGCCGTTAGCATGATTGCATTGAGCGGGCTAATCACCGTCTGGACTCTTGGCCCTGGCTGGCGGAGCTTGGCCATTATCGTGCTACTAATAATAGTGGCGGTGTGGCTGGCAACCCGGCCGGAACCATCTTCTTGCCCGAAGTAAGCTGCTTTCGGGTTGCATTAAATGGATTAATCCCGCTATTTCTTCTTTCTGCGTAGCTGTACTAATGCCTCCTGCGCTAAATCAACACGTACGCTCCCTCCCCTCACCAATGCCTCAGCCACTCGTGCAATCTCTTCACCTTCAGCTCCCGCCATTAACGCGATATTTTTAGCATGCAGCGCCATATGTCCTTTTTGAATACCGGTCGTGGCTAACGCTTTTAACGCTGCAAAGTTCTGCGCTAACCCGACGGATACGATGATGCGTGCTAATCGATCAGCGCTCTTAACGCCTAAAATATCGAGGCATCGACGAGCGGTAGGGTGCGCCCGTGTGGCACCACCCACCAAACCCACGGGCATCGGCATTTCAAGGGTGCCCGTCAGGTTGCCATCACGATCTTTCTCCCAGTGGGTAAGGGAGCGATACCGCCCAGTCCGAGCGGCATAGGCATGAGCACCCGCTTCAACTGCACGCGTATCATTACCCGTCGCCAACACCACAGCACTCACCCCGTTCATCACTCCCTTATTATGAGTAGCCGCTCGATAAGGGTCCAAATCAGCGAAACGATAGGCCGCCAGAATTCCATCACGTACCGATGCTCCGCCTATGTGGTCAATATGCCAGGTCGCCCTGACTCTTGCTAAACGGCGATCAGCTAAATTCGATAGGATACGCAGTCGGCTCTCTCCTCCCGACCACTCTGCCAAAGAAGGAGCGACAGCTTCAGCCATGGAGTTGACTGCATTAGCCCCCATCGCGTCACGCACGTCCACCAACAGGTGGACAATCACCATGCCATCAAGTACACGAACTTCTAAATCGCGAAAGCCACCACCATGCTCTAAAAGTACGGGGTCCGTCGCGTCACAAATCCGCTTAATTTCATCGCGGGCATCCAGCAAACGTAACCTAACAAACTCTGGATTAGCTACTCCAATAAGTTGCACCTGAGCAATCATAATGGGGGACGACGTATCCGTATAAAAACCACCTGAATCACGACACTGCCTCGCTGCATTACAAACCGCGGCAACGACAGATGACTCTTCCGTCGCCATGGGAACCAGCGGCTCTTCCCCATCAATGATCAAGTTAGTTGCAACACCAATAGGTATATTTAAGGTGCCGATGACATTCTCAATCATACTATCGGCTGTTTCTGCTGGCAGGTTCCCGGTGTCCGCTAAATGCGCCTCGCCGGCAGCATCAAGGCCACTCATATCGGCAACGATACGCAGCCGCTCTCGGGGTGAAAGTTGATAAAACCCTGGAATTCTCGATGTGCTCGTCGTCATAACCGTTACCTAAACTTGGATAAAGTATCGCGGTGGTGAGATATGTCCATTTGAGCGGTCAGGCCAACCAGCCCATGAGCCAAGGAGCAGCGTACAGCGTCATAAATTGTACGCCATAGTTCACACCCCAGCGGTTCAAAAGACCGGCAACAAGCGCTAATACCCCTACACCTAAAATCCCCATAACGCCTGCGTCCATAAATGCCAGAAGCATAACGAGCGAGAAGAACATCGCGAGAAAAGCCTCGTGAGGAATCCGCTGGAAAACAAATACGCATATATGTCGGGCATAGCGCACGGCAATGGGATAAGTAATCAGCAGCGCTACACTGGCCCCCAAAATACTGGCCACCGCGATTTCACTAAAACTCATCAAATGGTGAGCATTCTGTTCTAACGTCAGCACTGGCGGTGCATTAAAGAATGCATTGCCAGGACCAATTGCCATTGGACTCATGGGAATGCCGAGCGCGGCGAGGGGTATTAAAATACCCGCGATATAAGCGGCATTAGTGACCGCATCCATTGAGGAAAGCGCACGGCTGGCTTTTTCTACCGTTCCCTTGACCCAACTCGACATCACCTCACCCAGAAAAATCGTTATACCGACGGGGCTCATAAAGAAAGTGACCGACCCCAGCACCGAACTGGCTGTCGCTGAAACTGCTTCTTGCCGAGTCAAAATTCGAAAAGGATTGGGAAAGCGACCAGTGTCGTTGCTGTTATCAGTGGCATAGATTTTTATTGTTTTAGGCTCATGAACCGTCATTTTGCGGCGCTCTTCACGCACAGTCAGCTGCGCCAGATTAAAGATCATCGGGCCAATAGTGATGCCTAAAAAGAACGAGATGAAAACTACTTGGCCTTCAGGAATAACCCCCATGCCCCAATAAAAGTGGCGTAGCGCTTGGATCAGTGCAGCCAATATGACAATGCTGATGAGGCTGATCACTTTTTCACGGCTCATTAGCGCTAAAAATACGGCGCCGACAAAAAAGATCTGGCTGGCGTACTGACTCAATACATCCGCCAAAGGCGTCAGCAAAAATGCCAACAACAAACTCACGGGGATGGCGACAAGGGTTCCAATGACCGAGCCCGATGCCATTTTGCGAATTGCTAACGTAGCGTGACCTTCCCGCTTGAGGATCATTGCGTGCTCGACCATCGGCGCTGACATTACGCCACCCGGTATCCCTGCCACCGAAACAGGTATCGAATCCGTCAGCTTCTTTGCCACAATAGCGGCCATAAAAAAAGCCAGCACGACAGGAAGAGGAATTCCCGCAACCACTAGTGCCAGCGTCACGGGGGCAAGCACCGCCGTTTCATCGGTGCCCGGTGCAACACCAATGGCGGTATAGACCACTACACCGATCAAAGCGGCAATTAACATCTGCAGAAGCAATATGACATCCATTTTCACGCCTCCTTTTCAATATCGAGACGGCGCTTAGGGCGTAAAACAATAGCGTTAATAGTAAAGCCTAAGAGAGCTCCACATAAGCCAACGATTAGGGGCATCGGCGCTGGCCACGGCGTATAAATAAAACCGCCTAGTGTCAGCGGGGTAGAAATAGCTAATGCAATGATCAGGTCTTTTCCCGTCACCGTATCATCCCAAACGGTTAAGTAAGAGGTTTCTTTATGAGGCATGCAGGTACTCCAAAGACATCATTATTGGTTTTTTTATGCCCAGGTTGGCGGCCTATAGCTTGTGTAAATATAGGCCGCTGAGTAAGGTACACTTATACGAATTGTATGAAGTACTGTACCCATCAAACAATAGATACAGTTTAACCTTCATTCACAGTTCAGCCTTCTTTGAGTGCCATCGATGTCCAAATCTCGCCAGGTAGCCACCGCCCTGCTAAAAGCCATCGATGATGGCCGTCTCTCACCGGGTACGCGAGTGGCCTCCATTAGAGAAGCTGCCCAACAGTTTGGCGTCTCGAAAAACACCGTCATTGATGCTTACGACCAGTTAGTCGCGCTCGGCCATCTGTATGCACGCCAAGGCGCGGGCTTTTTCGTATCACGCCCGCTACCGTCTGCAATGGAAGAGACAACGGCCGACCTCTCAGAAGCGGTCGACAGCGTGTCACTACTACGCGAACAGTTAGTGGGCAACTTTGGGGTGCGCGCGGGTGATGGCAGGGCTCCAGCTAGCTGGATGGGAGGTACGGAACTAACGCGCCTGATCAGGCGCAACGCCGGTCTCAATGGCATTAACGATATTGAATACGGTGTACCTCAAGGCTATTCCCCTTTGCGTGAGACCTTAGCTATGGCAATGGCTGGACGTTCGATTCACGCCTCTCACGATCAGGTCATGATGACCTTTGGTGCTAACCACGCCTTCGATCTCATTATTCGTCACTTCGTGGCTGCTGGCGAAAGCGTTCTGGTTGAAACGCCCGGCTATTACCCACTTTTTGGGAAACTTCGCCTAGCTAAAGCAAAACTTGTTGGCGTCCCACGTACAGCGGATGGACCTGATTTAGAGGAGTTTGAGAGAAAGGTAAAACACTATAGGCCACGGCTTTTTTTCTTGCAGCCCAACGCGCATAACCCCACTGGCAGTACTATGTCACTCAACAACATGCATCGGTTATTGAAGCTCGCTGATCACTATGGTGTAACGCTAGTGGAAGATGATGTATTCGCAGACATTCTTCCCAAAGGTAGCGCTCACCTCGCGGCTCTTGATGGGTTAGAAAGAGTTATTTATGTAGGTACATTTTCTAAAACGCTTTCCACAGGCTTACGCTGTGGCTACGTGGCAGGCAGTCGCTCAATCGTTAGAGCATTAGTCGATATTAAGATGCTCACTGTTGTGAACACCTCGACGTTCAATGAAATGGTTATACATGATCTGCTAATCAGAGGTCGCTATCGACGCCACCTTGCACAACTTCGCGAGCGGGTTGCCAAAGCCAGCGCGACTGCTTTGCGTGCTTTACAGCAAATAGGGGTCGACGATGTGAGTGGCCCAGGCGGGGGTTACTATTTATGGGCCAAACTGCCAACACATATCAATACAACGGAGTTGGCTAAAAAAGCGTCAGAGAAAGGTATCTTTATTGCACCTGGCGCCATTTTCTCACTACGCCCAGACAGTACCGATGCCAATTCCATGCGCATTAATATTGCCCACGCCAACGATCACCGTTTTTTGGACTTTATTCACACTGCTGTTAATCGCTAGCTACGGATATTCTCTACGTGAGAGACAATACTTCTCCGTTTGGGTATTTCATCCATGTGCTGCCTAGATAGCCACGGCCATTCAGCTTTTTAAAACAGCACCTTATGATCATCGTAAAAACATGGCATTAACTACTCTCTCAGAGTTTTTCTGCATCGCACGTTTAGGTAAGCTCAGTCGTGCCGTATCTAATATCTTCGCTTACGCTTAATAACGCCTCTAGCGGCTTTCCATCCAGCGAGTCGGTGGAAAGCCTCAGCAGATGGGCGAAGGTAGCTCCCGCACTATCCATACGCTGGATACCTCGGGTGGTATTGAACGCAAGCTCGACCCCCGAGCGAACGCCGGCGCCATGGAAAATCGCCAGGCCATGGTTGGAGGCGAACGCGGTACTTGCCGTGGGTACCTGGGGGCCGTGGTTGGCACCGGGTGTCGAGAGTTCAGCGACGGTGTCACCGCGTTGATTGGTGCCCCAGACAAAACCCGGCGCGTAGGCGAACAGTACGTCACCCATGTTGTCGCCCCAGTAGCCCAGCACGCTGGCGTCCTGTTTCTTGACCGCCAGCGCTACCACGTTGCGCTCGCCCGTGTCGGTGTCAACATACCAGGTGGTCAACGCCTTGAGAATTTGCGTCTGTACACGGGGAATTTCATCACCGGCAACGAGATCACGATTGACGAAAATCTCCAGACCGCCACGCTCATCCTTGAGAAACGCTTGGCTGCGCGCCGAGTTGGGTCGGCCCTGATCGTCGCTTGCGCACAGGCCGAACTCGGCCAATCGCCTGTGAATATCACACAGATGACTGTTGGGTACATCCCCATGGTCGGAGGCCAATACGACGACGGTGTCTTCATCCCGCCCCGCCAACGCCCGGCCCACAGCATCATCGAGAATTCGATAGGACTCACGGATGACGTCCAGATAGCGGGAGTGATCATCCTGCTGATAAAACTTCGATTCGGGATCGCACTGCGCGAGACAGGTGTGATGGGTTTCATCGTTGAGACGAAAGACCGTGGCGAATAGCTGAAAGCCTTCGTTGTTGAGTAGCGTCAGGGCGCTGTCGACCAGCCATTCGAGCTGATAGCGCCCTTCCTCGAAACTGGTCTCGAAATAGCGGCTATCGGGGTCGGCGGAGACCGTCCATTTGGAAATAAAGGGGCCATGACGTTCGATTAATCGCTGGGCGATCTCGGGCTGCCCACTCTCCGCGGCTGGTGCGGTCACCTGTGACTGGAGCAGATCCAGCTTGCCGTTCGTCGGATCAAAAGCGAGTAACTTGAAGCGTACCTGTGCGGCCTTGCCATCGATGTTTACCGCCATCCAGTCGCTCCATTCCTCAACTCCCAGATTGGCTTCGCTCAGGCCCGACTCTCCCGTGCCCAACGTTAGGTCCACGCGATCACCTTTCGGGCTCAGCTCAACAGGAATCGGCTCGCCTTTATGCACAGGGATGGAGGCCAGATATCCATCGCCTCGGCGTTCGATGCCAAAACGATTATGCTTCTGATGATGCGCCAGCGTGCCGGTTGGTGGCCACCCCAGCGCTTCGCTCTGGGGTGTGGTTTGCCACTGATCGAGATGAGTGCTGTGAAGGCAACCTGGCACGAGCTCCATGGGTGCCGGGCCGCTGCCGCTCCAGAACGGCGCGAAGCAGAGATCATCCGCGCCAGCCGGCTTGAGGCTCTCGGGAAAATGAACCAGCGCGGCACGTTGCCCGGCCTCCTGCATAAGCTCCAGCAGATGCCGGGTACCACTGGGCGATTGGCGCTGGCCAACCCAACTGGTGCCCGGCGCCTGGCCGGTCAGAAAGCTGACGAAGTTGGTATCACCCCAGGTCGAGATGTACGGCAGCAGGCGAGTGCTACCGCCCGTTTCGCGCAGACGCTGGATGTTCGGCAGCACGCCCTCGGCGCAGAAACGCTCGACGAGCTCGGGGATCAGTCCGTCGACACCCAGCAGCAAGATCTTGGAGTTCTGACTCATGACATTCTCCTGTGAGCGCAGATTATTGGATTCTGTAGCGATCGATTATCGCCCGATCAATTTCAATACCCAGGCCAGGCTTGTCGAGCACGTCGACACAGCCGTTGGCGTTGAGCTGGAACTCGCCGCCGATCAGTTCCTGACGGAACGG
Organism: Halomonas sp. AOP5-B2-8; assembly: GCF_052376475.1. Lineage (NCBI taxonomy): Bacteria > Pseudomonadati > Pseudomonadota > Gammaproteobacteria > Oceanospirillales > Halomonadaceae > Halomonas > Halomonas sp. AOP5-B2-8. Next base: position 222,625 of record NZ_JBQSVS010000004.1, on the reverse strand, counting down.
ATGCGCCGATTGGTCATATTCGAGCATTGGCTCGTCCGGGGTCAGCGAGAGCGGCTGCGGCGGCAGGCTGGCGATAAACTGAACCGCAGCGGCAAGGCCGACGCCTGATCCCCATACATGGGGAACCAACGGTACATGCCAGGCCTGCGCCATGGCGGCGATTTTCTGGCACTCGGTGAGCCCGCCGGCAGCGCCGAGATCCGGCTGGATTACGTCCAGCAGCCCCTCGCTGATCAAGTCGCGATAGCCGATCTTGGAATACTCGTTTTCACCGGCGGCAATCCAGGTGCGAGAAATCCCCTTGAGCTCACGATAGCCATGACGGTTTTCCGGGCTCAGCGGCTCCTCGAACAGATGCACGCGAGTCTCTTCCAGTTCCATCAGAATGCGCCTCGCCGCTGGCACGCTATAGGCGCAGTTGGCATCCATCATCAGCGCCACGTCATCGCCTACCGCTTCACGCACCGCGCGCATATCGCGGATATCCGCATCAATGCCGAAACCGGTTTTGAGCTTCATCGCCCGGTAACCGTTGGCCTGATGGCGCAGCGCCTCTTCGACCACTTCCTCGGGATATTTTCCGCCCTCACGGCGATAGAACCCCGTCGCGTAGGGGCGAATCTCCTTGCGAAATGCACCGCCCATCAGGCGATGAATGGGCTGGTTCAGCGCCTTGCCGGTCAAATCCCAAAGCGCGATATCGATCGCCGCAATACCGAACAATGCCGCGCCCTTCTGCCCGAAGGGCCGGGTCTGGTTGTACATCGTCTCCCACAATACTTCACGGTCGAAGACCGAGCGCCCGATCACCAGCGGTTTGAGCGCATGCTCAACCATCGCCTGGGCAACCTGCGGCGGCTGAAGACCGTGATTGACGCACTCTCCCCAGCCCACCAGGCCATCTTCGGTGTGAATTTCCACCAGCATGGCGGTGCGTTGATGCACCCACCCCTGGGAGAATGAGAACGGCTGCTCCAACGGCGCGGCCAGCACATGGGTCTTGATGTCGGTAATAATCATGATGAATCGCTCCAACGGGGAGTCGGGGTTCAGGCACCGACTTTACTAACGGACAACCGGAACCGTTGCACGCTTGCAGCGAGCGGTGCGGTTAAGAAGAAAAATGAGAGCTGTATGAGCATGGCTTTCCCTTTTGCGGCTTGAAAACTCGCATGGTGTTGTCGTTAAGGCTGCTTGGGCATCCTGCCCGGTTAGCAGCTCTAGCGTCTGGGAGCATCCTCAAGCTTTGCCACGTCGTTCTTTTCCACGCCATTCGGCAAAAGCAGACCACAGCGTCCAAATCACGAACAGCGCGATCAGCACGAATAGTCCGGTGGCGATGGTGCTATGCGTGAAAAAGGCGAAGAAGTCACCGCGCGAAATCAGCAGACCCCGGCGCAGAGAACTTTCGAGCTGCGGCCCCAGCACCATGCCGATTACCAGCGGGGCCAGCGGATAGCCGCCGCGACGTAGGGCGTAGGCGAGAATGCCGGTCACTGCCATGACGATCAGATCCAGCGGATTGCCGCGCACCGAGACGGCACCAATGAAGCTGAACATCACGATGCCGCCCATGATGTAGCCCGCCGGCAGCTTGAACAGATAGCGGAACAGACCAACCGAAGGTTTGCTCAGAATCAGCATGGCCACGTTGACCAGAATCAGCACCACAAACAGCGCGTAAACGGTCTGTGCCTGATCGGTCATTAACCGCACGCCTGGCGTGATGCCGTGGATCACCATCGCACCCATCATCATCGCCGTGACCACATCGCCAGGAATGCCAAGCGCCAGCGTGGGAATGAACGAACTGCCGGTCACCGCGTTATTGGAAGACTCCGAGGCAATGATGCCATCCGGCTCCCCCTTGCCCAGATTGGCCCGACGTGGAGAGAGCTTTTGAGCGGCGGCATAGCTGATGAAGGCCGCAGCGGCGGCGCCAGTCCCAGGTAAGGCACCGATGAAGCTGCCAATGAACGAGCCACGCAACAGCTCGACCAGGCGGTGTACGATTTGAGGCAGCGTAGGGAATCGCAGTTTGGCTTCGGGTATTTGGGCGGCTTCGTCGTCGCGATCGGCAAAGCGTATGAACACTTCCGACAGCGCAAAGACACCGACCACCACGGGAATCAGCGTTAGCCCGGAGCTGAGCGCGTATTGGCCAAAGGTGAAGCGGTCGACCCCGGTAATCGGATCGCTGCCGACCATGGAGAAGAAAAAACCCATCATCCCGCAGAGCAGGCCCTTGAGCGTGCTGCCCTTTGAAACACCGACGATGCATAGCATGGCCAGACACACCAGCGCGAACACCTCGATGGAGCCGAAGTTGACCGCGAATTTGGCCAGCTGCGGCGCGCAAAAGATCAACAGCACGCAGGAGAGCACGCCGCCGAAGAACGATGCGAACGTCGCCCAGCCCAGCGCTTCGTCGACGCGACCCTGCTGGGTCATCGGGTAGCCATCGAAGGTGGTCGCCGCCGACTGTGGCGTGCCCGGCGTATTGATCAAGATCGCGGTAATCGACCCACCGTAGACCGAGCCACAGTAGACACCGATCAGCAACGCCATGCTGGTGATGACGTCCATGCCGAAAGTGAACGGCAAAAAGATCGTCAGCCCGACCACGGAGCCCAGACCGGGCAAACCACCAATGATGATGCCCGCCCAGGTGCCGATCACAATGGCCAGCAGCGCTTGCCAGGTAAAGGCATCGCCCATGGCCGCCAGAATCATATCCATCTCAAATTGCCCCGCTAGTCAACATGGCCGGAAGCCGGATCAGCAGTACGTGGTGGAACAAAAACCACAACCCACCGGCGATCACCAATGTGCCCAATACCAGCGGTAAGGGCCGGCGGATGCGAAACAGCCATAGCGTCAAAGCGACCACAGGCAACGCCGAAATCACAAAACCCAGCCATGCCGTGGCGATGGCCGACGTCAGGACGGCGGCCATCAATAGCAGCAACGGCGAAAATGTCATTGTTTCTACCGACAGCCGGCTTACGACCTCCCCGATTAATACGAATAGGGCCACCGTGCACCACAGCGCCAGCACGATCCGCGGCATCAGCATGGCATCCGCCGGCCCCTGCCAAGCACTGATCGACAGCGCACAGCCGGCTATCAGCAGCACCAGTGCGATCAGCACACGGGGTTGAAACAACGTTGCAGGCATAGAGTGCTCCTTGAAATGGATCGGCTATCGAGATCACTGAACCAGTCCGGCATCCTCGAGAACCTGTTTGTTGGCCTCAAAGCGTTGCTGCACGAAAGCTTTGAACTCGTCTGGCCCGAGATAAGCGATGCCGGCCTTGGCCCGATCGGCAAAGGTCATGAAGTGCTCGGACTCCAGTGTCGCCTTGCAAGCATCGGCATACTGTTGGGCTCGCTCATCGGAAATGCCCTTCGGCGCCACGATGCCCTGCCAGACAGCAAAGTCCATCTCCGGCAGGCCAAGCTCGGCCATGGTTGGCACGTCTGGATACCCTTCAACTCGCTGTTCAGCGAATACCGCTAGCGGTCGCAGATCGTAGCTCTCGAGAATGGTCTCGGTATCGGCAATGACTTGAATTTCGTTGCCCGCCAGCGCGTTCATCGCCGGCCCGGAGCCACTGTAAGGCACGTGCTCCGCTTGCAGATCGCTATTGACGACCAGTGCCGCCATGGCCAGGTGCGGCAGCGTGCCGGGACCGGATGAACCATACAGGAAGGGATATTCCTGGGAACCCTCGACCAGCTGTTCGAAAGACTCGACGTCCGACGATGGCGAAACCATCAGGAACATCGGGTTGGAAACGGTGCGGCAGATGTAAGTGAAGTCATCCGGCCCGTAGGGCAGCACTTTCATCGACGGCTGAATCGACAGCGCGCCGGCTGGCTCATAGCCGATGATATTGGGATTGCCTTCGCTATTAGCCACTTCGGCAGTTCCCACTGTAGCGCTGGCTCCTGCCACGTTGCGCACGACAGAGGTCACACCCAGCTGCTGGGAAAATATTGGCTCGAAGCTACGTGCCACGATGTCGGTGGCACCGCCGGCGGCGAATGGAACAATTATATCTAATGTTTGGGCTTGAACGGTTTGAGAGGCTCCAACGAACATCAGCAGAGTCAAAGAATGGCGTATGGATTTCATTTTTTCTCCTTTTCGTATCGCTACGAAATTGTATTTTTTTCTGGAGCATCAACTATCTTAAAGTCTAGGATTAAATATTTGTTATTAACTCGTTATAATCGTAGCGCTACGATTCAAATCCTAACGCTACAGTGAGAAGAGTCAATACTATTCGACCCATTCTTTAGTCGAATAGCTAGCCAGCTTTGGACAACCACAGGTCAGCGTTAATACTGCTATTGATACGTTCTCTTTGGTGTGAGGTACCATGCGAGGGCTGGCAAAACGAATTCAATGAGCTGTTTTACAAAGAAAACGGGAAGAGAGGATAGTGAGAAAGCGCAGACAAATTTCACAACGAGCCACTATGAGTGAGGTCGCCCAGCTTGCGGACGTCTCACCAAGTACTGTATCTCTCTACTTGCGTCGCCCCGACGAGGTCTCTACTCGCAGGGGCGAGCGTATTCAGTCGGCAATCGATAAGTTAGGCTACCTCCCCAATACCATGGCTGGCGGCCTAGCTTCGTCGCGCTCTAATATCATCGGGGTGATCGTTCCCACGATCACCTTCTCATTTTTTTCCGAAACCCTTGAGACGCTTGAAAAGAGCCTACGCGCTGCAGGTTATCAGCTGTTGATAGGCAATACGGAATTCGACGCCTCACGAGAAGAAGAACTGATTCGCTCGATCCTAAGCTGGAACCCCTCCGGACTTGTATTGACGGGGTTCTCGCATAGCCGAAAATCGGTTTCGCTGCTCACCAAAAGCGATATCTCAATCGTTGAAATGTGGGACTACGGCCAAGAAGGGTTGGACATGGTCGTGGGCTTTTCACATCGTACCTGCGGCCGCCTAGTGGCAGAGCACCTCATACGTAACGGCTACCAAAACATGGCTTTTTTAAGCACTAATTTTCATCGCGACATTCGCGCAAATGAACGCTATCTCGGTTTTCGAGACGCTGTCGTTGCTTCTGGCGGTTCCGTGGAGCTTCGCGAACTTGTCGGGCGAAGTAATACAGCAGAGGCAGGCAAGCTGCTGAGGATCCTGATCAATGAACACCCTGAAACCCAAGCTTTGTTCTGCTCTAATGATATGGTCGCGCTTGGTGCAATGCTTGAATGCCAGCGGCAAGGCTGGTCAATACCCGAGCGGCTAGCGATCGTAGGTTTTGGCAACCAAGATTTCACTGGCAGCACTCTCCCACCAATGACGACGGTGGAGCCTCCCCGGCAGGAGATTGGTAATCATACCGCGCGACTGTTACTTACAAGACTTAGGGGAAACGACTCCACTAATACGGAAACAAGAATAGATCTAGGTGTAAGGCTCATCGTTAGAGAGAGCTCTTGAGCTTTCATATTTTTCTTAGCCTGTCTTTTTTGGCATCTAGATCAGTGGCAAAACTTCTCCGTTCGCGTATTTCATCCATGTTTTTGCTAAGTGTTGACGCAGCACCTGCCCCACCTTCACGGCATCCCGCGCCTCTAGTGCCGACATAATCGCTTCATGCTCTTCCATCGCTTTCGCCCACTTTTCTTTTTTATCGTTGGAAAGGTAGCGCACTCGGTAGAGCTGGCGGCTAAGCGTGCCGTGCATATCGATCAGCGTTGCGTTATTCGACAAAGACACAATTCTGTTGTGTATCTCCTGATTGAGTCGAAAATAGTTTTGCTGATCACGCCGTAAAAAGGCTGCTTTCATCTCAAAGTGCAGCGCCTGCAGTTCGGCCAAATCGTCATCGGTGGCGGAAACACAGGCAAGCTCTGCCGCCGCTTGCTCAAGCACACTCAATACATAAAGCTTTTCCTGCATGTCGGCGGGACTGACCTCCGCGACGACCGCACCTCGATTAGGTGAGATCACCACCAGCCCTTCTGCCGCCAGGATTTTTAACGCCTCCCGCAGTGGCGTGCGCGAAACTTGAAGCTCAACTGCCAATGTTCGTTCGGGCAAACGCTGCCCTGGCTGAAAATGATCCATGACGATATGTTCGCGCAAGTAGTGCGCGACTTTTTCGACAAGACCTGGCGAGTGCGGCTGGGCTGTTTCCTGCATGGGCGTATTCACGTAGTAAGCAATCGCCAAGAATGGCATACCAAAATATTCCTTACAAATTAAATGGCGTTATTAGCCATTTTTTTAATTCATAAATATCAAACAGATAAATATAACAAGACGCATTACAAGACCAAAGTATAAGCACTCACCAATTGACCTCCAAAATGGTATACCACTACATTCCACACACATAAGTATCGCGTTACTGGTCGCGATAGCACGTTTACACAAGCACGCGTCCGCCATAGCAGACCGTTCGGCAAAGGGAATACCCGCACCTTATGAACTACTTACAACATTTTCAAACAGACAAGGTAGTGGAGGCCTGCATTGCGGGTGCAGGCGACTTTGGCCGAGGAGTGCTGCGTCAGGCACGTCAGATGAAGGGACTGTCGGCGCGTATTGCTATCGACATTAATCCTGAAAAAGCCGCGGAGGCCTTGCTTCATGCGGGAATTTCGAATGAAAAAATAATGGTATGCCATTCTGAGCAAGACGCTCAGCGCGCATGGGAAAAGGGTTATTTTATCGCAGCGGCCTCTTTTGACACCGTTAAAGAGCTGCCTTTCGATATTTTAGTCGAGTCAACCGGTATTCCCGATGTGGGTGCACGCTTTGCAGAAGCCGCCCTGCTCGCCGGAAAGCATGTCGGCATCGCGACCAAAGAGACTGAGTCAGTCGTGGGGCCCTACTTAACACGCTTAGCCTATCAACAAGGCCGTTTGTTCACGCCGTTAGACGGTGACCAGCCTAGCCTGCTCATTGGCTTACTAACGTGGGCCGACACGCTTGGCTTTGAAATTATTGCTGCCGGCAAAAGCAGCGAATATGACTTCATTTGGGATGAAGCCAGTGGCACCGTTACCTGTAACGGCACGCCGTTTTCAGCCCCAGACTTGCATGAGCTGTGGGAGCTACCGGCAGGCCGTGAGCGCGAGGTAGTGGCGGCACGGGGCAAAATGCTGGCCGCAATACCGCAAATTTCAGTCCCCGACCTATGTGAGATGGTCAACGTTGCCAATGCCACAGGGCTAAGCCCAGACCGGCCTGAGTTTCACGCAATGGTGCTTCGCACCTCGGAAGTACCCTCGCTGTTGGATTTACAGGCTCAGGGCGGGGTCTTGGAAGGGCTACAACGCCTAGAAGTATTTAACTGCCTGCGGCGCCCCGATGAGCTGAGTTTTGCGGGCGGTGTATTTGTAGTCGTGCGCTGCGAAGACCCGCACGTGTGGACTCTTTTGCGTGATAAGGGTCATGTGCTCAGCAGCAACGGCAACAGCGCCATGATTTATCTGCCTCGTCATTTGCTGGGCCTTGAAGCACCGATTTCTTTATTAGACGTGGTCATTAATGGGCTTACTTCCGGCGGCGGGCATGCCACAACGCCGAAGTTTGATCTAACGGCGCGGGCAACGCAGCCTATTCAAGCAGGCCAATCTCTCGAGATGCGCGGCCACCATCGGCACATAGAAGGGCTGCGTCCTGAAATTCATCCTGCGGCATCGCTGTCCTCAGCCGCTAAAGTACCGTTTTATCTACTGCCCGGGGCGCAAGTTATTCGCGATATTGCCTCAAATCAACCGATTACCCTAGCAGACGTGACGCTACCCGCCTCAACGTTAAAGCAACTGCGCGAAAAGCAAGATCTGATGTTTCAGCAGGACACATCAGCATCCAGCGCCTCTGTCGTTAGCACGCTCGACTAACCTTCCCTCACGGGACTAAAAAAGCAATAAAAAACATACTGGAGACACACCATGTTTACCAAGCTCTCGCTCACTAAGCACACGCTAAAAATGGCTACTCTCGGCGCAACTCTGGTTAGCTGCGCTACAACGGTCAGCGCTGACGACGCCGCAGACTACCCCACCAAGCCTATCCAGTTTTTGGTAGCGGCAGGTGCCGGCGGCGGCACGGACAACTTTGCTCGCGTGGTCCGCCCCATGTTTGAAGAAGCCCTCGACGGTGCGCGCATTACGGTGATTAACCTTCCCGCCGCCTCCGGTGCGCTGGCCCACCAGCGTACTGCCAACGGCGCGCCAGACGGGCATACCCTGGACTTCGCTTCCACGACACTGGTCACATCACTGGCGGCAGGGCAAAACCCCATCGGGCTTGATCAACTGACTCCCGTGGCGCGCCTGCAGTCAGATGTGATGGCGCTGTTCGTTAATCCCGAGCGCTACCCGGATTTTGAATCGTTCCTGGCGTATGCGAAGGAAAACCCCGGCAAAGTGACCGTGGGTGGCACACACACGGCAAGCCCTGATCACGTTGCGTTTCTTGCCCTACGCGATGCCTCCGGCCTGGACATGAACTTCATTCCTTACGACAGCACCGGCAATGCCACGGCCAACGTTCTAGGCAATAATATTGATGCCACAACCACCTCGCTGAGCCCACTGCTGAGCTATATGGAAGCGGGTCAAATGATGCCGATTCTAGTGTTTAGCGATGAGCGTCTGTCTGACTATCCGGATGTGCCGACGACCGTAGAGCACGAGTGGGATCTAACCGATGGCAACGATCGGGCAATTTTTGTTCACGCGGATACGCCAGAACCGATTCTTCAGCGCCTGGAAGAGACGTTTAAAAGTGTTTACGACTCTGAAGAGTACCAATCTTACGCCGAGCGTGTGAATTTGGACTATCGCGATGGTTGGATGGGCAGCGATGAGTACCGCCAGCGTCTTGAACGTAACTACGAGCTCTACTCACGGTTACTGAGCAACGACTGAATAGAGCAAGGTGAAGGCAGGCGAATCACTCGCCTGCCTTCCAACACTCACTGACACAGTCGGGCGCTTAGCATGCCCGTCACGTCATTGTCCCTTCGGGGTTTATCATGCACGCCAGGATTACCGTTTTTGCCTCCGCTGTAGTGCTTCTCGCACTGGTCAGCTTAGCGCCTACCCTTCAGTTCCCCAGCTCCGCTGAGGTTTCTACCTTTATTGGCCCGCGCGTATGGCCTCTCTCGCTGTTAATTGCGCTGCTTGGATTGGGTGGCGCGCTGCTCTTCATAACGTGGCGGGATCAACGCAATGGAACGGCCGCTGAGGATGAGCAGGAGATAACCTTGACGCCTCAAAGCAGAAACTTAACGCTTGCTTCCACCCGTCACTGGTGGCTGATCGCGACGACCATCGTCTACACATGGCTCATCGGTGTCGTTGGTTTTCTCATCGCTAGTATTGCGTTCACGTTGGTATGCACGCTGCTACTCGGGGCACGCTCCTGGCGCACAGTGCTGATCACCATCGTTATCGCCACGCTGCTGATGCAGGGCGTTTTCGTCATGCTGCTTGGCATCCCTTTATGACACACCCCATTCGCATGCCGGTAACGTCTATCGCTGCCTGAGCTAGGAGTTAATGATGCTAGAAAATTTTCTAGGCGGGCTGGCCGTGGTGATGCAGCCACTCAACCTGCTATTACTGACGTCTGCCGTATTTATCGGCTTTATCGGCGGTGCCCTGCCCGGTATCAGCGGCGTTATCCTGGTGGTTATCCTGCTACCCGTCACTTACGGTATGGAACCGACGACCGCGTTTATGGTGCTCACCGCCATCTACGGCGCAACGGTATTCTCCGGGCTCATTACCGCCATTCTTTACCGCGCCCCCGGCACGCCTGAAGCGGTCATGACGGCCTTTGACGGCTATCCGATGACACAACAAGGCCAAGCAGGCAAAGCGCTTGGTATTGGCGTACTTAGCTCTGCCATTGGTGGCTTAGTGGGCACTATTGCGCTCATTATCTTTACCCCTATGCTGGCGAAGCTGGCGCTAAAATTTTCCTCGCCGGAGTATTTTGCCCTGGCGGTATTAGGCCTAACGGTGGTGGCCTCCTTGGGTGGCCGGCTTATCTACGGCTTGATTGGCGCCACGTTGGGGCTGTTTATCGCCACGGTGGGTATCGACCCGCTGACCGGCACTAGCCGCTATACGTTTGATAATCTCAACTTGATGGAAGGAGTGGGCCTCATTCCTATGATCGTGGGCCTCTTCGCTGTTTCTGAGGTCATGAAGCGCTCTCTGGATCAAGATACTCATCAGCCGCTGACAAAGGTTAAAGTCAAAATCTTTGACCTGCCTATCCTGCGCCAGATCGGCACCACGCTAACGCGCTCGTCTATTATTGGCGTGATCATCGGCATTCTGCCCGGCATTGGGGCCAGCACGGCGGCAATGGTGAGCTACAGCGAAACGGTGCGCTGGTCTAAACACCCAGAAAAATTTGGTAAAGGCGCGCCCGAGGGCATTGCCGCGCCAGAATCGGCCAATAACGCTGCTGCCATGGGCGCCTTAGTACCGCTGTTTGCTTTGGGCATTCCCGGCAGTGGCACAACGGCAGTGATCTTGGGTGCGTTTATCATGCACGGCCTTCAGCCTGGCCCTATGTTTATGATGACGCACAGTAGCCTGATCTATGCCGTCTTTGCAGGCCTGTTTATCGTCAACTTTATGATCCTGCTATTTTCCAAGCCATTTATCATTCTGTTCACTAAACTGTTGAACGTGCCCTACTCCGCGCTCGGTCCGATTATTATCATGTGCTGTATTGTGGGCACCTATTCAGTGCGCAACTCGATGTTTGATGTTTGGCTGATGCTCGGTTTTGGCGTGATGGGCTACCTGCTTGAGAAACTCAAATTTCCCCTGGTATCTATCATTTTGGGCTTAGTGCTGGGGCCGATAGCAGAAAGCGAACTACGCCGAGCGCTGTCGATGTCACAGGGCGATATTGCAATCTTCTTTTCTCGCCCTATCAGCGCCACTCTGCTGGCTATCGCGGCGCTGCTGCTTGCGGTGACAGTCATCACCCCATTAATTAAGCGCGCGCGCCTGAAAGCCGCCACGCCCTGAACCCTGACGACGGAAGCGACGTATGACAATCGTATTAGGCGCCATTGCAGACGACTTCACCGGGGCTACCGACCTCGCCAATAATCTAGTGCGCGGCGGCATGCGATGTCTGCAGGTGATCGGCGTACCGCAGCAAGCGCTCGACCTTGCCAACGTCGATGCCGTGGTGGTGGCGCTGAAGTCGCGCTCCTGCCCGCCAGACGAGGCTGTCGCCGACTCACTGGCGGCCCTCTCCTGGCTACGTGAGCAGGGCGCCAAGCAGCTGTTCTTTAAGTACTGTTCAACGTTTGACTCCACCGACCAGGGCAATATCGGCCCGGTGGCCGATGCGCTGCTAGACGCCTTAGGGGCGTCTCAGACCGTCATGGTGCCGGCGTTTCCGGTTAATGGCCGCACGGTCTATCAAGGGCACCTGTTTGTAGGCGATCGCTTGCTCAACGATAGCGGGATGCAGCATCACCCGCTAACACCGATGCAAGATGCTGATTTAGTACGTGTGCTCGCTCGCCAGACAGCACATCCGGTGGGTTTAACCAACCGCGCCGTACTAGCCAAAGGAGCTGACGCAACGCGTGATCATTTATCCGTCCTCGCGGAGCAAGGCATTCGTCATGTGATCTGCGACTCGTTAGACGAGCAGGATCTCAGCGTGCTGGCAGAAGCCACCGTATCGCTACCGTTAGTCACCGGTGGCTCTGGGCTAGGACAAGCATTACCGGCTCAGTACCGCGCCCAAGGCTGGCTAGATACGATTACCGAACCGGGCCGTTTACAGCCGTCCTCAGGCAGCTCATTAGTGCTCTCGGGCAGCTGCTCACGCGCAACTCTGGCCCAAGTAGCGAATTTCCTGGAACGCCAACCTGAGGGCGGCTTTGCGCTTGACCCGCTATCGTTGGCTGAGGGGGACAAACAGTGGGAGCAGGCGCTGGCCTTCGCCTTTGAGCGTTTGGAGCAAAATGCCCCTGCGCTGATTTACGCCTCGGCAGACCCTGATAAGGTTAACGCCGCTCAGCGAGCCTTGGGCATCGAACGTGCTGGGCAACTAGTGGAAAAAGCGCTGAGCCAGCTAGCCGTCACACTCGTCAACGAAGGCGTTGGGCGGTTGCTGGTCGCGGGCGGCGAAACCTCGGGCGCGGTGGTCTCTGCACTGGGTATCACGACGCTGCGCATCGGTGAACAGATCGATCCTGGCGTGCCATGGACCCAGGCGCCTTGGCCCGGCCGCGAGGGACCGCTCTCGCTGGCGCTTAAGTCAGGTAACTTTGGCGGAGTGGACTTTTTCACCCGGGCGTTCGAGGTGCTGGCATGAGCACACACGATCAGAACACTCAGCGAGAACAGATCAGCACGCTGGGTAAATCACTGTTTGATCGTGGTCTGACCATGGGGTCCAGCGGCAATATCAGCGTACGGCTAGCCGATGGCGGCTGGCTAATGACGCCCACTAATGCCTGTTTGGGGCGATTGGACCCGGCACGAATTTCTCACTTGGACCAAAACGGCCAGTTACTCAGCGGCGACAAGCCCACTAAAGAGCAGTTCCTGCACATGGCGATGTACGCAGAGCGCCCGCAGTCCGGCGCTATTGTGCACCTGCACTCCACCCATTCGGTGGCGGTCTCGTGCCTGCCGGAAGTGAATCCGTGTGACTGCATTCCACCGCTCACCGCCTACTACGTTATGCGCGTGGGCAAGCTACCGCTGGTGCCTTACCACATCCCCGGCGACCCCAAGCTGGGCGATGCCGTGCGCGGCTTAGCGGGCAAGCACAGCGCAGTGCTGCTCGCCAACCACGGCCCGGTAGTGGCCGGCAAGAATCTGGAAGCGGCAGTCTACGCCACGGAAGAGTTAGAAGAGACTGCCAAGCTTTTCTTGCTACTTCGCGGTGAAAATCCACGGGGATTAACGCCGGAGCAAGTCGCTGAGCTGGAAGCTCGCTTTCCAAGAGACTAAAAATCGGCACCTTATGGGTCGACACCACCTCGCGTAGCCCCATAAACGAGCGAATCTGGCGCACGCCGGGCAGCGTACGACCTCAACCTATTCCACCCGTGCAACGAGCGCTGGGTGCTGGGTGCTGGGTGCTGGGTGCTGGCGGATCATATCAATCAGCGCACGCAGGCCGGCCGAGATATGGCGATGCCCCGGGTAGTAGAGACGCAAGCCCGGAATGGACGGGCACCATTCGTCCAACACACGTTCGAGTCGACCCTCGCGCAGAGCCTCAACCACCAGGTGGTCAGGCACGAAGGCAATTCCAATACCATCGATTGCTGCGTCAACCATCAGCTGCTGGTCTGTCAGCGTCAAAGGCCCCGTCACATTGATAGCCTCGGTCGTGCCGCCGTGCTCGAACTCCCAACGGTAGATCGCACCGCCTTCAAAGCGGAAACGGATGCAATCGTGGCGATACAGATCCTGCGGCACAACAGGACGGTCTCGAGCAGTGAAATAATCCGGTGATGCGACGGCGGCAAATCGCACTGTGTCCGTGAGAGAAATCGCGACCATGTCCAAGGGTACCGCTTCCGCCAAGCGAATACCGGCATCAAAGCCATTATCAATAATATCGCCCAGTCTCCCATCACTGACGATATCGAGATGCACCTGCGGGAAACTGCGTAAAAAGTGCGCCAACACTGGGCGTAAAACCATGCGAATTGCACCTTCACTGGCATTAATCCGCACGGTACCGCTAGGAGTATCTCGAAAGTCGTCGATCTCTTGCATAGCCTCTGTGATTGATGAGACCGCCGGTTGGAGCTTCGTGGCCAGCCGTTCCCCGGCATCCGTTAGGGAGACGCTGCGTGTTGTCCGGTTAAACAGCCTAACACCTAGCCGCCGCTCAAGCGTCTTCACCGAATGGCTGGTCGCCGAGGGTGTCACATCCAGCGCTAGGGCAGCCGCACGGAAACTGCGATGAGTCGCTACAGCAAGGAATACGGTGAGCGCAAACAGATCAGCGCCCTTCAATTGATGAGTATCTTTCATTGCGGTATCAAACATTGGCGAGATTGTAGAGACAATGAGCATCCCATAGACTTGGGAAGTCGACAACTTGGAGTGATTTTATGTCTATCCACGGCAACTATGCCCCCGAAAAAGTGACCTTTTCTTCGCACGGTGACGATGTGGTTGGCGTCCTCTATAGCCCCAAAGGCGACGGCCCGTTTCCCACGGTCGTAGTGCTCGGACCGTACTCCTTCCAGAAAGAGCAAGCCCCGACCCAGTACGCCACTCGGCTAGCCGACGAAGGATTCATGGCACTCGCTTTCGACCCGCGCACTGTCGGTGAGAGCGGCGGCACTCCGCGCCGGCTCGAAAACCCAAAAATGAAGAACGAAGACGTCATATCAGCACTCGACTACATGCTAACGCGCCCTGACGTCGACCCAACACAAATTTTCTTGCTCGGCATCTGTCAAGGCGGCCCGGAAATGCTAGACATTGCCTCCTATGAAGAGCGGGCCAAGGCCGTTGCATCGGTAACCGGCTACTACCGTGATCGCGAAACCGATCTGTTCATGATCGCCGCTGGGGTCACCGAAAATCCGTTCGACACTGCAACTGCACCGACAACCGAACAGTTGGAAGTGCTGCTGGCAGCACGGCTAGAACGTGCACGCGATGCCAAAGCCCGTTTCGAGGCTACTGGCGAGGTCATATATCAACCACTCGTATCTCCCGATCTCGGTGACCCGGTGACTGGCTCGGAAGCGGGGTTGCCCGGCCCACTGGTCTGGAGTTGGTACGGACCCTGGACACTCAAGGGATGGGACAACCGCTACGCGATCATGAGCGACCTAGATCACTTCGATTACACCACCGTGCCCGGCGTGTCAAAGCTCAACAAACCGGCACTTGTCATACATTCTGACCTGTGCATGAACCCGGCGGCGGCGCGGCGGCACTTCGATTCGATTCCGACCCCGGACAAAAAACTAATCTGGGAAAACGACACCAATCATTTCCAGTACTACGAACAACCGGACGTCGTCGATCGCACTGTCGGCCATGCCGCTGACTGGTTCCGCGAGCACATGGCCTAAAGGTTAGGCGATCACTGTTGAGCCCTTCTCTACCAGCAGGACCAGCAGGTGCCTAGACAACCATCTGTTGACCAACCATGATCCGACAGCAGAAGTCAAAACCTGGAAGCTCGCTTTCCAAGAGACTAAATCGGCACCTTATGGGTCGATATCACCTCGCGTAGCCCCATAAACGAGCGAATCTGGCGCACGCCGGGCAGGTAAAGCAACTGTTCGGCGTGCAGTCGGTTGAAGCTTTGGCTATCACGGGTGCGCACTAACGTAGAGTAACTCCCCGTTTCCACACGACTCTTCAAGAAGACCGCGAAGAACGTTGACGCTAAGCGGTTCAACACGCCGCCCTATCGTTTCGCGCTGTCTTCTCGGGTAATCTAGGGGAAAGGCCACCCTGCTTGCGCCCGCCTTGCTGCTTGGCAGTGTTGCATTCCAATAGATGCTGATCCTGAAAAAGCAGCGTCGAAATTGAAAGTTGATTGGACCATGTGTCACTTAACTTTTGCGTAGAGTGTGAAGTGATACAACGTTCTAAGCACTAATGTTCAGCGCTACTCGCATTTATGCCATTCTGTCTTCTCGAAATTTATTCAGATCTTTACTGCTTATCTTGTCATCTTCATCGCCACCCTTATGATAGGTGTCAAGAACGTTGAACAAGCCTTCTTCTTCTTCAAGAAGCCAGCGAATAACGTCTTTATCCTTTTTCGGCGTGTCTTCGCTATCTAGAAGTTTTTCCAAATCATTCCTGCTTACGACGTCATCCGACCCGTCCCACTTAGTCCATCGTTCACTGATATATTCTATGTTGTCAGCATTATCTTTGTAGAATTTATCGCCAAAGTTTTCTTCAACGTGCTCATCATACTTCTTGTCTATCCACGTATGGCGCCACTCGTTGAGATCTCTGCTGCTAATTTTATCATCTGAACCTTTATGGCTGCCGGCATTCCACCCTCGATTGCTTCCCCCTAACAGGCTGAAATAATCCAGCACTTCAAAAAAGCCATCATCCTTCAGCAGAAGGTTGATGGCCTCTTTTTCTTCTTTTGTCGTATCGTCACTTTCTAGGAGTTTTTCAAGATCTTTTCGGCTGACGATATCGTCTGAACCGTCCCAATCAGTCCATTTCCGGCTAATGAGTTCAATCTTGTCTCTGTGTTCGTCATAAAACTCTTCACCGTACTCGTGCATCACAAGGTCGTCAAAGCTATCTCGCAACCAACCCTCGCTAATTTCCCCATCGTCGGCCACTGTTTCGGTGAACTCCTCAAACACCTCGGGCTGCGCCTCCCAAGTGGGGGTGTCTTCTGGAAACCAGCTTTCATAGATCGCATCAAGTTTACCTTCATGGTAAACGGACTTACTGTACTCGGTGTGGATAGCAAAATTGAACTTATCGCCCCAGTCATCTTCGGTGACGCCGTCGCCCGACAAATCATTAAAGACATTTTCGATGTCTTTAGTGACACCCGCATTTTTCTTATCCGCAAGTGCCGACATTACACCAGATAAGATCGCCCCAATGAAGCCGAGTGCTGCCCCCGCAAGACCGGTTACAGCGGCTATCTTGGTAGCAATCTGTGGGCCAATGCCGAAGCCGGACGCGGCCGACGCTAACCCCATGGTGGTAGAGAAAGAGCCAGCTCCCACCTGCAGGCTCTTCTGTGCAAACTCGATGGGCTCGCCACCGTTGTTGGATAGTTTTTCCAGCCCTTTTGCACCTAATACGATATCAAGCACGCCCCCACCCGCATCCGCCATCCCGCCCAGAACATTCAGCGCGCCCCCCGCCCACTGGAACTTCTTGTTGGCATCAATATTATCTGGAATATTCGGCCCACGTATATCGTCGGCCACCTTGTTAATCCGCTCCCGAAGGTCATCTCCCTCTTCCTGGTGCTTGTCAGGGAGGCCGGAAATCGCCTTATCAATAGAATCGACCGAGTGGCTTTGATTTTTATTGACTTCTTCCCACACATTCTTGGTAGAGAATGACTCACCTAGATCCATTGTAGGTAGATGATCGGGAATGCTCGGTGGCGTAGGAGAAGACTTTGTGTCGAAGTGTTTATCCCAGACGCTTTCTTTGAGGCTCTTATCGAGCCCCAGGGCGTCAGCAAAGTCGGGTTGGCCGGATAGTAACTTATAGCTTTCACCGGTCAATCTGATCAACGAGGGAGTAACACCGACCAGCGAAAGGAAATTGCGCGCAACTTCTATGCGCTCATTTTCGGTTGCACCCAGGTTTAAACCGCCATCAGACATCTTATAGATGCCCGCCACCATAGAGGTCAGACCCGCTGCGGAGGCGAGAGCACCCGATTTAGTTAGTGTACCGAGGACACCGGCCACCCCTTTGCGGTCAGCCGTTGGCACATTGGCCTTGTCAATCGCGCGATCAATTTCATCGGCAGTGATTGACTTATATTCAATTTTTCCGTTTTTACTGGTGTCTAGAATTTCCCGGGACTGATCACCGAGCAGCTCAGTCAGCGCCTTATGAGAATTTTTGATCTCTGTCAGTTTTTCTCGCTCTTCCGGGCTAACGTCAACCTTCTCGCCATTGACAATTTTGTTGTATATATCGACGCCACGCTTGGTACCAAACAGTGAGGTGACCATGCCTTGCAACAAACTGGTAGCAACATCTCCAGAAGCGTTACCCAGGCTATCTTCACCCACGGCATCGGCGCCACCCTCAAAAATGTCGTTGAGCCCGCCGATCGCATCTTGGAATTTTAGCGTATTTTGTACTTCTTCGGCTCGATCCGGGCTGAGCATTTGAAGGCTCTGCATATCATTGGCGAAGCGGGTCGCAGCACCGTCGATATTACCGTCCTCTTTTAGCTCTTCAAGAGCCTTGATGTAGTCATCATCCAGCATGCTATCGGCAATTTTATCTTCCAGTTCATCCTTGTTTTTTATCTTATCAACGGCTTTTTCAAGAAAATCTTCACTATCGGCCATGATGTCTTCATCAGCCATCAGGTCAGATAACTCATTGCCTAACGCCTCTTCGTCAAGCATGCCTCGCGCATCGGCAGCTTTGAGCTCGGACATTTTCTCGGCATAATCAGTATCAGACCCATGCCGCCCAGGCCCTGTATTGTAAGGAAGGTATTGGAAATTGCCTTGCAACATGCCTTGGGCTTCCATTAAGCGAAGATACTTAGCCTCTTTGGAATCGTCGGGCGCATCCTTGTACGCTTCCTTCATGTACTCTTGATAAAGTTCGGCAACGGTTTTTCCATCTTCGGTCGTTTCCGCTTGCATTACATCGGTTTCATCTGAAGCAGGCAGATCTTTGTCTTTAAAAAGATCGTCGACGTCCCCTAGCTGCTGACTGGCCGCATCGGACGTAATCGTGTCAAATTGATGCGGCGTCTTAGATTCGAGAACAACGTACGTCTCGTCACCTTTAGTAACGAGCTTAATCCCCTCCACGGGATTGCCATTTTTATCCGTAACGCTGTCAACCTCATTATCACCACTGAGTACAGGCGAATCATCGCTGCCATAAAACAGCTTATAATCACCATCACCGATTTTTTCATCCACCTCGTCCCATGTCTCTTTCAGGTTTTTGATTTGGTCGTAAACCTTGGGCGTATACTCTTCAGAAACAGCGAAACGCTTTCCTTCGCTGTCTTTATAGATGAGTGTGCCACCCTCAGTCCACGCTGAGTCATCCAGCGTTATCTGGACGCCCGAATCCAAACCGAGACTGATATCATCCAGGTCTCCAAAGTCAGAATATGAAATATCGTTGAAACTTTTCGGAATGGGCACATCGGAATTGGGGGTTATAATCTCAAAGTCTTGATTGCTTTTGGTCGATAACCAATCTTTATCATCGTCCGGAATATCCGCATCCGCCCAGTCATTGTCTTTGCCCAGCCGGTCTGTGTCACCACCGTCCATGACCGACTTAACCTGTTCATAGAGTTCCGGTGTAATGTCTTTCTGCACTAAAAACTTATCGCCATTCTCGGTTCTGACCTCAAGCATATCAAACCAATAAGATAGGGTGACGCCTCCACCGCCGACATATTCTTGACTGACGTACTCAATTTTATCTTTGGACACAAGCTCGTCTTCGGTCACAAGCTCCGGCTTACCATCCATGTACGGGGCATACTCGCTATCATCGCCGACCAATTCATCTAGCATCTCCTGCCCTTTGTCACTCACCTCACTCTCTGGTTCGCGACTGCCAAAGGAGACGTTGTTAAACGGCAAACGCGAGGCAGAGTCAGAGGGCTCTTTGGCCCCCTCTAAAAACTGTGAGAACTTGGGCCGATCGGACTTTTCGTCGCCGAGTGTATTAGAGAGCCGTTGCGAGTTGCTTGTGGATCCGATTGCAGTAGACATATTACATAGTCCTAAATTTTGTGAAGATGCAAAATCAGCTGTAGGCAACGCGACCTGCTAAATGACTCATGACAAAAACGCAACTAGCGCTCTGCTAAAAAGCTCAAAGCCGCTGTGGCTATGACCAATGGCCGCTTTTTCCGATCAAATGAGTCATCACTGAGTATGTTGATCATTTTTATTTAAAGCTTGTAAACTCTTATATTTAAGCGTAGCTAAAGTTTTTGAAAACGCAATATGCAATATATTGTTCGGGCTCAGCCCGATTCAGTAGCGACGTTACTGAGTTCAGCGTCGCCACACACCAGAATAATCACGCATCGCTGAAGTGAGCCGAGACAGGCCACTGAAGAGCGCCGGCCAAGACTGACTAAATAAGCTTGGCTGCAACCAAAATGTCGGCTACTGACTGAAAAGCATCGCCCGGGACCGGTTCGCCGTTACCGGCACGCCTACCGATCCGGCCGGCCAGCTCGCGGTTTTCCACAACAGTCAGCTGGCATTCCGCTGCCTTGCGTCGCAGCAAAGCAGAATCTTCAGGTGCCGCCCTGCAAACCACCACGGGCACCGGCGTCTCGCCACGCACGTAGCGGATACCCACCAACCAGTCGCCTTCGGCACCAATCATAATTGACGCCTGCTCTATCCCGGTACGCGTTGAGGCCCCATGAGTGCTGCGGCGCTGCCGCTGACGCGCCTTGCGGATTTCCGGATCGCCCTCTATATCTTTACGCTCACGCTTTTGCTCGGAGCGCGTCATGCGCTGATCACGTCGAAACAGCCAGCGCTGCATCTGCACGTCGATCAATCCAACCACTAAAAATACAACCAGGGCAGTAATTACCAACGGCTTGAGCAGGGCCAGAAATATACCCTCAAGGCAACCGATACCACAACGAGCCGACTCCATTAGAGCCTGCAACCCTAGCCGACACACCACAACGAAAGCGACACCAAGTGTGACAAGTTTGAGCAGTGATTTGAAAAACTCAATAATCCCGCGCGCAGAAAAAATCCGTTTGACCCCAGCGGCGGGATTAATGTGTTCGAATTTTGGTTTGATAGGTTCAACAGAGAACAGCATGCCGCGCATGATGAGGATGTTGGTCAGGACTGCGGCGACAACGGTGATAACGATCAGCGGCAGTATCGAGTACACCAGAACTTCGACTCCTGCAGCCACTAGCCGTGGCCACACGGTGTCAAAGGGCTCTAGGTAGAGCCGAGTAGTGAGAGTGATGAGACTACGTACCCGAGCCTCAATCATCCCAGTGCTGGCGAGTAAGTAGAGGGTGCAGCCCAGCATAGTGACGGCAGTTACCATGTCACTACTCTTATCCACTTGCCCTTTCAAGCGGACATCGCGAAGCTTTTTATCCGATGCGGGGAGAGACTTTTCCTCGCTTGGCTGCTCACTCATTGCAGACTCCTAAAAAGGGCGGTGCTATGGCATGGAGCCGACCAATGACGCGAAGCGCCGATAGTAATCGTCTAGCATTCCCAATTCGCCAAACATCTGGGGCACCAAGAATACCAAGTAGAGTGCTATGAGAAAGGTGAACAACAGGTTCTTGATCGGTAGCGACAAGATGAACATGTTGAGAGTAGGCGCCATGCGCGCCAGGTAGGCAAGCATCAGATCGGCCACCAGCATGGCGATGACCAACGGTGCAACCATCAGCAAGCCGACTCGCATCACCTGATCCAGAAAGCCAAGCATCGCCAGGGCTGTCCGAATGTCCAAAGCAGGCATGAAAGAATCCACAGGCCATAGTGTATAGCTGTTGTAAAAACCATCGAGCAGTACTAAGAAGCCGCCACTACCAAAAAATAGTGCCACTAGCATGATTACTAAGAGCGTGCTAGTAACACTGGACTGCGTGGCGCCGCTCGGGTCGAGCAATTGCCCCATGGTCGAAGCACGCTGCAGATCGACCAATTCACCCGCCACCTCAGCCGCCCAGAACGGAATACCGAACACCATGCCAAGGAACACCCCGATCAACAACTCTTTGAAGAGCAAGCCAGTGATAATGAAAGCGGTTGTGTCTCCTAGAGCGGACAATGTCTCAAGAATAGGCAGTATCATGGGAATTGATAGGGTCAGGGCCACAGCGGCACGAATCAGACCGGTTAAGCCAAGGCGATTGAAGACGGGCGTAATTAAGATCATGCCCGAAGCGCGGGCCATACCAATAGCGACCGCTACCAACAAAGGATAGACTTGCTCAATCAGTACGCGTGAGAGCTCATCGTACAATATCACCACTCCTTCGGAAGTGTTCCATTATTGCCGTGGCGACGAAAATTGGTTTAACGCGTCCATGACGCGAAATTATTCAATATCTGATCGGTCAGGTTGATAAGCTGGCCAACCAACAAAGGCCCCGCCAGGATCAGCACCAGCATTATTACAATCACCTTGACCGACTGCGGTAGCGACTGATCTTGAATCTGTGTCAACGCCTGAAACAAACCGATGCCAAAACCGATCACAATCGCCGCCACTAGCGCCGGTGCTGACAGCAGAAGCACTGTCCACAAAGCCTCGCTCATCAGCGACTGAAAGATGCCTTCTGTCATCGCTAACCCCCATAGCTGAGAATCAGACCGTGCATCAACCGGGACCAGCCATCGACGGCGACAAATAGAAAGATCTTCAGAGGCACCGAGATTAAGGGCGGAGCTACCATCACCATGCCCATCGCCATCAAGACATTAGCTACGATTAAGTCTATAACCAGGAATGGGATATAAATCAGAAACCCTATCTCGAAGGCGCGCGTCAGCTCGGATGTGACAAAGGCGGGAATTAACGTCACTAGATCGTCATCCCTGACATTTTCTCGCGCTTGCTCAGACCAGATGTTCTGAGTGGCATCAAGGAAGAAGGCTCGCTCACGCTCGTTCGCGTACTGCGATAAATATTCCTTGAGCGGCTCTCGCAAAATCTCTCCGGTCGCCTGGATCTCTTCCATACTACTTAGTCCCGCTGAGCTACTTTCGAGCTGATAGTAAATCTCTCCCACCAGTGGAGTGGTGATATACACAGTCAATACCAAAGCAATGCCATACAACAAAAGATTCGGCGGTGTCTGCTGAACCCCCAGCGCATTGCGAATAAGAAAAAGCACTACGGCGATCTTGAGAAAAGAGGTCATGGTGACAACTGCCAGCGGCAGCAGGCCCAGAGACGCGACAAGAACGATGATCCCGATCAAATCGGGCTCGAACTCATTCATCGATAGCCAGCCTCACGATTTGTACACCCAAACCATCGCCGACCTCCACCAAGCGTCCGCGTCCCATGACCTTGCCGTTGATTACCAAATCTACGGCCTCCTCCGATGGACGCGACAGGGCTAGCACGCTGCCCTGATCAAGTTCGCGCAGCTCGCCTAGCGAGAGCTCAAGACGACCAAACTCACAGACCAGTCGAACCGGCAGTCGACCTAGCATTGCGTCATCCAACTGAGTCGACGGAATGCCGCCGGCGTCCTTCTGGGAGTCGTCGGGGGGCTGGGCCATATTGAAATCTCCTTGGGTCAAAATATGAAACGAGGACCGCAATTGCATACCGTCCCGATGTGCGGCCGCTTCAGCCATTAGGGTACCGCCGATCTCTGCCGTCTCCGGGCCAGGCCTGTCGAGCATGACAACGTCCCCCAGATTCAGACCACGAAGCTCGGCAAGACTCAGCGTCTGACATCCGGCAACCCACTGCAGCGGCCAGGACACTGCAGTGCATGCCTTCGGCGCCACCGAACAATGAGTATCAAGTAGAGGGTATAGTGCTAAGGCAGATGATAGAGTTAGCGCCAGCGAGAGCCAGCCACACTGCTCTTCGCCCTCTAACCGCAGTGCGATGCGCACTGGCAGATCCTCTGGCGTATCAACATCACTATGAAAGCGAATCGTGCTCCCTAGTCGCGCTTCTAAGGGCTTGAGCCATTCGAGTAAAGCATACTCCAGCCATAAAGCGCGCACCTCAGGCGTGCAATCTTGCAATGACCGGCGTAGCGATAGAGGTGCAACCAGCATTGCGAGCGCCGCAGAGTCGAGTGTCAATCTCGCCGCCTCCGCCCCCAGGCCGAT
This sequence comes from Halomonas sp. AOP5-B2-8, assembly GCF_052376475.1. NCBI lineage: Bacteria > Pseudomonadati > Pseudomonadota > Gammaproteobacteria > Oceanospirillales > Halomonadaceae > Halomonas > Halomonas sp. AOP5-B2-8. The sequence continues at coordinate 199,069 of NZ_JBQSVS010000004.1, read as the reverse complement.
TCCAATCGTTATCGCGCTCACGCTGGGAGACGACCCAGGATCCAGGTGCCACCTCAGTGGGTACCCACCTAGCGACAGGACTAGTGGCTCCCGCGGACGGCTCATAACATTCAATATAGCCACGGCACCCGACGGCAGGCGAGGCAAGCGTGGTGAAATCAGTTTACCTGGAATAGCATCTACCAACGTTTTGTTGCTGTTAAGAAACGCCTCTTCATTCACCATCAACGCACACCTCGTGGAATAGCATCCTCAACTTCCAGTTCGGCATGTACTTCATCGCGGAGGCGTTCAGCGTCGTGCCGCCGTGCCACCAGTTTTTTAAGGGCACGCTCGCTCCGCATCCGACGCACCCACTCGGAGGCAAGACGGTCACGCTCGGTCAATTGCAGGGATTGCTCCTGCTCGGCCTCATGACGGACCTCTTCCAGAACTGCTTGACGGCGATAATGCACATTGATGCCTTGGCGCATGTCCTCAAACGCGGCCTTCGATAGCAAATTCTCTCCATTGGAGTCGAACCAAGCCTGCTCCTGGTGATCGAAGGCACGGCGTTGCTCAGCGAGCTTGTTATCAAGCGCTTCTAGATTCTCCGCATCGGTTTGACAGCGGCGCCTCTGCTCTGCCAGGGCGTATTCGGCCCGGCGCAAGCGACTCTCTCGTAGAGCCCGTAGCTTCTCAAGTTGTTGGCGTGCTTTCATGACACAATCTCGCTCATGCGTTGCAGAGTATCCTTAAGCCCACCAATCTCATCGCTGGACTGGCGTAGGAAAGCCTCTATGACCGCGCGTTTGTCCACGGCCTCGTCAGTAAGGGCATCTTGTCCTCGTTGGTATTCACCCACCTGGATCAAGAGCTCGACATCCTGATAACGCGCAAGCAGATCTCGAAGTCGACCGGCATCACGGCGATGGTCTTCGCTTGCAACAGCGTCCATCAAACGGCTGCGGCTGGCCAGCACGTCGATTGCTGGGAAGTGATTGCGGCGGGCCAGATCGGCACTCAACACGATATGCCCGTCGAGAATCGCCCGCGTCTCTTCGGCCACAGGGTCGAGTGTCCCATCTCCCTCGGTGAGCACAGTGTACAGAGCGGTTATGCTGCCGCGCGCGCCCGGCCCTGAGCGCTCTAGCAAACGCGGTAAGGCCGCAAAGAACGAGGGCGGAAAGCCCCTGCGTGTCGGCGGCTCTCCAGCGGCCAGACCAATCTCGCGCTGAGCGCGAGCAAAGCGAGTGATACTATCAACCAGCAGCAAGACATCGCGCCCTTGATCACGAAAATATTCGGCCACGCTGGTGGCTACCATCGCCGACCGAACACGCTCTATGGCCGGCCGATCCGAAGTGGCTACCACGCACACCGTGCGTCGGCGAGCCTCGGCACTCAATTGTACTTCCAGTAACTCGCGCACCTCGCGGCCCCGCTCGCCGACCAAGCCCAAAACAATGACTTCGGCTTCACTACCGCGCACTATAGCGGAGATAAGTGACGACTTGCCCACTCCGGGTTCGCCAAAAATCCCTATGCGCTGGCCACGCGCAACGGTGAGCGGGCCGTCGATGGCGCGAATCCCCAAAGCCAGCGGATGCTTGATTAACTGTCTTGACAGCGGCGCGGGCGGCGCAGCATGAACCGGGTATTCACTCAAGGCGTCAATAGATGGCTTTGGCGCGCCGTCGATGAAATTACCGAGCGGGCTAACGACACGACCTAGCAGGGCCTCACCGACGGGCACACTCTGCGGTGCCCCGGTAGCAATCACTTCCGTCCGGGTCGACATCCCGTACAGATCGCCGATGGGCGACAAGATAGCGTTTTCGGCCTCAAACCCAATGACCTCGGCGGGTACGCTGCGACCACTAAGCGGATCGCGCAAATAGCACAACTCGCCGATGCCGGCACCGTCGACGCTAGCATGCACTAATTGGCCAAGAATACGCCGCACTCGACCACGTACCGGCCTTAACTTTGCCTGGGCGACGCGCTCAGAGAGGCTCGGCAATAAGGTATCGAAATCAATGTCGGGACCTTGCGTCATCACGTTCTCCCTGCATCATGGCAGAACAGCGCCTCACGCAACGTATTCAGCTGTGCATCCATTCCCACGTCAACCACTGCCACTGGGCTGACAAGTAGACACTGCCCAGCATCTAGTTGGGCATCACCCACCACATGACATTCCCGGTGCCCACCTCTCTCTGTCAGCAGCGTCTCAACCTGGGCAACCAGCTCCGGTGCAACGCGCACCGTTAACGCCATATCATGGCGATATTCGTCAAGCGCCTGACGCACACAACAACTGATCAACTCGGCATCATCAAATTCTCCCAGTATGCGTCGCACCATCTGCAAACTAAGGTCGGCCATCGACTGATCCAGCCCCGCCAGATACGTTTTTACGTGTTGCGTCGTTCGATCCAGCAGCTCGGCAGCCTGCGCCTCTCCAGCCCGCCGCCCTTCCTCAAAGCCCTCTAAATAGGCCTTTTCTGAAGTGCGGCGAGCCTCATCCGCGATGCCGTCGGCTTGACGTCGTACTTGTTTTAGAAAGGCGTAACCGTCAACCCAGGCAGCGGCTTCAGCTGCCTTCAGTATAGTTTTGCCCGGATGCGGCGGTAGCTCGTTCACTCTACTGCCTCCACTCCGTGATCAATCATGAACGCTGACGCACGACGCACGATGTCAGGCCCTAGTTTAAAAATCTCGTCACTGGGCTCGGAGTCAGGGCGACCAGGGCTTCCCAATACGCCTAGACGCAGCCAATCAGTAAGCCCTGTCGGCTGCATCGACATCCAAGCGGCGATGCAGGCGACGCCATCGCGCTCCACAGAATGCTCCAAAGCATCGTCATCGGCATAATCATGACTGTGAAGCGCCACATCGCGATTGCTCAACGCAGCTCTATATGAAAGCTCGCCAAAACGCTGCTTAAGCTCGACGACGCGAGTTGCGCGAATTGCGTGTACGAAAGCTCTGGCGTGGCAGATCATGCCGCAATAGCGCGCCAGCTCCTCACCGGCCCCGGGCGGCAGCTTGAATAATACCAAGTCGTTCGCCTCAGGCATCGGTAACTCTTCGGGTGGAAGCAAGCCATGCCGGTGCGCTAGCTGCTCTCCCAGACGCTTCTGGAAGCGTGGATGCCGCGCCAATACTGCCTGGGTAGCATCGTCGGCCACGTTTTCCAGTTCAGCGCATAACCATTGCAGGGCGACATATTCCGTCGGCTTCTCAATAAACGCCTGCCAAGGGTCAGATTGCGCACTATCAGACATCATGGCGGCGTCTCCTCCAATTCATAGGTGCCTCGTTGCCGCTTTCGCCAGAGCACCCAACCCAGAGCACCTGCCAAGCCTAGGACAAGCGCCAGCAATATGCTGAAGAGCCAAACAGCGCGCGTCACACTAGAGGTCGGCATGGCGATGCCAAGAAACGAGCGCAAGGAAGCCTGTGTCTCTCCGACCGGCACCTCAAGCATGACCGCGGCGACCGGAACCACCGAGACACTTTCATAATCAAGACCCGAGATGCCATTGGCAACCAGTGTCTTGATCCTAGGGATCATGGGGTCGATCTCGAGAGCAGGGGAATGGCGGATAAACACCGAAGCCGACGACGGCGTACTGTTCTTTTCCAGCAGGTCGTTATCGGACAGTACTACATGCACTCGGGCTGAGAGCACTCCGTCGATTTGCGATACCGTATGGGAGAGCTCTTCACTGAGGGCATAGATCATTTTTGCGCGTTCTTGCACTGGCGAGGACACCAAGCTATTACTTTCGAAGACCTCATTAAGATTTGAAAACGTCTGCCCCGGCAGTCCCAGACGATCAAGAACGCTAATTGCCTCCGAAAAATGGTTCTCGTCGATGGTGACAGTCATACCCCCCTCTTTCTGAACCACTCGATTCGCCGGTATACCATGCCGTGCCAGACTCGCCACCATCACATTGGCTTCACGCTCACTGAGGTTGGTGTAGAGCTCCGTGTCACATGCCTGAAGCAAAAGCGACATAGCCACGACCGCCAGAAGCCGCACGGCATTCAACCAGGGTCCCGTCATCCGTTGTTTGGAAAGCAAGTGTCACTGTCCTCGTAACAAGGTTTTGCAAGCGCCGGACATCTGAGAAGCACAAGACGACATCAGCTTCGTCAAGGTCGCGTGATCGAACATGGTGGAGAATGATTCAAGCATTCGGTCAAACTGCATGTCCTCCACTCCTCCAGCCCCTTCTCCCGCCATACCTTCGCCGCTAGAGGGCCGCATGGCACCACTGTCATGCAACCTGCTGGAGAAGCTCTGCACCTTATCGAGAGGGCCCTCCAGTGAATTTAAAATACTGGAACCCAGCTCGGCTGGGGTGGTTACCTGCAGCGTCACTCCGGATTGCTGCGCCATGTGTTCGAATAGGTTCTGCGCCGCCAGCGCCTCTGTGCCCCCCCCACCGGGAGGGGTTGCAGCGCCTATCGTAGTTGTAGGAATCATAATCTAGGCTCCTTCGCTGGTATTGTTGACCGAATTATCGACCCCTCGCTCAGCCTTCTTCTTTAAGCATGTCGCTTGCATAGCCCATTAGATGCGATATAGCCAATGAGCCCACAGCCTGGCCGACAATATCAGTGACCTTGGCATTCTCAACAGCCTGATCAAAGTTCTGTTGCTGATCGAGACTCAGTGTCTCATTGCCATTTGAGGCGTTCACTCCATCTACCGTTGCCATAACTACTTCCTCCCATTCGGGTTGCTCATCATTCGGCAGTCTGCTTCGTAATACTGCCTCGAAACACAGTCACTCCACCGTCGTTACTCGGGCTAGGTGCCGGCTGACGCAAGCGCTCGACGCGTCGCGCCACATCATCAACCCAAGCATTCATACCCCATATTTGTAACGTATCACCACCGTCTACAAGCCTGGATCGCATAGGGTCACCAACGCTAGAACCTTCGATATCCGCCATCAGGCGCTGACTATCAATGTCAGTCAGCTCGAAGGACTGCTGCGTCATTTCCTCCCGCGTAGAAACATGCAACACACCACCATCAAAGAACCATGCTAGGTCATTGGCGGCACACACCTGCTCAAGAAACCCTCGGGCAGTCTCAGCCGTTATATTTCCACGAACCGCACCCTCGACCCGCTGAGAAACCTCCATAGGAAGCGCGAGATTCCTGCCAAACTCCTTCAACACAGCTTGAACGTCTTGCTCGACAATCAGATAGCGATATTCACGCTCCATCCATTCAGCGGCTCCATTCGATTCATCAGACGCCCATGTTACGGCTGGAAATAGCAGTATCATGGGACCTGACAAAAGGATGGCGTAGATCATTAAACGCCCACCTTTACTGCATGACGATGTAAGTGATAGTCGACGCTTGCTAGGCTCTCTAGCCTGCCTAAAATGCATAAAAAACCTACACATCATGCTTCCTCGACCCCAGTTGACGAGCTCCAGGTTCGGTGGCTCAATACCTTTAAACATAGAACACTAATTTTTTTTCTACCACACGCCATAAGGCGTACCATGGAGCGTCCAATGTCGATGCGATACTGCATACGCCTTCCCATCCTGTTGTCCTGCTCGTTGCTAGTTGCCTGCGCGACCACTGCCGAGCAAGCCGAAGAGTCTAGCTTATTGTCTTTGGCCGATGACATCGCTGCCCAGGGTGACTACGCCACCGCCACCACCCTCTATGAACGTGCAGCTGAGCTATCGGATGAAGACGTCAATATCAACGTCCGGCTTGGCGACGCACGACTCGCTAGCGGCGATCTGCAGGGAGCACTGCGCTCGTACCGAGCCGCACTGGAAAAGAACATCGACTCCCCAACGGCCCTGCTCGGCCTCGGATCGACCCAGCTGCGGCTCGACAAGGTCGAAAGTGCGTTGCGCAACCTACGCCGAGCAGCACCGGCACTTGACACTCCCACCGCCTGGAGCCGCCTAGGCGCCGCGCAGGCTTTACTGGGCGTGAAAGAGGGCGAAGCCGCAGTCTCTTCCTTTTCGCGAGCAGCAGAACTGCTACCAGATGCCCCCGACGCACAGACCAATTTGGCGCTAGCCCAGTCCCTGGCCGGACAACACGCTACTGCAGTAGCCCACATACGCGATGTCGCCTCTTCCCCGCTGGCCGAGGACCGCCACTTCCATAGCCTGATTTTAATTCTGATACTAGCTGGCGATACCCAACAGGCGGAAACGATCGAGATTCCCGATATGCCAGCATCACAGCGCCAATCACTAATCGAACAAGCCCAGCGCATTCGCGCCTTGCCCGACATCGGCGAACGGGCTCGTGCCATCGGGCTCGCCGGATATTAATGAGGCGACAGCTACATGTCGCTCGTTGTGGCATAGCGGCCCACCCCCCTCGCCTCTTCCTCTAGTCGTTGTCGCCGCCGCTGACTGTGCTCGCGATTAGAGAGCCGTTCCCGAGCCGCTCGGGCCAACGGCTCCGCGCTCGATGGCCCCATGTCTCGCCCTTGCAGCAGATCCCGTGGCCGTTCAACCATGAACTGCAAATTAAGGTCGTTCGCACAACCTGGAGGTAGGGCAACGATGCCAGTCTTTGAGGCCGGTAAATGACAGAGGTGAGGGGCCAGCAAAAGCCGCTGTTCGGTGGTATCATCCACGCCGGTTGCGTGGTAGCCCGTATCCCAGGACATCGGCCCCATTGATGAAGAACATCCTCCTAGCAACAGCAGCAGAGGCACTAGCCGCCAAATAGCCTTAGGCTTTGTCGTTATCACCACGTGCTCCTCACTCTTATTGTAGATAGAAGCCGAAGGGATCGTCCCGTACCGCTTGCCTGGGGAGTGCCTCGCCATTGACCTGCAAATAGCCGTTATCAGCCCGCCCTTGAGCCAACGGTGTACGCAATGGCTGTGTCACAGGCTCGACGATATAGGGAGTAATCAGAATAACGAGCTCAGTTTCACTGCGCTGAAAACGACGAGATCGAAACAGGTTCCCCAAGATCGGCAAGTCACCCAACACTGGCACCCGCTCAATGGCATTGGAGGCGTCGCGCTGGAATAATCCTGCGATAGCAAAGGTCTGACCACTTCCCACTTCAACCACAGTATCCGCTCGGCGCACCTGCAGCCCTGGCACACTGATGCCACCGATCTCAACACCGCTGCTGGTCAAGCTGCTGACCTCAGGCCGTACCTCCAACGATATACGTTCGTTAGGCAATAGGACTGGCGTAAACATTAGCGAGACCCCGAACTGCTTATACTCAATACCGACCAAATCATTGCCGACCGGTACCGGAATGGGAATTTCCCCTCCAGCAAGAAAACTAGCGGTTTCGCCGGTAACAGCAGTGATGTTGGGCTCCGCCAGGATCTGCAGCAAATTATTCCTCTGCAGAGCTTGGAGTAGACCATCAACGCCATCGACGCCGCTACCCACAGTGCCAAACGCATTGCCAGCCATAGAGCTCGGCAAGACACCCACCGAGAGCGAGCCGTTGTTGATCAGCGCGCTCCAACTGATGCCATACTCCAACAACTCCTCACGGGCTACCTCGGCGAAACGCACGCGAAGATTAATCTGAGTGGCACCCTCGTAGGTGGAGTTATTCTGCGCCGCGCCCTCCCCCGGTGCCTGTCGTTCAAGTGTGGCTTGAGTGGCAAGAGCGCCTTCGACACTCTGACTTTGTCCTTCGGCCAGCAATTGGTTACCAGCCACCCGTAGATGGATCGGTGTGCCAGCATCGGCAGCGTGCAACGCCCGATTAGCCCCCTGAGCGCCATCACTGACCTCTAGGCGCATGGAGGCTTCGGTACTATCATCGGGGCCAAGCGCGATGAGATTGGTATCCCCATACTGCTTGCCGAATAAATAAAGAACACCGGGTGATACTACCTGAACATCGGCAATCTCAGGGTTGGCAACAAACACCGATGACACATCCTGGTTAAAACGTAAGATTAGCCCTTGCCCCGTTTCCAGGCTGAGAGAACGCTCACCAGACTGCCCATGGGCATGACCAGCCATCATCGTCAACAGCAATATGAGAGGCGTCAGAACGCGAGCCATCACACGTCGATCAGTATCTTCGGTCATCGCTCTAAAACTGAGCAGTGTCATGCATAATGTTGCTTTCACAGGTTGACTCCATACTGAAATATATTGTTATAGCGGTCTTTTACTCTTCCGAGGTGTCAGCCTTTTGATCGGTATCTCGTGGCGATGTTACCGGTATTTTCACCTGCGCCAGCACATGCAAATTGAATTCCGAGGCGACCTCCTGCCAGGCAATGACCGGTAGATCCAGTTGGTAGCGCTTGGCCCACTGTTGCAGCACTGGGCGAATATCACTGGAGGTAATGATCACCGGAGCCACATCTGCATCCAGCTCGCCCAATCGTTGTTGGAACCAACCGTTCAGTGATCGCGACAAGCGTATCGGCAAGCCACCGTTGCGAGTGCCGCCACCAGAACTACGTAGCGAGGTCCGAACCACTTCCTCGAGCTGGCGTGTAATTACCCAGGCCGGCAGAACCCTGTCTGCTCGTGCGTAGCGATAACATATCTGGCGGGCAAGAGCGGCGCGAATCCGCTCCACCAAGCGCACTACGTTCTGCTCCTGCCCTCCCCATGTCACCATCGCCTCAAGGATGGTACGCAGAGCTCGTATGGGCACACCTTCTTCTACTAGGCGTCTTAGCACATCAGCCATCTTTTGCAACGACACAACCCTTATAGCTTCGCCAACAAGCTCCGCGTAATCCTGCTCCATGCGCGATAACAAAGCCCGAGTCTCCTGGATACCGACGAACTCTCCTGCGTAGCGACCTAGCACTCGCTCCAGACAGTCACACAGCACTCGCTCGACCGTCCGGTAGCCAATGCCCGACTCCTCAAGGCGCGCTAGCTCGCTGTCGTCCACCCAGAGGCCCGGCGCACGGCCACTTAGTGGCGGATGCTCATGGCACTCGACATCCAGTAGCTGTAGGTGGATAGGATCGTCGTCAAGTAATACTCGCCCAGCGGGGATATCGCCTTCCAAAACCGGTACTTCATCGAGTTCTATGCTAATGCGTCGCGCCTGCATTGTCGGTAGCACGCGTACACCGACATTCGGCATCTCGACGCCAAGCTCCAGCCCCACACGCTGCCTCGTAGCGTTCAACAAGCCATGCAGCTCGTCAAGGGACAGAGCCTCTTCCAGGGCAATATCCAGTGATACCATCAGTCGATACCCTGCTGTCGGAAACGCCTCTTCTGCTGGTGGCTCCGGCATTGTGGCCGCTGATGCTGCAGGCGCTGATGTCGCTTCATCGGCGTTACTCACCACCTCAACAGTCTCTTCTATGTCACGTTTATCATGCCTCGCTCGGCGCCGCACGCACCATGCAGCCAAACCAAGGCCGGCGGCCAGTACCAAAAACACGGTAGTAGCGAACCCAGGAATGAAGGCGGCAAAGAAGAGGACGACGGCGGTTAGTTCCAACGCCCGCGCGTTATTGCCCAACTGCGCGATGATTTCACTGCCGAGATCACCAGCCTGATCAGAATTAACTCGCGTCACCACAGTGCCAGCACCGACCGCGATGAGCAGCGCAGGGATCTGAGCAATAAGCCCATCGCCGACAGTCAACAGCGAATAAGTGTTCACAGCCTCACCGAATGCCATGTCACGTTTGAGCATGCCTATCAACAGCCCTCCGATCAAGTTAACGCATAGAATCACCAAACTCGCGATAGCGTCACCCTTAACGAATTTCATGGCACCATCCATAGAGCCATACAACTGACTTTCGCGCTCCAAGCGCTGACGACGAGTTCGCGCTTCTCCCGCGTCTATGTCGCCGTTGCGCAGATCATTATCAATACTCATCTGCTTGCCCGGCATCGCATCCAAGATGAAGCGGGCAGCCACTTCGGCGACCCGCTCGGCGCCTTTAGTAATCACCAAGAACTGGGCGATTGTTATGATCAGGAAAACCACGAGACCTATGACTACCTCGCCAGCAATGACGAAGTTACCGAAGGCAGACACCATCTGACCAGCATATCCCTCTAGCAGAATAAGGCGCGTGGTACTAATCGATAGTGCCAAACGAAACAGCGTCGCCAAAAGAATAATCGGCGGCAGCGACGAATAGTCGACAGGGTGAGAGATATAGAACGCGACGATCAGGATCAGCAGACTAAAACCAATATTGATACCGATTAGAGCATCGACCAGGGCGGTCGGCAGCGGAATAATCATCATAACGACTGCCAGCACGATAAAGCTGGCGATCACTACATCACTGCGCTGCGCTGCACGTTGCGCGATGACATTGAGTCGAGTTAACAGACCGCTCATATATCCTCCCGGCGCTGTAGATAGTCTTGAAAGCACCGCCGCGCATCATCGTGCCTACCATCGACCCACAGCGCCCGACTCTGCAGCAGCGACAGAATCGGCGTATGCCCTTCCACATATTCAAGACGTTCGACCGCATTCAGCGCACGCGGGACATCACCGTTAACGATAAAAGCTTGGATAAGGGTGTGAAGGATGCCGGTATGAGCTGGCACTATGTGCGAGGCAAGCAGCAATAGCACCAACCCACGCTTACGTTCACCGCTTTTCACGTACAAGTGCCCCAGCATATGTAACAATTCGGCGGCGTGGCGGTCACTGTCGTCAGTCACGTCGCACCCTCCTCGGCGCGTCGCGCCTCCCATTCCTGGCGCAAGGCAATCTCTTCATAAATCAACTGGGAGGCAAGCTCGGTAGCATCGCCTTCAGCCTCAAGCCTGGGCAAAATGTTATCCACTACGTGTTGCAGCAACTCAATGCTCCGCTCACCGCTATAAAGGGATGGATCCCCGATTGCGGGCGTCGATTCTCGCTCCACGCGACTAATTAAAGAGTCATCTCCCTCGCGGCGCCCCCGAGTATTATCCAACGCGCGATCAAAGCCAGATTGGTGTCCCGAGCCAACGGGTCTGTCAGCGTTGATATCAACAGGACGCGCCTTCGCCTCTACCGGCTCATCATGCCGAGGATTTTCGGTGACGTTAGCGCGATCAGGCGCAATTCTCATTAACTCGTCCTACAGCGTCAGAAAAAACTGTTCGTCGCCACGGCGCAAGGTAACCCTTTCGTCGCCGATAGCGGCAAGCACCCAGCCTTCCGGCAAAGATGCCCCCGTGTACAATCTCTCGCCTTTGGCACCAATGACATAAGGGTTATCACCCAGCCAAACAGCCTGAAAACGAAAAGTTGGCTGGTCAGCAATCAGGCTCAATTTAGCATTACTGACCAATACTTGACTGCTGCCGTAGCGCTGATCGAACCAGCGCTGTACTTCCTGCCAATCCTCATGCCGCTCGGGCGCGAATTCACCCGACACTACCAGATGGTTTCCGGCATCGCTCACCTGTAGCCCATCAAGATCAGCCTGTTTCAATCGACGCTCCAAGGCCTCCGCAGGCGTTTCGTGCTGATCACTTGTCAGTGCCGCCTCTACCGCTTGAGGATATAAAGTAGCGGTCGAATGTAGAGCTTCGGCAGAAATATTAGCGCCCGCTTCGTCCACTCCCACTAACTGATAAACGCCAGCGATACCGATAATTGTGCAAAGCGCAGTTAACACGGCTCCACGTCCAACTCGCTCGCCCCCGGAAGAATGGCGTCTTCGCGACAACAGCTTATGCGGCAGCGAGTCACGGGTGGTGCGCAATGCTGACTCAACTGCCTCGTAAGCCGATCGCAAGGCGGGCGGCAAAGAGGTCTCAGGACGCGAGAGTCGCAGGCGGGCGTCCCCCATAGCGAGAGTCGTAGGCAAGTCGATGCGCCGCCCAGTGCCTTGCGCCAGCGTTTCGCCGCCAATGATAACCTCCCCACCAACTGCTTCAATTGCTACCATCCGGGCGTGAAACCGCAGGATGACATGCTCAGCAGCGACACCCTCATCGCAGAGCATCACATCCGCCGGCTCCGCAGCGCCGATACGGCATACAGCTTGCTCCAGGGACACAGCTACGCCCTGATGAACACCCCCAGTCACTTGAATCGTCGAATAAACACCTGCGGACGGAGTGAATAACGAACCAATAGATGTCGTGAAAGAAGAGGCCATGAGCAAATACCTATCAATAAACCTCCTGCCTGCTGCTACAAATTACTTCCAGCGGCTGGCAAGAGGAAAATAAAACCGTTGAGACTACAAAAGCGTTATCAACAGCCAGCGGCGGCAAATACCACCACTGACCGATATGATGGCAATCCTCAGTTGTTTGGACGAGAGGACTTGGCGGTATCAACCTCCGTATTACCCTCCGTCTTGGCCTTGCTCACTTCCATGGATTTTTGAGCAGCTTCTTCGAAGACCTGCTTCAGCTGGCCAACATCAATACCTCCACCGCCGCCGTCACCACCAGCAGGAGGAACACCGTTCTCTTTCTTCGGTTTATCAAATGTAAACATTACCATCTCTCCTTTTATTCATGTTATGCCTCCATTGGAGTCAGAAGGCATAGCTTGTAAAGCACTTCTATAGAATTACAAATGCAGAGCTAGAAACCTAACTCAAAGCTCGTGAGCTGTGAGCCAACCTCGTTTTGATCAAATGAATCCACTTGGAGTACATTGATCATTTTTGTGCAAAAAAAATAGAGCTGCACAATGAAGCTAATACTTAATGTAGTTTAATCGTCAGACAACGCAAGGCCAAAATACGCTAAATGGACATAAAATCATGAGCTATTGGTTGGCAATATTAAATTCTGGCTTGACATGAACCGGTAATAAAATAATTATAATTAGGAAAAAGGAGGCCTAATATTTGCCCCTACCGTGCTTCAATTAACTCCCTTCGCCACTCTTAACAAATAGTTTCTTGGCGACCAGGTTTCACCTGACGCCCTGCTGAGATTATTCTATGAAACTATATGAAACTATATGAAACATCTATGAGATCAGGGGCAATTCGGCAGGGTACATAACGACATTGAAAGTCTCATATCACCTCCCCCAGACCTGCAGCTTTTGTCCTTAATGAACAAAGCCAGCTTAGCAGTACCGTCTGAGCATTAGCTTCAATCAGTCGGTAATGCTCCCTCAAGTGCTCTCAGAACTAAAAACAGCCAATCTGCATCATGTTTTTCTAATTAAGACAACGTTTTTACAGATAGCATGAATGGCTTTCAAACAAGCCTGTCGATAAAATCTATGGCAAACCATCAAGAGCTTTCACGTGAATGGATTGAGAACTAATTTCCCAGAGGACGAAATCTATGCGCGATGATGACCAATACTCCCATACTGAAGAGCAGCTGCTGTATCTTCAAAAGCGGTTAGACGAGGAAGATACAAGCGCGTTAAAAGCGCTTTTCACTGAGCTCGACACCTTAGAGATTGCGCGCACACTTGAGTCTTTTCCTGCTAAAACCCGCGACTTGCTTTGGGAATACATCCCTGAAGAATTCATTGGTGAAGTGCTGGCAGAAGTCGATGAAGAGATTCGTGCCGACTATATTGAAGATTTATCGGCAAGCGACGTAGAGCAAATTGTTAAAGGGCTGGATGCGCAAGAAGTCGCAGAGGTATTAGATGTTGCTGCCGAGGCTATCAAAACCAGTGTTTACGCCAGTTTAGACCAAGAGATTCGCGCGCAAGTTGAGAACCTTCACGCCTATGAAGACAATGTGGTGGGGCGTTACATGGATCCTGAAACGGTCAATGTAAAACAAGGCGTCTCGCTAGAAGCCGTGCAACGTTATATTCGAATCTACCACCTGCTTGATGATGAATCGCAGCAAATTATGATCACCGATAAGGATAAGCGCCTGCTTGGCACCCTGACCTTAATTGACTTAATCAAACAGCCACAAGATGCCGTGGTTGATGATTATATGGATGATTTTTTTACCCTCAATGACCAAATGAAAGTCGGTGACGCGGCAGCATTATTGCGCTCTAAAGAACTCCACTTTGTGCCGGTCTGCGATAGTGACGGCTTATTGGTCGGCCAGCTAAATGCCACTGACGTACTCGAAATCACGCAAGATGATGCTGACATGACGTTAAAGCATTTGTCGGGCGTCAGTGACGAAGAAGAAGTCTTTACCCCGATTATGCGCAGCGCGAAAAGCAGGGGTATCTGGCTGGGCATTAACTTGTTGACGGCCTTTTTAGCGGCGTTTGTTATCGGCCAGTTTGAAGCCGTGCTAGATCAAATCGTTGCCTTGGCCATCTTGATGCCGGTCGTGGCCAGCATGGGCGGCATTGCCGGCAGCCAAACCCTGACCGTGGTGATTCGTGGCTTGGCACTTGGTCAGCTTGCAGGAAATAATAAACGCTGGCTGTATAACAAAGAGCTGTGGGTGGGCATGAGTAATGGCCTGGTGTGGTCGTTAGTGGTCGGCTTTATTTCCTACCTGTGGTTTAGCGACCCGCTGATTACGCTGGTGATCACACTGGCGATTTTTATCAATATGAGCCTGGCCAACGTATCGGGCGTACTGATTCCGCTGGTATTGAAAAGGCTGCAAATTGACCCGGCCCTTTCGGGCGCGGTGATTTTAACTACCGTTACCGATGTAGTGGGCTTTTTATCTTTCCTAGGCTTAGCCACGCTGATTATTTTATGAATGAGCGCTGCCTATGCAGCTCTAACGCGTTAGCAACACGACCTTTATGTTGATCAGCAGCTAGCCACATAATTTGCCTGCTAATGTTTATCACGTACTATGCTTTGCGGCCCCGCACTCGCGGGGTTTTTCGCATTTGGCGCTTCCAGCGACCCGCTTTTAAGGATTGATATGCTGCCCGACTACTCCGTTATCGCCTGGCTGTTGATTGTGTTTTCCGTCTACCTGACCGGCATCTCAAAAGGTGGTTTTGCGGGGGGCTTCGGTACGCTTTCAGTGCCGTTGATGGCGCTGGCGATTAGCCCCGCTCAGGCAGCGGGCCTGCTGCTACCACTATTGCTGGTCATGGACGTGTTCGCGGTAAAAGCGTGGTGGGGCAAGCATGATATAGCCGAAGTCTGGCGCTTTGTGCCGGGACTGTTCGTCGGTGTTGCCGTGGGGACGCTGTTGTTCGACCGCCTAAGTGAAGAAGGCTTACGTCTGACACTGGGTGCTATCACCTTGCTGTTTGCCGCTTACATGCTGCTTAAACCCGTCGCCAAGAAACCTATTTCCACCCGATGGGCGTTACCGGCTGCCACCATCTGCGGTTTTACCAGTTTTATGGCCCACGCCGGTGCACCGCCGCTGAACGTTTATATGCTGCCGCGCAAACTGGCCAAAGAAACCTTTATCGCGACCTGCGCGGTGACGTTTGCGGTGGTTAACGTCATTAAACTGGCGCCATACATGTGGCTTGGCGAGATTAACGTGACCAGCGCCTGGGCCTCGCTGGTGCTGGTGCCGATTGCCTGGATTGGGGTGCGTAACGGCTTGTGGCTACAAAGCCGAGTTAACGAAAAGCTATTCTATCGTTTAGTAATTCTGGCGATGTTTTTAGTAGGCTTTAACTTGATATGGCAGGCGCTGACATAGAAAAATGCTTATCTAAAGCGTGAGGCGACACAATACGCGAAGGTGTTCGCCAGTCTAAGCATCGCCACCCTTCTACACTCGCTACCTCAGCCAGCACTGGGTCGGGGTTCACCGCTACAGGGCAGTCAACGTACTGCAATAAGGGCAAGTCGTTACGTGAATCAGAGTAAAACGTGATGTGACTAGGCGTTACCTGTTGTTCCGCTAACCACTGTTGAAGACGTAAGACCTTTCCGCCGCGATAAGAAAAGATGCCCTCGCTACCGCCGGTATAGCGTGCTTGTTCATTAATACCGCTTTCGACACTAGGCTCTACCGCCAGGACGTGATCAATACCTAGCGTCACCGCCATGGGCGCCACCAAGTGACGGGAAGAGGCTGAAATCAGCACCATTGTATCGCCAGCCTGGCGGTGCGACTCCAAACATGCCCATGCTTGGTCGAAAATACGCGGCTGCAGGTGGGTCGCAACAAACCGCTCGACCTCCTTTTGAACATCAACAACACGGCGCCCGCGCAGCGGCTTCAGCGTCATCGCCAGATACTCTTCAAGCTTAAGCTTTCCCGCGTGGTAGGCCTGCTGCATCAGCTCTGCACGCGCCATAAAGGTCTCGGCATCGCTGATCCAACCTTGCTCTATCATCCATAGGTTCCAGCGGGCGCTGCAGTCTCCGTCCAGAAGCGTGTCATCAAGGTCAAACAAGGCCAGGCGCATAGCGGCACTCCTCTCATCGTGGGCTCGCGGTGCGTAGAGTATGCCAAGGGCCATGACAAAACGATGACGCTGCTAATCCCTCTCTTTATCGCTCTCTTTATCCCTCTCTTTATCGCTCGCTATCAGCGCTCGGTAACGCATCCCGCCATGAGTAAGTCGGTGCGAAACCGACAAGGCGACATGCTTTGTCATTGCTATAGAAGGTTTCGAACTCGCCCATCTCGCGCCTGAGCGGCACGTTCGGGTAAAAGCGTTCAATCACCTGGGCATTCGTCAGGCCAACCGAAAGATCGTTATTGGCAACATTGAAGACCTCGTAACCCAGGCCATCTGTCTTCAGGCAACAGTCGACCATCTGCCCCAGATCACGCGCATCAATGTAGGCGAAGATATTGCGCTGGCGCATAGCCGGTTGATCTAAAAAGTCCGGAAATAGCTCGGCGTATTCATGCGGCTCAATAACGTTATTGATTCTTAAGCCGTAGATATCGATACCTGAGCGCGCCTGAAAGGAACGCGCCGTTACCTCATTAACCACCTTGCTCATAGCGTAGCTATCCTGGGGAACGGTGGGATGCTCCTCATCGACCGGCAGATAGTCCGGTGTCTTCTCACCATCCGCAAAGCAGATGCCGTAAGTGGTCTCGCTGGAGGCAAAAATCACCTTAGGAATACCTAGCCGAGTGGCGGCATCCAGCACGTTATAGGTACTGAGTGTATTAATACGATAGGTTTCATTATCCGGCCGGTGCAGGATAGCGGGAATAGCGGCGAAATGGACAAGAGCATCGTAACGCGGCACGCCGGTGCCCGGTTCAAGCTCGTCGATCCCTGCGTAAGCTTGGCATGCATTAAACACCTGGCCAGCGTCCGTCAAGTCGACCTTCAGAGTGGTGATACCGGGCACGTCGGACACAATCCAATCCAGATTGGTGACTCGGTGGCCCTGATCGCGCAGGTAGGCCGTCGCATGACGACCGGCCTTACCGCTGCCGCCAGTGAAGAGAATTCGCATGGAGACTCCTTAATGAACAGAACGAACCATTCCACTTTAGCAAAGAAATGCCCAGGACTGACTGATTGAAGACAGGGCTTACTAAAAGGACTTGTGCACTGGATTAGGAGGTTAGCCGCGCGGCTACCAAGAGTATCAGTTAAGCATCCAGGCATTTTCAAAGCAGCCTGGATGCTGCCTCATGGCCAATCCGAGCGTTTATTTATTCATAGCTTCAGGCAAGTAGAGGGCGATGCCGGGAAAGATATGCATTAATGCAATCGCCAGCAGCATCAGTAGGAAAAACGGCAGCGTGGCCTTGGTAATGGTCAGAATATCTTTACCGGTTAATCCTTGAATCACGAACAGATTAAAACCAACTGGCGGCGTAATCTGCGACATTTCAACCACTACAACCAGGTAAATACCAAACCAAATCAAATCGAAGCCCGCAGCGCTAACCACCGGCATAATAATCGCCGTGACCAGCAGAATCAGCGAAATACCATCGAGAAAACACCCCATCACCAGCAAAAGCAGGGTCAGTGCTACCAGCAGCATGGTGGGTGAAAGCCCCATTTCACTAATCGCTTGGGCCAGTTTCATGGGCACTTGAGTAAAGCCCATCGCCGAGGTTAAAAATGAGGCGCCGGCAATAATAAACGCGATCATGCAGGCCGTACGGACAGCGGCAAACAGTGAGTTTTTGAAGATATCGCGATCAAAGTGACCGTTAAAACGTGCAATCACAATCGATAGCACCACACCCACCGCAGCCGCCTCAGTGGGCGACGCTAACCCACCATAGATTGAAAAGACAATGCCGCCGATCAGTAGCAAAATAGGGACGAGTGACCACGTATTACGCAGCTTTTCCGCAAAGCTCATGTCCGACTCATCTTCACCGGTAAGCCCTTCACGATTGCCTTTAAGCAGCGCCCATAAAATGAGATAGGTCATAAACATTGCCAGGATCATTAAACCGGGGCCAATGCCTGCCATAAACAGCCTGGAGATCGACTGCTCCGTCACCACACCGTAGACGATCAGCACGATAGACGGTGGAATCAACAGCCCCAGCGTCGAGGCGCTGGCCAGCGTACCAATCGCCATATTGCTGTCGTAGCCCCGTCGTTCAAGCTCTGGTAGCGTCATCTTGCCCACCGTGGCGCAGGTCGCCGCGGAAGAGCCGCACACCGCAGCAAACATCCCACTGCCAATAATATTGGTATGAAGTAAACGGCCAGGCAGTCGATTCAGCCAGGGTGACAGGCCGCGAAACATATTGTCGGCAAGCCCCGAGCGAAACAGTATTTCACCCATCCAGATAAACATAGGCAGTGCGGTAAGGTCCCAGCCGTAGCTAGCCCCCCAAAAATCTGAGGCTAAGATCGATCCTGGTGAGAACGAGCTGAAGAACTCTAATGCTATCCAGGCAGTGCCGATCAGCGCGAAGGCGATCCACACCCCGCTGCCAAGCAACAGCATAAGAGTAAGAATGGTAGCCAAACTTAGTAATAGCACGCGGGCGTCTCCGGAATAAAAAGCATGGGCTGAGTAAGTACAAAGTGAGTTGTCATAGACTTAGCAGACATAACCTCAGTGCATCTCACTGTCATCCGTCGCGGTGGCCTCGCGAAAGCTCGAGGGGTCGCGGGCGGCGATGCGCAATGCCATCAACAAGGCTTCGATAAGGGCCAAACACAGCAGGCCGACGCTCGTCGCCAGCACGGTTTGGGGAATCCATAGCGGAATCGACAAAAATCCTGAGGAAACATCGTTATACGCCAAACTTTCTCTTGCCAGCTCAATCAGGCCGTAACTCAGTATTAGGCTGATCGCCAGCGCAATAATTAAACAAAATACTTCAAACCAAACGCGCACGGCCGATGGCAGACGTGCAATCAGCAGCGTCACACGAATATGGGCATGGTGCACAAAGGTGTAGGCTAATCCTAAAAAGGTCGCCCCTACCAGCAGGTAAGAAGCCAGTTCCGAAACGCCGGTAATACTTAAACCCAGGCGACTCAAGCCAACCAGTACAAGCAGAGCATCTATCAATCGAAAGGTCACCTGGAACGCGATGAGCGCACAGATAGCCACCATACACGCCGCAGCTCCCCAAGCTCCCAGGCGATAGAGTTTGTCGAATTTAAACGTCATATTCACAGTCTCGCGAAGCACATGGGAAAAACAGAGGGTCTGGCCAAAGCCAGCCCCTCACAAGAGCTATCAAGATGAGGATTAGCTATCTCGCTGATCGCGATAGGCTTCCAATGCCTGCTTAGCTTCGTCATCGGCACGCGACTGCCAGTCTTCAAACAGCTTGTCGCCAGCTGACTGTAGGGCAGCGGATATGGCTTCATTAGGCTCAGAAACCGCAACACCTTTCTCTTCCAGCGTGACCAAACTGGCATCGTTATCTTCTTGGCTCATCTCCCAGCCACGTTTTTCAGCCTTAGCGGCGGCTTCCATTAACGCATCCTGAGTTGCTTCATCCAGCCCATCAAAACTACGCTGACTCATGAATATTATATTTTTAGGCAGCCACAGGTTGGCATTGGTGTAATCCGTTACATAATCCCACGCGGCCATGGAACTGCCGGTGGAGCTGGAGGTAATCATCGCATCCACTCGGCCAGTGCTGAACGCGGTGGGAATATCCGATTCTTCGGTTTCCGTGGGGCTGCCACCCAAATTATCGACGAAACGCTGGGTGTTGATATTAGGAGCACGAACGCGCAACCCTTCAAACTGCGCAGGATCGGTTAGTGCTTCTGCGGTGTAAATGCCTTGCGCGGGCCACGCAACCGCATACAAAGGAATCAATCCTTGATCAGCAAATAGCTCGGTAATCATGGGCTTAGTCGCTTCCCAAAGCGCGTAGGCATCATCATAGCTACCCGCTACGCCCGGCAGCGTGTCGACTTCAAAAATAGGGTCATCGTTGGACAGAACCGAGAGAAACACCTCACCTGCATCAATAGTGCCCCGACGGACCGACGGCTTAATTTCCCCGTGAGCGACCAATGAACCCCCGCTATGAACGGTGATGGTTAGCTCACCATCGGTGGCTTCTGCCACATCTTCGGCGAACTGCTTGGTATTTTGAGTGTGAAAGCTAGCATCGCCATAGGGCGTGGCCATCGTCCATTCGGCAGCATGAGCCGTGACAGTGAAGCCGCAGGCAGTTGCCAGTAGCAGTGTAGAAGTGAGTGTTTTGCGCATCTTGAGAACCCTCTTATTCATTTTAGTAATGTGTTACGTCGGTAGTACCAGAGGAGACACTGGAAGTAACCCAGCGCCCGGAGAAACGTGTTGTTGTAATATCCATTCACCCTCTGAGCATAGCGCTTGGGCAGGCCATACGGAACGCTCTAGCAATGGTTAACTAATAAAATAAGTATTGTCGTACTGCCAGCCCTCTAAACAGAGTGATGACGCACGTGGCAATACATTAACTATGCAATGTTGAGGCCACTTTTAGCAGTGACTACCGCCAACGCTTTTATCACGCCCTGCTGCTAGCGCTACAAACATATCTCGTTCGCCGATTAATCATTTTTCCAAAAAATAACAATATGATAGAAGCAGTAGAAAATAAAAATTATCAAAAACGATTGGCACTGGGCAAGCCGTATTCATATATTGTTGGTGGTTTACACGTTAGCTTTTGCTAAGTGAAAGCACCTAAATAACAGGAGTCGCTATGGCCATCCCCCTGCTTAACTGCGATATGGGCGAAAGTTTTGGCAACTGGAGCCTCGGCTTAGATGCCGATGTGATGCCCTATGTCGATTGCGCCAATATCGCCTGTGGCTTTCACGCCTCTGACCCTCATGTGATGCGACGTACCGTCAAACTGGCTGTCCAGCACGGCGTGCGTATTGGTGCGCACCCAGGCTACCCCGATTTAATGGGCTTTGGCCGCCGCTCAATGGCCTGCTCCCCGGAAGAGGCTGAAGATATGGTGCTCTACCAAGTCGGCGCACTGGCGGGCATATGCCAAGCGGAAGGCACGCAACTCAGCTACATAAAACCCCATGGCGCGCTGTATAACGACATGGCCGCTAACCTTGCGTTACTCGAAGGCGTGATGCGCGCTGTGCGTGCCTATGATCCCAGCCTGCCGCTGATGGTGATGTCGACGGCCGACGCTGTGCCGCACCGCGAGTTAGCCGCCAAGCTGGGCATTACCCTATGGTTCGAAACATTTGCTGACCGCGCCTACGATGCCAATGGCCATCTGGCCTCACGGCGCTTACCGAACGCCGTTCATCACGATCAGCACACTATCGTCGATCAGGCGGTGATGCTGGCGAAAGGCGAATCGCTCACCTCACTTGACGGCACTCCGCTACAGCTGGCCTGCGACACACTTTGTGTTCACGGCGACAATCCCGAATCAGTGGCCGCCGTGCGTGCCATCCGCGAGGCCTTTCAGGCGTTGGAGCAGGCGTGAAACCGAGCATTCAAATACGTCCTAAAATGCGCATTGAAACGACCGCCATGGACGCCCTAATGGTGCGCCTGTTCGACACCATTGATGAAGCCAATATGGCGTGGGTGATCGCCGCCGATCAAGCCCTGCGCGCCGCCTTTGGGAACGCTTTAATTGATTTAGTCCCCTCATACACCACGCTATTAGTTCACTACGACTGTCAGCAGCTGAATCACAGCGATGCCCTAAGCCTTATCAACAAGACGCTTTGCAACCTCACGCCTGCAGATACCCAAGCGGGTGAACTACACATAATTCCCGTGTGGTATGACGAAAGCGTGGGGCCCGAGCTGCCCCTGGTCGCCAAGCGCGCGGGCTTAAGCGTCGAGGCGCTGGTCGAACAGCACTGCAACCACGACTACTGCGTATTCGCACTCGGTTTCGCGCCCGGCTATGGCTTCATGGGCTTGGTAGATGAAGCGCTAGCCACCCCGCGCTTCAAAACGCCGCGCCGCAAAGTCGCGACAGGCAGCGTAGGTATTGCCGATCGCCAAACGGCGATTTACCCGCTGCTTTCGCCAGGTGGCTGGAACATTCTTGGCCGTACTAACGTGCCGCTTTTCGAGTATGCCAAGCGTGGCGACCCCCTGTTCCGCCCTGGTGACAAAGTACGGTTTAAAGCGATCTCGCGCGCCGAGTTTGAAGCGGACGGTGGTGATACCACCCCGATGGAGGAGCGCTCATGAGCCAAGTTGCTACGCGTAAAGCGCCCGCAGGAATGCTCGTTAAACAAGCAGGACCGCTGGCGTTAATTCAAGATGCCGGACGATTTGGCGTGGGCCATCTTGGCGTGACCCAAGGCGGTGCGGCCGACTGGATTTCTTTTCGATGGGCCAACTGGCTGCTAGGCAACGAGCCAAACAGCGCAGCCCTCGAGATTGTCATGGGCGGCGGCTTAAGCCTCGAAACCGAATGCGAAGTGCACCTTGCGCTAACGGGCGCTGACTTGGATGCCCAGTTAGACGACAAGCCACTGGCCCCGAACACAAGCTTCACCCTGACGCCCGGCCAGCGCTTAGTATTTCGCCAGCCTCGCCAGGGGTTGCGGGCCTACCTCGCGTTTCCCGGCGGGCTAAATGCGCCCGAAGTGCTGGGCAGTCGCGCCTGCACCGCCCGTGAGCAGCTAGGCGGCTTACATGAAGATGGTAAACCGCTGAAAGTGGGCGACCGCTTGACATGGAAAGGCACCGCCCCAGCGATTCGCCGTATTGCGGAAGGCCAAGGCCCGCAGATGCCAGCGTCAGGCTGCCGCTTACCTATCGTACTCGGTTCACAGATCGCCTCGTTTAGTGGTCGCGCACTGTTCCAAGCTTTTAATCAGCCTTGGACGGTGGATAACCGCGCCGACCGTATGGGCGTGCGGCTCACGGGACCTGTCCTGAATGGCTCACTGACCGGCATTATTTCCGAAGGCATTCCACTCGGTGCCGTTCAAGTACCGCCTGACGGTCAGCCCATCATACTCATGAACGATCGCCAGACAATTGGCGGCTACCCGCGCCTGGGTGCGCTCACCCCGACCGCCTGCGCGATGCTTTCCCAATGCCTGCCGGGCACGAAGGTGTGGCTAACCCCTGTCAGCGCCAGCCAAGCGCAGGATGATTATCGGGCACAGCTAAACGTGTGGCGCTAATACGTCAAAGCCCCTCGGTTGAGGGGCTTTGTTGAGGGCTTTGGCACGACCAGGTTCTAACGCATTAATGTCTGGCCATCTGCAGTTCTTTAACGACAATATCGCCATCAACCACAATAGGTTCACCATCCAGAAACAGCGAGCAATTGCGCATCGGGATATCGAGATGGCAGGCCGTATCGTTAGTGCCACCTAACTCATTATTTGGCCCGGTAGAGAACATTACGTTGCCATAAAAACTGCGCGGCTCCATACCCATGCCGCCGGGAAACTCGCCAGGCACCATACGGTGCCACTTGGCATTGGGGTTCATGCCCCAACCGACATGGCTCATACCCAGCCCACGCGGATCGTTAAAGCTTTCCATGTAGGACTTAACCAGCTCCGCATCTAGCCCACCGCGGATATCGGTAATCCAGCCCTTCTTGATGGTGTACGTAATCGGCTCTCTGACATACATATTCTGGGGCAGCAAAATATCGCCTGGCGCAACGACAATGGTGCCATCAACCCCGTCATCATCACCGCCGGTAAATACAAAGCCGGACGGCCAATGGTCCCACCGCCCGGGCTCATCGGTGCAGGCATACTCAGCAACGGTGGCGTATGTATTAAGTTGATAGGTGACATCCGTTCCGTGGGGCGACGTGATGCGCATAACCTTGGCTTTTGCCAGCAACTCGGCGGCTAATTCAACCTTTTCCCGGAGTTCCTTCGTAGGCAGCATTCTGGCCAGCAATTCCGGTGGTTCAACGGCGGTTAAGATCCGTGTACCGGCCGCTTGAATGGCCATTTGCTCAGGTGAGAAAAGCAGAAAAATACAGTCGATCAGCATATCGCAATTTTTGAGCGCCTCCACCGCGTCGGGCATACTGGCAAGCCCTGTCGCACCCACGCTCCAACCGCCAGTGGGTAGCGGAGCGGGTAAGCGCATGTGGTACATGTTGGCGCCTAAACGCTGACCCGCGGCCATAAAGGCATCGGCATATTCCAGGCGCTCGCTTCCCTGCGTAAGCACCACAAGTCTTTCACCTTCGTGTACGCCGGACATTTTTAACTGATGGAGACAGATTTCCGTAAAGCCTGCATGATCCATAAAGACTCCTACTTCGCTGGTGTAAATCTTATATCGTGTTAGGAAAATCTTCTTGAGAGCGTTTGAGCTTCCAATATTGGGCCTCAAACGCTCTAAATATTGTCAGATAAAACTAAACGTTCGACTCCTGAGTCGACGGGCTAACCTTGTGGCTGCGCTTTTTACCCAGCTCTTCTGATATGGCGTCAAAGAAAGCATCGGTGGCTGCTTGATGAGGCTGGGTCATCAGACTAACGCCAACAAAAAGCACGCTAGCGACGACGATTCCCCATATGCCGGAAGGCAGACCCAGCAGTGAGTTTCCGGTGGCATACATCAGCAGCACAAAGGCACTCGTGCCTACCACACTGACTAAGGCACCAGCGCCAGTGCCACGCTTCCAATAGAAAGCGCCGATAATGGCGGGCACCATCGCGACCAGGCCAGACGATGCGGCGACTGACAGTACGGCAATCAAGTCCAACTGCAGCTCGGCAAAGGCCAATGCCAAAATTGCGATGACAGGTACAACAAACTTACCCACTAGCAGCTGGCGTTTCTCACTGACGTTAGGCTTCACGTTCGCATACACATCACGAGAGACCATTGAGGCCAGCGTCAGCATGATGGAATCAATAGTAGAAACGGCTGCTGCCATAATGCCGACCATCACGATCACACCCAGTACCGGTGGTACAAACTCAGATGCTAGCAGCGTGGGCGTCGCCAAATCGGCACTTGCAAGGCTGGGGAAAGCGGCTAAAGCTGAGAAGCCCCACAGTACCGACACCATGGTGTAGATAAAGCCAAACACTAGAAAACCAATCAGCATTTGACGCATTGCGCGCAATGAAGAAGGCATAAACAGGCGCTGGCTAACTTGGGGATTAGAGAGGCTAAAGAAGAACCAAGGAATCGTTAGCCCTAAGAAAGTAACGAAGCTGAACAAACCCGAGCCCGGCACCGTGAGTGACTGAGGATGCTCCGTCGCAAGCGTGTCAAATAGCGCGCCAAAACCACCCAGGCCCTGAATGACCAGGAATGCCACGAGCGTCGAGGCCACAATCATCATGATCGCCTGGAGAGAGTCGGTCCACATAACCGAGCGAATTCCCGCTATATAAGAGAAGAAGATAGCAATCATCGTGGCCATGATGACGCCCGTCGTAAAGGTAATCGCCCCGTCGGTAATACCTTGCAACAGGTAACCTACACCCGCCAACTGAACCGCTGAATAAGGAATCAGGAAGATACAGCTGGCAAGAGAAACCGCCATTGCGACATGTTTGCTGTTATAGCGATGACCCAGCATTTCGCTTGGCGTCACATAGCCGAACTTTTTCCCGACGGCCCAAAACTTCGGCCCGAAGATAGCCACCAGGGAAACGCCCGCAAAATAAATAATTTCAAACCCCAGTGCGCCCACGCCTCCGGCGTAGGTGAGGCCTGCTAAACCGACCATCATAAACGCGCTGTAGGTGGTGGCACTGTAGCTCAGCGCCGAGACAAAACCATTCATCTGTCGATTGCCCAAAAAGTATCCTGACATACTTTCTGCAGCGCCTTGTCGCGACATAATCGCAATGCCTACCGCAATCAATAAATAGATAGCAATAGACCACCAAATGAGTGACTCAGTCATTGCTGTGATCCTCGAAGTCTTTAGTGATAAACACGTTCAGCGCAATGACAATTAACCCTGCAACCGCCCAAAACAAGAAGCTGCCGTACCAAAACGCGACATTGCTCAACAGGGTGTAAGGCACTAAATAGCTCAGCAGGACAATTATCCATACGAGCCATATCCATTTACTTCGTTTTCCAAACTCAGGTTTCATAGTCCACCTCGTTTTATTACATCATGGAGTAGAGTGTGTGTTGTTTTGGTGAGGCTGGCGTAAATCAGCGCTACGTTGTTCTAGTTGTTGCCAAGGTGCTTTATCTGGTGCAAAGCGCGCTCGAAGATACATCGCTAAATCAGCGACTTGGGTATTGCTAAAACTGTCGGAAAAACCAGGCATACTGCCGGTTCCTGGAACGTGGTCTGCGTGGACACCGCTTAAAATCGACTGAATAACGTTGTCGGGGTGGTCGCTATGAATATTGGTATTCAGCGCGAGTGACGTACTCGCGCTGGAGAAAGTAGGTACTCCGGTTGCCACGTGGCAGGCTGCGCAAGCGCCATCGAATAGGCGCTCGCCCGCCTCCAAGCCGGGCGCACTAAGCGTTGCGCCAGCCACACGCTCCTCCGCCCTCGCCACCGCTACGTCGCTATCATCCGTCGGTGCCTGCATCTGTGTGGCCACATAGTGGGCAATGGCTCTCACGTCGTATTCAGGCAATTCGGCCAATCCCGCAACGACTGGTGCCATCGGGCCAGAGGCAACCCCATGCAGCGCCGACTCACCATGACGCAAATAGTCGTAGAGCGATGTTTCACTCCAAGCAACCGGCGCACGCGACAGCGCATTGAGTGGCGGTGCCTCCCAGCCATCAACAAAGGCCCCTGCAAAATAATTCTTGCCGCTTTTCTCCGCGCCCATGGCATTGCGTGGGCTATGACAAGCACTGCAGTGGCCTAACCCTTCTGCCAGATAGGCGCCTCGATTATAAAGCTCGCTTTGCATGGGGTCTGGCTGGAAGGGAGTGGGGTCGTGATAAAGCGTGTTCCAGCCAGCCATTAAGGCGCGTACGCTGAAAGGAAAAGCAAGATCGTTAACGGTTTTATCCGATGACACCGCCGGCTGAGACATTAGGTAGGCGTACAGCGCCTGTAAGTCGGTATCACTTGTTTTGGCAAACGCCGTATAGGGAAAAGCGGGATAGAGATGACTGCCATCGCGACTGATGCCATGGCGCATTGCTCGTTCAAACGCCGCGTAGGACCACTGACCAATACCCGTTACCTCGTCTGGCGTAATGTTAGTACTGTAGAGCGTTCCAAAAGGCGTTTCAAATGAACGCCCACCCACGTTGGCTACACCATTGTCAGCGGTATGGCACGCTGCGCAATCACCAGCGGCGGCGACTAGCCGCCCGCGCTCAATGGTATCGGCGGAATAAAGATTAGTGGCTGGCCGAGCAATAGGGGCCACGGCGCCCTTCCACGGCCATGCGATAGCCACCGTGCCCGCCATTGTAGTCAGTGCCGCAGCGGCTAACCAGCGCCGCCTCGCAGGGCGCTGCAGTTTGGCCGGACGCCCGGCACTCGCCACCGTCGGCTCTTGGAGTGCCTGGCGGACACGCTTGGCAGTAAAGGGAGGCTGGCGAAAACGAATGCCGGTCGCATCAAATAGCGCGTTGGCAATCACGGCAACACCGGGCGATAGCTCAGCCCCGGTTAATACATCGGTAGCAGGTTGGTTAAAAGAAGAAGGCACCCTTTGCGTTGCCGGTTGATAGCCGCGCGTAGCCAGCTCGCCTGCTCCTGAAGCGACGGGCACGAGTACATTGCGGCCATCACCCCACTCATCAAACGCAGGGCTTTGCCCCAAAAGCGGGCGAGCTTCACCCAATACCCGTGTTTGGAGCGTTTGCTGAAGACGCGCGGTATCCACATCAGGGCCCGTGTCTTGGCCAACAACCAAGCGGGTCAGCTGCACCTCACCGGTAATCCGGTTAACCACTACGTCGGCAATCCACGCGGAGCGTACACCGGGTGCCTCACGTTGATCACGGCTTGGCAGCTGAGAGTATGCAAAACCGCGACCTCGCAGCAGGTCCTGCGGCGCTGAATTTGGCGCTGACGTGGGAGAAAGCGGCGACAGAGGCAGCGTCCATTCAGCCCGTTTAGCGACCGACTCTATTAGCGCTATGCCACGCGCATCGTCGAGGTGACGAAGACGCAGCGCAATGGGGTCCTGTTCGCTATCACGAGCCACCTCATCTAGAAACGACTCTCGCGCAAACGCCTGCTGAATGTCGACGACAGTAGAATCACTTGAAAGGCTATTGGATTGGCTTCTTGCAGCAAGATATTGGTCGCGAAAAACGTAAGGTGAAAACGGCGCCGCATCGTTACTATTATCCGAAGCCTCAGTAGCCGAAGCCTCAGCCCTAAGCTCGGTGATCGCGGCCTTGCCACTCAGCCAGAGCCCGACAGCGGCGACCTCACCGATAATACTAGCCTGCTGGTAATGATAGCGGGCGATCTCACCGCTGCTGGCAAGATCGGCTTCTAGCGTCATCCGCTGCGCCTGACCCAGCGCCTCTTTATCTTTTGCATAGCGGGCATCAAGCCAAACCGCTACCGGAGCCCCCACCGCCTTAGACATTAGCGCCGCATCGACAGCGGCATCATCGCCGCAATGGCGGCCAAGCCCGGTTGCTTGACGCGACACGTGCGTTTGGTCGAGGCAATAGAGTTCAATCTGGTTAACGGGCAATGCGGTTAAGCGACCTAAATCGTGCTTAAGCGCCAGTGGAGTAACGGTTTCTCCCCAAATATCGAGCTGGTGCTGGCGGTAATCCGCGATCATCCAGCCGGGGCTATTTCCCCAATGCATCCGGCTCGGCCAGCCATACTGCTGACGCATTGACGCCTGCGATTGAGGGCTTGTTTTAACAGCGCTGAATTTGAGAGACGTAGATTTAATAGAATCAGGTGCGCTATTGGTTGGCTGATGCACGGATTGCCACTCAACCTTGAGCTGTTTAGCCGCATCAATGGCCAAGGCCAAACTGCCGGCAACAACACCGACAAAGTCTTCTTCAACCACCACCTCAATAGCACCTGGTAGTGAGCCGATGCTGGACCTATCAACACTGATTAAGCGATCGCTCTCAAACCGCTCGCCATCCCAATGATAGTGAGGTGGGCGTACGACGACGCCATAGCGTGAATGCGCCAATGCCGCGGGAATGCTCGCCTGATGATGCTGACGACGAAGCCGCTGCCCTTCACTCATGAAGTGGCTCCTGCAATCGGCTCGCATTGAGGTCAACAGCCAGGCGCGCTGCTTGCAGAATTTCAACGTGAGTACCGCATCGGCACAGATTATGCTCAAGCGCGGTACGAATCTGTTGCGCTGAAGGCTGTGCGTTATGATTTAACAGCGCACGAACGGTGATAATCATGCCGTTCAGGCAGTAGCCACACTGGGCTGCTTGCGCATCAATGAAGGCTTGCTGAACAGGATCAAGCTGGCCGTTGCTGGCCAGCCCATCAAGCGTAATGACGTCATGGCCAACGGCAGCGGACACGGGTAGCACGCACGTTCGTGCGGCCATGCCATCGATCAATACACTGCATGCACCACATTCGCCCAAGCCACAGCCGTATTTAGGCCCATTAAGCGCTAGGTCATTACGCAGCACATTGAGTAGCAGCGTATGCGGGGGCACTGCCAGCTCATGTTCTTGTCCATT
This sequence comes from Halomonas sp. AOP5-B2-8, assembly GCF_052376475.1. NCBI lineage: Bacteria > Pseudomonadati > Pseudomonadota > Gammaproteobacteria > Oceanospirillales > Halomonadaceae > Halomonas > Halomonas sp. AOP5-B2-8. Next base: position 169,271 of record NZ_JBQSVS010000004.1, on the reverse strand, counting down.
GACTGTCAACGTTAGCGTCATAAGGAATCATCATCTTATTGTTAAAACGGCCTGCTTGCCAAACACTCTTCGTCGTACTGAATAATCAGCCTATTTTCGCCTTCATCGCTAGGCGTGCACCGGTAAAGGGCGGCGATGCTCATAAACATGCATAAAAAGCGTACACGCCATAAAAAAATACTAATAAACATATAGCACTCAATTGATGAGTCTTTCAAGTTTTTATAAAAACCATAAAAATACAAAAAAAGTCATTAAATTCAGCATAATATATACTCAATCAACCTATTTGTTCATAAAAATAATTTTCCCATTAAATCCTTGACCAACAAATAAATGGTGTATACGTTGTTTTATAGCATTCACAAACTCACTCCCTGAGGCGCTCTGCACGGTGGTGTGTGAATAAAAACAGCGAGGCAACGACGATATGAAGAACAAACCCACCATTGCAGTCATTGGCGCCGGCCTTGGCGGTGCCGCGGCTGGCGCACTGCTGCAGCAAGCGGGTTATCCCACCAAGGTGTACGAACAAGCGCCGGCTTTTTCTCGCCTTGGCGCGGGAATTCACCTTGGCCCCAATGTTATGAAAGTCATGCGGCGTATCGGCATTGAGGACAAGCTTAATGCCATGGGGTCACATCCTGATTACTGGTTCAGCCGTAACGGCATGACGGGGGAATATCAGTCGCGCATCCCGCTGGGTGAGTTTGCTCTCGAAAACTACGGGGCAGCCTATATCACCGTCCACCGTGGCGACCTCCACGAATTAATGGTGAGCACGCTCGACCAGGATAATCTACATTTCGATAAGCGCTTGGTAGATGTCGATGACAGCGGCGATAAAGTCGTCATGACCTTCGCCGATGGCTCAATCGAAGAAGCCGACTTAGTCATTGGTGCTGATGGTGTTAATTCACGCCTGCGTGAGAAATTACTCGGCGCTGAAGCACCTATCTACAGTGGCTGGGTTGCCCATCGCGCCATTATCTCCGCTGAAAAGCTCAAGGCGTACGATTTGGATTTTGAGGCGTGCGTAAAGTGGTGGTCAGAAGATCGTCATATGATGGTTTATTTCGTCACCGGCGACGAAAAAGAGTATTACTACGTGACGGGCGTGCCCGAACCCGACTGGAACCACGGCACCTCCTTCGTCGATAGCTCCCAGGAAGAAATGCGTACAGCGTTCAAAGGCTATCACCCCACCGTACAAGCGCTGATTGACTGCACAGAAAGCGTCACGAAGTGGCCTTTATTGGAACGTAATCCGCTACCACTTTGGCATGAAAATCGATTAGTACTGCTTGGTGATGCCTGTCACCCAATGAAGCCACATATGGCTCAAGGCGCCGCCATGGCGATTGAAGATGCTGCCATGCTGGTGCGTTGCCTGGAAGAGGTTGGCGCTGACAATTATCAACGTGCTTTCGAGCTTTATCGCACCAATCGCTTTGAGCGTGCCTCGCGAGTGCAGCAGGTCTCCCACGACAATACATGGCTACGCGCAGATGAAGACCCGGCCTGGGTATTCGCCTACGATGCCTTTGAAGTACCACTGAAGCAACCTGACGCGATCAACGAAGGAAGCCCAGTATGAGCAGCACCTATCTTTATGGCGCGAACTTACATGCCAACGGTATTCGCCAGCACTACCTGCGTTTCGGCGATAGCGCTAAGTCCTCACGCCAACCGCTGGTGCTGATACCGGGCATTACGAGCCCCGCTATCACCTGGGGGTTTGTAGCCGAGCGGCTGGGTCAGCACTTCGATACCTACGTGCTGGATGTCCGTGGGCGGGGCTTATCGTCTAGCGGCCCCGAGCTCGCTTACGACATCGACACCTGCGCTGACGATGTGATTGCGTTTATTGATGAGTTAGGGCTCGACAATGTCATTCTAGCGGGCCACTCCATGGGCGCGCGCTTTGCGCTTCGCGCCATGAGCCGCGGCGCAAAGGGCACTGCCAAACTGGTACTGATCGACCCACCGGTTTCAGGACCAGGACGTCGAGAATATCCCAGCAAGCTGCCGTGGTATGTGGACTCGATTCGTGACTGCACGCGTGGCGCCGACATTGAGACCATGCGTCACTACTGCCCGACCTGGAGTGATGAGCAGTTGCGGCTGCGCGCCGAGTGGCTGCATACCTGCTTTGAGCCGGCCATAGTTCAGGCGTTTGAAGAGTTTCACAGCGTCGATATCCACCAAGACCTCCCCAACATCAACGTGCCTACGTTGCTGATGTGCGCGGGCAAAGGCGGCGTTATCCAGGATGAAGATCGCGCTGAAATGATCGATCTGCTGCCCACCCTGCGGATTACCACCGCGGAAAACGCGGGCCACATGATTCCCTGGGATGATTTCGACGGCTTTTTTGCCGCTTTTGAAGACTTCCTCGGCAAACAACTCTAACAAAGGCCAATGATCATGACGCACAGCACCAAGAGCTATTCCAGGAACTATTCCAAGAGCTATCGCATCGGGCAGATCGTGCCAAGTTCTAACATCACGATGGAAACGGAAATTCCGGCCATGCTGGCGGCACGGCAGCTAATCCGGCCTGAGCGTTTTACCTTCCATTCCAGCCGTATGCGCATGAAAAATGTCAGCAAGGACGAGCTCGCAGCGATGGATGCTGAGTCAGACCGCTGTGCATTGGAGCTTTCCGATGCGGCAGTCGATGTGATGGGCTACGCCTGTTTGGTCGCGATCATGGCCATGGGGCCTGGCTATCACCGCGAATCACAACAGCGCTTACGCAGCCGCACCAAAGAGAACGGCTGCGATACGCCGGTGGTGACGAGCGCTGGCGCGCTGGTCGATGCACTAGGCGTGATGAAAGCTAAACGCGTGGTCGTGGTAGCGCCCTATATGAAGCCACTCACCGAGATGGTGGTCGACTACATTCGCCAAGAAGGCATTGAAGTGCTTGATTATCGAGCACTCGAAATCCCTAACAACCTGGATGTCGCCCGCCACGATCCCGCTAATCTTCCTGGCATTGTGGCTAGCCTCGATTTAAACAACGTCGATGCCATCGTGCTATCAGCCTGTGTACAAATGCCATCGCTAGCGGCCGTTGCCAAGGTAGAAGCCTTAACGGGCAAGCCAGTGGTCACTGCTGCTATCGCCACTACCTACGCCATGCTTAAAGCGCTCGATTTAGAGCCTATTGTGCCCGGCGCTGGTGCCTTGCTGTCAGGCGCTTACTAGGAGCTAATATCATGACGCCCTCTAACCAGACAGCCAGCGGCAAAGGTGCTGACGATCGCTCTTTAGACGACAACTACAAAGGTGTTTGGGATGGCCGCATTGGCTTTGGTAACAAGCCTGCGCTGCTAGTGGTCGATTTCATGCAGGGCTACACCACGCCTGGCTCGCCGCTATTTGCCCAGGGCGTGGTGGATGCCGTTGCCAATATGCCCTCACTGTTAGACGCAGCCCGGCATAGCGGTATTCCTGTCATCCATACCAACATCCTGTATCACGCCCCGGATCAAATTGATGGCGGCATATGGGTGAAAAAAGCGCCGGTAATGCGCGCCATGGTAGCGGGCAACCCTTACGCAGCGTTCTGCCCAGAGGTAACACCGCGTGAAGACGAGCTGGTGATGACAAAGCAGTATGCCAGCGCCTTCTTCGGCACCTCGCTTGCTTCAACGCTTGTCGCGATGGGGATCGATACACTGATCATCACCGGCTGCTCAACCAGCGGCTGCATCCGCGCCACTGCGGTTGACGGCCTACAGCACGGCTTTCGCGTGATCGTCGTGCGCGACTGCGTCGGCGACCGCCACCCAGCGCCCCACGAAGCCAATCTGTTTGATATCGATAGTAAGTACGGGGATGTCATTAGCCTGAATGAAACCTTGGATCACCTAGCCACTAGCTAGCTATCCGCGTTCATTTTTTCGAGCAGATGCATCAGCGCAACGCGCTCTGCGGGATTGAGATTTTGCATGGTCTGATCGCTGATTTGCTTGGCGCTGGGTACCATATTTTCTACCAACTCAGCGCCCAACTCAGTGATGACAACCATCACTTTGCGCTGATCATTAGGGTCCGTGGTCAGCGAGATCCAATCACGTACTTTGAGGCGTTTAATAACGCCACGGATCGTCGCCGGGTCTATCGCCGTGACGTTGACGATATCGGTTAACGAGCTGGGACCACGTTCCATTACCGTGCACAGCGTCACGAACTGGATCGCCGTTAACTGTTTATCGCTACTGTATCGCTGAAAAATAGCCGTGTGGCGCTGATAGGCTTTGCGTAGCAGGTGCCCCACTTGTTCTGAAAAATCATAGCCTTGCTCTGAAGGCGTAGGATGCTCACCGGCCGACGAGTGATGAAGCGCACTATCCGTTGTCATTCAATATCCTTAATGTATTGGCGCCGCGATGTACTGAGTATGGCACTGATGATCAGGGGCACGTAGCAGCCCACGAAATACTGCTTGCGTGAGAACAATTCACCATGCTTTTATGGCGTATACGCTATAATTTTACCTTACTTATCGCCAATTCATCACCTCAAATACATTAATTTAAAAGATAGCTTTGGAAGCGGTTATGGCGGATAAATCAAACTATACAAGACAGTCACTGCTGCATGAGCCAGATCTTCTGGTTGTCTATAGAGACCCTATAACGCCGCCCAAACCAGCTCCAGGTCAACCTGGCACACTTTCCCTCTTCACGCCCATTGAGCCCGAGATATTCATCGCCATCTTGAGCGATAGCCATATCGTGGCGTTCAACGGACACGTAGATCTCGGCACCGGCATACGCACGTCACTGGCACAAATCGTAGCGGAAGAGCTGAGTACGGCGTTCGATAGTGTCACCATGGTGCTCGGCAATCCCTTTGATGTGCCCAACCAAGGACCCACCATCGCCAGTGCGACGATTCAGATTACCGCGGAACCTCTTCGCCGTGCCGCGGCACAGGCACGCGAATATTTGCTCACACTGGCTGCCAAACACTTTGGCGTCGAGCGCTCCCTACTCAGCTGCCAACACGGCGCTATTCATTTCAACAGTACTATCCAGCCCAACGACAAGCATCACCCGCCGATAAGCTTTGGAGCATTGCTAAAGGGTGCACGCCATGCGTTGAAGCTAGATGATCGCGCACCGCTCAAGCCCGCCAGCGATTACACGTTAGTGGGTCGAGCCATGGCTCGTGTTGATATCCCTGACAAAGTCACAGGAAAATTAACCTTCGTCCATGACTTCCGCCTTCCCGACATGCTGCATGGCCGAGTGATTCGCCCCCCTTATGTAGGTCACGATAACGGCGCGTTTATCGGCACTAGCTTGATAGCCGTTGATAAAAGCTCTGTTGCTCATTTGCCAGGCGTGATTAGCGTTGTCGTGATAGGGGATTTTGTCGGTGTCGTTGCTGAGCGTGAAGAACAAGCCGCCGCTGCTGCTAAACAGCTTAAAGTTGAGTGGCGCCCGGTCGAAGGGCTTCCCCAACTGGACAATATTGAGCAGGCGCTACTGGATTTACCCAGCAAGCAGCGCATGCTTATCGACGAGGGTGATCTAGATAGCGCGCTTAGCGTGGCCAGCCAGCAGCTCAATCGCAGCTATGTTTGGCCTTTTCAACTGCATGGCTCGATAGGCCCTTCTTGCTCAGTGGCTGATGCTAAAGCTGGCGCGCTTCACGTCTGGTCGGGAACACAGAATCCACATAGTTTGCGTGCAGACTTAGCGCGCCTAACCGGCTTAGATGAGAGCGTCATTACCGTCACTCGCATGGAGACGTCGGGCTGCTATGGCCGCAACTGCGCTGACGATGTGGGCGCCGACGCCGCGCTTCTTTCCCAGGCAGTCGGCCGCCCTGTTCGCGTGCAGTTAACGCGCGAGCAAGAGCACACGTGGGAGCCTAAAGGAGCCGCTCAGTACATGGCTATTGAGGGCGGGCTGAACGCAGACGGTAGCCCAGCAGGCTATCGTTTTAGCTCACGCTATCCTTCTAACAGTGCACCGACACTGGCGCTGCTTCTGACAGGTACAACGCCGCCGATCGATATCCCCTTTGAAATGGGCGACCGAACATCGGTGCCGCCCTATCATTACCCTCATCGGCAAATCATTTGTGACGACGTGCCAACGCTTGTGCGCGCCTCTTGGCTACGCGGCGTCTCGGCATTACCCAACACTTTCGCTCATGAAAGCTACATTGATGAACTGGCCTGTTTGGCAAACGAAGATCCCGTCGCCTACCGATTGCGCAACTTGCCTGATGTCCGCGCCTGCGAGCTGATTGAAGCGCTCGTGCAGCGTGCGAACTGGAAAGCAGGTGTCGCCAATAAAAATCCGAAAAACGACGCTGACTGGTGCTATGGCCGAGGCTTCGCTTATGCGCAATACGTGCACAGTAAATTTCCAGGCTTTGGCGCGGCACTCGCCGCCTGGGTTGTCGAGCTTAAAGTGAATACGAAGAGCGGACGTATTGTCGTGGAACGGCTATTCGTAGGGCAGGATGCGGGCCTAATGGTGAACCCTGCCGGCGTTCGCCATCAGGTACATGGCAATGTCATTCAGATGCTAAGCCGCACCTTAAAAGAACGCGTCACCTTTGAAGATAGCCTACCCACCAGCAGGGAATGGGGCGGATATCCAGTGCTGCGTTTTTCTGATCTTCCAGCAATTGATGTCATGCTGCTTGATCGCCCGGAACTGCCGCCATTAGGCGTAGGAGAATCCACATCACTACCCGGCGCTCCCGCGATTGCTAACGCGCTCTTCGATGCAACGGGCGTACGCTTTACTCACCCTCCTTTTACCCCTGACGCCGTTCGCGAGACGCTAAAATCGGCTTTACTGCCACACTAAAAAAGCCCGCATTCTAGATGCGGGCTTGGAAAGGCTACTTAAACCTCGTCGTGCTTACGCGATATCAAATCGATCCGCATTCATCACTTTCGTCCAGGCTGCGACAAAATCTTTCACGAACTTCTCGCCGTTATCGTCCTGGGCATACACTTCTGCGTAGGAACGCAGAACCGAGTTAGCGCCAAACACTAGGTCAATGTGCGAAGCGGTCCACTTGAGGGCGTCCGTTTGACGGTCGCGAATCTCGTAGGCATTGTTACCTACTGGCTTCCAGGTATTGCCCATGTCAGTCAAGTTGACGAAGAAGTCATTGGTCAACTGGCCTTCACGGTGGGTAAATACACCTTGCTGGGTACCGCCGTAGTTGGTGCCCAGTACGCGCATTCCACCGATCAGCACGGTCATTTCGGGGCCTGTCAGCCCCATCAACTGGGCGCGGTCCAGCAGCAGCTCTTCCGGCTTCACTGCATAGTCTTTCTTCTGCCAGTTGCGGAACCCGTCTGCCAGCGGCTCTAGCGGCTCAAACGATTCACCGTCGGTCATCTCAGCAGAGGCATCGCCACGCCCTTTCAGGAAAGGCACGCGAACGTCATAGCCTGCTGCTTTAGCGGCTTTTTCAATCGCCACACTGCCGGCCAGAACAATCACGTCGGCAAGGCTCGCACCGGTGTCGGCAGCAATCTGCTCGTATACTGCCAGCACTTTGGTGAGACGCGCAGGTTCGTTGCCTTCCCAGTCTTTCTGGGGCGCTAAGCGAATGCGAGCACCGTTGGCACCGCCACGCATATCAGAGCCGCGATAGGTTCGCGCGCTGTCCCACGCAGTGCTAACCATCGCGCTGATGCTCAGGCCACTCTCAGCGATTTTCTGCTTAACCACTTCTTCGCTGTAGTCAGTGCTGCCCGCCGGAATCGGATCTTGCCAGATCAGGTCCTGGGCAGGCACTTCCGGGCCGATATAACGCGCTTTCGGGCCTAGGTCACGGTGGGTCAGCTTGAACCACGCTTTGGCGAAGGTCTGTTTAAAGTACTCGGGGTCCGCCATGAATTTTTCACAAAGCGCCCGGTAAGTCGGATCCATCTTCATCGCCATGTCTGCATCGGTCATGATCGGGTTGCGACGAGCAGAGGGATCGCTGGCATCAACCGGCTTATCTTCTTCTTTGATATTCACGGGCTCCCACTGGTGGGCGCCTGCCGGGCTCTTCTTCAGTTCCCACTCATAGCCAAACAGCAGGTCGAAATAGCCCATATCGAACTGCGTAGGGTTGGTCGTCCAGGCGCCTTCAATACCAGAGCTCACGGCATTGCTTGCCTTGCCGCCCATGGCCGGATTACCCCAGCCAAACCCCTGGCTCTCAACCGATGATCCTTCGGGCACGGCACTGAGCGCCCCCGCATCACCATTGCCGTGACATTTACCTACGGTGTGACCGCCGGCGGTGAGCGCGGCGGTTTCTTCATCGTTCATAGCCATACGAGCGAAGGTTTCACGCACCTGCTGAGCCGTTTTAAGCGGATCGGGCACGCCGTTAACGCCTTCGGGATTTACATAGATAAGCCCCATTTGCACCGCCGCTAGGGGGTTTTCCATGGTTTCCGGCTTTTCAACGTCGCCGTAACGCTCATCAGAAGGCGCCAGCCACTCTTTCTCATTGCCCCAGTAAATATCTTTTTCCGGATGCCAGACGTCTTCACGGCCAAACGAAAAGCCGTAGGAAGGGAGGCCCATGGATTCATAAGCCACCGTGCCAGCCAGAATCATCAGGTCGGCCCAGCTAATTTTGTTGCCGTACTTTTTCTTGATTGGCCATAGTAGACGGCGCGCTTTATCAAGGCTGACGTTGTCCGGCCAGGAGTTGAGCGGTGCAAAACGTTGGCTGCCAGTACCACCGCCACCACGGCCGTCGGCAAGGCGATAGGTGCCCGCTGAATGCCATGCCATACGAATCATCAGGCCGCCGTAGTGGCCCCAGTCGGCTGGCCACCACGACTGGCTGTCGGTCATTAGCGCATGAACATCTTGCTTCAGCGCGTCAAAATCGAGTTTTCTGACTTCTTCCCGATAGTCAAAATCAGCATCCATCGGATTCGTTTTGCGGTCATGCTGGTGCAAAATATCCAGATTAATACCTTCAGGCCACCAGTCTTTATTCGACGTGCCCGTTGAGGTGTTACCACCATGCATGACAGGACATTTACCACTCATAGCTTTCTCCCTTATTGCTTGTGCCTTGGTGGCGCTCGTCTGACCGACGACCAAGTCAACTGACCGTGAGCTTGCTCACGCTAGTACTGTGCGTAAAAAATGTAATGCGCTTACCCAGCACTTTCACCTAGCTCTGTTTTAAAGCAGAACTGCCATAGTCACAATTTGCTTTTTATTAAAATGTTAATAGCTTTTAACTATTTGCCGTCATCAACTTTCGCTAACCGCCGCTACGCTGTGAATTCTTCGGTGTCGATATCGGCTTGCTGCGCTTCGCCGTAGCGGGCACCTGCCACTTGGTCTGGTGTCATCATGGCATCCAGCTGTGTCAGGGTGATGTCATCAAGGCGCAGCGTTTGTGCTGCTAAATTTTCGCGCATATGGGCAGGCGTGCGCGTGCCCGGAATAGGGATTATGTCGCTGCCTTTTGCCTGCAACCACGCCAGCGCCAGCTGCCCTGGCGTGACGCTTAATGCCTGCGCCAACGTCGCAAGGCGCTCAAACAGCGCGACATTGTGCGGATAGTTCTCGGTGCTAAAACGCGGCATATTACGACGCATATCGCCCTCTTCGAGGCGCGCGGGGTCGTTAATGGCCCCGGCTAAAAACCCCCGCCCCAGAGGACTAAACGCGACCATCGCCGTGCCTGTCTCACGGCACGCATCAATCAGAGCGATTTCGGGATTGCGCGTCCACAGCGAGTATTCTGACTGCACCGCGGCAATTGGGTATTCAGCCACCGCGCGGTGCAAGGTTAGCGCAGAAACTTCAGACAACCCCACGCCACCAATTTTGCCCTCTTCCATCAAGCGCCCTAGCGCGCCTACGCTCTCTTCAACGGGGACTTGGCGATCCAAGCGGTGCAGGTAGTAGAGATCTAAATGATCGGTACGCAGCCGCGCAAGGCTCGCTTCGCACTGTTTGCGCAATGTTGCCGGGCGGCCGTCAATCACCCGCTTGCCCGACTCAGGATCCATCGCCATCCCGCATTTACTGGCTAGAAACAGCTGATGTCGTTTGCCCTCCAGGGCGCGACCGACCAAACGCTCATTGGCTGTAGCGCCATACATAGTAGCGGTATCGAAGTGGCGATAGCCCATATCAAAGGCCTCATCCAAAGCACGCAGGGCAGCACTTTCAGGCACGACGCTGCCGTAACCGTGAGAGAGGTTCATACAACCCAGGCCAATCGAAGGGGCATTAACAGCATTAAGACGTTGGAAAAAACTCGACATAGGAACTCCCGGCTTTAAAACAGTTTTATAACGTTTCACCGCCAAACTGCAATGCGGCTAAATGACGATAGAGCGGGCTGTTGGTGATTAACTCAGCGTGCGTGCCCGCCGCAATAAGTCGCCCGCCATCCAACACCAGTAATCGATCTGCCGCGATGACCGTGGCGAGCCGGTGGGCGATCACGATGCTGGTGCGCCCCACCATCAGCCGATCCAGCGCCTGCTGTACCAGTCGTTCGCTTTCGGCATCCAAGGCGCTGGTGGCTTCATCCAGCAACAGCACGGCGGGATTTTTTAGTAGCGCTCGGGCAATAGCGAGCCGCTGACGCTGGCCACCGGAAAGCTGCACACCCCCCGGCCCCAACGGCGTATCAAAGCCCTGGGGTAGCGCCTCGATAAATGCAAGCGCGCTGGCATCCTGAGCGGCGACCCGTAATTTGCCAAGATCAGCCTCGGCGTCGCCATAGCGAAGATTGTCCGCTACCGAGCCGCTAAACAGCACCGGCTCTTGGGCCACTAGCCCGATGGCACTGCGCAAAGCACTCAGATCTAAGCGACGAATATCAAGTCCATCGAGGGAAACATGCCCTTGGCTAGGATCATAAAAACGCAGCAGCAGTGCCAGCAGCGTGCTTTTCCCCGCTCCCGAGGGGCCGACAATAGCCACTCGCTCTCCTGGCTGGATATGTAAATCAAACGCCTCGAGCGCTGGCGTCGTCCTACCGGGATACACGAAGCTAACGTTCGCTAATCTAATCTCGCCACGCGGTGGATTGGGTAACGCGTGAGGGCTTATGGGCGACTGGATAGCGGGCGGCGTATCGAGCAGTTCCAGCAGCCGCTCAGCGGCCCCTGCTGCACGCTGCACATCGCCCGCCACTTCGGCAAGCGTGGCAATAGAACCCGCTGCCAGCACGGCGTAGAAAATAAACGCCGATAGCTCGCCGGCGCTCATGGTGCCTGCTAATACCGCTTGGCCACCCTGCCAGAGCATCAGCCCAACGGCCGTAAACACGACTAGCATGGCAATGCCCGTCAGCCAGGCGCGTTGCTGCGTACGCTCTACGGCGCTGCCAAACGCCTGCTCGACACGCCGGCCATAGTGGCGCTTATCCTCCGCTTCATGGGTAAAGGCCTGAAGCGTTTGGATACCGCTCAGCGCCTCCTCCGCATAGCGGCCAAGTTCGGCCACGCGGTCTTGGCTGGTACGCGATAGCCGCCGCACTCGACGGCCGTACCACACAATGGGCAAAAGCGTGGCAGGAATGCCAATCAGCACCAGCGCCGAAAGCCAAGGCTGAGTGATCAGCATTAATACCACCGCACCGATTAACATCACGGCATTACGTAGCGCCAGCGATACGGAGGAGCCAAACAAGCTCTGTAGCACGCTGGTATCCGCGGTCAGCCGAGAGGCTATTTCACCGGCGGCACGCCCTTCACTCGCGCTTTCAAAGAAGCTGGGCTCGAGGGAAAGTAAATGGTCAAACACGCGCCGGCGCAGGTCAGCAGCCAAGCGTTCGCCAATCCAGGTCACTTGGTAGTAACGCAGTGCAGACGCTAGTGCCAGTACGGCCACGACGACCAGCATCAAGACCAATGCCTGCGCAAGGGCCCGCTCATCGGCACCGATAAAACCGCGATCAATCACTAAGCGCAGCCCATTGCCCAGCAGCAGCACACTGCCAGAGGCCAGTATCAGCGCCAGGCCGGCCAATGCTAACCGTAGCCGGTATGGGCGAAGGAGTCCCAGCAAACGCAGCAGCACACGGGGGTTAGAACGTTGATTCATAATAGTGAGTGCTCAGCAGCCAAGGCGGCTAATGACCATAGCAGGAGTGGCAATGGCCTGCACAGCACAAAAAAGCCCGCGAATAATCGCGGGCTTACGTGCAGACTGATGCAGCTAACGACGGATTAACGCCGCTTAACGTCCTCGCCTGAACCTAATCAATCAACGGCAGCAGCGTATTGAGACTATCGCGCGCATCGCCATAGAACATCCGCGTGTTGTCTTTGAAGAACAGCGGATTTTCAATGCCGGAATAACCGGTGCCCTGGCCACGCTTGCTGACAAATACCTGCTTCGCCTCCCACACTTTAAGCACCGGCATGCCGGCAATGGGGCTATTCGGGTCTTCTTCAGCCGCGGGGTTAACGATATCGTTGGAGCCAATCACGATCACCACATCTGTAGAGGCGAAGTCATCGTTAATTTCATCCATTTCTAGCACGATATCATAAGGCACTTTGGCTTCAGCCAGCAGCACGTTCATATGCCCTGGCAAGCGCCCGGCCACCGGGTGAATACCAAAGCGAACGGTTTTACCCGACGCGCGCAGCTTACGCACTAAATCACTCACCGCGCTTTGTGCTTGAGCCACGGCCATGCCGTAACCCGGCACAATAATGACGCTATCAGCATCATTCAGGGCACTCGCTACGCCGCCTGCATCAATGGCCACCTGCTCGCCTTCAATCTCCGCCGCGGGCCCTTGCTTACCGCCAAAACCGCCTAAGATCACATTGATGAACTTGCGGTTCATCGCTTTACACATGATGTAGGAGAGAATCGCACCCGATGAACCTACCAGCGCACCCGTCACAATCAGCAGGTCGTTGGAGAGCGTAAAGCCGATAGCCGCCGCCGCCCAGCCGGAGTAGCTGTTGAGCATCGACACCACCACCGGCATATCCGCCCCGCCAATCCCCATGATCAGGTGATAGCCGATAAAGAATGCCAGCGCTGCTAACAGTATCAGCGTCCAGAAGCCGGCACCGTTCAGGTAAAGAATGGCTAACAGCAGCGACAGCACCGCCGCGCCCGCATTGAGCAAATGCCCACCGGGCAGTTGACGGGGTTTGCCATCGATTTTGCCCGCCAGCTTACCAAACGCAATCACCGAGCCGGTAAAGGTCACTGCGCCGATAAAGATGCCCAGCACTACCTCAACCTGCAGAAACATCAGCTCGTCAGGGGCTTTGGTAGCGACCAGCGCCGCAAACGCGGAGAACTGATCCAGCGAGGCCTCAGCGGCCCGCGCGGCCATTACCCGACGGCGTTCTAAATCGGCGCCCCACGCCACGAGTACCGCAGCCAAGCCCACAAAACTATGCAGTGCGGCGACTAGCTGAGGCATTTCGGTCATCTCGACCTTGCCCGCGACATAAGCGCCAATCCCTGCGCCGATCAGCATCATCGGAATCAGCCACCAGTAGCCGCCAATGCCTGGCCCAAAGGCGGTGAAAAACACCGCCAATGCCATACCGACGATGCCGTACCACACGGCGCGTTTAGCTTTTTCTTGGTTACTTAAGCCGCCTAGCGACAAAATAAATAGTACGCTTGCCGCGATTGCCGCGGCAGATACGAATCCTTGACCCAACATATCGTCTCTCCGCCGCTTAGGATTTTTGGAACATGGCCAGCATCCGGCGTGTCACCAGGAAGCCACCCACGATGTTAATTGACGCGATAAGCACTGAGATTGCCGCCAATACGCTAACCACTGCGCTGCCGGAACCAATCTGCAGAATCGCCCCCAAAATAATGATGCCCGAAATCGCATTGGTCACCGCCATCAACGGCGTGTGCAGCGAGTGGCTTACTTTCCAAATCACCTGGAAACCGATAAAGCAGGCTAATACAAAGACAATAAAGTGCTGCATAAAGGAAACAGGCGCGACCTGACCGAGCAGCAGCATCAACGCGCCACCGATGGCCAACAGCCCCACTTGGCGCGTGGTTTGCGCTTTAAAGCCGGCAATCTCGGCGGCTTTTTTCTCTTCAGGCGTGGGCTCTTTCTCTTTTTTCTTCGGCTTAGCCGCACCAATCGCTTTCACTTTGGGCGGCGGCGGTGGGAAGGTGATTTCGCCCTGATGCGTCACCGTAGCGCCACGAATCACATCGTCGTCCATATTGTGATTAATCACGCCCTCTTTCTCAGGCGTTAGATCCGTCAACATATGGCGAATATTGGTGGCGTACAGCAAGGATGATTGCGTTGCCATGCGCGATGGGAAATCGGTGTAGCCGATCACTATTACGCCGTTATCGCTGACCACGCGCTCGTCAGGCTTGGTGAGATCGCAGTTGCCGCCTTTTTCGGCGGCCAGATCAATAATCACCGAGCCCGGCTTCATCGCCGCGACCATATCTTCCAGCCACAGCTTGGGCGCAGGCTTGCCGGGGATCAATGCGGTAGTGATGACGATATCGACATCGAGAGCCTGCTCACGGAAGCACTCAAGCTGCTTTTCGCGGAACTCAGGGCTTGAGGGCGATGCGTAACCGCCGCTTTCAGACCCATCTTGGCTGTCTTCAAAATCGAGGAACACGAACTCCGCGCCCATGGATTCGATCTGCTCAGATACCTCAGGGCGCACATCAAAAGCGCGCACCACGGCACCCAGGCTGGTGGCCGTACCAATCGCGGCCAACCCCGCCACGCCCGCGCCAATCACAAGCACCTTAGCCGGTGGCACTTTGCCCGCGGCAGTCACTTGGCCGGTAAAGAAGCGGCCAAAGTTATTGCCCGCCTCAATCACCGCGCGATAGCCCGCGATATTGGCCATGGAAGAGAGCGCATCCATCTTCTGGGCACGCGAAATACGCGGCACCATATCCATCGCCACAACGGTCGCGCCCTGGGCCTTACACTTCTCTAGCAGCGCTTCATTTTGGGCCGGCCAGAAGAAGGCAATCAGTGTTTGACCTTCACGCAGGCGTTCCGCCTCTTCATCAGAGGGCTCGCGGACTTTAATGACCACCTCAGCATCACGCCAGAGCGCCTCAGGCCCGTCCACCACCGTCACACCAGCATCGCGATAAGTGTCGTCATTAAAGCCCGCAGCAAGGCCTGCGCCAGTTTCAACTAGGCACTCATGGCCTAGTTTCTGGATCTGCTTTGCGCTCTCAGGGGTTAGCGCTACACGCGCTTCTCCCCGGGCACTCTCCTTCGGTGCGCCTATTTTCACTGGCGTTCTCCTTTTATTAATTGTCTACAGCGCCCCTTAAATGAACGTAATGCAACGCACATTCCGCTCAAGGCATAGCATCATTACTGACGGCTAGTTTTCTTTCAACCGTCTTTAATCTTGTCAGGACAACATTAAAAGCTAATATTTCTTTTATTAAGCCGCAGAAGGCCGGTGGCTGAATGCCTGAGCAAACGTCATAAGCTGCTGATAAAGCCAGGCAATGGCCGGATCGCTGGCATAGAGCCCATGCTGGATCAGAGTCATTTTTAACGCTGGCAATTCCTGAGGTGGTTCCACTAAGCGTACCGGCAGCATATCGACAAACCGTTCAGCCATTTGCCGCGGGAGCGTCATGACCGCCTCTGTTAGCGCCACCACCCGCGCGGCGGCAATATAATTGAGATTCTTAGAAATCACATGCCGCGTTAAGCCGTGCTGCACCAAACAGCTGTCAATGTTACTGGGGCGCAAGCCGCTGATATCGGTCAGTTCCACATGCCTTTCGCGGGCAAATTGCACGATATCTAACGCCTCCCCTATGCGCTTATTGTGAGTCGCTGCCAAACAGACCAGTTCCTCATCCATCCAGGGCGTTTGTATTACGCCGCTAGGCAGCGCGCTTTGGCTATCCAATCCTACCACCATGTCGACATGGCGTTGTTCAAGACCTTCACCTAATACATCAGGGGTAATCAGCTCGATTGAAAAGCTAATGCCCGGCGCATAGGCCAATAGCTGGCTAAGAAAAGGCGGGTACATCACCTCTTCAAAGTAGTCCGTGGTGGCAAGCGTAAAACGCCGCGCGCTCTCGGCAGGCGCAAATAAGGCAGGCGGCGCAAGGCCCTCACGCAGTAGCGCCAGCGCCTGCTGCACGACGGGCAATAGCGCCAGTGCGCGTGGGGTTGGCTGCATACCGTTTTCTGTGCGCACAAACAGCGGGTCGCCCAGCGACTCACGCAGGCGCTTAAGCGCGTGGCTCAGCGCTGGCTGGCTGAGATAGAGCGCTTCTGCCGCCCGAGTAACGTGGCGCTCGCGCATCAGCGTCTCAAAGACCAGTAGCAGGTTAAGGTCGAAATGGCGGAACGATCGCATAAATGACTGCTATTCATTTTATGAATGATTAAATTCTAAACATTCATTTAAATTATTACCAATTATTCCTTATCGTCTGCCCCATTCGCGACTATCAGCGATTTCCTGACCATAAGGAGAAGCACACCGGTGACTCACCACCACGCAATGTCTGCATCATCTATGTCTGCACAAACGATGCCCAGCCTCTATGGCGATGTGATTTCTACCTTTATGGGCGTAGCAAAAGCGACGGACCCCAAGGCAACCGACGCCGATGTCGTGGTAAGTGGCGTACCTTTTGACCTTGCCTGTTCGGGCCGTGCCGGCACCCGCATGGGGCCAAATGCTATTCGTCAAAGCACCGCTAATTTAATCTGGGAAGGCAAACGCTGGCCGTGGGACTTTGCGCTAGAAGAACGCCTAAGCGTGTGCGATGCCGGCAACGTTGACTATGCGTATGGCGAGCCAGAAAGCCTGGTAGACAATCTGGAAAGTCATGCCCATCGCTGGCTAAGCGCGGGTAAAAAAATGCTGACACTTGGCGGCGATCATTACATTAGCCTGCCACTGCTGCGCGCCCATGCCCGGGTACACGGCCCGTTAGCACTGATTCATTTCGATGCTCACACTGACACTTACGAGCAAGGCACGCGCTTTGATCACGGCACCATTTTTCACCACGCCCTAAAAGAAGGCCTGGTCGTGCCTGAGCACTCGCTGCAAATTGGCATCCGCACTAGCTACGACCGCCGCAACCATCCTTATGAAGTGCTGGATGCTGACTGGGTCAACGACCATGGCCCCGCTGCGGTGCTGGAACGTATCCGCGCCCGCGTTGGCCATCACCCGGCCTACGTTAGCTTGGACATTGATGGTCTCGACCCCGCCTACGCCCCTGGCACCGGCACGCCCGTTTGTGGCGGCATGTCGACTGACTTAATGTTGAAAGTCATCCGCGGCATGGTCGGTATGGATTTAATCGGCATGGACGTGGTGGAGGTTAATCCCGCTTATGACCACGGCGACATTACTTCGCTCGCCGCCGCCACGCTGGGATTAGAGTTTTTGTACACGTTAGCGGCGTCTAAGGGCGCTTGATTGCGGGGCTCCTGGGAAAAAGCGACTTAGAACGCAACATCAACAATAATCATATCGGTATAGGTGCCAGCCGGTGGCGTGCTTTGTCCCGGCAGTATCTCGGCACGATAAGTAAAACCTTGAGAGCTGCCGCTCGGCGTGCCAGGGTTTGTATCGGCTGTCGACGAGGCGCGTCGTTCGCTGCCACCATTTCCCCAGCGGCTGTTACCAGTCGTTCCTTTGTAAAGCTGGTAATTAAGGTATTGGCCGCCGCCTTCCATTCGTCGCACGTTACCCGCGGCATGCTGCCCGTCGCTTAACCCAACTGAATAGTCACTGCCTTTCGTGCAGGTAATGTCAATCGTGCGAGAGACTGTGTCAAAACCCGCTACAAGCGGCGCACTGCCGAAATCCAGGTCGGGGGCTTGAATCGCGCAGTCAGGAGTGACCATGATACTAAGATTGATGGTAGTAGTTCCTGTACCCGTCCTTGCTAGGCAAATTCCTAACAATCCAATGTCGCAGATTCGCCAATTCCAATTGATGGTCAGTGTGTCCGTATACATGCCGGCTGCAACATTGGTAGTGGGTAAGGTTCTAAATTCCATGGGAATATTAATGTTTTGGCCACCAATCAGACCAAGTAGATCAATCAGCACAGGATTAAAATAGTTATAAGCCGTACCGAGGAACATTTGCTCATTCTGTGATGCCAGAGCAAAGATGCGATAAGGGATTGCGTCGTTATTCTCGATGTTAACCAGCCGTCCTTGGTTAGTGCTGTTAAGCGTGGCACGAATCCTCTGGTTGGAGGTAACGGCTAGCCCTAGCAAAGCGCCTTGGCAAACAGCACCTGCACTGGGTTGAGCCGAGGTATTTTGAGGCGAGCTTTCGATAACAAAAGAATTGACACTACCAAAGGCTGCGCTAATGTTTGGACTTATCGTGCAAGCCCAGGCGTTAGGACTAACAATCGCTAAGGCTAGCAGTACGAAACCGTATAGCCCGCCGTATTTAGACCGTTTTGGCGTACCTTCACGCTTCCCTAACGACATAATTGGCTTCCTAGGTGGTGTATTTCATCAGAGAGTACGTCAATGGCCAGTCTTAGCTCGCAGCTATCGCCGCTGGGCAGCGTTACGTGAAGTTGATTAGCGCTTTCTAAGTTTTCTAAATAGGTCTGACCATCCCAGCCTATTAGCGAAACTGCACCGCTGTTGGTTATGACACGGGAACCGAGAGGTAAAGGGTCACCCTGCGAGTCGACTAATACTAGCGTTGCTGCAATGACGCGCTTAACCGGAAAATTAAGTAAATAGCCGCTTCTTGCATTGACAGCGACGCGCTGTTCAACGTGCGCCACACTCAGGTTAGCGGGCAGTACTAAAGGGTCTATCTCATACTTTCCTGCGTAGTAGGCGCGTGCCCACGGGACGAGTAGGTGGCCGCTGTCTCGGGTGCTGCCGACCAACTGATTCTCGTAGCGTACTGGAACACCGGGTTGGCCATCGGTGCTGACCACAACAAATCCGTCGCGTACGTAGTTGGCAGCAAACCATTGGCTATCCATGCGTACTAGTGAGCCCCTGGCATCAGCATAGTGCACGGCATTTTGTTGAGTACCGAAAGTACCGCCTCGCAACTCAGTAGCGGCCCCGCGCCAAGCTAACTCAGCTTGACGATAGTCGTTTTCGGAGCTGCGTTGCTCATAGGCTAGGTTCCAACCCCAACCGCCCTGTATCGGCGCTGTTTGAGTATATTGAGTGCGAGTGGACATGCCCCCTTCAGCATCTCGGCGAACGCTAGCGCTCAGCGTGCCAGGGCGGCGACTGAGCGGTAACGTGACTTGTGCCAGAGCACTCCAATCTCCACCAACTTCTCGGTTAGCCGATAGCGAGAGATGCATACGCTCCCATAAAGGGCGGCTGTAGGTCAGATTAAGTAGACGCGAACGGCTATCTTGATCTGTTTTAATATCGAAGTAGCCACCAGCCAAAGAGCCTAAACGCCCCAAACTGAGGCCGGTGGTGAGCTGAGAGATCTCTCGCTGTGCTCTATAGTTTGAGTTACGTTGAATGCTGTTGGCTAAGTCGACGAACTCCGCCTGCTCCACCTGATGACGCAGCCCTATATTGAAGCCGCGACTACGGTAGCGGTATCCCGTCGTATATGATGCTCCTGTAATACCTTCGCTATAACTCTGCCGATAGGCGGACTCCAGCGTGCCGAGCCGCCATAGTTTAAAAGCGCCGCCCGCACCTGCGGTAGAAACATCGCTGGCTGCCTCTGCCTGAAGCTCGAGTGTGAAATAGTCATTAATACCACGGCGATAGCTACCGGTAGCTGCAATATTGCGGTACGCAAAATCGCGCTGGCCAAAGTCTTTGCGTAGGGCACCGACACTAGCACTATAACTAGTTAGCCCCGGACTTAATAATTCACTAGAAATATAAAAGGGCAGATTAGTAGATACTCGGCGACCCTGGCTATCCGTAGTGACTATTATCGCCTCACCCGCCCCGGTCACCATTGGCATATTAGTTAGAGTGAATGGACCAGGGGCCAATGCCGTGGAAGATTGGCGCGTTCCATCAATAAATAGATCAAGGGTAGTAGGAACCGCCGTTTCCCCCGAGAATTCGGGCAGAGGGTATGTCACGAGATCCGGCCGAAGAGCGAAATCACGGGAAATTTGAATGCCCCCTAAGCGCACTGCGTTGGTCCAGCCTAGCGGCCGAGTTATCACGTCACCTGCGGTGTAGTGAACCATTGTCTCTTGGTCAGCGTACTCCCAGCGGGTATCGAAACGTCGATAGCCTTCGTTCATGCCGCTTTCACCCGTCAAAGCTTGTCGGTAAATCCCCGTAGTGGTGAATGTTCCCGTGGTGCCGAAAAGGCGTGCCTCATGACCAAGACTCGCCGTAGTGCCTCCTCGCCGAGCACTGCTAACGTAGGCATCGTAATTGAATAACGCGCCTGGGCTTGCTTGCAACGGATAACGACTATTCGTGCGTGCGCTGGCGTGATACTGGCGGGATAGCCAGTTAGGAGGAACATTGATGTAAAGCCTTTGGGTCGGGCTGTGATATTGAACCTCTACATCGCTCAAACGACTTAGATTGATGACCTCCTCCCGGCCTGCTAAGCGCTCAGCAGGCAACCCGATATCAATCAACAATTCACGCTTAATCAGCAGAGAGTCATCTTTCTGGATAACGGCAATAACCCTCTGGGTAGGGTATTGATTGAGAACGATCTCTAAATATAGCGTCTGAACGGTATCGGCATTATCCGCAGTAGGAGGCGCTGGAAGTGTTTGGCTAAGCGCCGGCATTGATGTGATAGCGGGTAGCAGAGCGCTACAACACAACAATAGGCATACCCGAAAAAGCCGATTAAGGCGACAATTCATACAGGTGGCTATTTAGGTAAAACGCGATGGCTTTCACCCAATATTTGCGCATGTAGCTCGCCCATAGGCCTGACTCCTTGGGGTAGTAGCCAGCGGCGCGTACCGCCGGGCAGTACATAGCCAAGTAGACCTGCGGAAACTTCCGCGCGTGTTTCACCTTGTTTGAAGGCCACTTGGCTCAGGCGCACATGGTGTTGGCCAGTATTCTGAATTTCCAACTGCGCCTGCTCGCCCTGTTGAATAACCCGCCAGCTTAGTCCTGGGTAAAACCCGCTATTACTATGATTAGCTACGCGTTCTGGTGGAATGCCTCCTTCACCGTAAACGAAAAGCGGTAATGAGTAACGCATCTGTAACTTAACCGCAGCGCGTGGCGTATTCTGCACCTCATTACCGGGTGCTAGCGCAGGAATTTCATCGATGATAATTCGGTAGGCCTGCTCTTGACCAACGGGCGGCACTGCCTGCCGAATCAGGCGTACCATCTGCCGCTCGCCGGGAGCGATTGTGATCATTGGCGGACTCCCTACCACTGACTGCTGGGTCTGATACTGGTCATCCCCTCTTTCTTGTGACCACGCAAATATGCGCAGCTGCATATTGGCTGGCTGACTGCCTTGATTTTCGAGCCAAAGAGCACTGGCTTGCTGGTCGCTCTCGATAACAGGGTAAATGGGCCAGATCAACAAAGAGCTAGCCATTGCGGAAATCGGGCTCGCCAGCAGGCTTAGCAAAGCGAGAACGCCAATGACGTAACTGAAACGCATTATTCGCACTAGGTATTCCCTTTCGTTACTTATTATCCCGCCAATGAGACGTCACCACTCCAATGTGACTAATAATTCATCACTGTAACTGCCGGCAGGCAAGTTACCCGGCAGCATCAGCCTGCCCCAAATGGGCAAGGTGATATTGTCTGGTGTGGTCGAAGTATCTATGGAGACTGGTTGACTGATCCCGATGGCGTTCTGAAGTGCGGCATCTTGATAAAGCTGATAGGCGAGCGTCTCGTTTCCATTTACACGCTTGAGCTGGCGCTCTACGTCCCATTGCTGACCGCCATCAACTCGAAGCGTTAGCGGCGTTCCAGGCGTACAGCTCAACGTAAAGGCGCTTGACGTGACTAGTGATGCACTGCGCATGTCTTGGGAAAGTGCTGATGCAGTACCAAAAGCCAAACTACCTATCATGCCAAGGAGTGTTCCGTTAGACGGAATTTCTTGGTTAACTAAACAGCCCGGAGTAATGGTGGCCGATACCATAAAGGTGTCGGTTGGCGAGGCTTGAGAAAGCCCCGCTACCATCACTGCGGAACTGACAAGTTGCCAGCCTTTAATCATTCAACGCTACCAGGCGAGCTGAACTTGTAGGGTGTCCTCGTAGGTACCAGCAGGCAGGTTGCCTGGGCTACCAAAAGCTCGGCCATAAAGCGAAATGGTTTGAGCCGTATTCGTGAATGGGTCTAGCACGATGTCTCCATTGAGAGCTAGCAGATCAGTGCGGGCTGCATCGGTATATAACGTGTAGCCCACAAAAGTGCCGCCTTCAGTATTCTGCATTGCATGAGTTGCGGGAGCTGCATCACCATCATTCCCCCCTTCCACTAATGTAAATGTGGGCGCAACGCCCGGCGAGCAGAGTACTGTGATACCGCTGCCACCCGCTACTTCAGTATCGACTTGATCGAATAGTGCCGAATGGCTGCCAAATGCTAGGCTGCCGAAGTCGACTCCCGTGCCTTCAATGCCACCAACTGAGCATGTGGCCTCTAATGTGATAGAGGCATCAATGGTGCCGGTAACGCTTTGAGCGTTGGCTAAAGTGGATGTAACGAAAAGCGTCGCGGCCAAAGTACTCAGGCTAGCAGTGCGAGAGAAGTTCAATACAAGCATGGTGAGCTCCTGGGAAGAGATATTCCGCTGAACAAAATTATCAAGGCACAACTAGCTATGGCTGTCGATAGACAGCTAACAATGCTAGTGGTTACGACTTTTTATCAATTTTTCTTTAATAAAAAATAACTATAAACTAATTTTTATTAATATCAAAACAAAATAAAAATAGCGCATCTCGACAGCCTTTATTAGCTGCTTTTCTTAGCAAGAAAAGCAGTGGCTTATAAACAAAATGCTGACAAAATTTACTATACAGACAACTTAAATCATAATAAAAAACCATAAGTAACAAAAAGCATCAAATCATAGATAAATCATTCAAGGACTGAATGCCGGGCTTCCCCGATCCGCATGACACACCCGAGCCTCAAACGGAGGTCATCTCAGAGGCCTCTGAGCTGACGCCACCCTAACGCCCAACGCCTATCGAAGAAAATTTCTTATCCAAGCGGCAACTTTTCTATTAGTCGAAACGACAATTGCCATTGTGTGACATTAGAACGTTACTATGCCTTATGATGGCTCAGGCCAATACCACAACAAGGGCATAGTACTAATGAAAATTCAGCGTCCACAATCGTTTCGAGTCTTTGGACAACCATTAGCGGCAGCAATACTCTTAGCAGGCTTTTCGGCGCAAGCGATGGCTAGCGAATCCGTTAGCATTGGCGTGGCTCCAACGGCTTCAGGCTGGTATTTCGGCTATTCCGAGCTTTCCAGGCTTATTAGCAGCGACTCCCCTTTAGAAATTTCTGTTCGTGAAACAGGGGGCTCTCAAGAAAACACCATTCGTTTAGGTCGTGGTGAGATCGATTTTGCACTCGTAGATGCCCCCGGCGCCTACGAGGCTTATCATGGCGAAGGGCGCTATCAGAACAAAGCCATCGACGATATCAGAATGGTACTTTGGGTTGCCCCTTCCACCATGCATTGGGCAGTTCGTCAGGACAGCGGTATCGAAACGTTTGAAGACTTGGACGGCCAGCGCTTTAACCCCAGTAGCATTGGTGGCGGAGGCGAGTACATCACCGAACGCGTCTTCGATGCGCTTGAAATCACTCCCGACTATCAGCGTATGAGCATGTCGGATGCCTCCGATGCCGTTGTGGATGGCCGCATCATTGGATTCAGTTATAACGGCATTCCCCCCATTCCAGCCTTTACGGAGGTTCACTCGGCACGACCTTTGCGCGTGCTATCAATGAGTGATGAACAAGTAGCGACCGCAACGGAAAAATTGCCCTTCTTGTCTGCAGCGACTATTCCAGCAGGCACTTATCGGGACATGCCAGAAACGACCACGCTGGGCACCTATATCGGCGTCGCAAGCAGCGCTGATCTATCCGAAGATGCAGTTTACGAGTTCACACGTGCTTATTGGGAAAATATCGAGCGGTTAAGCCAGACCTTTGCTCCCGCCCAAGGGATGACGCCAGCCATCTCTGTTGAAAATACTACCTCCCCGCTTCATGCAGGCGCCGTGCGCTACTATCAGGAAATTGGCCTAGACGTACCCGCCGAGCTTCTACCGCCAGAGATGTAATAAACATCCCCCCCTAGATTCATTTAACCTAGGGGGGGATGTGTGGCCTGCTGAACGTAAAGCACTACCCACTGTTGCTCAAAAAGCAACGAACTTGTCACGCTAGCCTCTCCTTCCTGTCTGCTAAGTCGCTTAATTTATAGCCTCTAAAATAATGACGCTAATAACGGCAGGAACAGGCAATGCTTTCAAAACACGTTTTTTCAGAAAAACAGCTGCAAGATGCCACCGCGCTGCGGCATAGGCTTCATCAAAACCCTGAGCTTAAATTCCAAGAAACCAACACTGCCACGCTTGTTGCAAAGCAACTTCGTGCGCTTGGTTACACAGTTACAGAAGGCATTGCTATCACGGGTGTGATGGCTGAACTGGACACCGGGCGAGACGGCCCTGTGATTGCTTTCCGAGCCGATATGGATGCTCTTCCTATTCTGGAAGCTAACGCTTTTGATCACTGCTCCCAGCAGGAAGGCTTGATGCACGCCTGCGGCCACGACGGGCACACCGCCACGCTACTGCTTGCCGCCGAGGCCATTATGGCGATGCGTGATGAGCTATGCGGCTATATAAAGCTGCTGTTCCAGCCAGGAGAGGAAGGCGGCAACGGTGCAGACTTAATGGTCAAGGCAGGCGTGCTGGAAAACCCTAACGTATCCGCCGTATTTGGCTACCATAACCGCCCTGGCTTTCCAGCCGGCCAGCTATTCGTCAAATCCGGTTCGGCCATGGGCGGTAACGACACTTACAAAGTCATCATTAAGGGCGTTTCCGGGCATGCTGCAATGCCGCACCTGGCGGTTGATCCTATTTACGTAGGCGCATCACTGGTACAGCAGCTACAGGGATTGGTGGCTCGCCATAAGTCTCCGCTCGAAGCTGGCGTGATTACGGTAGCGTCTTTTCACGCCGGAGATGCCGCCAATGTTATTCCCGGCCATGCTGAGCTGCTGATCAATATTCGCAGTGACCGCCCCTCTTCACGTGAGGCGCTGACCGGCAAATTAGAGCAGGTGATACAGGGCGTATGTACAGCCCACGGCGCGCACTTCCAGATTGAGCATCTTCATCAAATTCCGCCGCTAGTTAACGATCCAGAATGGTCAGAAAGAGTGCTGGCAATAGCCGCGGAGCATGCGGTTAGCGACGATATCCAGCAGCTAGATTACATGCCTACCATGGGCGCAGAGGACTTTGCATTTTATCTACAAGAAGTGCCCGGCTGCTTTTTCTTTGTCGGTAACGGTGACAGCGCTTATCTACACAATGAAAAGTATGATTTCAATGACCAGATCTTACCGGTCGCTGCAGGCATGTTTGTGGCCCTGGCAAAAAGCGTGTTATCCCAGCGTTAGTGGCCTCTCGACACCCCATTAGATTAAAAATAATGTTTAATAATAAGGGCTAAAACGATGCAAGGCGTACTTTCTTCTATTGAGCGGGTGGGCAATAAACTCCCCCATCCGTTTATTCTGTTTGCCATTCTGGCCGCAGTGGTGGTGGTTATCTCCGCCATTCTCGCGATGTTTGGTGTTTCTGCCATCAACCCGCAAACGGGCGACAGCGTCGCCGTTCGCAACCTGCTTTCTGCAGACGGGATCGAATTCATGCTGACCAGCGTGGTCAGTAACTTTGTAAATTTTCCACCGCTGGGGCTCATTTTGGTGGTCATGTTCGGCATCGGCCTTGCGGATAAAGTAGGCCTAATGTCGACACTGATGCAGGCGAGTGTGGCGAAAGCTCCGCCTTCTCTGCTTACCTTCTGCGTATTTCTGGCAGGCATTTGTGGCAGCGTTGCATCCGATGCTAACTATCTAATTCTGATCCCCCTGGCGGCCATGCTGTACTACTCAGTGGGCCGTCATCCTATTGCCGGAGCCGCTGCGGCTTACGCTGCCGCAGGTGCTGGCTTTGATGCCAGTTTGTTCATAACGGTGGGAGACGCACTGTTTGCGGGCATTACCACCGACGCGGCGCGCCTGATCGATCCCGACGCCTATATTTCGCCGGTCGACAACTACTACTTCGTTGCCTGCTCGGTATTCGTGCTAGCTATCGTTGGCACGCTCATCATCGACAAAATAGTGGAGCCAAGGCTTCAGCGCACCCTACCGATGGACAAAAATTTTAAAACGGACATCGTTAAACCAGAGCTAAGCGCTACGGAAAAAAAGGGGCTTAAACGTGTCGGTTTTGCCACCTTGATTTATCTGGCCCTGGTGCTTATTGCAGTGATTCCTGAGGCGTCGCCGCTACGCAATGCAGAAGGTGGTCTCATTCCATCGCCTTTCTTGCGCTCGCTAGTGCCACTGATGTTTATCTATTTTGTAACGATTGGCTTGGTCTACGGCATCACCACCGGCAAAATTACCAGTAGCCGCGACGTGCCCCAGCGGATGGCAGAATCCGCCAGTGATCTTGCGCCGACGCTGGTACTGTTTTTTGCAATATCGCAATTTATTGCCTACTTCCGCTGGTCAGAACTTGGTCAATATATTGCCATTGAGGGCTCTAATATTCTGCAAAGCACCGGCTTTACCGGCCTGCCTTTAGTCGGGGCATTTATTGCTATGAGTGCGATACTCAACGTCTTTATGACCAGCGGCTCGGCTCAATGGGCATTAATGGCACCGGTTTTCGTTCCAATGCTGATGATGATCGACTTTGACCCAGCCTTTGTATTGGCGATGTTCCGTATTGGCGATTCGAGCACCAACATTATTTCCCCAATGAGCCCGTACTTTTCGGTCGCACTGGTCTATATGCAGCGTTACAAGCCAGATATGGGGCTGGGAACACTGATTGCCACGATGCTACCGATGGCACTCGGCTTTTTGATTGCTTGGTCGGCGTTCCTGATGTTCTGGCTTGCCATGGGATGGCCGATTGGCCCTGGTGTTTACATGATGGCAAGCTAACGCCTCGCGGCATTATTGCATCGTCATCATCAGCTTCCACAAATAGTCGGCAGCGGGCGAAAGCCTTCTGCCGGCTCGACGCACGAGATTTCCCTGGCTGCTGGCAGCTAGAGAGTGCGTAATGGGGATCGCTTTCAATAACCCCGCCTCTATCTCATTTCGGGCGGCGGCGGCAGTCATAAACGATACCCCAATGCCCGCGCTTGCCATGCGCCGTGAGACGGAGTGTAGATTACAGCGGTAGGCAGGCGTTGCTCTTTGCCCAGCGGCGCCAAGCACCGCGCTAACAAACTGCTGAGATCCTGATACATCCGGCAAGAAGATCAACTTGTGCTGCAACAGCTCAGCCACGGTGACACCAGTCTGGCAAGCCAGTGGGTGGAAAGGCGCCACCAGTGCACATAGCGGCCCACGCTCAAAGGAGTGAACCACTAGCCTAGGGTCGGAAATCGGGCCATAGGTAATGGCAATATCTACCTCATCTGTCGCTACCATTTCATGCGGCTCGCGAGGATAGTAGATGCCCGTTTTAATTTCGATTAGCACCTCGGGATATTGCTCGGAAACACGCCGCATTACGTGGTTAATAAAGCTATCGACAAAGCCGTCGCCCACCGACACTACGACTTTACCCGTCTGCAAATTGCGTAAGCGGGAAAGCGTATCACTCAGTTCAGCATTCAAGCGCCGCTGGGCCAGAAAGCTTTCCAGCACTAGCCGGCCCGCTTCCGTCAGCATTACATGACGCCCCTGCCTTTCCAGCAACGCCATGCCAAGCTCTTGTTCTAAGCCCCGCACCTGACGGCTCACCACGGACGGGTTGATATTCATATGCTCAGCCGCTGCGCGGATACCGCCACAGCTGCTGACCTCTAGCAAATAGAAAGCGCGTTTATCCAGTATGTTCATAGCATGCACGTGTTGTAACGCCGGCAGCAGTTATGCAAGAAGCGATATAAGTGTCATACATAATTTGAGAGGCTTTGCTGAGTAAAACAAATCGATCCGCACCTAACAGTTCATCCGATGAATAACCGTACTGTTTTTCTATATAGCGATTAATATAGACAATACGTCGCTTATCATCGGTGACCATGCATTTCACCGGAAAATTATCGAGAGGAAATAGATCGACTGTATACATGGTTTGCCTGCAATAAGGTCTCAATGATTCACACGTAACTGTCTTTATGGCCTTGGATAATACCCCAGTTTTTATTTTTATAACGTAACCATTTGATACAATTAAGAGCACAGAAAGCAACCCTGTATTTGAACAAGTAATAAAACGACGGTGACCTGCCCCATGAAACGCTATGAGCAATTTGCCGATGAGATAGCCGCGCTGATACGCGAGGGCGTAATAAGCCCTGGGGAGCGAATACCTTCAGTTCGCCAAGCCAGCCGCCATCATGGCATTAGCCCATCTACGGTATTTCAGGCCTATTACTTACTGGAAAACCAAGGGCTGATCACTGCTCGCGCACGTTCAGGCTATTTTGTCCGCGAGCATGCGCAGCGCCTGCGGGATGAACCACGCGTCACGCTGCAACACGCAGACCCGGCGGAAGTAAAAGTGAGCGAGCTGGCATTCTCCGTGCTCGATTCACTGCAGGATACACAAACGGTACCCTTTGGGTCCGCGTTCCCCAGCCCCGAGCTTTTTCCACTGACTCGGTTAAGCACCAGCATGACTCGCGGCTTACGCGCTCTTTCGCCACAGCAGCTGGTGGCTGATATGACTGCAGGGCATACCGGCTTACGGCGGCAAATTGCCTTGCGCTACATGCTGGGTGGCATTCAACGACCTATCGAAGAGCTAGTTATTACCAATGGTGCCATGGAGGCGCTCAATTTAGCCCTGCAGTGCGTGACCCAGCCGGGCGATCTTGTCGCGGTCGAATCGCCCGCCTTTTATGCCACCCTACAAGTGTTAGAGCGGCTGAAATTAAGAGCGGTGGAGATTCCGGTACATCCTCAAAACGGCATCGACCTTGAGGTGTTGGCAGAGCGACTGGCGTCACTCCCTATTAAAGCCTGCTGGTTTATGAGCCATCTGCAAAATCCACTCGGCGCCAGCCTTAGCAAAGAGCGCAAGCGGATTCTTTACCAGCTGTTAAAGCAGCACCAAGTACCGATGTTAGAAGATGATGTCTATGCGGAGCTTTATTTCGGCAGTGCGCCCCCCGTCCCCGTAAAAGCCTTTGATGACGAGGGACTGGTCATCCACTGCAGCTCTTTTTCAAAGTGTTTGGCACCGGGCTATCGCGTCGGCTGGGCAGCGGGTGGCCGCTATGCCAAGGCCATCTCACGGCTGAAGCTAATGACGACCATTTCGCCGTCTATTCCAGCACAAGCGGCTCTTGCCGATTATTTGCAGCACGGCGGGTTTGATCGCCATTTGCGTAAGCTCCGCCACGCTCTAGAAGCTCAGCAAGCCAGTATGCTGGCCGCTGCAAACCGCTATTTTCCTGCCCAAACCCGCATAACGCGGCCTGCAGGCGGCTACTTTTTATGGGTCGAGTTCCCGGAACATATTGATTCACTGCGTCTATTCACCATGGCGCTTGATCACGGCGTTAGCATAGCGCCTGGCCCTATTTTCTCGGCGACGCAGCAGTTTCGCCACTGCATACGCCTGAGCTACGGCCATCCCTGGACTGCCTATAGCGAGCACGGCATGGAAACTCTCGGAAAGTTACTACACAGCCAACGGCGTTTGGAGTGACATTAAACGCTCACTCCACCCTCGCCTGAGTTCACATGCCGACTTAGCTTACCGATTTGATAAATATCGTTCATATACATATCAAACCTTGAAATACAGAACGTCATAAAGATTAATACATAAATAATAATCATTAAATAAAACGGCTCATTAATCCATAAAAGTGCGGACGCCGAAAACTTATAGTGAATGGTATAGATACTCATCCCGCCTAAAAGCTGTGCCAAAAAGCAGTTAATAATAACAAGCGTTATTAGCAGGCCACGCACGTCAAACGTAGGCAGTTTCGTTACCCAAAACGATAGATGCTTTACTTTAATATCACCGTTATAAACCAACTTTTCTCTGCGCCTTAGTAGAGGAATGGCATAGCGCCCCTCTTCCTCATCATTAAATGCCGTCAAGGCCATTTTCCGCGTAATACCAGGGCCAAAAACAGCAGCAGCGGCTTGGCCAAACTCTGCCTCTGAATGCTCGTTTGAAGACGTTTTTGCTTTGGCAGAGAGCTCTGCTAAGCGGGCTTTATTCGCTCGCGATAATTTCTTTTCATTGCCGACATTTATATTATGGTTAACGTCATACACTTGGTACAAAGCGGCCGTTACGCCCACAAGGATTATGACAAAAATAATATAGATCAAAGAACGTCCTCCACTTGCTGCTTACCCATCAAGAGCCGTCGAAAAACTGACCGCTATTTGCCTTCATTACATCGACATCACGCTATCTATGCATGAGAACTATGCCTATACACCCTTGATCTGTACAGGCTCAGAAAGCCACTATAAAGACAGATCAGATCAGCGCGGCTAAATGAGCTGATCGGCACCCTGATCACTGGCTACATGCATCCGGATGATCTCGCGGCCAGCCACAGCTCCATTCAACGTGTTATGAGCGGTCAGCCTTATATCGATTTTCGCAATCGTGCATATCCTATGGTCTGCTCGCTGGTATGAAGAAGAAAGAGTGCGTGTTGGCGTGGCGCGGGTGATCGTGTGCTTTACACGATGGCCACCATGCTGACACTCTGCTCAGCTATGCAGATGCGCATATTAAAAAGCACCGCTGGATCGCTAAATAAGCACCGCAGGAAATACTAATAACTCCTCTTTTGCGCCTATGCCCTGCGGTGCGCTAACTCCGGCATGAAACAAGCCTCACAGCATGAGGCCGATCAATAGATACGCGACCAGAGTCACCAGGGCGACAGCGAGCGCAAAGGGAATTTGCGTCTTGATATGGTCAATGTGGTCGGAAGCGGCGCCGGTAGAAGCAAGAACCGATGTGTCCGACAACGGCGAGCAGTGGTCCCCAAACACACCGCCGCCCGCGACTGCGGCGACGGTGGCATAGAGCAATGGCGTAATGGCATCTGCGCTGAAATTGAAGGCGAGAGGTACGGCTAACGGCATCATAATGGCAAAGGTGCCCCATGATGTGCCGGTGGAAAAGGCAATGACGGCGGCAATCAAAAACGTCATGGCGGGTAGTAACGCAGGCGTCAGCCAACCGGCGGTTGCTTCAACAATGTAGTTGGCCGTGCCCATATCTTTTGACAGCTGATTCAGCGAATAGGCCAGCGCCAGAATGATGATCGCGGGCATGACACCCTTCATGCCGGAGAGTGAGGTTTTCATAATATCGTTGAAAGGAATGCCCTGCAGGCGCATGACAATCCCTAAGAACACCGACGCCGCCAGGAAGGCTTCCATGGTCTTGGCCGAATCCATCACAATAAACGTCCCTACCGCCACACCGATCACCACCATGACCGGGGCGAAGAAGTTCCAAAATAGGCTGGTGCGCACACCTTCATAAGGTGGAATATCGGTTAGCTCCTCTCCCACCAGCGGCTCAGCACCATCACGCAATACCTTGCCTTCTTCTTGGGCCCGACGCTCAGCTTCACGCATTGGTCCGAAAAGCGGAATAACGCCAACAATCACCAGCCCCACCACCAGCACAGAAAGAAATGCATAAAGGTTGAAGGGGATGGCATAGAGAAACACACTCATTGCCTGCGCCGCATTCTCGATAGGGCCCATACCGATCAGCAGCCCAGAGATAAATACCGCCCAGCCGGTGATAGGGATCAGAACGCTCACGGGGGCTGAGGTTGAATCCGCGATGTAAGCGAGTTTTTCACGGGAAACACGGTAGCGGTCCGTCAGGCCACGCATCGTGCTGCCGACAAACAGCGGGCTGAAATAGTCACTGAAGAAAACAAACATCCCCATGACCCAGGCAATCAGTTGAACCTTCACACGCGATAAGGCACGGCGCTCCACCCAGGCAGTAAAGTTTTGAATAGCCCCCGTCCGCTGGAAAAAAGCGATCACCGTACCGATGAATAGCTCGAGCAACAATATCCAGGAGAAGCTCGTCGTGCCCAGCGTTTCCTTTAACAGCGTCGGAAACCCCATCAACCCATTGCCCAGGGTGATTACCCCAACAAAACAAGCAACGGCCAATGAAAAAACGGTATTACGCGTGACGAACGCCAGCACAATCGCAAGTGCCGCCGGCAGGATAGACAACAGCCCAATATGCTCTTGAGGATTCATTGTAATCTCTCTTTTTTATAATAAAGGTTGGGATCAGGTTTCGGATTTCGCTTTGAGGCGCTCTACTTGGCTGGTTAGATAAAATCCTAACCGGCGCACAGGATCAGGCGGCATCCAACTAGCGGTGCCAAACAGCGATGCAATATCCTCAACGGGCTGTCCCAGCGCTTTGCGCGCCAGCGCATCGCCCAGGAAGGTGCCCTTGACGATCCCGCCACCATTACACCCTGCCGATACATACAAATTGGGCTGAATCTCACCCCAGAATGGCGCGCCGTTATAGGTAAGCCCGGTGGTGCCTCCCCACATCTGGTCAAAGCGCACGGGGGCGATGTCGGGATAGCGAGCTTCAAGGCTTGCTCTTAATCCGTCTTCGACACGCGCGTTATCGGCTTCGCGCTCATAGCTGTAGCCTGAACGAATCATCAATCGCCCGTCGGCCGTGGTGCGCAGCGTACAACCCAGCCGGTGCGCAGGCAGCAGCCCCCAGGTTGTAGCAGCAATACGCTGACGATCCCGCTCCGCTAATGGCTCGGTAATAGCGGCATAGGTATAAATAGCCGTTAGCCGCGAAGAGTCGGCACCGAAAGCCCTCGAAAAAGCGTTATTGGCGAGAATCACTCGCCCAGCCAATACTTCACCTTCCGAGGTCGAAACACGCCACTTTTTGCCGTCAGGCACAATCTGCGTGGCGGGCGAATATTCGTGCAGCTCTATTCCGGGTTCCAACGAATCTGCCAAGCCCGTAATCAATGCGGCTGGCTGGACCAGATAACAGTCCGGCGAATAAAGGCCATGCGAGTAATAATGGGTACCAATTTTTTCAGCGAGCTGGCCCCCACTTAAGGTCTGATAGGACAGTCCAGCAGCGTTAAGAAAGTCTTCGTACTGTTTAAGTGAACGCTGGCCTATCGCGCTTCTGGCCGCTCGGTAGGTGCCGCTATGCGCTAACTGGCAGTCGATACCTAGACGCTCAACACGCTCACGTAGCAGCGTCATCGTTTGCCGGCTCAACGCGTTTAACTGCCCCATGCGCTCAAGCTCTTCGGGCCGAGCGTCGTTCGCTAAGGCAATTTCCAACATGAAGCCAGAATTGCGCCCCGGGCTACCTTCACCGACTCGATCAGCCTCAAGAATTTTGATGCGATCATCCGGCCGCGCTTGCTGCCAGGCAGTGGCCGCCGCAAAGCCGGTATAACCCGCGCCGATGATGACCACCTCTGCCTCAGACTGACCGTTTAACGCTGGGCGCACCTTTCGCGAAGGTAGCCATGAATTCCAGCCGCACGGGCGCTGGTGGGAAGGGTGTGTGAGGAGTTTCATGATGATTCAATCCAAATACAAAAGGCCGTGGGCCTTGTTAACCATGGCAGCCACTTCATCCTGCATGCCTTTGAGAACATCCGCCTTGTGGCCAGCTGTCATACGCGATTTCAGCATAGAGCAGCTCATAGCACCCAAAGGATGACCGCTGTGATCAAGGATAGGAATGGCCAAGCCGCTGTACTCGGGCAGCAGAGATCCCTCCACGCCGTGAGCATAGCCATGGGTGAGTAGATAGTGTATTTCCGCTTCAACATCAGCAACGGCGATCGCGTATTCGCTAAGCAGTCGTGCGGCGTTATGGCTGAGTATATCGCTGCGCTCGTCAGCTTCCAGATAGGCAAGCAAGGCGATAGATGCTTGGCCAACACCTAACGGCAGGCGGCCGCCCGTAGCGCTAACGAAACTGCCCACAGGGTAGGCGCCGTTCTGTACTTCCAAGCAAACAGCATTAAAACCATCGCGCGCAAAGAGATAAAAACTATCGCCACAACGATGGGCTAAAGCCAGCAACCTTGGCCGAACCAGGTCACGCAGCCCGGCGCCATTGCCCGCCTGAGCGCCGAGCACCAGCAGTTCATACCCTAATAGATAGCGCCCACGAACAGGAGAAGAGCGCAAAAACCCTTGCTGCTTGAGCCCTTTTAATAATCGATAAAGCGTTGGGCGACTGAATTCGAGCGCATCGAGATAATCATTGATGCTGGCACCACGGTGCCCGCAACGTGCTGTGATTTGCAGCACCTGCATGGCATGAACCAACGTCGAGGGAGTCTGTTGCGTATTTCTACCGGGTGAAGGCATGTGTGCAGGCATGGCGCGCGTCATTTTTTGTTGGTGTGGCTTAGAACATAGCAAGACAACTTTACGATTTCATCTCACCAAATGAGACACGGCAATCTTGACAGCCGCCTGCCGAACAGGCCATCGCCGATACATAGTGACCTCACTCGGCCTTCGATTGAGGCAGGGCATCCGACTAAACGACGTTGGCTCACCCGCGTCGACTTCTCTAAGATCAGGGCTACTCCTCTCTTTCACGAGCTGCCTTTATGAAACCTGAAACGATCGCCCTCCATCATGGTTACTCACCGGATTCGCAAAATGCTGTTGCGGTTCCGATTCACCAGACCACGTCATTTTCCTTTGACAGCGCACAACACGCGGCGGATCTGTTTGACCTGAAAGTGGAAGGCAATATTTATTCTCGCATCATGAACCCGACCTGCGCCGTGCTAGAGCAACGAGTAGCCGCGCTGGAAGGCGGTATTGCGGGCCTAGCGGTAGCATCAGGAATGGCAGCGATCACCTACGCCATTCAAACCATTGCAGAAGCGGGCGACAACATCGTCTCGATTAGCGAGCTGTATGGCGGCACCTACAACCTGTTCGCTCACACTTTGCCGCGCCAGGGCATTCAGGTGCGCTTTGCCGACAAAGACGACATTGCCGGCATCGAAGCGCTAATTGATGAGCGCACGAAAGCAGTATTTTGCGAAAGTATCGGCAATCCCTCTGGCGGGATCGTCGACCTGCGGGCGCTTGCAGATGCCGCGCATCGTCACGGAGTCCCGGTGATTGTGGATAACACCACGGCCTCACCGTTCTTATGCCGGCCCATTGAACACGGGGCGGATATTGTCGTCCACTCGGCCACCAAATACATTGGCGGCCACGGCACCACGGTGGGTGGCGTTATTGTAGACTCTGGCAACTTCCCGTGGGCGGAACATGCCAACCGGTTTCCGCTGCTGAACGAGCCGGATGTCTCCTATCACGGCATTTGCTATACCCGCGATGTCGGCGATGCCGCCTTTATTACCCGCGCACGCGTAGTGCCGCTGCGCAATATGGGCGCGGCGCTGTCTGCTCAAGCAGCCTGGAATCTTCTGCAGGGGCTGGAAACACTGTCACTACGGATTGAGCGGATCTGCGCTAATGCGCTAGCGGTCGCTACGCATTTAGAAGGTCACTCCCAAGTGGCATGGGTGCACTATGCCGGGCTGGAAAGCCATCCCGATCACGCATTAGCCCAGCGCTATATGCATGGCCACGCTTCGGGCATTCTTAGCTTCGGGATTAAGGGTGGCCAAGCCGCTGGCGAGCGCTTCTACGATGCGCTTTCGCTTATTTTGCGGCTGGTTAATATTGGCGATGCTAAGAGCTGCTCCTCTATTCCGGCCTCTACCACGCACCGCCAGTTGAATGACCAAGAGCTACAAAAAGCCGGCGTCACCCCGGACATGGTGCGCCTATCAATTGGCATCGAGCATATCGACGACCTGCTGGCCGATATCGACCAGGCGCTTGCCGCCTCCCAAGGCTAGCGGTGCCCCGGGCGCGCTGGGGCAGTTAAACTAATCGCTTCCAGTGCGCCTTGATCAGCTTAATACTGATAGAGTATGGAGTGGCTCAATTCGTTGGCGCAAACTAACGTTGGCTTCTATGATAAAGTCATAACCAGCGTTAACTCAGGATGAGCTAACGAGATAAACAAAGGAGAAGAGCATGTTGAAATTTTTAGCTAGCACCGTCGGTATCATCTTTATGATTGGCCTGATAGTTGTTATTGGCCTTCTAATGCTGATCTTCTAGCAAGGCTCGCATTAATTTTTCGCGAAAGAAAAAAGCTCAAGATTTACTGTTACAAGACCCTATCCACAAGACTGCTATGCGGTTGAATTGCTTAGGGTTTTTTATTTTCTCTATGTTGAAAATTATATTTTCAACATTTCTCAAAATCCCAAAATGTTAAGAAATCAATATGAAATAATATTTTTTAAGCTGCCCAGCGCCTGAAAGATCATTCTTTATAACGTTAGAAGCTAAAAATTCTATATATAAGCAGCAGGCTCTTTTACAACTTATCGGGCGCTCGCGGGAATTTAATCTAAACTCCTAGACTTTATGGGTCGCGAGAACTCTAGGTACGTCATATGCAGGAATGAGGTACTTTTCAAAATGATGGCATGAGCCCACAGACAAAAATATTTTCCGAAAATGCTGCTAGATTACTATCCTAATTTCACTCTCCACTAGCGGATCACTATCCCTAGCGCATTTAAAGTTGGCGTATCCATCCGGCCGTTGACTTCTATCCCAGAGTCAGCTTGGAACGACATAAGAGCTCCTCGGGTTTGACTGCCCATTATTCCGTCTAGCGCCCCATTGTAGTAACCCTTAATCATCAACGCTGTTTGTACGCGCGTAATGAGTTCGGCAAGATCACCACTATCCGGCCTTCTTAGGGGCGTTACACGAGAAGAGTCGGAGGAGTGTAAAGAGGGGGAGGAATCACTATTTAGATTGGAGCCAGCGCTGGAACTTGGACTTGAGCTAGTCGATGAGCCAGCGCTGCTATTTGTTGTATTTGGCACAGATCGAGTAGGCGGTGGCGTGTAAGTGGATCGCGGTGCACTGTAGCCGCTCGATCCACTATAATGAGAGCTGTGAGAGCGGTGAGAGCGGTGAGAACTATGCGAGCGATGGGCCGCATAGAGGTTCACCACATCCTCAGCATTAAGCGTATTTCTGAATACAGGGGACTCACCACCAGAATTACTTCCCCATTCAAACCCTTCAAGCGCTTCTGGCCCCGCATAGGCAAATGGGGCACCCACCATAGGAATAAGTGCCATGGTCTGGCCAAGTAGAAACTTCCAACGTGTCAACAATTTCATGAGGCACTCCTAACGTATTCAGCAAGCTCTTCTGTAGTTATTGAACGTATTCCACGACTCTGCCAGCGAGCAGTATGAGACTTGAAGAAACCAGCACAGCGTTCCACTCCCGCACAGCTTTGACAGGTGTCGATAAACAGGTTTTTCCAATCTGAAATACTTTGGCGATAAAAAGGCATTAATGACGGTTTTAAGACACAAAGCGGCAGGTTATACACCGACACATTAATACCTCTTGTATCCAGAAAGTGTGCCGCCTGGCCCAGCTCTTCCTGATAATCCATCGGATCAATCCAAAGCTCTTCGTAATGCTTCTTTGCTAACCCCATGTTCTCTATCCCCATAAGCGCAACATGCTCGACAAAGGGCATATTTCGGAAGATAAAATGGGCAAGCTCAGGTAGGCGGCGTGTCGTCAAACGGCTCAACACTACACGAATCTCGATTCGCTGATTCGCCCTGGCAAGATTGTAAATGCCCTGTATCGTCTCACTGAAAGCGCCTGGTGCTTGCACTACATAGTCGTGGTCGTGGGCATTATCTGCATACAGTGGCACGCCCCAGGTCAGTTGCGGGTGATCAACGCTTCTTAAATCTTCAATCCAGGTTGGGTCATTTAATAACCGGCCATTACTGAGAAGATGAAGGGACTTTTCTGGAAGCTGCTCTTTAGCCTTTCGAAGAATTTCCAGTAGCCCATCTCGATAAAGGGTTGGCTCTCCACCGCTAATCCCCAGTTGCTCTTCGCCTGGATCAACTAAGTCCATTAGACGAAGATTTTCTTCTACATGCCAGGCATCGTCAATATCCTTCGGCGGTTGCGAGCACATCAAACAGAGACTGTTACATCTGTCAGTCATGAACAATAGGTTACTGTTAGAACTGCGGCGATAAAGCACCCGAACGACTGGCGATCCAGCCGATAGAACAATCACGTCTCCAGGCTGTACCACCCGAGGATCCTTTGGACTGAGAAGCTGAACGCCTTGAAACGTATTCGACGGGGTAGGTCTTGTGGCAAACAGCACGCCCCCCACCGGCAACGACATCAGTTGATAGCTGGCTTCTGAGGCGCTATCTAACCATAGCATCAGGTCATCAAAATCTGCCATCCCTGCGCAGGCAGCTTTCCCTTTCTCAATGAACTCGGAAAGTG
Source organism: Halomonas sp. AOP5-B2-8 (assembly GCF_052376475.1). Classification (NCBI taxonomy): domain Bacteria; kingdom Pseudomonadati; phylum Pseudomonadota; class Gammaproteobacteria; order Oceanospirillales; family Halomonadaceae; genus Halomonas; species Halomonas sp. AOP5-B2-8. The sequence goes on along the minus strand of NZ_JBQSVS010000004.1, from coordinate 130,633 downwards.
TTACTACCTTGAATAATTTAGTGCCGCGAAGATTATGAATCTCGAACTGAGTATCAAGTCTTAGCATATCTCACCCCCGATACCCAGCAGACGGGAGATCAGCTAACGAGCGGCGCGACATCCAGGATAATAGAACACGCTGGGCTTGTTCATCATTCCCACGCAGCAAACCAAGCAGATGAATTAGTAGACTCATATTTCGTTGGCAGAAGGCACTAAATGCCCGATGGCCTATTGGATCACCTTGGCGAGCGTAGTGCTCTACAGGATCTGCACCACAGAAAGGAACCAGAGCACAATCCGAGCACCCCGGCAGCGCCTCCGCAACACCTGCTGAAAGAATCAAATCAACTACCGGGGACGCGAGTAGCTCATTCAGTGACTGACTAACATCACCTAAGCGAAGCCCGTCTTCTCCCATTTCCAGCAGCATTCGAGCTTCATCTGAGGGATAGACACTACCATCGTAGTTGTACACCAGTACGCCAACTCCAGCACCAGCGGGCGAGCGAAGATCTACGTAGCCTGTTGAAAATGGTGTCAGAATATTAGTTAGCAGTAGCGAGGCATAACCTTCGGAAAGATAGGCCCCTTGGGAATTAACACTGACGAGGTAAGCTAGTGCTTTTTTATAGAACGCGATGTACTCGCTTACTGGGTAGTCCAACCGCAACTCTGACTTTTTGGCAAACCCGTATGGGCTTAACGGGCGTAGCGATATGCTGTTAAAGCCCTGTGCTACATACTCATCAATGATCGCTTCAGGATACTGTAAGCTTCTTGCAGTCAGCGTAGTAAGTGCAGAAACCTTATCCTCACCAAGCCTTTCCCGTACTCTGCGTATACCCTCAAGAGTACGCTCGTAAGAGTCTCTCGTTGGTGTTGGTCGATTGGCATTATGCAGAAAAGCCGGACCATCCAAGGATGTAGAAAAATGCACGTCATGCTCTTGAGCGAAGTCGAGCATCTCCTCGCTCAGCTGATGAAGGGTACTACTGATAACGAACTGGATGTTGCGCTTTTCGATCTCGTTACGTTGCTGAATAGCCTGAATCACTTGCTGAATACGATCAAAAGCCAGAAGCGGCTCGCCACCCTGAAACTCAACAGTTAATACGGGTGACGGCGATTCAAACAAACGATCTACTGCCAGGGCAGCATGCTCTGCGGACATATCGTGGCGAGCATTACCCAGGGGAGCGCGTGATACCTGACAGTACTGGCATGTATGATTGCAGCGCAGCGTTACAACAAAAATATGTAGAGCGGGTCCGCCGAATAAAAAGCCTTTACGACTACGGTATTGCGCAGCCATTTCTGGCAGCGGATCATGCATGCCAGGCTCATAAATAAAGTGGCGCGCGAGCAGGTTCCGGTACAAGTCCCCATGACAATCAATCTGCTTATAGATAAGCTGGCTTAACTGCGGCTCAGTTACAAATAAGTATTCGCCTGTCTCGGCGGTGATCAAAACGTTGTCATTTTGCTCATCATCTAAGCGCATGAAACGAAATGGCAAAAGTTGATAGCTCGATTCCTTGGCAATCAACTGGCGCACCGCGCTCAAGCACGTGCTTCCTTAAGCGCGGTGCGAGCAAGTAGCTCACGGATGCCGGACGTTTCTTTAAAAACCTGCTCACGCAAGGCGAAATCATTGAGCGTTCTAATCAATAGGGTCCGCGCCGCCGCTTCCGTTGGGAGCGCAGTATGATCTGCTGGAGTGACAAGAAGGTGCAAACCTGTATCGGTTTGCTGAATAAGGATAGAAAGCGTATTTGCCAATGCATAAACGGCTTTCTGGACCACCGGTAAGGGGTAGACCTTTATGTCGATTGTTAATGTTGATGACCAAAGCATAAGCCAACTCCGTCCATTGACTGCAAATAATTAACTCGGATATTGCTCTTGTTAAGTATTTTTTGCTATCTCTATTTTCGCTAAAGAAAAAATATTTTGATACGGGTTAATCGGCATTCTCATTGCGGTTTAGATTAACTAAAAAACGAGCAAGTTCATGCAATCACTTATCATCGGCCTTTATCGCAATATCTCTCTGAAAATGGAGGATTACCGCACCCTATTGGCCCAGTTGACCGAACATGTGTCGATTAACCGGGCCATTGGGCACTGAGTTGGCACGCCCAGGCATGAAAATATCGTTAGGAACGACGTTCCCACAGCGTGACTTCCGAGAGGCTGTGCTGGTATTTATGCATGGTCTCTCTAATCACAAAGGGGACTTTTTCGGGATCGTTAATCATCCGGAAATGAGGTTCAAGCAACGCCTTAAGGCCATCCAAGGTGCTGACATTTTCGCCGTTTTTCTTGATTCCTCCAATCCACTCCTCCTTCGGCGTATATTCCTCCAGCCACGTGTAGGGCGAGGCGATCATGAGGATGCCGCCCACGTTGATCCGCTCATGCACGGTCTGCAGAAACTGTGCAGGCTTATACAGCCGATCAATCAGATTAGCGGCCACTACTAAATCGTAACCGCTGAACTGTGGTTTGAGGTTGCACGCATCGCCTTGATGAAAGCTGACGCGTTCGACCACGCCTTCCAGCCCAAGGCTTGCCAGCGTACGTTCCTGGTAGGTGACCAGTTCGCCCTCTTCTGCACGGGTATAACGCAGCACTTTCTGCTCCGCCATTTCGACACCCTGGCGAATAAAGTTGGCGGAAAAGTCCACGCCATCTACCTGTTCAAACTCACGGGCCAGCTCGAAGCTGCAGCGCCCGCTGGCGCATCCCAGGTCCAGCGCGCGTTTCTTGGGTCGGCCAGCCATACTGGCTAATGCCCTGTTTGCCAGTGCCTGCGGGAAGTTGGCAACGCCAAACCACTCATCGCCGTAATGGAATTCTGCGTACTCCGACATGCGCGCATCACTTTCGTAATAAGCGCTGGGTAGCGTGACTTCCGCGTCTGACACAACATAGCGAAAGCCCGCATGCTGGAAGAAATGCCGCCGAAACGCATAGCGAGCGCTAAGCCGCGTTTCATTACCGCAGGAGATCCAGGAGCCGCCCTTGATCAGGTTATGCTGGTTATCAAACGTCGGCGTGGTGAAATCATCGTACAGCGGGTGCACATCAAAGCCTGGGAACGGGTAGGTGGGCGTTTCCACCCACTGCCACACATTGCCCACTACATCGAACCACTGGCCATGCTGGAAGCGCGTTACAGAGCACGAAGAGGCACCGTGATCTAAATGCAGGTTGGCATTGGCAGGCGCGTCATTTTCCAGCTCGGACACACCCGCTTCATCCGCCAAACGATGCCACTCATCTTCCGTAGGCATACGCACGGGCTGACCCGCCTGTTCGCTTTTCCAACCACAAAAGGCTTTAGCCTCGTGGAAGTTGACCTCAACCGGCCAATCCCAAGGCATTGTCACCTCTTCGGTCATCAAGCGCAGATGCCATTCGTTTTTCCACACCCAGAAGGTGGGATGGGTCGCCTTGGCAAAATTGCGCCAGCCTACCCCCTCTTCCGACCAGAAGGTGTCGGTCAAATAACCACCGGCTTCAACAAACTCCAGAAACTCGTTATTACTGACCAGGAATTGGCTCGCTTTAAACTCTTCAACGTCGGCACGGTGATGACCGTACTCGTTATCCCAGCCGTACCATGGGTCATCAAACGACTTGCCTAACGTCATCTCACCTTGAGGCACCGTGATCAAAGTGTTCTCCGGCGGCTCACCGGCGGTGCGAATAGGCGCCCACTCAGGCTGTGGTGACACCAGATCGAGTGACTGCTGGCGAATCAACACCGAAGACGTTTCAAGGTGGATACGCTCGTGCTCGATCCCCATGACGATAGGCCAGAAGGGGCTATCCCAACGAATGGGCAGCGAAACGGGCAGCTCACGAATCAAAGCGAGCACCGCGGCGCGAACCTTCGCGCGATAAGCCATCACCTCACTGACCAACGGCCACTGATAGTGGGCATCATTGAGGTCATCCCAGCTCATTTCATCGACGCCAACCGCAAAAATAGACTCCATGTTCGCGTCTATTCGAGCAGGTAAGAGCTTAGCCAACACCAGCTTATTAACGAAGAATGTCGCGGTATGTCCGAGGTAGAACATTAGCGGATGCCGAAGAGATATCGACTTACGCCGGTAGGCCTCTTCGCTGGCAAGCGTTGTAAACAGTGACTCATATCGATCGAAGGTGGCAGTGAAGCAGGCCTCAATGCTGCGGCGCGTTGCTTCCGGATCATTACCGGCCAACATGACAGTACGAGGAAATAGATCAGGCGACATCGATGCTTCTCGCCCAGTAGAGGAACGTGTAGAGGTCATATTTTTAAGCGCCTTTATCGTTAAGTGACGATGACAACACTCACAAATGTCGATAGCCACCACTCTTTTGGTAATCGTCGTGTCTCCGCTGCAGCAACTGACACTAGGTGTACAAGTAAACTGTACAGGTACACATAATAAGACATTAAAAACCAAAAACTCGTACAAAATCTACCTCTGGTTGTACAACAACTTTCTATACATCAAAAGGCACCTCATAGCAGGCCTTTAAAAGAGTGATTCGAAACGCTGATTCCCAGTAGGCAGGGGGCACAGATGAGTGCACGCTATCGGACTTCAAAGGTTTGATAAGGCAGTATTTTTCTAAATAAATGGGATTCAAATGCAGAGTAGTGATGGGCTGCAAAGCGTAACGCAACGGCGTATGTCATACCGTTCTCTTTAGACAATAATCCTCTCCTCAGCAGCGAGAAAACCTCTACATTAATTCCACAGATACTCTACAACCTAATTGCTAACTGTAACGATCTCAACTAACTTTGTTACCACGGGTGCGCTAAAACTTTTCTAATGCTGGTTTACTCACTCGCTTCTGAACATGACTGACTGCGACTGCGCCTATTTGGTGCGCTCCAACCGCCGCGCAGTCAGCCTGGGTCAACCAGCACGGAGGACATTGAATGTCGATAACATCAGAAAAGCAGTTGCCCGAATCAGTAGTGGCTTGGCGTGATCCAGAAATGGACTCGGTTAAAGGCACCGAGACGCCCAAAGATCCCAATAAAGGCTATATCGCCCTGCTTGGCTGGAGTATTAATGCCATTAAAGCGGCGCAAAAATTTGACCGCCGTTATATCGTGATTGCCCCCGAGTGGGCGGCGGATTTTTGCACCGCCAACAATATCCCTTTTATCTCTTGGGATTTTATCCGGTTGAATGATCGGTCCATGGAAATCGCCGAGAGGTTGAAGGAAGAAGGCGTCGATATCGCCATTCCGCTGTTTGAAGAGACCGTTGAGTGGTCCGGTGCGATCAACTCCGTCCTTCTCGACAGCCCTCGCATGTTTGGTCAATCTATTCTGTTCCGTGACAAGGCCTTGATGAAGCGTCGCGCGCAGCTTGGCGGTATCCGTGTTGGTATCTTTGAAGAGGCGCACGAGAAAGAAGACATCGTTCGCTTCATGAAGCGCGTTAACCAAACGCTGCTCAAACTGGATGGCGACCCGAACGATCCGATTCACGTGAAGGCGTTCGACAAAGCCGGTTGCCTCGGTCACCGAATGATCCGCACGCTCGAAGAAATCGACAACATTCCGGCCGAAGAATATCCCTTATTGATGGAAAGCCATCTGGATGGCTGGGAGTTCGCCGTTGAGGCCTGGATTCATGATGGTAAAATCCAGTTCCTAAACATTTCTGAATACGTAACGTTGGGCTATTCGGTATTCGTACCGGCGACGGCAGAGCTTGAAAGCTGGCGTAATGCGATCACCAAGCAGATTGAGCTGTTGATTAAAACGTTTGATATCAAGTTTGGCTTGATTCACCCCGAGTACTTCGTCACCGCTGATGGTGAAATGTACTTTGGCGAGGTGGCCTACCGCCCACCCGGGTTTAAGGCATTTGAACTGATCGAAAAAGCCTACGGCTTCAATGCCTATCAGGCGTCCATGCTAGTGTTCGATCCGAAAAGCACGAAAGAGGAAGTAGCAGCCTTCTTCCCTAAAGAAGTGGTCGATGCGAAGGGTTACGCAGGCTGCTTTGGTGTCTACCCGCGCCGTCGTGTTGTCAGCAAACTGGAAATGCCTACAGAGTGCGTTGATCACCCCTATTTCGAGTCACATGAGCTAGTAGCGCCTACGGAAGAGACAGTGCCTGACCGGTCTGCTTTCGGCACGCACTGGGGCCTGGTCTTCTTCTTTGGTGATGACCCCATCAAGATGCGCGATCTGCTCAAAGCGCAAGAGGACCTCGACTTCTACGTGTAGAGAGTCGTTAAAACAGCACGCGCCTCTATAGACGCGCTATTAGCATCAGAAAGCGATGCTGGCAGCGCGTATTTTTTTGCCGGCGTGGCGTAATCGCCCTATAGCTCCTACGTTGTTTTAAGGGCGTGTTTTAAAGGCCGGTTTGAAAACCAGCGTCGTAAAGAAAGTCATAAAAGAAAGTCGTAAAGACATAGGGAGCTATAACAATGGATGCACTTGCGCGAAAGCTGGGCCTCAGGACAGATCCCACCATATTTTTCACATCGGCCGGAATCATGATCCTGTTTTTAGTGGCGCTGTTAATTGCGCCAGACGCCATAGGCGCAGCCTTCGGCGCGGGGCGTGAATGGATCGTCACCAACCTCGGTTGGTTTTTTATTTTAGGGGTAACCACCTGGGTAGCATTTCTGCTGTGGGTGGCGATGAGCCGTTACGGTGCGATTCGTTTAGGCGGAAATGATGCGAAACCGACGTATACCAACGTTTCCTGGTTCGCCATGCTGTTTGCGGGCGGTATCGGTACGGTGCTGATGTTTTGGGGCGTCGCCGAACCGATTTCTCATTTTGCCAATCCTCCAAGGTCGGATGTCGAGCCATTCTCTGTAACAGCCGCTGACGATGCTATGAGCTTTGCGATTTATCACCTGGGGCTACATACCTGGGCAATTTTCGCCATGCCGGGACTGGCGTTTGCTTACTTTATCTATCGTTACAACCTACCAATGCGTTTCAGCTCGGTCTTCTATCCGTTCTTAGGTGAACGTATCTACGGCCCCATCGGTAAATCGCTCGATATCTTTGCCATTCTCGGCACGCTCTTTGGCGTAGCCGTTTCTATCGGGCTGGGCACCCAACAGATCAATGCGGGGCTAACGGAACTGTGGGGGGTTCCGGATGCGGTGATAACAAAAGTGCTGATCATCGCTGTGCTTACCACCGTGGCCGTAGGGTCAATCGTGGCGGGGCTGGATTCAGGCGTGAAACTGCTCTCCAATATCAATATTGGTATGGCCGTTGGCCTGCTGCTGTTTGTGCTCTTTACCGGCTCGACCGTTTTCCTATTACGTGCCGTGGTCGAAACCTTTGGCCTCTACATAACCAACCTGCTGCCCATGGCATTCTGGAATGACACGCTGGCACGTTACTCCAGCGAAGGCGGCGCCTGGGGCTGGCAAGGCAGCTGGACGGTGTTCTACTGGGCCTGGACAGTCACCTGGTCACCGTTCATCGGTATCTTCGTGGCGCGGATTTCTCGCGGGCGGACGATCCGCGAGTTCGTGCTTGGCGTGCTGTTCGCCCCCTCTATCTTTACGCTGGTCTGGTTTGCGATCTTTGGCTGGTCGGCAATGGAGATTGACGGCATTGGGCCCGCTGCCCGAGCGGCATTGGGGGATCAAGCGGGCATATTGTCAGCGGCTGTCGCCGAAAGCATCCCGCTCGCCATGTTCGCGTTTTTTGATAACTTCCCGGCCGCGACATTGATTAAAGGCTTAGCGGTGGTGATCGTCGCGATCTTCTTCGCTACTTCATCGGACTCAGCGTCACTGGTCGTCGATATGCTGTGTACCGGCAGCGCCGACCCTGGCCCTTGGCATCAACGTGTTTTCTGGGGTGTTTCTGAAGGCATGCTGGCTGCCATGCTCATCGTTCTGGCAGGCGATGCCGGGCTGACTGCACTTCAGCAGGTCATCACCGTTGTCGGCCTACCGATGTTTATTCTGGTCTTTATCATGATGTTCTCGCTTTACCGCGGCCTCTCCCATGAGGATCTCAGCGAAGTACGGGTAGGTAGCCCACCTAGGCAGGCAGAGTTGAAACCGGAGGATTAGGTGACGCGCAACAGGGACCTACGAGCAATCGTAGGTCCCTGTTTTGGATTTTCAAGTCTTGCCGGGGTTTACCTGTGACCGTCAGCGATCTGATTACTGCTTAAGCATGAACATACATGTCTGCGAATTTATACAAACAAGATCAAACTCAAGCCTCGCCAAAACTGAAAATATGCTTTATGAGGCTCGTGATTGCATCTTTTGGCGACATTAAGGCCGAAAATTGGGTGAAGTGAAACGTTGAATAGAAAAGCTTACAAAGCTCGTCCCTCTTAAGCAGTATGTGGTAATGTAAATTTGACATGTAAATTTGACTGATCATATGAAAAAAGATAAAAATGCAATCTATTAATATTGAGACCAAACAAAGCTAACGGCTTGAAAAGAGATTTTCGAAAAATCTGATAGGCACATACATTGTTATTGCTCTATAAAGGCAAAAATTAGAGTGAATCACTCAAGCAGCTTCATCATTTTAAAAACAGGATCATACATGTATAAAGCTGCTTAACACTCATACACTTTAATTTAAAATAAGAATATGAAAATCATCATCTCTAAGCTAACACTCTACAATTAATAAGGAGCTACAATGACAGCAGAAGTTGCAATAGCTAATGGAAGTGGCGTCGCGCTAGCTGCAGATAGCGCGGTAACCATTGGTGGAAGAAAAATATACAATTCAGCCATTAAGCTTTTTTCTTTATCTAAGTTGCATCCTGTTGGAATTATGATCTATGGGAATGCTAATTTGCTAGAAGTACCTTGGGAAACATTAATAAAAACAGCTAGACAAAACTTAGGGAGTAAAAGCTTTGACACATTAGAAGAGTATGGAAACGACTTCATTCAATTTATAAAGACGCATAAAGAATACTTCTCCGACTCAAGCCAAGAGTCATGGGTTCGATCAAACGTTCTTGGTTATTTTGAAATGATCCGAGAAGAACTATTTGAAAAAATTCATCCAATATTACAAGAGCAGGGCGAGGTTGACGCCAATACAACATACTCTTTGCTTGAAACAATAATCAACGATCATCATCAGCATCTCAAAAAACTAGATATCGTAAAGGATGCTGATGCAAGTTTTGAAAAGACTGTAAAATCCAAATATAAGCAAATTTTCAAAGAAATTTCAGACTTAGTGTTCCAAAAACTTGAAATAAAAACGCCTTTAGTTACAAAGCTAAATGATATAGCTACACTTCTTCACACAAGATCTATATACGCAAATGGAACGTCAGGCATTGTTATTTCAGGGTTTGGAGAAAAAGAAATATATCCATCCATACTAACTTATGAAATAGAAGGAGTAATAGACGGAAGATTGAAATTCAGAGAAATCCCTGAAAAATCATATAAAGTTCAAGGTGGAAATGATTGCAGTATAATTGCGTTTGCACAGGAAGATATGGTTGCTGCATTCATGAATGGGATGAACCCGTCAGTTACAAATCTTATAAATTCTTATCTTGACCATATTTTCAACAGGCTCCCAGAACTATTAAATGATGAAGACTTAAAAGGCAATAATAGCACAATAAAAAAGATAAAAGATAAATTAAGAGAAGACACAAAAAAACTTCATGAGGATTTCATAAACTTATTACAACAACATATAAGTGACAACCATGTTTCTCCAGTTCTTAATATGGTTACAGCTCTTCCTAAAGATGAGCTTGCGGCAATGGCTGAGTCGTTGGTAAATTTAACCGCATTCAAGCGTCGCATGACTGAATCTTTGGAGACGGTTGGCGGTCCAATAGATGTAGCAGTTATATCTAAAGGTGATGGTATGGTTTGGGTGAAAAGAAAGCTATACTTTCCTAGAGAACTTAACCAACATTTTTTTGAGAACTATTTCAAGGGGTTAAAAAATGACTAAATCAGCTAAAGAAAAAAATTCTGTGTACAAGTCCTTTGAGCAATTCAAGGCAGAGGTATTTCCTGTAACTGCCCACAAACAAAGCACCTCACCAAACCAGGACATAAGTAGTCTCGCAGTCTGCCTTGCAGAGACCTCTTTCAACAAAGTGTTACTTCATGATACTAAGCCCTAATGCTTAATCCCTCTGCAACCAATACTCCGTGATCCATTTTTGTAATTACAGTGCATCACAAGAATAGGTTGCAGGCCTACACTGAGCCTATAACAAATAAGACATCCAACAAAAAATTCAATGAAAGCTGTTGATATTCTTACCAAAATTTTCTTTTTTTGACACACAACAAAAAAAGGGGCCTGCGATTTCTCGCAGGCCCCTTTTTTAACAATTTGGCGCGCCCGGCAGGATTTGAACCTGCGACCCTCGGCTTCGGAGGCCGATACTCTATCCAACTGAGCTACGGGCGCTTGTGGGTGCGTATCGTAACCGTGCGGGCGCGATGTGTCCAGCCGTAAGCCGCTTGAGTCCTTTGGTCAATTGACCCTTTTCCTTTCTCTGGTGCATGCTTCGTAGGCACTTTCTCACCTTCGTACACTGGGAACATAATAAAATGAAAATATTTGCACGCAGCACGCTGGCATTGGGCATCTCACTGGCGTTAGTTAGCGCCGCGAACGCCGCTGATTTTGCGGATATGGACCCCGTTACCCTGCGCTTGGCCCACGTGGTCAACGAGCAAGATGGTTTCCACATCGCCGCCACTAAGTTTGAAGAACTGGTGGAAGAGCGCACCGAGGGCAAGGTGGATATTGAGATCTACCCCAATGCTTCGCTGGGCGATGAGCGCACGCTGTTGGAAGGAATGCAGATCGGCACCGTGGATATGGGCGTGATCACTAACGGGCCGGTGGCCAACTTTGTTGAAGAAATGGCGGTGTTTGAACTGCCGTTCCTGTTTCCCTCGCCAGACGCCGCTTATGAAGTGCTTGATGGCCCGATTGGCCAGGAGCTGCTGGATAAGCTATCAGACGTCAACCTGAAAGGCTTGGCCTATGCCGAGCGCGGCTTTCGTAACCTGACCAACAGCGAGCGGGCGATTAACGCACCAGAAGATCTTGATGGCCTGCGTATTCGCGTGATGGAAAACCCGGTGTATACCGACACTTTCCGTGAGCTAGGCGCCAATGCTATTCCCATGGCCTGGACCGAAGCCCTCACCGCGATGCAGCAGGGCACGATCGACGGGCAGGAAAACCCCGTGAACGTGATCCATTCGTTCAAGCTCGATGAAACTCAAAATTACATGACGCTTTCGCGCCATACCTACGCACCGGCTATTTTTGTGATGGGCATGCCGGTCTGGAATCAGCTACCCGAGCCCGTGCAAGTGGTGTTGAAAGAGTCTGCGCAGGAAGCGGCGGAGTATGAGCGTCAGGTCAACGCCGAGATGGAAGCCGAGCAACTAGCAGCGCTGCGCGAAGCAGGCATGGAGATCAACGAAACGCCGGATATTGAAGCGTTCCAAGCCGCCGTTGCGCCTGTTTATGAAAAATACGGCCAGGAGTTTGGCGATTACCTACCGCGTATTCGCGAAGCGCTGAGCGAGTAAGCAGCACCTTAGGAATCAATTGATCCATTAACGCCAAAGGCCACCGTTTGGTGGCCTTTGGCTTAGATTAAAGCAGCTATTACATATCGCGCTCAGGCTAAAATTTTGCCTGGATTGAGCAGGTTCTTAGGGTCTAGCGCCAGTTTCATGCGCTTCATCAGCGCGATTTCTTCTGGCGAGCGTGAAAGCGCCAGGTAGTCGCGTTTTTCAAGCCCCACCCCGTGCTCGGCGGAAATCGAGCCGTTGTATTTTACTAGCGAACCGTACACCAGCTCTTCCACTTCGCGGCGGCTGTGCGGGCTGGCATCGCGCACCGTAATCATAATGTGCAGGTTGCCATCGCCCAAATGGCCAAACACGACCATCGTGCCGGTTTCCGGCCACTGCGCGTTTAGCTTGCCCTCTAATGCCGTTACGTATTCATTCATGTGCGTGATCGGCAGGCTGATATCGTAGGAGAACATGGGATTAAGCTCATGCACCAGCGTTTCGATATCCTCGCGCACATCCCAAATACCTTGACGCTGCGTACTGGAGTTAGCCAGCACGGCATCGGTGATTAACCCAGCTTCCAGCGCTTTTTCTAGCACGCGGGCGAACGCCTCGGCTTCTTGTTTTTCATCCGAACCCAGGGTTTCGATGATGGCATAGAACGGTGAGTCGGTTGCCAACAGCGGCGTATGTTTGGTGGTTGCAGAGGTCATCAACGCGTAGTGATTGTTCCACAGCGCTTCAAAGGCGCTCAGGCTGTTCGCAAGCTCTTTAGATGCGAGCTTCAGCAGCGATGTCAGCGCGTCAAACGAGGGCACAGCGACCAGGGCCGTTTGCTCGCTGGGCATATTGGGATGCAGGCGCAGCACGGCGCGCGTAACGATCCCTAGCGTACCTTCGCTGCCGATGAACATCTGTTTAAGATCATAGCCGGCGTTATTCTTCAGCATGGTATTCATCGAACTCACCACGGTGCCGTCACTCAATACCACTTCTAGCCCCAGCACCTGCTGGCGCATCATACCGTAGCGTATAACCCGGATACCGCCTGCATTGGTAGCGATGTTGCCGCCAATGGTGCAAGAACCACGCGCACCCAGGTCGAGTGCAAACTGCATATCGATCTCTTGGGCAGCTTCCTGGACACGCTGAAGCGTCACGCCTGCCTGTACCTGCATCGTCGAACCGATCGCATCGATAGTCTCAATCTGATTCATCAGCTCTAGCGATACCACCAGCTCATTGGGGCTGGCCACGGCGCCGTGCACGATGCCGGTTAATCCGCCGTGCGTCACCACCGGCTGCTTGGCGGCATGGCATTTCGCCATGACTTGGCTGAGCTGCTCGGTCGATTGCGGTCTGATGATCGCTTTCGCTTCGCAAGGCGCTTTGGTGAACCAGTCGACGCTTCGCAGCGCGATATCGTCGCCTAGCAGCACACCTGTTTTGCCTACGATGTTTAAAAGATCGTTAATCAGCGTGTCCATTATCTGTTCCTATTATGGCCAGTCGGCGCAGTGAGCAATCTGGCGAGTTACGGGTTTTTCCGGGCTGAATAAAGACCATTGTCATTTCTTGCTTCTTTGCCCAAGCAGCCAGGGTGGCACTGATGTATTCCGGGCCAAATTCACTATGTCATTACACTTCGACGATGATAGGTATGCAAGGCGGCTAGGACATAATGGAAGCGAAACTGCTTCAGCCGACCATCTCTTCGATGTCGCGAAAGATTAACGCCCACTTATCGTCGTCTATCTCCAAACCAACGAGGTTGCGTAGAAGAAATGCGCCCTCTGCCGCCAAATAGGCAAGTCTGCGCTGTCGACTCTCCCAATCATTTGCGTCCAGATCGTCTATGCGAACCCGGTACCAGCTCTGCATTTCTGAGCTGGCGTAGCCGCTGCTTGCTAGTGTGGCGAGCATCGCGGAGACGGTCCTGCCGACGTGACTCTCTTCTCGTTGTGTAGACTGGAGGTGGGCTTTCAAACGGGCATCAGCAGTTCTGTTATCCCCGAGAATGGCTTGGTACTCCTCAGCCTCGCGGACCATCCACCTCGCCAGTAACGCCTCGACCATCGCCTCGCGGGTGCCGAAGACTGTCTGCACACTTGCCTTCGACAAGGAAGCTGCTTTAGCTAATGATCCGAACGACAACGAAGCGGCGCCTCCGCTGGCAATCACACCTTCCGCCAAATCGAGCAACTGTTCACGATCGATCAATCTCGGCCTAGCCATACTATTTCCCTTTTCACCCTGTTAAAATACGGTCGTATTTATATACTGACATACCTAATGTCGCAAGTTTTCAATCAAGCAGGATCGAATGTAAATGACTCTCTCTCCACTCGCTCGCCGGGCCACCTACGTGGTAGTTTTTGAAACATTCGCAATCGCTCTTGCGACATTACTTCTCATGGCTCTCAACGGGGGTGAAGCACACAGTTCGCTACCAGTTGCAGCTGCAAGCTCCCTTGCCGCAGTGGTCTGGAATTTCATCTATAACACGCTCTTCGAACGGTGGGAGATGAGCCGCAGTATTCAGGCCCGTTCCCTTGGCCTGCGTGTTGCCCATGCCGTTGGTTTTGAAGGTGGCCTGGTCATCATTTTAATCCCTCTGTTCATGTGGTGGTACCAAGTGGGGCCGCTCGATGCACTTAAAATGGAAGTGGCGCTACTGGTTTTCTTCCTGGTCTTCACCTTCGTGTTCACGTGGATTTTCGATCACTTAGTGCCGATCAAGCGCGAGGCTTGATCAGCAAACTTTCTCCTGCCAAAAACATCCACTTTTGACCGATCTTTGCCTATCGCGTTTCTGGTGTCGATAGGATTACCTCTTGAGCCCGCGTTCTAGCACTTTTTTTCTTTCTATGATGAATCACAGGAGTAGAATCATTTATTTGTGCGCTAAAACCAATATGCTATAGGTGACGCCCCTGTCACAGATAGCCCCTTGTCTCACTATAAAAAACTGCCCACTCCAAGGAGATCACGTGGATAACGCCACACGTTCCAATATGCCTTACCAGCTGCTTCAGCGCGCGACGCTAGCCATGGTTTGCACCAGCCTTCTGGGGCTTTCGCTGGCCACTCATGCTGACACGCTACCCGCCACCACGCTGCGCTTGGCACACGTTGTTAATAGCGATGACACTTACCACATTGCGGCAACGCGCTTTCAAGAACTGCTCAGCGAAAAGAGCGACGGCGCGATTAGCATCGAAATTTTCCCCAATGCTTCGCTAGGCGATGAGCGTACGCTGCTGGAAGGTATGCAGATTGGTACCGTCGATATGGGCGTTATTACCAACGGGCCGGTGGCTAACTTCGTTGATGAGTTTTCCGTTTTTGAGCTGCCGTTTCTGTTCCCATCTGCCGAAGCCGCCTACTCGGTGTTAGATGGTGACATCGGCCAGGAGATCCTCGACAAGCTGGAAGGCGTCAATCTCAAAGGGCTGGCTTACGCCGAGCGCGGTTTTCGTAACATCACCAATAGCCGCAACGCGATTAATACCCCTGACGATCTTGATGGTTTAAGGCTGCGCGTGATCGAGAACGAAGTGTATGTGGATACCTTCCGCACGCTGGGTTCCAACGCCGTGCCGATGGCCTGGACCGAAGCACTGACCGCCCTACAGCAAGGCACCATTGATGGGCAGGAAAACCCCATCAATGCGATCTATGCGTTCAACCTGGCGGAAACTCAGGATTACCTGACCATGACCCGCCACATTTACGCACCGGCGCTGTTTATTATGAGCCTGCCCAAGTGGAATTCACTGCCCGAAGACGTGCAGACCTTAGTGCTTGAGGCATCACGTGAGGCATCGGCCTACGCACGTGAACAAAATGCGGAAATGGAAGCCGAGCAGTTAGCCGCCCTTGAAGCCGCCGGTATGGAAATCAACGACTCGCCGGATATTGAAGCGTTTCAGGCCGCGGTAGCCCCGGTCTACGAAAAATACGGCAGTCAGTTCGGTGACTACCTCCCCCGTATCCAGGAGGCGCTGCAGTAACGTGGCCACTTTGTCGCAATCGTTATTATCACTATTAAGAGGCATTGAGCGCGGGCTGGATAAGATTCTCCAGCCTATCGTGTTCCTTGGCATGGCTGCCCTGATTGGCGTGATCACGCTACAAATTGTCTCTCGGGTGCTATTTAGCGCCGTCGGCTGGACCGAAGAAGTCGCCCGTTTTCTACTGGTATGGATCACCTTTTTGGCCGGCACCCTGGCGTTTCAGCGCGGGCGGCATATTGCCGTGACCTTTGCGGTGGATGCCCTACCCGGCCGTCTGCGCCAAGCGGCACGGGTTATCGCCCTGCTCATCGTGCTGGCCTTTATGATCACGCTGATTGTGATTGGCTACCGTTATATGCAGGTGCAGAGCTTTCAGAAATCCGCCTCGCTGCGCCTGTCGATGACCTATGTGTATGCGGTGATGCCGATCTGCGCGGCCATTATGGCATGGTATGCGCTGGTCGATATTCTAGAGCTGCTGCTTAACGGCGAGACCTCCCATCACCAGGAGGAACCGCTATGACGCTGCTGCTATTTGGGCTTTTCTTCCTGTTTATGCTGCTGGGCGTGCCGATCGCTTTTGCGATTGGCGCCAGCGCGCTGTATGCCCTGTACCAGTCGGGCGTACCGCTGATGGTCGTCACCCAGCAGATGTTCCAGGGCATTAACTCCTTTGCGCTGGTCGCGATCCCGATGTTTATTCTGGCCGGTGATTTAATGGCCCAGGGTAAGGTGAGCGAAAAACTGGTCAGCTTTGCCGATTCGCTAGTGGGCTTTATGCGCGGCGGGCTGTCGGTGGTTTCCGTGATGGCGGGCATGTTCTTTGCGGCGATTTCCGGCTCAGGGGCCGCGACCACGGCAGCCGTAGGCTCAAGCCTAGTACCAGAGCTTAAACGCAAGGGCTACGACCCGGCCTCGGCGGCTAGCCTGATCGCGGCGAGCGGCACCATTGGCGTGGTCATTCCGCCCTCGGTGCCGATGATTATCTATGCGGTCATCGCCCAACAGTCGGTATCCAAGCTGTTTTTAAACGGCTTTTTGCCAGGGCTCGCGATGGGATTAGGGCTAATGGCCATCGCCATTGCGCAGGCCTATAAGCGCCAATACCCTAAAGGTACGCCGCTATCACTAGCCACTATTCTGCGCACCTTTAAAGATGCCAGCTGGGGGCTGATGACGCCGGTGATCATCCTGGGCGGTATTTTCACGGGGCTATTCACACCGTCAGAAGCAGCGGTCGTCGCGGTCAATTACGCCATGCTGGTATCGCTGCTTGTGTATCGTGACCTAACGCTGGTGCAGGTTTATAAGCTGTTGATTCGCTCTGCGATGACCACGGCGGTGATTATGCTGGTGATTGCGATGTCAGCGGTGCTGAGCTGGACGCTCTCCAGCTGGCAGGTGCCGGGCGCCATTGCCCAAGCCGTGCTGTCGCTCTCGACCAACCCCTACGTGATTATGCTGCTGGTGGTCGGCGTTATTTTGCTCACCGGGGTGTTTATTGAAACGGCCAGCGCGCTGATTATTCTCACGCCGGTACTGCTGCCGCTGGTGCTTCAGCTGGGGATTGATCCTATTCACTTTGGTTTGATCATTGTGGTGGGGCTTTCCATTGGAATGATTACCCCGCCGGTGGCGATTAACCTTTACGTGGCGTCATCGATCACGCAGCTGCCGCTTGAGCGCATCACCCGCGCCATCGTGCCGTACTTATTGGGGCTGATTGGCGTGCTGCTGCTGGTCGTTTACGTGCCGATACTCATGGGCTGGTCAGGGCGTTAGCAGCGTTGGAATTTACTGACCGCAGCCCTTCCCCTTCAATGCCTTTGACCAAGCCCAGGATGGCTTGGTCGGGCTTAGCAGGAGACACCATGAACGCACAGCGCCCAAAAAGCTCGTCATCTCCACCAGAGGCCGCCTTGGCGTATCAGCCAATGGAGGTACGCCACGATGCCAGCGGCTGGCATGCCAACGCTCAGGAGGACATGCTGGCACTGGAAGTACCGGTGGCGCTGGTCTACAACGGTATCTCCCACGCGGTGATGATGGCCAGCCCTACCGACCTGGAAGACCTGGCGCTGGGGTTCAGCCTTTCTGAAGGTATCCTTGCCCATCCGCACGAGTGCTACGACATGGAACTACGTGAGGAAGAGCATGGGCTGGCCGTTCAACTGACAATTTCGACCCAAAGACTGGTGGAACTCAAACAGCGCCGCCGCAACCTGACCGGCCGCACCGGCTGCGGTCTATGCGGCACCGAATCCCTGGAACAAGCGATTAGCCCGATTCCCCATGTGATTGCGCCAGCGCTGAGCGACGCGGCTATTCAGCATGCCCTGGGCGAATTACTCGCTCACCAGCCGTTACAGGCGGTGACTGGCGCCAGCCACGGTGCTGCTTGGTGCGATTTAAATGGACGAATTCAACGGTTACGCGAGGATGTTGGCCGCCACAATGCGCTAGACAAGCTGATCGGCTCCTTGGCCGGCGATGGGGTGCTGCTTGATGAAGGCTTTGTGCTGGTCTCAAGTAGGGCTAGCTACGAGATGGTGCACAAGTGTGCCAGCGCAGGCATTGGTGCACTGGTCGCTGTCTCTGCGGCCACGGCGCTGGCGGTGGAACAGGCCCGCGAGGCGGGTTTACTGCTGGCTGGCTTTGCACGCCCAGGTCGTCATTTGATCTATCACCGCCCTCTTACAACAGCTGCCTATGCACAGGATGGCTAACGCGAAAGCCCCTAAACTGAAGGCCTTATATGTGCCATTTTTGCCCACTTTAGGTATTTTTCTACTGTGTAAGCAGTTATTTAGCTAACAATTGTAGGTTTCATAACATGGGTTAAGGTGTGCATTACCTTAGTCGTCCAATCTACTTAGGTGGTGGCCAAGGATGGCCCGTTTTTAGCAAGCAGCTAACCACATTCTTCAGTTGCCCTGACCACTTAAACCGCCTGGTCAGGGCGGCTTTTTTGTTTATAGGGCTGCCGCAACATCAGGCCGACGCTCGTCAAGCATTCCTTTATCGAGAATAAAGCGGATGATCTCCTCAAGCCCCACCCCATCATAAAGATTGGTAAATACAAAGGGGCGCTCGCCGCGCATCTTTTTAGAATCTCGCGCCATAATGTCTAACGAAGCGTGCACCTGTTCCGCGATATCCATTTTATTGATAATCAGCAAATCGGACTTGGTGATCCCTGGCCCGCCCTTGCGTGGAATTTTGTCGCCGGCAGAAACGTCGATCACGTAAAGCGTTAGATCGGAAAGCTCAGGGCTAAAGGTCGCTGAAAGATTATCGCCCCCCGACTCCACCATCACCAGCTCAAGCTTAGGATGACGCGCCTGTAGCTCATCAATGGCGGCAAGGTTCATCGAAGCATCTTCACGAATAGCCGTATGCGGGCAGCCGCCGGTTTCCACGCCCAAAATGCGATCGGCAGGCAGGGCATCGTGTTTGAGCAAAAAATCGGCATCTTCGCGGGTATAGATATCATTAGTGACCACGGCAATATCGTAATAATCGCGCAGCGCTAAGCAAAGCTGCTTGAGCAGCGCCGTTTTACCGGAACCCACCGGGCCGCCTACTCCAATACGTAAACAGTGCGTCATAACATGTCCTCAATAAGCGGATTAACTGCTGAGCTATCTAACGTCTACAAAACGTGAATCTGTTAGCTTCTAAACAGGCGTGAATATTGCGTTTCGTGTAATGCGCTGGCGAGCGCCAACCCAGGCAGCACAGGGCCTAGCTCGTCGTCATATAACGTCAGCGCATGATCAACGGCATCAACCAAAGCGGGGCGCAGCTGCTCAATAATACGCTGCGCAGCGGTGTGACCAAGCGGTAGCGCTTTGCAGGCCACGGCTAGCTGATTTTCCAGCCACGCCCAGGCAAAGCCGAGCAACATTTGCCGAATAGACGCGCCACGCAAGTGGGCCGCAAAGGCAAATAGCGTCACATAGCCTGGGTGGGCCGGTAACAAGGGCGGTAGTAAGTCTTCACTCGGCATCAGATTTAAGCTGCCCAACAAGCGCTTTAACGATGCGCCCAGGCGGCTATCTTCAGCGGCTAACTCCGCCGTTTCCCGCGTGGCGGCCAGCCACTCATCCCACTGCGCGATTGAATCACGGTCTGCGTCATCAATGGCCTTGTGCAGCCGTGCCAGTACCGGTAGTTCGCAGCGTGTTATGCCATCTTCCAAGACGCCGCACAGCCATTCAGTCAGGCTGGCCTCATCCCGTACCCAATCAAGCTCAAATGCGCTTTCCAAGCCTTGCGAGAAAGCAAATGCCCCGATGGGCAACGCCGGGCTAACCAGTTGCATCAGCCCCAACAGCGCTAAATCGTCGTGCTGCCCGGCGGATGCGGTTTGCTCAGTGGGCATGGTGGTGATCGTGATCGTGCACATGGTCGTGGCCGTGCGCATGGCCATGGGAGTGCCCACCGCCTACTTGGCTATAGGCGCCCGGCTCTGGGTCGAAGGTCGCGTCATGGTGCTCCAGCGTGGCGCCCAACAGCACGGCTAGTTCCTCCAGCACGTGATCTGGCGGGAAGCGCACCCAGCTGCCTTTTTCATCGTCACCTAAGGCTAACTGAACGTGGCGATTACCCAGATGATAGGCCAGTCGCGCTAGCGGTAAGCCAGTACTCACTCGCGCGGTAACCACCGGTTCTATGGCGGCGCAGATGCGTACCACTTCGCCGCTTTCGGCTTTTAGGCCTTCGCCGCTACGCAGTACCGGCCCGCGATCTAAAAACAACCCAAGCTCACGGCCACTGTCGCTTTTGGCTTTCAGGCGTCCACGAATTCGCAGCTCAAAGGGCAGCGTTAGTGTATCGCTAGCAGCGCTCTCGTTTATCGGCCCTAAACGTTCTATCAGTTTTAGCATGACTAGCGTCCTTTCTCGCTCGGTGCGGCTGTGCCGGGGGTAGGCAGTAGAGAGGGTCTTTTGCCATGGATGGCAAAAGTAGCGTACACGGACGTATTCACAGCGCCCTCTCGTAGGCCTATCCCCGGCGCCCCGGATAATAGTTCAATCAAAACAAGTGATAGCGCTGGGCCAGCGGCAGTTCGGTGGCCGGCTCGCAGGTTAAAATTTCGCCGTCACAGCGCACTTCATAGGTTTGCGGGTCCACGGTTAATTCAGGACACGCATCGTTCAACTTCATATCTTTTTTACGCACGCCGCGCACGTTTTTACACGCAGCCAGCGTACTTTGCAGGCCCAGGCGCTCCTTAATACCGGCATCTAGCGCGGCCTGGCTAACGAAGTTGAGTCGAATTTGACTGGTGGCACGGCCGAAAGCGCCAAACATGGGCCGGTAGTGAACCGGCTGGGGTGTGGGGATTGACGCATTGGGATCGCCCATGGGCGCGCCCACAATCATGCCGCCTTTTAAAATCAGTGCCGGTTTAACGCCGAAGAAAGCAGGCTTCCACAGCACTAAGTCAGCCAGTTTACCCACTTCCACCGACCCCACTTCATGAGCAATACCGTGCGTGATCGCGGGGTTGATGGTGTATTTAGCGATATAGCGCTTAGCGCGAAAGTTATCGGCGCCCAGCGCTTCATCTTCTGGCAGTAAGCCGCGCTGTACTCTCATTTTATGCGCGGTTTGCCAAGTACGGCAGACCACCTCGCCTACGCGCCCCATGGCTTGGGAGTCTGAGGCAATCATCGAGATCACGCCAAGGTCATGCAGAATGTCTTCAGCGGCAATGGTTTCGCGGCGAATACGCGAATCGGCAAACGCCACGTCTTCAGGAATATTAGGGTCGAGGTGATGACACACCATCAGCATATCGAGATGCTCGTCGATGGTATTGATCGTGTAGGGCCGTGTCGGGTTGGTGGATGACGGCAGCACATACTCTTTCGAACAGGCGGTCAGAATATCCGGCGCGTGGCCGCCGCCCGCCCCTTCCGTGTGATAGGTGTGAATACCGCGCTCTTTAAAGGCTGCCAGGGTGTCTTCGACAAAACCCGACTCGTTTAGCGTGTCAGTATGAATAGCAATCTGCACATCATACTTTTCCGCCACGGTTAAGCAGTTATCAATGGAGGCCGGCGTGGTACCCCAGTCTTCGTGGAGCTTTAGGCCCATGGCACCCGCTTCTAGCTGGGCCTCAAGCGCTTCGGGCAGGCTGGCATTGCCTTTCCCCAGCAGGCCGATATTCATCGGCAGGTCATCAACGGCTTGCAGCATTTTACCAATATGCCATGCGCCGGGCGTACAGGTCGTGGCGTTGGTACCGGTAGCCGGCCCGGTGCCGCCGCCTAGCATCGTGGTGATGCCACTCATCAATGCTTCTTCGACCTGCTGGGGGCAAATAAAGTGAATATGCGAGTCGATGCCGCCAGCGGTAAGAATTTTGCCTTCGCCTGAAATAATTTCAGTACCGGGACCAATCACGATATCAACATCGGGCTGTACGTCCGGGTTGCCAGATTTGCCAATCGCAGCGATACGGCCATTTTGCAGCCCTACATCGGCTTTAACGATGCCCCACCAGTCTAAAATCAGCGCGTTGGTGATGACGGTATCCATCACCGAGTCATCAACACGCTGGCTTTGGCCCATACCATCGCGAATCACTTTGCCACCGCCGAACTTCACTTCATCACCGTAGTGAGTGGCGTCTTTTTCGACTTCAATCCACAGCTCGGTATCGCCTAAGCGAACCCGGTCGCCCACCGTAGGGCCGTACATATCGGCGTAGGCTCGCCGACTGATCTTGTTGGTCGGTTTCATTGTTTACCTCCGTCGAGCGCGCCCATGACTTCGCCACGAAAGCCATAAATTTCGCGCTTGCCGACAAACGGAATTAGCGTGACTTCACGGGTCTGGCCAGGCTCAAAGCGAATCGCCGTGCCTGCTGCCACGTCTAAACGAAAGCCGCGGGTTTTGACGCGATCGAAAATGAGCGCGGGATTGGCTTCTGCAAAATGATAGTGAGAGCCTAGCTGGATGGGGCGGTCACCGGTATTCGCAACGTCTACCGTAATGCGCTCACGCCCCACGCACAGCTCGATATCGCCCTCTTTTAACTGATACTCACCAGGAATCATCGTATCTTCTCCAAGAGGGGCGCTTAGTTGATGGGGGTATGCACAGTGACCAGCTTGGTGCCATCCGGAAACGTGGCTTCTACCTGGACTTCGTCAACCATCTCGGCAACGCCTTCCATTACGTCTTCACGGCTAAGTATTTCACGGCCATAGCTCATTAAATCCGCCACGCTGCGGCCATCCCGAGCACCTTCCATAATCTCGAAGCTGATAAGCGCCACCGCTTCCGGGTAATTGAGTTTTAAACCACGTGCCTTGCGGCGCTCCGCCAATTGGGCGGCTGAGAACAGCAGCAGCTTGTCTTTGTCTCTCGGGGTTAGTTCCATGAGGTGTCTCCGTTACATAGGTTAGGCGGGACTGTAGTAACATAGCGCAACCCATGTACCAAAATGGTGAATAAAAGGAAAAGAAATTAAAATTCAAAAACTTATAATTAATCACTGGGCTTAGCCGAACGCTTTAAATGCACCAAATCAATCAACCCACCCCGCCCAGGCACCAAAATAGTGCATTTTGGCGTTACCAAGAATTTAAGCATATGCCGTCTTCAAAAAATAAATAAAAACCATTATCATTTAAGGACCTATTCATAGCGGTATTCCCATAACGTGACGGTCTCTCGACGCTACACCATCAATCACTTTCTGGACTATGGCCGTCGCTATTGCATCGACTATCGCTTCCCCGACGTGAATGCCGCCCCCACTTACCTGCCTCATGCAGCCGTTGCTATTGGCCGCGTAGAAGAACATGACTTGATGGACGGGATGGGGCTATTCATTTCCGATCTCGACATTAAGCGCCCCTACCGATCTTGCTCACAGGGCAGTGAAACGTTATTGATTGTCGTGCTGCTAGAAGGCCGGGTCCATTTTGATATTTCAGGCCAGCGCCGCTGGCTAACCGAAGGCGAGGCATGCTGTTTGCGACTGACGGAGGAGCGGACTCTCAGCGCTCTTCACCCCGCCAATCAACGGCTGCGCACGCTATGCCTTTCATTGCAGAAACCGGCGATCAATAGCTGGTGTGGCGCATCTTCTGCTAAAACCATGTCTCATACGTGGCGATTGAGTGCCGGCTTACGCCTCGCTCTTGAAGAAGGATGCGACCGTGTTGGCTCAGAGCTTGCTCAGCGCACACAGCTTCAAGGACTAGCGTTACAGGTATTAGCGCAAAGCATGTCGGCTCAGCCCCAGCAATGCATAGCACCACCCCTATGCGCTTACCAGGAGCGCCTTGAACAAGTTCGTCGCTGGCTGGATGAAGAACCGCTGCTGAATCATTCATTAGCCCGTTTGGCCGAGCACGCAGCGATGAGCCCAAGCACCCTGTTACGCCACTTTAAGCTGGCCTACGGATTAGCCCCCATCGACTATTTGCGAAAGCGCCGCTTAGCGCTAGCCAAGGAGCTGCTCATGCGTGGTCATAGCGTGCAACAGGCTGCTCACCTAAGTGGCTATCGTCACGCCAGTAATTTCATTACGGCTTTTCGTAAGCTGTATGGCATCTCACCCGGCGGTTTATGCCATCAGGCGGGCTGAATGAAAGTTCCCGCATTTGACGCGATCTGACGATTGCGCATAACGCATGGCTGAGATGGCATAACTATTCCCACTCCATTAATGGAATAATTCTCAATTGTTAAAAAATTCACTTGAGAAGAATAACCGATGCCATCTTTTCCCCGTCTAACGCTCACTGCTTTATTACTGGCATATCCCCTTCACGCATTGGCGGATGCAAAGGAGACGCTCAACAATCTTGTCGTTACCGGAGAGCGGCTTGCCGATAATAGCGAAAGCACGCAGCGATACACGGTGCCGGCTAGCCGTAGTGCAACGGGCTTGTCGCTGACGCCTCGTGAAACGCCGCAATCCGTTAGCATCATTACCCGCCAGCAGATTGATGACCGAGCATTACAAACCAGCGGTGACGTGCTCGCTCAGGTACCTGGCGTTTCACCCAGTCGTGCCGATAGTAACCGTATGAGCTATTCCGCACGCGGCTTCACGATTCGCAGCTTTCAGTTCGATGGGCTGAGCATTCCCATCAACAATTTCTGGAATTTTGGGGATACAGATTGGGATGCTGCTATCTATGACCGTGTGGAAGTAGTACGCGGCGCGACGGGGCTTTTGACGGGTGCAGGCGACCCCTCTGCGAGCGTGAATTTTATCCGCAAACGCCCGCTGCCTGACGCGGCAATCTCGCTTTCTACCAGCATAGGGCGATGGGATCGACGCCGGATAAGCGCTGATGTCTCGACACCGTTAACCAGCGATGGCACGACGGGCATCCGCTTTGTCGCTGCCAAAGATCGCAATGACAGCTTTATTAGCCACCAGGGAGATGATCACGACACGTTATATGGCGTGATCAGCAGTGAACTGTCGTCTGCGACGCAGTTAACGGCAGGCGTTGAATACCAGCGCAATGACTCTGATGGCATGGGCTCTGGCGTGCCCGTTTTTTACGCCGATGGCGACCGCACCGACTTTGATCGCAGTGCCTCTAACAATACCGCCTGGTCAACGTTCTATAACGAAACCACGCGCGCGTTTGCAGACCTCAGCCACACGCTGGATAACGGCTGGACCTTGCGGGCGGCCTACAGCCATAACGACGGTAACTACGGCATGCAGTACCTATACCGTGGCGGCTACCCCGACCGAGATACCGGCCTTGGCATGTCGAGTTCTTACTTGAACTACCGCGGCAACCGTACTCAGCAAACGGTCAATCTCTCCGCAGAGGGCAATTTTGGCCTCTTGGGGCGCCAGCATGAGCTGGGCATAGGCTGGATGTATAACGAGGACGATTTCGATATTTTGACCGCGTCACCCGCGGGTGCAGCGCCGGATGCCGGTAGCTTCTTCAACTGGCGCGACAGCGTGGTTGCCAAGCCCGCATGGGGAGATTTTGCTAACGCTGATAGCATGCGCGTCACTCAAAGCGGCGGCTATGTGGTCTCACGCTTTTCACTCAGTGACCCGCTGAGCCTGATTGTCGGCGCACGCCTGAGTGACTGGGAGCTGGATCAAAACTACTTCGGCGATGAGCGGCAATATCGCTATAGCAACGAGCTAACGCCCTATGCAGGCCTTGTTTATGACGTGACCGAGCATACCTCGCTATACGCGAGCGCTACAGAAATTTTTCAGACTCAGAACGCTCGCTTTGAAGACGGCTCACTGCTGGATCCTCTGCAGGGGCGTAGCTATGAGATCGGCGCTAAAACCAGCTTGCTGCGAGACCAGCTGGATGCCAGTGTCGCCGTGTTCAGAACAGAGCAAAATAACGCCGCTGAAGCGATCCCGGGCGTAGAGGTTATCGGCCAGCCCGGTACACAGGCAAACCGAAGCATTGATGGTAATCAAGTTAACGGGCTGGAGCTGGAACTCATCGGTGAGGTGCAGCCTGGCTGGAACCTGAGCGCGAGCTACACCTTAGCGCAGGCAGAAACGGCCCAGGGAGAACGCACCAATACGTCCCACCCGCGCCAGCAGCTTAAGCTGTTTACCGCCTACCAGTTGCCGGGCACATGGCACGACCTGACCGTGGGCGGTGGCGTGCGCTGGCAAAGTGATATCTCGCGCGCTGCCTCTAGCCCGAACGGTAGTGTGCAGGTCGGCCAGGATGCTTATGCTGTTGCCGACCTGATGGCCAGATACCGCTTCAATGACAATCTGAACGCTCAGCTAAACGTCAATAATCTCTTCGACAAGGATTACTACGAGCAAATTGGCTTTTATAGCCAGTACTGGCTGGGCGAACCGCGTAGTGCCACCGTTTCATTGAACTGGGATTGGTAAGAACCGGCCGTTAGGGTTGTGTCCACCACAGCCCTAGGTTAACCAGATACGCGGCGTATGCGCTTCACGCTCAATCCAACGCGGACGCAGTAGCCGCCAGGCCTGCTCGCACAGCGACCAGGCTTCATTGCGTGAATGACCCAAGTAGCGCAGCAGCAGTACGCCGTAACGCACGGTGACGGCCCAACGAGGGTTATCCGGCAACGCCTCGCGCAGGGCATCAATAGCGGCAGGTGCATCAGCAATACCTACCGCCCAGAGGGTAGCTTGTACGGTCGCACCACCTTGCCCCCAGCGCCCCGCAAAGCGTGGGTGTAGCGGGTCTAACGGCTGGCGCTCTAACCACAGCGGTTTGCCATCTAGCGTGAGCCGAAAGTGTTGTTCAATGCGCCCCGAAACGTAGGGCAAATTGCTTGCCGGGCGCCCCAGCGCCATCATTTCCCAACCTAAGCAGCGAGCACTGCCGTGTAGGGCAATATGCGTGCGCTGCTCACCTTTCGAGCCATCAAAGGCGATGGTTTCTTGGGGCAGCCATTCCAGAATCGCGTTATCTTCCACGCTTAGCTGGGTATGTTGAGTCCAGGCAACGCCTTGGCTGTCGGCTTTATAGAGTTTATTGGCAGCCGGAGTCGTCAGCAGCGCATGGGCACCGCTCTCTACATGAGCACTAATGGTAAGCGCATCGCCACTCACCAGTCCGCCCGGTGGGTGAAGCACGTACACATGGCACGCCTCACTTCGGCCTTCTGGGTAAAACGGCCGTTGCACCCGCAGCGGGCCTTGGTGGCGCGCCTGTACCATGCGGGTAACGCCGTCGCGCTGGGCAAAACGTAAGTCCAACGAAGCCGCCCAGTGGCGGCCTTGATCAAAGCGGTGGCCAGAGGCAAGGGGAGATTTTGCGATATCGCATAGCATCATAATTAGCTATCGCTTCCTTTCAGTAAGCCGTTAGCTAAGTAGTGCAATTAATGCGCCAAAATGGTGAAAAATTATTTTCCAGCTCTAAGACAATGACTTAAACAATTTCTCCCTACACCTAAAAATTTTCAATGCACCACAAAAGATCAAAAAAATAACAATTTGCACCAAACAAGAACGTACAGGCGCTGCTTATGCTGCCAACGGGGCTGCATAAGCAGGTAAATATATCGATTAAAGGGGATAACGCGGCTAGACAACCGCTCTGCCGCAAGGGAGTGAAGGAGCCAGGTATTGGAGAGAGGTGTGGGCAACGTATTAGACATCACCTTGCAAACGTGACATTAGGCTCTGTACGAAAACTGCCTTCGCTCGCCGACTTTTCGTACAAAGCCTAGCCCGCAGGACGCGGCTCTACTTGGCGACTCTGCTTAGCGACTCTGGCCTAACCATTTTACCGGCTCTCAAAGGGCGGAATGGTGAGCTTCCTCAAGTGAGTTTTCGGTCAGTATAACTAGCGCGCCGGTAATCAGCGCCTGCATACCTTGCGCTAGATCAATCTCCATTTCCGCCTCTTCTTCAGCACGATCTACCGCGTCATCAGGCGCCTGTCCTATCACCGAGTAAATCGTGTCTGCCACGGCAAAACAGTGAAAGGCGACCGTCGCAAGCAGCCAACGCGCCTGGGCCTGGGAAATCTCATAGACCTCCGCAATATGCGCTTGGTGCGCATGGATTTTTTCAATCATGGGCTGGGTCGCCGCCAAGCGACGGATTACGTAGGGCGTTAGGCCTGGGTGCGCTTTGACAAACTCGGCTATCGACATGGCAAAGGTGAACAGATACGCCTGAAGCGCTTGGGATTCCTCTCGACGAGCGCGCGGAATGCTCCAGCGTCGAAAAATCTCTTCGGCCACCAACCTCTTCAGCGCCTTGAGATTCGTCACGTGCTTATACAGCGCCATATGGCTGATGCCTAGCGCGCTGGCCACCCCAACAAAGGTGATGTTGGGCAGACCGATTTCGATACCCGCATTGGCAATACGCTCAAGCGTGATGGTAGGCGGCCGCCCGCGTGCTTTAACTGGCTGTTGCGTTGTCATATTGCATCCTTGATCGCTGACGTCCCCTATCTAGCCACTCACTCACCTTAGGGTCAATTAGTTGATTGACATGCAATTATATTAATTAGTTTATTGCCATGAAACTAATTATCTATTAGCCTAACTAAACGCGACTAATTCTCGTTACAGATTGCTGCTATGCAGGTTCGATAACCCCCTATGGCCGAGTACTAACGCTTCATGAGCACGCACGATACATCGAAATCCCAAGGTAAGAGCCCCATCAGCCAAGTGCTGGCCCCTATACGCACACGGCTTTTTGCCGCGGCAATGCTGGCGGGCATCGGCACGATATTAACGATGGTGCCGCTTGCCGGTATGGCACATATCGCCAAGATTCTTGTGTCTGACCCAGGCGCCGCCTGGACGTTATCAACCGCCAGCATGCGTGAAATCGGCTGGGTGGTAGCCGCCAGCGTCGCGAGCCTTTTCGTCGGCATGGGGTGCATGTTCCTGGGCGAGCTGGTCGCGCATCTGGCGGATAACCAACTCACCTACCAGTTACGCTTGGCTGTTATGCGGCGCTTGTCCCAAGCACCGCTTGGCTGGTTTACCAGCCGTGCATCCGGCGATGTAAAACAGGCGATGCAAGACGATATTGCGACGCTGCACAGCCTGACCGCGCACTTTTACACGGCGGTAGGACGCGTGCTTGGCGCCTTACTGATCTCGGTGATCTACCTGCTCGCGCTGGATTGGAAAATCGCCGTGATTACGTTACTGCCGCTGCCCGGTTTCTTTCTTTTCCTGCGCCGGCTGATGCAAGCCGGCAAAGCCAATATGGGTGAGTTTATTGCCCAGCTTGAGCGCATGAATAACGCCATCAATGAATTTGTCTGTGGCATTCCCGTCGTCAAGGCCTTCGGTACCACCGGACAAGCCTATCGTGGCTACCAAGCCGCCGTGGATAGTTTTGCTCATGCCTTTGAGCAATTTACCCGCCCTCTGGTCGCTTCTATGGCGCATGTCCATGCGATGGTGACAACGGGGACGATATTGGGTCTGACGCTCACGTTTGGCATATTTTGCGTCGCCAATGGCTGGTCAGAACCGGTCGATCTGGTGCCCTTCATTCTGGTAGCACCCGGCATCTGCGCTCCGTTACTGCTACTGCATACTTTGCTGCACGACTTAGGCAGTGCCGTTGGCGCCGCCCAGCGCGTCATGGCACTGCTTGAAACGCCGGTGCTGTCATCAATCCCCCCTGATGAGCGCCAGCTCCCAAACAACCATGAAGTACGCTTTGAAAACGTCAGTTACGTCTATGACAACGCTCAAAACGGGCTATCTAACCTTCACTTTACGCTTGCACCTGGCAGCGTGACGGCAATTGTTGGCCCATCTGGTGCGGGCAAGTCCACCCTGGCACGGCTGATGCTGCGCTTTTTTGACCCCACCCATGGGCGCATTACGTTAGGCGGGGTGGATCTGCGCCATCTTGAGATGTCAACGCTCTACCAGCGTATTGGTTTTGTTCTGCAAGACGTGCGTCTTATCCATGCCAGCATTGGTGACAACATTGCGTTGGGCCGACCTTCGGCCAGCCAACAGGAAATCGAGGATGCCGCTCGCGCGGCGAATATTCACGAACGTATTGCAGCGCTCCCTCAAGGCTATCGCTCGATTGTTGGCGAGGATATTCAACTGTCAGGTGGCGAGCAGCAGCGTGTCAGTATCGCCCGCGCCATATTACTTGATCCGCCTCTATTGGTGCTGGACGAGGCGACAGCAGCCGTTGACGCCAGCAACGAACTGGCCATTCAGCAGGCACTTTCGCGTTTAACCCAGGGGCGCACGCTTGTGATTATTTCGCATCACCTAAATTCGATTATGCACGCCGACCACATTCTGGTACTCGATGACGGCAAGGTCGCTGAGCAAGGCGATCACGACCAACTGCTAGCCAGCAAGGGTCTTTATGCTCGCCTTTGGGCACTGGAAGAGATAACAAACTCACTGGAATCGAAGGTGGCAGCGTGCTGAAAATGCTCAATCAACTGCTTGGCGACGACACCGCGCTTTTACGTCGCTATCTCGGGCTGGCCATTGTCTATGGTGTGCTAAGCGGTCTGACCATCTTGGCCCTTATTCCGCTTCTCAATTACCTCCTGATCGGCCAACTCAGCGTGGCCACCGCATGGCTGGCAGCGCTGCTTTTCGGCATCCTGGTCTGTTGGGGCGTGCGATGGCACGTGGAGCAGGCAGGCGTCCGTGTCGGCGTCGCCATCTTGCAGTCGGGTCGCCATCGCCTTGGCGAACACGTCGCGCACCTGCCGGTCGGCTGGTTTACCGCGACGAACACCGCGCGACTTAGCCATGCCACCACGCAGGGTATGATGGCGGTGGCTCAGCTTCCTGCCCACGTCTTTACACCGGTAATCAGCGGGCTTGTCACGCCTATCGTCCTGCTTGCCGCGCTGTTGGTGTTGCATACACCGCTGGGCATTGCAGCGCTGGTCGCACTGCCGCTGCTGTTGGGGGTTTTATTACTCACCGCTAAGCTTGCCCGGCATGCCGACAGAGCCTTCCAGCAACACTTTGCCGATACCAGTCAGCGCATGGTTGAGTTCGCCAGTGCCCAGGCCGTCTTACGCGCCTTTAGTGGCAACAACCACAGCACGCGCTTCTTGGAACAGGCCATGCAACAACAGCAGCGTTCGGGAACCAGGCTGGCTTGCCTCTCGGCACTTTCGGCGCTGCTCAATGCCTGGGCAGTACAGACAGTCTTTGCCGTACTGCTGATCGTCACGACCCTGTGGATCAATACGCTTCTAGAAGGATCGCTGACGGCAGCGAGCATCATCAGTGTCATCATTGCGCTGGTACTGGTAAGCCGGTTCGTCGAGCCGCTGCTGGATGTCGCTCAACATAGCGACATTTTGCGCAGTGCAAGAGGGCAACTCGAAGAGATCCAGTCGATTTTCGACGCGCCCCCCTTAGCCGAGCCCACCGCCCCTCAGCCGCCGCGTGACGCCTCCATCGAATTGAGAGCTGTCCGCTTTCGCTATGCGCCGCATGAGCCCGATGTGCTCAACGGGGTTAGCCTATCTATCACGCCCGGTAGCATGACCGCATTGATCGGCGAGTCAGGTTCAGGCAAGACCACCCTGGCACGACTGGTAGCGCGGTTTTTCGATGCAGATCACGGTAGTGTGCTCGTCGGCGGCGTAGACGTGCGCGATATGTCGAGCACCCAGCTGGCGAACCAAGTCAGTCAGATCTTTCAGGAGAGCTACCTGTTTGCTGGCAGCATTGCTGACAATATTCGCTTTGGATGCCCCGAAGCCAGCGATGCCGCACTGATGGAAGCCGCGCGTCTAGCCGGTGTCATCGAGATCGTCGAACGCCTGCCCCAAGGATTGGACACCCCGGTGGGCGAAGCAGGCACCCGCCTTTCCGGCGGCGAGCGGCAGCGTATCGCCATCGCCCGTGCCCTCATTAAGAATGCGCCCATTCTGCTGGTGGATGAAGCGACAGCCGCACTGGATGCGGAAAATCAGGCCATCATTACCCAGGCGCTGGTGCGACTGAGAGGCCAACGTACGCTCTTGGTGATCGCCCACCAACTCTCTACTGTGAGCATGGCTGACCAGATCATCGTGCTAGATGAGGGGCGTATCATTGAGCAAGGCGCGCCCGATGAACTGCTCGCTCAGCAGGGGCGATACGCCACGTTCCTTGGCCAACGCCAAACCGCCAAAGGATGGCGCATCACCCCGGATAAAACGCGAGAAACCTCACAGTGATGCGCGTGTATTTGCCTCTCCTGTTTGTATTGCTGTGCGGGATATCATTACTGGTCGGCGCGCGGCAGATAAGCGGTTACCAACTCATCACCCTGTCGGATGATGCTTGGTTGACGCTGACGGCCAGCCGGCTGCCACGCCTGATTACGGTGTCATTGACCGGAGTGGGCCTCGCGATTTGCGGTGTGATTCTGCAGCATATCGTGCGCAATAAGTTCGTGGAGCCCGCCACCTCGGGTGGGCTTGATGCCGCCAAACTGGGCATTCTCGTATCGCTGCCACTAATGCCTACGGCTGGCGTTGGATCACGAATGCTTGCCGCCCTGCTCTTCTGCTTCGCTGCGAATGTTATCTTTATCGCTATCGTTCGCCGCATCAAGTTCATCAACACGGTGCTGATTCCCGTCATCGGTTTGATGTACGGCGGCGTACTAAGCGCCCTCGCCGAGTTCTACGCCTACCGCCATAACATCCTGCAAAGCATGCAGGGCTGGCTGCTGGGAGATTTTTCGAAGATCGTCCAGGGTCATTACGAAATTATCTACCTTATTCTGCCGGTCGTTATACTCGCCTACGTCTACGCTCATCGCTTCACGGTACTGGGCATGGGCGAAGAGATGGCGACGAGTTTAGGCGTGAACTATCTCGTCACCTCTGCCATTGGACTGATGCTGGTGGCCATTACTGTCTCGGTCACGGTCATCGCCGTGGGTGCCATCCCCTTTGTCGGATTAGTGATTCCCAATCTGGTGGCGCTGTACTACGGCGATAACCTGGCTCGCACTCTACCCGCCGTAGCACTGTCGGGGGCAACCCTGCTGCTGGCCTGCGACATTGCGGGACGCCTGCTGATCTATCCCTTTGAAGTGCCCATCGGCTTAACGTCGGCTTGTGTCGGAGGAGTGCTGTTTCTGATCCTGATTGTCAGGAGGGCACAGTGATGACTATCAAAGCTAGCCACACCGTTTGGGCGGCAGTGATCGCTCTTGCGCTCGCTTTTGTCTTCGTACGCTCCGGTTTCGACTTCGAGTATGTGATCCCGAAACGACTTGAACGCTTGGCCACCATGGTGATCGGTGGCATCTGTGTCGCCTGGTCCGCCATTACGTTTCAGAGCCTTACCGGTAACCGGATATTAACGCCTGCCATCATGGGCTATGAGGCCGTCTATCTGCTGTTTCAGACCTTGTTGATGCTGATGCTGGGCACTCACAGCCTGATGGTACTCGGCGAGCACGGCAACGCCGCACTCTCGATCCTGCTGATGCTTGGCTACTCCTGGACGCTGCATCGCTGGCTGTTTAGAGACGACAGAGACAATGTCTATTTCCTGCTGTTGGTAGGACTGGTACTGACAATGGTCATTACCACGTTCACCCAGTTCGTTCAGCTTAAGATGAGCCCAGGTGAGTTTTCCATTCTGATGGGTTACAGCCAAGCCACTTTCGGTAACGCCAACGCCACACAACTGCTCTACGCCACGCTGATCGTGGCCACGATTTGCCTGGTGGGCCTGAAAAGCCTCCCAATGCTCGATGTGCTCTTGCTGGGCAGAGAGCAGGCCATATCGCTTGGCATCGATTATCGACGCTGCGTGCAGCGCCAGCTCTTTCTGATCGCCGCGCTGGTGGCTGTATCGACCAGCTTGCTTGGCCCTACGGCGTTCATGGGCATTTTCGTGGCCAATACCGCCTATGCGCTTGCCGGGACTTACCGTCATCGGGTCACGCTGCCGTTGGGTTGTGCCATCGCCATTGCCCTTTTCATCCTCGCCCAACTGCTGGTCGAACATCTCTTCAACTACACAACCACCGTCGGCATCCTCGTCAACCTTGTGTGTGGGGCTTACTTCCTTTCGCTGATGGTGCGTAAGCGGGGCGCAGCATGATCACGGTTCAAGACCTTCATAAAACCTACGGCGACCGTTCGGTGCTATCGGCGGTCAATCTCTGCTTTCCATCAGGACAGTTAACGTCCTTGGTGGGCCCTAATGGTGCGGGCAAGACGACGCTGCTGATGATGCTCGCGAGACTGCTTAAGCCCACTCGTGGGGATATTCGACTCGACGGCTCCCAGGTAACGCGCATTCCCATCAGTGAGTATGCCAAGCAGGTGGCCACACTGCGCCAGACGCCTGAGTTCAATCTACGCCTGACCGTCGAGGAGTTGGTGGCCTTTGGCCGCTTTCCCTATAGCCGTGGCACGCTCACTCGGCATGACCATCGTGTGATTGACGACGCCCTGTCGTTTCTATCGCTGACGACACTACGCGGTGCTTATCTGCATGAGCTCAGCGGCGGCCAGCGCCAGATGGCGTTCCTGGCCATGACCATTGCACAGCAGACCGATTACCTACTGCTCGACGAGCCACTGAATAACCTCGATATCAAACATGCCGTTCAGATCATGCAGGCGCTTCGCCGCCTCTGCGATGAGCATGGACGAACGGTCATCCTGGTCGTTCATGACATCAACTTCGCCGCCAACTATTCCGATTACATCGTCGCCATGAAGGACGGGGCCGTGCACTGCGATGGCAACGTCTCCGATGTCATCACCGAACGGCGCTTGAGTGAGCTTTACGGCCTGAAGTTCGACATCGCCCATAACGAACGCGGCTATCTATGTAATTACTTCAAGCCCTCAGGAAACCTGGAATGAAACAATCTCTCAACAACCGCTTGGCACGCTTTCTCCCACTCGCCTTGGTGGCGTTGCTACAAGGGTGCGATCAACCCTCAGCCAATGACATGCCCGCACAGGAGGCCATGACACCGCTCACGATTCAC
This sequence comes from Halomonas sp. AOP5-B2-8, assembly GCF_052376475.1. Classification (NCBI taxonomy): domain Bacteria; kingdom Pseudomonadati; phylum Pseudomonadota; class Gammaproteobacteria; order Oceanospirillales; family Halomonadaceae; genus Halomonas; species Halomonas sp. AOP5-B2-8. The sequence continues at coordinate 95,584 of NZ_JBQSVS010000004.1, read as the reverse complement.
CACGCGCTGGGCAGCACTGTGATCAATCACCGTCCACAACGGGTAGCGGCATTGGACATGAATGAAGTCGACTTTCTGGATCAGTTGGACGTTCCGGTGGTGGGCATGCCAAAGGACTTTATTCCCCATTTTCTGGAGAAGTACCGGGACGACCCGACGATTGAAGACCTGGGCGCTATCGTACGCCCTAACCTTGAGCGAGTGCATCGAGCTAACCCTGACCTCATTCTTATGACGTCATTACAGGCCAACGATTATGACGAGCTGACGCAGATCGCCCCCACGCTGCACTTCGACGTGGATTACCGCAACAGCCAGACCAACCACATTGACGTTGTCATGGATCATCTCATGGATCTTGGGCAGATCTTTGGTAAACAGGCGTTGGCCCGTCAGCGAGTTGCCGAGCTGGCTCATACCGTCGAGGAAGTCAGACGTGTTACCCAGGGCCGCCCTGAGAAAGCCCTTATCCTGCTGCACAATAATGGTGCCTTCCACTCCTTTGGCATGCAGTCACGCTACGGCTTCATCTTCACCGAACTAGGCGTTGCACCCGCCGCACCTGACATTGATACCGGCCTGCACGGCCAGCCGGTCTCTAGCGAATTCATCCAGCAGGCTAACCCCGACATCATCTATGTCGTAGATCGTACTGCCGTGATGGAGCACCGGCCCACCATGAGTGCCGACAGCCTGGCAAACCCCCTGTTACGCCAAACTAACGCCTGGCGAAAGGACCGGGTGGTCTTTGTCGACCCCGAAGCCTGGTATGTCACCGCAGCCAGCGTCAGCTCTCTGGCGATCATCGCGGATGACATTATCGACGGATACCGGAACTAGCGGCTCGTCGTCCCAGAGCACCTAAAAAAAACGTTTTCATCGACTGCTTCATTGAGCCTTTTAACAGTTGCTCAATTGAAGCGGTGTAGTTCCTCTGTCTTTAAAAATGGAGATCGACATGCCCTTACGTTGCCACCACCGCCCCCTACAGCCGACGAGAGCGCCACATTGCGCCTCTTGCTCAAGCCCTTTATCGCTCGTCAGGAGCGCCTTTCCGCTGGCGCTGAGCGCGAGTGCTGCCATGCTGCTTTCCTCACAAGCTCTAGCACAGGCCCAGGAGACCGAGACCCGCAGTAGTACTGCCCTAGCCCCTATCACCGTACACGGAGAAGCGACATCCGTTAACGATACGTATTCCGGCGGCCAAGTCACCTACAGCAATAGGGCTGGTTTTCTGGGTAATAAAGACTTTATGGAGACGCCTTTCAATACCATCAGCTATACGGACCGCTTCATCCAGGATCAACAAGCTCAGAATATTACCGATGTGATTGCAGCGACTGATCCGAGTGTCTTCAGCAACGGCGTCACCAGTGCCTGGAGCGAAACCTACTCGATCCGTGGTTTTGACGTCAGCACACGTGACGTAACGTTCGGCGGTCTGGCCGGTATGGCCCCTTACTACCGCACGTCCCCAGAAATGTTCGAGCGCATCGAGGTGCTCAAGGGGCCTTCGGCACTACTCAGCGGGATGCCACCAGGTGGCTCCGTTGGTGGAGCCATTAACCTGGTTCCCAAGCGGGCTGGCGATGAACCGCTGACGCGTTTCACCACCACGTATATGTCCGACGCTCAGCTTGGCGGGCACCTTGATGTCGGCCGACGCCTGGGTGACGATCAGCAGTTTGGCGTTCGCTTTAACGGCGTATACCGCGACGGCGAGGGTGCTGTGGACAACCAGAAACCAAGGGTTCAAATGGGCTCTCTAGGGCTGGACTGGCGCGGTGAGCAAGCTCGACTGTCAGCTGACTTGTACAGTGCTGACGACCATATTGATGGCCCCGCTCGAGGTATCAACCTGGCCCCAGGCCTGGCAGTTCCGACGCCTCCCGACTCCGATACATTGATCAATCCGGACTGGGCCTTTGCCGACACACGAGACAAGGGCGCCATATTGCGTGGCGAATTCGACTTTACCGACGAGATCATGGGGTACGCGTCAATGGGTCGAAGCGAAACGAACTACACCTACAACGGTGCCATGTTAGCCCAGGTGCTTGATGATCAAGGCAACTATCGCACAAGCATTGGTCAGCTCGCCTTCGATGTCGAGAAAACATCGGCGGAAGTTGGGCTTCGCGGCCATTTCCAGACCGGCGCCGTCAGCCACGCAATTAGCGTCAATGCCACCCATTACGAGCATGAGCAGCACGACTACGGCCGCAGAATTGTCCCCGGTGCGGACTGGGTCACCAACCTATACGATCCGCAGTGGGGCGCCGCTGCCGAATTCATCACGCCGCACATCATGCATACAGAGCTACGCTTAAACAGCTACGGCTTGGCAGACACGCTCTCGTTTGCCGATGATCGTATACAACTGACGCTCGGCGCCCGACGCCAGGAGGTAGTGAGCGATGCCTACAGCGTGGCAACCGGCGAACGTATCTCCCGCTATGATGAAAGCGCGGTCACCCCCGCCGCAGCACTACTCTTCAGAGCCACCGACCAGGTATCGCTCTACGCCAACTATATTGAGGGACTCAGTCAGGGGGCCACAGCACCTATGAGTGCCGCTAACGCGGGTGAGGTGTTTGAGCCTTACACGACTAAACAGAACGAGGTTGGCGTGAAGCTTGATCTGGGTGATTTTTCACACACGCTTAGCCTGTATGAAATAAAGCGGCCCAGCAGCTACACCGATCTGGTCACCAATACCTTCTCGGTTGGGGGCGAGCAGCGGAACCGTGGAGTAGAGTGGAGCTTCTTCGGCACTCCTATCAGCAACCTGCGCCTGATGGGTGGCATCGCCTATGTCGATCCTGAAATCACCCGCGCCGCGAGCGATGAAGAGCAAGGTAATCAGGCAACCGGCGTACCGAACCTGCAAGCCAAGCTAGGCACTGAATGGGATCTGCGCGCAGCACCAGGGCTGACACTGACCGCTAATGCCACCGCAATGTCAGAGCAGTACATTAATAGTGACAACTCCCTATCAGTCCCCGGACACACTATTTATGACGTTGGCGCACGCTACGCCTCTAACCTTTCCGGCTATCCACTCACACTGCGTGCCACTGTTAACAATGTGACCGATAAAACGTACTGGGCAATGCCTCAACTCTCAAGCCTCGCATTAGGCGCCCCCCGCACCTTTATGTTTTCGGCCTCACTGGACTTCTAGACAGCTTTAACAAGCGATGCTGATGCCATAACAGCTACTGTTGTCCACTACTGATTTTCACTGCTGTTTTTCACTACTAACCTCGTAAAACATCCCCCCTACGCCCGTCGAGCGGGCGTAGGGGGATAACTTCAACCGTCATTGTGCCCCATGACGCAGGTGCACTGCAGGCAACTCCGAACCCGGCCCAATAGTTCCCTACCTGGCAATGGTTATCACAACGTGGCAATTGACCGCACAACTGTCACTCTCTCATCAGCTAAAATCCTAGAATCTATATAAAAAACACAACACGGCCAACAAAGCGTATCGAGTAAATGTATTTATCACGTTCAGTAGGGACTCTTTGGTATCGCATGGCGCTTTTTATGGCGTTTGTGGCGATGCATCTCCTATTGGGCGGGCCGCTGATTTCGCAGTACCAAGCCGGTGGTCAACATCACGCTAATCACGGCACTCACCACCCACCTAGCCACCCATCTAGTCACCATGGCGGGGGCCATCATCAACACGCGGCGCCGCAAGCAAGTAATGACCACCACCACCATGCGGGCCAGGCTGAAACAGTAGAGCCAATATTTAACTGGTTTCATCAGTGTGGCTACTGCGCTGTCTGGCAGCAGTTTCCGACCACCCAAGCCTTGCTTCCCGCGATCGGCCAGCAAGCGTTCATCACCCATGAACGACTGCTGTCGCAACCGGCTCAGGGCACGCAGTCCTGTGATACCTACCCTCACGCACTTACTCGCGCACCGCCGTTCTCGCAACCTGTATAGCCCATTTCTCTTCGCCCTATCAGCCTAAAGATTGCTTTTGGCTGGCGGCTGCTTATACAAATTCAATTGGCGCTTAGCGAAACAAGCTAACGCGTCAGGAAACGATGATGTCGACGACTACCTCTTCCCCACAGGCTGGGCGCAAAGCCTCATTAGACCTGTACCGCGCTGTCTGGCGCTGGCATTTTTATGCCGGCCTTTTAGTGTTGCCTTTTATGATTATCCTGGCGATCACCGGCGGGCTATATCTTTTCAAAGACGAACTGGATGCACTGATACACGCTGACGTGAAGCGCGTGGCCGTTCAAGAGGCGACGCTCCCTCCCTCTTCGCTGGTAAGTGCGGCCCTGACAGCACACCCCGGCACCGCTGTAAAATTCACTGACCCCGCGACGCCGGAAAGCTCGGCAGAAATCACGGTTAATACAACCGCGGGCGAGCGATTAGCGGTTTACGTCGACCCGTATACTGCCCATGTGCTGGGTGCGCTGGATGATCGCGGCACGGTAATGTGGACCGTTCGCTATTTGCACAGTTTGAAATACTTTGGCCCTACGGCGCGCAAACTGATTGAAATAGCCGGCGGCTGGTCAATTCTGCTGGTGCTCACCGGCATTTACCTTTGGTGGCCACGGCGTAAAGGCGCGGGCGGTGTGATTAGCGTGCGCGGCAAGCCCCAAAAACGCGTGTTCTGGCGCGATCTGCATGCCGTGCTGGGTATTTTTGTGGGCGGGTTTATCGTCTTTCTAGCCATTACCGGCATGCCCTGGTCAGGCGTATGGGGCGCGCAGGTTAATCAGTGGGCTAACGGTAACAATTTCGGCTATCCAGCCGGTGTACGGGTGGAAGTGCCCATGTCCGAGGCACGTTTAAACGAGCAAAGTCTGACGAGCTGGTCACTCGAACAGGCACAAATTCCAACATCCACGCACTGGCCAAGCCAGACAACGAGCATTGGCCTTGACGGTGCTGTCACCATCTTCGATGAATTGGGATTGCATCACGGCTATGCGGTCAGCCTGCCGGCCACGGAAACCGGGGTGTACTCCGGCTCGGTCTACCCCAATGATCTTAGCCAACAGCGCGTAGTGCATCTGGACCAGTACACTGGCGAGCGCTTGATCGACATGAGCTACGCCGACTACGGGCCCATGGGTCGCTGGCTGGAATTTGGCATTAACGTGCATATGGGCCAGCAGTTTGGGTTATTTAATCAGCTGCTGTTTCTGGCCGTCTGTATGGCGATTATCTTGCTGGCGGTATCGGCTGGCGTGATGTGGTGGAAGCGCCGTCCCTCGCGCGCGATGGGCGTACCGCCACTACCGGCTGATAAACGCGTTTTCCGGGGGTTGATTGCCATTTTGGCAATCGGTGGTCTGCTATTTCCGCTTGTCGGCGCGTCGCTGATCGTTATGCTGCTGCTTGATTGGCTAACTGTGCGTCCAAGACAGGAAAAACGACTAGGCTAAGCTCAATAACGCTCCGGCCCTTATGCTATCACTAGCATAAGGGCCGGAAGGTATTTCAACATGTGCCTTAGCAACCACGTCTGGCGTGGTTAAAAACGCATTATCAGGAGCCTGAAGCCAAGTTCTTAAGGTCAGCAACAATAGACGTCATCGAATCACTGTCGCGGATCATGAATTTTGCTTTACCGTGGCGATCAAACGCAAAAACGGCGCTGGAGTGAGTGACCTCATAGTTGCCGTGCTCATCCTTTTCGCCGTATTCGTAGGCAATACGATATCGGTTAGCGACCGCGTCTATATCCGCTCTGTCGCCGGTCAGGCCGATAAACTCGGGCCCAAACGCATCGGTATATGTTTGCAGCACGCTGGGCGTGTCACGCTCAGGATCAACCGAAATAAACAACACCTGTAGATTGTCCCGATCACCCTCCTCCAATTGCCGTATGGCTGATGCAACGGTTGCTAGCATGATAGGGCAAACATCAGGGCAGTTCGTAAAGCCAAAGTAAACCAGCGTGGCTTTATCGGCATAGGCTGTTTCATCGACGGCCTCGCTATCTTCATTGACTAAATCAAAATCAAGTTCCGGCAGCATGTCGGAGACGTCGTTAGTGCGCCAACTTTCGTCGCTACATCCTACTAGCAACAATAGCCCGATAAACAAACATAGCCTTTTAATCATCGCTAAACATCCATCACAAGAACTGTCTTACATTGATCCGGGAGCAACGACGGTGAAGGTAACCGGCAGCTCTGGCTGATTTTCAAAGTGAAGCAGCACATCCACTTCATCGCCTTGCTCCAACGGTTCAGCTCTGTGCATGAACATAAGATGATAACCTTTGGGAGCAAAGGCAAAACTCTCACCAGGCGCGACGTCGACTTTTTCAACAGACTCCATGCGCGCCATATCATTTTCAGTGGTGCTAACGTGCATTTCGGTCATATGAAATGCAGCGCTTTCTGCGCCCACCAAGGTGAGCGGTTCATCACTTGTATTGGTAATATTAAAGTAGCCAGCACCAGGTGAGTCGCCGGGCAATAGACTCAGCCTCGCGTCGGTGACTTCAGGTTCAGCAGCCTGCACGCTGCCTGCCGACAGCGCTAACGCTAAGAGTCCCCAGACTGCTTTAGTACGCATGTTTAGCATTTTAACTTCCCCTTATTGTTAACGTTAAGTTGTGGACAGCAAGGTATTAACCGCCTGATTAGACACTCATTGACAACTCAGCAGACGCCGTCATGGTCTAACCAAGCGTTAGTCAATAAGCGCTATTAACACAGAGAGCCAAGGCTACAGTTCGACTTATATCGACGCGAATTAATATCGAGCACGAGGTCGTGGTTAGTCGTGTCATAAAAGAAGGGCGCAAAACCTTTTTCTGCTGACGGCGTTTTGTACAGGCCGCACACACCGTAACCGTAGTTAACACTCTGCAAATACTGAAGCTCCACGTCATCAGGCGTTTCAAGCGCTGTCGCCGTCGCTAATGCTCGCTGAATATCACCTTCTTGGTTTTGATCAGACATCGCCTGACTGCCAAAGATGAGCCCGCCCAAAATGACAATGGCGGTAAGGGGAATGGCGACAAGCAGTATGAAGGGACGGTTTTTACGCATAAGTGGGCTTTTTAACAGTAGTCCGCATTGAGGTTAACGTCATTGACAATGACTCTAGCGGTTGCAGGCCTATTTATCCATTGAGAGTGGCCAATTGCGCCAATCTGCCACACCCAATGGAGCGCTACTAGACTATTTCAAAGGCCTCGTTCAGCATGTTATACCGTCAAATGCTGTTTAATCAGCGCGTTAGAAAGCTCACTGATCTCGCCTTTGGCGACCGGCCGACCGCGGTCCATGATCACGAAACGGTCGGCGTACTTGCGGGCGAAGGGCAGCTTCTGTTCGACCAGTAGCACCGTCAAACCATCCTCATTGATCAACTGACGAATAACCTGGCCAATTTGCGCGACGATATTGGGCTGAATGCCCTCCCCCGGCTCATCCAAAATGAGCAGTTGGGGTGCAATCACCAGCGCGCGGCCGATGGCGAGCTGCTGCTGTTGGCCACCGGAAAGGTCGCCGCCACGCCGGTGTTTCATTTCTTTCAGCACGGGGAACAGCTCGTATATCCGTTCGGGGATTTTCTTCAGCCCGTCCCGACGCGCCGCTAAGCCGGTGCGCAGGTTTTCTTCCACGGTCAGTAGCGGAAAAATCTGCCGCCCCTGGGGCACATAGCCAATTCCCAGTCGCGAACGCGCTTCCACGGCTTTTTGGGTTAGTTCGATCTCACCCGCCTCTCCGCGTGTGTAGCGTAACGCACCGCTTTTCACCGCGACTTCGCCCATCACTGCTTTCAACAACGTGGTTTTACCCACGCCGTTGCGGCCCATCACGCAAGTACACTGGCCGGCGGGCACATCAAGGTCTAAATCCCAAAGGGTGTGGCTTTCGCCATAAAACTGGTTGAGCTTTTCAATGGCTAACATCAGGCGGCCTCATCATCATCAGCACCCAAATACACTTCGATCACTTTGGGATCACTGGATACCTGATCCATGGTGCCTTCCGCCAGCACGCTGCCCTGATGCAATACGGTGACTTGGCGGGCAATCGAGCGTACAAACCCCATATCATGTTCCACGACGACCACGGACTGCTTGCCAGCAAGCCCCGTGAGCAGTTCGGCGGTGCGCTCCATCTCCTGCTCAGTCATGCCGGCGACTGGCTCGTCCACCAGCAGTAAGCGCGGGCGCTGCATTAATAGCATGCCGATCTCTAACCACTGCTTCTGGCCGTGGGAAAGGATACCCGCGGGCTGGTGGCGTAGCGCCGTCAAGCCGATAGTTTCCAGCACTTCATCGATGCGGTCTTTAATCTCACCGGTCATGCGGGCGGTGAGCGTGGGAAAAATGCGCTTATCCGCCGACATGGCAAGCTCCAGGTTTTCAAACACCGAGAGCGCTTCAAACACCGTGGGCTTTTGAAACTTGCGCCCAATGCCTAAGCTTGCGATATCTGGCTCGTTCATATTAAGCAGGTTATGGCGGCTGCCAAACCAAACGCTGCCGCTATTAGGGCGCGTTTTACCGGTAATAATATCCATCATGGTGGTTTTACCTGCGCCGTTAGGGCCGATAATGCAGCGCAGCTCGCCATCATCAATAGTCAAATTGAGGTTATTGATCGCTTTAAAGCCATCGAAGCTAACGGTGACATCCTCCATATACAGGATAGGACCATGGCGCACATCCACCGGTGAATCCTGCGGCGCCATAAAGTCGAACACCCGATCACGCTGAGTTAGCGATTGCAGCAAGCTCATGCGGAAGCCTCCTTGGGCGCGGTGGGTTTGGCGCTATTATCGTCGCGCTTACGCCGCTTGATATGGCGAAACAGCCCCGCCACACCCTTGGGCAGAAATACCGTGACCAATACAAACATCGCCCCTAGCGCAAACAGCCACGCATCCGGCATGACGCCGGTAAAAAACGTTTTGGCGTAGTTGACTAAAATAGCGCCGATCACCGCGCCATAAAGCGTAGCGCGACCGCCTAGGGCCACCCACAGCACAATTTCGATAGAGAAAATGGGTGAAAACTCGCTGGGATTAATGATCCCTACCTGCGGCACATAGAGTGCCCCCGCCAAGCCTGCCAACATCGCCGACACCACAAACACAAACAGCTGAAAGCGCTCGACTCGGTAGCCAAGAAAGCGCGTACGTGCTTCGGCATCACGCGTAGCGATACTGACCCGGCCCAGTTTGCTGGTCACTATGGCACGGCACAGAATATAGCCCAGCGCCAGCGCAACCCCGGTGGCGATAAACAGGCCCAGGCGCGTATCGTTGTTGCGCAGGTTGTATCCCAGCAGCTCGCGGAAGTCGGTTAAGCCATTGTTACCGCCAAACCCCATCTCATTGCGAAAGAACGCCAGCATTAAGGCAAACGTTAACGCCTGGGTAATGATCGACAGGTAAACGCCGGTCACTCGCGAGCGAAACGCCAAGAAGCCAAACACTAACGCCAGCAGCCCGGGGGCCAAGAGCACCATGGCAAAGGCAAACCAGGCCATGTCGAAGCCCTGCCAGAACCACGGCAGGCTGTCCCAGTTTAAAAACACCATAAAGTCCGGCAGCACCGGGTGGCCGTAGGTACCCCGATCACCTATTTGGCGCATCAGGTACATGCCCATGGCGTAGCCGCCAATAGCAAAAAACGCACCGTGCCCCAGGCTCAAAATACCCAGATAGCCCCACACTAAATCTACTGCCACCGCTAGCAGCGCATAGCTTAGGTACTTGCCGAACAAATTGACCGTATACGCGCCAATATGCAGCGGGTTTTCCGGCGGTATCGCCACATGTAGCAGCGTGACTAACGCCAGCGCAGCGACCAGCACGCCTAAAAAAATCTGCGTAGAGCGCTCGCTGAACGGACGTGTTAGCCAAAAATTGGTCGATGATTCGGTCGTCAATGACATCGTTTAGCCCTCCGCAGCCCGGCCCTTCTGCGGGAAGAGTCCACGCGGGCGTTTTTGAATGAATAGGATGATAAAGACCAAGACGATAATTTTGGCCAGCACTGCGCCCGCCCAAGGTTCTAATACCTGATTAATAATCCCCAGCGAGAGGCCCGCCACCAGCGTTCCCCACAGATTGCCGACGCCGCCAAACACCACCACCATAAAGGAGTCGATGATGTAGTTTTGCCCCAGGTTAGGGCCGACGTTGGTCAACTGGGAAAGCGCGACACCTGCCAAACCGGCCACGCCCGAACCCAGTGCGAAGGTCATAATATCGACACGGGTAGCGCGAATGCCCATCGAGCGGGCCATGGCCCTATTTTGCGTCACGGCGCGCACATCAAGCCCTAGCCGTGTGCGGCGCATAATCAGCATCAGCGCCGCAAACACCACCAGCGCAAAACCGAGCACCACCATACGGTTAAGCGTGAGAGACAGCGCATCATTGATCACTAAAGAGCCGCTCATCCACTCAGGGGTAATCACCGTACGGTTAAGCGGTGAAATAACGGTGCGCACCAGTTGCTGTAGAATCAAGCTGATACCGAAGGTCGCCAGCAAGGTTTCCAGCGGGCGGCCTTTTAAAAACTGAATAACGCCGCGCTCGATGGCAATACCCGCCAGCGCTGCGACCATAAAGCCCGCAGGAATAGCAAGAATCAGCGCCAGCCCCGGCTGGCCGGGCAGCAGCTGCTGCATTCCCCAGGTGGTATAAGCGCCCAGCATCATCAGCTCACCGTGGGCCATATTGATCACGCCCATGACGCCAAAGGTAATCGCCAGGCCTATCGCTGCCAGCACTAGTACCGAGCCGAGACTTAAACCGAAGTAGAGCGTTTCCAAGCCACGATTAATCTTGAGATTTTGTTCAATGCTGCCCAAAGCGCTCGCCGCTGCGTCTGCCACAATGGGGTCATCTCCGTTCACGGCGCGGCTTAGCGCGACTCGGGCGCGAGGATGCAGACTGCCACGCAGCGCTTCAACGCCCGCCAGCTCACCGCTTTCCACTTGGTAGATCGCTAACGCTTGGGAAAGCCTGCGGACAACCTGGCTATCCTGCTCGCCGGCAATCAGCTCACTGAGCGGCTCGGCCAGCGTTTCATCCACTTCGCCCAATAGCCGTTCTGCCGAGTGGCGACGACGCTCAATGTTAGGCGAGTAAAGGTCAACCACGGCGATGGCGCTACGCAGCTGATTGCGCAGCGCGTTATTTATGCCGATACGATCTAAGTCGCGGCGCGACATCTGGCCCAGCGCTTCGCCCGTTAGTACATCGGCAACCGGCCACTCGCGGCCGCTGTTGTCGAGCACCAGCACTATTCTGCCATCGTCGGTACTCTGTAAGCGGCCATCCAATAGCGCCTGCAGCCAATCGCGGGCGCGCTCATCATCGCTTTGCAAAATAGCGGTGATGGCGTCGCCTTTAGCGCTATATGATTTAACGTTCAGCGCTTCTAGCAGCTCAAGGGCGGCGGCGTCAGCGTTAGCTGTAGAACTCGTTTGGGCTTGCGAGGTGACTGTGATGCTCAACAACAGCAGGCACAGTAGCCCTAAGGAAAGGAAACGCCTCATGGGGTTCTTCCTTTGGTTATCTGAGAGGGAAAGGTAGCGTGCTCCTCTACGCCTCACTTTTCAGTCAGGCGTAGAGGGAAATCATCGTTATTCTGCGAGGGCCGCTTCGGCTTCTTCTACGGCGGTACTGCCGCCGCACGAGCCGTTAACGACGTTAAAGTTGCCGCATTCCATCGGCTTGCGCCAATCGGCAATCAGATCACGCGAACCGGGTAGGTAATCCGACCAAGCATCGCCTGCCACGGTAGACGGCGTCTGCCAGACAATATCAAACTGGCCGTTGTCTTGAATTTCACCAATCAGCACCGGCTTGGTGATGTGATGGTTGGGCATCATCGCCGCGTAGCCACCGGATAGATTCGGCACCGTCACGCCAATAATCGCATCTTTTACGCTGTCGACATCGGTGGTGCCTGCTTTACGAACCGCTTCTGCCCACATATTAAACCCAATGTAGTGTGCTTCCATCGGGTCATTCGTCACTGCCTCTTCGTCGCCGGTGTAGTCGATCCAGGCATCGATAAAGTCATAGTTGTCATCATTATCGACGCTCATGAAGTAGTTCCAAGCGGCTAAATGACCCACTAGCGGGCCCGTATCGATACCGGTAAGCTCCTGTTCGCCCACGGAGAAGGCGATGACCGGAATATCGGCGGCATCGATGCCCTGGTTAGCAAGCTCGGTGTAGAACGGCACGTTGGCATCGCCATTAATCGTTGAGATGACGGCGGTACGCTTACCCTCTTCGCCAAAACGGCTCAGCTCAGACACGATATTCTGCCAATCGGAATGACCGAATGGCGTGTAATTGACCATGATGTCTTCGTCGGCGATGCCATACTCATCTTTGAGAAACGCCTCAAGAATCCGGTTAGTCGTGCGCGGATACACGTAGTCGGTGCCGATCAGCGCGAAGCGTTCGATACCCACTTCGTTGATCAGATACTCAACGGCAGGAATCGCCTGCTGGTTAGGCGCCGCGCCGGTGTAGAAGACATTTTCTGAGGACTCCTCACCTTCGTACTGCACCGGGTAGAAAAGCAGGCCGTTGAGTTCTTCCACGACGGGCAGCACCGCTTTACGGGAAACCGAGGTCCAGTTACCGAAAATAACGTCAACTTCTTCCTGAGCCAGCAGCTCACGGGCGCGTTCAGCAAACAGCGGCCAGTTAGAAGCGGGGTCGACGACAACGGCCTCTAGCTGGCGACCCAGCAGGCCACCCGCTTCGTTCTGCTGTTCAATCAACATTTCGACGGTGTCTTTAAGAACGGTCTCACTGATCGCCATAGTGCCGGAGAGCGAATGTAGAATGCCGACCTTAATCGGATCTTCGCTCTGATCAGCATCTTGAGCGATGGCCTGAGCACTGGCCCCCATCACGACAGCGGCTAGCAAGGCGAGCGCAAAGCGACCCGGCGAGCGGGTTGCGCTCAGGTGTGTCGAGCGAGCGCTTGTGTTGTATGGCAATGTGATCACTTGAACCTCCTTGCACCCCTTATGTGTGGGGCTTGTTAATTGGCGTCGCATTTAGGGCTGCGATGTTAGTTCCCCCAATACGTCCACTAGCCATTAACACCTGCAAGGGGTGCGCCAGATTGGCACAACACTTATTTACAGCCATTTATTCAATGACTTATTGATATTATAAAAAACCATAGTCTAGCCGAATGCACCAACATTAAGCACGACGCCTGAGCTTAAGCACGCTATCAATGCACCAATAAAACCCTGTGCACCAATCGGGTAATTGTCGGGCGTCGACACACAACAGCAATGCTAAGCTCACCATTTGATTACAAAACCGACAAAAGCGTGAGATACAAAAAAGGAGCCTGGGTATCCCCAAGACTCCTTATTAATCATCCAAAACACCCCACTAATGAGTTACATAGCGGTACGTTTCTTGCGGCGTTTTTTCAGTAGCGGTAAGCCAAGCGATAGTAAGGCAACCAGCAGCAGCCCCAGCGCAATCGGCTTATCGACGAACGTTGTCCAATCGCCACCCGAGATTTGCAGCGCACGACGCATGGACTCTTCCATGATATTACCCAAAATCAGCGCCAGGATTAGCGGCGCCGCCGGGAAACCAAACAGACGCATTCCCAGGCCAACCAAGCCAAAGCCCAACAGCAGCAGCAGATCAAACACGCTGAAGCTCATGCCGTAAACGCCGATCATGCAGAAGATTAGGATGAGCGATAACAGCAATGGGCGGGGCATATCGAGAATTTTGGCGATATAGGGAATCAGCGGCAGGTTAAGCGCCAGCAGGAAGATATTGCCAATATACATACTGGCAACCACGCTCCAGAACACGTCCGGGCGCTGCTCAAGCATCATGGGGCCAGGGTTCACGCCCATTACCAGCAGCGCACCCAGTAGCACCGCGGTAGTACCCGAGCCCGGCACGCCTAGCGTTAATAGCGGTACAAAGGAGCCGGTACAAGCAGCGTTATTGGCGGCTTCTGGTGCCGCAACGCCCTTGATATTGCCCTGTCCAAAGGTGTGGCCATCTTTAGCAATACGCTTTTCCATACTGTAGCCCAAAAATGAGCCGATGGTTGCGCCCGCACCTGGCAGTACGCCGGTAAAGAAACCCAGTACCGAGCTACGGCCAATGGGGCCAGCGATCTCTTTTACTTCACTGCGAGTCAACTTCAGCGAGCCAATCGCATTGCGCGGCACTTCTTTGCCACCGCCGCCGCGCAGCAGCATATAAAACACCTCGGCAAGCGCGAAAATACCCAGCGCTACGACAAGGAAATCAATGCCATCGAGAAGCTGAATGGAGCCAAACGTATAGCGCTCGGTGCCGGTCTGCATATCGATACCCACAATCGAGATAATCACCCCAACCACGGCGGCAATGAGCCCTTTGACCAGAGACTTATCCGACAGCGAGACCACGGCGGTTAAGCCCAGCACCATCAGTGCAAAGTACTCAGAAGGGCCAAAGCTGACGGCCACTTTCGACAACAGCGGTGCGATCAGCATTAAGAAAATAACGGAAACAGTGCCGCCGATAAAGGAAGCGTAGGCGGCAATCGCCAGCGCTTTGCCCGCTTGCCCTTTTTTAGCCATCGGGTAGCCATCAAAAGAGGTCGCCACCGTGCCCGCCACGCCGGGGGCGTTGAGCAGTATCGAAGACGTAGAGCCGCCGAAGATGGCGCCGTAATAAACCCCCGCCATTAAAATTAAACCTGACGAAGGCTCCATGGCAAAGGTAATAGGAATCATAAGGGCAAGTGCGCTGATAGGGCCTAAGCCCGGCAGCATGCCGATAATAGTGCCGGCGAATACGCCAGCAAACACGTAAGCGATATTGATCGGCTCAAGCGCGATGCCAAAGCCGTACATCAGATTATTGAAGGCATCCATGGGAATTACTCTCTTAAAGACCTGCTAGCTTAATTTCGACTAAAACGGCTGGTTTAGAAAGGCAGCACGCCAGTGGGTAGATAGACGTCCATCACTCGCGTCATGGTGAGATAAAGCGCTAACACCACCCCCAGTGACGTAGCGAGGTTAACCGTATGGCGGCGGTAGCCGTAGTAAGCCGTTAAACCCACGCAAAGCAGCGTCGAGGCGAGCACGAAGCCAATCGGTACCAGTAAAAATGCATAGGCGGCAATTGCCAGCGAGGTCACGATGACTCGTGCCCAGGGCGTTAATAGCAGCGGCCCTTGTTGTGCCTCTTGATCAATTTCGTCAGCACCGGCAATCGGCGTAGGCTTCTCAAAGAACAGAAAGCCCGACAGGATCAATAAAGAAAATCCTAATACTTTGGGAAACAGGTCTGAATCGACCGGCCGCGGTAGCGGGAAAGTCGGGATTTGCCATGCCATCGCGATGTAGGCGACAGCCAATAGCGCCAATATCAGCGCTAACCACTGATTGGTATTTAAACGAGTCATAGGAATCTCTCCGAAGGAGCCAACGCACCGACTGTCGTTAACAACCCGTTTTAGTCACGGTTTTTTAAGAAAAAACAAGTGGTTAACAACAGGGGGTGCCCCAGCCGCACTTAGGCGGCTGGGTTATACAGGAGTAGGATTACTGGCGCAGCAAACCAAGCTCACTCAGCACATCGCTGAACTGCTCTTGCTGCTGATCCAGGAAGGCACCAAATTCTTCGCTGTTTTGGTAGGCGTCGATCCAGCCCAGCTGGTCGCTCGCTTCACGCCAGGCGTCGGTTTCAAGCATTTCAGCGAACAGATCTTCGTAGTAAGCCACAGCTTCTTCAGGCATATCCGGCGTGCCCATGATGCCGCGCCAGATATCGAAGGTGTAGTCGTAGCCTTGTTCCTGGTAGGTAGGTACGTCGGCTAAGCCGCCACCCAAGCGCTCTTCAGAGGAAACACCCAGCGCGCGGAGCTGGCTACCTTCACCCAATTGGCCAACTGACTCGCCAGCACCGGTGATGACCGCTTCAATATGGCCACCCATCAGGTTAGTCATGGCATCGCCGCCGCCCGAAAACGGAATATAGTTGATGTCCGCAGCATCAATACCCGCCGCTGAGGCCAAACCTGCCACAGAGATATGATCCATCGAACCCGGTGCACTACCACCGCCAACACTCAAACGGGGGTTCTCTTTAAGAGCCGCAAACAGATCTTCCAGCGTTTGATACTCAGAGTCTGCCGCGACCAGAATGATCGAGTAGTCGGTATTAATTCTAGCGACCGGGGTAAAGTCGGTGTGGTCATAGCGTGAGGCGCCTGCCAGCGGCACCAAAATCATCGGTGGGCTGGTCGCAAATAGCTTGTGCGGATTGCCGGCGTCGCGCGCCACTTGTGCCCAGGCGACGGCACCGCCACCGCCGGGTACGTTGATCGCGGCGAAGCTTTCATCGGCCAGACCTTCTTGCTGGATCACCCGCGACATGGTGCGGGCAAGCGTGTCCCAACCACCGCCCGGATTAGCTGGCGCGACGAATTCAATAGAGCGGCTTGGTGTCCACTCTTGCGCCTGTGCGGCGGTCGTCATTCCAGCAAATGCGGCTAGTGGTAGAGCAAATACAGATAAGCGCTTAAGAGTAAGCGAGGTCATGATGGCGTTCTCCAGATCTCAGTGTTGTTGTATGGTTATTTGTATAAATATTGGTCTTATTATGTGATGACACGTCGCGAACGTTAGAAGACCGTGCCCCTGACCGACAAGCTTATGCGCATAAAAGACAAAAAGTTCTTTATGGGCATTTTGTTCATTGTGCTCACTCGCCTTAACCGCGCATTAACGTTGTGACGGCGCATCTTCCAGAATGCGCCGCCTTCCATTGCTACCGGCTTCCCAAATTCAGCTTAGCCGTGAAGCATCCGTGGATCAAACGGCTATCACGCCGAGTAAAACAGCACACATCAATAGTACAATACTCAACCCCCACATCCAGAAGAACGAGTAGCGCAAGTGCTTGTGCATCTCTAGACCGGAGAGCCCTAGCGCCAGCCACACGGCGGGAGCCAAGGGAGATACGAAGGTGCCCACGATGTTACCAATGACCATGGCATAGGCTGTTGAATACGAGTCGATATCAAAGGAGAGACCGATTTGTTCTACCACAGGGAACAGAGCGAAGTAGTAGGCATCCGTACTAAGCAGCAAGTCCAACGGCACACCCAGCACCCCAATAATGATATGCAGATAGTCGGAGAAGGCGCTCGGTAGCACCGTCACCACATCATTGGCGATGGCATTTAACATGCCCGTACCGTTCAAGACTCCCAGGAACAGGCCAGCGGAGATAATGATAGAGGCCATTGTTAAGGCACTCGGCGCATGCGCTTGAATGCGCGCCATTTGCTCTTTAGGCGTACGATAGTTCACCAGCAGCGCCACAGCGACACCCAGTAAGAACGCCAACCCCGCAGGCAATATACCGGCAACCAGAATCGTGATGACGGCAATAGCGATGATGGCATTAACCCAGATCAGCTTTGGTCGCAGCAGGCTGACATCAACATCATTTGAGAACACGCCTTGGGTTAGTGAGCCTTCGTCATGCTCCTGGCCCGGCTGAAGCGTGCCGTAGGTTCTTAAAATCCGGCGCTTTTCCAGAATTCCCATAAAAACCGCCAGCGCCAGCATTAACACTACGCCGATGGCCTGAATCTGAATTAGTGGATACCATAATTCGGTGACATCTACATCAAGTACCGATGCCACTCGCCCCAATGGCCCGCCCCACGGCACCATATTCACGATGGAGGCAGAGCCTGCAATAAGCAGCAATAGTAAGTAAGGATTCATGCGTAGCCGCAGATAGAGCGGCAATAGTGCCGGTATAGTGATCAGGAATGTGGATGCGCCGGAGCCATCTAACTGAGCCACCATGGCAATGAGCACGGTAATCAGAGCGACGGTAATAATATTGCCTCTCGATAGCGCGATCATCTTATTGATCACCGGCTCAAACAGCCCCGTGTCCTGCATGATTCCAAAGAAAATAATGGCGAAAATGAACATTACTGCGACGTTCATCACGGAGCTTAGCCCCGCACTAAAAAACTCGCCTAGATCCGTCGCATCAAAGCCTGCCGCAAAAGCTGCGATTACCGGCGGAATAACCATTGCCACCAGAGGAGAAACGCGCCCACTAATAAGGAGGCCGACGATAACGATGATGGTGATAAAACCAATGACACTTAAGCTCATTCGTCATTAACCTTTTCTTTAATTCTTAAGCTTAATCATCCCTAGCAACGCAGAACACGCGCCCGCCTTAAGTCTCAATAGACTTATTGACGAGCCACATCGCGCTCAGCCACACCAGGTGCATAGCAACAGGCGTTGGTTGGCTAATAACTGAGTCGGGGTATTCTCCCCGCCCTAGGAATTGACTAGCGTTAGAAATTGGCTGAAATGGGAAGGATCCTGCGCATTCACCTCGGGGGTGACACTAGGTCCAGTCAGGAACATCTGAGGCAGTCCAGACCCTTTAAAACGCCTTAATGTCAGGGATTCTGACGATCATGGCGCTCTTCTTGTGAAGAAATCATTACTAAGCTGGCGTGCTGAACGCACATTAAAGGATTGGCACAACGCCTCTCAACGTTATGAACATAATGAACAAAAAGTTCATTTTGAGCGTTGTGTGCATTTTGTTCACGCGGCCCCGTCTTCTCTTGCGACGCTACTCCTCTTCACACCAAGGCAAGGCGTCACCGACCAAACGATAGCGGCGCTCGGGCCTGCCGACATCGCCGTAGCCCAGCTCGGCGTTTACCAGCTGCACCGAAACCAAAAACTCTAAATAGCGGCGCGCCGTGGAGCGGCTAGTGCCCATCTCCCGCGCCACCTGCATCGCAGCCTGAGGCTGAGATGATGCCTGAAGCGCAGCCACCACCGCACGCAGGGTTAGGCGATCAATACCTTTGGGAAGCACGCGTGTTTTCTGCGACGAACGTCCCGCACCACTGGGTTGTAATCGGGCCAGTACGTGATCCAATTCATCCTGGCTCAGCTCTGCGTAGTTGGCCAACACTTCGCGCTCACGGCGAAAACGAATGAGCATCTGGCTCATCCGGGCGGCTTCAATCGGCTTAATCAAATAATCAAAAACCCCACCGCGCAGCGCCTCGCTAATCGTTTCCACCTCACGAGCTGCCGTAACCATCACAATATCCACATGCACGTAGTCGCGCCGGATAGCCCATAAAAGCTCCAGCCCTTCTACATCGGGTAAGTAGGCATCCAGCAAAATCAGATGAATATCATCGGCATGCTGGGCCATCAGCGCTTTAGCCTCACTGCCATTTCGCGCCATACCGACGACGTAAAAACCGTCGCTTTGCTCAATAAAGGCTTTATGAATATCGGCAATGCGAAAATCATCTTCGATGACCAAAATACCGTATTGCTTGGCAGACATGCATTTTCCCCTAGCAATGTTTCATCATTGTTGTAGTGGCAATGTGTAGTGGCGGTGGTAACAGGCGCCGGTGTTGCTCATTTGTGTCGATTAGACCCAAAGCGCTGCGTTCATACGGTGCGGGAAGCGGCGCACAGCGAGCGGTCTAGCACGGCGATAAAGCACGCGCCCTCAAGCTCACTTTCCTCTAGCGTCACTGCTCCTCCGTTTTGACGACACAGCCTTGCGACGAGCGCTAAGCCAATGCCCTGGTGCTTGCCGTTTTTGGTTGAAAAGCCATCTTGGAAAATCGACTCTGCGAGTTCAGCGGGAACGCCTAGGCCGTTATCTTCCACCTCAATCAACAGCTGCTCGCCTAGGTCGGTGAAAAACAGGCGCACTTTAGGCTCCTTACTCGGCCCGTTAAGCGCGGCATGGCAGGCGTTATCTAGCAGGTTGCCAACCACACTCATCATGACTTCTTGCCCGGTAGGCGTGAGCGGGCAAGAAAGCGAGCTTTGCGAGTCGATTTCCAGTACCACGCCAAGCTCCCGCGCCCGAGTGAGTTTACCCAGTAGCGTGCCACTAAGCACGGCGTCAGCCACATGGCGCATTAAAAAGCTCATCTGTGCCTGGGCGCGCTCCGTTTCTTGGTGGATCAGCGCCAGCGCCTCGTCAGTGCGCTTTAGCTGCAGCAAGCCCGAAATAGTGTAAAGCTTATTAGAAAACTCATGCGCCTGAGCGCGCAGCATATCCACGTCGCGGCTTGCCTGGGTCAGTGCTTGAGACAGATCAATGATCTCGCGGCGGCTACGAAAGGTCGCCACCGCGCCCTCGATCTCGCCCTCATGCAGAATCGGTACTCGGTTCACCACCACCGGGTGATCGCCTAGCCACATCTCCTGATCAAACTCCCGCTCGCCGTGCTTGAGGACTTCTAAAAGCCGAGAATTCGGTACCACCCCGCGGATGGGCTGCCCGAGCAGCACATGCGCATCGTCTAGATTAAGAAAGCGCCGCGCCTGCTGATTAACCAGGGTGATATGACCCTCACGATTAACCGCCAGCACGCCCTCGTGAATCGATTGCAAAATGGCCTCTTTTTCCATCGCTAAGCGGGCAATTTCATAGGGTTCAAGCCCCAGAATCACTCGTTTAAGATGCTGTGACAGCCCGTAAGCTCCGGCAAACCCTAAGCAAATCATTAATCCGACCAGCCACCAGCCGAAGCTGGTGTATCTTCCGACATCCATGGCGACGCGATCCATCATAAAGCCGACGGAAACAACGCCAATGATATTACCCTCCTCATCCCAAATGGGGGCTTTTCCTCGCATGGCGGTACCCAACGAGCCGGTCGCCTCTGAGACATAAAATTGACCATAAATCAGTGCTTGATCGTTGTCTCCTCCCACCATTTTCTCACCAATCCGCTCCTGCACCGGATGCGAGTAGCGCCTGCTTTGCGCATCACCGACCACCACGTAGCGCGCCCCCGTTTCATGGCGAATGCGCTCTGCGAGCGGCTGAATAATGAAAGACGGGTCGGGAATAGCAAACGCGTTGATAATTTGCGGCATTGACGCCACCGTTTTAGCTACCGCCAGCGCCCGCTCGCCCATCTGCTGGCTAATAATTTCCGACTTACGATGATTGAGATACGTACCCTGTGCCAGTAGCATGCCGGCTAGCAGTAGCCCGACTAACAGCATTACCTGAAGGCGAAAACTGCGTTTATACCAGCTGCGTCTGGCGCGAGTACGGCGCCAGCGCTGTAGGTCAGCTAAGGTGCGGGGACGAGAAATGGTCATAGATACGCTCAAAATACGTGACAGCGTCATTATGACACGCGCCGGCAAACGACGTTGAACGTCGCCACTTTCTGTCATCGTTCGCTGATATAATGGCTGAATGCCTTACTCAAGGAGGGACGTTGTGGCGATCACTCGATGGATGCTCTTGCTGGCCTGCTGGCCATTGTGGCTAACAGCAGCGTATGCCAGCCCGTTCTATGCACCACCAGCGCCGAAAGAAGACTCCCCGGTGTTCAGTGGCGATACTGAACTCGGCTTTACCCGCCTTTCAGGCAACACCGACAGCCAAACGCTTATTGGCAAAACGCTGTTAACGTGGCTAACGGGTAACTTTACCTATTCGCTGCGCGGTGAAGTCCGCAACGTGACAAAGGATGACGAAACCAGCGCTGAGCAATATTTGGTGGCCGGACGCGAGCGCTATGACTTAGAGGGCCCACACTATTTGTTTGGATTCGCCCGCTGGGAAAAAGACCGCTTTGCCGGCTATGACCAGCAGCTCTCCGTCGTTGGCGGCTATGGCCGACAGATTTTTGAGACCGATGCTCATACGCTGTCGCTAGAAGCAGGCCCGGGCTACCGACACGACCGCTTGCGAGATGACGACAACGATCGACTGGCAGTGGCCTACACCGCACTCGACTACCGCTGGGGATTTTCTGACTATGCAGATCTTCAGCAGGAAATGTCATTGGAGTATACCGAGCAAAATATCACTTCCCGCTCGCTAACAGCGCTTACCGCACGACTCAACTCAAAGCTTTCGTTACGCCTGTCACACGAAATCAAGCACAACTCCGAGCCGCCTGCCGATGCCAGTGAGCGTACCGACAGCACCGTGAGTGCGTCACTTCTTTACCGCTGGTGAGCCAAAAGCGTGCAGGCTGATTTTTTTACGCACCAAAATAAAACGAGTTAGACGTTCGTCTATATTAGAGATATACTGTCTCCAGTTTCCTGTCCTCGCGCCATTCATTGAATGGCGCTTTTTTTTTGCTGCGCTTTCCGCATTTGCGCTGTTTCTTCATGTTCCACCCAAGGTGTTCTTATTGATGAACCAACCGACTCCAGGTGCTGAAAGCCATACGCGACACTCGCTTGGCGATCCGACCGTACTCACACTAAGTATTGGATTTATTGTCGCTTTCCTAGGCCTATCCTTTTACGACATTAACTTAGTGGCGGGTGCCATCAGCACCAGCTTCAGTTGGACGGCGTTGGTCTTTGGAAGCTACTTCCAACTACTACTGCTGCTCACGTTCTTTATTGCCATGGGGATTGCCGTCACCCCGGCAGCAAAAGCCAAAATTGGCAATTTGGATGCACCAGAAATGAGCACATTCAAGTGGCTATCGATCATTCTGTGCACGCTTTTGGCAGGTGGTGGAGTGTTTTTTGCTGCCGGTGAGCCGATTTCTCACTTTTTGGTCACGCCACCCGCGTTTGACACTGAGCCAGGCACGCCCGACGCCGTTGCAGGTGCTCTGGCGCAGGCCTTCACGCACTGGGGGTTTATTGGCTGGGCGGTACTTGGCTCGTTGTCCGCTATCGTGCTGGCGCATGCCCACTATGTAAAAGGCCAGCCGCTGCAGCCACGCACGCTGCTTTATCCTCTGTTGGGTGAACGGCTTTTGCGCGGCCCGCTGGGCGGCATCATTGATGCCTGCTGTGTGATTGCCGTTGTGGCCGGTACGGTCGGGCCGATTGGCTTTCTGGCGACCCAAGTAAGCTTTGGGCTACATGAAGTGTTTGATATTCCCGATAACTACACCAGCAAGCTGATTATTCTCGCCGTCCTGGGCACGATGTATGTGCTGTCGGCCGTCAGTGGTGTGCATAAGGGCATGCAGATACTCAGCCGCTTCAACGTCTTTCTAGCCCTGGCGGTTGGTGCGGTGATTTTCGTGTTTGGCCCCACGCTGTTTCTTTTTAACAGCTACGTTGCAGGAATGGGCACTTACATCAGTGATTTTTTCCCGATGGCAACGATGACCGCTGAAACTGCTCCCGCTTGGTGGATGCAGTGGTGGACGGTATTTTTCTTTGCCTGGTTTATCGGCTTTGGCCCGCTAGTGGCTATTTTTGTGGCGCGTATTTCCCGCGGTCGCAGCATCCGCGAGATGATTATTGCTGTGGCGATACTGGCGCCTATCGCCACCACGGTGTGGTTCACCCTGCTGGGTGGTACAGGTATCTACTACCAGATGACCGGCGTGTTTGATTTAACCGAGCCGCTAAGCAACTTCCAGTTTGATGTGGCCACCTTAGCCGTTGCCCAGTCGCTACCGGGCGGCTCCATTATGACCATGGCCATTTTGCTGCTTACAACCATCTTTGTGGCCACCACCGGCGACTCAATGAGCTACGCCATTGCCGTCGTGGGTGCAGGCCACGATGACCCAAGCGCAGTCATGCGTGCCTTCTGGGGGATCGCCATGGCGATCATGGCGGGCGTGCTTTTACATATGGGATCAGGGCAGATCGCTGCGCTTCAGCAGTTTATTGTGGTCACTGCCATTCCGGTCTCATTCATCCTGCTGCCTTCGTTATGGGATGGCCCTAAAGCGGCCTATGCCATGGCGCGTGAGCAAGGGATTATTGACCGTTAATCAAACCCGCTGCTATTAATCACGGCAGTGACGTTTGGCATAGCCTCATTAGAGGCTATGCATTCCCTCACCGAATACACTATCGTAATAAGAACCTTGGGTAGCCCTACCACCTCAAAAAAAATAACTATCTGATTAATAAGAACTTTAGCCATCAAAGCTAGCGTATATGATCAGTTTCTGAAGCGATTATAAAACAGCGTCCAATAGAATCATGAGAATTCGGAATGCATACGCAACTTAATTTCTTTTGTCTGCCGCCCTTCGTACGTGAACAATAGCCAGTCAATTCTCCGCTCGCGCTTTCGTTTAGCCGCCTTTGGTCAATGCACCGAAGGCTCGGCACCGCAATGAGCGGCACTGAACCATTACAAATAATCTTACTAGCAGGAGTTAACATGAAGCTTTCCCTGTCCAAGGTCTTCTGTGGCTTAAGTGCCAGCATTTTCCTCGCGGGATGTAGTAGCGAAAGCAAGCCTAATATTGCGGTTGGGCCTCCTGCCAGCACAACGCAAAGCGTTTCTCAGCTGCTTTTTGATGCTTACGGCATTGGCAGCGACAAATACAAGACATATCAGGAAGGCTTTGGCGCCGCGCTCGACGGTGTACAAGATGGCAATATTGATATTTCGATCGGCATTCTGGGCTTGCCTTCAGGCAGCATTGAAAACCTGCAGGCATCTAGTGGCGATGTCCGCTTGATGAGCCTAAGCGACGATGCAATTGATTACATCGAAGCGAATAGCGCCTATAAGCGGTTTACAATTCCGGCCAAAAGTTACGACTTCCAGGATGCTGACGTTGAAACTATCACGGCCTATGCCATTTTGGTGGGTAACACTCAGACCATCGACGAGGAGCTGGGCTATCAGCTAGCGCGCTTGATGCACGAGCATGCTGAAGAGAACACTCACGCTCAATCAGCGTTTATAACGTTGGAAAATGCCCTGAATGGCTCTGAAGGTCTGCCTATTCATCCTGGTGCCAAACGCTATTACGAAGAACAGGGATTGACTGTCGATAACCCTGTCGCTGAACTGGGTGATATCGAGCCTAAAGGTGAGTTCATTCTGGGCACCGGTAGCCAGGGCGGCACTTACTATCCGCTGGGTGGCGAAATGGCGACTATCTGGAATCGCTACCTAGACGGTCAAAATTTCACCAACATTGAAACCGGCGCCTCTATCGAGAACCTGGTAAGCATCCGCGACAATACGATGGATTTGGGCATGACCGTTCACGCGCCCGCCCAAGAAGCTGTTGAAGGCCGCGGTGAGTTCGAAGGTGGCCCCATCGGCAACGTTGCCTTTATCGGCCACATTTACCCAGAAATTATCCAAATTGTTACTCGCGAACGCTCCAAGATTGAAAGCCTAAGCGATCTGGCTGATTAACAACTCCTTATATCGCCGCTGGGTAAACCAGCGGCGTCATCCGCATGAGGCTTAACCGTGGATAAAAAAAAACATCTGATGAAGCATCTCTCTTAGAGAAATATGACCGCGAATATCAGGTTCGCTCGCCGTTACAATTAGGCAAATGGGCATGGCTCATCACGTTAATGGGCGTGTCACTTACCTGCTTCCATCTCTACACCGCTTACTTCGGTACGCTACCCTCACAGCAGCAGGGTGCCGTTCACTTGGGCATGGCGCTAGGGATGATATTTATTATCTTTCCGGCTACCCGCGGTGCTGGCCCTCGCCAGGGCGTTCCTTGGTACGATATTGTGTTGGCCTTCACGGCAACGTTCGCTGCCTATTATAAAATTATCTTTTATGAAGAAGTGCTGCGTGCCCGTATTACCGGCTACTCTACGTTTGATCTCATTATTGCCGTACTCGGGGTGCTGTTTGTTCTAGAAGCCACTCGCCGTACAGTGGGTATGCCCATCGTGATCATGGCAGCCTTAGCCATTGCTTATGCGCTGTTTGGGAATCTAATTCCCAGCCCCTTGCTGTCTCATCCAGGCTTTTCGCTTGAGCAAGTCTCACCCTATTTATGGTTTAGAGAAAGTGGCGTGTTTGGTACGCCCTTGCAAATATCGGCGCGCTTTATCTTCCTGTTTTTGTTCTTCGGCGTTGTGCTTATGCACACCGGCGTTGGCCGTTTCTTTAATGATTTAGCCTTTGCCGTTACGGGCCGCTTTACCGGCGGTGCGGGCAAGGCGGCGGTTATGGCAAGCTCTTTACAGGGTATGATTTCAGGCAGTTCTATCGGTAATACCGTGGCCTCTGGCTCGTTCACCATTCCTATGATGAAAAATGCGCGCTTCAAGCCTGAAGTGGCTGGTGCCATTGAAGCTTCCGCATCTACGGGCGGGCAGATTATGCCACCACTGATGGGGGCGGCTGCGTTTATCATGGTGGAATACGTGGGCGTCTCTTATCGCGAGATCATGTTCGCCGCGCTTATCCCTGCGATTCTTTATTTCGCCAGTATTTTTATTGGCGTCCATTTTGAAGCTAAGCGCCATCGTATTCTGGGCCTTCCTAAAGACCAACTGCCTAGCAAACGTAAACTGCTGCTGGAAAAAGGCTACATGCTGCTGCCGCTGCTGGTCATCATTGCTACGATCAGCGTCGGATTCACGGCTCAGCGTGCCGCCCTTTTGGGGATCGCCTGTGCCTTTGCCGTAAGTTTGGTGCGTAAAGAGACTCGCCCATCGCTCAAAGACATACTCAATATTTTTGAGCAAGGTGCTCGGGTAGCCTTGCCCGTCATTGCGGCAGTGGCCTGTGCGGGCATTATTGCGGGCGTTGTCGGCATGACCGGTATGGGCTCGAAATTTGCTTCCGGTATCATTAGCCTGGCTGATGGCGTGTTAATACTGGCACTACTGTTCACAATGATTGCCTGCATTGTGCTGGGCATGGGATTGCCAACAACCGCCAACTATGTGGTAACAGCGACGATTGCCGCACCAGCGCTGATCAATGAATTCGGTCTGCCGCCGATGGCCGTTCATCTGTTTGTATTCTATTTCGGCATTATTGCCGATATTACGCCGCCCGTTTGCCTAGCCGCCTTTGCCGGTGCCGGTATCGCCCAGGCGAATCCGATGAAAACCGGCTTTACCGCGGTTAAGCTGGCCATTGGCGCCTTCATTATTCCTTATGCGTTTATTTACAATCCGATGCTGGTAATGGTCGACCCCACTCCTCTGGGATTAATCACCGCGCTGGGGTTCTCGCTGCTGGGGATTATGGGCGTGAGCAGCGCATTGCTCGGCTACTTTGTGCGTGACTCTCACTTCTGGGAGCGCTTGGTAATCTTGGCAGCAGGACTTGCTATGGTTGTTCCTGAGCTACTGACCAGCGGGCTGGGCTTGATAGCCATGGCGGCAGTTGGCTGGTGGCAGTCGCGCCGCCCGGATGCTTTTCAGGACGCGAAGCCGCACGCCTCATGAGCTATGATCAACCTATTACATCACTCCGGTGCTCAGGCACCGGGGCGATTCATAGGTTTTCAGGAGCTCCTCGCTTGGCATCACGTAATCTTCCTTCAACCGCCGCCATGCAGTGTTTTGAGGCTGCGGCGCGTCATATGAGTTTTACCCGGGCAGCCGATGAGCTGAGCCTGACGCAAAGTGCGGTAAGCAAGCAGGTCGCGCATCTTGAGTCGATCTTGCAACATAAGCTGTTTCGTCGGGTTAGACGCAGCCTTCTGCTCACGCCAGAAGGCGCTATCTTTCTGAGCGACGTACGCAAAGTGCTTGCACAGCTTGAGATGTCGACCCATACCATCATGACCTACAGTGGCAATAGTGAGGTACTCAAAGTCGCCACGCTGCCAAGCTTTGGCAGCCGCTGGCTAGCCGATAAGCTGCCGGCCTTTTTAGCCGCGAACCCGGGTATTAGTTTGGAGTTTCATGACCGCGTGGAGGACTTTGATTTAGAGCAGCAAGATATCGATATCGCGCTGTTTTACGGTCACGGCAGCTGGCCTAATCTTGCCTGCCATAAACTGGTAGATGAAGAGATGGTCGCCGTTGCCGCGCCTACTCTTCTGGCGCAGCATCCCGTTGAGGCTGCCAACGACTTAGCTCAACTGCCGCTACTGCACCTTTCCACTCGCCCTGATGCCTGGCACCACTGGTTTGCCGGTCAGGAGATTGCGACTGACCGCAGCTATCACGGCACCCGCTTTGAAACTTTCCCGATGCTGGTGCGTACCGCCATGGCCGGCGGCGGTGTCGCGTTGGTTCCACACTTTGTCGTTGATGAAGAGCTGGCCGCCAACCGGCTTATGCTGGCCTGGCCGCATCGTTTGCATAGCGAAAGCGCGTATTATTTGGTCTATCCCGAGCACTTAGGCGAGCTGGCTAAAGTTCGCCGTTTTGTCGAGTATATAACAGCAAATACCAGCGTTAATCCAGGCGCTTGCGAATCCACTCGATAAACACACGCACCTTATAAAGCTCGACCATATGTTCTGGATACGCCATATAGTAGGCATCTTTGCTCTTTAGCAAGAACGGCCAAGGGATCACCAATTTTCCTTCATCAATCTCTTCCTGGGCTAAGAATTGTGGCACTAGCGCCACGCCGCAGCCAGCGCGGGCAGCACACAGCGCCATATAAAACGTATCAAACCGCGGCCCGTGATAACTGTGCTCGGTATATAGCGATTGCGCGTCAAACCATTCGTGCCATGCCTCGGGCCGGGTGGATACCTGTAATAACACTAAATCAGCCAATGCTAGGGGGGTATCCATCCTTTGCTGTTTAAGCATCGAAGGGGCACAAACCGGCACCAACTTCTCATCCAATAGTTTAAGGCACTCTGCTCTCGGCCATACTCCGTGACCAAAAAAGAACGCTATCTCAATACGCTCTTTTTGCATATCAAACGGCTCTGCTCGGTTCGAAATATTCAGATTGATAGAGGGGTGTTTATGGCGAAACCCATTCAAACGAGGAATCAGCCAGCGCGCACCAAAAGTTGGCAGGGTTGCCACATTGAGTACATCTGACTCCACGCCGTAAGACTGCATGTAGCGTGTTGACATCTCCACCTGCGCAAGAATTTTGCGCGCTTCACCTAAATATACAGCCCCTTCCGGCGTTAAATGCAGACGCTTTCTTACCCGACGAAATAAGGGGTGTAACAAGGTCGTTTCAAGCTGAGCGACCTGCTTACTCACGGCACTTTGCGTTAGGCTCAGCTCATCCGCTGCACGGGTAAAACTCAGATGCCTTGCGGCTGCCTCAAAACAATGCAAAGCCGTTAAGGATGGTAGATGGTTGCGACGCATATTAACCCCACTTGATGAAAAAAAAGAATGATGTTTGTCTCAATCATCGTTTGAACGTTTACCCAATGCCTAGCAATACTGACTCCACATCAAGACAATTCAAAACATAATACGAGGTGGAAGAATGATTCATTCTCTAATGGAAAAAATGGGCGTAGCAAGTGACCTGTATCAAGGCGGTGATCTTGTAGTAACTACGCCGATAGATAGCAGTGAAATCGGACGCCTTAAGGTCGCTTCACAAAGCGAGGTAGACACAGCAATTGCCAACGCGGAAAAAGCCTTTCTTACTTGGAAAAGCATCCCTGCTCCACGTCGCGGCGAATTAGTTCGTTTATTTGGCGACCAACTACGCCAGCACAAAGAGACACTGGGTGAATTAGTGACTTGGGAGTGCGGCAAGATATTGCAAGAAGGGCTTGGCGAAGTGCAGGAAATGATCGATATTTGCGATCTGGCCGTTGGTCAGTCACGTCAGCTGTTCGGTCTGACTATCGCTTCCGAGCGTCCAGGCCACCACATGCGCGAAAGCTGGCATCCTCTAGGTCCTATTGGGCTGATTACAGCCTTCAACTTCCCGGTAGCTCCTTGGGCATGGAATGCGGCCCTCGCTCTGGTATGCGGTAACAGCCTGCTGTGGAAACCGTCAGAAAAAACTCCGTTAACCGCCTTGGCCTGCCAAGCACTGCTGGATCGTGCCATTGAGCAGTTTGGCGATGAGGCCCCCGAGCATTTAAGCCAAGTGATTATTGGCGAGCGCGCGATGGGCGAGCAGTTGGTTAATGATTCACGTGTTGCTCTTATTAGCGCCACTGGCAGCACACGCATGGGCCGGGAAGTGGGCCCCAAAGTGGCTGCGCGTTTTGGTCGTAGCATTCTTGAGCTGGGCGGTAATAACGCGATGATACTCGCGCCAAGCGCAGACCTAGATATGGCGACTCGCGCGATTCTATTCTCGGCAGTGGGCACTGCTGGCCAGCGCTGTACCACTCTGCGCCGCCTGGTTGTGCACGAATCCATTAAGGATGAAGTGCTGTCCCGCTTGAAGAAATCCTATAGCGCAGTGACTATTGGAAATCCGCTGGAAGGCAATCTGGTCGGGCCGCTGATTGATCATCAAGCCTTTGATGCCATGCAGAGTGTGCTGGCCAAAGCACGAGAGCATGGGGCTGAGGTGTTTGGTGGCGATCGCGTCAACATCCCAAGTAACGATGGGGGCTACTACGTTACCCCAGCGATCGTTGAGATGACCGAGCAAAACTCGCTGGTAAAGCATGAGACCTTTGCCCCCATTCTCTATGTGCTCACCTACAAAGATCTGAATGAGGCTATTGCCACGAATAACGATGTCCCTCAAGGCTTATCATCGTGCATTTTTACTACCGATTTACGCGAAGCTGAAACCTTTGTATCAGCGACAGGCAGTGACTGCGGCATCGCTAACGTCAACATCGGCCCTAGCGGTGCTGAGATTGGCGGTGCGTTTGGCGGCGAGAAGGAAACCGGTGGTGGTCGCGAGTCCGGCTCCGACGTTTGGAAGAGCTATATGCGTCGCCAAACTAACACCGTGAACTATTCTCGTGAACTCCCATTGGCCCAAGGCATTAAGTTCGACTAACCCTTCCTCGTATCAGGGCCCTTACCTGCAGGGCCCTTGCTAAAATCATAAAAAAAAAGGTGATTTATGCGTGACGATGTCCAAATCGGCCCGACGCCGGGCCTCGCGATGGCGCTATTACCACTTCTGGCTACTACCGCCATTCTTATTGTGCAGTTTTTTATTTTTTCTGACTTTACTCCCCATATTCCATTGGCTTTCGGCATTATGATTTGTGCCTTATGTGCGCGTATACGGGGCGTCCCCTGGGAAAAAATGGAAGCCTCCATGCTGGAGGTGGTCAAGTTAGGAATGCCAGCTATTTTTATTCTATTAGCGGTCGGCATGGTAATTGGAACATGGATCCTATCCGGCACTGTGCCCACACTAATGTATTACGGTTTTCAGTTGGTTTCGCCCTCCTATTTCCTCGTAGCGACATGTGTCATTAGTTCTCTGGTATCGCTCGCCACAGGCACTTCTTGGGGCACGCCCTTTATTCGTCTTGCTGTGGGCGCTAACCGGCCGTCTCATTCCTCGTAAATCCCCCGAGGCCATGGCTGAAAAATCACCCTATACGCCTCAAACCAACGACTCCTCCCAACCTACTTCATAGCCATACAAGGTCGGCCTATGGCCGGCCTGCGCTTCTTTTCAGGAGATACTATAAGATGCAAACGACCCTCTCCGAGCGCTGCCTTTGGCTGCAAACGAGCGCGGAAGTCCCTGTACACTATCCTGCGTTAGCGAACCAGGAAGAGACCGAGGTCTGTGTTGTTGGTGGCGGTATTACGGGCCTGTCCACCGCGTTACATTTGGCCGAAAAGGCATCAAGGTAATTTTGCTGGAGGCGGGAGATATCCCCACAGGTGGCTCAGGCCGCAATGTTGGCCTGGTTAATGCCGGGCTTTGG
Source organism: Halomonas sp. AOP5-B2-8 (assembly GCF_052376475.1). Lineage (NCBI taxonomy): Bacteria > Pseudomonadati > Pseudomonadota > Gammaproteobacteria > Oceanospirillales > Halomonadaceae > Halomonas > Halomonas sp. AOP5-B2-8. Next base: position 64,017 of record NZ_JBQSVS010000004.1, on the reverse strand, counting down.
ATTCCACCCGACGACATCGTGGCCGCGCTAGGTGAAGAAAAAGGTGAACGCGTTAATACTATTTTGGGCGGCGCCCCATCAAAAGTATTCGACATTATTGAGCGCTATGCCATTGAATGCGATGCAACGCGTACAGGCACCCTGCACCTTGGCCATAACACCAAAGGCTGCCAAGAGCTCGCACGCCGCTGCGACCAGTTACAAAACCGTGGGGCACCGGTGACCTTATTGGAAGGCGAAGCATGCGAGCGGATGACGGGAACCTCTCAGATACATACCGCGCTGCTTGATAAGCGCGCGGGCACTATCAACCCCTGCACCTATACGCGTGGTCTCGCGCGTGCGGCAGCAAATCTTGGGGCTATTCTCTACTGCCAAAGCCCAGTAACAGGCATCGAACGACAGGAAGACCGCTGGCGCGTGTTAACTCACAACGGCAGCGTGATCGCGAACAAAGTAGTAATGGCGACCAATGCGTATACAGAAGACGACTGGAATCACGTTCGACAACACTTTTTTACCGGCCATTATTATCAATTGGCATCAGAACCCCTTACCGGTGAAGCCGCCGATGCGATACTGCCAGAGGAGCAAGGCGCCTGGGATACTCGGACGGTGCTTAGCAGCATTCGTCGAGATAAGGCGGGGCGCTTACTGTTGGGCAGTCTGGGTAAAGGTGAAGGCAAGCCGCTGGCTTACTTAACTCGCTGGGCCGATATTATAAAAAATCATTACTTCCCTGGGCTTGGCAACGTTCGCTGGGAATACACCTGGACCGGCAAGATCGCTTTCACACCGGATCACACCTTACGTATTTTCGAACCAGCCCCAGGCATATTGTCAGCCACTGGCTATAACGGGCGCGGCATTACTACCGGCACGGTGGTCGGTCAAAGTTTTGCCCATTATATTGCAAACGAGGATGACAGCCTGCTGCCTCTTCCGTTGTCACAGCCCAAGCCTATCAAAGCACGCTCACTGTGGAGCTGCGCCTATGAGAGTGGTTTCTCACTGTATCATGCGGGTCAGTGTCTACGGGTGCTTATCTAATAACGCTGTTAATCATCAATAGACTTTAAATAAAAACGTGCGCTACGAGTCCATCGCAAGCGCACGTTTGTATAATTTAAATTACTGCCTAAAAAAATTTATTTAAAACAAATAACATGCAACATAATCCTGTGCTGCATGTTGATTATAAACGATGAAATAGCCCTTTAAACTTGCCAACACCTTCGCTTTAAAAGCGTTTTCGCGCCCTGCATAGAGCGATTGCTCAGCTGTTGACTGGGTATCCAGCGCCTCTTAAAATTTTGACTATCAGTCTCCAACTGGCTATTTAATGACACTCTCACATAAACTAATAATAATTTTTTTCTAACATCTCCGCTCTATACCGACTAAATCACAACTAACTTAATTGGATTAAAAAATTAACAAAACAAGCCAATTGATGCAGGCCCCGGCAGCCTGCATCAATACCATTTCACACCAAATCACTACCACTACATATCAATTCTTCATATCTTGGCTTCGTTCATATAGCTAGGTAGAAAGGTTGCAAGCTCAGGAAGGACAATCAGCAATAGCGCCATAAAAACCATAATTAAAAACATTGGAGCGGCTGCTTTGGCAATAAAGCTGAGGCTATGATTTGTTAGGCCTTTCATTACAAACAGATTAAAGCCCACGGGTGGAGTAATCTGAGCCATTTCTACCATGACTAGCACAAATATACCGAACCAAATCAAGTCGATGCCTGCATCGTTCAGCATGGGAGTGACTACAGCCATGGTCAGCACTACGGCTGAAATACCATCCAGGAAGCATCCCAACACAATATAAACAACCATTAATGCCATCAGAAGCATAAAAGGCGTTAGATCGAGTGTGCCCACCCATTCAGCCAAACCTCTAGGTAACCCCGTGTATCCCATTGCTAGGGTTAGAAACGAAGCCCCAGCCAAAATAAGTGCAATCATGCAAGAGGTTTTAGCGGCTCCAATTAGGCTTTCCAACAGCGAGGAAAAGGTCAGGCTGCGTTGTATTGCCGCAAGTAACAAAGCGCCGACAACCCCGAGAGCGGCTGCTTCGGTTGCAGTAGCAAGACCGGAGTACATCGAACCAATCACGATAAGTATCAGTAACGCAACTGGTATCAGTAAACGCGACTCATAGAGACGCTGCTTCATTGTCATGGCTGGTTCTTGGTCAATATTAGGCTTTTTCAGGATTCCCCATGCAGCGACATACCCCATAAATAACATGGCCAATATCAGACCGGGGAGTATGCCCGCGATAAATAGTATGGGTATAGATTGATTGGTAATCACGCCATAGACGATCATAGTTAGCGAGGGTGGAATCATAAGGCCTAGGGTAGAAGCACCGGCCAGAGTCCCCACACTCATGAAATCCGAATAGCCACGCTTTTTAAGCTCCGGCAAAGACATCTTGCCTACCGTCGTCAGGGTGGCAGCAGAAGAGCCGGAGACCGCTGCAAACAGCGTACAACCAATGACATTAGTATGCATTAGCCCACCCGGCAGCCAGCTAAGCCAAGGGCTCAGTCCGCGAAAAAGGCTTTCGGAAAGCCGCGTGCGGTACAGAATTTCGCCCATCCAGATAAATAGAGGGAGAGCCGTTAGCGTCCAGCTCGTCGAAGATGTCCACAGTGTGCTGTACATTGAGGCCCCGATAGGACGGCCAGTGAAAAATGCGATGCATAGGATGGCCACCCCAACCAAGGATAGGGCCACCCAGACACCTGAACCCAGCAGGAGGAAAAGGATAAACAGCAGCGCAACGGCCAGTTCGGTGAAATCCATCATAGACTCCTCATGGGATGGGTTTCTTGGTGGTTGGCGCCCGCGGAACGAAACAGCGTGGCCAGTGTACGCACGAAATGGTCAAGAATTGAAATCGTGAATGCTGTAGAACCGATTGCGAGCAGCGACTGTGGGATCCAAAGCGCCGTCGCATCCTGTCCTGATGAGACGTCACCAAACCGGTAGGACCAGTAGGCCGCGTCGAAAGCGTGCCACGTGATAAAACCAGCAATGCCGCTTGCGATTAACAGGCACCACAGCTCGCCAATGGGGCGAAAGCGTCCGAGTCGTTCCACTAGGAGACCAACACGGATATGACCGCCTTCGTGAAAGGTATACGCCGCAGCAAGGAATGTGCTGGCACCCATCAGGTAGCCAGCGTAATTTGTGGCGCCAGGCAGAGTCGTGCCACTCCAACGCAGCACCACCTGAGCGACAATCACTAACAGCATGATAAAAATGCATAGCGCGGCAAGATAGCTGAAGACGCGATAGAGCGTTTCCAGGCATCTGGCTGCACGAGAAGAGAAGGTGTTCATAGGAGCAGCCCCTAGTTCAACCAGCTAAGCGAAGTCCCCCATTCTTCGGAATGAGGACGTGAATCATACCGTTATTGCATGGCACGATATTCCTCTACCAATTGCCGGCCTTGCGGGCCCGCCTTCTCTAGCCACTCCTCCTGCATAACTTCACCAATACGGCTAAATTCAGCTTGCAGGTCTGCGTTGGGTTGGTTGATCGCAACACCCTTATCATCCAGTCGGCTCTTGAGCTCATCGGTGAGCTCTCTGGCCTGCTCTTCGCCGCGCTGCTCGGCTTCTATGGCAATGGCCAGAACATCTTGTTTCATTTCCTCGTCAAGAGCTTCCCAACGATCCTTGTTGACGAAGACGTGGCTAAGCACGAGCCACGCCTTGGCATCGTAGAAGTGAGGGAGATAATCCCATAGCTGGTGGTTGTAGACGGGGTCGCCGGAAGAGATCAGTGATTGCACCATGCCGGTAGCAGCAGCCTGTGAAAGCTCGGCTTCTTCGATCAAGGTTGGCGTCATGCCCATCAGTTCGGCAAAGCGCGCCGTCGCTGTATTATAAGCCCGGAAATTAAGCCCCTCTGCATCCGCGGACGATTCGATCTCGCGGTCAAAAAAGATGCCTTGAGGAGGCCAAGGAATGTGGTAGAGCAGTTGAAGATTCTGCTCCGCCATCAACTCGTCCAGTGCCGGCTTAGTCACTTCCCAGAGCTGTGCGGACTCTTCGAAGGAATTTGCCAAGAAAGGTACTGAGTCGATACCATAAAGAACATTCTCGTTCTGATGGGCGGAAAGTACGTGAACACCCATCTGAGCCTGATCACGCTGGACAGCGCGTTTGATCTGATCGCCAGGAAATAGCGATCCACTCGGGTGAACGCGTATATCCAACTCCCCATTGGTGACTTCGCGTACTTGATCGGCAAACCAGCTTACGTTCTCGGTGATGTAATTGTCCGCCGGCTGCGGGGAAGGTAAATCCCAGACTTCGGCGTAGGCAATGCCGCTGGCTGCTAGAGATAACGTCGTAATAGCAGCAGTCTTGTGAAGTATATGGACCATGCTGTTAGTCTCCCTTGTTCTAGTTGTAGGAACGGCAGTTAGGGCTTTTCTCTTGTCGTTATTGTTCATTTTTTCCTCTGGATCACGTTTAGTGAAGACGCCGACTATCCCAGGCTTCATGTAGGGTCTTGGGTAGGCAATGTTTGACGATGCGGTGGCTGGGAGTTCGCTCGAACTCTTCCACGACAGCAAGGTACCTAGGGCACTGGTAGGAGGCTAAACGCTCGTTCAGCCATAGATGAAGTTCACGAGGCTTGATGTCACAACCAGCCTTCGGTTTCAGGAAGAGCTTGATTTCCTGTTCACCAATCTCAGCAGCAACTCCTATCATCGCGCACTCCTCAACATCGGGGTGCTGCTGAGCGACCGACTCCACCTCCCAAGCCGAGACATTCTCACCTCGGCAGCGCACGCTATCGGTGATACGTCCAAGAAAGTAGAGAAACCCGTCCTCATCGAGCCAGCCGCGATCGCCAGTTTGCAGCATGCCTTTCGTTAGCGTCTTCTCAGTAGCCTCAGCATTGTGGAAGTAACCATCGAACAGCACACCTGGCTGCGTTTCACGAACCACGATCTGGCCCGCCTCGCCTGTCGCTAGCAAACCTCCTCTATCATCGTGAATAGAGACGTCCAGCCAGGGAACGACATGGCCCACTGACCCTGGCTTTCCTACCGCATTGAAGGTGGTTAGGCTTGAGGCTTCCGTCATTCCGTAGCACTCACGGATCTCGAAGCCGAAACGACTCTGGAGGGTCGACCAGAGGTCGCTTGGACATCCCCCGCCCCAGGCGATACGTACATTGTGGGTGGACTCTAGTTTACTAGGCGGCTGCTTCAGCAGGATCTGCAGAACTCCACCCAGATAATGAATATGAGTCGCACCGCTTGCATGAACCTGCTCCCAGAAACGACTAGCGCTGAAGCGCTCAGTCAGGCTAAGCCGCACCTCGAAGACCAGCGGCAGCAACAACATTTGGGCGCCGCCGATGTGATAGAAGGGCTCCCACTGGAAGAAGATGTCGCCCGGCTTGATCGAGCAGAGCAGCTTAACGCTCTTCAGGGCATATGCCATCATCGCATGCGTAACGCGTACTCCCTTTGGCTTTCCCGTCGTGCCGGAGGTGTACATTAAGGCGTATGGTTCCCACATGGCAGGCGCCGGTGCGTCCAGTCTTTCTCTGCCTTCCAAGTGCTTTGATACTGTGTCTTTAGCGCCTCCTAGCAGCAATGTCTTGCCCGTAAAGGCCGCCCCGCTATCGACAACAATAGGCCAAAGATCAGCATCGATGAACAGGGCCGCCGGGGCGCAATGCTCGATAATATATTTCAAGCCATTGCCGCGTTGACGGGCATTGACCGGCACCCAAATGATGCCTGCTTTGGCCAGGGCGAACAGGATGGCTATGGCCTCCGGTCCGTTTTTCATCATAACCGCGGCACGCTCGCCAGGATGAATGCCCAGCTCTCGGCGTAGGTGGGCGGCGAGAGCCTCGGCCTGACGATCGAGCTCTCCAAATGTCAAGGGACGTTGATCGAAGTGCCCGAATAAGCGTTCCGGCTCACGCGTTGCGATATCGCGCAGCGCGAGAATAAAACTGGGATCGTTGAGGTTGAATATCATAGCAATCCGAATGCCCTTTGCGTCTCACGCGTCACGTCGCTCCAGCGACAGTTGTCCAACCTATGTCTTCTACCGTCTCAACGCTTGAGGAAGAGTTCCATCATGCGTGCTGGCTCTCCCGAGGCGTAGGCCTCCCCCTGGATGCGAACCCCCGCCTCGAGACAGTCGCGGAAACCGGGCTCGGTGATCTCTTGAAAACGCTGACGATCCAGGCGCATTGCAACAGGGGGCTTGTCGGCGAGCTCTTCACCCAACGCCAGCGCTTCAGTCAGAACCTGATCGGCTGCAACCACCCGGTTGATCAAGCCAAGGGCGTGAGACTCCTCGGCATTCATCAAGCGACCGCTTAGGGTCAGGTCGATGGTTCGAGCTAGCCCCAGGTGTTCGCGCATGATCCAGGGGCCGGTGGTGCTAGCGATTCCCGAATTAATTTCAGGTTGCCCCATACGGACGCCGACATGGGCGATGCGGAAGTCGCACAGTAGGGCTACTTGAAAGGCCGAACCAGCCGCAACTCCGTTGAGGGCAGCAATGATAGGCTTAGGGCTGCTACGCAGCTTGTCGTAGAGCATCTCCCACTCGCCAACCCAGCTTTTAGCCCGTTCGGCGTCGAAGGAACGGGTCTCGTTGAGGTCTTGACCGGCACTGAAGGCTCGCTCGCCCGCCCCAGTCAACACGATAGCGCCGAGCGAATCATCTTTTGTTAACTCCTCAAGTGCGGCGATAAGTTGTTGACGCATTTCACTATGCCAAGCGTTAAGAACTTTTGGACGATTCAAAGTGATGACACCTACGCGACCTTGCTTGCTGGTGAGGATATGTTCAGACATGATTATCTCTCTATTTGCGCTTTGATTGATTGTAATGCGATCAAAGTGATCAACATACAATCAATATAGTCGAAATGTGCTCATTGTAAAGCTAACAAATATACAAGAATGATTTTATTCCGCAGATACCAGTCAATTAAAAGGTGAAAAATTGAACGAAAAGAAAAAGGTGGACCATTTAATGGTCAAGAGCGTGGTTAAAGCGTTTCGGATTCTCGAGGTTTTCGATGCAGAGCATCCAGCAATGAGCATCAAGAACCTCGCAGAACGCTGTAACATGGACAGAAGCGCTGCTCAGCGCTTTGTGCACACTTTGATGCAGCTTGGCTACTTGCAGCGCAACGAGGAAACACAGCTGATCGAACCGAGCGTGCGCACACTGGATATCGCCGCGCATTACCTGCATGCGCATCCACTGGTTGATAAGGTTCGTCCCTACTTGCTGAACCTGAGTAAAGAAACAGAAGGCTCAGTCAGTCTAACGATTTTGGATGGACAGGATGTGGTGTATCTATCTCGCCTGCTGAGCCGTAACATGCTCGATACCGATATCACGATCGGATCGCGTCTTCCGGCTTTTTGCACGGCACCAGGGCTGGCAATGCTATCGCAGTTAGATGAAAAAGATGCCCTTACTCTATTGGAGCAAACTCAGCGAAAGGCTTATACGCCGAATACCATCTACGAACTGCCTGCGATAATGGAGCGCTTGGAAAGATTTCGGCGCCAAGGATATGCAATATCAGTAGAGGAATATTTTCTATCCGATATATCAATTTCAGTGCCTATATTAGATCGACATAACCAACCACGTGCAGCTGTCAGTATCTCAATGTCTCGAGCACGGAGCATGCCTGACGAGCTGGAACAGAATTTATCGGATTTATTAATAGCAACAGCAAGGCAGATATCCAGACTGTAACATTAACTTATAATTCAGATGATTAGATGCTCTATCAGACACTATCGATAATATGTTATTGCCTGATTATTTTATGTGCGCCAAAAATCAATCTGGGCCCACTTTCTAATCTTTATGGACTAAAATCGCTGGTAGCACATATCTGTGCCACCAGCTTTCAGGATTGAAACGAGCACGTCATCTTATAAACTTGCCAACACCTTCGCTTTAGAAGTGTTTTCCCGCTCGGCATAAAGCGCCAGTTCGTCCGTCACCGGTGCCCCTAATGCTTCTTCAAACGCCTCTCGATTGGCGTTGCCAGCATAGGCATCGCTGGCGTTGCCGCCCAAATTAGATTGGAAAATACCTGCCGCGCTGACCGGTAAAAAGTCTTCATAGGTAATGGGCTGCGCCTCAACCAAACCCTGTGCTATCAGGGCATCCATATCGCTACTGGTATTGCCTGTAGCGACTTTTCCAGCATCGGTGAGATGATAGTGGAAGTAGGCGAGTCCTTCGCGGCGCATCGCTTCATCGCTGTCAGGCAGCGCTGTAAATACTTTATCCATCACCGCTTGGTGGGCATCGTTATCTAACCCTGCCGTCTGCTTACGGCCTTCATTTAACAGCTGATCGTAAAGCGCCCGGCCTTTAGGTGTGAGCGCCATGCCTCGCTGCTCGATCTCGCCAAATCGCGCGGTATGCGTACCCTGAGCATCCCCGGCAAAGCGAATAGATTCTTCTAATGCTTTAAAACTCGTTTGGCGCAGCAAGATGGGGCTTTCACGACGCGGCGGGCCTTCGATCACGGCCTTGGGATTCATGCCGACGCTCGGCATACGGCGCTGAGCTTCGTCAATATCCAGGGTACGCGGCGTTAAATGGTTGATGTGCGGGCCACGAAAACACACTACATCGGCAATCAGGCGGTGTTCAGCGCTCAGCGCCTGATAGGTGTCTAGGTCTACCGTGGCATCCTGGTGCCAGCGGAACGTTTCTAGGGCTTCGTTAACAAACTGATCGGCCTCGTCGCTGGTTAATCCGCCTTGCGTCTCAAAGCGCTTGATCAAATCGCGCGCTTTAGGTGTGAAAATATCCCGCTTAGCCAGAATCTCTTCAGCACGCTGGCGCAGCGCCTCGCTTTCAATAAGCTCTAGGCGCAGCAGTGAAGTAAACACGCGGAAAGGATTACACGCCAGCGCCTCATCTTCGATAGGGCGAAAAGCCGTCGAGTGCACCGGCACGCCCGCTGCGGACAAATCGTAATAGCCGACCGGGTGCATGCCCATCACCGCAAACAGGCGGCGCAGCATGGATAATTCATCGGCGGAACCTACGCGAATTGCCCCGTGGCGCTCTACGCTCAGTCGCGCCAGCTCTCCTTGGGCTTCCAAGCGGCGGCGCAGCTCAGGCTGCTGGCTCAGCGTCTCTTGGTTAACCTGCTCCACCAGTTCCAACAGCGTGCCGTACTGGGGCACTTCCGTTTGATACATCGCCGACATAGCCGTGGAGAAACGGTCGCGCACGTCATTGGTGGCTAAAAAAGGGGTATGGGTCATTTCACGGCTCTCTATGTGTATTGTTACGGTGAAAAGGGAGTGCTCGCCGTCAGTTGCGCCAACAGCGCTTGAAGGGGGTGCTGCAATATATGATCTGAAAACCGTTTTACCTGGCTACGACAGAAGTACCCGGTGGCCAGCACAGTGCGGCTGGCATAGTCAGGGGCAATTTCGCCGTCGAAGCCGCGTATTCTGAGGGCTTGTAAAAAGCGCACGTGTAACGCACTAATACGTTCACCGGCTTCTGCTGCAATCATGCACTTAGCGTTTCCAGCGCTTGCTCAATAAGATCTAGGCCTTCTTTTAAGATTTCCGGCTCCGTGGTGAGGGGCGGCAATAAGCGCAGAATATTGCGTTTCCGCCCGCTCGGCATCAGCAGAATACCGGCCTTGCGTCCTGCTGCTAGCAGCGCCGCCAGATGCTCAGCTCCGCTGGCATTTGGCGTATCGTTAAAGACGATGCCACGCATGGAACCAACACCGGTCATGGCGCCCAGCATAGGAAAGCGCTCGCTTGATTGCCATGCTTGGTAGGCCTCAACCATCAGCGTTTCTTGACGTGCACCCCACTCGGCCAAAGTGGCTTCTTGCATAACGTCCATCACGGCCAGTGCCGCTGCACATGCCACAGCGTTACCGGAGTATGTTCCTCCCAAAGCGCCTTTGGGTAAGGCATCCATCAATTCGGCCCGCCCTACGACAGCGGCCAGCGGCAGCCCAGAGGCGATGCTTTTACCTATTAAGATAAGATCCGGCTCAACGCCCACATGCGTGAAACCAAAGCGTTTACCGCTACGCCCAAAACCAGACTGAATTTCATCGAAAATCAATAAGATATTGTGCTGATTACAAATATCGCGCATGGCTTGAGCAAACTGCGGGCAGAGCAAACGGAAACCGCCCTCGCCTTGAATCGGCTCAACAATGATGCAGGCCACTTCATCGGCAGGTATTTCAACCTCGAATATGCGCTCCAGCGCGGCCAGCGACTGCTCGGCAGTTACACCGCTATCGCGACTCGGAAACGGCAGGTGATAGACAGGGCCAGGCAAGGCGCCAAGTCCTGATTTATAAGGTTTAACCTTACCGTTCAGGTTCAAAGCAGCCAGCGTACGGCCATGGAAAGCGTCATCAAAGGCAATAACCGCCTGTCGACCGGTAACGCCTCGGGCAACTTTTAATGCGTTTTCAGTAGCTTCTGCACCGCTATTGGTTAGCATGCAGGAAAGTGGGTACGAAACCGGGACAAACTGATTTAAGGCTTCCGCTACCGCTAAATAGCCACGATGAGGCACGGCATTAAATGCAGAGTGCATTAACGTTTCTACTTGATGCTTAACGGCATCAACCACGGCCGGATGGCTATGACCAAGGTTAAGCACGCCAATGCCACCGATAAAATCGATATAGCGCATACCGGACTCATCCCAAACCTCAGCATTAAGTCCGCGAGCAATACAAATAGGATGTAACACGCCCAACGCGGCACTTACATGGGGAAGATCCATCGCCGTTGCTTCTCTCTGTCATTCAAGGGTTAATGCCCTTATCAAAGCAAATTCAAACGGTAGATCACAAACGAAAAAAAACGCTCAATGCATGCCAAATTGGAATGCATGACGAATTAAGTGACTCTCGCTGAAGCGTTCAAAGCCAACAGTCGAGGCAAAGGAATGAATAGTCGCGCTTACGCAACGCAGCGAGGCCGCCCGTAGGCGGCCTCGCTGAGGGTTAAGATGACAGCGGCTTAGGTTTCACCCACATCATCATGATCAGGCTTTTCATGCTCAAACGTTTCAGGGGCTGATTGAAGGCTGCGAGGGTCAAACCGATCATCCGACGTGGAGAGATCACCGGCTTTAGGCTGCCCTGCGGGGCTACCATCAATCGTAAAGGCTTGCTGCATAACCCGTAAGTTCGCGGGCGGCGCAGAGCCGGTTTTGTCTTGCCCGAAGTAAAGCGTCGTATGCGGGAACGGAATCTCGATACCCGCCTCATCAAAGCGCAGCTTGACCAAACGGTTGTAAGCACGGCCAACGCCCCACTGATCGCCCGGCGTGGTCTTAATCACCACACGGATGTTCACGGAGCTATCTGCCAAGGCGACGACACCTGCCACCGTCATATCGGCCAACAGTTTATGACTATGCTCTTCGCTGGCTTTGAGATCTTCAAAGGCAAGTTTGAGCTGCTCAATGGCGCCGTCAATGCTTTCACGATACGCAATGCCGTACTCGCCAACGTGATTACCAAACTCACGCATATAGTTAGAGACGGTGTCGACACTTGAGAACGGCACAATGTGATACGTACCAGAGAGATCGCGGATCCCTACAGAGCGGATGCTAAGCTTTTCAGCGGTACCGGTAACGCCACCCACGGTGACGACATCGCCGGTATTCATCGCGTTTTCGATCTGGATAAACACGCCCGTAATCACGTCTTGAACGAGCTTCTGGGCGCCAAAGCCAATCGCTAAACCGAGCACACCGGCACCGGCAATCAGCGGGCCAATGTTGATGCCAATTTCCGACAACACAATCATGCCGGTAATGGTCACCATCGCAATGGCCAGTGCATTACGGAACAGGCTGAGCAGCGTTTTCGCCCGTGCAGAAGGCTCACCCATGCCCGTTTCCGGGTTAAGTTTGTGCTCAATCAAGCTTGCCAAGCACAGCCAAACTATAAGTGAAACAATCAAAATAACGGCAACGCCGGTTAGGTTGCCGACTAAGTTCGCGCCGCGCTCAGAGGCGTACCAAGCGGCTAAATTAAAGGCGCCCCAGGCATTTAGCACCAGCATGATGACCACGACCAAAATGATCGTGCGCAGCACGCGCAGCGCATTAGGCACATAGCTATTTAGCCGCGTTTCAAGCAGCGGCAGCTTACGACGCAGATCGTCTGACAGCGTGATGCGGCGGCCAATCGTCTGCGTAAGGAAAGTTGATACCAATAGCCCGATCACAACGGCCGCTAACGTCTTCAGCGTGGCGAACATAACAAACGGCAACGCATCGCCAGGGCGAGTTAACGTCAGTACAAACACCATCAGGAAGTAAAACAGTGCGAATAGATGCCAGGTGCGTGCAAACAGCTGCAGTGAGACGCGGCTGGCCGTCATCGTTGTTCTCGATGCGGTCGCGTTAAGGTTATTACGCACGCGCACACGGTTTTTAAACACAAAGCCGACGGCGTAAATGAACGCCATTAACATGATCAGCGTACCGACTGCCTGACCAAGCGACGCGGCCAGATAGAAGTTCACCAGCGGCACCACGACCATAAGACCGTAACCAACCATGCCAATCAAGCGTGCCAGCCAACGGTTCCAGTAGGATGCTTCCTGGGCCGAAATAGGCAGCAGGCGCAGCCCTTCATAGCGCGAAGAGAACAACATCCGCACCGCGGCTTTAAGTAATTCGATAATTAAGAAAGCATTTAAAAACAGCGAAGCGCGGGTGGAAAGTTCACCGGTTTCACCTACCGCAAAAGTGGCCAACAAATTGCCACCCACATAGGCAAGGGCAATCAGCAGCACATCGATAACTGCGGCAATCACCACGCAGCCAATTAAGCGCAATACGGGTGTTAAGTTGCTGCCGTTGAGCGACAAACCGCTTATCTTAGTAAATAGAGGCTTCGCTAACCGCCTGAAAATCATAAACATTACAAATGTAGCGACAATCACGATGCCCAGATTGATCGCTGCACTTGTGAAGGACGCCAAATCAAAGACGCTATCGGCCCCTTGCCCCGTGAACAGGTCTCCTAAGATACTTCCCACTTGCTCAAACTGCCCACCCACATCACTCACCACACGGCTAGTGAGTTCAGCCAACTGCCGCGGTAGGGATACATCTTCCGGCGCCAGCTGGCTGCCTTCTGCGGCGGCTTCAGGCGATAGTTCAGCGGCAATATCAGCGGGCAGCGCTGAGGCTTGATTGCGCAGCATATCAATCAGCTCTTGTCGCGACTGCTCATTCTCTAAGAGACCCGCCAATGCCTCGTAGGAGGCAGGCTCTGCCTGCGCAGATGACGCTGAACTATCGGCATTGGCCGATTCACTAGGCGTGCTCTGTGCCATTGCTGGCGTGGCCATTAAGGCAATCATTGCCAGCAGCCAGACACCTAGCCAGGGTAATAAACGAAGTGGCTTCACACCTTAACCTCCTTTTGGGTGAGTATTCTTTTCAATCTAACGGCTGCTGTGTGTTACGCAACCGATATTACCGACACTGACAACTCAGCCGACTATAAAGCTGTACAGGGTAACACGACTTGATTAACAAGGTGTTTCACTGACAGTACGGTGCCAGCCATTGATTCGCCAATAGCAGCACCAGTGCGTAACGAGCGCCTTTGGCAACCACAATCCACGCTAATGCCCGCCACCAGGGCAGCCGAAACACGCCGGCGAGAACAGTAAGCGGATCACCGATAATCGGTGCCCATGACACCAGTAGACTCATTTCACCGAACCGATGATACCAACCCTGGGCGCGGGCCAGGCTACGTGGCGATGCCGGAAACCAGCGGCGGTCTTGAAAACGGCGAGCATAGCGCCCCACCGCAACGTTGATCATGCTGCCCAGCGTATTGCCCGCCGTAGCCACGAACCACAGCGCCAGCGGCGGCTCACCCACGCACCAAAGCCGTGCTAGCCACACCTCAGACCCACCGGGTAACAGCGTAGCACTCACCAAAGCGACAAAAAATAGGCTCAGCATCGTGGTGTAACCATAGCCTCGGCATGCCTAAGCTAGCGCGGCACTTGCCCGCCCAGCTGCTGGGTAATTTCATCGGCGGTTTGCCGAACCAGCTCGCCCAAGGTCAGCAAACGCGCTTCGGGAATCCTTGCCATCGGGCCTGAAACGGATATCGCCGCCATCGGTGTGCCGTGCTCATCAAACACACAGGCAGCCACGCAGTGCAGGCCAATGGCATGCTCCTCACGGTCACAGGCAAAGCCCTGAGCGCGAATTTTCGCCACCTCGGCTTGCTGCGTGTCGGGCTGATAGAGCGTATTCGTCGTCACTCGTACAAGCTCGCCTTGTTCCAGCAGCTGCAGGCGCTCGTCATCAGGCATCCACGCCAGCAGCGCTTTACCCACACCCGAGGCGTGCAGCGGCGCACGGGAGCCCAGACGAGTAATCATGCGCATCATCTGAGGCGACTCGTGCTGGGCAAGAAAGACAGCCGTTGCCCCATCGCGAATGCCCAAGTTAGCGGTTTCGGCCGTTTCGGCCGTTAGCCGACGCAGAAATGGACGGCTGGTCGCCACCACGTCGCGCGCTTCCAGAAAGCTGTTGCCGATACGGAAAGTTTTGACATCGATTCGCCACAGACCTTGCTCATTCTCTTGCGTCACAAAGCCTTGGCTTTGTAGCGCCTGTAGCAGCCGATGGGTGGTTGAAGGCGCCAACTCGGCCATCTCTGCTACTTCTGACAGCGCTAAGCCTAGCGGGCTAGCCGCGAGATGTTCCATCAGCGTTAAGCCACGTACCAGCGACTGGCTATGGCCGCCGCTGGCTTTGGCGGTACTCGCCGGACGACCGACCGTCCTGCGTTTGGCTTCACTCACCGGGCTCTCTCCTAAAAGGCTCTCTTAAAAACGACTTTAAAAGACTATCTTAAAAGCGCCTTTCCTGAAGACGCCGTCCCTGAAAACAGCATTTCTGACAATACCGTTCCTGAAAATAGTATTTCTAAACATACTATTTCTAAAAATAAACAGGGCATCAGGATAACGTGCCAATGCGACCGCTGTCGCGTTTACGGAAACGAATTCCACTAAAGCAGCAGCGTAACGTTAACGATGCTGCCATTGCGGTGGCCGCTTGCCGATAAACGCATCAATGCCTTCGCCCACATCCTCGGCCAGCATATTGCAGGCCATTGTTTCACCCGCAAACGCGTAAGCCTCATCAAGCGGCATGGCAAGCTGGCGAGCAAACATTGCTTTGCCGGCACGCACCGCCACGGCGCTTTTAGCACAGATGCTCGTGGTCAATGTCGCAAGAACTTCATCCAACGCGTCATCTTCGGCCATTCGGTTAATCAGCCCCCACTCGGCCGCCTGCTCGGCGCTGATAAACTCGCCGGTGAGCAGCATTTCCATGGCGCGCTTACGCGCCACGTTGCGTGACAGAGCCACAGCGGGCGTAGAACAAAATAGCCCCACACTAATGCCCGACACGGCAAAACGAGCGCTGCGCGCAGCGACCGCCAAATCGCAGCTGGCCACCAGTTGGCAGCCAGCGGCAGTGGCAATGCCCTGGACCTTAGCAACCACCGGCACAGGCAGGTTAACAATGGCCTGCATTACCTCGCTACAGCGGGTAAACAGCGCCTGGTAGTAAGCTTTAGTGGGGTTGGCGCGCATCTGCTTTAAATCATGCCCGGCACAAAAGGCTTTGCCTTCTGCGGCGATCACAACACAGCGTACGCTGCTATCGTCGGCAATCTCGGCTAACGCGTGCTGAAAGGCTTGCAGCATGGCTTCAGAGAGCGCATTAAAACGCTCAGGCGCGCGCATGGTTAGCGTTGTGACGCCTAGATGGTCGCTGCGTTGCAGAAGGGAGGCAGAGGCACCTGCAGACGATGAACCGGTAGAGATGATGGGCATGATGAACTCCAATTTGAGTAGCACATGGCCCATCAGTCTAGCGCACAAGGTGCGCGTATTGGTCGCTACTTCTTCATTTTGCGCGTGTCGCGCCCTAAGGGATGGGGCTCGCCACGAGACTTGGCAAGCTCAATCTGGCGCTGGCGTTCGCGCGCAGCGGCGCGGGTTTTCTCGGGCAGCGAATCAATACAGTGGGGGCAGCTAATGCCGGGCTCAAAGGCGGAGGACTGCATGTCGTCGGCAGAGATCGGCATACGGCAGGCGTGACACTGTTCAAACTCACCTTTGCTTAAATCGTGGCGTACCGTGACACGGTTATCGAACACAAAGCACTCGCCGCGCCACAGCGACTGCTCTTCCGGGACTTTCTCCAGGTAGTTCAGCACGCCGCCCTTTAGGTGGTAAACCTCTTCAAAGCCTTCTTTAAGCATGAAGCTCGAGGCTTTTTCGCAGCGAATACCACCGGTGCAGAACATGGCCACTTTTTTATGCTTTTCGGGGTCGTAGTGCTCGCGCACGTACTCAGGGAATTCCCGAAAGGTCGTGGTCTTCGGGTCTATCGCGCGCTCAAAGCTGCCGATGGCCACTTCATAGTCATTGCGCGTATCGATCACCAACACTTCCGGGTCGGCAATAACGGCGTTCCAGTCTTCTGGCTCAACGTAGGTGCCGACGGTGTCGTTGGGGTCAATATCCGGCACGCCTAGCGTCACGATCTCTTTTTTGAGCTTCACCTTAGTGCGATAGAACGGCGTTTCATCGCAGTAGGATTCTTTATGATCAATGTCAGCCAGGCGCGAGTCGGCAGTCAGCCAGCTAAGCAGCGCATCAATGCCGGCACGACTGCCCGCCACCGTGCCGTTAATGCCTTCTTTAGCAAGCAGCAAGGTGCCCGTCACGCCGTTATCCAGCATTGTTTGGTGCAGCGGATCACGCAGTGCTTCAAAGTCGTTCAAAGTGACAAATTTATACAGCGCCGCGACCACGGTGGGCGGCATGGGGCTGGGGGGCGTACTGGAGATTGTGGTGGCTACTGACATGTGAAGCTCCTGGTAGTCGCCCTCGCAAAGGGCGGACCGGGTGAATAATCGCGCACATTCTACCCTAAAGCGCTGCACGCTTGAATCTTGGATGCATTAGCCGGGGGATTAAACGGCGAGTTCAATCCATCGATTTATTCGACGAGATCGTACTGAAACCTTCACCCCACGCCGCTCCAACGAAGCGTATATTGGGGTTATTCCATCCCACGCATTCTAGTGAGTACACCATGATTATTCGCCGAGCCAATGAGCGCGGCTACGCTGACCACGGCTGGCTACGCTCTTACCATACCTTTTCCTTCGCCAACTACGTTGATCCAAAGCACATGGGATTTCGTGCCCTGCGCGTTATCAATGAAGACCGCGTGACGGGCGGCCATGGCTTTGGCGCTCACTCCCACCGCGACATGGAGATTATCTCCTACGTGCTGGAAGGGGAAATGGAGCACAAAGACAATATGGGCAACGGTGAAGTGATGCGCCCAGGCGACGTGCAGCGCATGTCGGCAGGCACCGGCGTGCAGCACAGCGAGTTCAACCATTCTGAGCAATCCGACCTGCATTTTCTGCAGATATGGATTGAGCCAAAACAGCTGGGCATTGCTCCCAGCTACGAGCAGAAAGCCTTCCCGCCGGCTGAGCGGCAGGGAAAGTGGCGTCTGGTGGCTTCTGAAGAAGGCCGCGATGGGTCTGTGGGCATTAACCAGGATGTTAACCTTTACGCAGGGCTGTTCGCAGCAGGGGAAAGCACGACTACACCACCCGCCCGTCATGCCTGGCTGCATGTTGTTAACGGCACCATGGAAATTAACGGTGAAACGCTCGGCGCAGGCGACGCGGCCGCTTTCCAGCCGGAAGAGATGATTACTCTCACCGGTAAAGAAGCGGGCGAAGTGCTGCTGTTTGACCTGGCTTAATAGCCTGCACCAACCAAAACGGCGCCTCAAAAGAGGCGCCGTTTTTTATGCGGTGGCCTTTACTGCTAAGCGCTAGCTGTTGTGAGACGAGTAGAGCGCACGAATTTTTAGCGTGTGATCTACCTGCTTCAATGCTTCCAGCGCTTGAGGGCCGTAGGCTTTATCGACATCGATAACCACATAGCCGACTTTCTCATTGGTCTGCAGATACTGGCCGGAGATGTTGATGCCATTTTCAGACAACACACGGTTAATCTGCGACAGCACACCCGGTACGTTGTCATGAATATGCAGCAGGCGGTGCTTGTCTGGATGTGCAGGCAGCGCCACTTCAGGGAAGTTAACCGAGGTCACAGTGGTGCCGTTATCAGAATACGTAATCAGTTTTTCTGACACTTCAATGCCGATGTTCTCCTGAGCTTCCAGGGTTGAACCACCCACGTGTGGCGTCAAAATCACGTTTTCTAGGCCACGCAGCGGGCTTTGGAACTCCTCGTTGTTACCTTTCGGCTCCACCGGGAAGACGTCAATCGCCGCACCGTTCAGTTTGCCCGCTTTAATCGCATCTGCCAGCGGTTCGATTTCTACCACGCTGCCGCGCGCAGCATTGATAAAGATTGCGCCTTGCTTCATGGCCGCAATCTCTTTCGCGCCGATCATCCAACGGGTTGAGGCAAGATCAGGCACGTGTAAGCTGACCACATCCGCACGCCCCAGTAGCTCTTCAAGGCTGCCCACTTGGCTGGCATTACCCATGCCCAGTTTGGTGATCACGTCGTAAAAAATAACGTTAAAGCCTAACGACTCAGCCAGCACAGAAAGCTGCGCGCCGATACTGCCGTAACCAACGATACCCAGCGTTTTACCGCGGGCTTCGTGAGAATTTTTCGCTGATTTCAGCCAGCCGCCCTGATGGGCACGAGCGTTTTTCTCAGGAATACCTCGCAGCAGCATAATTGCCTCTGCCAGCACCAGTTCAGCCACGGAGCGTGTATTGGAGTACGGGGCATTGAACACCGCGATGCCGCGCTTCAGCGCTGCAGTCAAATCGACCTGGTTGGTGCCGATACAGAAACAGCCAACACCCACCAGCTTCTCTGCCGCTTCGAAAACGCGCTCAGTCAGCTGCGTCCGCGAGCGAATGCCGATGAAGTGCACATCGCGGATCTTTTCGATCAGCGCGTCTTCATCCAGCGACGTCGGCAGGTGCTCAATGCTGGCGTAACCTGATGTGTGAAAATTGTCCACCGCGCTTTGGTGGACGCCCTCGAGTAGCAGGATCTTGATCTTGCTCTTGTCCAGGGACGTTTTGGCCATGGCTGAATCAACCTCTAATGGGCGGCGGCATGCGCCGTGTATCGGTTCACGGAAGGCCCATATCCTAGCACAGCCCGCCTCATTCAGACCGATTCAAGATGATGAAAAGTGTGCGTGCTAACGATGAATCTGTCGCAAGTCGTCGCCTTTCGCGTATATGGAAAGGCAGACGCCCCCCCCAGGCGTCGGTGTATACTATGTACCTATATTTAAAAATATCGGCTTGCAGGCACCCCAATGAGCGACACCACATCATCTCCGCAGGATTTTGCCGCGACGGTTGAGCAACTCGAAACCATCGTCGAACGCCTAGAATCAGGCGAGCTCTCATTGGAAAATGCGCTGACTGCATTTGAGCAGGGCGTGCGATTAACTCGCGATGCTCAACAGCGGCTGGATACCGCTGAGCTTAAAGTGCGGGCACTCAGTGAAGACAGCGAAGGACGCTTAAACGTGACACCCTTTGCTGGCCCTGACGATGCTAAGAACGATCTCAAGGACGTGCCCAAGGACGACGCCGAGGAAGACAGCAAGGAGACGCCCCCATGGTAGCCACGCAGTCTAGCCAGCTTGCCGTTTTACGCCGTACTAGCACTGCCCGCGTAGATGCGACCCTAGCGGCATTGTTTGATAATCGACAGGACGATGATAGAAAGCTTGATAATCGACAGGCGGTCGCTCCCCGGCTGGAGGCCGCCATGCGCCATGGCCTGCTAGCCGGCGGCAAACGCCTGCGCCCACTGCTGGTATATATGGCGGGCCACGCGCTAGGCGCAAAAGACGATGCGCTGGATGCCCCTGCCGCAGCAATTGAGCTGATTCATGCCTACTCGTTGATTCATGACGACCTGCCCGCCATGGACGATGACGACCTGCGTCGCGGACAGCCCACCGTGCATAAAGCCTTTGATGAGGCGAGCGCGATTCTAGCCGGGGATGCGCTGCAGGCGCTGGCATTTGAAGTACTGTCCAGCACAGCACATCCGCGGCTTGGTAATTTGGTATATACGCTTGCCTGCGCCTCAGGGCGCGATGGCATGGTGGCAGGCCAGGCGCTGGATCTAGATGCGGTCGGTGGTCATCCGGATGTCGATGCGCTGGCCCACATGCATGCCCATAAAACCGGTGCCCTGATCGTTGCCGCCGTGCGCCTAGGCGGCCTTGTGGCGGTTGATGAAGACGACCCACGCTTAGGCGCGTTAACTCGCTACGCAGCCGCCATTGGTTTAGCCTTCCAGATTCACGACGACATACTGGACGTGACCGGCGATACCGCTACCCTAGGTAAAACGTCAGGCGCCGATGCCGCACGTGCCAAGCCCACTTATCCCAGCCTGCTGGGTTTAGAAGGCGCACAGCGTAAAGCACAAAGCCTGATCGACGAAGCCATTGCCGCGCTTGCCCCACTGGGGGAGCGTGCTGCACCGCTGGCCGATCTTGCCCACTACATGATCGAGCGCGACCACTAAGCAATGTCTATGCAAACAATGTCTATGCAAACAATGTCCCTGAAAATAATGTCTATGCAAACGATGTCTATGAAAATAATGTCTATGAAAACATGCCCATGAAGCTGTTCGACGAGATTCCCCGTGAGCGCCCTGCAACGCCCCTGCTCGACTCTTTTGATCACCCGGCTGCGCTGCGGGCCATGAACGCGCACCAGCTCGCCCAGCTGGCCGACGAGCTGCGCGCCTATTTGCTGTATAGCGTAGGCGTGTCTGGTGGGCACTTTGGTGCCGGGCTTGGCGTTGTCGAGCTCAGCGTTGCCCTGCACCGTGCCTTCCATACGCCGGACGACCGCTTGGTGTGGGACGTTGGCCATCAGGCCTACCCACACAAAATTCTTACCGGTCGTCGTGAGACGATGCTCAGCATTCGCCAGCACGGCGGCTTAGCGGCCTTCCCTAACCGTGCTGAATCTGAGTACGACACCTTCGGCGTGGGGCATTCCAGCACCTCTATTTCAGCAGCACTCGGCATGGCATTGGCCGCCAAAGCACAGGGCAGCCAGCGGCGCGTTTGTGCGATTATTGGTGACGGTGCGCTAACGGCAGGCATGGCGTTTGAAGCCCTTGCCCATGCAGGCCACGTCAACGCTAACCTGCTTGTGGTGCTCAACGACAACGAAATGTCGATTTCCGAGAACGTTGGCGGCATGGCCACCTATCTCGCCCGGGTACTCTCCAGCAAGCCCTACCTCAAAATTCGCGAAGAGAGCAAGAAAGTGCTTTCACACCTGCCCGGCGCACTGGAGCTTGCCCGACGCACCGAAGAGCACATGAAAGGCATGGTCAGCCCCGCCACGCTGTTTGAAGAAATGGGCTTTAACTACGTAGGCCCCATCGATGGCCACGACCTTGGCGCGCTCACCGAGACGCTTGAGAACCTGCGTGACCTTGATGGGCCGCAGTTTCTGCATATCAAAACGGTGAAAGGCAAAGGTTTCTTACCGGCGGAAGCGGATCAGATTGGCTATCACGCGATTACCAAGCTCGAAAAACCCAGTGCAGCGCTCAAGCAAGCGCCGCTACCGAAAAGCGTCGTTAAGAAAAAGTACTGCAATGTGTTCGGCGATTGGCTTTGCGATATGGCTGCTCACGATTCGCGCCTACTGGCGATCACCCCCGCGATGCGTGAAGGCTCCGACTTAATTCGCTTCTCTAAGCAGTACCCGGAGCGCTATTTCGATGTCGCGATCGCCGAGCAGCACGCCGTAACGCTAGCGGCGGGCATGGCCTGCGAAGGCATGAAGCCCGTCGTTGCCATTTACTCTACCTTTCTGCAGCGCGGCTATGATCAGTTAATTCACGATGTGGCGGTACAAAACCTGGACGTCACCTTCGCGATTGATCGAGCGGGCCTGGTAGGCGAAGACGGCCCCACGCATCACGGCAGCATGGACCTTTCCTTCTTACGCTGTGTGCCGGGCATGGTGATTCTCGCCCCGGCGGATGAAGCCGAGTGTCGCGCCATGCTCAGCGCTGCTTATCACTACCCCGGCCCTGCCGCCGTACGCTACCCGCGCGGCACCGGCCCGGGTGTCGATATTCCAACGCACCTTGAGCCTCTAGCGATTGGCAAAGCGGAGATCCGCCGCCAGTCTTCTAACGACGGCGTGCGCATCGCGCTGCTCGCTTTTGGCAGCTTAAACGGCCCTGCTGCCGAGATTGCCGAACGCTTAAACGCGACGCACATCAATATGCGCTCGATTAAACCGTTGGATCGCGATGCAGTGCTTCACGCCGCCGATGAACACGAACTGCTGGTTACGCTGGAAGAGAACGTCGTTGCTGGCGGCGCAGGCAGCGCGGTTAACGAGCTGCTGCATGCCGAAGGCGTGCAGATAGAAGTATTAAATCTCGGCCTACCGGATACCTTTATCGAGCACGGCACGCCCGACCAGCTGCTGCACGACTGCGGCCTGGACGCTGAGGGCATCGAAGCCGCCATTCGCCAGCGGCAGCCATAGCAACCGCTGCGTGCTAAACCGCTAACTTAGCCCATCGCGAGAAGCGGTTTAATCAACACCACCCGCAGTGCCGAGCTTGCCCCACCAGCGGGCTGGGAATGAACCCAGCCCGCCTCTTCAAGCGTGGTGCAGGCGCGACGGATAAGCGCATGCTCAATATCCAAATGTCTCGCTAATAGCGCGCTGGAAACACCCTTGTCAGAGGGCGGCGAAGCATCAAGCGCCAGCAGCACCAGCGCGGCCAGGGTGTCGAGCTCGGGATACGCGGCCTGCAGTGCGGTGAGTGCGCGCTGCAGGTGTTGCCCCTCCGTGGGTTCAGGCATTTTCTCAGACATTTATTCAGACAATCCGGGCGCTAGCTTCCAGGCGAATAGCAATCGACTTGGAGGCTGGGGTATGGCTTTGATCGCCTTTATGATCCAGCGGGATCAGCGGATTGGTTTCGGGGTAGTAAGCGGCGGCACAGCCTTCGGGCGTTGCGTAAGCAACGACTTTAAAGCCATCCACTCGGCGGGTAATGCCATCGCCCGATTCGCCAATCAAATCCACCCACTGGCCTGCTTTAAAGCCCAGCCGATCAATATCCTTGGTATTCAGGAAAATCACCTGGCGGCCGTTTTCAATGCCCCGATAGCGGTCGTTATAGCCGTATATCGTGGTGTTGTACTGATCGTGGGAGCGCATGGTTTGCAGGGTTAGCCAACCACCTTCTCGGCCCGTCATCTGCTGGTGCATTACCTGCTCAGGCAACCTGGCATCAGAAAACTCGGCCTTGCCGCTCTGGGTAGGGAAGCGCAGCTCAAAGGCCGGATTCATCAGCCAAAAGCCGCGCGGCTCACGCACACGCTCATTAAAATTATCAAAACCGGGAATGACGGCTTCGATATGCTCGCGAATCACGTCGTAGTCGTCACGCATGGCGGCCCAATCGGCTACGTCGTTACCCAGCAAGCGCTCGGCAAGGCCGGTCAATATGGTGATTTCAGAGGGTAGCGTGCTATCCACCGGGCGATTAATGCCCGCCGACCCGTGCACCATGCTCATAGAGTCTTCCACGGTAATTAGCTGCGGCTTGCCTGTTGCGCTGCGGTCGACCTCGGTGCGCCCCAAACAAGGCAGAATCAGCGCGTCTTTACCCGTCACTAAGTGGCTGCGGTTGAGCTTGGTACTAATAAACGCCGTTAAGCGGCATTGAGACATCGCCGCTTCGGTCACTCGGCTGTCGGAAATAGCGCGGGTAAAATTACCGGCTAGGCCAATAAACACCTTGCCCGGCTGATCACGCATGGTCTGTACGGCGGCCACAGAATCAACGCCAAACGCTCTTGGCATGGGTCTTTGGTAACGGCTTTCCAGGGCGTCCAGCAGTGCATCCGAGGGCTTTTCGAAAATACCCATCGTTCGGTCGCCCTGCACATTGGAGTGTCCGCGTACCGGCGAGGTACCGGCGCCGGGTTTACCCAGGTTTCCGCAAAGCAGTAGCAGGTTAACAATTTCACGAACGGTCGGCACCGAGTGCACGTGCTGCGTAATGCCCATCGCCCAGCAGATAATAGTGGCGTTGGAGCGGGCATACAGCATCGCGGCCTGCTCGATTTCCGCTCGACTTAAGCCTGCCTGAGCCTCAATCTTCTCCCACTCAGTGGCCTCTACTTCGCGGCGGTAGGCGTCAAGTTCAACGGTGTGCTCAGCGATAAATTGATGGTCCAGCACGGGTTCGCCTGCGCCATCACGCTCAAACAGCGCTTTCGCCATGCCGCGCAAAACGGCCATATCGCCGCCCAGCTTAGGGCAAAAGTAATGCGAGCTGATGGCATGGCTGCCGTTATGCAGCATTTCAAGCGGCTTTTGCGGGTTGGCAAACTTCTCAAGCCCCCGCTCGCGCAGCGGATTGAAGCTGACGATCGTGGCGCCACGCTCAGCGGCTTCACGCAGCGTACCCAGCATACGCGGGTGGTTGGTGCCGGGATTCTGGCCAAATACAAAAATCGCCTCGGCCTGCTCAAAATCCGCCAGCCGCACGCTGCCCTTGCCAGTCCCCAGCGCCGCGCCAAGGGCAACGCCGCTCGCCTCATGGCACATATTCGAACAGTCCGGCAGGTTGTTGGTGCCATAGAGCCGCGCCAGCAGCTGGAACACGTACGCCGACTCGTTACCCGCCTTTCCGGAGGTATAGAAGATAGCGTCATTCGGCGTGGGCAGCGCCTTAAGTTCTGCGGCCATCAAGTCCAGCGCCGCGTCCCAGGCAACCGGCTCGTAGTGGTCGGTTTCAGCGTTGTAGCGCATCGGCTCGACCAGCCGCCCCTGATCTTCCAGACGATAGTCGTCCCAGGTTTTGAGTTCGCTAACGGTATGCTTGGCAAAGAAATCCCGCGTCACTCGCTTGGAAGTGGACTCCCACGTCACTGCTTTTACGCCGTTCTCACAAAATTCGAATGAAGAACCGTGCTCAGGGTCACCCCAGGCGCAGCCGGGGCAATCAAACCCATCGGGCTGATTGAGCTTAAACAGCGCCCGCGCATTGGTAGCCACGGCGCGGCTATGCAGTAAATGCTTACCCACGGCTTTAAGCGCACCCCAGCCCCCAGCCGGGTTGTGATACTCAAAAACCTTGGGATCGTGTACCTTAGAGCTTTTTGGGGCATCAGGATTCGGCGAGGACATCGTGCTTCTCCATACAGAAGGGAAGGAAGCATCGTATTAGTCATTAGCCTGCCTCCTTATAGTGCGTTACGTTCGACCAAAAGCGCCGCCTGGTCAAGTAGTGAACGCGCAGTGCCGCCATTAGCGATGAGCGCCGTCACTGACCGGCACTAAGCAAGCAGAGCGCTCGCCGCGCAAGAATGCCTTAAGTCCTTATCTTTCAACTACTTTGAGATTTCTATGCTATTACTTATTATCATTTTCAGCCTAATCGGCCTAGCGTTTGGCGGACCGGTTGGACTGCTGGTTGGCGGCGGTCTGGGTTGGTGGGCGGGGCAACGTCTCAGCCGCCGCTTAAACGGCGCCCGCGTGCGCATTCAAGAAGGCTTTTTGGAGTCAATTTTTTCTGTCATGGGCTGCCTGTGCCAAGCCGACGGAAAAGTCACCGAAGGCGAGCTGGGCGTTGCCGAAAAGCTCTTTGATCAGATGCGGCTGCAAGGCGAGCAGCGCGCCAAGGCGCGTGCCGCCTTCGAACGGGGCCGCGCCGCTGACTTCAACTTAGACGCTGAGCTGGCCGCGGTTAATCGCCTGACTCAGCGTCAGCCCGTTTTGCGTCAGGTTTTTATCCAGGTTCAGCTCACCGCTATCTCAGCCGACGGCGTTCTGCATCCTGCCGAGCATGAAATGATTCTGCGCGTTGCTCGCGGGGTGGGCTGTAGCGAAGCCGAAGTTCAGCAGATCGAAGCGATGCTGCACGGTGCTGCCGCGAACTCTCAAGGCGCCAGCGAAGAAGCGCTTAAAGATGCTTACCGTGTTCTGGGCGTTTCTGAAGACGCCAGCGATGCTGAGATAAAGAAAGCCTATCGCCGCTTAATGAGCCAAAACCACCCCGACAAACTCGCGGGCAAAGGCTTGCCAGAAAGCATGCGCGACGTTGCACAGGCGCGCACGAGCGAAATTGGCAACGCCTACGAGCGTATCAGCGAATCACGCGCTTGATCATCGCAGCTTATTCGCCTTCAACGCCTACCTGCGCTAGAGTTAAACGCACCTTATTCCAACACTGGAGAAAGCATCATGCGCGTACAACTTTCTAGCATTATGGGCGTTTGTTTCACTATAGCGCTGGGCGGCATGTCTGCTAGCGCGCTTGCTGAGTCCGCTGGTGAGCGACTTTCTGGCGATGAAATTCGTGAGCTGGTGTGGGGCAACCAGGTACAGGGAGCGATGGCAGGCGGCCAAGACTATAGCGAAATCTACCTTCCCGAAGGTGAAATTGTTGGCGACGGTTACTCAGGCCAGGCGACCATCGTTGATGACACCATGTGCTTCGATTACGGTGACGACGAGATTAACTGCTACGGGGTTAGCCGCGATAGTGATGGCCGCATCGAATGGATCTCCGATGACGAAGTCGTCGGCTACGGCAATATCAGTGATGCACCATGATCACGCTATACAGTTTTCCAAAATCGCGCTCTTTGCGGGTGTCGTGGACCCTTGAAGAGCTTGGCGTTGAGTATCAATGCCAACACATAGCGCTAGATAAAGGTGAGGGCCAAACGGCCGAGCATTTGGCGCGCCACCCTGATGGGAAGGTGCCTGCGCTTGAGGATGGTGACGTCCACTTATTTGAATCTGCGCCGATTTGCCGTTATTTGGCCGAAACGTATAGCAACGGCACGCTGCTGCCTAATGATCCAGCTGCCCGTGCTCAGATCGACCAGTGGCTCAGCTTTATCGTGACGGAAATTGAGCAGCCTCTTTGGAATCAAGCCAAGCACACGTTTGCCCTGCCCGATGATAAGCGTGTTCCCGCGATTCTACCGGTGTGCGCTTGGGAGTTTCAGCGTGCGCTGGCCGCTTTAGAGCGTCGCTACCACGGTCAAGAAAACTTGGTCGGTGAGTCGTTCACACTCGCTGATCTGTTTTTAACCCACACCCTATCGTGGGCGATCAGCATGAAACACCGCTTACCTGACACGCTAATAGCCTATCGCGAACGCCACATTCAGCGCCCTGCTATGGCGCGTGCTATAGCCCGCGAAGAAAACGCGGCTTAACGTCCTTACCTGCCTTTCTAGCGAGGCGGCCGCTGGAAAGGCAGGCGGCTTACTAGGGGCATCTCAGCCCCATAAAACAGCCAAGTCGTGTGCGCTGAGATCGTTTGATCTCCTTAACATGTGTGCGTAAAGCCGCACATTTACGCTTGTGCATCATTACGTGATCACGTAAATTCAACACTAAAGTCGATATCACATTCACTCACTTTGGTGCATTACTGCCCTCGATTTAGCTTTCCCGCCCTAAGATTCACTACCTTTTACGGAGCCCTATGCTGCTACTGTTACTCATCCTAATGCCAGTAGTTGGCAGCATAATAGCCGCGCTCATGCCGACCAATGCGCGTAACCGTGAAGCATGGCTAGCCGGAGGTATTGCCTTTGTAGGGTTAGTCATCACCGCCTATCTCTATACTCAGATAGGCCCTGGTGAACTAGGTACTGGAGAACTAGGCACTGGTGACGTCGTCCGCTATCAGCTTGAGTGGATGCCCGATTACGGGCTGAATTTCATACTTCGCATGGATGGCCTGGCATGGATGTTCTCAATGCTGATTCAAGGCATCGGCGTACTGGTGGTCATTTACGCACGTTATTACATGTCACCCGAAGACCCCGTGCCGCGCTTTTTCTCTTTCTTCTTAGCCTTTATGGCCTCCATGCTTGGCGTTGTGCTATCGGGTAATCTTATCCAGCTGGTTGTGTTTTGGGAGCTGACCAGCCTGACCTCCTTCTTACTCATTGGCTACTGGCACCACCGTGCAGATGCACGGCGCGGCGCACGCATGGCGTTTACCGTGACGGCCACTGGTGGGCTTTGCTTGCTGGTCGGCGTACTGATGCTTGGCCATATCGTTGGCAGCTATTCATTAGATGTGGTGCTGGCATCAGGGGATCTGATTCGTGCGCACCCTTGGTACTTACCCACGCTGATTTTAATCGCGTTAGGGGCGCTGACCAAAAGCGCTCAGTTCCCGTTTCATTTTTGGCTACCTCACGCCATGGCGGCGCCGACGCCCGTCTCGGCTTTTTTGCATTCGGCGACGATGGTCAAAGCCGGTGTGTTTTTATTGATGCGCCTATGGCCGTCTCTTTCAGGAACGCCCGAGTGGACATTAATCATTGGTGGCGCGGGGCTCTGCACGCTACTCATTGGTGCCTTTACCGCCATTTTCCAGCACGACCTTAAAGGCCTGTTGGCTTACTCAACGATCAGCCACCTGGGGCTAATTACCTTATTGCTGGGCATTGGCACGCCGCTGGCGATGGTCGCTGCGCTGTTCCACACGCTTAATCACGCTACATTCAAAGCATCGCTGTTTATGGCGGCGGGTATTATCGACCATGAGAGCGGCACCCGGGATATGCGCCATTTGCGCGGGCTCTTTAAGGTGCTGCCGTATACCGCCACCTTGGCGATTGTTGCGAGTGCGGCCATGGCCGGTGTGCCGCTGCTTAACGGCTTTCTTTCTAAAGAAATGTTTTTCGCCGAGGCATTGGCAGTAGGGTCGGCCCGTAACTGGAGCATGTCCGCTGCGGCCGTGTTAATGGGCATTTTCAGCGTTGCCTACTCGCTGCGGTTTATCAATGTGTTCTTTGGCCCGCTGGCGACCGACCTGCCGCGTACGCCGCACGAACCGCCGCGCTGGATGCGCTTCCCGGTAGAGTTCTTAGTACTTTGCTGCCTAGTAGTGGGAGTGATTCCTGGGCTGAGTATTGGTCCCTTCCTCAACACCGCGGCAATCTCAGTCCTCGGCGAGCAAACGCCCGGCTATAGTCTTTCCGTTTGGCACGGCTTTAATCTGCCGCTGCTAATGAGTGTGGTGGCGTTGGGCGGGGGCGTACTGCTTTATATCTGGCTACGCACACGCCACGGCTTGATCCAATCCAACCGCGTGCCGTTTCTCTATCGCTTTAATGGCAAACAAGCCTATGAGAGCACGATGCTGAGGATTTCCTCCAGCGCCTCGCTGCTTGAAAAACTATTGAGTACCCGGCGCGTACAGCCTCAACTGCTGCTAATGATTACGCTGCTATTAGCGGTGCCGCTGCTGATCGTTAGGCCCGTTTCATTGTTGACTTTTTCAGCCAACGGCGAGTTTTCCCCGCTGTTCGCCGGCCTGTGGGTAATTGGCGCCATTTGTGCCGTGGCAGCCGCCTGGCAGGCTAAATACCACCGCTTAGCAGCGCTCAGTTTGGTGGGCGGTGTCGGCATCGTGGTCAGCATTACCTTCCTCTGGCTATCGGCGCCCGATCTCGCCCTGACCCAGCTTATGGTTGAAACCGTCACGACGGTACTGATTCTGCTTGGCCTTCGCTGGCTGCCTGCGCGGATTACCCCCAAAGAGCTCAACATGCGAGCCACGCGCCTTTCGTGGTTTAGACGCTCGCGGGATATGGTGGTCGCCGTGGTCGCGGGCCTGTGCATGAGTATTGTCAGCTATGCGGTATTGGTGCGCTCGGCACCCGTGGGCAGCATTTCTGATTTCTTCATGACGCGCGCGCTGAGTGAAGGCGGCGGCAGCAATGTGGTTAACGTGCTGCTGGTGGATTTCCGTAACTTCGATACGTTAGGCGAAATCGTCGTCCTCGCCGTGGTAGCGCTGACGGTATACGCCCTGCTGCGGCGCTTTCGCCCTGCGCCGGAAAGCCTGCCAATTCCGGCGCAACAGACCAATAATGTTGACCCCGCCGCCGGCCAAACGCCCGTACAGCAAGTGGAAAGCGGCTATTTAATGGTGCCCGCCGTTTACCTGCGCATGCTGCTTCCGATCATGGTAGTCATTGCTGCTTACTTCTTTATTCGTGGCCATAATCTTCCCGGCGGCGGTTTCGTTGCGGGGCTTACGTTTGCCGTCGCGATTATTGTTCAGTACATGCTAGGCGGCACGACCTGGGTAGAAAAACATCTGCGCTTACAGCCACACCGTTGGATTGCGTTTGGATTAATCATCGCGTGCGCAACGGGGCTGGGGTCCTGGCTGTTCGGCTACCCCTTCCTAACCACGCACACTGCCCATATGACGCTGCCGATACTAGGCGAGATTCACCTACCCAGCGCCTTTGTTTTCGATTTAGGCGTCTTTGGCGTAGTGGTAGGGTCAACAATCTTGATTCTCGTGGCCTTGGCTCACCAATCGGTGCGTAGCCATCGTCTGCCCATTAGTAACATCGCCCCCGTTATCAACAAGGAGGCCAACTGATGGAAGCCGTCATAGCGATTGCCATTGGCATTATGTTTGGCGCTGGCGTCTGGCTGATCCTGCGCCCACGTTCTTTCCAGGTCATTACCGGCCTGCTGCTCATTTCCTACGCGGTGAATCTGTTTATTTTCATTATGGGCCGCCTGTCGATCAATCAAGCACCGCTGACGCTGGGTGAAGGGGCAATTGACCCTTCACTGTACGCTGACCCGCTGCCGCAGGCGCTGGTGTTAACGGCGATTGTCATCGGCTTTGCGACCACCGCCCTCTATCTAGTGGTGATGATCGGCGCACGCGGTTTAACCGGCACGGATCATGTCGATGGTAAGGAGATGGATAAATGAGCCTACCGTGGGTTCAACACCTCATCCTTGCCCCGGTATTAGTACCCTTGCTATGCGGCGCACTGCTGATCTTGATTAACGAGCGCCGTCATGAGCGTAAGTTTCTTATTAACCTTGTCAGCACCGTGTCTTTGCTAATAATTTCACTGGTGCTGCTTTACCTGTCTGACCGCGAATACTGGCCCAACGGCATTGGCGTTTATCTCTCAGCTAACTGGGCGGCGCCCTTCGGTATTGTGCTGCTGGTCGACCGGCTTACCGCGGTGATGATGCTGCTGACGTCAGTGCTGGCAATCGCCTCGTTAGTATTTTCGATGTCGCGCTGGAGCCGTATCGGCGTCCACTTTCACTCGCTGTTTCAATTCTTATTAATGGGTATTAACGGCGCTTTTCTGACTAATGATCTGTTCAACCTATTCGTCTTTTTTGAGGTGATGCTGGCAGCCTCCTATGGGTTAGTACTGCACGGCTACAATACCCGGCGCATCCGCGCGGGCATGCAATACATCGTGGTCAATTTGCTGGCATCGTTCTTCTTCTTGATAGGCGTGGCGCTGATTTATGCAACGACCGGCACCTTGAACATGACCGATCTCGCCGCGCGTTTAGATCTGTTAGCCGCTGAAGACCTGGTGCTGCTGAAAGTGGGCGTTGTTATTCTAGCGCTCGCCTTTTTGACCAAAAGCGCTATGTGGCCGCTGGGGTTCTGGCTACCCACCACCTATTCAGCCACATCGCCGCCGGTGGCCGCGATGATGGTACTGATGACCAAGATTGGCGTGTACGTGCTGCTGCGGCTGTGGCTGCTGCTGTTCTCGGATGGACCGGCGGCAGGCTTTGGCTTCGATCTATTGCTATGGGGCGGGCTCGCGACGCTGGCATTCGGTACCATTGGGTTGCTGGCCAGCCAAGAACCAGGCCGTATGGCCGGCTATGCTGCGGTCATCTCGTCCGGCACGCTGTTAGCAGCGGTAGGCTACGGGCAGCCCGAACTCATCAACATTGCGCTGTTTTATATGATTAGCTCGACGCTCGCCGTCGCAGCGTTCCTGCTGCTAATTGAGCTGATTGAGCGGATCAGAACCCCCGGCGCGGCGATGCTAGCGCTGACCATGGAAGCCTTTGCCGTTGATGATAAGCCTGACGAGCCGGTGGGTGTGCCTATCCCAGGTGCGCTGGCGTTTTTAGGGCTCGCCTTCGCCGGATGCGCGCTGGTGATCACAGGCCTACCGCCGCTATCGGGCTTTGTGGCGAAATTTGGCCTGATGCATACCTTGCTCAATCCAGAAGGAATGTCGACCGGCATGGTGACCTGGCTGCTGCTGACGCTGATAGTACTTTCAGGTTTGGCGGGCATTATTTCGCTGATGCGCTTTGGCGTGCGCACCTTTTGGGCCACTAAACACACCACGGCACCGCATTTACAGCGCTCGGAGGTGGCACCCATCACCGCGCTGCTGCTGCTCTGCGTGCTGCTAACGGCCCAGGCGGGGCCTACCGTGGCCTATCTGGAGCGTAGCGCTGAGCCGCTTCATCAACCGGGCCTGTATATTGAGCGCATTGAGTCTGCCCCGGTGATCACCCAAGAGCCGTTGGGAGAACGCACATGAGCCTGCACCGCTGGCTACCCTCGCCGATGCTTTCCGTTGCCCTGCTGGCTATGTGGCTAATGCTCAACCAGAGCGTAGCGCCCGCCCAGATACTGCTCGGCACGCTGCTTGCGATTGCCGCCCCCTTAATGACCAAGCCGCTGCGCCCGATGACGCCGGTACCGTTTAGAAAGCCGCTGGTGATGGCCCGCCTGTTGACGCTATCGCTAATAGAGATTATTCGCTCCTGCTTCAACGTGAGCCGGATCATTCTCTTCGCCAAGCCTCAAGGGCTGAATTCACAGTTTATTAAAGTACCGCTGGACTTGAAGCATTCTCACGGCTTAGCGCTGCTGTCGTGCCTGATTAACTCTACGCCGGGTACGGTGTGGGTAGAAATTTTACCCGACACCCATGATTTGGTGCTGCATGTGTTTGATCTTCACGACGCCCAATGGTGGGTCGACACCATCAAGACACGCTACGAGAAACCGTTGATTGAGATCTTCGACAATGTATAGGAGCGCGCGCCAATGACGGCCCTTTTATCGTTAGCCATCAACTTCACACTGGTGTGTATCCTTCTGGCGATGATGCTGTGCGTCGTGCGCCTGCTGCTTGGCCCCACCGCACAAGACCGAGTGCTCGCACTGGACACGCTATGGATGTGCGCAATGCTCCTCGCGTTAGCGCTAGGCCTGCGTTTTGGTAATCTGATTTATTTTGAAGTGGCCATGCTCATCGCATTGACGGGCTTTGTCTCGACGGTGGCCCTCACGAAATTTTTAATGCGCGGCGAGGTGATCGAATGAGCCCTGACTTTGAAAACCTCCCCTTATGGGTCAGCCTGCCCGTCACTCTGCTGCTGGTGCTGGGCAGCCTGATAGTGCTGATTGGCGCGATAGGCCTGGTGCGTTTGCCGCACTTTTTTCAGCGTATCCATGGCCCGGCGATCACGGTCACTTTAGGCGCTGGCTGCATTTTAATCGCATCAATGCTGTTCTTTACCGCGCTGCAGTCGCGCCTGGTGATTCACGAGCTACTCATCACCGCGTTCATTTTGCTTACAGCGCCTGTCGTGGCAATGCTACTTATGCGCACCGCGGTCTATCGAGACCTCCGGGCGCGCCGGCGCGATAGCAAGACAGAATCAAACGAAGTTTATCCCTTCTCACCGGATGAGTAAGAAGGGCTAACGCCATAGCAATGGCGCCCCTTCTGTTAGCCTGACACCGTCCGCTTACCTAGCCCTTACGCTCAATATCCACATCGCTGGCGCGGGTAAAATCATCAAGGGCCATCATGTGGCCCAGCTTGCCCGCTTTGGTTGAAAGATAGTGTTCGTTATGGGGATTTAGGCCGGTCGTGATGGGCAGGCGCTCTACTACGTTGACACCGTCGCGGGTGAGCGCGTCAACCTTACGCGGGTTGTTGGTCATTAAGCGTAGCGATGTAACGCCTAGGTGATTGAGCATGGGCACGCACAGATCGTATCGGCGCATATCGGCACCAAAGCCGAGCTGCTCGTTGGCCTCTACCGTGTCAGCACCTTGGTCTTGCAGATTGTAAGCACGAATTTTGTTCAAAAGCCCAATGCCGCGTCCTTCTTGGCGCAGATAAAACAGTACGCCGCGGCCCTCTTCAGCGATGCGTTTGAGCGCCTCCTGCAACTGATAGCCACAGTCGCAGCGCATTGAGAACAGCGCATCGCCGGTCAAACACTCAGAATGCACACGCCCAAGTACCGGCTCATCGCCGGTCACGTCACCCAGCGTTAGCGCGATATGATCTTTGCCAGTAGCCTCATCTTCGAAGCCATGCATAGTAAAAGTGGCCCAGGGCGTGGGCAGTCGGGAAGCGGCAATGAAGCGAATGGTCACAGGTTACCTCGTTGATTAACCAAACCAGTTAACCACACCAGTGTTGGCAAAGTAGGCAAGTATTCTATCAGGAAGCGGCGCCCGCCTCACGGTGGTTAGACGGCTAAATAGCGGAGAAAAATTGGCTGGGTGCGACGATTTTGCCACGCGGTAAGCCGCTCTCGCGCCTATCTTCAAGTACAACTTCAAGTACAATTACCCCCATACAATGCGGGCAAATTTCCTAAGAGCAAGTGTTTATGACGACTACACCGTTGAAAAATGATCGTTTTCTTCGCGCGCTGGCGCGTCAGCCCGTGGATCGCACGCCGGTATGGATGATGCGTCAGGCTGGCCGCTATCTGCCAGAATATCGCGCCAGACGGGCCGATGCGGGCAGCTTTATGGACCTGTGCCGCAATCAAGACCTGGCCTGCGAAGTAACGCTTCAGCCGCTGGAACGCTATCCACTGGATGCGGCTATCCTGTTTTCGGATATTTTAACCATTCCGGATGCGATGGGGCTTGGCCTGTACTTTGAAACTGGCGAAGGCCCTAAATTTCGTAAAACGGTACGCACGCAGGCAGAAGTTGACGCGCTGAGCGTGCCCAATGCCGAGCGCGACCTAGATTACGTGATGCGCGCGGTGTCGACTATTCGCCGCGAGCTGAACGGGCGTATGCCACTTATCGGATTCTCTGGCAGCCCCTGGACACTGGCGACTTACATGGTGGAAGGCAGCTCTAGCAAAGATTTCCGCCACTTAAAAACCATGCTCTACGACACGCCAGACACTCTGCACCAGCTGCTGAATACGCTGGCGCAGTCGGTGACCGACTATCTGAATGCGCAGATTCGCGCGGGTGCCCAGGCGGTACAGATTTTTGACACTTGGGGCGGCGCGCTTTCAACACCTGCCTACCTTGAGTTTTCGCTGCGCTATATGAAGCAGATCGTGGCGGGGCTGATCCGCGAACACGACGGGCGCCGCGTGCCGGTGATTCTGTTCACCAAAAACGGCGGCCAGTGGCTGGAACATATCGCTGACGCCGGTGCCGATGCGCTGGGTATCGACTGGTCCACCGAGCTTTCCGATGCTCGCGCCCGCGTTGGTCATAAAGTGGCGCTACAGGGCAACCTGGACCCCAACGTGCTGTTTGCCCGCCCCTCGGCAATTCGCACAGAGGTTGCTCGCGTGCTTGAAAGCTACGGCCATGGCCCTGGCCACGTGTTTAACCTGGGCCACGGCATCAGCCAATTTACGCATCCGGACAACGTCACCGCCTTCATGGAGGCGCTGCACGAGCTAAGCCCGCAGTATCACCGGGATATTTCGACCCCATCCAACGTCACGCATCCAGGAGCCAATTGATGAGCGAATTACGCGACGACCAGTGGTTTACCGAAGTCTTTGATAGCCACGGCAGCGCTTTCTCACTGAAGATTTCTGAAAAGTTGCTGGATGTGCAGAGTCCGTACCAGCACTTAGAAGTCTACGCCACCGAGACCTACGGCAACTTAATGGTGCTGGATGGCTGCGTGATGCTGACGGATCGCGATAATTTTCTTTACCACGAGATGATTGCGCACCCGGCGCTGTTTACCCATCAAGATCCTAAGCGTGTAGTGATTATTGGCGGCGGCGACTGCGGCACCTTAAAAGAAGTGCTGCGTCACCCTGGCGTTGAAAAAGTCACTCAGATCGATATCGATGAAGAGGTTACCAAAGCATCACAACGCTTCTTCCCTACGCTGGTGGCGTCGAATAACGATCCGCGGGCCGAGCTGCTGTTCGCCGATGGTGTGAAGTGGGTCGACGATGCACCGGATGAGAGTATCGACGTGTTAATTATCGACTCCACCGACCCGGTTGGCCCCGCCGAAGGGCTGTTTAAAACTGACTTCCTAAAGCGCTGTCACCGCATTTTGAAAAGTGGCGGCGTAATGGTGCAACAGAGCGAGTCGCCGCTTTATCATAGCGGATCGATCATTCGCGAACTGCGCCACGATATGCAAGAAGCCGGATTTGACAGCGTTGCTACGCTGCCTTTCCCGCAGCCGGTTTACCCCTCAGGCTGGTGGAGCGTGACGCTGGCCGGTAAATCTATCGACGTTAATGCGTTCCGTGAACAGGACGCCGCAAGCCACGGCCTGCCGCTGGAGTATTACAGCGTTGATGCCCACCGTGGGGCGCTCGTGCTACCGCCGTTTATGCGCAAGGCATTTGCGGCCGAGTAAATAACGCCCTTAGCCCGTCGTTTGACCACTGCCCATCTTGTTCTGCCCTAGAAAGGTGCAAGAGCAAGTGGGCAGTCTCGTTTTTTGCATATAGACGTTCGTCTCGAATCCGTTGAGTAGCGTTGAAAAGCGCTGAATTAGCGCCTGTACCCTTGTTGGCATCTTACTTGCTAGGTTTAGTTACATGCTAAGGCATGCGTAATTCTGGGAATTCAGGATTCTAATTGATTCAAGGGGAACTATATGCTGAACAAAAAACACCTCGTGCTACTAGCGTCTGCTGGCTCAGTGACGTTAGCGGGAATAGCAACGGCTCAAGCAGACGTCTTAGAAGATACCATCGAGCGCGGGGCCGTTCAGTGTGGCGTGAGTGACGGCCTGCCTGGCTTTTCTGCACCGGATGGCGACGGTAACTGGCAAGGCCTGGACGTTGATGTATGCCGTGCAGTCGCCGCAGCCGTACTTGGCGATTCAGAAGCGGTCAACTACATCTCCCTTAACGCCGTTGAGCGCTTTACCGCTCTTCAATCGGGCGAAGTGGATGTTCTTTCGCGCAATACCACCTGGACCACCACTCGGGATACCACCCTGGGCCTCAATTTCGCAGGGGTTAACTTCTACGACGGTATCGGCTTTATGGTTAGCCGCGACCTTGGCATTAACGGTGCAATGGAACTTGATGGCGCCGCTATCTGTATCCAAACGGGCACCACGACCGAATTGAACGTGGCCGATTACTTTCGCGCCAACGATATGGAATTTGACCCCATCGTTTTCGATACCTCTGAGCAAACCGTTGGCGGCTTCCAGGCCGGGCGCTGCGATGTACTGACCTCCGACACCTCACAACTGGCAGCGCTACGTATCCAACTTGACGACCCCGAAGGCGCGGTCATTCTACCTGAGATTATTTCTAAAGAGCCGCTTGGCCCCGTCGTGCGGCAAGGCGATGACACTTGGTTTAACATCGTTAAGTGGTCGCTGTTCGCTATGATTAACGCCGAAGAATACGGCGTGACCAGCGAAAATGCTGAGGAAATGCTCAGCTCTGAAAATCCGGACGTGGCTCGCCTGCTCGGCCAAGACGGTAACTATGGCGAAGGCATGGGCTTAGAGGCTGACTGGGCTTACAACATTATCAGTCAGGTCGGTAACTACGCTGAAAGCTTTGAACGTAACGTAGGCATGGGCTCTCCGCTTGAAATTGAGCGCGGTGTGAACGCTCTTTGGAACGCCGGTGGCTTCCAGTACGCTCCTCCGATTCGCTAAGCGTCTCGCTTGACCCTGGCCCGCCGACTTTTCCAGTCTTCATATCAAGGAATGGGCGGGCCATCTGATTGACCTTCCGTGTAGCGGAGACGCCATCCATGTCGGTAAGACCCAACATTCGCCACGCCGGCCACAAGCCGCCGTTTTGGCGAGATCGCGCTAAGCGCGCACTTATTTTCCAAATCATTTTGATCGCCGTTGTCGCGGCTTTCCTGGCCTACATTATCCACAATACCCAAGCCAACTTGAATGCTCGGGGCATTACCACCGGCTTTGGATTTTTGAGTAACACGGCGGGCTTCGGCATTGTTCAAAGCCTGATCGATTACTCCTCGCAAAGCTCCTACGGCCGCACCTTCGTGGTTGGCTTGATCAATACGCTGCTGGTCGGCGGGCTGGGCGTCATCGCCGCGTCCATTATTGGCTTTACTGTCGGCATAGCGCGTTTGTCACCCAACTGGCTGATCGCACGCTTAGCCAACGCCTATATCGAAACGTTTCGTAATATTCCCGTGCTGCTGCAGATCTTTTTCTGGTATTTCGCGGTACTGCGCACGCTGCCCGGCGCCCGGGATAGCCTGGCCTTTGGTGAAGCCTTCTTTCTGAATGTTCGCGGGCTTTATCTACCCCAGCCGCTGTTTGAATCCGGTTTTGGGCTGATTCCCGCTACGTTTGTAGTCGCGATTATTGCCAGCATCGCACTGATTATTTGGAACAGGCGCCGTCATGAAGCCACCGGCAAACGCCTGCCCGCCGGTTTGCTATCGCTGGTAATCATTTTTGGCCTGCCGCTGCTGGTGCTAATCGCCACCGGCGTGCCGGTCACTTGGGAAATGCCTGAACTGCGCGGCTTTAATTTCCGAGGCGGCATTACCATCATTCCCGAGTTCCTGGCGCTGTGGCTGGCACTGTCTATCTATACCGCATCGTTTATCGCCGAAATTGTGCGCTCAGGTATCCAGGCTATTCCCCATGGACAGACGGAAGCGGCACAGGCACTGAGCTTGCCGCGCAAACTGGTATTACGTCTGGTGGTCATTCCACAGGCCATGCGCGTCATCATTCCGCCGCTCACTAGCCAATATCTTAACCTGATTAAGAACTCGTCACTGGCCACCGCCATCGGCTATCCCGACCTAGTATCGGTGTTTGCCGGCACTACGCTCAATCAGACCGGTCAGGCAATCGAAGTTATTGCCATGACCATGGCGGTTTATCTTGTCATCAGCTTGCTGGTGTCCATGTTCATGAACTGGTTCAACGCTCGCGTTGCGCTGGTTGAACGCTAGGCCGGAGGCGACACCATGATTCACAACAAAGACACCATCCCTCAGCGCCCGGCGCCTAAAGGCACGATTGGCCCGATCGCCTGGCTGCGCGGCAACCTGTTCAATGGGCCCGTCAATAGCATCTTCACGCTCTTGGGGCTGTATGTGCTGTATCTATTGATCGTACCCACGATTCAATGGGCCTTTATTGACGCTGACTGGGTGGGTTCCAGCCGCGAAGACTGCTCTCGAGTAGGCGCTTGCTGGGTATTCATTAACGCGCGTTTTTCACAGTTCATGTACGGCCTATACCCCAGCAGCGAGTACTGGCGGCCCAATATTGTGTTTACCATGTTTGCGGCCATTATTGCCTGGATGGTCATTCCACGCCTGCCGTTTAAACGTTGGGTGGTGCTATTGGCTCTGCTGGTATTCCCAGTGATCGCCTACGTGCTCCTACACGGCGGCTACTTTGACCTGCCGCGTGTTTCAACGCATCGCTGGGGCGGTCTGATGCTGACGCTGCTATTGGCCACCGTCGGCATGGTAGGGGCACTGCCTATTGGCATTGTATTAGCGCTCGGGCGACGCTCGAATATGCCTATCGTCAAAACGTTCTGCGTGATTTTTATCGAGTTTTGGCGCGGTGTCCCGCTCATCACCATTTTGTTTATGGCCTCGGTGATGCTGCCCCTGTTCCTACCCTCCGAAATCAGCGTGGATCGCCTTGTGCGTGCCCTGATCGGCTTAACGCTGTTCCAGAGTGCCTATATGGCGGAAGTTATTCGCGGCGGCTTACAGGCCATCCCCAAAGGCCAGGACGAGGCCGCAGCGGCGTTAGGCATGACCTATTGGAAACGTATGGGCCTGATCGTCATGCCTCAGGCGTTGAAAATGATGATCCCTGGCATCGTTAATACGTTTATCTCACTGTTTAAAGACACCACTCTGGTCATGATCATCGGGTTGTTTGACCTGCTGGGCATCGTGCAAGCGGCGCTTTCCGACTCGAACTGGCTGGGCTTCTCGCTCGAGGGCTACGTCTTTGCCGCATTCGTGTTCTGGATCTTTTGTTTCAGCATGTCGCGCTATAGCCAGTATTTGGAGCGCAAGCTCAATACCGGCCATAAGCACTAACGCTGCCTCTCTTTACGTTTTAAGTAGGATTTCAACATGACACAAGCAGCCACCAACACCTCTGACACCAGTGCTTCTGACCTGATGGTCGAGATGCGCAACATCAACAAGTGGTACGGCGACTTCCACGTACTGCGCGATATCTATCTGGAAGTAAAACGCGGCGAGCGTATCGTGGTATGCGGCCCTTCGGGCTCAGGAAAATCAACGTTAATTCGCTGCATCAACCATCTCGAAGAGCATCAAAAGGGTGAAATCGTGGTGGGCGGTATACCGCTGACCCAAGATGTGAAACGCATTGAGCAGATTCGCCGCAGTGTCGGCATGGTATTCCAGCACTTCAATTTGTTCCCGCATTTAACGGTACTGGAAAACTGCTGTATCGCGCCGATGTGGGTACAAAAGAAGCCGCGTAAAGAGGCCGAAGCACTGGCGATGGAGTACCTAGAACGGGTGCGTATTGCCGAGCAGGCCACTAAGTATCCGGGGCAGCTTTCCGGCGGTCAGCAGCAGCGTGTGGCGATTGCCCGCTCGCTGTGTATGCACCCCGACGTCATGCTGTTTGACGAGCCGACCTCTGCACTTGACCCTGAGATGATCAAGGAAGTACTCGACGTTATGGTCGAGCTTGCGGAAGAAGGCATGACCATGATCTGTGTAACCCACGAAATGGGCTTCGCCAAAAAAGTGGCTGACCGAGTGATCTTTATGGATCAAGGGCAAATTATAGAAGAGAACGCGCCTGAACCCTTTTTCAATAACCCGCAGTCAGAGCGGACCCAGCTGTTCTTAAGCCAGATCCTGGGCCACTAGCTAAGTGGCGAATATGCATGCTTTTTTACGCCTGTATTTCGCTTACTTCTGCTCGCCTAGCGGCGTAATACTGGCTGGCATTAACGGCGTTTGCTGGCGATGCTGGCTCAATGGCTTTTCAGCCAGGGCGGTCAATAGGATTTGCAACGGGTCACCGTGGCTAACCAGCAAGATCGTTTCTCCGCTGACCTTTTGCTCCCACTCACGGACCACTGCCTGCATACGCCCGGCAACGCTGCTAACGGCTTCAACCTGATGGTGTTGATGCTCGGCATCCTGAGCATCTAATGCCCATATGCGGGGATAATGTTCGTCTCTCTGCCCGTCTAACTCACCGAAATGGCGTTCTCTTAAACGCGTATCCACGCTGAGGGCTAGTCCAAACGCGGCGGCCACGCGGGCAGCGGTCTGGGTAGTACGTAGGAAATCAGAATGAATAACGCGCGTGGGCCTAGGCCACTGCCAGTCGATCACCACCTGGGCAAGCTGCTGCTCACCATGTTCGGAAAGGCCAAAATCGGCTACCCCGCGCTCAGGTGAACTAATGATCAGTCCTTGCTGATTAGCCTGGCTATGGCCGTGGCGCATTAATAAATAGCGGTTACGCCAATGGTCTGAGAGTGACTGTAAAGTATTTGACATATGTTCGTCTTAAACCCTAAATTGAAGGTGTCTGTTTTCGGAAATAACCATTTTTCGTGCAAAATGTCCACTTACGAAACGTAGTTTGCGTCGTCTCAAGTGAAAACCACGAAGATTACAAAGCGAAATAACTACTCAGTTTTCAAAGACACGCTGCATTCAAAGACGTATCAAGCAGTAAAAGCAGCAAGGCTTTAATAAAACAGCAAGGCACAAAAACAACGCACAAATGAGGCTTACTATGGCAACTTCGCTTTTCTGCAAGCGCCCGCTTGCACTGCTGACAGCGGTATCCCTGCTTCCGCTAGTCCTGCTATCTACCCATGCCTATGCGGAATGTGAGCGTGGTGATTTAGACGCCATTTATTGTGATGAAAATGGTGATATGGTCGCCGACCTACCCGCTGATGAGGCGGAATGGGCCAATCCAGATACGCTAATTTTTGCCTACACGCCGGTCGAAGATCCCGCTATCTATACCGATATCTGGCAGCCGTTCATTGATCATCTAGCAAAGGTCACCGAGCGCGACGTACGCTTTTTCGCGGTGCAATCTAACGCTGCCCAGGTAGAGGCTATGCGCAGCGGCCGGCTACATATCGCCGGCTTCTCCACAGGCCCCACGCCCTTTGCAGTTAACCTTGCGGGCGCCGTTCCCTTCGCGCTGATGGGATCAGATGACGGGCAGTTTGGCTACACGTTACAGCTGTTTACGCACGTGGACTCCGATATTCACGAGTTGGAAGATCTTAAAGGCAAGCGCGTCGCCCACACATCGCCAACGTCCAACTCGGGCAACTTAGCGCCCCGCGCACTGCTTCCTGAACTTGGCATTACCCCGGATGAAGACTACGAAGTGGTCTATTCGGGAAGTCATGATCAGTCGATGCTCGGCGTTGTGGCGAAAGATTATGATGCCGCCCCCGTCGCCTCTGAAGTTGTTGATCGGATGGCCGCACGTGGCCTCTACGATGCCGACGACGTGCGCCTGATCTACGAGTCCGACCGCTTCCCCACCACCTCCTATAACTACGCTTATAACCTAGATCCCGCTTTAGTCGAAAAAATAGAAGAAGCCTTTTTCACCTTTGACTTTACTGGCACCGAGCTTGGCGAAGAGTTCGAAGGCGTCGAGAAGTTTATTCCTATCAACTACAAAGACAACTGGCAGGTGATTCGCACCATCCAGGCAGCTAATAACGTCAGCTATACGCCCGAAAACCTGGAAGAGTAAAACGTAACGCACCGCTACTGGCGGTGCGGTTATTTTCTCGACGATGGAAGCGAACACATGCTGGAAATTACCAATCTGGTCAAACGCTATGGCCACGATGAAGCCGTACTTAAAGGGCTTGACCTAAAGGTAGAAGGAAACAGCGTTGTTTCTATTGTAGGCGCCTCAGGTGCAGGCAAAAGCACCATGCTGAGATGTATCAACCGTCTGGTCGAGCCGACTTCCGGCTCTATCAAACTCAACGGCACTGAGCTTGTGAATTTGAAAGGCGGTGATTTACGCCGCGCTCGACGCAAGATTGGCATGGTGTTCCAAGGCTTTAATCTTTTAGACCGCTTAACCGTGATGGAAAATGTGCTGGCCGGGCGGCTAGGCTACGTCAATCTCTACCAGGCGATTTCGCGCCGCTATCCCAAGGAAGACATTGAACGCGCGTTTGTGCTGATGGAGCGCGTCGGTATTGCCCATTATGCCAATAAGCGTGCCGATGAGCTTTCTGGTGGCGAGCGCCAGCGGGTCGGCGTGGTACGTGCACTGATGCAAGAGCCTGAAGTCCTGCTGGCCGATGAGCCCACGGCCTCATTGGACCCGCGCACGTCTGAGCAAATTATGATCTTGCTGCAAAGTTTGGCCAGCGAGCTCTCGCTGCCGGTGCTGATTAATATCCACAACGTTGCTCAGGCAAAAACCTACACCGAACGGATTGTCGGTTTACGCCACGGCAAAATGATTTTTGATGGCCTACCCGCGGACTTCAATAAAGACGCCTTAGATGCCATCTACGGGGGCATTGAAGCGCCAGACGATGCAATCACGGATACGCCCGTCGAGGAGCGCTCCCATGACTCCGCCTGACGCCCATCCAGCGACGCCCCGCACGTGGAAAAAACCACCGTTTATCGCTAACCCTCTGCTGCGCTACGGGCTAATCATTGTCGCAGCGGTGTACTTGGTGTGGGCCTTTGGCTCGCTGCCGTTCAACTGGGCGCGTATTTCTGAAGGCCTACCCCGCGCTGCGCGCATATTTAGCGGCGGCTTTCCTCCTAGTCTGGAGCGCTATGGGCTGCTCATTACGGGGTTTAAAGAGAGCTTTCAAATCGCTATTTTGGCCACCCTTCTGGGGGTTTTTCTATCGATCCCCTTTGCGGTGATGGCCGCACGAAATATCGCCCCAATGCCTATTTATATCATCGGCAGAGCGGTGATTATTATATCGCGTAGCTTTCACCCGGTGATTGTGGCGATCCTCTTTGTGGCCGCCGTTGGGTTTGGTCCGCTGGCAGGCGTTCTCACGCTAACCCTCTACTCGATTGGCTTTGTGGGCAAACTGCTCGCTGAGGAAATCGAAGAAATTGACTGGGGCCAAGTGGAAGCCATGAAGGCCGCCGGGGCAGGCTATGTAGCCATTCTGTTCTATGCGGTATTCCCACAGATTCTGCCGCGCCAAGTGGGCCTTTCGATGTACCAACTCGACAGCAACCTGCGTGCCTCTGCGGTCGTAGGGATTGTCGGTGCTGGTGGCATTGGGGGCACGCTAATGAATGCCTTTGGGCGCTACGACTACGATTTCGCCTTTGCGATTTTGCTCATTATCATCGCGGTCATTTTGCTCAGTGAAGGTGTCAGCGGCTGGGTAAGGAAAAAAATAT
Organism: Halomonas sp. AOP5-B2-8; assembly: GCF_052376475.1. Lineage (NCBI taxonomy): Bacteria > Pseudomonadati > Pseudomonadota > Gammaproteobacteria > Oceanospirillales > Halomonadaceae > Halomonas > Halomonas sp. AOP5-B2-8. The sequence continues at coordinate 19,359 of NZ_JBQSVS010000004.1, read as the reverse complement.
GGTAGATCACGCACAGCAGCTTGCCGATCGCGTTTGGCAACGCTATGACCGCAAACAGCGCCTTACTCGCTACGCCGTACTGCTCGCCACCGTCATGCTGGTGGTATGGGCCGTGCGCGATATTGATATTTTCTGGCCCTGGGTATGGGACGCACCAAATCAAATCTCCAACCTGGGCGCGCGCATGTGGCCACCCAGTGCAGCGGGTTTCAACAATATTATCGCAGCGCTGGTCGAGACTGTGCATATCGCGACTCTGGCCACTTTCCTAACTATTTTTTTAGCGCTACCGGTGGCTTTCATTGCCGCTCAAAACACCACGCCAAACCGTGCGTGCCTATGGTTGGGGCGTTTCATACTCGTCTCCAGTCGCTCGGTGAATACCATAATTTGGGCACTGCTGTTTGTGGCCATTTTTGGCCCCGGCGTGTTAGCGGGCATTCTCGCCATCGTGTTTCGCTCTATCGGTTTTATCGGCAAGTTGATGGGCGAAGCCATTGAGGAGATCGACCGCAAGCCGGTAGAAGCGATGGAAGCCACCGGCGCGTCCAAAGCCAAGGTGATTGCCTATGCGATTGTGCCGCAAGTCATGCCCGCCTTTTTTGCCATTGTGATACTGCGCTGGGACATCAACATCCGTGAATCGACGGTGCTGGGGCTTGTTGGTGCGGGTGGCATCGGGGTTATTTTGCAGGGCGCTATTGATACTTTCGCTTGGCCAACCGTAGCGACGATATTGATTGCGATCATCGTGTTGGTGCTGATTGGTGAGGCCATTACCAGCCTTCTACGCAGCAAGGTGCTGTAGCAGATTGTGCAAGCGTTTGACCTATCGTCAAACGCTTGCCATGGTTAAAGCACCATCAATGACCAGGAGGATGCACAGTGATGACAACCTATATTGTGGTAGCCGACGCCGCTCGCGCGCGTATCTTTACGCGTGATGCGCTGACGCTTGAAGAGCACGAAAGCCTGGTTCACGCACAAGGACGGCTGCACGAAGGGGATCTGGTCACCGATCGGCGCGGCGACATGCACGATGCTACGTCCACCACATCACGCTCAGCTGGAGAAGAAGGCTCAGCCTCCAAGCACGAAAACGAGCTCTTTGCGAAAGAGGTTGCCAATCATCTGTACGCCGCCCGTGTGGATAACCGCATGGAGAAGCTCATTATGGTGGCACCGCCCAAGTTTTTAGGTTTGCTACGCGACAAAATCGATGGCCCCACTCAGAAGCTAGTCATTCACTCGCTTTCGAAAGACCTTAGTAAAGCGTCACTTGAAGATATCCAGGCTGCCGTCAGCGATTTACGCTAAGCGAACAGTTAAACATTCATTTAAAATGGTTAAGGAATCGGCGGCAGCGAGATATCGTCGCTGCGCTTGGCGCCGGCCGTCATCTCACGGCAGAGGCGTAGAAACTCGCGCACGCCCGTCGTGAGATATTTATGCCTATGCCAGATAAATGTGAATTGACGCCTTAGATCCAACTCCGGCGTAGGCAGGGGCACTAAGCTGCCGCGCCGAAAGGCATCGCGCAGCGCTAGGCGCGAAACGCAGCCAATCCCTAAGCCCGACTCCACGGCACGCTTAATACCCTCAGTATGTTCAAGTTCCAGTAGAGTATTGAACCGGCTACGCCGGTGGCGGGCGGCATGCTCGAGCGTCATACGCGTGCCGGAGCCCTCTTCGCGCATGATCCAGTCCTCACGCAACAGCTGCTCAAGTTCAAGATGTTCCAAGCCTGCCAGCGGGTGGCGCGGCGAGCAAAAAACACACAGCTCGTCCTCCACCCACGGCTGGCTGATAATCATATCATCGTCGCACTGCCCTTCAATTAATCCTAAATCTAGCGAGTGCTGACGCACGCCTTCGATAATATGGCGGGTATTGCGCACCGCCAGGCGAACACGGCTGCCGGGATGGCGCTGCATAAAATCGCTGATTAAAAGGGTGGCCAAATAGTTACCTATCGTCAACGTGGCTCCTACATCCAGCGACCCCACGCCCTGCTGCCCGCGCAGCAGCTCTTCGATCTCTTCACCCCGGTCAAGCAACGCGACGGCTTTGGGCAATAGTTGAAACCCCAACGCGTTGAGCTTTAAGCGCTTACCCACTCGGTCCAGCAGTTGGCAGTCAAACTGGCGCTCAAGCTCAGCCAGCGACGTACTGGTCGCTGACTGAGACATCACAAGCGCCCGCGCCGCCTGAGAAACGCTTTCATGCTGAGCTACCGCCACAAACACTTCCAATTGACGCAGGGTATAGTGCATAAATCCGGCCTATATCTATTTTATAGATAAGAGTTATCAATATAATTTACTTAACAGATATATCATTACTCACTTAGAATTACCGACAATATATTTAATAATTTTTATTCTTTTTAAGAATAACGCTGCGGCAGTTTAGTCACCGCAGCGGCTAATGGAGATCCGCATGAGCAAGTTTGCCCTAGAAGAAGTTCTCAGCGTTCACCACTGGAACGACACGCTATTTAGTTTCCGCACCACGCGTGAGCGCAGCCTTCGCTTCAAAACGGGTCAGTTTGTAATGATCGGCCTAGAAGTCAACGGCAAGCCGTTAATGCGTGCTTACTCGATTGCCAGCCCCAACTATGAAGACCACCTAGAGTTCTTCAGCATCAAGGTGCCCGATGGCCCGCTGACTTCACGTCTGCAACACTTAAAAGTGGGCGACCAGATTATGGTTAGCCGCAAGCCCACTGGCACGCTGGTCTGCGACGACCTGCTGCCGGGGCGAAACCTGTATATGCTGTCTACCGGTACGGGCCTCGCGCCCTTTATGAGCCTGATTCAAGACCCTGAGGTTTACGAGCGCTATGAAAAAGTGGTGCTGATCCACGGCGTGCGTGAAGTCTCTGAATTGGCCTATGCCGACTTCATCACCAAAGAGCTGCCGGCCCACGAATACCTAGGCGAGGATATTGCTAAAAAGCTGGTTTACTACCCCACCGTCACCCGTGAAGAGTTTCACACCATGGGACGCCTGACCGACCACATCCGTTCCGGCAAGCTGTTTGAAGATACTGGCCTGCCGCCCATTGATCCGCGTCAAGACCGCGCGATGATCTGCGGCAGCCCTGCGATGTTAGACGACACCAGCGCCTTACTTGATGAGCTGGGGCTGAATATTTCGCCGCGCATGGGCGAACCCGGCGACTACGTGATCGAGCGTGCCTTTGTAGAGAAGTAATTTGTTGGTAAGTGGTGAATAGTGAATAGACAAAATTCTCTACATCATCACTAGGACGACAAAGCCCCTGATGGAGATTATCCACAGGGGCTTTGTGCTGCTTATCACTCACGATTTATAAAGCGCCACTCAATCGTTTAAACCGCGTCTTTTCCCGTTTCACCGGTACGGATGCGAATGACCTGCTCTAGCGGTATGACGAAGATTTTCCCATCACCAATTTTACCCGTGTTAGCGACCTGGGTGATGGCATCAATGACTTGTTCCGCCATATCGTCGTCCACCGCTACTTCCAGCTTCACTTTAGGTAGGAAATCCACCACATACTCAGCGCCGCGATAAAGCTCGGTGTGACCTTTCTGACGACCAAAGCCCTTAACTTCCGTCACCGTAATGCCCTGTACGCCGATCTCGGAGAGAGACTCGCGCACGTCGTCTAACTTAAATGGCTTGATAATAGCAGTGATCAATTTCATTACGAAAATCCTCTCTAACTAGGTGGCCGTGATGGGCTTTACTGTGCGGCGGCGGATGGCCCGCTAACGACCAGCATACACCGCTATGGGAGGAGAATAAAAAGGCCTCCCCAAAAGGGGAGGCCATGAGAACAACACTTGCTCATTTAGGCGTCTTAAAATTGCTTTTTGGCGCCACCTAATTATTTTTTAACACTAAACTCTGGGTAGGCTTCGAGACCGCACTCAGCGATATCGACACCCTCATACTCTTCTTCTTCACTAACGCGCACGCCCATGATCGCTTTGAGAATAAGCCATACCACCAGGCTAGCAAGAAAGACCCAGGCAAAGATGCCCACAATGCCAATGATCTGAGCACCAAAGGTTGCATCGGCATTGTTCAGCGGTACTGCTAACACACCCCAGATACCGACCACACCATGAACAGAGATAGCACCGACAGGATCATCCAGTTTCAGCTTGTCCAGTGTCACGATGGCAGCGACAACGATGATGCCACCTATCGCGCCAATCATCGCCGCACTCAAAGCAGAAGGAGAAAGCGGATCGGCAGTAATGGCGACGAGGCCCGCCAATGCACCGTTCAACGCCATGGTGAGGTCCGCTTTACGGAACCACAGTTTCGCCAGAATAAGCGCGGCAATGACGCCACCCGCAGCGGCCGCATTAGTGTTAACAAACACCTGTGCCACGTTGTTAGCGGAACCGATATCCGACATTTTTAGCTCTGAGCCACCGTTAAAGCCAAACCAGCCCATCCACAGAATCAGTGTGCCTAGCGCCGCCAGCGGCATGTTGGCGCCGGGAATAGCATGAATCGAACCATCTTTACCGTACTTACCTTTACGTGGCCCTAGCACCAATACACCGGCTAGCGCAGCAGCGGCCCCAGCCATGTGCACAATGCCCGAACCGGCATAGTCAGAGTAGCCCGCTTCAGCCAACCAGCCGCCGCCCCATGTCCAATAGCCAGATACTGGATAGATCACCGCGGTCATGACAACCGCAAAGGCCAGGAATGCCCACAGTTTCATACGCTCAGCCACCGCTCCAGACACAATCGACATGGCCGTTGCGACAAACACAACCTGAAAGAAGAAGTCGGCTCGCATGGAGTAATATGGAGCATCGTCGCCACCTGCGGTGACGGCATCAATGCTGTTTTCGGCACCAATCAAGAAGCCCAGGTTTGGCAGGAAGCCACCGGCAGAGCTTGAGTACATGATGAAGTAGCCAACCAGCAGGTACATGGTGCAGGCAATAGCAAACAGTGCGATGTTTTTGGTTAGAATTTCTGCCGTGTTTTTCGAACGCACCATGCCCGCTTCAAGCATGGAGAAACCAGCGGCCATCCACATGACTAGCACGCCGCAAATTAAGAAGTAAAAGGTATCGAGTGCGTAGCTTAGATCAGCCAATTCATTCATTGTTAGTTCTCCGTTGAACTAAAAAAGTACCCTGTGAGTGCGGTTTAAACGGCATCTGCGCCGCGTTCACCGGTACGAATACGGATCACGTCTTCTAGCGGCGTCACAAAGACTTTGCCGTCGCCAATCTTGCCGCTGTTAGCAGCGTTACAGATCGCATCCAGTACGCCCTCTAGGCGATCATCGTCTACGGCCACTTCCACTTTCACTTTGGGTAGAAAGTCGACCACATACTCGGCACCGCGATACAGTTCGGTATGACCTTTCTGACGACCAAAGCCTTTTACTTCGGTAACGGTAATGCCCTGCACGCCGTTATCGGCGAGTGCTTCACGAACGTCGTCGAGCTTGAATGGCTTGATGATAGCGGTGATGAGTTTCATCCCGGATCTCCCCTGCTGGATAAGTCCTGCTAGATTAGTAGCGGCGCAGCCGCCAGAATAAGCACCTGAACCGTTAATGCGCATACTGTGCCAGCTGATTTTTTTTAATTTAAAATCATTTAGTTAACATAAAAAAAATGGTTTTTAATGGCCGATTTTGCGTAAAATCATTACCGTAACAGCCCTGGCGCACCAAAAAAGAGCGTAAGCAAACGTTGCCCGCCCTATTTAGATGCAAATCACGCACAAGACAGTAAACGCACGCGGCACATGCGAAGTCGCCCACTGTTGCGTATCCTTACCGGTAAGCAATTATCTTTTATGTGTGACCCATTAGGAGAGAGCCATGGCGCCTCAAGACCGTATTAGCCGACTGGCACAGCAGATTGGCGACCGCTTACAGAACGCATCTCAAGCGCCGGAAGATATTCAAAAAGGCGTACAGCAAGTGGTTCGCAGCGCGTTTGATCGCCTTGAGCTGGTCTCACGCGAAGATTTCGATATTTTGATGGATGTCGTACAGCGCACACGAACGCGCGTCGAAGCGCTGGAACGCCAAGTGGCAAACTTGGAAGCCGTGATTGAAACGCAGCAGGCCGCAGCGCCGTCACCCACACCGACGGCCGACAAGCCTGTCTCTAGCGGCCCGTCAGACAACCAGTAATGCACTTCGCGGCGGCCTAAATCGCCGCCGCGTAGCTCAGAGCAGCAGAGAAGCTAGCAACGCTTGTTATTTCCAAAAACAATGAGAACATTTATCATTGCGTTTTAGACTGTCAATGATTAGGATCACTGCCAATAACAAACCTGTTCTCTGGAAAACTCATGAAACGCTATCTCGTTGTAAGCGCTAGCCTTTTGAGTAGCGCTTTTCCTCTGCTTGCCTATTCGCAAACCCCGTTTGGACATACTGAGCAGGAAACCATGGTGGTGGTCGGCTCGCGCACGCCAACACAAATCAGCCAGATTCCCGGGGCGGTGCACGTTGTCGAAAGCCGCGAGCTTCAGCAGCAAATCAATGCTGGCGGCGACCTTAAAACGGCGCTGGGCAGGCTGGTACCGGGGCTTGATTTTGGTCCCCAGGGTCGCACCAATGCAGGGCAAAACATGCGTGGGCGCAGCGTGCAGGTGCTGATTGACGGCGTTTCATTGAATAACTCACGCGGCTTGTCACGCCAGTTCGATGCCATTGACCCGTTTAATATCGAGCGTGTCGAAGTGCTTTCCGGCACCAGCAGCCTTTACGGCGGGGGCGCGACGGGCGGGTTGATCAATATCATCACCAAACAAGGCGAAAGCGGTCGTCCTCATTTCGAGTCTCAGGCCAGCGTGACCAGCGGATTCAATACTGGCCATGACGTTGATCGGCGGCTTTCTCAATCGGCTAGCGGTGGTAATGAAACAGTGCAGGGCCGCATTGGCGTATCGCTAGTGGAAAATGGCCGCCAGTATGATGCCGGTGGCGATGAGATTTTTCCCGATATCGCCCAGAGTGACCTGCAAGACAACCGCAGCCTAGATATTCTTGGCAACCTGCGCATTGAGCTGAGCGATGAACAGACACTGATGCTTAGCGGCCAACTCTACGAGTCAGGCAAGCAGGGTGACCGTGGCCTTTACTTCCCTGATTTGGCTGCCGCAACGCCCAGTCTAGAGAATGCCGATATCCGCGATGGCTTTAGCGCTGACCGAGAGCCGCGCACTGATCGCAAGATGTTTAGTGCCAACTATCATCATGCCAACTTGCTTAACCAAGATTTCTATCTTCAGGTCTACCATCGTGAAGAGGAATCTAGCTTTCACCCCTTCCCGTATGCGGCGCCTGGCGGTGGCTACTATTTCGCGGCCTCCCAGCAGAACACCACTTTAAGCGGCTTAAAAGCGTTGTTTTCGGCCGACCTCAGCGACTCACTAAACCTGACCTACGGCGCGGATCTGGACCGGGAGTCGTTTGATGCCTCGCAGATGCGTTTTGACCGCGTCGCCAGTGATGCCAGCGGCGGCCTCATCCAGCGCACTGGCAGTATTACGCCACGCTACCCAGGCTTTGAAGTTGATACGGTCGCACTGTTTGCACAAAGCGAGTGGTGGGCAACGGATCAGCTGCAGTTGAGCGGCGGCATCCGCCACCAGCAAATGGGTGTTGAGATAGACAACTTCAACAGCGTGCCGGGCGGCTCCAGCGACTACGACGTGACGCTTTACAACCTCAGCGCACTCTACGACTTTGACAACGGCCACCAAAGTTGGCTCGGCTACTCAGAAGGCTTTGAGCTGCCCGACCCATCCAAGTATTACGGCCGTGCCGGCCAGACCGTCGCAGACAACCCGCTTAAGGGCATTAAGGCACAACAAGTCGAGCTGGGTTGGCGCTATAGGGGCGGCGACTGGCTGACCCAGGCGGCGGCTTACTACGCCTGGTCGGACATCGCCATGAAGTTGGATAGCGACCTCAATGTTACTCAAATCGACGATGATCGGCGCGACTACGGCTTAGAAGCCTCTGTGACACGCTTTATTGGCGATCATTGGGAAGTGGGCGGCACTCTGCATGCGCTGGTCTCCGAGCAAAAAGTCGATGGCAGCTGGCAGGATCGCGGCATTACCGTTGCTCCTTATCCCTCTCAGGATAGCCTGACCACTCACGTAGCATGGAGCGATAATCAGCGTACGCTGCGCCTTCAGGGCAGCCACGCTCGGGATTACGAAGACGCCGATGGCGATCGTATTGATGGCTTTACCCTGTTTGATCTGATTGGCAGTCAGGACACTGACTTTGGCACGGTTAGCCTGGGTATCAGCAACCTGGCCGATAAGCAGTATTCTACGCCTTGGGGGCAACGCGCAGTTGGGTTCTATTCACCCAATTACGGACCGGAATATCTTTACGATTATCAGGGCCGCGGGCGTACATTTACGCTGGGCTGGTCGCTCGATTACTAGGTATATTGCAACGTTATGGATGTATCGCACCGATGCCAACGCTTACATCGTTAACTCCGGCCACGCTTAGCCAGCTAGGGCATAAATACGGCATCGACTACTTACACCCTGGGGAGGCGTCTGACTGCCCGCTCGCACACGGCAGCGTCAGCGATTTATCGCTGCCTCCTGCGCTGCACCTCACACTGTCGGATCTTGAGGTTCGTCATCGCTATCTCTCGCGCTCAACTCAGTCCGTGCCATGGTTTATGTGTGTGGTTATGGATGGCCGTATTAATATCAGTCAAGGCCATACGCAACTCACTATCGGTGCCGGCCAAGGGCTGTGCGCGCACTTCACTCCGCAGGCACCGCTGATTGTCGAACAGCCCGCTCAGGTGCGGCTGCGCACGCTGAATATTGCCGTTCTGGCAACCGCTCCCTATGCGCTACCAGGCGCACATGAGCCACAACTGCGCACCTGGACACTGCCACCGGCGCTCTTTACACAGCTACTTGCCACAAGCGAACATCCGCTGGACGACTGGCGCCAGTCGCTGCTCTGGCATGGCCTTTCATTACAGCTACTTGGCTATGGGCTACCCACGCCATCTACCTTTGATTTCTCACTTACGCCCGGTCTTAAAGCGCGCGAGAACGAGCGGCTCGCTCAGTTGCATGAAACCCTATGCAACCATCCGATGGCCGAGTACTCCCTTAAAGCACTGGCCCGCAGCATGGCCATGAGCCAGAGCAGCCTGCGTCAAAAGTTTCGCGACCGATACGGCTGCACCATCTTTGATCATTTACGCCGCTGCCGCCTGCAAGAGGCCTATCGTCAATTAGAAAACGACTATAGCGTTCAACAGGTCGCCCACGCCTGCGGGTATTGCCACGCAACCAACTTTGCGACCGCCTTCAAGCGGCAGTTTGGTATCGCCCCCACGGCGGTTATCAGCCGGTGCTAATGGTTTTCCCTGCCCGCGCTGTGGGTATCTTTGCGCAGCAAGTTCCTTCGCACCGCGCTTTTTGTCATATCCAATAGCTTCTTTGTCATCGCGCATACCTTTCCCTAGCAATTAAGAGCAATAATTCTCATTAACATATTAGTTAATTGCTTCTCCTTGCAGGTACACCGTCATGCCCTTAGCGCCTCGCCGCTCCCCACACGCCTCTCTGTTCTTATGCTCTCCGCTAAGTGCCGCCGTTCTTGCCGTACTCAGCGTTACACCCGCGATTGCACAAGAGGCAACGTCGCTGGGCACGGTCACCATCACGGCACAGCAAGCCGCGACAAAAGTAGCAACGCCGTTTATTGAGACGCCGCAAAGCGTTTCCATGATTACCCGTGAGCAAATGGATAATCGCGGGGTAAGCACAGTGCAACGGGCCACAGACTACACGCCAGGCGTATACTCCAACCAAGTGGGCGCGTCCAATCGCTTTGACTATCTGGTGCTACGCGGCTTTTCTGATGGCAGTTTAAGCAATACGTTTTTAGACGGCCTAAAAGTCATGGGCGATGCCAACTCGCACAGCAGTATGCGCATCGACCCGTGGTTTTTGGAAAGTATTGAGGTGGTGCGCGGCCCCGCATCGGTACTCTACGGGCGCGCCTCACCCGGCGGCGTGGTGGCCTTGAACAGCAAACGGCCCGAGTTTGAACAAGGCGGTGAGCTGCGCTTTAGAGTGGGTAATAACAACCAGCGCAGCGCGGCGTTTGATGTCACCGGCCCCATTGGCGCTGAGCAACGCGTAGCATTCCGCTTAACCGGCATTGCCAGCGCTGCTGATACTCAATTTGGTCCAACGGAAGAGCAGCGCTACGCTATTGCGCCTCGGCTAACCTGGGACATCACCGACGATACTAGCCTGACTGTCGAAGCCTACCTTCAGGACGAACCCGAAGGCGGCTACCACTCTGGCGTTCCTTATGAGGGCTCAGTGGTGCCACGCAACGGGCGTAAAATCAGCAATAACTTCTATGACGGCGAAGCAGACTACGATGCCTACGAGCGTACTCAGCGAATGGTCGGCTACTCGCTAGAACACCGCTTCAACGATCAAGTGACGGGCCGCCAGATGTTGCGCTATCTCAACTCTGACGTCGTGCTTAACCAAGCCTATGGCTTTGGCTGGTCCTCACCGACCTCCAACGAATTGAATCGCTATTACTCCGGCAGTAACGAGTCCCTTGAAGCGGTGACGGTTGATAACCAGCTGGAAGCGCGCCTCAGCAGCGGTGTTGTCGATCACACACTGCTCTTCGGGGTCGATTACCAGCAGCGTGAAAATGACGTTTCATGGCCATCCGGCGCGTTCCCTTCCCTGAATGCGTTCGAGCCAATCTACGGTAGCGATCCGCTCGCGTTTTACGACCCGATTCGTGAACAACATAAAATCGAACAAACCGGGGTTTATTTACAGGATCAAATCGCCGTCGATAACTGGCGCTTCACGCTGGGCGCGCGCTACGACTGGGTTAGCATTGATAACACCAACCTCGATACCGACGATACGAGTTCACTCAGTGACACGCAGTTTAGCGGCCGTGCCGGCGCCGTTTATCTATTCGATAATGGCGTGGCCCCTTATTTGAGTTACTCCACTGCGTTTACCCCGACCAGTTTCGTCGATGAAAGCGGCAATTTACTCTCTCCCATGGAAGGCGAGCAGTGGGAAACCGGGGTGAAATACCAGCCCAACGGTAGCGCCAACCAGTACAGCGCGGCCATTTTCCATATCACTCAGGAAAACGTAGCGACTAAAGAGCAGCCGAGCGACCCTTACCGCGCCGTGGGTGAAATTGAATCCCAAGGGCTTGAACTGGAGGCACAAACGCAGCTCACCGATACGCTCTCGCTTCAGGCAGGCTATAGCTTCACCGACATCACCTACGCTAAAAGCGACGACGGCAACCAGGGTAACAACGCGATTTACTCACCGCGCCATCAAGTACAGGCATGGGCTCACTATGCAGCCAATGACGGCTGGCTAAACGGTGTCGATATGGGCGTTGGCGTGCGCCATTACGCAGACATCGCCGCCGATCGTGCCAATACTGAAACGGTGCCAGACTATACGCTAGTCGATGCCACCATCGGTTACGACCTAAGCCACGTAGGTGTTCCGGGCGTCGAAACACGCTTAAACATTAGCAACATGCTGGATAAAGATTACGTCGCCTCGTGCAACTCGCTTGATTACTGCTACTTCGGCGCTGAGCGCGGTGTGACGGCTAGCGTTCACTACCGTTTCTAAGCCTCGCTATGCACAACCACACGCCCAGGCCAATAGGCCTGGGCGTTGCTGTTTCTGAATTAGGTTTGCAAACAATAAACATTATCGTTTAAATATATCGCTTATATTCCTGGATGGCCTTCCTCCCTCATGCGCCACACCCCCCTGCTCGTTTTATGTGCTAGCTGCGGACTGTTCGCCGTATATCTGCTGACCGTTTCTACCGCGCACGCCCAGGTTGCCACGGTAGATTGGACCATTGCCGAAACGCTGCTGGCGATCGATGCACCTGTCAGCAGCATCGCCCAGCAGGCTGACTACCACGCCTGGGTGGGCAAACCTCGCATTCCGGAAAGTGCTACCGATATGGGCCTGCGCACGCAGCCTAATCTGGAGCTTTTGTCCCAGCTGCCCCCCGAGCAGCTGCTGATTTCCCCCATGTTCGCGAGCTTAGCGCCGCGCTTGGAGAAAGTCGTACCGGTCACATCGCTGGCGCTCTATTCACCCGGCGCAGATATCTGGCAGGAAATGCAGGCGCTGACCCGCGAGCTGGGCGAAATAACCGACCGCGAAGCGGCGGCAGAGCAGTTGATCAATGACACTCAAACGCTGATGGCGTCGCTACGCCAGGCACGGCCGGATACCGCACCGCTGTTGATGGTGCAGTTCATGGATGCGCGTCACGTGCGTGTCTTTGGGCAAAGCAGCTTGTACAACGCCGTGCTTGAGCAGCTAGCGCTGCCCAATGCATGGGAGCAAACGACCAACGCCTGGGGATTTTCACTGGTGGGCGTTGAAGCGCTGGCGCACTATCCCGAGGCAACCATCGTGATCATCGATCCCTTACCCGCGGGGGTAGAAGCAGAGCTGGCTAGCAGCGGCCTGTGGCAACAGCTGCCTAACGTCAAAAACGCTAACCTGCTGCGCCTGCCGCCGGTATGGAGCTTTGGAGCGCTGCCATCTGCACAGCGCTTTGCACAAGAACTGACCGCCGCGTTGGAAGAATCTCATCGCAGCGATCAGTAGCTCACGCGTTAAACGGCTTACCAGCGGTAGCTAACGCTGCCGATGACGCTGCGTGATTCACCGTAGTAGCACCAGAATTCGCAGCTCGCAACGTACTCTTTATCGGTCAGGTTATTGACGTTAATCTGTGCCTGCCAGCCATCGGCAAACTCGTAGCCGACCATGGCATCCACTAGCGTGTAGCTGCTCACATCGCTACTACTATTATCCGCATCGACGCTGCTGCCTACGTAGCGCACGCCGCCGCCCAGCGTTATGCCATCGAGCGCGCCCCCGGTCACCGCATAGTCCAGCCAGGTGGATGCTTGATGGCGTGGAATTAAGCTGGCGCGTCGATCATCTTCCAAGCGCGAATCGTTATAGGTGTACGCAGCGGTGACCTTAAGGTCATCCGTTACGTAGCCTACCCCCTCCAGCTCAAAGCCTTGGGACGTACGCTCGCCTTCCTGCACCTGAAAACCTGCCGGCGAGTTGACTAGCGTGTTGCTTTCTTGGAGATCAAAAACCGCCGCGGTGATATAGCCATCCCAGCTAAACGGTGCGACCTTCACACCCACTTCCCACTGCCGGCCTTCGCGCGGCTCGTAGAGATCGCCGCTGCTATCGACGCGGCCTACCGGGTCAAACGACTCGGTATAGCTGACGTAAGGGTTAATGCCATTTTCACCCAGGTACATCGCACCACCCGACCACGATACCTGATCATCATCTGAGCGCTGCGTGGTATCGGCGGTTACATTGCGATTTTCCGTTTCCGCCTGATCATAGCGAACGCCGCCTAGCAGCACCCACCGGTCGTCTAAGCGCAGCTGGTTTTGCGCATAAAAACCGGTTTGCTCTTTGTCGATCTCACGGGTGAGCAGATCATCCTGACCAATGGGCGTGAAATTGCCGTACGTCGGATTAAAAATATCGATCGGCTCACCGAAGGCGTAGTTATCTGCTTCCTGACCCTTCAAGGCGAGGTTTTGATAATCAACGCCTAGTAGCAAAGTATTCTCGGTGCGGTCCGTATACCAGGTGCCCACAACGCGGTTGTCGACCGTCCAGCTGTCGATGTTGCCATCACGATAAACGTGCCCGCGGGAAGCACGCCGATCATCGACCATCGAGAGTACATAGGTGCTGCGTAGATCTAGGTCGAGCTCGCTGTAGCGCAAATCTTGCTCAAACGCCCAGGTATCATTAAGGCTATGCCTCAATTCATAGCCTAGCCCCCACTGGGTGCGTTTATCCTGATCGTAGCCCGGCTCGCTTAAATTAGTTTGTGGGTCAATGCGGCCAAAAGGCGTGTTTTGTACGGTGCCGTAAGGCAGTTTAAAGCCGTTAACGGGGACACCGTCGTCTTTTTGCACGCTGGCCAAAAACGTCACGGTAGTGTCTTCGCTCACGTCCACTGCTAGGCTCGGTGCAAAGTAGTAACGCTCGTTGTCCGTCGCATTTAAATCGCCATCGCGCTCCTTATACAGGCCCACCATGCGGTAACGTACGTTGTCAGACTCCCCCAGCGGCCCGCTGGTATCAATACCAATTTGACGATGATTACGATTACCCAGCTGGAAATTCACCTGCCCCTGCGGCGTTTGCGTTGGGCGCTTGCTCACCGCGTTAATCAGCCCGCCGGGAGGTGCTTCGCCGTATAGAATCGACGAAGGCCCTTTAAAGACGTCCACTCGTTCCAGGCCAAACGGTTCAGGCAGCCACTGATAGAAGCCTTCTCGATAGATGCGCAAGCCATCTTGATACGTCGATTGATCAAAGCCACGCACCTTAAGCCAGTCAGTGTTGTTATCACTGCCGTAATGGCCCGCTAACACACCTGCACGGTAACGAAAGGTTTCGTCTAACTGCTGCACGTTACGCGCGTCTAGCTCTTCGCGGTCAACGCTAGAGACAGGGCGAGGCGTTTCAACCAACGGCGCATCTACTTTCAGCGCCGTGCCCACCACGACCATCGTGCCATTGTTAGCCGTGCCATCCTGGGCGCTAGCGGTAGAGCATAATAAAATGGCGGTGACGGGTATCAACGCAGCAGCAATCGAGCGCGCCAAAGGACGGCGGATAAACGGCAAAGCGGGCATAGTCGGCAAACTCATTATGAGGTTAGAAGGAAGCAGCAGAGTCAGTATAGTAAAGATCATGATAATCGTTTTTATTTGTATTAATCATATCGCCTTGACCGGCCCGCTATCAACGTCCTTTTAAATACGGTAGTTTAACGCTTACAGTAAAGTTTGCTTAGAAAGCCCTAGGGTTCAGATATTAGCGAGGAAAGGCGATGACGCTAGCCATTGTGGCCACGCGCGCAGGCGTGGGCTTAGACGCACCAGCAGTGCATGTGGAAGTACACTTAGCTAACGGCTTGCCTGGACTGACACTCGTAGGCCTTCCAGAAACCGCCGTCAAAGAAAGCCGTGAGCGCGTGCGCAGCGCCTTAGTTAATGCGGGCTTTGATTTTCCCAATACGCGGCGGATTACCCTCAACCTCGCGCCTGCCGACCTGCCCAAAGAGGGCGGCCGTTTTGATCTACCCATAGCGCTTGGGATTCTCGCCGCCTCGGGGCAGATTCCGGTTGAAACATTAGAAGGCATGGAATGTGCCGGCGAGCTGGCCCTAGACGGCAAGCTGCGCGCGGTGCCCGGAATACTGCCCTTTGCGCTGGCCACCCGGCGGGCAAAAAAAGCGCTGATTGTGCCCCGCGACTGCGCCGATGAAGCCGCGCTAGCGGGCGATCTACCGGTGCTGCCCGCCGATACGCTTTGGCAGGTCGTCGCTCACCTGCTTGATCAGGAGAAGATTTCACCGCATAGGCTCAGCGCCTCGGTGAAAGAGGCGGCAACGGTGGATGACCTTGCCGATGTGCGCGGCCAGCAGCAGGCGCGACGCGCGTTAGAAATCGCCGCGGCTGGCGGCCACAACCTACTCTTTGCCGGCCCACCGGGCACGGGCAAAACCATGCTGGCCAGCCGCTTACCGGGCATTTTGCCGCCGCTTTCTGAAGAAGACGCCTTAGAAGTCGCCGCCGTGCGTTCGGTCTGCGGCCTGCCCTTAGAAGCCGATTGGGGTAAAAGACCGTTTCGTCAGCCTCATCACAGTGCCAGCGCCGCAGCGCTGGTCGGTGGTGGTTGTGAATTACATTAATAAAAACGACTAAACAAAAAACTGCACGACTGGCATACTGCACTTAAGAAAAAAATAGGTGCTAATATTTGCATGGCTAGTCGAAATCTAATCACTAATTTTGAAGAATTTCCTCACGATGGTCGCCACTGGATGATACGGTGGGTAGATGGGTACCAATCGCATGAGGGACGAACATCAACCCCCTCTGTTGGCGTCAAGCTTTGTCCAGTAAGCTCGAACCCAAACAAACAAGAAATCTGCAAGCCTGCCAGCCTGAGTGAAGAGATCCTGGTACGCGCACATACGGGAATAGTTCCAGAGCTTGTTTTAGGTACCATATACAAAAATGGGCGCCTAATTGGTCGCGCTAATGCTCAAACTATTAATATTAATGCAGATTTAACAGATAACAGTTCTAGAATTGTTAAAGCAAACGATATCATGCCTGAAAGGCCAAGTTGGTGGAAAGATGAATTCCCATACCGTTGGATAGGGCAGTCAGAATACAATCTTGGAAAAGACTTTTCTAACAGCTACTGCGTTGTAATTCAGCAAGCACAAAGTACCTATATAATCCCTTGCCACGAAGTTTTTAGGGCCCTCATGGCACCCTCTTCTGAGTTCGCACTAGCATTAACAACGGGGCCATGGGCAACAACTAGGGAAAGAATTGTTAATATACAAAAAACTGGAACAATTTCCGATGACGAATGGTTGGTAATTTTAAGAAAGAGAATTAAGGATAAGTTTGCTGATAATGCAGCGAATCTCACTATTTCTGAACATGGCATTCAAGCAGCTAATGCTATTTATGCTAATGCCTTAAGGGCTACTGGTGAGTCTTATATATATGCAGGCATTCCTTTTCTAGTTAACAATTTTAAATTTTCTGTACGTGCAGTTCAAATACAATCAGAACCTAACAAATATCTTTGCTTGGAGATAATCTCAGCAACGTGGCCTTTTAGTAACTTGACAATCCACCATGGTCGCGACAATAGTGGCGAGACAGGCAAAGACACTATAGATTCAGATAAAGATAAGCCTTGGCCAAATGGCAGTCAGAACAACAGCAGCCCAAATGATGATTTAGCGATTTCTTCTAAAGAAGATCCTGCAGCGAATTCTGGGCTTGATGAAATCAGCTCTTTAGGGGTTGCTTGGAAAAACAAACCAGAATTAAAAAAAATTGAAAAAGAGGTTAGTTATAAATACCTTACAGGAAAAGTAACGCCTATTGAAAATCAATTTTTCAAGTATGGCACTTCTGGATTACCGACGCATGGAAATACAGAAACAAAGGAGGTTTCTGCGGAACAGGTCGGCCAAACAAACATGCCTTATAGGTTTTTGCAGTTAAAGAAAATGTTGAATCTGCTTCGCAATAAAAAAATAATAAGTAATCTTTTCTGCTATCAGCCACAAGAAGGCGGTCTGTTTAGAGATAACATTCTGACTTGGCCATTACCCAAAAGAGTTATAGACGAGTATCAAAAAAAACACAGAAGGGACAAATGGACCACGTTAACACTTTCAAAACATAGAAGCGTTTTAGTTTATCATTTTGACTACAGCGGAAGTAGAGTATTTCTTCTTGAAATTGAATGTAGAGAAAATGAGGGTGGGTACTGTGCGTTACTGCTTGAGATAACAGAAGAAAACCATCAAGCGACTATCAAAAAAGTTATAAACCACATAGCATTTTTCCGTGGAAATTTAAAAGGAGCTGAAAGTAAAATTCGAGCTTCTTCGGGTGTTTTAGATATGAAAACATGGGTACACGCATATAATAAAAAGCAAGATAGCAGTTCATCTATAAAGCCACTTAACCATGTAAGCTTCACCAAAGCTTTAAGAACGCTCACAGGCGAATAAAGACTAAAGTAATTTAAAATATATAAGCTAGGTGAAACGTACCGAAAGACGTCATCCAGAGGGCGGTTTTTGTAAGAGGCTACTTTAGCAGCCCTTCCGAAAGCCGCAATTCATGCTAAACAGCATTGCCCTCTTGCACCTTCAAACAATCCTGCCAGATTCACTATGCGACGATTTGGTCAGCCTCTGCGTGCCAGAAGAGACAGATATCCAGCGAAGCTATGTGGGATGCATCGACTCAACACGAATCGCCAAACAGGCACTACAGAGCGGGCGAGGAGTACTAGATCTTGTACGCGAAGAAGGGCTTTTAGACGACGCTACGCTGAGTGAAATTCAGCGTCCCGCGAACATGATTGCTTCGAGACAAGCAACACGAGTTACGCCGGTCAGCGGGTAACTTCCTTGTTTCGATAAGAGTAAGTGACCTGCCTAGATTTAAACCTTCAAGTGGCAGGTCACAGTAAGGTTATAATTACTTTACAAAAAAGTTAATGACCTATCTAGCCCAACAAGCCCTTAAGCGCTTCTTGTGCAGCATTATTTTCGTGCCCCACAAAAAAAGGATTATCTTTTATAACAGCGTTTTTCGCTAGATTGAGTGGTTGGAATGGATCTGAGGTAATATCAATCTGATAGTCCCTCAGAGATCTACCAAACTTACCCAGTGCAATGCATGTGACAGAATTAGCGCCTGCTTTACGCAAAAGTGCGGCGGCTACACCGAAAGACACCCCATGAGTAGTACAGTCATCTACCACTATGACATTACGCCCGGTGAGGTTACCGCGATATTTAGGGTTTAAATGAATAGTTTCTATCTGTTCGGTGGGATCAAGTCGATCTGTTCTTGAACCAGCTGACGACCGCTTAGTTGATGGTTTATGACGCACAAACAAGGGCTCTCCCTTTCTCGCCATACGAACTTTTGATACAGTTGTCCTTAAGCGATGCGTAAAATCGCTGAGTACCTCGCTATCACTGTTATCGCTAGCTGACGAAGGAAACACTCCCCAAAAAAGCTTTGGAAACGAGTCAACACCCTGAGTTAGCAGAGATCTCGCAACCATTGCAAGTAAGGCATTCAATCGAGGCCCCCCTTGTTTTATAGTACTAGTTAGATGCGCGCGAAATTGTTTTTGATCAAAGTCTTTTCCGAAAGTAGATAGATCTGAAAGAGCATGTACAGAATACGAAGCGCCTTGGCCATTGAACCACCACTTGCCATCCCACTCCGAAGTTAATCGAAGGGTTTCCTTAAGAGAACGTGCACAATCCACTTGAATACCGAGCTCAGACACTCTTGGGTCATTTGACCAACCGGCTGCAACCATAACCGCTTTACCATTCTTACCCATGGCAATGTCAGCTTGCGATCCAACTAGCACTAAGACATCTTGCGGCGCGATTTTTAGCTTTTCGGCAGTTCTTTTAATAATCCCTCCATTTTGCCGTCCTAGCTCTTGCTTAAATATTACACCGGTTTCGGCAAATAACTCATCAAACCAACCCGGTTTGGCGTTATTTGAGACAATCCCAACCTTATGATTATTTTGAGCTGCTTCTATCAAAACCTGTGCAATAGAGGGATCGGGGTCACCATTAATTAGCAGCGCACTGGGAGAGGTTACTATCAACATAGGCTTCTTTTCATATTGTTAAAGTGA
>NZ_JBQSVS010000003.1:0-553233 GCF_052376475.1 Halomonas sp. AOP5-B2-8 | reverse complement strand
TTTCCCGTTTTAACGCAAAGCGGGGTGGCCCTTTGCATTGCAACGGGCCACCCCGTCAGGCTACGCTACTTTAACGTAGGTTTTACTGGCGTTACTCAGGTAGTGCGTAGACCGCGATTTGATCGCCGACCTGATCCTTGAGAATGGAGTTACCGCCGGCGATAAAGGCAACGTATTGACGGCCTTCATATTCGTAGACGGCAGGAATGGACACAGACGGCGCCTGTGCTTGATCAGACCACAGCTCTTCACCTGTTTCCAGAGAGTAGGCACGCACCTTGGCATCCATCGATGCGCCGATGAAGATAATGCCGCCAGCCGTTATCGCAGGGCCGCCAATAGTAGGTGAGCCCCAGCTCTCTGGCATGAAGAAGCCATACTGTTGCGATACGCCTACTGGCCGACGCCATTTGACGTCGCCGGTGGTCATATCCAGCGCCACAAGTTCACCGAAAGGCGGTTCCCAGCAAGGCATGCCAAGCCAGTTGCGGGCTACCTCAAGACGCATGCCATAGGGCGCGCCAGCTTGAGGTGAAAAACCACTCTCGTTGCCTGAACCGCTATCCGCTTTATCGTAATCTTCCCGGCTGTAAAGTTTCACGTATTGCACGATGTGAGACGTGTTGACCACCGCAATCTGGTTCTCAGGGTCAAAGGCAACGCCTCCCCACTGAACGCCGCCGGAGCTGTCTGGGTAAGTGAGTGCACCTTCGCCTTGGGTGGTTGGCGGGGTGTACATGCCTTCATACCAAAGATCTTCCCACAGCGCTGAACATTGGCCAAAGCTCACCGCGTCGGCAAGTGCCCACACCTTAGGCTTCTCTGATTGGTCTAGTAGTGGTGCGGGCTTCGTTGGGAAGGGTTGAGTCGGGGCGTAAACCTCGCCTTCAACCGAGCCATCGCCGCCTGGCACCGGGCGTTCCTCAATAGGCCAAACGTCTTCGCCGGTTTCACGGTTTACGACGAACAGGAAGCCCATTTTGGTTGCTTGGATCAGAGCCGGAATCTCTTCGCCGTCCACGGTAATATCCATCAGCGTGGGGGCCGAGTTAATATCGTAATCCCAGATGTCGTGATGTACCCATTGGCGCGACCACACTACCTCGCCAGTTTCGATATCGAGTGCCGTCGTCGACGTCGCTAGTGGGGCGCTCTCGGTACGGTTGCCGCCCCAGTAGTTGGGTGACGGCGAGGAGACGGGCAGATAGACCAATCCAAGCTCTTCGTCCGCTGACATGTGCGTCCAGACGTTTGCTGTGCCGCTTTGCTCACGCATTTCTTCGGGCAGTACCTCAAACGTCCACTCACGCTCGCCGGTACGCGCGTTGATCGAGAACACGTTGCCTGGAGGCGCCTGCTCAAACGCCCAGTCTTTGCCTGCCCAGCCGAGTATTAGATGATCACCGACCACGGTCGGCGGCTGCAGCAGCGAAAGCGGCCACTCAGCGTTGGTGTTATTCCACTGGTTCACATCCAGTACGCCATTGTCGGCAAAGCTGGCACACGGCTGGCCGCTATCGGCATCGACTGCGAACAGCTGCGCATCCATGGTGCCTAGATAGACGATCTTCTGGCAGGCTTCCCCAGCATCAGGCTCATCGGCTTCCCAGTAAGCGACGCCACGATTTTTTAAGGCGGGCTGGGTCAAGGCTTCGAGAGTGGACTGTGTGTCAAAGCTCCACTTTTCTTCGCCAGTACCCGGGTCAAGCGCCAGAATGCGGTAGAACGGCGTGCCGATATAGAGCGTATCGTTGGCGAATACCGGCGTTGCGGACCAGACGGTCGGCGGCAGATCGCCGTGCCCATCTGAAACATCGCCGGTATGCACTTCCCAGACCTTCTCTAGGTCACCCACGTTGTCGGTATTAATCTGCTCAAGCGGACTGTACTTTTGCGCATTGAGCTGGCCGTGAAAGCTATTCCAGATCGGCTCGCCGGGTACTAGTGGAATCGGGTCAGCGTCAGCCTGCTGTCCTTGTGGCTGGGAGCGAGTCTCTGGCGAGCCTGGCTGATCTTGTGCTAGCAGCGTGAGCGGCGTTAGACAAGCGGCTATAACGGTAGCTGTGCCCAACCCAGATGTAACTGCTTTGAAGCGGGTATTGATAACAGGTAAAAAAATCGGCATGGACGGCTCCTCAGGCGTGGGTGGGGCGGGCATGGGATGATGGACGAGCCATATCAATAATAAGACCAATCAGACCGACCACCATGGCAGCGTCGACCCACCACTGGTGCAGGAGAAATCCAGCGAAGAAAGTGCCGGCAAGTCCAATAAGGATCAGCAGTCGCAATACGATAGTGGCGCCTCGCCCGGTGGCCACCATAAGAAGCAGCGCCATCACCGCAAGTGCAAAACAAGCCGCGCTAGCGACTAGCACACCGAGTGTGCCGGTGACCCCGGTCAGCGGTGTGAAGTAGGCATAGAGGGCGATGGCTAGCCCGAAGAGCGAAGCTATCAATAGCACGATAGCGCCCATTTTAGCCCTGAGTGGTTGCGACATGGCGTTCTGGTCTCCAGGTGGGAATGCCCTAACACGAACTAAATATTGAGAATAAAGTTAGCCTGGTAACTTTATCATAGGGCTATGTTTGTTCGCATCTAATTTGCCCGTAGATGCTGGTTGTTTCTTTTGAAGTGTTAAAAACCCCGACGAGGCGGGGTGGGTATATACAGAGTATAGAAAGAAAATAAAGTATTGCTCGGTTTGGGTCGCCAGAAATGATAGGTAATGCTAAAAACGCTGCTTAATAGTTAACTTTGTGGATGAGCGAGCGCGCTACAATGGCAATCTCTGCCCAATAAGAAGAGCGAAGTATGCGTATCTTTTTGACAATGCTTGCGATAGCGACCGTATTGGCGGGCGGGCTATCGGCGCTAGCCTCCAGTGAGGCCTTTGAACCACGACTAGTACGGCTTGAAGCGCAGCGCACACTACCTTCCATTGAAGCTTCGCTGGCTCAAGAGTCGGCCGATCTCAACGCAGTTTTTCTTCACTACGCAAGCGATCAGGCGCTCTGGATGAACGCCCAGCTGGCCATCATGCGTTATGGCGATATCGCCCGTGTTGCGTTACTTGAGTATGCCGCACTGCCTGAGTTTCAGCAGGTGCTGGTACGTTTCGGTCCCGATGCCGTATTGCCAATTATCTATTATCACGATAATGATATCGCCACGCTGCGTGCTCAGCATTGGGTGGGTGAGCACTACCAGCAGTTGAGCCGCTGGTGGAATGAGGATGCTGAACAGGCGCAGCGACAGGGCGAGGTAACCGAAGTATCCGTGTGGAGCCCATATCGGCGAGGCCAAATGGGCATTGCCTTACTGGAAGCTGAAGGTCATGGCTTGCTCAATCAGTTTGTGGTGGGTAGCGCGGGCGATGTGCACTGGCTCCAAGGGGAGCGTGTCGTTGCAGGGCTCAGCGATTTCTTTACCAGCGGTCTACGTAATCTGGAAAATCAATGGCGTCGTGATGAGGCGATTGGTGCCGTGGACGTGGGTTGGGCGGGCGTAGACCTTTTATTGATGGCGAGCACCGTTAAGGTTCTGCGGGCAGGGGGTGTTGCGCGAGACGCACGTCTAAGCAGTGTTGAGGCACAGGGAGCTCGCTCTGGATTACGCTCAGGTTTAGCGGCAGGTGGTGGGCGCTTTGCCAGCCTGCCACGTATGGCCAAAGTGGCGGCGGTTGCTGGCACTGCTTATGTGGTGGTTCGCCATCCGTCGCTGGTAAGCGCACTGGGAGCCAATGTGGCGAAATGGCTCAGCTTACCAGTATGGCTGGGGCAGTTTGTCATCTGGCTGTTGGTGCTGCTGCCGGTTCTTCTGATGGTGCGCTTTGTTTGGCGCTGGATACTGGTACCTGTTTTATGGCTTCTCATGCCGCTGTTGCGATTTTGCTTTTCAAGGTTTGTGGCCACGACCAATATCAGTGCGCGAAAAAGCAAAGAGATCATCACGCCAGCTTCATAGGCCATGGGCTGACTCCCGATACCCGAGGCATGTTAATCGAAGGCGTGATGGACATGGTGATCACCCAGAGCCCGCCCCGACGGCAATGGAGATCTGTTTTTCAGAAAATCTTCCCGCTGTGAGTGGGTAGTAATGCGCTAAAAGTCGATCCGGCAGATGAGTGCCGCGATATTAAAGCGGCGTTTTGCTCCCTTTGCCGGGGATTTCCCGCACTAGGCGTGGCATCAAAAAACCGGGCAAGTGATCACGAAGCTCGGCGATCAGTTCCTTTGCTTCACTATCCGCCACATCAAAATGCGCCGCGCCCTGCACCGGGTCCAATACGTGCAGGTAGTAAGGCAGTATGCCTGCTTCAAACAGGCGCTCGGAGAGAGTGGCCAGCGTCGTCACATTGTCGTTCACGCCGCGCAGCAGCACGCTCTGGTTAAGTAGCGTCACGCCTGTTTGCTTCAAGCGGGTGCAGGCATCTATCACGGCTTGGTCAATTTCGTTGGCATGGTTGATGTGCAAGACGATCACTTTCTGTAGCCGCGTATTGCTTAGCCATGCCAATAAGGCGTCATCAACTCGGTCAGGTATCACCACCGGCAGGCGGGTGTGAACGCGTAGCCGTTTAATGTGCGGAATGCCCTCAAGTTGATCAACCAGCCATGCTAGCTGGCGGTCATTGGCAGCCAGCGGGTCGCCCCCGGAAAGAATCGCCTCATGGATCGACGTATCTGCTCGCAGGTAGTCGAGCGCTTCTTGCCACTGCGCTCGCGAAGGGGCGTTGTCGCTATAGGGAAAGTGACGGCGAAAGCAGTAGCGGCAGTTGATCGCACAGGTCGGGCTGGCAATTAACAGTACACGGTTAGCGTATTTGTGGATTAACCCTTTTGCCGGTTGATGGCCGCTCTCTTCCAGCGGGTCAGCCACATAGCCTGGGGGCGTAAGCGCCTCTTTATCGACGGGCAGAACCTGGCGTAGCAGTGGATCGTTTAGATCGGCATACGCTATTCTGTTGAGATAAGCATCGGGCACGCACACGTCAAACAGCGCATGCCCCGTCTGTGCGCCTGCTAGCCACTGGCTGCTTAATCCTAGCCGGTCGCACAGCACCTGCGGGTCGCGAATGGCCATAGAAAGTTGCTGTTGCCAAGTCAGGGGCGTCTTAGACGCGGCAATAATGATGTTCTCCTGCAAAAAAGCCCTCCTTCGGGTTATCATGCGACGCACTGATCATAAGCGTGAAGCCGCGGCTTCGCAGACCACGTAGCTAAGAATAGGTAATTGAGAGGCGATATGGCGAACTATTCTACCAATGAATTCAAAGCCGGTTTGAAAGTAATGCTCGACGGCGACCCTTGTTCGATTGTCGAGAACGAGCTGGTCAAGCCAGGTAAAGGGCAGGCGTTTAACCGCGTTAAAATGCGTAACCTGATGACTGGCCGTGTGGGTGAGAAGACGTTCAAATCCGGTGACTCGCTGGAAGGCGCCGATGTCATGGATTTAGAGATGGAATATCTCTACACCGACGGTGACATGTGGCACTTCATGAAGACCGATGGCTCCTTCGAGCAGTATGCCGTGGAAAAGAAAGCCCTAGGCGATACCTCAAAATGGCTTAAAGAGCAGGTGCCTTATACCATTACGTTGTGGGACGACAAGGCTATTTCTGTTACGCCGCCCAACTTCATTGAGCTGGAAGTCGTCGAAACAGACCCTGGCTTGAAGGGCGATACGGCCCAGGGCGGCTCTAAGCCTGCAACGCTTACCTCGGGTGCCGTAGTACGCGTACCGCTGTTTATCAACCGTGGTGAAGTGCTAAAAATTGATACGCGCAGCGGCGATTACGTCTCGCGCGCTTAATCAGTTTTGCTGCCGATGATATGATTTAAAGGCCACGCAACGAGCGTGGCTTTTTTTCGTGCCTTGCCCTAGGAGTCGTAATGGCCATTGATTGGCACCCCACAGCGTCTATCGAAACATTGCGCGAGCGTGCGCGTTTAATGGCCAGCGTGCGGGCATTTTTTGCTGCGCGTACTGTGCTAGAAGTCGAAACGCCGGTGTTAGGGCAGGGCGGCAGCACGGATGTGCATCTGGTCTCACTGAATACTCTGGCACGGACTGACCGAGGGCAGCGCCGTCTCTGGCTGCAAACTTCGCCTGAGTTTCATATGAAGCGGCTGCTGGCTGCCGGCAGTGGGCCGATTTTTCAACTAGCCAGAAGTTTTCGCGATGGTGAAGTGGGTGCGCGGCATAATATCGAGTTCACCATGCTTGAGTGGTATCGGCCTCAGTTTTCGCTCAATGAGATGATTGCAGAAACGGCGGCGCTGGTTATGGCTCTGCTGCCAGCTGCGCCTGGCGACATTGTGCATTATCGTTACCGCGAGCTGTTTCATACCCACCTGGCGGTCGACCCCTTTACATCGTCGCTGGAAAAACTGCGGGCGTTGGCCTCAGAGCGGGGGCAAATGTCTGCTCATGCCTTGGCCGATGAAGGGCGTGATACCTGTTTGGACTTATTGATGAGCATGGTAATTGAGCCTCAGCTTGGCCAGCAGGAGCTTAGCGTGGTCACCGATTACCCTACCAGCCAAGCGGCGCTGGCACGCCGCCATCAGGATGCGGATGGCGAGTGGGTGGCGTCTCGCTTTGAGCTTTATGTTAATGGTATTGAGCTGGCCAATGGCTACGATGAGCTAACCGATGCAGAAGAGCAGCGCCTGCGCTTTAATGCTGATAACGCCGAGCGGCGTCGTTTAGGCTTGCCGGAAGTGGATATTGACGAGAACCTGCTGGCCGCGCTTGAGCATGGCATGCCCGAGGGGGCAGGCGTGGCGCTGGGCATCGACCGTCTTATTCAGTTGGCGCTGGGAAAGGCGCGCTTGGAAGACGTACTCGCATTTTCAACACCCCATTGTTAGGGCGGGATACGTCTTATGCCTTGATGCGTTTGAGTAGAAACACCAGCGGCACTGTGGTGATATAGATCAGGCCCATCCACGTAAAAATATCGTTAAAGGCCAGTACCTGGGCCTGCTGTGAGACCCGCTGTACGAGTAAGCCAACGGCCGCGTGGTAGGCATCAGGTACCGACCCGCTGAGCATGGCTTCATACTTGGCGATTTCAGTCACTACCACCTCTCGGCCGGTATCGATGGCCGGAATTAGCTGATTCCAGTGAAAGTCCTCGCGGATATCGCGCACCGTATCAAGCAGTGCAAGCCCCATGGCGCCGCCTAAATTGCGCATCACGTTGAAGAGCCCGCTGGCGTTGCCCACTTCGCTGGGTGGAAGGGTGCCTAGCGCGATTCGCGAGGCCGGAATGATGCACATGATCAGCCCCATGCCGCGCACAATCTGCGGTAAGCAGAACTGCCAGAACCCCGACTCCACGGTGAGGTTGCTATTCATCATGGTGCCCACGCCTACCAGCAGTAAACCGAAAAACAGCATCACGCGAAGGTCTAGATGATTCGTGGCTTGGCCGACGATCGGTGCACACAGGAACATCGTTACCCCGGTGACAAACATGACTTGACCGATCTGTAGGCTTGAGTAGCCGCGTACGTAGCCAAAGAACAGCGGCATGATGTAAACCAGCCCATACAGCGCAATGCCGATAATAAAGCCCATTCCCGCGCCGATCGCGAAGTTGCGGTTGGCGAAAGCGCGCAAGTCGACAATCGGGTGATCGCTTCGCAATGTGCGAGTAAAAAACCATACGCCCGCCAGCAGGCACACCACACTGAAGATGGCGATACGATCACTGGCGAACCAGTCATCGCCCGGGCCCTCTTCAAGGACGAACTCAAGTGATCCTAGAAACACCGCGATCAGGGCCAGGCCGATAAGATCAAGCTTGCGCGCTAACGCGTGATTAGGCTTGTCGATATCTAGAAACTTCCATGATGCCCAGCACACCAGTATTCCCGGAATGATATTGGCTAGAAATAACCAGTGCCAGCTCTGGGCTTCAGTGATGTAGCCGCCCACCGTGGGGCCAATTGAAGGCGCCATGGTCACCACCATGCCAATGACTGCCTGTACGCTGCCCATCACCCGGCGAGGAAAGATCGAGAAGCTGACAGCTTGCGTAATGGGAATCATCGCGCCGCCCATGAAGCCCTGAATGGCACGCAGTACGATAAGTTGTTCAATTGAAGTAGCCATGGCGCAGCCAAGGCTTGCCAAGGTGAAGCCCGCGCAGGAAAGGGTGAAGACGACGCGAGTTGAAAGAATCCGCATCAGCATACCCGATAGCGGAATCATCACTATCTCTGCAATAAGATAAGAGGTTTGCACCCAGGATATCTGGTCTGCACTAGCCGAAAGACCTGACTGGATCTCGTTTAGCGAGCTGGCGACGATCTGAATATCCAAAATCGCCATAAACATGCCAAACACCGCGGCAATAAAACCGACTCGCTGGCGCCAGGATGGCATGTCGCTAACGCCTGTGGACGGGCTTCCTGCTGCCTCGCTCATAAGTCGCGGCGTTCCTGGGTGCTACCCGGGGTATTTACGTGGGCAACCCCTGTGTCGTTGCCTGGCTCAAGGTTGCGAGTATCGATTTCCGGCACCGCCGAAAGCCCTGCACGCAGTAGATTTAATGCATCTTGTGGGCCGGTAAAGCGAATCTTGACGGGCACGCGCTGCACGATTTTATTGAAGTTGCCGGTAGCATTATCCTGAGGCAACAGACTGAACTCAGTGCCCGTGGCCGGGGATAGGCTGTCGACCACGCCCTGATATGTGATGTTCGGGTAGGCATCTAAATGAATATTGACCGGCTGGCCGACGCGTATCCGCTCAAGCTGGGTTTCCTTAAAATTAGCCGCTACGTAGGCTGATTCAATGGGCACCAGTTGCAGCAGCGTTAGGGATGGCTGCGCCAGCGCGCCGGCCTTCACCTGAAGGTTGCCGATGATGCCCGCCCGCGGCGCGACGATACGCGTTTTGTCGAGCTGGTGTTGGGCATAGTCAAAATCGGCGCCTGCAGCATCCAGATTGGCTTCGGCGCGGGTCACGTCGCTTTCTGCCACCTCCAGCTGACGCCTGGCCGAGATAACCGCGGCGCGGGTCTGAGCCAGGTTGGCCTCAGCAACCCTGAGCGTGGTTTGATCGTCCTCGCTTTGCTGGCGAGAGCCATAGTTGCTGGCGGCAAGAGAAGACGAGCGCTCAAGGTGCTGGCGAGCTTGGCCGACATCGGCTTCGGCGGCATCTACCTGGGCATTAGCCTGGTCGATAGATGCCTGCTGTAAGGCTATCTGACGCTGTGACTGAACGATTGATGCGGCGGCCACCGCTTGTTGTGCTCTCGCTTGAGCCAACTGGTCGCGATAGCTGGCATCGTCCAGACGTATGAGTAGATCGCCTTGGCTCACCGTTTGGTTGTCATGCACAGCCACTTGCGCGACGCGTGCTGACAGCTCTGCACGCACGGCGACACTATCGGTGCGCACGTAGGCGTTGTCGGTTTCTGCCATGAAACGCCCGGTCTGCCACCAGCCGACGCCCCACCAAATCAGCGCTCCTAGCGCGATTAAGACGATGATGACAGCCAGTATCTTGCCCTTAGATTTTTTACCGGTATGAGCTTCTTGCTTGCCATTTTCCGACATGGACACTCCTTAACGATGTCATCCCTAAGAAACGCTATCACCCCGAAAAGACTGCTCAATGGCGAGAAGTGACATGCTGAACGCAGGCGGGAAAGGTTGTGAGGATATATAGTGTAATGAATGCTACATTACATGACTAGCGTAAAAAATAACTGTTTAGCGCAGCGTCTGTATAATTAATGCTCTTTTAGCATGCCTCTATATTGGAGTGTGGATGCCTCTCTCAATCATGAAAGACTCGGCCGATGATGCTAACAAAAGCGATGTGATGCTGACGTCGCGCGGGGTGGCGCGTCGTGAACGCTTGCTAGACGCGGCGCGAGATGTGTTTCTCGAGCAGGGCTATGCGGGCGCCAGTGTTAATGAAGTGGTTGCTCGTGCAGGTGGCTCATTGGCAACGCTCTACAAGCAGTTTGGTAATAAAGAGGGGCTGTTTACGGCGGCGATGGAGCGGCATATCGCCACTGCTTGGGCCGTGCTAGAAGAGGGGCGTCGGGATCAGCAGGCCCCCGAGCAGGTGCTTTACGAGCTGGGGCGTCGCATGCTGATGCTGGTATTTGATGCAGGCGTGATTCGTTTGGTGCGAGGGCTAGCATTTGAGGCCGAGCGAGCCCCTGAACTTGGCGAGATGTTCCTGGCCCGCGGCCCTGATCACACACGCCAAGCGCTCGCCTGCTACCTGCGTGATCAGGTTGAAGGTGGCCGCCTAGCGCTTGAAGAGCCCCGTGAGGCTGCCGGTATTTTCATGGGCATGTTGCTTGGCGAGTGGCATATCGACGCCTTACTAGGCCGCGACCTGCAGCTTGACGAGGCAAAGTGTAATGCCCGTGCCCAGCGCTGCGTGGACATATTTCTCGCTGGTGTTGCCCGCCCGCAGGCCTAATGTCGATGGCTATTTCTTGAGGCCTTCAGTAGTGCCCAAGGATTGGCCCATCTGAACCGCCGTGGTTTGAACCGATTCGTCAAAGCTTACGGGCTTGGCAAAGCACATCACCACCGTAGAGCCGAGTTTGAAGCGTCCCATCTCAGCACCTTTGGCTAACGTAATAGGTTGGCCAAATTGCATGCGCTGGGGCTGGCCCGACAGCGGCGTGACCTGCCCGGACCAAACGGTTTCAATCGCCGCAACAATCATCGCGCCGACTAAAACCATCGCGAGCGGCCCGTACTCGGTGTCAAAAATACACACCAAGCGTTCATTACGCGCGAATAACCCTGGCACGTAAGTGGCCGTCGCTTGATTCACGGAGAACAGCCTTCCAGGGACATAAATCATTTCCCGCAGCGTGCCGGTTACCGGCATATGTACGCGATGGTAGTCCCGTGGTGAAAGGTAAACGGTGGCAAAGCTGCCGCCGAGAAACTCTTCAGCCAGGGCGGTATCGCCACCCAGCAGCGTCTGAGCCGAGTAAGTGTGGCCCTTGGCCTGGACTAGCTGACCCGCCTGCAGGCGCCCGTATTGCGACAGCGTGCCATCGGCCGGGCTTAGTATGCCTTCGCCCAGCGGGCGTGCATCTGTCTTTAAGGCGCGGGTGAAGAAGTCGTTAAAGGTTGCGTACGCGCTAGGATCGGGCTCTAAGGCTTGGCTCATATCCACATTAAAGCGTTTGATGAACGCTTTAATCAGGTGATTTTTCACCCAGGGGTTGTCGCATTGAGCGAAATGCCCCGTCAGGCGCGAAAGCGCGTGGTGTGGCAGCGGGTATTGAAGTAGCGAAAAAGCTTTTTGGGAAACGGTCACGGTCGTCGGTTCACTTCTCAATCGGTGTGTCGTCGCGGTTGCCCCACTCGCCCCAAGAGCCAGCGTAGCCGCGCATATTAAAGCCCAGTGCTTTGCCTACCAGCCACGTAAAGCTACTGCGATGATGGCTTTGACAGTGGGTCGCCACTTCCATATCCGGCGTTAGGCCCAGAGCGCCCAGCTCAGTGATGAGTTCGGCATAATCACGAATACGCAAAGCGCGATGGCGATCCATGGCCTGCAGCCAATCCATGTTCACCGCTCCCGGTATATGACCCAGGTGCTTGTTGTTGCCCCGCTCGCCGTCATATTCACCTTGCGAGCGAGCATCCCATACGGCGAACTGCCTATCGCCCAGCTTTGACTTGATCTCTTCACACGTAATCAGGGCGTGCGGATTAAGAATGTTAGCCTGGTAGTCGCTGGGCGTTGGCGATTTCGATTCGGTGCTTTCTTCAAGCCCCGCGTCGCGCCAAGCATGAATGCCGCCATTTAGATAGGAGTAGCGGGTATGGCCGATCAGGTCTAGCGTCCACAGAAGGCGTGCTGCCCAGCCGCCACCTTCATCATCGTAAGCCACAACGTGGGTATCGCGTGTTAGGCCTAGGGCACTAAACAGGCGGGACAGCGCTTCAACGCTGGGAACGTCGTTGGGTACCGGTCCTTCGCCACGCATTAAGTAGCGAAAATCGAGAAAAATAGCCCCTGGTACGTGGCCCTGACGATAGCTATCGCCATTAACGGGCACGTCGATAATCAGCAGTTGAGGATCGTTTAAGTGTTCCTGAAGCTGTTCGGGCTCTACGATCAGCGAAAAAAGATTGGCTTCTGACGATGGGCTTTCAGTGCTCATGGGTAACTCCTGTAAACGTTAGCCATCCAGGCTATCAAGGATGCGTCGATAGCTGGCGAAACGGGCGGGATGGATCTTGCCGGCCTCAACGGCTTCGAGTAGCGCGCAGCCGGGCTCGGCGCGGTGACGACAGTCACGAAAGCGGCAATGGCCAATAAAGGCGTGAAACTCAATAAAGCCGTCGGTAACTTCCTGCTCGTTGAGGTGAATCAGGCCAAACTCGCGAATGCCCGGAGAGTCGATTAAATCACCGTCGGCCACTTCTTCACGGCTCATCGTATAAAGGCGCGCTGTCGTGGTGGTATGTGTGCCTTTGCGGGAGTCTTCCGAGAGCGCGCCAATGCGCAGGGTTTCATCTGGCAACAGCAGGTCGATGAGCGATGATTTGCCCACACCACTCTGACCAACAAATACCGATGTGCGTCCCTCAAGCTGGCTGCGCAGCTCATTAAGCCCCGAGTCTGTGGCAGTGGTGGTGCGCACGACCGGATAGCCTAAAGCGCTGTAGCGCTCCAAAAGTTTACCCAGCTCGCCGCCATCCTCGGGCAGTAAGTCCGTTTTGTTGAGGACCAAAACTGGCGCAATGCCGGTAGCTTCGGCAGCGACGAGATAGCGGTCGATTAAATTAGCGTGGGGCGCGGGCTCCACGGCAAACACAATCAGCAGTTGATCAATATTAGCTGCCACCGGTTTCAGCAGGCCTCGGGCATCGGGGCGCTTGAGTACGCTGTCGCGTTCTTCTCGCGCCACCACGACGCCAGAGCCTTCTTGCCCGGCACGCCAGATCACGCGGTCACCGGTGACCAGGCCGTCTAGGTTGGCGCGTAAGTGGCAGCGCACCGGTTCATTATCGCTATTGCGCACCTCTAGGGTACGCCCAAAGTGAGCAACGACTCGGCCCGGTTGTTCGGCACCGTATTCGCCAGCAGAGAGCTTTTCAGCGTCTTGCACATCGCGCTTCTCAGCACGTTGGGCGCGTTCTGCCTGAACCTTGTCGACTCGCCACTGTTGCTGGCGACTTAATTTGCGTTTGCTCATGTCCACCTGATGCTGAGTACAATAGCGGCCATTGTACCTATCAAGTAGCCAAGCTGTCCTGCATGGGCTGCTTGGCAATGCGATTTAAGGCACTATTCTGATTTTAAACTGACTTTACGCCATAATTGCATGCTGATAACGGCTATTTTGGCAAAGGGATGAACCCAATGAGTAATGATACGACTGAGACCGCCGTGCCCCGCGATGACCTATTGATATGGATTGACCTGGAAATGACCGGTTTAGATCCTAACAAAGAGCGCATTATTGAAGTGGCTACGCTGATTACCGATGCGGATTTGAACGTGGTGGCAGAAGGGCCTGTTGTGGCCGTAAAGCAGCCCGACAGCCTGCTAGCGAAAATGGATGATTGGAATCAGAAGACTCACGGTGCATCGGGTTTGGTCGCTCGGGTGAAAGCCAGTCAAGTGGCAACTGCAGACGCTGAGCAGCAAACTTTGGCATTTTTAAAACACTACGCCGTGGCGGGGTCGTCACCGATGTGTGGCAATAGTATCCATCAGGATCGGCGTTTTTTAGAGCGTGAAATGCCTGAGCTGCTCAACTTTTTTCACTATCGCAATCTGGATGTATCGACGTTGAAAGAAGTGGCTAAACGCTGGAATCCAGGCGCCTTGGCGGGCTTTAGTAAGCGCAACGTGCACCTGGCAATGGACGATATTAAAGAGTCTATTGCTGAGCTGGCCCACTATCGCACGACCTTCTTACGCGTTGATCAGCGCCGCGACGAAAAAGAGTAGCCATTTAGGCGGTGGCAATCAGCTCGCCACGCTTGATGTGCTGTTCCTGCAGTGCCCAGGCAACGTGCTCGCGCACGAGCGCACTGGGAAAGCCACGCCGCGCCCATAAGGCTGTCTCAACGGCGTCACTCCAGGGTGCGTTGCCTAAGCCAATAGCGATATTACGCAGCCAGCGTTCGTAGCCAATGCGCCGGATGGGGCTGCCCGCGGTTTTGTCCAGGAACTCCGCTTCGCCCCAGGCGAACAGGCTGATCAGCGTTGCGCGGTCTAAATCATGGCGCGGTGCAAAGTCATCTTCTTGGGTAATGCGAGTGAAGCGAGTAAAAGGGCAGACTAGCTGGCAGTCGTCACAGCCATAAATCCGGTTGCCCATGGCGCGGCGAAACTCCACTGGAATCGCGTCATGCAGTTCAATAGTGAGATATGAGATGCACTTGCGTGAGTCGACCACTTTGTCGTCAACGATGGCGCCGGTGGGGCAGGCGGTACGACAGGTGCTGCAACTGCCGCAGTGCTCATGCTCAAAGGGGGCGTCAATAGGCAGCGGTAGATCGGTATACAGTTCGCCAAGAAAGAACAGCGAGCCTGCTTTGGGATTGAGCAGCATGGCATTTTTGCCAAACCAGCCCAGTCCGGCTTTTTGGGCCAAAGCGCGCTCCATGACTGGCGCTGAATCAACAAACGCGCGGTAGCCGAACGCGCCGACTTCCTGCTCAATTTTTTTTGCTAATAGGGCTAACCGTTTACGGATTAGCTTGTGATAATCACGCCCCAGCGCGTAACGCGATACATAGGCTTTGCTGGGCTGGCCAAGCACCTTGGTGGTTTCTACCTCAGGGGGTAGGTAATCCATTCGGACGCAGATAATGCGCTGGGTGCCAGGTTCTAGCTGTGCAGGTCGCGTGCGTTTGGTGCCGTGTTTGGCCATAAAGCCCATGTCGCCGTGATAGCCTTTTTCTAGCCATGCGTCGAGATGCGCCTCGTGGGCAGACAGTTCAGTATCGGTGATGCCGACTTGCTGAAAGCCGAGCTCCTGCCCCCAGGTCTTTATCAGGTCGGCAAGGCGAGCAAGCTTTTCGTCAGTCAGTGCATCGCTAGAACGTTTAACGGCAGTGGAATCCGGCATAGTTAGTCAATAAATAGTGAATCAAATAGAGAGTGAGTTAAATAATATAGTCAGGTCGTCGTCAGTCTAGTAACGCAAGTTAAGCAGTCGCCAGCAAAGCGGCCGTCAGTCTACGGCAAGGCTATAAGCGCGCTATGCTAACGCATTGGCAGCCATCAAAATACGTGAAAGGAGAGATCGTGACGGTCCCGAATACTTCCATGCTACGCCCTCTATATAAAGCCGCCCAGGTGCGCGAGCTTGATCGACGTACGATTGCCGGCGGTATTGATGGCTTTGCATTAATGCAGCGCGCTGCATCCAGTGCTTGGCATTGTTTCCGCTCACGCTGGCCGCAAGCGCGCAGTTTAACGGTGGTGTGTGGCCATGGTAATAACGGCGGCGATGGTCACGTGCTCGCGGCGCTGGGCATGCAGTCCGGCTTAAAGGTTCAGCGGATAACGCTTAAGCCTCTTGATGAACTGAGCGGTAGCGCGGCCCGCGCGGCAGAGCTGGCAACATCGGCGGGTGTTGGCTGCGAAGAGTGGCATGCGGGCATTGTGTTAACGGGCGAAGTGATCATTGATGCGTTGCTGGGGACCGGTTTGAATGGCGCAGTAGAAGGGCGTTTCAAGCGTGTCATTGAAATGATCAATGCCGCTGGTCGACCGGTACTGGCGATTGATATTCCCTCTGGGCTGGTAGCCGATACCGGTGCTATGCCCGGTGTCGCTGTTAATGCTGCCTGCACGGTGACTTTTATCGGCGATAAGGTCGGTTTACACACGGGCGATGCGCCAGCCTGCACCGGCGAGATTGATTTTCGCTCATTGGGTGTTAAAGCCCAGGCATATTTTGATATTCCCCCCACCGCTTGGCGGCTGGATGAATCCCTTTTAGCAGGCGCTTTTACACCGCGCCTGCGCACTAGTCATAAAGGCACAATGGGCCACGTGCTGGTGATGGGGGGCGCGCCAGGGTTTGGTGGGGCCGCTTTGTTGGCGTGTCAGGCGGCTGCGCGCATGGGGGCGGGGAAAGTAAGTTTGGCAACGGCGCCCGAACATATCTCTGCCAGCCTGGTGCGCTGCCCTGAAGTGATGGCGCATGGGGTGCGCGGTGGTGCTGAGGCCGGCGAGTTGCCCCACAATGCGGATGTTGTCGTTGTGGGGCCCGGGCTTGGGCAGGCGGCCTGGGGGCAGGCCGTACTACAAAGCGCGTTGCAAGCGGATGCGCCGCTGGTCATCGATGCCGACGCTTTGAATCTTTTGGCGCGCCAGTGGCCTGATGTGCGTAGGGATAACTGGATTTTGACGCCGCATCCCGGCGAAGCCGCAAGGCTGCTGGGATGTACAGTGGCCGATATCCAGGCTGATCGGCCCGCCGCTGTTCAGGCGCTGCAGCGAGCACGCGGCGGCGTGGTGATATTAAAAGGCGCAGGCAGCTTAATCGCTGGCCCTGCGGGGTTAGTCGTTTGCCCGTATGGCAATCCAGGCATGGCCAGCGGTGGAATGGGCGATGTGCTAAGCGGCATGCTGGGCGGGCTGATTGCCCAGCGTGGCGAGGTTGAGTTCAGCGCTTGGCTTGGCACGATGGTGCATGCGTTAGCCGCTGATCGTGCGGCTGAGCAAGAAGGCGAGCGTGGCCTGCTGGCCAGCGATCTGGCATCCTATGCGCGAAAATTGATTAATCCTTGAAGGCAGCCCACATGCAGGTGCAATTAGACAATGAAGATGCCCAGGTTTCTTTTGGCGAAGCGCTAGGGCATGCTTTGCAAGGCCGCGGGCTGGTATATCTTGAAGGTGAGTTAGGCGCCGGTAAAACGACGCTATCACGCGGCATTTTGCGCGCTTATGGTTATCTAGGGGCCGTAAAAAGCCCTACCTATACGCTTGTAGAGCCTTACGAGATAGGATCTCAGCGGGTGTATCATCTGGATTTGTATAGACTGTCTGATCCAGAGGAGCTTGAATTTATCGGTGGTCGCGATGTGCTGGCCGACGATGCCCTTAGTATTGTCGAGTGGCCCAGTCGTGGCGAAGGGTGGTTGCCTGCACCTGATCTTCGCTTAGCGCTAGAGGTAGCTGCTCACGGGCGTTTGGCCGCATTAACGGCGTGCAGTGATAAAGGTAGGCTTGTGCTGGCATTATTACAAAGCCAAGTGAGTGAAATAAGTCAGGTTCGTTCCGACCAGCTGGAGAATGGTGTGATTCAATGGAAATGAAGGGCGCAGTAGCGCGCGCATGCCGTCTGCTGGCCACGGGGCTTTTTACCTTAGTGGCTGTCAATGTCCAGGCGGCCACCGTGGAGAGTATGCGTTTATGGGCGGCACCTGATCATGCGCGCCTAGTGTTTGATTTGTCGGCTGCTGCGAATGCCAATGTCTTCTCGTTGGAAAATCCCGCGCGGTTAGTGATCGATTTAGACGATACGCAAATGGATACTGATCCCAGTACGCTGCCGCTTCATGACAGTGCCATCACATCAGTGCGTTCAGGGCTGCGCGACGGTGGTGGCTTGCGGGTAGTGCTTGAGCTTAATCGCGAGATAGAGCCGCGCCACTTCACTCTAACGCCGAACGATCAATACGGACATCGTCTTGTTGTTGACCTTGAGTATCCTGGTGAGAGTGCCGTTGAAAACCCCATTGACCCGATTGAAGCAATGATTCGGGATCAGGAAATTCAGTCTTCTCAGCGTGCGATCGCTCAGCAGCAGGTGCCGGGTGTCGTATCGCCGCCTGTGCCAAGCCCGCCGACAGAAGTGCAGGAAGCCAGGCCGCATCCGCGTCGAGATATTATTATTGCAGTCGATGCAGGGCACGGCGGCGAAGATCCAGGCGCCATTGGTCCTTCAGGTACCCGTGAAAAAGACGTCGTGCTTGAAATTGCCCGGCGCTTAGCCGCTGAAGTGAACAGCACCGAAGGGTTCAAGG
Source organism: Halomonas sp. AOP5-B2-8 (assembly GCF_052376475.1). Classification (NCBI taxonomy): domain Bacteria; kingdom Pseudomonadati; phylum Pseudomonadota; class Gammaproteobacteria; order Oceanospirillales; family Halomonadaceae; genus Halomonas; species Halomonas sp. AOP5-B2-8. Next base: position 535,227 of record NZ_JBQSVS010000003.1, on the reverse strand, counting down.
CGGTACTGACACGCGACGGTGATTACTACATAGGCCTGCGTCAGCGTACAGCGCTGGCTCGCGAGCAAAAAGCCGATTTCTTTGTTTCCGTGCATGCCGATGCCTTCACCAGTCCGCGTCCTCAAGGCAGCTCGGTGTATGCGCTTTCTCAACGCGGGGCAACCTCGGAAACCGCGCAGTGGCTGGCCGATAGCGAAAACCGTTCTGATCTTATCGGCGGCGTTGATGGCAGTCTTTCGTTGCGTGATAAGGACCAAGTGCTGCGTGGCGTACTGCTAGATTTGACCATGACGGCCACGTTGAACGATTCGTTATCTATCGGTGGACAGGTGCTGGAACAGCTTGGCCGAGTCAATCAACTGCATAAAACACGCGTCGAGCAGGCCGGGTTTATGGTGCTCAAATCGCCGGATATTCCGTCACTATTGATTGAAGTTGGCTTTATTTCCAACCCTGATGAAGAGCGTCGCTTACGTGACCCAGTGCATCAAACGGGGCTGTCACAGGCTATTTTTGGCGGCTTGCGCGAGCATTTTGAGCGCTACCCGCCGCCCGCCAGCTTGCTTTCTTGGCAGCGTGATAACCAGCGCCGGCCTTCAGGTAATGAGTACCGCATTCAGTCTGGCGATACGCTGTCGGCGATTGCCATACGCCACGGAGTGCCAGTGGGCCAGCTTCGCCAAGCCAATGACTTAAACGGTGACGCCATTCGCGTTGGCCAAGTACTACAGATTCCCAGCTCATGAGGTGCTGTTTATGAGGTGCTGTGTTGACTGATATAACCGCTACCGCATCGCGTATTCATGTGCTCGATCCGCGCTTGGCCAACCAGATTGCGGCTGGCGAGGTCGTTGAGCGCCCTGCATCGGTAACCAAAGAGCTGATAGAAAACGCCATTGATGCCGGCAGCCAGCGTATTGATGTCGATATTGAGCAAGGGGGTACGCGGCTCATCAAGGTGCGTGACGATGGTATCGGCATCGGTGAGCAGGATTTGCCGCTGGCCTTGGCGCGCCACGCGACCAGTAAAATCGGTAGCCTGGAAGACTTGGAGGGCGTTAGCTCGTTAGGTTTTCGGGGTGAGGCGTTGGCGTCTATCAGCTCGGTTTCACGCTTAGAGCTGATCTCTAACGCTGAGGATGACCCTCGCCATGGTTGGCGAGTGGTGGCAGAGGGGCGTGGGATGGAGGCTAGAGTTACTCCAGCGCCGCATCCCCGTGGCACTAGTGTTGGTGTGCGCGATTTGTTTTTTAACACGCCTGCCAGGCGTAAATTCTTGCGTACCGAAAAGACAGAATTTGCTCACGTAGAAGAGGCGTTTCGCCGACAGGCGCTGTCGCGTTACGACATCACGTGGGTGCTGCGGCACAATCAGAAAGTCATTCATCAGTTGCCTTCGGGGCACTCTGTCGCAGCCCGGGAGCGTCGAATTGCGTCGCTGCTAGGTAAGAACTTTATTGAGCATGCTCGTTATATTGAACGCGAGGCGGGCGGTCTGCGGTTAAGTGGCTGGGTGGGGCTGCCTACTCATTCACGCTCGCAGGCCGATCAGCAATACTTTTTTGTGAATGGGCGTGTGGTCCGCGACCGGCTAGTCGCACATGCGGTGCGCCAAGCTTACCGTGATGTGCTGTTTAATGGCCGTCACCCGGTGTTTGTACTCTATCTTGAGCTTGATCCTGACGTTGTCGATGTCAACGTTCATCCGACCAAGCATGAAGTACGCTTTCGTGATGGCCGTATGGTGCACGATTTTCTGTATTCGAGTCTGCACCATTGCCTGGCGTCTTCTAAGCCCGCGGCTGATCATGATGCCGACGGCAATGAGGCGAATGAGAGCGATGGCGGTCATCAGCAAGAGGGCATGGCGGAAAACGCTGAGCAGCCGCGCTGGCAGCAGCAGGGGATTGCGCTTACCCACTCGCCGGATCGTCATCCGGGCGCTGAGCGCGTGCGCCGCTTTATGCAGGGCTATCAGGCCCTTCACCCCAATCATGAAGAAACGCTGTTGACCCCGCAGTCCGGCGGCCCGACTGATCTAAGCGCTAGCGCAATGGGCGGCAGTCATGGTGCTAGCGAAGTGCGAGAAGTGCCGCTGGCAATGCCGGCTGACGATCCGACAGCGCCGCCGCCGCTTGGTTTTGCGCTAGGCCAGCTGCACGGTATTTATATTTTGGCGCAGAATGCGCAGGGGCTCGTGCTGGTGGATATGCACGCTGCTCATGAGCGCATTGTTTACGAGCGCATGAAAACACAGCTGGCAGCCGCGAAAGGCTTAGATGCTCAGCCGCTGCTGGTACCTGTTTCTATTGCTGCCAGTGGGGCGGAGGTGGCGACGGCCGAGAGCGAGCAGGAGGCGATTGCCAAGCTGGGTATTGAACTTGATATTGCCGGGCCAGAGACGCTGCTGGTTCGTCAGATGCCAGCGCTACTGGCGCAGGCTGATCCTGAAGCGCTGGTGCGTCAGATGCTGGAGGAGCTCGCCCGCTATGGCCGTACTCACCAGGTTGAGGCACGGCTGCATGAGCTGCTTTCCACGATGGCCTGTCACGGTAGCGTGCGCGCCAATCGGCGGCTTACTCTTGATGAAATGAATGGATTGCTGCGCGATATGGAGCGCACCGAGCGCAGCGACCAGTGTAACCACGGCCGCCCCACCTGGACGCAAATGGGCCTAAAGGCGCTTGATCGTTTATTTCTACGTGGTCAGTAGCCGCTACTCGCTTGGCCAGTGATGGTTTGTTCAACAGGCGCTAAGGCGCCTTTTTTAATCGGGAGTTTCAACTGCGCATGGCTGATACGCGCCCTTGGGCGATTTTTTTGATGGGCCCTACGGCTGCGGGTAAAACCGATGCCGCTATAGCGTTGCATGAGCGCTTAGGGCACGAGCTCATTAGCGTTGATTCAGCCATGGTTTACCGCGGCATGGATGTTGGCAGCGCAAAGCCGAGTGCTGCAGAGCTCGCCCGTGCGCCCCATCGCTTGATTGATATTCGTGACCCCGCAGAGCCTTATTCGGCCGCTGATTTTCGTGAAGATGCGCTGGCGCACATGCGACAAATTAGCGCGGCTGGCAAGGTGCCTCTGCTGGTGGGCGGCACCATGCTGTATTTCAAGCGACTGATTGAGGGCGTTGCCAATCTTCCCTCAGCGGATTCGTTGATCCGTCAGCAGCTTGAGGATCAGTGCCAGGCGGAGGGGCTTTTGGCGCTCCATAAGCGCTTATCACAGGTTGATGCGCTATCCGCTGAGCGCATTCATCCTAATGATCCTCAGCGCATCATGCGTGCCCTGGAGGTTTATTACGCCAGCGGACGGCCTATGAGTGAGCTTTGGGCCGAGCAGCAGTCGGAAACCTTTCCATGGCGGGTGCTGTCGATAGCATTAGCGCCTAACGATCGCAGCTTCTTGCACCGGCGTATCGAGCAGCGCTTTGAACTAATGTTGGGTGAAGGCTTGATAAATGAAGTCGCCGCCCTCAGAAAGCGTAATGACTTACATTCAGGCCTGCCTGCAATGAAAAGCGTTGGCTATCGCCAGGTCTGGGAATATCTGGATGGCGAGTACGATTATGCCACTCTCGTTGAGCGGGGTGTCATAGCAACGCGCCAGCTTGCTAAGCGTCAATTGACGTGGCTAAGAAGCTGGCCAGAGTTAACGTGGATAGATTCGCAGCGTGATGACTTGATGGATAAGGTGCTGAAAATCGTGCGTGAAAGCAGTGCTTAGCGTAAGATGGTGATCTAGTGAATGTGTGTTTTCGAGCGGCCAGTTGGCTTGGCCTTTCGGGCAACAAGATTGCGGCGTAGCACCAGTAGGGCGCGCCATTGATAATTAACCCCAACGACAGTTTTAGGGAGAGCAACATGTCCAAAGGGCAGTCCCTTCAAGACCCTTACTTGAACATTTTGCGCAAGGAGCGCATTCCGGTCTCAATCTTTTTGGTCAACGGCATTAAGCTGCAGGGCCAGATTGAATCGTTTGACCAGTTTGTTATCTTATTGCGTAATACCGTCAGCCAGATGGTTTATAAACACGCTATTTCCACGGTTGTGCCTTCTCGCAATGTACGTTTGCCTGCGCAAGATCCGGCAGAGCAGGATGCAGAGATTTAACACCGCTGGATAAGCAAGAGAGTCCACGAGGTATTGATTGTTTTTCGAACGCCCAGACGCCGGTGAAACGGCAGTTCTTGTTCACGTTGATTTCCATGATGAACAAAAACGTGAAGACCCGGGTGAGTTTTTAGAGCTCGTGCGCTCTGCTGGTGCAGAGCCTGCGACTCTACTCACTGCTAGCCGACATCGCCCAGATTCACGCACGTTTATTGGATCCGGTAAGTTGGAAGAGTTGCGGGCATTGCTTGCGGCTCATGAAGCAGAACTGGTTATCTTCAACCATAGCTTAAGCCCCTCTCAAGAGCGCAATGTTGAGCAAGAGCTCAAATGCCGAGTGTTAGACCGTACCGGTCTTATTCTCGATATCTTTGCGCAGCGGGCACGAACTCATGAAGGTAAGCTGCAGGTAGAGCTTGCCCAGCTTGAATATATGTCCACTCGCTTAGTGCGAGGCTGGACGCACCTAGAGCGCCAAAAAGGCGGTATTGGCCTGCGTGGCCCGGGTGAAACTCAGCTTGAAACTGACCGACGCCTTTTGCGTGGTCGGATTAAATCGATTCATAAACGGCTTGATAAGGTGCGTAGTCAGCGCGATCAGAATCGCCGCGCCCGTGCTCGCGCTGAAATCCACAGCGTCTCGTTAGTGGGTTATACCAACGCTGGTAAGTCAACGTTGTTTAACGCGTTAACCAATGCCGATGTGTATGCCGCGGATCAGCTGTTTGCCACGCTGGATCCGACGCTACGGCGCCTTGAGATTGCAGACGTTGGCCCTGTGGTTATGGCGGATACCGTTGGTTTTATTCGCCATTTGCCACATAAGTTGGTTGAGGCGTTTCAGGCAACGCTGCAGGAGGCGTCTGAAGCGTCACTGCTGGTGCATGTCATTGACGCTGCCGACCCTGACCGCGAACTCAACGTGAAGCAGGTAGAGCTAGTGTTAAAAGAGATCGGTGCTGATGATGTGCCGGTGCTCAAGGTTATGAATAAAATAGATAGGCTGGGCAGCGCGCCGCGCATAGAACGTGATGGCCAAGGCGTGCCGGAAGTCGTTTGGCTCTCGGCGCAGGAAGGGCAAGGCCTTGATTTGCTGCATGAGGCGCTCAGCGAGCGATTGGCAAACGATGTCATTGGCTTTTCGCTGACACTCAGTCCTGAGCAAGGTAAGCTGCGTGCAGGGTTGCATGAGCTTAATGCCGTTCGCACAGAGTCTTTTGACGAACAGGGTCATTCTGTATTGGGTGTGCGTCTGCCTCGGCGTGATTTTAATCAGCTGATGGCGCAATTGGGCGAGCGCGCTAATACGTATTTACCTAAAGCACTACGTGAAACCGATGAGTGGTAGTCTTACTATTAAGATGTTCAGTGCACTGCCGATTTTCTGTTTCGCATAAGAATGAGACAAGATTTATATAGCAATAATATCAAAACGCGACGGCTTCTCTTACCGATGGAGTCACGTCCGTTAGTGAATTTCTTAGTGGAGACGATGTATGGCCTGGAATGAGCCTGGTGGTGGGGACAAGCACGACCCGTGGAGCAGCGGTGGCCGACGAGGTGGAAACGACGGCGACAGAAGCCAAGATGGCAGTAACGGTGGCAATAATGGCGGCAATAACGGCGGCGGCAACAACAATGGTAATAAAGGGGGCAATAACCAAGGCCCGCCTGACCTTGATGAAGCGCTGAAGAAATTCCAGGAAAAGCTGAGCGGCATCTTTGGCGGTGGCAAGAAGAGCGGCGGTAAAAAAAGTGATGGGGGCGGTGGCGGTAAAAACCGTAATCCTCTTGCTTTACCCGGCCTACTGATTGTTGTTGCGTTGGCTATCTGGGCTGCCATGGGTTTCTACCTAGTTGACCAATCTGAGCGTGGCGTTGTGCTGCGCTTCGGTGAGTTCCAGGGTATCGTCGATCCAGGCCTTCAGTGGAACCCACCGCTGATAGATGAAGTGCGCATGGTTAACGTGACGCGAGTGCGCTCATTGACACAAATGCAGTCGATGCTGACGCGCGATGAAAACATTGTAGAAGTGGAAATTTCGGCGCAGTACCAAGTCGCTAATCCTCGCGATTTTGTACTAAACGTTCGTGATCCCGCCATTTCGATTGAGAACGCGCTGGACTCTGCGCTGCGTCACGTGGTCGGCGGTACCGATATGATCGATATTCTTACCTCTGGGCGTGAGATTTTGGGCAGCTCTGTCTCTAGTCGTCTGCAGTCTTACCTCGACAACTATGGTGCCGGTATTCGTCTGCAAACCATTAACATTGAGTCTACCACTGCGCCTGAGCCCGTTATCGATGCCTTTGATGATGTTATCCGCGCTCGTGAGGATCGCCAGCGTACGATTAACGAAGGGATGGCTTATGCGAACGCTATCATTCCTGCGGCCCAAGGTCAGGCGCAGCGTGTGGTAGAGCAGGGTCAAGGTTATCGCGAATCGGTTGTTGCCGAGGCGCAAGGTCAGGCCAACCGATTTAACTCGCTGTTGACCGAGTACCGTAACTCGCCTGAGACCATGCGTGAGCGCATGTACTTAGACACAATCGAAGACGTGTTCAGCAGTACGCCGAAAGTGCTCTTAGACGTCAGTGAGAACGCGCCTTTGATGTATCTTCCGCTAGATCAGATGCGTGGCGGTAGCGGTGGTGGTAATCGAACCGGCTCATCGTCTAATAGCAATAGTGATAGCAGCCAAGAGCAGTTAGACCCTGACGTGATTGAGCGTTTACGCAGCACTCAGAGCAGCTCTTCAGGCAATAGCAATAGTAGCTCCATCCGCAGGGAGGGCCGGTAAATGATTAATAATCGATCCTTGCTAGTGGTGGGTGTTTTAGCCGCAGTCGCATGGCTTGCGAGCAACACTTTGTACGTCGTTGACGAAACCGAACGCGCTGTTAAATTGCGTTTTGGTGAAGTCATTGAAGAAAATATTCAGCCTGGTTTGCACGCAAAAGTGCCCATTGCCCAGACGATCCGTAAGTTTGACACTCGCTTACTGACATTGGACACCGATACCAGTCGCTATCTGACGCTTGAACAGAAAGCGGTCATCGTAGATTCCTATGTGAAGTGGCAGGTCATTAATCCAACCCGTTACTACGAAGCAACGGCTGGCGATGAATTGATGGCCGTTCGCTTGATTCAGCCTCGCGTTGATGAAAGCCTGCGTAACGAGTTTGGCCGCCTTAATCTTCAAGAGATTATCGCTGAACGCCGTGATGACTTGATGGTTGGGCCAACCGCTGAGCTTGATGAGCTGATGCGTGAAGAGCTGGGCGTGGCCATTCGGGATATTCGTATTAAGCGAATCGACTTGCCTGACGACGTTTCCGCTGCTGTTTTTGAGCGTATGCGTTCTGAGCGTGAGCGTGAGGCCCGCGAGTGGCGTGCACAGGGTCAAGAAGAGGCCGAGCGTATTCGCGCTAATGCGGATCGTCGTCGTCAGGTCTTGCTTGCCCAGGCTAACGAACGTTCTGAAACGTTACGTGGTGAGGGTGATGCGCAGGCCGCTGCGATCTTCTCCGAAGCCTATGGTCAAGATCAGGAGTTCTTTTCTTTCTGGCGTAGCCTGAATGCTTATCGTGAAAGCTTCGCTGGCGATGGCAATTTGATGGTTTTAGAACCTAATAGCGATTTCTTCCGCTATTTGCGCAGCGCTGAGCCGGAAAGTGGTGACGACAGCGGCGAATAATTCGCCGATGGTTGTGGTGCTCCTCGTCTTGGCTGGTTGACGTCCAGGCGGGGTTCACCTAGCCAATAAACGTGATAGAATTTGTTAACCGGGCGTCGCCCGGTTTTTTTGTGGCCCTCATTTAATGCGAGCGGCATTAACGGTCTTGAGCCGTTACTGCTTGAATTTGTTGGGCCTTCATCGTCTGTAGGATTGTTTACATGACCATCGCTGACCGCTGGCTACTGCCCGACGGCATGGATGAGGTGCTTCCGCCTCAGGCAAGCCGTATGGAAGAACTGCGCCGTGCGCTGCTTGATCTTTACCATTGCTGGGGCTATGAACAAGTAATGCCACCACCGGTAGAGTTTTTAGACTCTTTGCTCACCGGTACCGGTACGGACCTTGATCTACAGACCTTTAAGCTGACCGATCAGCTAACGGGCCGTATGATGGGGGTTTCGGCGGATGTTACGCCGCAAGTCGCACGTATGGATGCCCACTCATTAAGACGCCAGGGCCCGGTGAGGCTATGCTATTGTACTAATGTGCTGCGCGCTAAGGCTGATCAGCATCAGGGCGGGCGAAGCCCAGTGCAGGTAGGTGCAGAGCTTTTTGGTCATGCGGGTCTCGATGCCGACAGTGAAATTATTTATCTCGCCTTGGCCAGCTTAAAGGCTGCTGGCGCTGAAGAAATTCATCTAGCGCTGGGGCATATCGGTATTTATCGTAGCCTTGTTGAGGCGGCGGCGCTGAGTAATGAGCAAGAAAGAGCGCTCTTTGATGCCCTGGCACTAAAGTCTCCCGGCCAACTGGCAGACGTTGTGCAGGCGAGTGTCTCAGAGCCGGCATTGGCCGAGATGCTGCTGGCACTTGGCGAGCTGCACGGCGGGGCGGATGTATTAAATCAGGCGCGCGATCGCTTTGCGGGCGCGCCCGCCACGGTAACGGCGGCATTGGATCAGCTGGATGCTCTTTATCAAGGGGTGCTCGCACGCTTTGACGTGTCGCTGTACTTTGATCTGGCTGAGCTGCGTGGCTATCAATACCATACTGGTATGATGTTTGCCGCCTACGTGCCTGGCTATGGGTATGCGCTCGCCAAAGGCGGACGCTATGACGATACTGGTCGGGCCTTTGGCCGTGCGCGCCCGGCCACGGGTTTCTCTATGGATCTGAAACAGCTAGCCTCGCTGGCGTTAGCATCGCCTAGTCGCGGTAGCATTTGGGCGCCTGCTAATCAGGATGAGTCGCTCAACGCTGCCATTGTCGCGCTGCGTGAGCAGGGCGAACGCGTGATTCAAGCGCTGCCTGGGCAGCGTACTGGGCCGGCGGAGCACGACTGTGACCGCTGTCTTGAGCTTATCGATGGTCGTTGGCAGCCAGCGACCCTGACACAAGAGACGAGTGCATCATAATGGGTAAGAATGTCGTAGTGCTGGGCACCCAGTGGGGTGACGAGGGCAAAGGTAAGATCGTTGATCTGCTAACCGAGTCCGCATCTGCCGTGGTACGTTTTCAGGGTGGCCACAATGCTGGCCATACGCTGGTCATCGACGGTGAAAAAACCGTCCTTCACCTGATCCCTTCAGGTGTTCTACGCCCAAGCACAAAGTGTGTGATCGGCAATGGCGTGGTGCTTTCACCAGAAGCGCTGATCAAAGAGATCCGTGAGCTGGAAGCCAAGGGCGTGCCAGTGCGTGAGCGACTGCGCCTTTCGCCGGCCTGCCCGCTAATTTTGCCGTACCACGTACGTTTGGATCAGGCGCGTGAAAAAGCCCGTGGTATCGCTAAGATTGGCACCACCGGCCGCGGCATTGGCCCCGCCTATGAAGACAAGGTGGCGCGCCGTAGCCTGCGTTTAGGCGATATGCTGCACCGCGAGCGTTTCGCTTCTAAGCTGGGAGAAGTGCTCGACTACCACAACTTTGTGCTAGTTAATTACCACGGCGAACCGGCAGTCGATTTTCAAGAAGTACTCGACTCGGCCATGCAGATGGCTGAAGAGCTGCGCCCGATGGTATGCGATACGGTCAGCATGGTGCACGACCTGCGTAAGGCCGGTGAGAACATTCTGTTTGAAGGTGCCCAGGGTTCACTGCTGGATATCGATCACGGTACTTACCCTTACGTTACTAGCTCCAATACGACCGCTGGTGGGGTTGCAACCGGTTCTGGCGTTGGCCCGCTGTATTTGGATTACGTGCTTGGTATCACTAAGGCATACACCACGCGCGTGGGCTCTGGTCCATTCCCGACTGAGCTTTTTGACGTAGACGGGCGCCACCTTGCCGAGCGCGGTCATGAGTTTGGCGCTACCACTGGGCGTGCACGTCGCTGTGGTTGGTTTGACGCTGTGGCGCTACGCCACGCGGTGCAAATTAACTCCGTCTCCGGTATCTGCTTGACCAAGCTTGATGTATTAGACGGGTTGGAAAATATCCGTGTATGCGTTGGTTACCGCAGCAAAGATGGCGATGTGATGGATAACCCGGTGGATTCAGAGGGCTTTGAAGCCATCGAACCGCTTTATGAAGACTTACCGGGCTGGAAGGAGTCGACCCTGGGTGCTAAGCGAGTAGAAGATTTGCCCGCCAATGCACGTGCTTACATTAGCTATCTTGAGCAGCAGGTAGGCACCAGCATCGATATCATTTCCACCGGCCCGGACCGCATGGAAACGATCGTATTGCGTAATCCCTTCACAAGCTAATGGTGGGTAGCGCCGGCTGAGCGTAAGCTGGAGGATGCGAAAAGGGGCAATTAAATTGCCCCTTTTTTATATTTAAAACAGCGGACTAAACGTCGCGTATTTAAAATCGATTTGTGTAGAAGGTTAGTAATCGATACCTCTACGCGCCTGAAGTCCGTTGTTGAAAGCATGGCGGATTTCCTGCATTTCGGTTACCGTGTCGGCCATGGCGATTAGCTCACGATGGGCGTTGCGACCGGTAATAATGACCGTCTGTTCCGGCGGGCGATTCTCCAATGCCTGTTTCACCGCTTCAATCTCTAAGTAGCCAAACTTAAGCATGTAAGTAATTTCATCCAGCACCACCAGGTACATCTCTGGGTCGGCCAGCATGCGCTCCGCCTCTTTCCACACCGCGTGACAGGCCTCGGTATCTGCCTGTCGGTTTTGCGTATCCCAAGTAAAGCCTGTGGCCATAATCGCCACCTCTAGGTGGCTATCTTCTTCTAAACGATTGCGCTCACCACATTCCCATAATCCTTTAATAAACTGCACAACCGCCACGTTGTAACCATAGCCTAAGGCGCGGGTCACCGTTCCCCAGGCAGCAGTCGTTTTACCTTTCCCATTGCCCGTGTTGACGATAATGAGGCCGCGTTGCTCATTGGCGCTGGCGACTTTCTCATCTACGCGTGCTTTGAGCTTCTGCATCGATGCTTTGTGGCGGGTGTCGCGATCACTCATGGTGTCTCCTGGAAAGCACTTAATCATAACGATGGTCAAGGTAGCGCGTTAGCGTAAGCCATCCACTTTGCGTTGAACATTTTTTTGAGTCTTCTTTAGAATAACTTGTGTACAACTAATTATGAACCTGCGTTAAGAGCTGTTTAATGAATGGGCGCTTAAAACACACAGAAAGCGAAGAGAATTGGCCGGTAGGGGGCTGCCTGCTCTAGAATGGTGGGCCATGTCTTGTCAGGAATTGAATCATGCCCTCATTTGATATTGTCTCAGAGTTTGATCAGCACGAAGGTGCTAACGCCGTTGATCAGGCAAATCGCGAAGTACAGTCTCGTTTTGACTTTAAAGGCGTCAATGCCAGCTTCACACTTGAAGCCGATAAAGTGCAGCTAGAGGCAGACGTTGATTTCCAGCTCAAGCAAATGCTGGACGTACTGCGCGGGCGATTAATTGCTCGCGGCATTGATGCCCGCTGCATGGATATTCAAGACCCCGTACTTTCCGGCGTTAAGGCGCGCCAAGAAGTTGCGCTCAAGCAGGGACTTGATGCAGCAGAGGCAAAAGATGTGGTCAAGCGCATCAAAGCCAGCAAGATAAAAGTACAGGCGCAAATTCAAGGTGAGAAAGTGCGCGTCACGGGTAAAAAGCGCGATGATTTACAAGGCGTCATGGCGTTACTACGCGCTGAAGAAGGGCCCGACTTGCCGCTGCAGTTTGATAATTTTCGCGACTAGTCCAGGGCTTTAACGCAGCCCACCGTCATCGCCCTCATTTAATCATGTGAATGATCGTTTTATACAGGAGTCAAGCACTATGTCTGATCCGCAGCCGGTTTTTTTAAGCGACTACCAGCCACCCGCCTACCGGGTTACTCATGCCGAGCTGACGTTTGATCTTGACCCCGCCGCGACCCGTGTGAAAGCGCGCCTGTCGATTGAGCGTCATTCCGACGCTGACGCCGACACGCCGCTAATATTAAACGGCGAGCACTTAAAACTGATTTCCCTCGCCATTGATGAAAAGGCGCTGGATGCATCGTCGTATCAGCTTGATGAAAAGGGCCTGCATATTGCCCAGGTACCTGAACGGTTTGTGCTGGAAAGCGACGTTGAAATTGCTCCGCAGGAGAACACGGCGTTAGAAGGCCTTTATCAATCTAACGGCATGTACTGTACTCAGTGCGAAGCTGAAGGTTTTAGGCGCATTACGTTTTATCCTGATCGTCCGGATGTAATGGCGACGTTCAAGGTGACCGTTATTGGTGACCAGCAGCGTGAGCCGGTGCTGCTCGCCAACGGTAATCCTATTGAGCGCGGCAACTTGGAAGGCGGTCGCCATTTTGCCACGTGGGAAGACCCACATCCCAAGCCCTGTTACCTGTTTGCTCTAGTGGCAGGCAATCTGCATTGCGTCGAAGACCACTTCACCACCATGAGCGGGCGTGAGGTCACGCTGCAGATCTGGGTGGAAAAAGATAATGTCGATAAAACTGAGCATGCGATGTCGTCGCTAAAGCGAGCGATGGCATGGGATGAGCAGGCCTACGGCCGTGAGTATGATCTTGACCTGTTTATGATCGTCGCCGTCAATGATTTCAATATGGGGGCGATGGAAAATAAAGGCCTCAATATTTTCAACTCTGCTGCCGTATTAACGCATCCTCATACCGCCACCGATGCTGCGTTTCAGAATGTAGAGGGCATTGTTGCTCACGAGTATTTCCACAACTGGTCCGGCAATCGGGTGACGTGCCGAGACTGGTTTCAGCTCTCGCTGAAAGAAGGTTTTACGGTCTTTCGTGATCAGTGTTTTTCGGCGGATACGAACTCTGCGCCGGTTAAGCGCATCCAAGACGTGTCTTTTTTCCGTACCGCGCAGTTTGCCGAAGATGCTGGCCCCACGGCGCACCCGATTCGCCCCGACCGCTTTATTGAAATTACCAACTTCTACACCCTGACGATTTACGAGAAGGGGGCCGAAGTCGTACGCATGCTGCGCAACTTGGTTGGCGAAGAGCGTTTTCGTCAGGGCTCTGATCTTTACTTTGAGCGTTTCGACGGTCAAGCGGTGACGATTGAAGACTTTGTCGGCTGTATGGCGGAGGTTTCCGGCCAGGATTTTAGCCAATTCATGCGCTGGTATTCTCAGGCAGGAACCCCGGATATTGATGCTCATGGCGAATATGACTACGTTCACGGCGAATATCACCTAACGTTACGCCAGCGCACGCCGGCAACGCCAGGGCAGCCAAACAAGCTGCCGTTGCATATCCCTGTGCGTATGGGGCTAGTTGGCACTAAGTCTGGGCAAGATCTCACGCTGACATTAAACGGTGAAGAATTAGGCAAAGATGCGGTCATTCATCTGCGTGATGATGAGAATACGTTTATCTTTACCGATGTGGCTGAAGCGCCCGTACCGTCACTGCTGCGTGAATTCTCTGCGCCGGTGAAGCTGCATTATCCCTACTCGCGAGAAGATCTGGCGTTTTTGTTGACCCATGATAGCGATGGCTTCAACCGTTGGGATGCAGGTCAGCGCCTCGCTTTATTAGCATTAGATGACTTGATTGCGGCCCATCGCAACGGCGTGGAAAAGGTCATGGATAGCCGGGTGACAGAAGCCTTTAAGACGCTTTTGACCGGATCAATGAGTGATAAGGCGGTACTGGCAGAAATGCTGACGCTACCCTCTGAAGCGTATATCGCCGAGCAGCAGCCAATCGTTGATGTCGATGCAATTCATGCTGCCCGTGAGTTCGTACGCCAGTCGCTGGCGGTTGCTCTGCGCAACGAGTTTATCGCTGTTTACGAAGCCAATATGACTGAGCAGCCATACGCGCCGACACCAGAGCAAATTGCCCAGCGCAGTCTGAAGAACATTGCACTTTGCTACTTGATGTCGATTGAAGATGAGCAGGGCTTGGCACTGTGCGAAGCGCAGTTCAGCGCCGACCATAACATGACCGATGTCCGTCAAGCGCTGACGCTGATGGTGCATAGTGATCGTGATGACCTTGCATCGCCGGCGTTAAAAGCATTCGGGGAAAAATGGGCGCACGACCCGTTGGTGATGGACCAGTGGTTCACCATTCAGGTATCGCGTCCTCAGGCGGATGTGCTGGAGAGAGTTAAGTATTTAATGCAGCACCCTGCGTTTTCACTTAAAAATCCCAATAAGGTTCGCGCACTGATCGGGGCGTTTGCTCAGAACCGGGTAAATTTCCACCGTTTAGATGGCCAGGGTTACCAATTGCTGACCGATGTGGTGATTGAGCTCAACCGACTTAACCCCGAAATTGCAGCCCGTCTGATTACGCCGTTAACGCGCTGGCAGCGCTTCGATGAAACCCGTCAGGGATTAATGCGGTCTCAACTTGAGCGTATTCAAAAAGAACCGCTATCTTCCAATGTATATGAGGTGGTTGAGAAGGCGTTGGCATGACGGTCAGCAACGGTGGTTAACCAAGGAAAGGAAAAATAACGGTGACAGACTCTCAGCAGCATTATTTACTCATTATTAATGGTAAATCTGCCGGTAATCCGGCATTGCGTGAAGCCGTTGATGAGCAACGCCAAGCAGGGATGCTAATCACCGTTCGCGCTACTTGGGAGGGCGGCGATGCTGCTGATATTGCCGAGCAGTCAAAGGCGATGGGTATCACGCATGTGATCGCCTGTGGAGGTGATGGCACTGTCAGCGAAGTTATGAATGGTCTAATGCGGCTGCCCCACGATCACCGCCCCGCACTGGGTATTGTGCCACTGGGCAGCGCGAATGACTTTGCTACCTCCTTAGGCTTACCTTTGGAGCCCGGCCAGGCGTTAGCGGCAGCGATGACGCTAAACTCACACCCCATTGACGTTATACGGGTGACGGCAGGAAAGGAGGGCGAAGCGACGACCAGCTATTATATCAACATGACTACCGGCGGGTTTGGCGCTGAAATTACCTCCTCCACGCCCAAAACGCTCAAGCGTATGTTGGGCGGTGGAGCCTATTCGCTGATGGGCGCACTAAAGGCTTGGCGCCATCGCAGCTATCGCGGCACGCTTCACTGGGATGGCAAGGAGGAGAGGGCATCGCTGCTGCTACTGGCATTGGGCAATGGCCGCCAGTCAGGCGGCGGGCAAGTGTTAGCCCCTCGCGCTAAGCTTGATGACGGGCGTTTAGATGTGCTGCTGGTGAAAGACTTTAGCTCCGTCACTGAGCTGACCAAGCTGATTGGTGAGCTGCAAGATTTTCCTTATGACGGAAAGTTTGTTCGCTATTTCACGACTAGCCAACTGACAGTGACCACTCAGGCAGATGATCCTCCTTGGCCGCTTACCCTAGACGGCGAGGCGCGCTGGTACGATCATTTCTGTGCTGAAGTGGTGCCGCTTGCGCTGCGCGTGCTGATACCCGAGGATTGCCCGTTGCTATCTTCCGCCCATCAGCATTAATGGGTGGACTCAGAATTTTATTGTTATGAAGGAGACGTATCAAATGGCAAATCGCGTGTGGATACCTGCACTTGCCGTCGTGGCATTAATGCTAAGCGCCTGTGGAGACTCTCAAGAAGATCCTGCCGTGGCACCCGCTGATAATGCTGAAGTGGCGGATGACGAAATGGTACGCGAGGATGAAGGGCCCGCTGCGGCTGAAAATGCGGCAGAGATGGCAACGCCTGAAGAAGTAGAAAATGACATCGAGGCGCGTCAGGCCGAGGAGCAGCTTGAGCGCGCCGATGCCCTGCGTGATGACGAAACAGAGGAAAGCAATACTGAGGGGGCCACACAGAGTGAAACGTTAGAGGCAGGTGAAGAGACTTTGGCCGCTGACCCTGACGATGCGCTTAATGAAGATAGTGCAATGCCCGGTGAGGCAACGCGTTCCGATGTGGACGAGATGATTGCAGAAACCGAGCGTCGCTTTGAGGAAGCCGAAAAGCGTCTTGAGGAACAGTTTCAGGAGGTTGAGCAGCAGGCTCCCGCGTTTGAACCGATGGAAAGTGAAGATATCCCGCCTAGCTGGGAAACCAACAGCAGTATTCCAGAGCGCACGCCGTTAGACGACGGTCTTGAATCTACCGATGTAGACGCTTTAATTGAAGATACTGAGCGCCGCTTTGAAGAAGCCGAGCAGCGTCTTGAGGAGCAGTTTAAAGAGATGGAGAGTGAGGAGGCTCAGAGCGGGCCAGCGTTACCATCGGAACGCCAGAATTAATAACTAGCAATAAAAAAGGCCCGCATTAGCGGGCCTTTGTCCATCCGTTCGCAATTAAGCGGGTTGGATGTTGGAAGCCTGAAGGCCTTTTTTACCCTGAGTCACTTCAAAGCTGACTTTTTGACCATCCTGAAGGGTCTTGAAGCCTTCAGCTTGAATTTCGGAGAAGTGGGCGAACAGATCGTCTCCGCCGTCATCAGGAGAGATGAAGCCGAAGCCTTTAGTATCGTTGAACCACTTAACTGTGCCAGTTGCCATTTTCTAATTTCCTTAACTTGCTTAGTAATCAAACGGGCAACTCAATTGTCCACCCGCTACAATTACTCTAGATGTAAATTAGGCTGTCGTCCAGCCAGACTCCTAAGATTTTTTCATTTCGTTATGAGCACACAATCATGATGCAGTTTGGCTTTATTGACCCGCAGTTTCTGTCTTTTTTGGTGGCGATCACGCTATTAACCATTAGCCCTGGGGTGGATACGCTGCTGGTGATTCGTAATACCGCGCGTGGCGGTATTCGTGATGGAGTCACTACCAGCGTTGCTATTTGCTGCGGGCTATTTGCTCATGCAACTATTTCTGCGTTGGGAATCTCACTGATTCTACTGCAGTCAGCATGGGCGTTTCATCTGCTTAAACTGGTCGGGGCGGGCTATCTGATTTGGCTGGGCGTGACGAGCCTTTTGGCGGCACGCCGTGGGCAGCCGCTGCCCGTTAACGGAGTGTTGCAAGGGGGCGCTGCCGTCTCTCGCTGGCAACCCGTTAAAGAGGGGTTCTTGTCTAATGTGTTGAATCCCAAGACGGTGGTGTTCTATATGGCCTTTTTGCCTCAGTTTATTGCACCAAGCGACCCTGTTTTACTGAAGTCACTGTGGCTAGCGAGCGTGCATTTTATGATTGCCAACGTTTGGCAAATTGGCGTCGTGCTGATGGTAGGCAGTGCGAGTAAGTGGTTGGCCAGTGCGCGGGTTGCACAAATCTTAAATGCTGTGACCGGCACCGTTTTGATTGCCTTTGGTATCCGGCTTGCGCTAACGCAGCGCCCCCTATAGAGGGGGCGCTGAGCAATGCATGGTTTTGTGAATGGCAATTTCACGCTAAGCGGCTTCGCCCGTTGGCTTAGATTCAGCGGCGGGCAAGTAGCGCGCGATCATAGCGTACCTGCTGTTCAGCGTCGCTAAGCAGAGAAACGCCTTCACTATTACCGCCGTTTGCGAGGCTCTCGAAAATCACTCGATAGCTGAGCACCGCTTGCACGTAGTCGCGAGTTTCACGAAAAGGAATGCTTTCCACGAACAGATCAAACTCTTCTACGCTATTGCCGAGCCACTGGTCAACGCGCCCCGGACCTGCATTGTAAGCCGCGGTCGCTGCAAGACGATTGCCTTGATAGCGCTGTAGCTTATCGCGCAGATAGGTGCTGCCTAAACGGATGTTTAGCTCAGGGTCCAGCACGCCATAAGGCCCAGGATCGCTAATCCCCAGTTCGCGGCTGACCTGGCTGGCAGTGCCCGGCATCAGCTGCATTAATCCGCGTGCGCCTGCAGGTGAAAGGGCATTGGGGTTATAGGCGCTTTCACGGCGTGTAATGGCCATGAGCAGGTAAGGATCTACGCCGGTTAACCTGCCCCAGTGTAGGAAGCTGTCGTGATAGGCCTGGGGGAAGCGCCAGTCGAGGGCGTCCCATAGCTCCCCTGCAATGGTGGTTTGCACCAAACGTGCGTGCCACTGCTGGCTGGCGGCATAGTCTGCCAACGCCCTGGCCTGTTGGGGTGTGCCGCTCTGAACGGCGTGTAGCCACTCGCTGTTAGCTAGCCCATCTTCACCAATGCGCAGTAATGCTTCAGTACGCTGGACGGCCGGTAGCTGGGCGATGCGCTGCCGCGATGCTGCGTCAAAATGATTGCGTTCAAGATTCAACTGGTAAGGCTGGCCGAGTTTTTCTGCAGCGGCAAAGCCATAAAAACTGCGATCCGTGGCGGCCTGCTGATAGCGCGATTCGGCGGCTACCTGATTGCCAAGCTGGCCGTTTGCACGTCCCAACCAATATTGCCAGCGGCTGTTTTCTTGCTGGCCGGCCGGCATTTCGGCAATCCAATGGACGACATCATCCCAGCGGCGTTCTGCCAGTGCACGGCGCACGCGCAGTTCTAGTACGCGCTCGCTATCCAGTGATGGAAGTACGCTGTCGACCCAGGTAAGCGTACCCGGAACCTCGCGCACCAACGCATAAAAAGCCAGCTCTTCCTCAATGGCCTGCTGGTCACTGGGCAGTAGGCTTAGGCGCGGTGCTATTTCTTGCCACGCGGCAAAGGCGGCGGGGGTGTCTTCGCGGGTGAAGCGTTGCATCGCCGCTCGATAGAAGCTTGCGGTTGCTGCGCACTCAGGGCCCAAACATAGCGGGGCCTGGGTAATGGCCCGGCTGCGTGCTGAAACGTCATCAACGGTGTCTAGAGCGGTTTGCCACTGTCCGCTTAAAAGCCCGCCCAGGTAGCTTGAGAGATTGTTTTCTCCTGCCTGCCACGCCAGCATCTTGCGCTCCCAGATCGCCGTGGCGTCAATCGTGCCGTTGGCGCGAAGACGCTCAAAAAGCGTATTGCAAGCGTCAGGCTGAGAGCCGCCAGTCAGCCACAGGTCAAGACCCGCTTGATTGGCCTGCTGCGGCTGGGCGTTGAGTAGCGCAGTGTAGTAGTAACATTGGCGCGCGGTGCCGGCCGGTTCGCCATCAGCCACACTAAGTAAGTCGCTATAGCGGCCCGCATGGCCATAGTTAGCAATGGCTTGACCACGGATCCAACCGGCCAGTGGCGAATCCGCATACTGATCCATAAATTGCAGGACCCTTTCAGGGGACACGTTCGGCAGCTGTCCTCTTATGCGATGATAATCAACGTAGCCGCGCAGCTGGTGGTCTTCAATCAAGCGCTCGTCGACGCGCTGCCACTGCTGCTCCCTGGCTGCGCTGAGGGCGTCACGGAGGTCGCTATCTGAAGCGGCCCAGGACAGCGTGGGAATTCCAGCCAGCAGTGCCGTACACAGCACACGAGCGGTATGGCGAAATGGCGAAACCAACATGGTGCTCTCTCTCTCTATTGATTGACGTCTATTTAGGTCTGAGGGATTGCTGAGCAACCGCTAAAATGAACCAATGTTTACAATGATGATCCGACAACTTAGAGACTAGGAGGATTCAATTACGATGGCTCCATTATCCACTTGGTGGTTCTTGCGTCGACTCAAATCACGCGTTTGGGTCACAAAACGCATTCTGCGGGCTTTAAAATTGTTTTTACCCATGACCCGGGACGTCTTGCGAGGCGATTTTCGGCCTGTTCCTTGGTCGGCATTCGCCATGATGGCATTGGCACTGGCGTATTTAGTCATGCCGTTCGACCTGATTCCCGATTTTTTGATGCTGATTGGCATTATTGATGATGTGCTAATTGTGGGATGGCTGTTAAACCGTATTGATCAGCGCTTAGAAGGCTATCGTGCCTGGAAATACACCAACCCCGATATGACGCCGTCTTAATACTTGTCCGCTAGTTATCACCTACCTGCTTGAAAAAACGTTGCTTAACACCATATAAGGCTCACGAAACTAGATTATGCCTCTGGGCGCATGGCGCAGAGGCGCATGACTCAACCTGATCCTAAAACGTGATCCATAAATAAGGGGCTAAGCGCATGACTACTGCTACCCATGAAGAAACTCTTGGCTTTCAAACGGAAGTTAAGCAGCTCCTGAATCTGATGATTCACTCCCTGTATTCTAATCGCGAAATATTCTTGCGCGAGCTTATCTCGAATTCAGCAGATGCCTGCGACAAGCTTCGCTATGCCGCGCTGGATAACGATGCGCTGTATGAAGGCGACAGTGAGCTGCGCATCGAAATTGAGCATGACCGCGATGCCAATACTATTACCCTGCGCGATAACGGTGTGGGTATGAATCGCGAAGATGTCATCGCCAACCTGGGCACGATTGCGCGCTCTGGTACTGCTGAGTTTCTTAAGCAGCTTTCCGGCGAGCAGCAAAAAGATGCCAAGCTGATCGGCCAGTTCGGTGTGGGGTTCTACTCAGGCTTTATTGTTGCCGATGAAATTGCGGTACGTACCCGTAAAGCAGGCACCGATGCGGCTCAAGGCGTTGAGTGGCGTTCAAAAGGCGAGGGCGAGTTTACCGTTGCCGATATCGAGCGCGCGCAGCACGGTACCGAAATTACTCTGCACTTAAAAGAAGATGCAAAAGAGTTCGCCGACGACTATCGCCTGCAAGGCTTAGTGCGTAAGTACTCGGATCATATCGAAGTGCCGGTCCGCATGCCGAAAACCGAAACGCCTAAAGATGACGAAGGCAACAGCATTGAAGGTAGTGAAGTAACGACGTGGGAAACAGTTAACGAAGCGACAGCGCTATGGGCGCGTCCGAAGAGTGATGTTTCCGAGGACGAGTACAAAGCGTTCTATAAGCACGTGGCGCACGATTTTTCTGATCCGCTGGCCTGGAGTCACAATAAGGTTGAAGGCAAGCTTGAATACACTAGCCTGCTGTATGTGCCCGGCCGTGCGCCGTTCGATATGTTCGATCGTGATGGTTCACGCGGCGTTAAGCTCTATGTTCAGCGCGTCTTTATTATGGATGATGCCGAACAGTTCCTGCCGCTATACCTGCGCTTTGTCAAAGGCGTGTTGGACACCCGCGAGCTGTCGCTAAACGTATCTCGCGAGCTGCTCCAGCAAGATCCTAAGGTCGACAAGATCAAGGCAGCGCTCACCAAGCGCGGCTTGGACATGTTGAAAAAACTTGCCAACGACAAAGAGCAGTATCAAACCTTCTGGAATACCTTCGGCAGCGTGTTGAAAGAAGGTCCTGGAGAAGATTCAGCCAATCGTGAAAAAATTGCCAGCCTGCTGCGTTTTGCCTCAACGCATACCGATACTGCTGCCCAAGAACACGCCTTAGTCGATTACGTTGAGCGCATGAAAGAAGGTCAGCAGAAGATTTATTATGTGGTCGCTGACAGCCTCAATGCGGCAAAAAATAGCCCGCACTTGGAGATCTTTCGTAAAAAAGGTATCGAAGTACTGCTGCTTTCTGACCGTATCGATGATTGGCTGATGAGTCATTTAACCGAGTTTGATGGCAAAACCTTTGCCGATGTGGCCAAAGGCGAACTCGATCTTGGCGATGTCGAGGACGAAGAGGAAAAGAAAGCCCAGGAAGAAACGGCTAAAGCCAAAGAAGATCTGGTCAAGCGTGTCAAAGAAGCGTTGGGTGACGGTGTTCAAGACGTTAAAGTGACCCACCGCCTGACCGATTCGCCGGCGTGCGTCGTGTTGCCCGAGCATGAAATGGGCTATCAAATGCGCCGTATTATGGAAGCTGCGGGACAGCCGCTGCCTGAAGTGAAGCCGATTCTTGAGCTTAATCCGGATCATGCGTTAGTGACACGCCTTGAAAGCGCTGAGGGCGAACTGTTCACCCAGCTTTCCTACATATTGCTAGATCAGGCGATTATTGCCGAAGGCGGACATCTGGATGACCCCGCCGCTTACGTGAAGCGTCTTAATAGCGTGCTGACCGCCTAATTTAGGCGCTGTTTTACGCACGCCCTTAGGCAATGTCGGTAATGTAGCGTTGCTATGCCGTCGGCCCGTTTGGTTATCCAAGCGGGCCGTCTGCTTTAATAAATCGATTTTGATACAGTAGCTATACGTTCCGCGAGACTTATTAGGACATCATCATGGCTGAGCAGCAAATCAACGGCGCGGTGCCCATCAATGTTGCGGTGCTTGGAGGCGGTAGTTTCGGTACGGCGCTGGCAAGCATTGCCGCGGATAATAACGCCCGCGTTCGCCAGTGGATGCGTGACGAAGCGCTGGTGGCGCAGATTAACCAGGAACATCGTAACGGGCGTTATCTGCCCCATTACGCTATCAATCCTGCCGTGCAGGCCTCAACCGATCTTAAAGCCGTGTTGGCCGATGCCTCGCTGGTGCTGATCGCGATTCCCTCAAAGGCTTTTCGCAGCGTAGTGCAAGCGGCCAAAGTATGGTTAACGCCTGAGCAGATTTTGGTTAGCACTACGAAAGGGATCGAGCCAGATAGCTTTTTATTAATGAGCCAAGTGCTTGAGCAAGAAACCGGCTTTGAGCACATTGGTGTGATTGCAGGCCCCAATTTGGCCTCGGAAATTGCCGATAAGCAGCTCACTGCTACCGTGATTGCAAGCGCCGATCCATTAACGCGAACTCGAGTTCAGCAAGCATTAGGCTGTCGCTACTTTCGAGTTTACGCCAGCGATGACCGCCATGGCGTCGAGCTGGGCGGTGCGTTGAAAAATATTTATGCGATAGCCGCAGGAATGGCAGCGGCGCTGGGCATGGGTGAAAACACCCGCAGTATGCTGATGACGCGTGCCTTGGCAGAGATGAGCCGCTTTGCCGTCGCTGAAGGCGCTAATCCGATGACGTTTCTGGGGCTGGCGGGGGTCGGAGATTTAATCGTTACCTGTTCGTCTAACTTGTCGCGCAACTATCGAGTCGGGCATGCCATGGGTGAGGGGCGCACGCTGGAAGAGGCCGTCAGTTCGCTTGGCCAGGTCGCAGAAGGGGTCAATACCGTCAAATTGGTGTGTGCTAAAGCGCGTGAAATGGGTGTTTATATGCCCTTAGCTGAGGGACTTTCTCGCGTATTATTTGATGGCGTGCCGGCACAGGATATGGCGCGCACATTAATGATGGGGGAGCAGAGCAGTGATGTAGAGTTTATCTTGCCTCGTGAGTCCGTACTGCAGGCCCATCGTGATCAGCCTAATCAGCATGCTTCTTCTCAAACCCCGTCACCGCTTAAGAAAGGGGATTAGCATGCAGCGTATGCTGATTATGCGTCATGGTGAGGCCGCGCCGGGATCTCCCGATCATGCACGCCAGTTGACTCCACGTGGCGTGCAGGAAGCTGAAACAATGGCGAGCTGGCTGGCGCAGCGTGTTGCCCAGGGCGAGCTGCCCATGCCAAGGCTTTACGCTAGCCCCTATGTGCGCGCGCAGCAGACGGCACAGGCGCTGTGTGATGCGCTGGGCATTGGGCTGGAAACGCTGGATTTTATTACTCCCGATGACGCGCCCTCGGCCGTTGGCGACTGGCTGCTTGAGCAGGCAGAAGGTGCGCCGATAATGTTGGTCGGCCATATGCCCTTGGTGGGGGATCTGGCGGGTTGGCTGGTGGGGGGTAGCCGCGCTCAGGGCGTTGGTTTTCCTACGGCGGCTATTGCCGAGCTGACAGGCGAGATATGGGCTGCAGGCTGCGCGCAATTAGTGAGTTTTACCCAGCCTAGCCAACTGGCGAGTGGCTAACAGGCCATAAAAAAGCGGCTGCCGAGGCAGCCACTAACGTCTAAGAATGTTCAAACGAGATTAAAGCAGCGCATCCAATTTCTGCTTCAATATACCGTTTACCTGCTGTGGGTTAGCGGTGCCCCGTGACGCTTTCATCGCCTGGCCAACAAAGTAGCCAATCATTTTGCCGCGCTTGTCGGGCTCTGAGTCGCGATACTGGGCCACCTGAGCAGGGCTGTCTGCGATCACTTGATCAATCATGGCTTCAATAGCAACGGTATCAGTGACTTGCTTGAGGCCTTTAGCGTCAATGATCTCATCGGCTGTTTCGCCCTGACCGTTCCAAAGCGCCTGGAAAACATCTTTAGCCGCCTTGCCACTAATCGTATCGTCGAGTACACGGCTAATCAGCTCGCCTAACTGGCGTGCGGAAATGGGGCTATTGGCAATGCTCAGGTTTTCGCGATTAAGCGCACCGGAAAACTCTCCCTGCACCCAGTTGGCCGACTGCTTGGCATCGCCACATACGTTATGCACTGCTTCAAAGAACTCGGCCATATCCCGGCTAGCAGAGATGACATTGGCATCATAAGCCGACAGGCCCAGCTCGCTTTGGAAGCGCTCGCGCTTATCGGCAGGCAGCTCGGGCAACTGGCCGCGCAGGTGGTCCAGATAGGCCTGATCAAGCACTATCGGCAGTAGGTCCGGGCAGGGGAAGTAGCGGTAGTCGTTGGCTTCTTCCTTGGTGCGCATGCTGCGCGTTTCATCGCGGTCTGGATCAAACAGGCGTGTTTCTTGAACGACTTTGCCACCGTCTTCGATGAGCTCAATTTGGCGCTCAACCTCAAAGGCAATCGCGCGCTCGACAAAGCGGAACGAGTTAACGTTTTTGATTTCAGCCCGAGTGCCTAACGTTGCTTGGCCTTTCGGACGCACCGAGACATTCACATCGCAACGCATAGAGCCTTCCGCCATGTTGCCATCGGAAATGCCCAGGTAAGTAACGATTGAGTGAATCGCCTTAAGATACGCAGCGGCCTCTTTGGCATTGCTCATGTCTGGCTCAGACACGATCTCTAACAGCGGTGTTCCCGCACGGTTGAGGTCAATGCCCGTCATGCCTTGGAAGTCTTCATGCAGCGACTTGCCTGCATCCTCTTCAAGATGCGCATGATGAATGCGAATGCGTTTGGTGCTGCCATCTTCCAAAGTGACCTCAACATCACCAGGGCCCACAATCGGGTGATACATCTGGCTAGTCTGATAGCCCTTAGGCAGGTCAGGGTAGAAGTAGTTCTTGCGGTCAAATATTGATACTTCAGCAATATCGGCATGCACCGCCAGGCCAAACTGAACGGCCATGGCGACGGCCTGTTCGTTGAGCACTGGCAGCACGCCCGGCAGACCCAAGTCAACCGCGCAGGCCTGGGTGTTTGGCTCAGCGCCAAACGCCGTTGAGGCGCCGGAAAAGATTTTTGAACGCGTAGCGAGCTGAACGTGGACTTCAAGCCCAATCACGGTTTCCCATTGCATTAGGCGTTCTCCTCGGCAAAGGCAGGACGTTGTAGGTGCCAGTCGGTCGCTTGCTGAAATTGGTGGGCGACGTTAAGCAGCTGCGCCTCAGCAAAATGGGTGCCTAGAATCTGCAGGCCAACGGGACGCTTGCCGACAAAACCGGCGGGTACGCTGATGCCGGGAATGCCCGCTAGGTTAACGGCGATGGTGTAAATATCCTGCAGGTACATCGACACCGGGTCTTTTTTAGCACCCAGGTCGAAAGCTGGCGTGGGCGAGGCTGGCCCCATCAGTACATCCACGTCTTGAAAAGCGTCTAAGAAGTCCTGACGGATCAGGCGGCGCACTTTTTGTGCCTTGGTGTAGTAGGCGTCAAAGAAGCCTTCTGAGAGCGTATGAGTGCCGATCAGAATGCGCCGCTTGACCTCTTCACCGAAACCCTCTGCGCGTGAGCGGGTATATAAATCAATTAAGTCGCTGGGGTTTTCGCAGCGGTGACCAAAGCGCACGCCGTCGTAGCGTGACAGGTTTGAAGATGCTTCGGCGGGAGCGATAACGTAGTAAGCCGGAATGGCGTAGTGCGTATGCGGCAAGCTGACTTCACGCACCGTGGCACCCAGCGACTCGTAAACGCTGACCGCTTCACGCACGGCTTTTTCAACCGCGGGGTCTAATCCGTCGCCAAAATATTCTTTAGGTAACCCGATTTTGAGCCCTGAAAGCGGGGCGTTAAGCCCTTCTACATAGTCCGGTACGCCACGCGCAACGCTGGTGGAGTCGCGGCCATCGTGGCCTGCAATTACCCCTAGCAGGTGCGCGCAGTCTTCAGCGCTGCGTGCCATGGGGCCTGCCTGATCAAGGCTTGAAGCGTAGGCGATGATGCCGTAACGCGACACTCGGCCGTAAGTAGGCTTTAAACCGGTAATCCCACAAAACGCCGCCGGTTGGCGAATGGAGCCGCCAGTATCGGTGCCCATCGCCGCGGGTACTAAGCCTGCTGCCACTGCTGCCGCGCTGCCGCCGGAGCTGCCGCCGGGTACTGCACTCAGATCCCAGGGGTTTTTTACCGGGCCGTAAAAGCTATTTTCATTGGAAGAGCCCATAGCGAACTCATCCATATTAGTTTTACCCACGCTGACCGTGCCCGCAGCGTTGAGCTTTTCAACCACGGTGGCATTGTAGGGCGCAATAAAATTATCCAGCATTTTGGAGCCACAGCTGGTTTTTACATCGCGAGTACAAAAAATATCTTTGAGCGCTAGAGGAATGCCCGTGAGCGCTCCTGCTTTGCCAGCGGCGCGCGTGCTGTCGGCTGCGTCAGCCTGCGCCAACGCTTGCTCTGCGGTTACGCTGATGAAGCTGTTGAGCTTGCTATCAGCCTTTTCGATACGCTGTAAATAATGTGTGGTCAGTTCGCGGCTCGAAAACTCGCCTTTTTTTAAGGCGACAGCGAGTTGCGTTAATGTTTTCTCATACATGACCCAGAAGCTCCGTTCAGGGGCGAAAAAAATAGCGGCGAAAGTGGCGGCTCAGTAATCTCGAACGCGTTTCTGTTCAACCAATTTATTCAACAACGCGGGGGACGAGATACAGGCCGTTTTCCACTGCCGGAGCACAGCGCTGAAAAGTATCGCGCTGGTTGGTTTCAGTGACTTCGTCGGCGCGCAGCCGCTGGGTCGCATCTAGCGGATGAGATAGCGGTAAAACACCTTCGGTATCAACGCCTTGTAGTTGGTCGACCATGTCCAGAATCCGGCTTAGATCATCTACAAAGCCGCTGGCTTGGTCATCGCTGACGGCGAGTCGGGCTAGGTGGGCAGCCCGGCGCACATGAGATTCTTCAAGCGCCATGATCGGAATTTCCTCATAAACGTAAGGGAACATAATCCGCTTTAAGCGGTATACATACCGATATCAAAAAAACGTCTTGTGTCGCAGACGTGGAAAATAGCCGCAAAAGGTACCACATCTTGGCCTTAACGGGCAGTATTAGGCACGACTCGTGCTTGCTGCCAGGGGGTTGCGGTGATACCGTTTGCATCCGCACAGGGTTCCCGGTCTGCACTAGGTAACGACATCCATGTTTAAACGTTTGAGGGGGCTGTTTTCCAGCGATCTGTCGATCGACTTGGGTACGGCCAATACACTGATTTATGTACGCGGTCGCGGTATCGTGCTTGATGAGCCGTCCGTGGTCGCTATTCGCCAGTCTGGCACTATGCGCAGCGTTGCGGCAGTCGGTACTGATGCCAAGCGAATGTTGGGTCGTACGCCTGGCAATATCACTGCGATCCGTCCGATGAAAGATGGCGTTATCGCCGATTTCACCGTGACCGAGCAAATGCTTCAGCATTTTATCCGCAAAGTGCACCAAAGCACCTTTTTAACCCCTAGCCCGCGTGTGCTGGTGTGCGTTCCTTGCATGTCAACGCAAGTTGAGCGACGGGCGATTCGTGAGTCGGCGGAAGGTGCCGGCGCCCGCGAGGTGTTCTTGATTGAAGAGCCCATGGCGGCAGCGATTGGCGCAGGCCTTCCGGTTGATGAAGCCCAGGGTTCAATGGTGGTGGATATCGGTGGTGGTACCACTGAAATTGCGATTATCTCACTCAACGGCGTGGTCTATTCCGAATCTATTCGGGTGGGTGGCGACCGCTTTGATGAAGCCATTACCGCTTATGTTCGTCGTCACTATGGCAGCTTGATTGGTGAGGCGACGGCCGAGCGCATTAAAGAAGAGATTGGCTGTGCTTATCCGGGTGGCGAACTGCGCGAAATAGACGTGCGCGGACGTAACCTGGCTGAAGGTATTCCACGCAGCTTTACGCTAAATTCTCACGAAACGCTTGAAGCCCTGCAAGAAACCCTTGGCTCCATTGTTTCCGCGGTCAAAAGCGCTCTTGAGCAGTCGCCCCCAGAATTGGCCTCTGATATCGCCGAGCGTGGCTTGGTGTTGACCGGTGGCGGTGCCTTGCTTCGCGATCTGGATAAGCTGATTGCTGAAGAAACAGGGCTGCCGGTGATTGTGGCTGAAGACCCGCTGACGTGCGTTGCGCGCGGTGGTGGTAAAGCGCTGGAAATGATTGATCAGCATACCTTTGAGTTGCTGTCGAGCGACTGATCTCAGCGGTTAATGCGGGGGGATTGCCTATTAAACCGCTGTTTTCGCACGGGCCATTGCCGGGCTACCGGCTGTTTTTTTGCGCGTTGGCCGCCAGTGCTTTGATGTTTGTCGACCATCATTTCACGCGTATGGAGCAGGTGCGCGCGCAAATGTCGATGGTTGTGGCGCCTGTTCAATGGATCGTTAGTGTGCCTAGCGATCTATTGAACTGGGGCTCGCTTGCGCTCTCCGATCAGCAGGCGCTGGTGGACGAAAACCGTCGTCTGCGCGAGCAAATCCTAACGCTTTCCCATCGCGGTCAGCGTATGGCTAACCTGACGGCAGAAAATAGCGAATTACGTGATTTGCTCAATGCCGCCGAGCGACGTGACATTCCCTATATCACCGCCGAGTTGTTGTCGTTGGATAACGATCCCTTCAGCCATCAAATGGTGGTTAATCGCGGGCACCGCAACGGTGCCTACGTGGGACAGCCTGTCATCGATGCATCGGGTTTAGTCGGCCAAATTACGGCGGTTTCGGCTTACTCTAGCCGCGTACTGCTATTGGCCGATGCCAGCCATGCTTTGCCTGTGCAGCTAAATCGCAACGGTCTGCGCTTTATTGTGCAGGGTGCCGGGCGCTACAGCAGCGTCAATGTAATGCACGTGCCGGATACTGCAGACATTCGTGAGGGTGATCTGCTAACCACGTCAGGCCTGGCCGGGCGCTTTCCTCCCGGGTA
Source organism: Halomonas sp. AOP5-B2-8 (assembly GCF_052376475.1). Classification (NCBI taxonomy): domain Bacteria; kingdom Pseudomonadati; phylum Pseudomonadota; class Gammaproteobacteria; order Oceanospirillales; family Halomonadaceae; genus Halomonas; species Halomonas sp. AOP5-B2-8. The sequence continues at coordinate 506,093 of NZ_JBQSVS010000003.1, read as the reverse complement.
TCCCGTAGCCCGAGTGACCGAGGTCTATCATGATCCGGGTCAACCTTTTGCACGCGTAACGGCTGAGCCAATGGCGCAGTTGCAGCGCTCGCGCCACTTCTTGCTACTTTTTCCACCTCCCCAGCAAGAGATTGACGAACATGCATGGGATGAGACGTTGGATATTTCCGCAGCAGCGCTGCGCTCTTCGCTTCAACTATCCAATCCCGATCAAAATGTATCATCCCAAGAGGTGCCCTGATGGCCCGCGCACCGATTGTTCCGCTGTTGTTTGTTTGGCTAAGCCTGTTATTAGCATTGTGCCTTCAAGTAATGCCGCTGGCCGATGGCTGGCAGGTATATCGCCCTGAATGGCTGGGCCTGATGCTGGTCTACTGGTGTATGCGCACGCCCGATAGAGTCGGCGTTTTTCACGGCTTTGTGCTGGGTATCTTGATGGATTTAATAGAAGGCACTGCGCTAGGCCAGCATGCGATGGTTTATGCACTGCTGGCTTTTTTATGTGCCTTGGTATACCCCCGATTCCGCGCCTATTCGCTGGTGCAGCAGTCGGCGCTCGTGCTGGTGCTCATTGGTTTAGTGCAGCTTGTTGCGCAATGGTTGCGTACTATCGTGGGCGATTTTTCGATCCATTTGGCCTTTTTGATTCCTTCCTTGATTAGCGCTCTGCTGTGGCCTTGGCTATCCACGATGTTTCAGGCATTGGAACGCCGGTTAGCCGCTTCATGAGCGCTTCAGTGCCGGTCTTGTGCCTGGCCTCCGCTTCGCCGCGTCGGCGTGCTTTGCTGGCCTCCATCGGGGTGCCGGTAACGGTTCATCCCTGTGATATTGATGAAACGCCGCTAACTGGGGAGTCGGCGACGACCTATGTGAGTCGCTTAGCGATTGCCAAAGTAGAGGCGGCTATGTCGCTTACTGACTTGCCAACCTTAGGTTCCGATACCGCTATTGCTGTTGATGGGCGTATTCTAGGTAAGCCGGCGGATGCTCAAGATGGAGCCTCGATGCTGCGCCTATTGTCAGGGCGATCGCATCAAGTGCTCACGGCAGTAGCCGTGACCGGGCCGGAGGGTATGCTCTCTTGCTGCGTCACCACTCAAGTAACGATGCGCGTAATTAACGAGCAGGAAATCTCTGCCTATTGGCAGACCGGTGAGCCGGCTGATAAAGCGGGAGGCTATGCCATCCAAGGTTTAGCATCGATATTTGTAAAAGAGATTCAAGGCAGCCATTCTGCAGTAGTGGGGCTGCCGCTATTTGAGACGACGAGCTTGCTACGCCGACAGGGAGTTCCTATTTGGCAGTGCATTTAACGCGCTAAGCATGGGTAGATCGGCGCATGTATCGCTAGCAAGGAATACGTCAACCTATAAGGATTTGTGCATGAGCGGTGAAGTTCTCATCAATTTAACGCCAATGGAAACCCGCGTTGCGCTGGTGGAAAATGGCGTTTTGCAAGAGGCACTGATCGAGCGCTCCCGACGGCGTGGCATCGTGGGCAATATCTACAAAGGCAAAGTGGTACGCGTGCTGCCTGGTATGCAGGCTGCTTTTGTCGATATTGGCCTTGAGCGCGCAGCCTTCATTCATGTGCATGAAGTGATGCCGCCCGGCACGCCTCAGGATGAGCAGCAAACGATCGCTCAACTGCTACATGAAGGTCAGGCGCTCGTCGTGCAGGCGACCAAAGATCCTATTGGCAGTAAAGGTGCGCGCTTAACTACACATCTTTCGATCCCTTCGCGCTACTTGGTTTATATGCCTGATTCACCACACCACGGTGTTTCTCAGCGCATTGAAGATGAGCATGAGCGTGAGCGCTTAAAGGCGCTATTGGATGCCAGTATTAGCGAGCAAACGCTAGAAGTGACGGGTGGATTTATTGTTCGTACGGCGGCCGAAGGTGTGGGCGACGAAGAACTTAAAGGCGATATGAATTTTCTGCTGCGACTATGGCGTAACGTCAGCGAGCGGAAAGTCAGTGCGGCCCCACAAACCGTTATTTATGATGACCTGCCGCTATTCATGCGCACGCTGCGTGATGTGATGCGTGATGACATCGAAAAAGTGCGTATCGATTCGCGTGAAAATTTTGTCAAGTTAGTTGAGTTTGCTGAAGAGTTCATGCCCAATGCCGTTGATCGCATTGAATATTATCCTGGCGAGCGGCCCATTTTCGATCTCTATAGCGTCGAAGATGAGATCCAAAAGGCATTGGGTCGTAGGGTGCAGCTGAAGTCTGGTGGTTATCTCGTGATTGACCCGACCGAGGCAATGACCACCATCGATGTTAATACCGGTGGCTATGTCGGCCACCGCAATCTTGAAGAGACTATCTTTAAAACCAACCTGGAGGCGGCAACAGCGATTGCTCGCCAGCTTCGGCTACGCAATTTGGGTGGCATCATCATTATCGACTTTATCGATATGATTGACGTTGAGCACCAGCGCCAGGTCTTGCGCGTTTTAGAAAAAGCTTTAGAGCGCGATCATGCTAAAACCAAGTGCACGGGCGTCACAGAGCTTGGGCTTGTTCAGCTTACCCGCAAGCGTACCCGCGAAAGCTTGGAGCAAACGCTCTGTGAAGCTTGCACCACCTGCAGTGGCAGGGGAACGCTGAGAACGCCAGAAACCGTTTGCTACGAAATCTTTCGGGAGATTCTGCGCGAAGAGCGCGCCTACAGTGCTGAAACCTACATGGTGCTTGCCTCGCAGTCAGTCGTTGACCGGTTACTGGATGAGGAGTCAGCGGCGGTGGCAGACCTGGAAACCTTTATCAACAAAACGATTCGCTTTCAGGTTGAACAGCACTATTCCCAAGAGCAGTACGATATCGTGCTGATGTAAATCATGCAGACTCGTTTACTGGTGCGTTGGAGCTTGGCGGCCACGGCATGGGTATTGGGCAGCATCGCCGTGCTGCTGCTGTTACTCCGCCTGGTGATGAGCCAGTCCGATGCCTTAACCCCGCGTATTGAAGCGCTGCTTGAAGCGCGTATCGGCGTGCCTGTCACTATCGAGCGCATGTCGCTATCTCTTTCTCGTAATGATCTGCTGTTAAGTCTTGACGGCGTTAATGCGGAGACGCCGGATGGTCAGGCGCTGTTTTCGCTGGACCATGCGGGCTTGCAGCTGGATACATGGGCGTCACTTGCCAATTTAGCGCCGATCTTTAGCGACGCTCGCATTACCGGCACGCAGTTTCATCTTTATCAGGGCGCCGGCGCAGCGTGGCAGTGGCCTGAGCCTGCTAAGCTCCCGCTATTGGCACCTGACCCCGATATGGATCTAGCCACTGTCGACGACTGGACGGGCTTAATTTTGCGCCAACGGCTGTGGGTCGATGACACGCGTGTCGTGTTGCATGGCCGGGAAGATACCGTGCTGCTGCATGCCCAGACCCTGCTGCTGACCGGTGATGAGCGGCGTACGAGGCTTGAAGGTGCTATCAATATTGCACAGTCACTGCAGCAGGCACACGAGATTGCTCTGCCTGCGGCTGAAATAAAGGTCGAAATGCAGCCTGGCCAGCATGGCTTTAGCGACTTTTCGGCTGCTTTGCAGTTGGATATTCAGTTAGATCAATTGGTCGTGCTAGCCGCTATGTTTCGCCCCGATCATATGCCTTATTTAGAGCAGGCGGGTGGCAGTGCGCGGCTGTGGGGACGTTGGAGCGCCGGGCGTCTTGAAGAGGCGAGGGTTTCTGTCAAAGTTCCTGAACTGACGCTGCGCCATGACGTTCAGTACGCGGTGTTAAGGGATATTAAAACCAGCGGTTTGTGGCAGCGCGACGGTGATGGCGGTGAGGCATGGCTAAGTGGCGATGCGGACAGGGTCGAGTGGGCGCAGCCGCCTGGTGCTAGCGTTGGACCCGCCTTGCCGAGACATTGGCATGCCACGCATCAGCCGGGTCGGTGGGAAGTGCGCACCAGTGCCTTTGAACTCGCATCGCTTACTGCTTGGCGTGACTATGTCTTGCTGCCCGAATCGTTGACGCGCGTTTTGCAAACGCTTTCGCCGCGCGGTCAGGTGCAGGGGCTGCAGGTGGGGCAGCAGGATGGTCGTTGGGGAGTAGACGCCGCCCTTAGCGATGTCGAAGTATCGCCTTGGGAGCAGGTGCCCGGCGGCGGCCCGCTTGATGCCTGGGTTCAAGCGCGTGACTTTCGCGGTCGTGTGCAGTTTAGTAGTGACGGCGACAGCACCCTTTATTTCCCCGAGTTTTTTGCCGCTCCCATGCAGTTGCAAAGCGCCGAAGGAGAGGTTGAGTGGGTATACGACGGCCCTAACACGATGGTTAGCGGCAAGCAGCTAAACGTTGAGTGGGATGGGGCTCAGGTGTCGGGTGGCTTCGGATTGGTCAGCGGTAATCAGCGCGGTCATTTTGGTTTAGACCTTGATTTTAGCGATGTGGATGCCCTTGAACGCCCGTTGGCTCAATGGCTGCCGCTAAGTGTTATGGATAATGAGCTTCAGGACTGGCTGCTTGATGATATTGGCGGCTACGTGACCGAAGGATCATTACAGCTGAGTTTGCCGATTGGTGAAACCGTCGGCGCTGATGACTTTACCGCGACGCTAGCGCTGGCCGTTACCCAAGGACATTTGCCCATTGCGCCCGGCTGGCCGCGCCTTGACGATATTGAGGGCCGCCTCAAGTGGCAGGATAAAGTGTTAAAAGCGGAGATAGAGCGTGCCCAGAGCCATGGCGTGGCAGCTTCCAAGGGCGAGCTGGTAATGGAAGATGAGACGCTTAAGCTCTCCGGGGAATTACAGTCGGAAGGCTCGGCGCTTATGTCGTTTCTTCAGGCCATGCCTGATATTGATCTTTCGCAGCTGAGTGATTTGCGGATAACCGGTGACGTTGATGGCGATATTGCGCTTTCGCTGCCGCTGAAAACGCCCGAGACACTTCAGCTAGAAATCAATGCGCAGCCACGCTTCTCTGAGATTGTTTATCTACCGCTGGGGGTGCGTCTCCGGTCGGCCGAAGGGGATCTACGCTGGTTACAAAATGGCGAAAACGGAGGGCTGGTTGGCACGGCGAGTGGCCAAGTCTTGGGCGGTGAAATAAACGCCGATATTGATACGCTGGGCGACGGGATTCAACTGCAAGGTAGCGTTGCGACGGCGGCACTTTTCGGTTTGGCTGGGTTAGACGATAGCCAGGGGCGCTTGCCGCTAGAGGGACAGCTACAGTGGCAGGGCCACGTTGGCCTGTTGCCCACACCGACCGTGAGAGTGGAAAGTCGTTTAGTCGGCGTTACTAGCCACCTACCTGAACCCTTTGCAAAAACGTCACAGCAGCCCTGGCCATGGGTGTTGACCGCGGATATCGATTCCGGACGCATTGAAAGCCGCTTAGCTGATATTTTCTCTGCGCGAGGGCTGTTCGGTCATCAAGCGCTGGCCGGCACGATGCATCTGGGCAGTGCCGCAGAGCAAGTGCCTGCTTGGCCAGCTCAGCCTGGGATAAATCTCGTTGCGAATGTGCCGCGTATTGATCCACTGGCGTGGCAGCAGGCTATTAAGCCAATGATGGCGCTAAGCGCATCTCAACCGAGTGGCGCAGATAGCCAAATGCCGCTGAATGTCTCGCTAACAACGTCCTGTGTGGTTTATCAGGCGGAATGTTTAGGCAATGTCAACGCGTCAGGTAGTGTCAGCGGCGGCCAGGTCGATCTTGATGTGGGCGGTAATTTAGTCACCGGGCATTTGCTGTACAATGGTGATTCGCCGCAGCCGCTGGATATTGCGATTGATGGCATTGCGCTAGACCGTTTGTTGAAACTCGCTAATGTCGAGCATGACAGCGAGACGCCAGCACCCGATTCCTGGTGGCAGGCGGTTGAGACCCAGCGCAAGCCGCCGACGGTGATTCCCGAGTGGCTGGCCGATGTGCCGAATGGCCGTTTACGCTTAGCAGAGATTGCCATGGGCACGCGTCGCTTTGGTCCGTTGACCGCGTATTGGCAAACCGACGGGCAGCGGTTTTCGCTGACCCCAGTCGGTCTCACCATGGGGCAGCTTTCCGCTCGTGGCGAGCTTCACTGGGAAGGAGATTCAACCACCAGCCACACTTGGGCGGATATCTCTATTCAAGGTGGAGACATCGGCACGGCGCTTGAGCGGCTTGATCAGCCTGTGGTGATGCGTAGCCGCAGTACCGACGTAAAAGCATCGCTGAACTGGCCGGGAGCGCCTTGGCAGCTCGATTTGCGCAATGCCGATGGCTCCCTAAGCACGGATATGCGTGATGGCCGTTTTGCCACCCTAGAATCTGCGCCTGCGCGTTTAATCGGACTGCTCAATTTCGATAATATTTTACGCCGCATACGCTTAGATTTTTCTGACGTTACCGGCCAAGGCACGGCGTTTGACAGTGTCAGTGGTACTGCCGATGTCACCGGTGGACTGCTAACGCTGCGAGGGCCATTGGAAATTGATGCCCCGGCTACCACCTTAACGCTTACCGGCAATGTCGACCTGGTTACGCGTGAACTTGATCAGCGGCTTGGCGTCACACTGCCAGTGACACAAAGTTTACCTATCGCGGCAATTGCTGTCGGTGCGCCCATTGTTGGCGGTGCGCTATTCATCGCAGACAAGCTTTTTGGTGACGCGCTAGATCGGGTCACGACACTTCATTATCGCGTGCGAGGCCCTTGGACTTCGCCGCAGGTTACTTTAGAGGGCCCCCTATGACCGTATATAAAAGTGATATAGACACGGCTGCCGCCATTTTGTTGACACCCGGGGGGCTGGATTTAGATGCTCTGGAAACCGGGCTTGGCTACGCGATGGGCGCGGGCATAGACTACGCTGATCTGTATTTTCAGCGTACTTGGCAAGAAGGCTGGGTATTAGAAGATGGCGAAGTAAAAGAAGCCAGCTACAGCATTGATGGTGGGGTTGGCGTGCGCTCATTGGCGGGTGAAAAAACCGGCTTTGCCTACTCAAATCAAATTACCGCCGATGCGCTAATGGATACTGGCCGCACCGCGGCAGGCATTGTGCGCAGCGGTAAGCGCCTGCCTGGGCAACTGGTCCGCCCGGTGTCTGCTATGTCACGCTATGTCGGGATTGATCCATTGGCAGGTCTGAGCGCGGAAGATAAGGTGGCCATGCTCAAGCAGGCCGATTGCGTGGCGCGTGCAGCGGACCCGAGTATTAGCCAAGTGAGTGCCTCTCTCTCCGGTACCTATGAAGTCGTATTGGTGCGTGCCAGCGATGGCACTCTGGCGGCGGATATTCGCCCGTTGGTTCGCTTTAACGTTAGCGTTATTGCCGTTAAAAATGGTCGTCGTGAGCGCGGCAGCGCGGGCGGCGGTGGCCGTTATTCAATGGCAAAGCTGCGTGATGAGCAGGTGGCGGAGCGCTATGCTAAAGAAGCTGTGCGTCAGGCGCTGGTGAACCTCGAAGCCGTTGATGCGCCCGCGGGTCAAATGCCCGTGGTTTTGGCGTCAGGATGGCCGGGTATTTTGCTGCATGAAGCCGTGGGCCACGGTCTTGAAGGGGATTTTAACCGTAAGGGAAGCTCCGCTTTTTCGGGGCAGATGGGCAAGCGGGTCGCCGCGAAGGGCGTCAATATTGTAGATGATGCGACGCTAGCCGATTGTCGTGGCTCAATGAGTATCGATGATGAGGGTACACCTGGCCAATACACGCCGCTTATCGAAGACGGTATTTTGACCGGTTACATGCAGGACAAGCTCAATGCTCGCTTGATGGGAATGGCGCCGACAGGAAATGCTCGGCGCGAGTCATTTGCTCACATGCCGATGCCGCGAATGACCAATACCGTCATGCTGGCTGGTCAGGATGAGCCTAGTGACATTATCAAAAGCGTAAAACGTGGCATTTACGCAGTAAGTTTTGCGGGTGGCCAGGTTGATATAACGTCGGGTAAGTTCGTATTTTCCGCCAGTGAAGCTTACTTAATTGAAGATGGCAAAGTGACTGTGCCGGTCAAAGGCGCAACGCTTATTGGCAATGGCCCTGAGGCGATGGGGCGCGTTTCGATGATCGGTCACGATATGGCCCTTGATACCGGGATTGGTGTGTGCGGTAAAGAAGGACAAGGGGTGCCGGTCGGTGTTGGTCAGCCCACCCTCAAGTTGGATGAGCTGACGGTCGGCGGTACTCATTCGTAAGCGCTGTCTTACGCTCGGGCTTAAAGTGCCAGGGTTTCGCGCAGGTGTTTGAAGAGCTTGCGCGAGCTCGTTGGCGGCTTGCCCTCTTCGCGTTCTCGCTGGGCATTGCGAATGAGCTGACGCAGCGTTTGACGATCGGCGTCGGGGTGTTCAGTCATGAACAGATCGACAGCCTCATCGCCCTCGTCAATTAAGCGTTCGCGCCATTTTTCGAGGCGATGAAAGGCGTGATCGCGCTGCTCTTGTTCCTGATCAATGGAATCGAATACGCCTTGAATGGCAGTGAGATCTTCTTTACGAATTAATTTGCCAACGTACTGCATATGACGTCGGCGACCTTCATGAGAACGAATGCGTGCGGTTTCTTCAATTGCGCGCAGCATATCGTCAGAGAGGGGGAAACGGGCGCGTTCTGCTGGTCGCATAGCGATCAATGTTTCCCCAAGTGCCTGTAAGGCATGCATTTCGCGTTTGAGTTGCGACTTGCTAGGGCGTTCTTCCTGTTCTTCTACTTCAACTGGATCGGGACGTTGCTTACGCATAATGTGACTCACAGACAAGATTCGTTGCGGCATTATACCAGCTGCGAGTACAACATTGATTCGCCAAAGACATTCTATTGAGAGAGATTCGGCGAAAAAGGAGGCCATATGGCACAGGCATTTGATGCATCCGCGCAGCAGTCGCTACTCACCGCGCGGGCCGAAGAGGCGCTAGCGTTGGCAAAACGTATGGGCGCAGATGCCGCCGAAGTGGGCGCAAGCGTGGATCAGGGTATAGGCGTGAGCGTGCGTCTGGGCGAAGTTGAGACGGTTGAGCTATCCCGAGACCAGGGTATTGCCGTGACGCTTTACGTAGGACAGCGTAAGGGTAGCGCTTCATCTACAGATGCCAGCAGCGCGTCGATTCAGGCCGCCGTAGAGAAAGCGTTGGCGATTGCTCGATATACCGGTGAAGATCCCGCCGCAGGGCTAGCCGATGCGGCGCTGATGGCAAGCGAGCTGCCCGATTTGAAAGTGCACTATCCTTGGGCGCTTACCACGGATGAAGCGATTGAATTAGCGCTTGCCTGCGAGCAGGCGGGGCGTGACGTGGAAGGTATTTCTCAGTCGGATGGTGCCTCGCTGTCCAGCGGTGAAGGGGTGCGCGTTTATGCCAATAGCCATGGTTTTTTAGGCACTCAAAAAGGCAGTAGCCATTCACTATCATGCATGCTGATTGCTCAAGATGACGGCGGCATGCAGCGTGACTACGACTATACCTCTGCGCGTGATCCCAGAGCACTGCGTGACCCCGCTGACGTGGGGCGTGAAGCCGCCGCACGCACGCTGCGTAGGCTGGGTGCTCAGCGTCCGCCCACGGGGACCTTTCCAGTGCTGTTTGATCCGTCGTTATCCGGTGGTTTGATCGGGCATTTGTTGGGCGGTATCGCCGGTGGAGCGTTGTATCGCCAGTCATCTTTTTTATGTGATCGGCTTGGTACTGTGCTCTTTCCCGACTGGTTTAGCCTTGAAGAGCGACCCATGGAAGTGGGCGCTACCGCGAGCTCACCGTTTGATGGCGAAGGGGTGCAAACGCGCAATAATCGCTTTATCGATGAGGGGCGTATCGAAAGCTATATGCTGTCTTCCTACAGCGCTAGGCGGATGGGTATGCAGACTACGGGCAATGCTGGTGGGGCGCGCAATGTACGCCTGACAGCACCGCTGAAGCCTCGCGAAGCACTGCTGCAAGAGATGGGGAAAGGTATTTGGGTGACGGAGCTGATGGGCCAGGGCGTTAATGGCGTTACCGGCGATTACTCCCGTGGGGCGGCCGGCTTTTGGGTCGAGAACGGTAAGGTTCAATACCCGATCGAAGAGTTTACGATCGCTGGTAATCTGGAGCGGATGTTCGCGGGCCTAGTGGGCATTGGTGATGATACCGATACCCGTGGCAGCGTGCACACGGGTAGCTGGTTGATTGATGCGATGACAGTAGCCGGTAACTAATCGGCGTAAATGGCTACTGATCTTCCTCAAAGCGAGCCTCGAACAGCGCTTGAATCGCATCAAGCGCCTGTTCTGCGTCGTCGCCCTCGGCGTGTATAGCTAGCTCAGTACCGCACGGGGCGGCGAGCATTAATAGCGACATAATATTAGCGGCATCGGCAGCCTGCTGCTGCTTATAGACACGTATATTAGCCGTGAACTGTTGGCCGCATTTAACTAGTTTCGTCGCCGCGCGGGCATGTAGTCCGCGTTGATTGGTGAGTGTGAGTGTTCTTTCTGGCACCCTGGTTCCTTTTCGCCGAGTGGTGTCATTAATCAATAGACGTGCTTAAGTCGTTGGTAATTGATCGCTGGTCGAGGAGAGACTGGTCAACGGCGTTGGGGGTTGTTCGCTCAGCGTATATTGCAGGCCTAGCTCTCGGTGGCGCAATTGAACTTCGCCCACACGAGCCGCTAAGCTTTTTGCTAGCTGCTCCACCATATAGACAGAGCGATGTTGACCACCGGTGCAGCCAATAGCAACGGTCATGTAGCTACGTTGGCTATTCTGATAAGCCGGTAACCAGCGCTCAAGCCATGCCTGGATATCGTTACTCATGGCATCCACAACGGGATAGCCTTTTAAGAAGGCAACGATGTTGGCGTCACGGCCTGTCGATTGTCGCAGCGTTGGGTCCCAGTAAGGATTGGGTAGGCAGCGCACGTCGAAGACGAGGTCAGCATCCAAGGGTACCCCACGCTTATAACCGAACGATTCAAACGTCAACGTCAACTGGTCGCACTGCTGGTGAGCCACCTGGTCAGTAATCCGGCGGCGTAGGTCGTGTACTGACAGTCGCGATGTGTCGATCAATAGATCGGCTAGATCACGTATGTCATGCAGGGTCTCTTCTTCTTTATTGATAGCCTCTTCAAGGGTCATTTCGCTATTGCGCGTCAACGGATGTCGGCGGCGTGTGGCGGAGTAACGCTCTAGAAGAATTCGGGCATCAGTGGTTAGGTAGATAACTTGGAAATCAATGGTGCGCTGGCGCAACTCTTGTAATAGCGAGGGCAGGCGTTCAAGAGCCCCCGGTAAGTTGCGTGCATCAATGCTGACCGCCAGATGGGTACGATCACTCTGGTCGCGTAATTCGTCGACCAGTGACCCCAGCAGCATGACGGGAAGGTTATCAATCGCGTAGTAGCCTAGGTCTTCCAACGCCTGTAAGGCGATAGATTTGCCAGACCCAGAACGACCGCTAATGATGACCAGTTGCATAGAGTTTCTCTTCGCGTTAATCCAACGGCTTAAATAGGGACTTGATGGTCATTGATTGTCGCTTAATCCGCTGAATGCTCACGAATTTTAGTTGTAATGAGGTCGAGTAGTTCGCGCTGACTGCCTGCTTTGCGTAGCCGCTGGCGAGTATCCGCATCATTCATGATGGTGGCTACTTGGCCTAGCAAAGAGAGATGTGTGTCATCCGCTTGTTCCGGTACGAGCAGCACAAACACTAGATCAACGGGGTCGCCGTCGATAGCATCAAAATCAATCGCTTCTGAGAGTTTTAAAAAACCAGCAATAGGCGTAGAGCAGTGAGGGCTGCGGGCATGTGGAATAGCCACGCCGTTACCAATCCCTGTGCTACCTAAGCGTTCTCGGCCGATTAAGCGACTGAACACTTCTTGGCTATCTAAACTGGGCGTATTTTGGGCGATAAAGGTGCTGAAAAATTCCAGCACCCTTTTTTTGCTGCCCCCAGGGACGTCGAAAAGAACGCGCTCTGGGGGGAGTATGGTTTCCAACGTCATTGAATTAACGCACACCTGCGCCTTGGGCGCGAGCTTGTGCTTTTTCCTTATGTTTAACGAGTTGACGATCAATTTTGTCCGCTAGCGCATCGATAGCGGCATACATATCACTGTCTAGGGCTTCTGCATGTAAGTCAGCGCCTGCTGCATGCAGTGTGCAGGCTGCCTGTTGGCGTTCTTTCTCCACCGATAGGGTGACCTGCACAGTGGTTATATTGTCGTAATGACGCTCAACACGTTCAAGCTTTTCATTAACATAGTCACGCAAGGCGTCAGTCAGTTCTACGTGATGACCAGTGATATTTACTTGCATTGACGTACTCCTTATCTATCGGACTGTACTTAGGAACCGTGCTTAGGAACCGTACTTAGGGACTGTACTTAGTACTTAGATATGTAGCCCTTTTGATTGTAACCCTTTTTGCCCCGTTGCAAAGCCCTTGTCGAGAGTTTCGCTGCAACCTGGCAGATCCTAGCGCAAACGGCGCCGCTCACTGGAAGAGGGAATGCCCATGGCTTCACGATATTTGGCTACCGTACGCCTTGCAACTTGAATGCCACCTTCTTCTAATAATGTCACTAAGCGGCTATCAGAAAGCGGTTTGCTGGGCGCTTCTTCGTGAACCAGCTTTTTCAGGCGGGCGCGGATCGCGGTACTGGAGTGGCTGTCGCCATCCTGGCCACTCACTTGGCTAGAGAAAAAGTATTTCAGCTCGAACACGCCACGCGGCGTATGAATATATTTCTGCGTTGTCACCCGTGAAATCGTTGATTCATGCATTTCAACGGCTGCGGCTATATCGGCCAAAATCAGCGGTTTCATGGATTCTTCGCCATGTTCGAGAAAGCCGATTTGACGGGTAATGATTTCACGGCCCACTCGCAGCAGCGTGTCGTTACGACTCGAAAGGCTTTTAATTAACCAGCGCGCTTCCTGCAGGTGTTCTTTCAAAAACTGATTATCCTGACTTTTGTCCGCACGCTTTATCAGGCTGGCGTAATCAGGTTGGATTCTTAACCGAGGCAGGGCGTCCTGATTGAGCTCTAAATGCCAGCCTTCATTATCATGACGCACCACCAGGTCGGGCGTGATGTAGCTGTCGTTGGTCACGCCATAAGCGCTGCCTGGGCGTGGATCTAGGCTGCGAATTAGCTGGATGACATCGGCTAGCTGCTCGTCATCGAGTCCTAAGCGTCGCTTGAGTAAGCGCATGTCATCTTTGCTGAGCGCTTCAAGAAACTGACGCACTAGCCTACGAGCAGGCACCAGCAGTGGCGTATCATCTGGCAGGGCGGCGAGCTGCAGCATCAAACATTCACGCAGGTCGCGGGCAAAAATACCGGTGGGCTCGAATTGCTGCAGTTTTAATAATGTCGTTTCGACTTCGCGCTGGCTAAGGCTATCAATGCCCTGGGCGCGTAGCCCTTCACGAATATCATTAAGCGGCTGGGTCAAATAGCCGTTGGCATCTAGTGCATCAATGAGGCTCTCGGAAACCAGCTGTTCACGCACACTAAAATCGGTCATGGCGAGTTGCCACAATAGGTGGCCGTGAAGGCTCTGTTCGGCAGCCTGGCGCTCAAAATCAGGGCCCTCGCTGCTGCTGCCAGTGCCGCCAATGTCTTGATAGGTGTCCGACCAGTCGCTATCAACGGAAAGCTCGGTGGGAATGCTCTCTGACCACTCCTCCTCTTTAGGCTCGCTTACGGCCTCTTCACCGAACTCATCTTCCTGTTCCAGCATGGGGTTGGCATCTAAGGCCTGCTGAATTTCCTGACGAAGATCCAGAGTCGATAGCTGCAGCAGGGCGATAGCCTGCTGCAGCTGAGGTGTCATGGTCAGCTGTGTCCCAATGCGCAGTTGAAGAGAAGCTTTCATGACCATTTGAGAACCACTCGTTAATCGGAATGCTTTACCCTAGTGCGAGTGGGAGCTGGGTGCAAGTGCAATAAGCATGCCATTGGTAGTTAAAGCGTTATAAGGCGGGATTTATGGGCAAAAATAAGCCTACAGACGAAAATCTGCGCCCAGATAAACATCCCTGACTTGCTGGTTAGTGAGGATAGATGCCGGGGGGCCGCTGGCGATGATATGGCCATCGCCGACAATATAAGCGATATCGCAAATGTCCAGCGTTTCACGGACGTTATGATCGGTAATCAGAACGCCAATGTGGCGCTGTTTCAGCGCGCGAATGATGGTTTTAATCTCGCCCACTGAAATGGGGTCAACCCCGGCAAAGGGCTCATCTAGCAAGATGAAGGCGGGTTCGGTCGCTAGCGAGCGGGCAATTTCTACACGGCGACGCTCTCCGCCTGAGAGGCTCATGCCTAGGTTGTCGCGAATATGGGTGATATGGAAATCTTCAAGCAGAGCCTCCAGGCGCTCTTCGCGACCTGGGCGGTCGAGCTCTTTGCGCGTTTCTAATATCGCCATAATGTTATCGGCAACCGATAATTTGCGAAAAATAGACGCTTCTTGGGGCAGGTAGCCAATGCCCGCCGCTGCGCGCTCATGCATCGGAGCGCGAGTTAAATCTAAGTCGTCAATACCCACTTTGCCGGCGTCAGATTTGACCAGCCCGACAATCATATAAAACGACGTGGTTTTGCCCGCGCCGTTAGGGCCGAGTAAGCCAACGACGCTGCCTTGGGAGATTTCCAAGTTAATATCTTTAACTACGCGGCGACGTTTGTAACTTTTTGCCAAGTGGTGGGCATATAATGTTTTTATCGGCGCATTGTCAGCAGTTGCCATCGATAGACTCTCTATTGTTCAGGCTGAATGGTCATGCGTATACGCTGTGGCTCGCTACCTTCAACGTCTGAGCGCGCTTGAATCACTTCACGGTCGATGAAATATTCAAGCCGACCTCCGGTAAATTTGTCGTCCTGCTGTGTCAATTCAGCTTGATCAACGAGCTCCACTCGGCGTTCGGCGACGTGATAAATAATCCGCCGAGCCCAGCCTTCCGTCGGGCCTTCTTGCCCTTCGGCCTGATGGCGCAAATAAGCACGCTCACCGGTCGACGTTGCCCGTGAAAGCTCGCCCGCCTCATTGCGTTGAATTTCCACTCGTTCGCCGCGCAGCTGCATTTCGCCCTGGCGAATATTGACATCCCCAGTGTAGACGGCGGTGCCCGCGCGCTGATCAAGATCTAGGCGGTCGGCTTCCACCTCCACGGGGGCCTGTTGTGAAGACGAGCTGGTTTGGGCTGCCGCGGATAGCGGCACGGCAAGCGCAAAAAGGGCGGTGTAGATAAGTGCTTTCATGGCGACTCCTGTTAGCGTTGTGTGGCCGGTGGATGAGTGCCGCGCACACCGTCAGATAAGCGGACCTGGCTATCGTTTAACCATACATCCATATGTGAAGCATTCATTTGCTGGGGCGGCTGTTGCAGTAATACCGGTGCCTCGCTCCATGCATGTTGAGTGAGGCCATCATAGTGCAGTTCTTCAGTATCCAGCTGCCATCCTTCGTCTGGCGCAATAAGTCGCGCGGAGCCGGACATAACGAGGGACTGCGTATTGGTATTAAGCGTGCCCACATCGGCACTGGCTAGCCACTGGCGCTCATCGCTGTCATACAGGGTGGCCTGAGGGCTCTCAGACCAGGTTTTCCCGCTTTGCGGCGTATGGATGAGGCGCGGTGTTTTTAATGATTGCAAGACGTTACCGTTGTCGCCAAACAGAGTGATTTCAGCATCCTGAAGTACGTGCCCTGGCTCTTGGGCCTGCGCTTCTGGGTCGATAGCGGTTTTTTGAGGCCCGCCTGGGCCAAGCCACACCAATAGCACGCCCAAGGCGATAAAAAGCCCTGTTAATCCTAGGCGTGTTTTAAGATGCTTAAGCATTTATGTGCGGCCGTGCAAGTAAGTGTCGAGCACTGCGCTCCAGTGCCCTTGGGCTTCAAGCAGAGTATCGCAAATTTCGCGTACCGCGCCGTGCCCGCCAAGCCGTTCCGTTGTCCAGTCGGCATGAGTGTGCATATAGTCCGGCGCATTGGGGACGGTAATGCCGACACCACAGCGCTTGATAACCGATAGGTCGGGGAGATCATCGCCGCAATAGGCGACTTGCTCTAGCTCTATATCCAAACGCTGGCACAGGCCGCGCAAGGTGGCGAGCTTATCCTCGCAGCCTTGAAAGACATGGTCGATACCCAGCGCTGCGGCACGTTGACTAACCATGGGCGAATCGCGGCCAGTAATCAGCGCGACGTGGATGCCGACTCGCTTAAGCAGCTTTAGACCATGGCCATCCTGAGTATGAAAGGCTTTAATTTCGATGCCGTCAGCCTGAAAGTAAAGTCGACCATCGGTGAGTACGCCATCAACATCTAACGCCAATAGACGAACGCGGCGAAGTCGATCAAGTAGGGCTGCAGATAGGGTCATAAAGCCTCCATTCTTTTAAGAAGTCGCTAAATCTTGCGATAAATACGTTAAATAACGCCGCTAACAAGCAAGTCATGCATATGTAAGGCACCAACCGGGCGCTGTTGTTCATCAACCACCGCGAGTGCCGTAATTCGGCCCTCTTCCATAATGCGTACCGCCTCTGCTGCCAGTATGTCGGGGCCGATACGTTTACCTGGCCGAGTCATGACATCATCGACTAAGACGTCGCGTAAGTTGTGGTATTGATCCAGCGTGCGCCGCAGATCGCCATCGGTATATACCCCGGCTAAACGACCGTCACTATCAACCACGCAGGTAAAGCCCAGCCCTTGGCGGGTAATTTCCAATAAAGCGTCGCGCAGCGGGCTGCCTAGCGGAATTTGCGGCAAGCGTGCGCCATCGTGCATAAGGTCTCTCACGCGCAGCAACAAGCGCTTGCCTAAGCTGCCACCCGGATGGGAAAGAGCGAAATCTTCTGCCGTAAAGCCTCGGGCTTCCAGCAGTGCTACGGCGAGCGCATCACCCAGCGCTAGGGCGGCAGTGGTCGAGCTAGTGGGGGCGAGATCCAGCGGGCATGCCTCGCGCTCAACGCCGCTATTTAGATGCGCATCAGCATGCTTAGCGAGCGTGGAGCCAGGCCGCCCTGTCATGCTGACCAGCGGCGTACCTAAACGTTTCAGTAGCGGCAGAAGGGCGGTCACTTCGGCCGTTTCGCCTGAGTTAGACAGGGCCAACACAACGTCGGCGCGAGTAATCATGCCCAGGTCGCCGTGACTGGCTTCACCTGGGTGAACAAAGAAGGCGGGTGTGCCGGTGCTGGCTAGGGTGGCGGCAAGCTTGCCGGCTATATGGCCAGATTTACCCATGCCAGTGACCACGACGCGCCCCTGGCAGGCGAGTATAAGCTCGCAGGCGCGGTCAAAGTTTTCATCTAACTTGGCCTGCAGGCCACCAATAGCTGCCTGCTCAATTTGCAGCGTACGTAAGGCACTTTCGCGCAGTAAGCTGAGGGAGGCGAGAGGCTGGCGCATAGCGATATCTCTTGGCGATTGAAAATATAAAAGGCGACAAGCGCTAAGAATAACATCTTGGCAGTGCTAGTAGGCAGTACTTCAGCTGCTATTGGGGCAGATGTGCTGAGATATGCTGTGCTTAATAATCGCAACATCGGTTAGCGTGATAGCGCTTAGTAGAGTTATAGTACGTTGTTCGATAATGTATTAGAACGCTGTTTTTTTAAATGCGGCAGCGGCAAGTGGCGTATAATAGTTAGCCCTAGCCGCGTCGCGCTAAGAGTCAACTGAGCTATGACAGAGACACCCTTCATAGAAATTGAAGATCTTTATTTTTCTCGTGGCGATCACGAGATTTTTCGTGGCGTCAATATGACGATTCCGCGGGGTAAAGTCACTGCTATCATGGGGCCCAGTGGCACCGGCAAGACAACGCTGCTTAAGCTCATAGGTGGCCAGTTGGCGCCGGACCGAGGACGAGTCTTAATTGATGGTCAGGACGTTCATCGCCTCTCACGCAAAGCGCTGTTCACGCTACGTAAACGCATGGGTATGCTGTTTCAGAGTGGTGCGTTATTTTCAGATTTAGACGTGTTTGAAAATGTCGCCTTTCCGCTGCGCGTGCACACCGACTTGCCCGACACGATGGTGCGTGATCTGGTGCTGCTGAAGCTGCAGGCGGTAGGTTTGCGTGGAGCGCGTGAATTAACTCCCGCGGAGCTTTCAGGCGGAATGGCGCGGCGAGTCGCCTTGGCGCGAGCCGTAGCACTAGACCCCGAGCTGGTTTTGTACGATGAGCCTTTCGTTGGTCAGGACCCTATTTCAATGGGCGTTTTGGTTCAGCTGATTAAGCGCCTCAGTCAAGCGCTACAGCTGACCTCTGTCGTGGTCTCGCACGATATTAAAGAAACCTTGAGTATTGCGGACTACCTCTATTTGATCGCTGATGGGCAGGTAGTGGCGCATGGCACGCCGCATACGCTGGATATCAACCAGGATCCACGGGTTAGTCAATTTGTTCATGGCGAGCCCGACGGTCCCGTGCCGTTTCACTACCCCGCTGAGGCGTTTTATCGCGATATTCTGGGGCAAGCCGCGCTACGACAATAGGCAAAATGTACAAAGGCAGGGTCAATGCAGTCAAAATTCTCAAACGGCACCGCGCGTATTACCCGTCTGGGGCGCAAAGGGTGCGATTTAATGGAAGCCTTAGGCCGCGCTGGGGTGTTTCTTGCCCAGTCGGCAGTCGGCGTTCCCTCTCGGGAGGGGTGGCGGTTATGGGTGCATCAAATGCACTTTGTTGGCGTACTCTCGTTGGCTATTGTGCTGGTGTCAGGGTTGTTTATCGGCATGGTGCTGGCGCTGCAGGGGTACACCATTTTGGTCGATTTTGGCGCTGAGCAAGCGCTGGGTCAAATGGTGGCGCTGTCTCTGCTGCGTGAGCTCGCGCCGGTGGTGGCCGCGCTGTTGTTTGCTGGCCGCGCCGGCTCTGCGTTGACCGCAGAAATTGGATTAATGAAAGCCACTGAGCAGTTAACCAGCATGGAGATGATTGGCGTTGATCCATTGCGCAGAGTCGTGGCGCCACGGCTGTGGGCGGGGTTCGTGTCACTGCCTATTCTGACCGTCGGGTTTAGCGTGGTGGGTATTTGGGGTGGTTATTTAGTCGGCGTTGAGTGGCTAGGCGTGTTTGAAGGCTCCTATTGGAGCAATATGCAGGCTAACGTCGCCTTCGTTAACGATGTTGGCAATGGCGTGATCAAAAGCTTGGTCTTTGCCCTGGTAGTGACGTGGATTGCTGTCTTTCAAGGATATGATCTGGTGCCTACCTCTGAAGGTATCTCACGTGCCACCACGCGCACGGTTGTGTATTCGTCGCTTGCAGTTCTGGGGCTTGATTTTGTGATGACGGCCGTTATGTTTGGCGGCCTTTGATGGGTGGAGTCGTTTCATGAGACGTAGTAAAAGCATGGAGTTTGGTGTTGGCCTGTTTATGATTGCCGGCATTTTGGGCCTGGTATTCCTCGGCTTGCGCGTCAGTGGGCTAACGCTTTCAGCGCCCTCTCAGTCGTTTCAGTTGGAAGCTAACTTTGCCAATATCGGCGGGCTAAAGCCGCGTGCGCGGGTCACCATGGCAGGCGTAACGGTAGGACGGGTAGAAAGCATTGAGCTAGACCAGCAGTGGTATGATGCCCGCGTGGTATTGAGCTTGAATAGCGAGCTTGAAGGCCTGCTGTCTAGCGACTCCATTGCCTCTATCTTAACGGCGGGCCTTCTGGGTGAGCAGTATATTGGCCTGAGCGTAGGCGGTGATCCGGACATGCTCGAAGACGGCGACTCGATTCGTGACACCCAGTCTGCGCTGGTGCTAGAAGAACTTATTCAACAATTTGTGTCCAATATGGCAAGTAGTTAATGGCAACAGGACGTTAAACGCCGTTCTCATAGGATAACGAACAGGGAGATTAAAGTGATGAAAAAAGCAAATAACGCCGTTAGCCGTTGGCTTGTCGCAGCCACCATGCTGGTTGCAATGTCGCTACCTTTTCAGGCGCTGGCGCAGTCTCAATCGCCCGAAGATATGATCCGTGACAATATAAGTTCGTTAATGGCGGATCTTGACGGTAGAGAAGACTACTACGCCAATAACTTGAATGAGCTTGAAGCGCTGGTGGATAGCAGCCTCGATCAAGTAGCTGACTTTCGCTATATCGGTGCCAGCGTCATGGGTAACTATTTCCGCAATGCCTCGCCGGAGCAGCGTAGCCGCTTTGCCGATGTGTTTCGTCAAACATTGATTGACACCTATACGCGTGGATTGGTGACCTTTGATTATGACGAGCTGCGAGTGCTGGATTCCCAGCAGGCTCAGCGCTACGACGACCAAGCTAGTGTTGCCATGGAAGTAGTTGCCAACAACGGCCAAGTGTATCCCGTGAGCTATAGCCTGAGACTTTCAGGTGGCGAATGGCGTGTGGTCAATGTAATCGTCAATGGCATTAATTTGGGCCTAACATTCCGTAATCAGTTCGACCAGGCGATGCGTGATAATAACCGCGATTATGATGCGGTCATTAATGGGTGGTCGCCCGAAGTAGGCGTTGAAGAGTTGGAACAAGGAGGCGATGCGTGACAGTGCTGTATTCGCACACTGACGTCTCTATTCACGTAGAAACCACGACTCTAAGGGTCATAGGCGACGTAAACGTAGCACTGGCGGCCGATTTGGCCGCCAGTGGCGTTAAGTGGCTGAAAAGCACTGAGCTAGACGCCGTGACGTTTGATTTTAGCGGCGTTGATAAAGCCAGCAGCGTTGCTATTAGCGTGCTGTTTGAATGGCTGCGTATTTGCCAGCAGCGTGCCATCGGCGTTGATGCGATTGATTTGTCTGAGCCGCTTAAGCGGCTAGCGTCATTGGCTGAGTTGGACGATCTAATTGAGAACCCGTCCACGGCACTAGCCGTTTAACAGTGCGGCATCGCCAAGTGCACCGCTTTTCTTTATTATGTCGACCCGCTTACGCTCATTAATCACGATGACCCCAAAGGAGTTTTCTGCCCCATGCAACCCAACGAGGTAAAAGCACTGCTTGAGTCCCGTATCGACGGATGCCAGTTTCACATCCAGGGTGAAGGCTGTAATTTTCAGGTGATTGCGGTTGGCGAAGCCTTTGACGGCCTTTCTCCGGTCAAACGTCAGCAGTTAGTTTACTCTGCGCTCAGCGACGAAATCGCTTCGGGTGCTCTCCACGCTATTAGCATCAAAACGTTTACTCCGACGCAGTGGCAAACTGCGTCGGAGAACGTTCAATAACGGCATTCCTATGGATAAATTACTCATTACCGGCAACGGGTCGGTAGACGGTGAAGTGTGGGCAAGCGGCGCTAAAAATGCAGCGCTGCCTATTCTGTGTGCCAGCCTGTTGGCCGATGGCCCCGTGATTATTGGTAATCTTCCGCATCTTCAAGATATTACCACCACGCTAGAGCTGCTAGGCCGTATGGGCGTTGAACCGGTGATGGGCGAAAAGCTGAGCATACAGCTGGATGGTTCGCAGGTTACTCACTGCCACGCGCCTTATGAACTTGTTAAAAAGATGCGTGCGTCCATCCTCGTTTTAGGCCCCTTACTGGCTCACTTTGGCAAGGCCGATGTATCGCTACCCGGCGGCTGTGCGATTGGTTCGCGTCCGGTGGATTTGCACATTCGTGGCTTAGAAGCCATGGGGGCGGAGATACGCGTTGAAGCAGGCTATATCCGTGCGCGTGTCGATGGCCGCCTGAAGGGCGCCACTATATATTTCGATACGGTAACGGTAACCGGCACCGAAAACCTGCTGATGGCTGCCACGTTGGCCGAAGGCAAAACGATTCTAGAAAACGCTGCCCGCGAGCCTGAAATTGTTGATTTGGCGCAGTGCTTGATCAAAATGGGCGCTAAAATCAGCGGCCATGGTACTGATACCATTACTATTGAGGGTGTCGAGAAGCTGCACGGCTGTGAGCACGATGTAATGCCTGATCGTATCGAAACCGGTACTTTCCTGGTCGCTGCTGCTATGACCGGTGGGCGGGTAAAGGTTAAGCGCACCCGTGCGGACATTCTTGACGCCGTTATTGCTAAGTTAGAAGAAGCCGGTGCCGAGGTTACCAGTGGCGATGACTGGATTGCATTGGATATGCATGGTCAGCGCCCCAAGGCCGTTAATATTCGCACGGCGCCTTATCCTGCTTTCCCTACCGACATGCAGGCACAGTTTGTGGCTATGAATGCGGTGGCCGTAG
Organism: Halomonas sp. AOP5-B2-8; assembly: GCF_052376475.1. Taxonomy (NCBI): domain Bacteria; kingdom Pseudomonadati; phylum Pseudomonadota; class Gammaproteobacteria; order Oceanospirillales; family Halomonadaceae; genus Halomonas; species Halomonas sp. AOP5-B2-8. The sequence goes on along the minus strand of NZ_JBQSVS010000003.1, from coordinate 483,961 downwards.
GCAACTCTCGCGTGGTTGAGACCATTTTTGAAAATCGCTTCATGCACGTTCAAGAGCTTAATCGAATGGGCGCTAAGATCGTACTGGAAGGTAATACGGCCTTGATTGAAGGGGTTGAAAAGCTTTCCGGCGCGCCAGTGATGGCCACCGATCTGCGTGCCTCCGCGTCGCTAGTCATCGCGGCGATGATGGCCGAGGGCGAAACGCTGGTAGATCGGATCTACCACATTGATCGTGGCTACGAATGTATCGAAGAGAAAATGCAGCTGCTGGGTGCGCGTATTCGCCGTATTCCAGGTTAAAACCGACGGGCCGACACGATGAGTAAGCAACTGATTTTAGCCCTCTCGAAGGGCCGTATTCTTGAAGAAACGCTGCCACTATTGGCCGATGCGGGTATCACGCCCGCAGAGGATCTAAGCAAAAGCCGCAAGCTGCTATTTGATACCAATCTGCCCGATGTGAAACTGGTAATTCTGCGGGCGACCGACGTGCCAACCTACGTTCAGCTAGGCGCTGCGGACGTGGGTATCGCAGGTAAAGATGTGCTGCTTGAACATGGTGCTGAAGGCCTGTATGAGCCGCTAGATCTAGATATTGCTCGCTGCAAATTGATGACGGCTGGGGTTAAGGGCCAGTTGCCTGCTCGCGCCCGGCGTCGTGTGGCGACTAAGTTTGTCAATATAGCTCGCCGTTACTATGCCGAGCAGGGGATTCAGGCTGAGGTGATCAAGCTTTACGGCGCCATGGAGCTTGCGCCCCTGATGAACCTAGCCGATGAGATTGTCGATATCGTCGATACCGGCAATACTCTGCGGGCGAACGGGATGGAGCCGCGTGAGTTCATTGCCCATATCAGTACGCGATTAGTGGTTAATAAAGCGGCCATGACAATGAAGCATGAGCGTATTCAGCCGCTCTTGGCGCGTTTAGAAAGCGCGGTCAAAAAGCGCCAGATAGCACTTGCCGATTGATCTGAGGTAATCCATGAACGAGCTCACAAGCGAACAAACTGCTGCCACGGTATCACGCCTGTCGACCAGCGCTGCTGACTTCCACCAGCGTCTTGATGCTTTGCTGGACTGGGAGGGCGTATCCGATAAAGCGGTGCAGGCACGGGTTGATGAAATTCTTGCTAGCGTTAAGCAGCATGGCGACGCTGCCGTGATCGATGCCACTAATCGTTTTGATCGCCTTTCCGCTACTTGTATGGACGAGCTGCGGTTAACGCATGAGCAGTTGAAGCACGCGTATGACCACTTGCCCGCCAGCCAGCGCGATGCGCTGACGAAGGCAGCAGAGCGAATTAAGCGCTATCACGAGCGTCAGAAGCCGAATTCTTGGCAGTATGAAGAAGCTGATGGCACGGTGTTAGGGCAAAAAGTGACGCCGCTTGATCGCGCCGGTATTTATGTTCCAGGCGGTAAGGCGGCTTACCCGTCGTCGGTACTGATGAATGCCATTCCCGCTCATGTGGCAGGGGTGCGTGAAATAGTCATGGTAGTACCCACTCCGGATGGCGTCTTAAACCAGCTGGTGCTAGCCGCGGCGCATTTGGCCGGTGTCGACTATGTATTCACTATCGGCGGTGCGCAGGCGATCGCCGCGCTCGCTTATGGTACTGAAAGCGTGCCTCGGGTCGACAAGATTGTGGGGCCGGGCAATATTTACGTCGCGACGGCTAAACGTGCGGTGTTTGGTCAGGTGGGCATTGATATGATCGCCGGTCCATCGGAGATCATGGTCGTTTCCGATGGGCAAACTGATCCTGACTGGCTGGCGATGGATTTGTTTTCTCAGGCAGAGCACGATGAAGATGCTCAGGCGCTATTAATTAGTTGGGATGCCGAGCATTTGGACGCTGTCGAGGCTGCAATTGAGCGATTACTGCCGAGTTTAGAGCGTGAAGGCATTGTGCGTGAGTCGCTGCGCAACCGCGGTGCCCTCATTCATTGCCAGGATGCCGAAGAGGCCGTGACGATCATCAATCGCGTTGCGCCAGAGCATTTAGAGCTATCGGTCACCGCGCCTGAGGCATGGCTAGACGATATTCGTCACGCCGGTGCGATCTTTATGGGGCGTTACACCGCAGAAGCTTTAGGTGATTACTGTGCCGGTCCGAATCACGTGCTACCCACGTCAGGCACCGCACGTTTCTCTTCTCCACTAGGCGTGTATGATTTTCAGAAACGTTCATCCATCATTCACTGCTCTGCTGTTGGAGCATCTGAGCTGGGCAAGATCGCTTCGGTATTGGCCAGGGGCGAGTCGTTAACGGCTCACGCACGCTCCGCTGAATACCGCATCTGCGATTAAGCTTCTCGTAGTTTTCTTTGTGAATAGTGCTGGGGGCGGATCCGCTACGCCAACGTGACACTATTATGAGTCGCGTTGGCGCGGCACGACTTCGTTAATAGGGATAGCCGGCGGCGGTCGTTCGCCCACCACTAGCGTCATGTCCATACGCTCGCCGCTACGTACGATGGTCAGCGGCAGCGAAGTGCCCGGTGGAATAGAGGCGATGTCACTCATTGCGGTACGCGCATCCAAGATAGCCTGCCCATCAACGGCGAGCAGTACGTCGCCAGGCTCCAGCCCTGCTTCGGCGGCTGGGCCATCACTGACAACCCCGGCGACGATAACGCCCTGCGGTGTTTGCAGGCCAAAAGAGGCGGCAAGCTCGCGAGAAAGTGCCTGTGCCTCGATGCCCAGCCAGCCACGAATGACGCGCCCTTGAGTGACAAGCTCATCGAGTATGCTGTGGGCGAGATTGGCAGGGATTGCAAAGCCAATACCCTGTGAGCCGCCTGAGCGCGAGAAAATAGCCGTATTGATGCCAACTAGCGCGCCGTCAGGATTGACTAAAGCACCCCCCGAGTTGCCTGGGTTGATGGCGGCATCGGTTTGTATGAAATCTTCGTAGGCATTGAGCCCTAAATGATTACGCCCAGTGGCGCTGATAATGCCCATGGTCACCGTTTGGCCCACGCCGAACGGGTTGCCGATGGCCAGCGCTACGTCACCAACCGCCACGTCTGCTGAGTCGGTCAGCTCAATCACCGGCAAATCGTCTAGCTCAATACGCAGTACTGCCAGGTCGCTTTCAGGATCAGTCCCAATCACTTCAGCTAGCGTCTCACGTCCATCGCGTAAGGCCACTTGTATCTCATCAGCTCCGTTGATGACATGGTGATTAGTGAGCACATAGCCATCGTCACTCACGATAACGCCAGAGCCCAGGCTCGAAAGCATGCGCTGATGGGTGGTCGTATCATCGCCCTGGTCATCAAAGAACTGCTGGAAAAAAGGATCAGACATCAGCGGATGCTGGTCGCGCTCTACAATGCGCGAAGAGTAAATGTTGACGACGGCGGGGGCAGCTTGATCCACCGCATATGAGTAGCTAGAAGGTCCTTGGTTACGCGCCATCGGTTCTGCTTGGTGTATCTCGGGAGCGGGGCGATTGGGGCTTGGTTCGACAACGGCCGGTACCGTGACCACTGCTGGGGCGGGTGCTTGCGGCGCTGGGCTTTGAAACGGGTTCGATAATAGATCTGGGAGCCCCGGTAAGATCAGCAAAGCGATCAATACGCCAGTGATGACTGGCCATAAATAAGGCAGCACATAGCGTCTCATGCAAAAAATTCCTTAACGAGTCAGTCTTGCCAATCGTGACAAAAGAAGCGAGTTTAACAATGGCCGTATGGTAACACTTTCTTAGCGAGTTCCTCACGGGTGCAATTCAACCATTAACGAAAGGAGTCAGCATGATATATCGCGACCAACTAGTGGCAGCCTGTGATCATCAGCTGCGCGCGGCCCAATTCAAAGACTTTACGATTAATGGGCTGCAGGTCGCAGGCACTGACTGTGTTAAGCGTGTGATGACGGGCGTGACGGCCTGCCAAGCGCTGCTGGACGAAGCGGTCGCTTGGAAGGCAGACATGGTGCTGGTGCATCACGGCTACTTTTGGAAAAACGAGCCTGTTGCGATTACCGGTATGAAGCAGAAACGCATCAAAACGCTGCTCGATCATGGGATTAATTTACTCGCTTATCACTTGCCCCTTGATGCGCATGCAGAGTTAGGTAATAACGCCGAGCTGGCTAGGCGTCTGGGTTGGAAAGTTGAGGGGTGCATTGATGGTGAGCTGGGGGAAGGGCTCTTATGGTCTGGGCGTTTAACTCAGCCGAGCTCGATACACGCGTTAGCTGCACAAATCACGCAGTCGTTGCAGCGTGAGCCGCTGGTGGTTGAAGCGCCGCAAGTGGGCGAAATTGAGCGTATTGCTTGGTGCACAGGCGGGGCTCAAGACATGATTGCCTCTGCGTGTGAAGCCGGTGCGCAGGTGTTTGTATCGGGTGAGATATCGGAGCGAACCACGCATCTTGCGCGCGAAATGGGGATTCATTATATCGCCGCGGGCCATCATGCTACCGAGCGTTACGGTATTCAGGCGCTGGGGGAGTGGCTGGCCGATGAGTATGCGATCGAACACCGGTTTGTGGATATTGATAATCCTGCCTAGAGGCCTTCCTAACCAATGGGCCCCGGCGCGTTTTTAGCCATCAGTCGCGAATAACGGCTTTTGACGGCTGTCGGGGCCTGCTATATCGATTAATAGCGTGGTGGCTGGGGAGTGGCTACCTCATGGCTTTTTAAGCCGAAATTTTCGGATAGCGTGCCACCTTTGCCGTCAGCGTAATCACGCGGCATCGCGGGCGTGGTGTTATCTTCTGACGGTTGCTGCTTTGAATTGATACCGGAAAGATCAAGGCTGTGCTGAATGGTAGCATCCCGAATGTTCCATTCCTCGGCATCCTCTTTGAGCTGAAGCTCCAGCTGGTTAGCTTCATCACGAATATTGCTGAGACGTTCATAGATGCCGGTTAAATGGCTGCCTACGCTGGTCTTCATTTCGGCGATTTGATGTTCGCGTTCAAGTAGCTGCTGGCGCATGGAGGCCGTCTCGCGCTGGCTTTTGCTGAATAGGCGATAGCAGCCCATTCCGATAATAAAACCGACGATAAGACCGATAACAGCAAAGATTAATGGTGAGCTTGCGTCCACAGTGTTCTCCCTGGCGCCTTGTATATAACAGCCGACGTTATTAGCCAGCTGTTGTGAACTAACAGACTGCCATTATAGGCGTCAGTCCGCTAGTCGGGTCAATCCGCTCATGCGTTATGGTGCCTCAGTGGGTATAATCGCAGCCTTTTAAGGCGGGTAGTAACGATTGTGGCTACCGCTTTGCACGCTGTAGGAGGCGATTGCATGTCATCAACATCTGCTGCGGGTAGGTCTGTGCCAAAAGCGCGTCCTGCGACGCCTATAGAGCGCTATCGCGCGGACTTAGAACGCGATGATTTTCAATATGATGCAGCGCAAGAGTTAGCGGTAAAGCACTTGCAGCGACTTTACGATGAGCTTGTCGCGGCGCCAACAACCATGCCCAAGGCGTTGGTTGCCCACAAGGGGCTTAAAGCCAAAATGGCGGGGCTAATGGGAAAGAAGTCTTCTTCTTCGCGTGAGCCCATGTTGCCTCAGGTGAAAGGGCTCTACTTTTGGGGCGGTGTAGGGCGTGGAAAGACCTACTTAGTCGATACATTTTATGAGGCGCTGCCTTTTTCCGACAAAATGCGCACTCACTTTCATCGCTTTATGCAGCGCGTTCACAATGAGCTGACGCACTATAAAGGCGAAAAAAACCCCTTAACACTGATTGCTGGAAAGTTTGCGACCGAGTATCGAGTGATCTGCTTTGATGAGTTTTTTGTCAAAGATATTACCGACGCAATGATTCTTTCCAACCTGCTGGAAGCGCTCTTTGAACGAGGTGTGGTGTTGGTCGCGACCTCTAATATCGTGCCTGACGATTTGTACAAAGAAGGACTGCAGCGGGCGCGTTTCCTACCGGCTATCGAACTTATTAATCGTCATTGTGACGTGGTGAATGTGGACTCTGGCGTGGACTACCGGTTGCGAGCGCTAGAGCGTGCCGCCATTTTTTACTCGCCGCTGGATGATTTGGCTGAGCGTGAGCTGTCGCGAAGCTTCAGAGAGATAGCAGGGCATGAGGGCGAGTCAGACGCCTCGTTAGAGATAAATGGTCGCGTGCTAAAAGCGCGCCGACTGCATGAAGATATTGCTTGGTTTGAGTTTTTAGAGCTATGTGATGGCCCGCGCAGCCAGAATGACTACATTGAGCTGGCGCGAGAGTTTCATACCGTACTGGTGTCTAACGTTGTGCGTATGGATGCCAAAACGGATGATCAGGCGCGCCGTTTTGTCAATATGGTCGATGAGTTTTATGATCGCGGCGTCAAGCTACTGATGTCGGCAGAGGTGTCCGTCGAGCAGCTGTATAGCGGTGGAAAGCTGACATTTGAGTTCCAGCGTACTCTCTCACGCCTACAAGAAATGCAGTCGCAGGAGTATCTGGCGTTAGCACATAAACCCTAGCCATTGCCGATAGTGTAAAAAAGTGGTGATGCGGCTTAACTTGTCTCGGTCCTTGCTGTAGAATGCCGCCTCGCTACACGTTGCTTGCAATTTGCAATGCAAGCAACCAAGAAAAATAGGGATGGTGCTTCGCCGTGTAAGCGGTGTGAGTCGCCCAATACATTTAATCTGGTGATTTCATCCATGAAGACGTTCAGTGCTAAGCCTGAGTCCGTCCAGCGCGACTGGTATGTTGTCGACGCTAAGGACAAAACGCTCGGTCGTCTGGCAACCGAGATTGCTCGCCGCTTACGTGGCAAGCATAAGCCCGAATTTACCCCTCACGTTGATACTGGCGACTACATTGTCGTGATCAACGCAGAGAAAGTCCACGTGACCGGTAACAAGGCGAAGGCTAAAACCTACTATCGCCACACTGGTTACCCGGGCGGTCTGCGCTCTATGACATTCGACAAAATGCTTGATCATGCCCCTGAGCGCATCATCGAGTCTGCCGTTAAAGGCATGTTGCCGAAAGGTCCTTTGGGCCGCGCCATGTACACTAAATTGAAAGTGTACGCCGGTGCTGAGCATCCGCATGCTGCCCAACAGCCGCTTGAACTGAACATCTGAGGAAATCTTCGCCATGACACAGCAGTATTACGGTACCGGGCGCCGCAAGACTTCCACCGCTCGCGTGTTTATGAAGCCGGGCTCTGGTAAAATTACCGTCAACAATCAAGACCTTGACCTTTATTTTGGTCGTGTAACGGGTCGTATGGTTGTTCGTCAGCCGCTTGAGTTGACTGAAACGGTAAGCCAGTTTGACATCTTTGTGACTGTCGCTGGTGGCGGTGGCTCTTCTCAAGCTGGCGCCATTCGTCACGGCATTACTCGCGCCCTGATGAACTACAACGAAGACCTTCGTCCTTCGCTACGTGCCGCTGGCTACGTAACGCGTGACGCACGTCAAGTTGAGCGTAAGAAGGTTGGTCTACGCAAAGCACGTCGTCGTCCGCAGTTCTCCAAGCGCTAATTTTAACCAGCGCTGCAAAACGCCCAGGTCATCGACCTGGGCGTTTTTTATTGGAATCTCAAAAAGATAGGCTGTCCGAATTGTCATCGTCGTGTACGGTCGGTCATTATTATTCACCGCAAGGCTTTTCAGCATAGCGGGTAGGCTAGGGGGAGGGATCTGAAATGGCAGATAGCGGCATTAACAAAAGCCGACGCCGTTTCCTCGTGGTGGCCACCTCCGTTGTCGGGGCGGTGGGGGCTGTCGGGGTGGCGGTTCCCTTTGTGGCTTCTTGGCAGCCTAGTGCCCGAGCCAAGGCGGCCGGTGCTCCCGTTCGGGCAGATATCTCGCGTCTTGAGCCAGGGCAGAGAGTGACCGTTGAGTGGCGCGGCCGTCCTGTGTGGATTATTAACCGCACGCCCGAAATGATTGCGCGAACGCAGGCAATAGATGTGGCGAGCTTGGCAGACCCAGATTCCAATGTCCCGCAGCAGCCAGCCTATATTGCCGGTGGTTTGCGTTCTATCAAGCCAGAAATTGGCGTGCTTGTGGGTATTTGTACTCACTTGGGGTGTTCACCGCTTTTCCGGCCAGAGCCAGATGCCGCCGGTGTGGGTGTTGATAACTGGCCGGGCGGCTTCTTTTGTCCTTGCCACGCCTCGCGCTTTGATTTGGCGGGCCGCGTGTTCAGTAACGTTCCTGCGCCAACCAATCTTGAGGTGCCGCCTTATCGCTTTGCAAGCAATGACATTATTGTCATTGGCGAAGATGAGGAGGCCTGATGGAAAAACCCAATAAGTCTAAGGCTGAAAAAGGGGCCATGCGCTGGATAGATGACCGCTTCCCTGCCACACAAATGTGGCAAAAGCACCTTTCCCGCTACTACGCACCGAAGAATTTTAACTTTTGGTACTGTTTTGGTTCATTGGCACTGCTGGTTTTGGTTAACCAAATCCTGACAGGCATTTGGCTGGCGATGAGTTTTAATCCCTCTGCTGAGGGGGCTTTTGCATCTATCGAATACATTATGCGCGACGTAGAGTGGGGGTGGTTGATCCGCCATATGCACACCACGGGCGCTTCAGCCTTGTTTATAGTTGTTTATCTGCATATGTTTCGGGGGCTTTTATATGGCTCTTATAAGGCACCGCGCGAGCTAGTGTGGATATTTGGCATGAGCATCTATCTCGTATTAATGGCCGAGGCCTTTATGGGTTATCTGCTGCCATGGGGCCAAATGTCTTATTGGGGTGCGCAGGTCATTACCTCGCTATTCTCGTCTATTCCGGGGTTGGGTGCTGATCTAGCTCAGTGGATACGCGGTGACTATCTTATTTCAGGTATTACCCTTAACCGTTTTTTTGCGCTACATGTTATTGCTTTGCCCCTCGTTATTCTGGCGCTGGTAGTGCTGCATATTATTGCGCTGCATGAGGTGGGTTCCAATAACCCTGACGGTATTGATATCCAGCAGCGCAAAGATGGGGCAGGTGTGCCGTTAGATGGAATACCTTTTCATCCTTACTACACGGTCAAAGACCTTGTTGGCGTAGCTATATTCTTGTTCGTTTTTTGCGTGGTAGTGTTTTATTTTCCGGAAGGCGGCGGATATTTTATTGAAAATTCCAACTTTGAGCCCGCCAATCCTCTGCAAACGCCTGATCATATTGCGCCCGTTTGGTACTTCACGCCCTTTTACGCCATTCTGCGTGCGATCACCTTCTCAGTGTTTGGCTTAGAGGCTAAGTTCTTGGGCATTGTGTTTATGGGAGGGGCCATTGCGGTGCTTTTCGTTTTGCCTTGGCTTGATCGCAGCCCGGTGCGGTCTATGCGCTATAAGGGATGGATGTCCAAAGCGATGCTGCTTTTGTTCGTTGTTAGTTTTGTGCTCCTAGGGGTTTTAGGTGTTCTGCCGCCAACCGCGGGACGAACCATGTTGGCGCAGGTGTGTACCTTTGTTTATTTTGCTTTCTTCCTGTTAATGCCGATTTATACCAAGCTTGAGAAGACAAAGCCGCTTCCTGACAGGGTGAGCGGCTAATGAGAAAGCGTCGATTGAGAGTGTTAGTCGTTGGGTGTTTTACCGCCATGTTGGCAGCAGCTAGTGCTGGCGCGGCCCATTCGATGGAGCCGGATCTTCAGGATCAAGCGTCGCTGCAAAATGGCATGAAGCTCTATGTGAACTATTGCATGGGCTGTCATTCGCTAGAATATCAGCGTTTTTCTCGGGCGGCTGATGATTTAGGGATCCCGCAGGACTTGGTCGAGGCAAATTTAATTTTTTCGTCTGAATTAGCCTATAACGATCAAATGCTTATAGCGCTTGAAAGTGACGATGCCAAGGAGTGGTTTGGTGCTGTGCCGCCAGACTTGACCCTGCAGGCGCGCCTACGCAGTCCTGATTGGATTTACGCTTTTTTACTTGGTTTCTATCAAGACTCTAGTCGACCGACGGGTGTTAACAATACGCTATCCGATTTAGTGGCCATGCCTAATGTGCTGGAGCCTTTGCAAGGTGTGCAGACGCTGGTCTGCGCTGAAGAAGATGGCCGAGACGCGAATGCGTTGTCGGCTCAAAGCCAACCCTGCGAGGGGCTGAAAGTAACGGAGCCAGGTGAGCTGGCACCCGCTGAGTTTCAGAAGGCGGTTTATGATTTAACTAATTTTCTCGCTTATGTTGGTGAGCCTTCCAGGCTTAAGGCTCAGGCATTGGCGCCTAAAGTGCTGATCTTTATTTTCATTTTTGGGGTGATGGCTTACCTGCTCAAGCGCGAGTATTGGCGAGACATTCACTAATTCGCCGGTTCTGGCGGGCAATGGGATGCGCGACAAAGGTCGCGCGCCTTTTTGACTGTCAGCATGGCAACAAAAGCAAAGCAAGCTAGCTTCCCCTAAGGGAGTGCTGGCGTGTTATTATCCAAGATTGTTTTGATGCGAGGATGCTTTCATGGGTGTTGTGGCCAAGCGGTCGTCGATGATCTTTTACTCGGGTAGTGATGATCATTTCAGTCATCGTGTGCGCATTGTGTTGGCCGAGAAGGGGGTTGCCGTTGATATCGTCGATGTACTCGACGAAAAACCACCGGAAGAGCTGGCAGACCTCAATCCGTACAATAGCGTACCGACGCTATTGGATCGTGACCTGGTGCTTTATGAATCCAAAGTCATGATGGAGTACTTGGATGAGCGTTTCCCGCATCCTCCGCTATTGCCTGTTTATCCTGTGGCGCGTGCACAAAGTCGCCTATGGATGCACCGCATTGAGCGCGAGTGGTGCCCAATGGTCGACCAAATTCGCAGCGGTGGAAAAAAAGAAGCGGATAAGGCACGTAAAGAACTACGCGAGAGCCTTATTGGTATCTCGCCGATCTTTGAAGACATGCCTTACTTCATGAGTGAAGAGTTTACGCTGGTGGATTGCTGTTTAGCACCGGTTCTATGGCGTTTGCCTGATCTCAATATTGACCTGCCCGAAAAGCAGGTTAAGCCGCTGTTGGGGTATATGTCGCGAGTATTTGAGCGTGAAGCGTTTAAGGCATCTTTAAGTGAGCGTGAAAAAGAGATGCGCGCTTGAATTCATTCGGCTCCCTTGTTTTGAGTAAAGGCGGGGAGCCTTACTGTTGGAGGAGGGAGTCTAGATGAAGTCGAGTCGCCCCTATCTCGCCCGAGCGCTTTATGAGTGGTTGTTAGATAATGAGTTAACTCCTTACTTGGTGGTGGATGCTACTCAGCCAGGTGTCGAGGTGCCTCGCCAGCTAGTGCAAAATGGCCAGATTGTATTAAACGCGGCGCCGACGGCGGTGCGTGATTTTTTCATGGAAAACGAAGCGATCAGTTTTAATGCTCGCTTTGGTGGCCAGCCGATGCAGGTGATGATTCCTACGCCGGCATTAATTGCCATTTACGCCCGTGAGAACGGCGCGGGGATGGTGTTTGGTCATGAGCCCGAACTTGAAGATGGGGCCGAGTCCTTTGGTGATATTGAGGATGACGCCAGCGCTTCTGATTCGCCAGAGCCCTCAGTTAAGCGTGAGCCTTCAGTCAAGCCAGAACTTTCGATAACCGCACCGGTTTCTGAGGGAGGCGGTAATTCCAAGGCTTCTTCAAAAGCATCGGGTGACGATGCTAAGCCGAAGAAAAAGCCAACGCTAAGGGTCGTTAAGTAATCAGCCCTGCATTGCGCAATAAAAAAGCCTCGCTCTTAGATAAGAGCGAGGCTTTTTAATGGCGGCGCAGTTAATCGATGTATTCAAACACCTTAACAATGCGCTGCACGCCGCCCACGGCGGAAGCGGCGTTGACGATACGGTCTGACTCTTCACGCGTAACAATCCCCATCAGGTAGACGCTAGCGTTTTCGGTGGTCACTTTTATTTTTCCAGAATCGATATGATCATTGGTCGCTAAATGGCTGACGACATTAGTGGTAAGCCACGTATCGGTCAGCCGTTGGCTGGCGGGAAGGCGTGCCGCAACGGTCAGCTCGTTATGTACTTCATCAACGCCTCGCAAATTGCCGGTCACTTCGCCGGCCATGTCGCGAAGCTCTTCGCTTGGTACTTGACCAACCAGTAAGACAGCGCCATTAAAGCTATTAGCCCGTATACGCGCATCGCCCAGGCGCGCATCGGCTCGTTCTAGCGCGCGCTGAATTTCGCGCTCGATTGTGGCATCAACGGCTTCAACATCGTTACTACGCTGGGAGTAGTTAGATTGATTGGACGCGGAGTTATTGGCGCAGCCGCTGAGCAGCAATACTGCGCAAAGGGTGGCCGCCATTAAGCTGCGGGGAGAGAGGCGCTGGGTCATCGTATAGCTCCATGAGGCAAGTGGTTTACGCATAGTTATATATGAAACATGTTGGTAAGAAAAATACGGATAAAAAATTCGAAGCCAATAGGCGTTTAGGCGCTGCCAAACAGCTGTTCATCAATGAGGTCGCATAGGCAGTGAATAACCAGTAGATGAACTTCCTGAATGCGAGCCGTAGAGGTGGCGGGTACGCGAATCTCGCAGTCATCTTGCCCTAGCAGTGAAGCCATGTCGCCACCGTCACGCCCGGTTAGCGCAACCACGGTCATATCGCGGTCATGGGCGGCTTGGATGGCTTGTACAATGTTGCCGGAATTGCCGCTGGTGGAAATGGCCAATAGTACATCGCCAGGCTGTCCGAGCGCGCGGATCTGCTTGGAAAAGACTTCGTTATAGCTATAGTCATTCGCAATCGACGTAAGCGTAGATGTGTCGGTGGTGAGCGCCAATGCAGGCAGGCTAGGGCGCTCTCGCTCGAAGCGATTGAGTAGCTCAGATGAGAAGTGCTGGCTGTCTCCTGCGCTACCGCCATTGCCGCAAGAAAGAATTTTTCCTTCGCTGACCAGACACTGCACCATCATTTGGCTCGCCACTTCAATAAACGGTGGAAGTACTTCGCTGGCGTAGGTTTTGGTGTCAATGCTGTCGTTAAAATGGCCAAGTATACGAGTCTGAAAGTCCATCAGGGCTTCCTGGTTAGATAGAGTCAAAAGGCATCAAAAGCAGCTTTCGCCCAGTGAAACTCTAGGTTGGGCGGCTTGCCAATAATTGCCAGGATATCAAACCGGCAGGGCGATGAAAGCCCGCCGCGAGCGAGATATAGCCTTGCAGCGCGTATTAGGCGCTGCTGCTTTTGATGCGTGACGGTTTCCAGCGGGTGCCCGTAGCGCGTGGTGGTGCGATGTTTGACTTCGACAAACACAAGAATATCGCCATCCCGCATCACCAAGTCAAGTTCACCCCCTTTCACGTAATGATTTTGCGTAACGAGGGTGAGGCCTTGCTGGCACAGCCATTGAGCAGCTATTTGCTCTATGGCCGCGCCGCGCGCCCGAGCGGTTTGGGCATTATTCGCCACTGTTATCCAGGTTAGGAATTAAAATAGGTGCGGGAGCGCCGTTTTGAAATTTCGCCCACGGCAGTTCGCGGTAAATGCGTCCGTCGCTTCTCAAGGACAGCGTACCGGTGCTGCCACTTAAACCTTCTAACTCCGCTAGGTTAGAAAAGCGAATAGCCAGCTCGTAAGCATCAACGCCCATCGCCATTAGGCGGAACATCGAGGCATCGGACTCATCGCGAAAGCTGCGGTAAGAGGCTGAGAAGGGCAGTGCTTCTTCGCCACCGACGGCCGCGTCCGGAATTTGCCACGGGATATCCATGAACATCACGTCGTTAAGGTCTTGATCCAGGCGAGTCTGTAGGCGCCCTTCGTGTAGATGTGAGGTGGCGTAGATGGGTAAGTCGGGGGCGTAGTAGTAATCCATCGTAGGTGGTACTTGGCGAGCATATTCTGGCAAGGCAAGCAGAAAGAGGGCATCAATGTTGCCTAAGCGCGCACGTTCACCGCTTACGTTGAGTGCGCTTTGGACGGCGGTAGAAACAGAGCTTTCAGGATTGTAGCGAACGGCATTGGTAATTTCGCCACCCTGGCTTTTCCACTCGTTCCAGAAGGCTTCGCCTACGCGGCGCCCCCAGCCATTATCGGGCACCATCATTGACATTTGACGGTGACCATCTTGCCAAGCGCGGCGAGCGGCTTGGCGAGCTTCATCTTCAGCGGAAAGACCATACTGGAACAGGCGTTGTGCCTGGTTGTGGTCACCGCTGCCGTAATTGAGCGCCAGTGTCGGCAGGGGTACGCTGTCGCGCTGTTCTAGCTGAGTGACCTGGTCTTTATCAAGCGGGCCAATCATTAGCTGTGCATTCATTTGCTGAGCCTGCTGGTACAGCTCATCCAGTGAATAGCGTGAGGCATCTAGAAAGCTGAGCTCTGTGTTATCACCTTTAGTGTCATGGTGCTTGCGCATGGCGGTCGCGATGGTGTTGGCAACGCTGCTAAGCGGGCCCGATTCGGGTAGGGCAACCACAATGCGGCGTATTTCTTGGCCTTCAAGCTCGGGTAGCGCAACATTGGCCATGCCCTGCTGATCTAACGCTTCTCGTGCCCAGCGCTGGCGTTCCTCCAGGGTTTCCTGTTGATTAGCCTGCATCGGCAGTTCGTCGTTGAGTACCTGGGTGGCGCGTAGCACAGCACGTGGGTCATCTAGCGCCCGTGCCAGTTCAGAGAAAAGCAGCGCCCAGCGTACGCGATCGCCTTCCGATAAAAGGCTTTCATCAATGGCATCGGCGGTTTCAAACGCCTTATCACGCTCGCCTTGACCGGCCAAAATGCTGGCTGCTTCGAGGCGGGTTTTGGCGGCTTGCTCCGGTGCTTGTTGTTCTGCCTGGCTGAGTAATTGGCCGGCGTCCTCGCCGGACGCGCGGTCAACCACGCTGGGCGGCTGCATAGCACAGCCAGCAACCAGAAGTGCCATGAGGGCAGCGGCGAGTAAGCCACGTAATGACTGTTTCATGTATCCTTCCTTAAAATGTCCATTTGCGCTGTCGCAGCTTGCCTGCGATTGACGAGGCCACTGCACAAGCATAGCGCACCGGCAGAGCAAGCCATCAACGAATCGAGAGTCATCAATGACAGATCATAATCCGGGCACATTGTACGTGGTTGCTACGCCAATTGGGAACTTAGAAGACTTAACCTCACGTGCCGCCCGAGTATTAGGGCAAGTATCGCGCATTGCCGCGGAAGATACTCGTCATAGTGCCCGTCTTTTGGCACATTTAGGGCTGAATAAGCCGATGCTCTCATTGCATGAGCATAATGAGGCGCGCCGGGTAGATACGTTAGACAGCTATCTTGCTGCGGGCGAAGACATTGCGCTGATCAGTGATGCAGGTACGCCGCTGATTAGCGACCCAGGTTTTGTACTGGTGCGTGAGCTGCGCGCTCGTAATCGTCATATTGTGCCGATCCCGGGCCCTTGTGCATTAATTACCGCGCTGTCTGGGGCAGGCTTGCCAACAGACCGTTTTGTATTTGGCGGTTTTTTGCCTGCTAAGCCAGGCGCTCGCCGTCAGGCGTTAGAGTCTTGGAAAACCCGCGAAGAGACGCTGGTGTTTTATGAGTCTCCTCATCGCATCGTGCATACCCTGGAGGCCTTACAAGAACAGATGGCTGAGCGGGACGTAGTGCTGGCACGTGAATTGACGAAAACCTTTGAGACGTTTCTTCATGGCACTCCCGAGCTGTTATTGGCACAGCTGGCGGAAGATACGAATCAAGCGCGTGGCGAATTTGTGGTGATCGTGGCCGGTGCGCCGCCCGTTGTGCAAAGTGAACGCCAAGATATTTCAGCGGATGCGCTATTAGAAGCGCTATTGGCGGAGGGTGTTGGAGTGAAGCAGGGAGCCGCAATTGCCGCGCGAATGCTTGGTGGACGCAAGCAAGCTTGGTACGCTCGTTTGCAAGCAATCAAAGGTGAGCATTGAGGCTAGGCGAGGGCGCTGGTATGCTTGCCGCCGGAGTTGGCCAGACAGTCGCCGCTGATACCCCTTAAAAGGTGTCGGGGGAGGAAAGTCCGGGCTCCATAGGGCAGAGTGCCAGGTAACGCCTGGGCGGTGCGAGCCGACGGAAAGTGCAGCAGAGAGTAGACCGCCTAAGCCCCCGGATATAGATGCTGGGGGCCGGTAAGGGTGAAAGGGTGCGGTAAGAGCGCACCGCGCGCCTGGCAACAGTGCGTGGCATGGTAAACCCCACTCGGAGCAAGACCAAATAGGGACCCAATGGCGTGGCCCGCGCTGGGTCCGGGTAGGTTGCTTGAGCGCTGTGGTAACGCAGCGCCTAGAGGAATGGCTGTCCACGACAGAACCCGGCTTATCGGCCGACTCCCCTTTTTTATACCAAGGCGTGCATGCACGCCTTCCCAAATTTTCTGTGAGAGAAACATGCCTTCTCCTGACGCTGAACAGGTTGCTAACCGCTTTCGCCATACCAGCGTATTACTGGAGGGTGCTGTCGATGCCTTGGTCAATGACAACCAAGGTGTTTATCTGGATGGTACTTTCGGGAGAGGTGGTCACTCACGCGTGATCTTGGACCGGCTTGATGAGCATGGCCGGTTGCTGGCGATGGA
This sequence comes from Halomonas sp. AOP5-B2-8, assembly GCF_052376475.1. Classification (NCBI taxonomy): domain Bacteria; kingdom Pseudomonadati; phylum Pseudomonadota; class Gammaproteobacteria; order Oceanospirillales; family Halomonadaceae; genus Halomonas; species Halomonas sp. AOP5-B2-8. Next base: position 467,502 of record NZ_JBQSVS010000003.1, on the reverse strand, counting down.
TCGCGACCCTCAGGCCATTGCGGCTGCCGCTGAAATAGACGATTCGCGCTTCCACATTACCCAGCGTGAGTTTGCCCAGCTGGGCGAGTTTGCCCGCGAGCAGGGCGTGTTCGGCAAGCTTTCAGGGATACTGCTAGATGTGGGCGTTTCATCGCCTCAGTTGGATGATCCTGAGCGCGGCTTTAGTTTTATGCGCGACGGCCCTCTGGACATGCGAATGGATCCTACCCAGGGACAAAGCGTTGCTGAGTTTCTGGCGCGGGCGAGCGAAGCCGATATTGCCTACGTGTTCAAAACCTATGGCGAAGAGCGCTATGCCAAACGCCTAGCGCGTGCCGTGGTGACCCGGCGCATTGAAAGGCCGTTCACCCATACGGTGGACTTAGCAGAAGTGCTGAAAGTCGCTCATCCCGCCTGGGAAAAAGGACGGCATCCCGCAACGAAAGCATTCCAAGGGCTGCGCATTTTTGTCAATGGTGAGCTTGAGCAGCTGGACAGCGCGCTAGATGCCGCGTTAGAGGCGCTGGCACCCGGTGGGCATTTGGTTGTGATCAGCTTTCACTCATTGGAAGATCGTCGTGTGAAACGTTTTATTCGTCATCATGTGCGCGGCGATACTCATCTGCCGCGCGGCGTGCCTATCCGCGACGATCAGTTGAATCGCCGCCTTGAAGCGCTGGGCAGAGGCGTGCGGCCAAGCGGAGAGGAAGTGGATGCTAATCCTCGTTCACGCAGCGCCGTGATGCGGGCTGCGCGTAAACGGATGTAATCATGAGCATGGATCGGATTGAGCAGTGGGCAACCACGCTACGCACCGAATGGCCTTTTAAGCTGCGTTTGCGCACTTGGCCCGTCATTATTAGCCTGTTGTTTTTACTCTGCATGGCCTCTGGGTTGGGCGTCGTCGTCACGACTTACATGACGCGGGTTCAATTTGCTCAGTTGCAACAGCTAGAGCAAGAGGAGAGTCAGTTGCAAACTGAATGGGGGCAGCTATTGCTTGAGGAAGGCGCTTGGTCAACACCTGCACGGATTGAGCAAATTGCTACTGATCGCCTGGGTATGCGAATTCCCGATGTCAACGATGTAGAGGTGATTCGACCATGATGCGTGAGCGTCGAGGCGGCACCTCTCGTCAGCAGCCCGTTGCGCCTCCTTTAGGCGGCGGGCGTTTTCTTTTTATTCTTATCGCCGTTGCTTTGGCGTCTACGATCCTCATTGGCCGTATCACTCTTCTGCAGGTTATTGATCGTCCCTTTTTGCAGAGTCAGGGGGATGCCAGAACCCTTCGTCATGAAGCGATACCTGCCCACCGGGGTATGATTACAGATCGCAATGGCGAGCCGCTGGCAATTTCTACACCCGTAGTAACGCTGTGGGCCAATCCACAGGAATTGCCAGCAGACGCTATTCAACGCGTGATGTTAGCGCAAGCGCTAGGAATGACGCTGGACGATTTTGAATCGCGGGTCTCGCGTTATAGTGAACGTGAATTTATGTATTTACGTCGCCAAATGACGCCTGCTGCCGCTCAGCGAATTCTCGACTTGCGCACTCCGGGCGTTTATCCCCAGCGTGAATATAAGCGCTATTATCCTGCCGGTGAGGTGGCTGCCCAGCTGCTGGGGGTGACCAACGTGGATGATGTCGGCCAGGAGGGATTAGAACTCTCCTATCAGTCCTACTTAGCCGGGCACCCGGGGCAGCGCCGCGTGATTAAAGATCGCCGCGGCCGCTTGGTACGCGAGCTGGGTGTGATTAGTGAGGCCCAACCAGGGGGCGAGCTGATTTTAGCGATTGATCAGCGCATCCAGTACATGGCCTACCGCGAGCTGCGAGCGGCGGTCGCCAAACATGATGCGGATGGCGGTGTGCTGGTGATGATGGATGCACGCACTGGGGAGGTGTTGGCGATGGCCAACCTGCCTTCCTACAACCCCAATAACCGGGCGGGGCTTGATCCTCGTGGGCTGCGTAATCAGGCGCTGGTGGATGTGTTTGAGCCAGGCTCGGTAATGAAGCCATTGGCAATGGCCGCCGTGCTGGAAAGTGGTGTCGTAGATCGTGATGCCTTGGTAGACACCTCGCCTGGCTGGATGCGGTTGGATCAGTTTACCATTCGCGATTTTCGTGACTACGGTGAGTTAGATCTAGCGGGGATCCTTGAGCACTCTTCAAACGTGGGTATGTCTCGTTTGGCGCTACGACTCAGCGATACTGCGATTTGGGAAAAGTACAATCAGTTAGGGTTAGGGCAGGCACCTGGCACCGGCTTCCCCGGTGAGTCGACGGGCAGTTTGCCTGCCCCAGTACGCTGGTCGCGCAGCGAGCGGGCAACGCTTGCCTATGGATATGGCCTATCCGTTTCAGCGGTCCAGTTGGCGAGTGCCTACACCGCTATTGCAAACAATGGCGAACGTTTGCCGCCGTCTTTACTGCGCCTTTCTGAACCGCCTCAGGGTATACCGGCGATGTCGCCTACGGTTGCCAATGACTTGCTTAATATTCTTGAAACCTCGGTTGCCGCCTATACCGGCGGACGACGAGCACGCGTTGAAGGCTATCGCGTGGGGGGTAAAACGGGCACGGTGCGTAAAATAGGCCAGCAGGGCTATACCACTGATGCCTATCGCAGTGTTTTTGCTGGGATTGCGCCTATTTCAGATCCGCGAATTGTTACCGTTGTCATGATTGATCACCCCAAAGAGGGTGGGTTTTACGGCGGAGCCGTTGCAGCGCCCGTGTTTTCCAGCGTAACGGGTAATGCTTTACGCTTGTTAGATGTGCCGCCAGATCACGAGGCGGAGTAGCTTTTAAGGAGATGGCATGACGCTGAGTCAAGGCGATGTGTTGACGGCGCTCAGGCAGGTATGGCCAGCGTCACCGCTGCCCGTTGACCTGCCTACGCTCCCAGCAGAGGTGCGGATCGAAACAGATTCGCGCAAGCTTCAGCCGGGCGACATTTTTGTGGCGGTGCCGGGTAGCCAGCGTGACGGGCGCGATTTTATTGAGCTGGCTATTAAAGCTGGCGCTGCGCTTGTCTTGGCGCAAGGCCTGGATGACGATATGCAGTTAGAGGGGCGGGTGTTGGCGCTTCCTCATCTGTCGGCGCGCCTGGGTGAGTTCGGCAGCGCGCTGTTTAAAGTGCCGTCTGATCTTGAAGTCATCGGCGTTACCGGTACCAATGGTAAGAGCTCAGTGACGCATTACATCGCAGCTCTCAGCGAGGCGCTGGGAACAAAAGCGGGTGTCATTGGTACGTTAGGAATGGGGCGTCCAGGTGCGCTTAATGATAGCGGTTTAACAACGCCGGGTCCGCTGATGCTTCAAGCGGCGCTGGGCGAGCTTGCGCAGCAGGGCGTTCGTCGTGTCGCGGTAGAAGTCTCTTCTCACGCGCTTGATCAGCGGCGCTTGGAGGCCGTCAACGTTAGCGTGGGCGTGTTTACCAATTTGACCCGCGATCATCTGGATTACCACGGCAGCATGGCAGCCTATGCGGCCTCAAAAGCGAAGCTATTTCGTCGCTCAGAGCTTAGCTTAGTCGTTGTGAACGGTGATGATCCGTTGGCGCGTTTAATGCTGGCAGGCTGCACCAAAGGCGTTCGTGTCTTGGCGACGGGCCAAGACGAGGCGGTCACGTTCAGAGTGATGGACTGGCAGGCCTTTGAGCATGGTCAGCAGGCAATGATTGCAACGCCGGAAGGCGAGAAAATACTGTCGTTAAAACTGATGGGCCGTTTTAATTTAGACAATGTGCTGCAGGCAATGGCTGTGCTTTATGGGATCGGAGAGTCGATTGATGCGCTCTTTGAGGCCGCGCCATCGCTTACTCCCGTACCCGGCCGCATGGCGCTCTACCGCGATACTGATACGCCTAGTGTGGTCGTCGACTATGCTCATACGCCAGACGCTCTGCGCAGCGCATTGCAAGCGCTGCGAGCGCACTTGGGCAGTGCAGGTAAGCTATGGTGCTTATTTGGCTGTGGTGGCGATCGCGATACGGGAAAGCGTGCCGAAATGGCCAAGATCGCCGAACAGCTCGCGGACAACGTTGTGGTTACCGATGATAACCCTCGGTATGAGGCAGCTGCAGACATTCGTCAGCAAATATTGGCAGGCTTCTCCGCTGCTGCACAGCCTATTGAAATAGCGGATCGTCGCCAGGCCGTGGCGACCGCTATTCATGATGCTAGTGCTCAGGACGTGGTGCTGATCGCTGGAAAAGGGCATGAGGCGTATCAAGATGTGCAAGGGGTGCGCCACGCCTATGAAGACAGTCAAGAGATCCTGCGCGCCTTTGCTGTACGGAGAGCCTTGTGATGCGCTGGACGCTCGGTCAGCTAGCCACAATGCTCAGCATTGCCGTGCCTACCGCCAATGCTGAGCTGTTGATCAGCTCGATCGTCATCGATAGCCGTAAAATTGAGCCAGGGTGCCTGTTTGTGGCGCTAAGAGGGCCTACTTTTGATGGCCATGACTTTGTCAAACATGCCTATGAACTCGGCGCTGCAGCGGTTTTAGTCGATACGCCTATCGATAGCGATGTGCCTCAGCTGGTATGCCCCGACACGCGTTTAGGTCTAGGGTTGCTCGCCGGGGCGCATCGCCAAGCATGGCATGGCGTTTTAGTGGCCGTGACTGGCAATAGTGGTAAAACGTCCGTTAAGGAAATGTGTGCGGCGCTGCTGGCACCTTTGGGCAATGTTTTAGCCACTCAAGGCAATCTGAACAATGATATCGGTGCGCCACTTACGCTGTTGAGGCTAGCGCCGAGTCACGCCGCTGCCGTGATAGAGTTAGGGGCGAACCATCTAGGTGAAATTGCCTGGACGGTTCACATGGCAAAGCCTGACGTTGCGCTTATTACCAACGTGACCGGTGCTCATGTCGGTGAGTTTGGCGGAATGGGCCAGATCGCACAGGCGAAAAGCGAAGTGCTGGACGGCCTAAGCGAGAGCGGTACAGCCATAGTGAATCGCGACGATCGCTATTTTTCCTTTTGGGCCGCGCGCAATGCACCTCGGCGATTAGTGAGTTTTGGCTTTCACAGCTTGGCTGATGTTAGCGCCTCAGCGCTTTCCTGTGATCCTCAAGGACGTTATGCTTTCACGCTTATGCATAATGGTGCAGCGTTAGGCCGCGTTCAACTGCGGTTGCTGGGTAAGCATAATGTCAGTAATGCGCTGGCTGCGGCAGCAGCGGCATTAGTGCTAGGCGTTACTGCAGAGCAGGTTGTTGAACGCCTTCAGTCTCTGCAAACGTTAGCAGGTAGGTTGGCCGTTGTGCCCGGTTTACGTGGGGCCAATGTGCTCGACGATACCTATAATGCTAACCCTGGCGCGGTCAAGGCGGCTTTGGATACGCTGGCAAGCTTTCCTGCGCCCCGCTGGTGTGCGCTAGGTGCGATGGGTGAGCTAGGCCGTGAGTCGGACGCGCTGCATGCAGAGATTGGCCGCTATGCCGCGGCACTGGGGATTGATGAACTGTTGACGCTAGGCGAGGCCGCCCGTGCCGCCAGCGATGCCTTTGGTCGAGGGCTGCATTTTAACGACCACGAGGCGCTAACGCGCCATGTCACTAATACTTTGCCGCCTGATACCACGTTGCTGGTGAAAGGATCGCGCAGCGCAGGCATGGAAAATGTCGTTAAAGCGCTGCGTTCGGATGAAATAAGGTAAACGCCGTTCATGTTACTTCACTTGGCGAATTTTTTATCGCAGTACCAATCTGCTTTCCAGGTTGTTAATTACTTAACCCTGCGGGTGATTTTAGGTGCCCTCACGTCATTAATGCTGTGCCTGTGGCTAGGGCCATGGATGATCAGGCGTTTGGTTGAAGGGCAAATTGGTCAAGCAGTGCGTGATGATGGGCCTAAGTCTCATCTCTCTAAAGCAGGCACGCCCACGATGGGCGGGGCAATGATACTGCTGGCCATTGCGATCAGTACCTTGCTGTGGGGTGACTTAACGAATCTGTATATTTGGATTGTCTTGGCAGTCACCTTAGGTTTTGGCGCCATTGGCTGGGTGGACGATTATCGTAAAGTGGTTGAGAAAAATCCGCGCGGTCTGCCTGCTCGCTGGAAATACTTTTGGCAATCTATCGTGGGGTTAGGTGCCGCGGTGCTGCTTTATGTCACCGCCTCTACGCCGGTTGAAACCAGTTTGCTCGTGCCGCTATTCAAAGACGTTGCCCTGCCTTTGGGCGTTTTCTATATCGTTCTTACCTATTTTGTCATTGTGGGTAGCTCCAACGCGGTGAACTTGACCGATGGTCTGGATGGCCTGGCGATTATGCCTACCGTGCTGGTGGCGATGGGGCTGTCGGTTTTCGCGTATGCGAGCGGCAACACCGTGTTTGCCGACTACCTGCATATTCCGTTTATTGCCGGCACCGGTGAGCTAGCGGTTTTTTGCGCCACGATTGCCGGTGCTGGGCTGGGTTTCTTGTGGTTTAACACCTACCCCGCGCAAGTTTTTATGGGCGATGTGGGCGCGCTAGCACTGGGCGCTGCGCTCGGCGTGGTGGCGGTAATTGTTCGCCAAGAAATAGTGCTATTTATTATGGGCGGCATTTTTGTCCTCGAAACAGTGTCAGTGATTCTTCAGGTGGGATCTTACAAACTTACCGGGCGTCGCATCTTCCGTATGGCGCCGTTGCACCACCACTATGAATTGAAAGGCTGGCCCGAGCCTCGCGTCATCGTACGCTTCTGGATTATTACCGTAGTGCTGGTGTTACTCGGCCTTGCGACGCTCAAAATTCGTTAATGCACGTGGTCATGACGGCTACGCCTAATGGGCGTGGCATTGTGCGACAAGGAGCCGTTGATGGTTCGAGTAGCTAAAGGTTTGACGCTGGTAGTAGGGCTAGGGGTTTCAGGTCGCGCTATTTGCCGTCATTTAACGCGCTTAAATCTGCCCTATATGGTCGCCGATACACGCGTCGCGCCACCGGGGCTGGATGACTTTCGCGCTGCTCATCCTGGGGTTGCTATTCACTGTGGCGCGCTCACAGCGCTTGATTTGAGCGATGTAAAAGAGGTAGTAGTGAGCCCAGGTCTTGATCCTCGTATGGCGGGACTAGAAAGCCTTGCTGATCGGTTAAACCCTGACACCGGCGAGCCAATGGTGGTCGGTGAAATTGCGCTCTTTGTGCGTGCAGCCCATGCACCTATTGCGGCGATCACAGGATCTAATGCGAAGTCTACGGTCACTACGCTGTTGGGCGATATGGCGGCTGCCGCCGGTGTTGATGCAGCTGTCGGCGGTAATTTAGGCACTCCCGCGCTGGATTTGCTGGCCAGTCATCCTAATGCTGAACTTTTCATACTAGAACTCTCCAGTTTCCAGCTTGAGACAACGCCTCGTTTGGGCGCCAGCTGTGCAGCTTTTTTAAATTTGTCGGAAGATCATCTGGATCGTCATGGTGACATGCACGGTTATCGCACTGCTAAGCAGCGGGTTTTTATCGGAGCGCAGCACGCCGTTGTCAATGCCGATGAGCCTTTAACGTGGCCGGACCAGCCTGTTGCCCAGGTTGCTCACTTCTCAACGAAAGTGCCTAGAAATTCTGAGTGGGGATTGGCGCTTTATCACGATACGTTGACGTTAATGCAAGGCAATAAGCCTTGGCTGGCAGTTGATGAGATGCCAATGACCGGCCTGCACAATTACGCAAACGCACTTGCAGCGCTAGCAATGGGGCAGGCGCTAGGCTTTATCGAAGCGCCCATGTGTAATGCTCTTCGCGAATTTAAAGGCTTGGCGCACCGTAGTGAAGTAGTGGCGCGTATTAACGGCGTTACCTGGGTGAACGACTCTAAAGGCACCAATGTGGGGGCTACGTTAGCGGCCATTAACGGTATTGGCGCCTCGCTTGACGGGCGCTTGATTCTATTGGCTGGCGGAGTAGGTAAGGGGGCGAATTTTTCTCCTTTAGCGGCACCGCTTGCCTCATGTGCGCGGCATGTATTGCTATTCGGCTTAGATGCCCCGCGCTTAGCTGACGCCTTAATTAAGCATGTGAGTGTTCAAGAAGTAGACGATTTATCCGAAGCCATGGAGGCTGCCTTTAAACTCGCTCAACCCGGAGATTGCGTGCTCTTATCCCCCGCCTGTGCCAGCCTAGATCAGTTTGCCAATTATCAAGAGCGCGGCGATATGTTTCGACGCTGGGTAGAGCAGAGGGCGCAGCGTGCCATCGAGGCCTCGCTATGAGCAGGCTTCAGCGTTTGCGCAGTGCACTTACGACCCGCGATCTACCTTGCGATATTTGGCTGATTATCGCAGCCGTTGCTTTAGCGGGACTGGGGTGGGTCATGGTCAGCTCAGCATCGATTGGCCTGCTGGAAGATACCTTTCACTACTCTCGCCAGCATGGCGTTTTTTTAGTGATCTCTATTGTCGCCTGTATCTTTATGCTCTGCGTGCCGCTTGAAGTTTGGCGCCAAAATGCCGCACTGATTCTCATGGCCAGTATTTTTCTGTTGATTCTGGTGCTGTTCGTTGGCCAAGAAATTAATGGTAGTAAACGCTGGATTGCGCTGCCGGGACCCTTGCCTAGCTTACAGGTCTCTGAGTTTGCCAAAATTGGGCTTATTTTCTACATGGCGGCGTTTATGTCGCGCTTTACCTACGACCTGCGTCAGCGGGCATTTAGCATGTGGCGCCCGCTGGCTGTACTGGCGGCACCTGTTGGCCTGCTGTTTCTAGCGCCCGATTTTGGCGGCATGGTGGTGCTCGCTATTTGTGTCATCGGCATGCTGATGATGAGCGGGGCATCGCTGGTGTTACTGCTCGGTAGTGGCGGGCTGCTGGGGTTTGGCGCCGTTATGATGGTCGTTATTGAACCCTACCGGCTGGCGCGTTGGACCAGTTTTCTCGACCCATGGGCGGATCAGTTCGCTACGGGCTACCAGTTGACTCAGGCGTTAATTGCGTTTGGTCGTGGCCATGTTACCGGCACTGGTTTGGGCAACAGTGTTCAAAAGCTGCACTATTTGCCTGAGGCGCACACCGACTTTATTTTTGCCGTCATTGCTGAAGAGCTCGGCATGATTGGCGCCATTATTGTTGTCTTACTGTTTACACTTTTTATAGCCCGCGCGATGTGGGTTGGGCGGCGTGCTGAGCTGGCGGGCCATCTGTTTGGTGCTTATGTCAGTTACGGTATTGGCTTTGTCATCGCGGCTCAAGCATTTATCAATATTGCGGTCAGTTCAGGCTTGCTGCCTACCAAAGGGCTAACGCTGCCGCTGATAAGCTATGGCGGCTCGAGCCTGTTGGTGACCGGTATGATGGTGGGGCTACTGCTGCGCGTCGATGCCGAAACACGCCATCGTCCTCGGCGTGCCTCTACCCCTTATAAGCCGCGCCATGAGCCGCGTTTATCGTAGGCATTTTAGGAGTTTAATGTGACCACGAACGCACGTCGAAGAGTGCTGATCATGGCAGGTGGAACCGGTGGTCACGTGTTTCCAGCGCTTTCACTCGCTCGGGCATTGCAAGCGCAGCAAGTAGACGTTGAATGGCTAGGCAGCCCCAGGGGCATTGAAAATCGCCTTGTTCCTGAGGCAGGCATTACACTGCACACCATTGCAGTAAGCGGACTACGTGGCAACGGGTTAATGGGCTGGCTCAAGACGCCGCTCAATCTTACCCGCGCCGTTTTGCAGGCACGCGCAGTTATTCGCGATTTCAAACCCCAGGTTGTGGTAGGGCTGGGCGGCTTTGCCAGCGGCCCCGGTGGGCTGGCGGCATGGCTAATGCGCATCCCGCTGATTATTCACGAGCAGAATGCTGTGGCGGGGCTCACCAACCGCGTTTTATCACGCTTCGCCAAGCGCACCTTTGCGGCTTTTCCGGAAGCCTTTGGCGCGCGAGCTGACGTTATCGGCAACCCGGTGCGTGACGATATTGCCAGCCTAGGCAGTGCGCCGCGTGATGTGACTGTACTGTCCGCGCGCGCTCTACGATTGTTAGTAGTGGGTGGCTCGCTTGGCGCGGTTGCGCTTAATGAGCGCTTGGCGCCTGCTTTGGCGCAGCTGCCTGAAGAGCAACGCCCCCAGGTGCGCCATCAGGCAGGCAAAGGTCGTGACGCAGATACAGCAGCGCTTTACCAGCGATACGGTGTTGTCGCGGAGGTCAGTGCGTTTATCGATGACATGGCCGCTGCCTATGATTGGGCTGACCTTGTCGTATGCCGTTCGGGCGCCTTAACGGTCGCTGAGCTGGCTGCGGCGGCTAAGCCAGCGCTGCTGGTGCCTTTTCCGTTTGCGGTTGACGACCATCAGCGTATCAATGCCCAGGTGCTGGTAAACGCCGGTGCTGCACAGTGCGTTGTTCAGTCAGATCTGACCGTTGAGCGTTTAACCGATTTTTTAAATGAATTGCTCGTCCCGAATACTCTGGCAATGATGGCGTCTAAAGCACGCCAAGCCGCTCATTTAGACGCCACAGAGCGCTTAGCGGAAGGGTGTTTGGCGATGGTGTCGTTAGGAGACTCCGCGTGACCGATTTAATCAAGTCCATGACGCCCCAGCGTGGTTGTACCACGGCCCCGGGAATGCGCCGCATCCGGCGTATTCATTTTGTGGGCATCGGTGGCGTCGGTATGTGCGGTATCGCCGAGGTGCTCGCCAATCAGGGTTACACCGTTAGTGGCAGTGACATGAACGCCTCCTCCGCGGTGGAGCGGCTGCGTCAATGCGGCGTCTGTGTCGATATTGGCCATGCTGAAGCCCACGTTGATGGCGCGGATGTGGTGGTAGTATCAAGCGCCATTGATGACACGAATCCGGAAATTCGCTGGGCCCACGAGCACCGCGTGCCGGTCGTGCGCCGGGCAGAAATGCTGGCAGAGCTGATGCGTTTTCGACATGGCATTGCCGTCGCCGGTACCCATGGTAAAACGACGACGACCAGCTTAACGGCGACGCTGCTAGCTGAAGGTGGGCTTGATCCTACGTTTGTGATTGGTGGGAAGCTCACCAGTGCCGGCGCTAACGCACGCTTGGGCGCCGGTGATTACTTGGTCGCGGAAGCCGATGAATCGGATGCCTCGTTTTTGCATCTTCAGCCGATGGTATCCATTGTTACCAATATCGATGCTGATCATATGGCGACGTATGGCGGTGACTTCGAACGTCTGAAGAGCACCTTTATCGAGTTTCTGCACAACCTACCGTTTTATGGGTTGGCGGTGCTTTGCATTGATGATCCGCACATTCGCGGCCTCTGCGAGCAAGTTAAGCGCCAATTCGTGACCTATGGATTTGACAGCGATGCGGACTATCGCATTGTAGATTTTTCTCAGTGCGGTGGTGAAGTCACATTTACCGCGCTGCGCCCGGGAGACGTTGAACCGCTAAAGGTACGTTTAGCGATGCCTGGGCGTCACAATGCATTAAATGCCATGGCGGCGATTGTCGTGGCCACCGATGCTGGCGTTAGCGATGCCGCTATTTTAAGCGGTTTGGCGGGCTTTGCTGGGGTAGGGCGCCGTTTCCAGGTGCATGGCCACTTTCCTGCACCAAAAGGAGATGGCGACATCATGTTGGTAGATGACTACGGTCATCATCCGCGTGAAGTCGACATGGTGATTCAGGCCATTCGCGCAGGTTGGCCCGAACGCCGCTTGATAATGCTCTATCAGCCCCATCGCTATAGCCGGACTCGTGACTTGTACGAAGACTTTGTGCGGGTACTTTCCCAGGTTGATACGCTGGTGCTGCTGGATGTTTATAGTGCCGGTGAGGCCGTGATTCCCGGTGCAGAAGGGCGAACGCTGGCAGGCTCTATTCGCCAACGTGGCGAAGTAGACCCGCTATTTGTAGAGCATAAGCATGAGCTGCCAACTCTGCTCGCCAACGTGCTACGCCCCGGTGATATTTTAATTACTCAAGGGGCCGGCGATGTGGGCGGAATTTCTCTTCGCCTGGCGCAGGCGCAGCTAGTGATGAATGAGGTAGAACTGTGAGCGTTGATGTGACCAATACACAAAACGTCGTTGTGGTTTACGGCGGCACGTCTGCTGAGCGCGATGTGTCGCTCAAAAGCGGTACCGCGATTCTGGATGCGCTGAAGCGTAAAGGCGTGGCGGTATGTGGCTATGATCTTCGCGATAAAGGCCTAGTTGGCTTGGAGCAGCTGGCGCCTTCCGTGGTGTTTGTCGCTCTGCACGGACGTGGTGGAGAAGACGGAACGCTACAGGGCGCTTTGGAATTGCTCAATATCCCTTATACGGGCAGCGGTGTCCTTGCCTCTGCGCTGGGTATGGATAAGCAGCGCACTAAGCAAGTATGGCGCGCGATGGGTCTACCAACGCCTGAAAGCATTATGCTGGATGCAAGCTCTGACTGGTCTGCCGTGGTAGCTGAGCTTGGTTTGCCGTTGATGGTGAAGCCAGTGCATGAAGGCTCAACGCTTGGTATCAGCATTGTGAAAAGTCAGGCAGCGCTGGAATCGGCCTACCAAGAAGCAGCGCAATTTGATGCGCGCGTCATGGCGGAGCGTTTTGTCGTTGGGGATGAGTACACCGTCGCGCTGCTGGGCGATCAGGTGCTGCCGGCGATTCGCGTTGAGGTGCCGGGCGGATTTTACGACTACGAAGCCAAATATATCGCCAACACGACTCAGTATCATCTGCCCTGCGGCTTGTCTGTTGAGCAAGAGACAGCACTTGCCGTGCTCTGCCAGCAGGCGTTTGCCGCCATTGGTTGTGAGGGCTGGGGGCGTGTTGACGTTATGCACGACGGCGAAGGGCGCTTTTGGCTATTGGAAGTCAATACCGTGCCGGGTATGACCGGTCATAGCCTGGTTCCTCAGGCGGCCGCTTACGCTGGGATTGATTTTGATGATCTCGTGCTACAAATACTCAACACCGCAAGCGAGCAGTGACAGCATGAATAATGCCTTATTAAAAAGTGCCTTATGAAAAGGCGTAATGCTTGGTTGGGGATTATCCTGCTCGCTTTGCTCATGGGGGCCGGAGGGCGTGCGCTTTGGCTGTGGCTAGATCGCCCCATTGAGCGGGTATCTATTCGTGGCGAATGGGAGTACGTGAGCGCTGATTATTTGCGTACTCAGCTTGCTCCGCTAGTCGTTAATGCTACTTGGCTGTCGGCAGACCTGGGTGAACTTCGTGATCGAGCTCTTAATATTGGCTGGTTGAATGAAGTTCGTATTTCCCGTGAATGGCCCAATGCCTTAGTATTTGAGTTGGTTGAGCAGCAGCCCGTTGCACGTTGGAACGATGACTTTTTAGTTAATCCCGAGGGCGAGGCTTTTGCCTTTGCGCCGCTTTCTCCACCGTCCGGGCTCCCAGATTTAGCAGGGCCTAACGGAAACAGTGCAGAGGTATTGCGCTATTACCAGCGGTTAAAATCTCACTTTGCACAGTTATCGCTTGATCTAACGCAACTGCGTTTAGAGCCAAGGGGGGCTTGGCGGTTACAGTTAAATGATGGTGTTTGGGTAATGTTGGGCCGTCGGCAGCACGAAGTCCGCTTAGCCAGATTGTCTGCGTCATGGCAACGAGAGCTATATTCTCTTGGTGACAAGATTCGTTATATTGATCTTCGCTACCCTAATGGCGTTGCCGTTGCGTGGCATGGAGAAAGTGAATTTGAGGAGCCAGATGAGTAACAATGCTATTACTTAGTGCAAATAAGGTGTAAAAGTGAGTGGTTGCAATCGCTGAAAAGTCGATATTAGGCTTCATTTTGCTTTCAAAGCCTATTATTGTGTGTTTGTACTAGTCGTATTGCTACTATTGTTTCTATACTATGGCCCAAGCGCTGGTTAAATAGTTTTTAAATTCGACTATTTGTACTTAGCAAGAGTTGAGAAACATCACTGATTATTTCGGGTTGTACGCCTTCAATGTTTAACGTTGGATTAAGCGTCTCCCTATTTATATTTACCTTTAAACATGACGCAAGGAGATTTACCGACTCATGGCAGGCTCACCCAACGCATCCAATATGGTGGTCGGGCTGGACATTGGAACGTCCAAGGTCGTCGCGATAGTCGGTCAACCTACCGATGACGGCGGAATTGAAATTGCCGGTATTGGCTCGCATCCTTCGCGTGGCATGAAGCGCGGCGTGGTGATCAATATTGAATCCACCGTGCAGTCTATTCAGCGGGCAGTAGAAGAAGCTGAGTTAATGGCTGGCTGTGATATTCACTCGGTATATGTTGGCGTCGCAGGCAGCCATATTAGCTCAATGAACTCTGATGGCGTCGTGGCCATTAAAGAGCGTGAAGTAACCCCTTCAGATATTGAGCGTGTTATTGATTCGGCTCGTGCTCGTGCTATTTCAGAAGGGCAGCGCGTCCTTCATGTGTTACCTCAAGAATTTTCGATTGACGCTCAGGGCGGCATTCGTGAGCCATTAGGTATGTCAGGCGTACGTTTAGAAGCTCAGGTACATTTGGTCACCGCGGCGCTAAACGCGGTGCAGAATATCGAAAAATGCGTGCGGCGGTGTGGCTTAGAAGTAGACGCAATTATTTTAGAGCAGCTTGCCTCAAGCATGGCCGTGCTCACAGAAGATGAGCGTGAACTGGGTGTGTGCATGGTAGACATCGGCGGCGGCACTACCGATATGGCTATCTTTACCGAAGGTGCTATACGTCACACAGCGGTTATTCCTATTGCTGGCGACCAGGTCACCAACGATATTGCAATGGCATTGCGTACGCCCACGCAGCATGCAGAAGAAATCAAAGTTAAATACGCTTGTGCGCTGACGCATCTAGCGGCAAGTGATGAAATGATTAAAGTTCCTAGCGTAGGCGATCGCGCTGCTCGTGATTTATCACGCCAGGCGCTTGCTGAGGTGGTAGAGCCACGTTACGAAGAGCTGTTTACGCTAATACGAGATGAATTACGTCGCAGTGGCTATGAGGATATGGTCGCTGCAGGGATAGTGCTTACCGGCGGTACTTCGCGCATGGAAGGCGTTAGCGAATTGGCGGAAGAAATTTTCCATATGCCTGTTCGTATCGCTTGCCCTCAAAATGTAAAAGGTTTGGCGGATGTCGTCCGTAACCCGATTTATGCGACGGGGGTTGGCTTGCTGCACTATGCCTTGCAGGAAACGCGTTATGGGCAAGGCTTGAAAAGCCACGGGGGAGTTGTTGCAGCTCATAAAGGCCGCAACGAACTTGCCCGGCGTGATATCAAGGAAGACCACGGTTCGACGCTGGCAAGATTTAAAGGCTGGTTCAAAGGAAATTTCTGACAGGGCCGCAAGCGCGGTTCAGGAGACGGGGCTTATGTTCGAATTGGTAGATAACGCACCCTCGAGCAGTGCGGTCATCAAAGTGGTGGGTGTTGGCGGCGGTGGCGGCAATGCTGTTAACCATATGGTCGAAAGCAATATTGAGGGCGTAGAGTTTATTTGCGCCAATACTGACGCGCAGGCATTAAAGCGCGTGTCAGCTAAAACGGTATTGCAGCTAGGCAGTGAGATCACTAAAGGATTGGGCGCAGGTGCCAATCCTGAAGTGGGTCGTCAGGCGGCCATGGAAGACCGTGAGCGCATTGCTGAATTGCTGGTAGGCGCTGACATGGTGTTTATCACTGCCGGTATGGGCGGTGGTACTGGCACTGGCGGTGCGCCGGTTGTTGCACAGGTCGCCAAAGAGCTGGGGATACTGACAGTTGCGGTAGTAACACGCCCCTTCCCCTTTGAAGGGCCTAAGCGTATGCGTGCAGCTGAAGAGGGTATGAAAGAGCTCTCTCAGCACGTTGATTCGTTGATTACGATCCCCAACGAAAAGCTGCTTTCTGTGTTGGGTAAAAATGCCACGCTGTTGACAGCTTTTAGCGCCGCTAACGATGTGCTGCTAGGGGCGGTTCAGGGCATTGCCGAGCTGATCACAAGCCCAGGTATTATCAACGTCGACTTTGCAGATGTGCGTACGGTGATGTCCGAAATGGGCATGGCGATGATGGGTACCGGCGGCGCGACGGGTGAGAACCGTGCTCGTGAAGCAGCTGAAAAAGCTATCCGCAGCCCGCTATTGGAAGATATCGATCTTCATGGTGCGCGCGGTATTCTGGTTAACATCACTGCAGGACCTGATCTGTCGATTGGTGAGTTCAATGATGTGGGCGCGACGGTGCAAGAATTTGCTTCTCCAGACGCTACTATTGTTGTGGGCACCTCCATTGATATGGAAATGTCCGACGAACTGCGTGTCACCGTTGTGGCTGCAGGCTTAGATGGCAATCACAAAGCTAAAACGACTGCGCGTGAACCGGCACGTCGTTCGGCGGCAGAATCTTCATCTGACTATCGTAAACTGCAACAGCCAACCGTGATGCGTCAGCAGGCGACGGCCCGCTCTGAAGCGCCAGAAGCCAATGCTAAACCACGTTCTGAAAAGCGCCGGTCGACTGAAGCCGATGACTATCTGGACATCCCTGCGTTTCTACGCCGCCAGGCGGATTGATCCTCTTTATCAGGCAGGCTTTAACAGTGAGCAAGCGTTTTATTGGCTAAAACGCTCGCTTACTGTTAAAGTGAACACTGTTTGATAACTTTTTCCCTGCGGTAATCACCGTCATAAGAGTACGACTACTATCCATGATCAGACAACGCACCCTTCAAAACGTCATTCGCGCTACCGGAGTGGGCCTGCATTCTGGCAAGAAAGTCCATCTGGCTTTGCGTCCGGCGCCAGCCAATACAGGGATTGTGTTTGTTAGAACCGATCTGGAGCCCGCTGCGCACGTGCCCGCGAAAGCTGAGTTGGTAGAAGATACCCGACTATGCACGGCGCTTGCGTATAACGGGGTTAAAGTAGCCACGGTTGAGCATCTAATGTCCGCCTTTGCAGGGCTCGGTATTGATAATGCTTACGTTGATGTAAGCGAGCCTGAAGTGCCCATTATGGATGGCAGCGCTAGCCCGTTCGTATTTTTGATTCAGTCGGCGGGTATTTTAGAGCAGAATGCAGCTAAGAAATTTATCCGTATCAAGCGTCGTGTGGCCGTCACCGATGGCGATAAAGAAGCCGTTTTTCTGCCCCACCAAGGGTTTAAGGTCTCGTTCGCGATCGACTTTGACCACCCCGTGTTTGAACAGCAAAAGCAGACGGCGCTGATTGATTTTTCAACCACGTCTTTCGTTAAAGAAGTGTCGCGTGCCCGTACCTTTGGTTTTATGCGTGATTTAGAGTTTTTGCGCTCTAATAATCTGGCGCTAGGCGGCAGTCTAGATAATGCGATCGTGGTAGATGATTATCGCATTGTTAACGAAGGTGGCCTGCGTTATGAAGACGAGTTTGTTAAGCATAAAGTCCTGGACGCGATTGGTGATTTATACCAGTTGGGCTATAGCCTGATTGGTGAGTTCCGAGGTGTAAAATCAGGTCACGCGCTTAATAATCAGCTGTGTCGAGAACTAATGGCGCAGCCCGATGCTTACGAAATCATTACCTTTGAAGAAGAAAAAGCGGTTGCACCGATCTCTTATGCAGCCCCTGCTATGGCGTAAGGTCGGCGTTCATTACTGAATCGTTAATTGTCAGTTTTATAAAGCACCACTCATGTGGTGCTTTATGCATTTCAGGCCCACTTAAAGAGGCTAGTTGTGTATTCGTCAAAGCGGTTGCTTGGTTGGTGGGCGAGCATGTGAGGCAAGCCTTTCAAGAGCCCGTTTTAATGCGGGGTTGGTGGTGTCTTCGGCACACTCAGCTAATGTTTTACCAGCATCTAATGACAGGCTGCGAGTATTGCGTGCAGGGGCCACGATGGGGCGTACTGGGCGAACTTTAAACGTAAAGCCATTCACGCCTTCAAAGCCAGGCAGCTGGTGAAGCAGGTCTAGCAGGCGGCGCTGTTCGAAGCGCAGCCAAGTCAGCCAGCTAGCTTGACCACTAATAACGGTTAGGCGGCCATCGCGAAAGCCGCCCACGAAGATATGTTCGCGCATGTCTTCGGGTAAATGAGCGCGCAGGTGACGCTGCGCCTGATCGATTAAGCGAGATAGGCGCATTAACTGGCTAATATCACCGGACTTTGACAGCAGACGGGCGATGGGCTGTGCGTGAGAACGCTTAACCTTTATACTCATACACTTAATTCCTAGGTACCCCTAAATCGTTACATCGGCGGATTCAAGCCGATTACCCATTTGCAGAGCCTACCACGCTAAGGAGCCGGTCTACAGCATGTCGCCTACGCTTGAAGTACAAACTGCTCTGCCGCGGCGCCAGCGCCGCTACGGTATAGCACGTTGGTGGCTGGCTGGTTTGCTTGTAAGTTGCCTCCTACCTGCGAGCTTAAGTCCCGCGGACGCTTTTCGCGGCGGTGAACGCAACGTTACTATCTGTTTTTGGGTGCCCGCTATTTTGCGCGCCCAGTCGCACTGGGTTGCAAAAAGGCGTCGAGCACTGCGCCGCTGGTCTCAGCGTCGCCGTAGTGTCACGCCGATTCGGGCGCGATTTAACTGGCTTCCCCCGCTAATAGCCCTTGTCGCGGCGAGCGATGTTTTGACCCAACGCGGCCCGCCCTCATGCCGAGACATTCGTTCATAAAGCTACTTTGTCTCTGCTCTTGAATAAAAGAGCTTGCAGAAAAAAGAGTAGCTCCTGAGGGGGCGCTCGTGAATATCTGGATACTCCATGCTGAATAATTTGTTACGTAAAGTCGTTGGGTCTAAGAATGACCGCGAAGTAAAACGCATGCATAAAAATGTGCCGCAGATTAACGCTCTTGAAGCGGAGTTTGAGGCTCTTACCGATGCTGACTTACAGGGCAAGACTGCCGAGCTTCGTCAGCGCCTGGATGCGGGTGAACCGTTAGATAGCTTGCTAGCGCCAGGGTTTGCTATCGTTCGCGAAGCCAGTAAGCGCGTGATGGGGATGCGCCACTTTGACGTCCAGATGGTCGGCGGGATGACGCTGCACCGTGGCCGTATTGCTGAAATGAAAACGGGCGAGGGTAAAACACTCGTCGCTACGTTGGCGGTTTATCTCAATGCGCTGACCAGTAAAGGCGTGCATGTCGTTACCGTGAACGATTACTTGGCGCGTCGTGACGCTGAGTGGATGCGTCCGCTTTATGAGTTTCTAGGCCTGAGCATAGGCGTTATTTTCTCTGGCCAAACCGGTGAAGAGAAGCGTCATGCTTATCAGTGCGATATAACCTACGGCACCAACAACGAGTTTGGCTTCGATTACCTGCGCGATAACATGGCATTCTCGTTGGAGGATAAGGTACAGCGTGGACTGCATTTCGCGATTGTCGATGAGGTTGACTCGATTCTTATCGATGAAGCGCGTACACCGCTGATTATCTCTGGGGCGGTCGATGAAAATACCGATCTTTACAAAGTGGTTAACGTACTTGCCCAGCAGCTTGAGCAAGGCGAAGCATCTGAAGATGAAGATGCCCCGGTAACCGGCGACTTTGTTGTTGATGAAAAGCAAAAACAAGTCGAGCTGACCGAACAGGGGCATAACAAGGTTGAAGAGCTCATGCGAGCTGAAAACCTGCTAGGTGTCGAAGAGTCTCTTTACGCCGCACAAAACCTTAATTTGCTTCAGCATATGCATTCAGCGCTGCGCGCTCGCTATCTGTATAACCGCGATGTTGACTACATTGTGTCGGAAGATCAGGTGGTGATTGTTGATGAGCACACCGGCCGCTCAATGCCTGGCCGCCGCTGGTCGGAAGGTTTGCATCAAGCCGTTGAGGCAAAGGAAGGCGTCACCGTACAGCGTGAAAGCCAAACGCTGGCATCGACCACTTTCCAGAATTACTTCCGGCTGTACGAGAAATTAGCCGGGATGACGGGCACGGCCGATACTGAAGCGTTTGAATTTCGCCAGATTTATGGCCTCGACGTGATCGTTATTCCGACCAATCGGGCCTTGGCACGTAAAGACCTGAACGACCTGGTTTATTTGAGCGCTGAAGAAAAATATGAAGCGATCATTAAGGACGTAAGGACGGAGACGGAAGCAGGGCGCCCGGTTTTAGTCGGTACTGCTTCGATTGAAACATCGGAATATCTGGCCACGCTGATGCGCGAAGCAGGACTCACGTTTAACGTCCTTAATGCTAAGCAGCACCAAAGTGAAGCCGAAATTATTGCCCAGGCAGGCCGCCCAGGTGCGATTACGATTGCCACCAACATGGCGGGTCGTGGTACCGACATAATGCTGGGGGGTAACTGGGAGGCTGAAGTTGCCAAACTGCAGAACCCTAGCCAAGTGCAAATTGATGAATTGAAGGCCGAGTGGCAGGTGCGTCATGATGGCGTGTTAGCTGCTGGCGGTTTGCACGTGGTGGGCTCTGAGCGCCATGAGTCACGGCGCATCGATAATCAGCTGCGCGGACGTGCTGGGCGTCAAGGCGACCCTGGTTCAACGCGTTTCTTCCTGTCGCTTGAAGATAGCCTGATGCGGTTGTTTGGCTCTGATCGTGTCAAGCGTTTGATGCAGGCATTAGGCCTTGAACGCGGTGAAGCGATTGAGCATAAGATGGTGTCCAACGCCGTTGAACGTGCGCAAAAGAAAGTTGAAGGCCGCAACTTCGATATTCGTAAGCAGCTGTTGGAATACGATGACGTTGCTAACGATCAGCGTCGTGTTATCTATGAGCAGCGTAATGACATTCTTGCTGCCGACAACGTTGCTGATGCCGTTATTGGCATCCGCGAAGAGGTAATGGAAGAGGCGATTAGCGACTATGTGCCTCCTCAGAGTCTGCCCGAGCAGTGGGATTTGCCTGGCTTAGAAGCGCATCTCAAGACGGAATTTAATCTTGATGTGCCCGTCGTTAAATGGGCCGCAGAAGATGAGCGTTTCAGCGAGGAGCAGCTGCGCGAACGACTGCAAGCGATGCACCGCGAAGCCTATGCCGCCAAAATTGATGCGGCGGGTGAGAAGCTTATTCGGCGCTTTGAGAAGCAGGTAATGCTGCAAGTGTTAGACACTCGCTGGAAAGAGCATCTGCAGTCAATGGACCACCTGCGTCGCGGCATTCACCTGCGCGGCTATGCTCAAAAGAACCCCAAGCAGGAGTATAAGCGCGAATCGTTCGAACTGTTCCAGCACCTGCTGACCCATATTAAAGCAGACGTAACGCGTATTCTTAGCCACGTTCAGGTACGTCAACCTGAAGAGGTAGATGCCCTTGAGCGTAGCCGGCGTGAAACGTTGGAGCGCGAAGCGACCACCGCGGCAAGCCGGCACGATGATCCTGCCGAAGAACAGCTGGAAAATGCCCAAGATGAGCCAGTCGTTGATGGACAGCCCGTGCGTCGGGAAGGGCCTAAAGTAGGTCGCAACGACCCGTGTTTTTGTGGCTCGGGTAAGAAGTACAAACAGTGCTGCGGCAAGCTGAGCTAACGGCGAAAGCGTCTCAATATGGGCCTGCCTAAAGGAGAGAATCATGGCAGTTGGAAATGTTCCTTTTCCAGAGATGCTGCCCCTTAACGGGGTGCGCCTGGGAACGGCAATGGCGGGTATTAAAAAGCCGGGTCGTCGTGATTTAGTAGTTATTGAGCTACCTGAGTCAGCAACGGTATCCGGTGTCTTTACCCGCAATGCATTTTGTGCGGCGCCTGTGGCAGTGGCGAAGCAGCACCTTGAGCACTGCCGTGCTCAAGGACGATCACCACGTTTTTGGCTGATTAATACCGGCAATGCAAACGCCGGTACCGGCGAAGCAGGCATGCGCGATGCCTACGCCAGCTGTGCAGCGCTTGCTGAGCAGGTAGGTGTTTCGGCGCAGGATGTCTTGCCGTTTTCAACCGGTGTGATTGGTGAGCCGCTACCGATGGATCGTCTGTTGGCGGGCTTGGCTCCCGCCCTTGAAAGCCTGTCTAGTGACGATATCGCCTGGCAGCATGCGGGCCAGGGTATTTTAACGACCGATACTCGAGCGAAAGGTGCAACCGCGACGCTGGAGGTTCATGGCCAGCAGGTGACGATTAACGGCATTACCAAAGGGTCGGGCATGATTAAGCCCAACATGGCGACCATGTTGGGGTTTGTGGTGACTGACGCTGCCATTGAGACGCCGCTGTTAGATCGCCTGCTGCGCGAGACAGTCGACCACTCGTTTAACTGCATCACCGTGGACAGCGATACGTCGACCAATGATGCCTGCATGTTAGCGGCCACCGGTACGGGGCCTAGCATTGTCGATAAGGGTGACGTGTCGGCATTCCGCGATGCGTTGCAGGTGGTGATGACAGAGCTTGCTCAGGCGATTATTCGCGACGCAGAAGGGGCAACGAAGTTTGTGACGCTTCACGTTGATGGGGCGAACAGCCGCCAAGAGGCGCTTGATGTGGCTTTCACTGTTGCGCATTCGCCGCTGGTGAAAACCGCGCTGTATGCCTCGGATGCTAACTGGGGGCGTATTTTAGCAGCAGTGGGTAGGGCACCTGTCAGCGATTTTGACGTTAATCGTGTGGTGATTGATTTAGGCGATGTTCGCTTAGTCGAAAATGGCGGACGTGCAGCCAGCTACACCGAAGCAGCGGGAAGTGCAGTGATGGCGCAGTCTGAGATTGCTATTCGCATTAATTTGCGACGCGGTGACGAAAGTGCCACGGTGTGGACGTCTGATCTCTCCCATGACTATGTGTCTATCAACGCGGATTACCGTAGCTAACGAATTACCTCCAGCGCTGACGCGATGGCTGGGGTAAAGGGCAAACGCAGTGAGATAGCAGCGGCGGCAGTAGCGTCGCTGCGCAGACAGTGGATAAAGACGCAATGAGTGTAAAGGTGAAACGGCGGGTTCACGTCGCGGCGGCTGCAATTGTGAGCGCCGATCGGAAGCAAGTATTGATCGCTCGTCGGCCGTCAAACGTTGACCATGGCGGGCTATGGGAATTTCCGGGGGGCAAGCTTGCACCTTACGAAACCGGGCTTGAAGGCCTAAAGCGTGAGTTGCATGAAGAGCTTGGGATTGAAATTATCTGTGCCCAGCCACTGATTCGCGTGCACCATGAGTATCCTGACAAGCATATTTTGTTGGATGTATGGCAGGTGCATGAGTTTGCTGGCGAACCTTTTGGCCGTGAAGGGCAGGCGGTTCGCTGGGTGCCCATGAGCGAGCTTTCAAACTATCCCTTCCCCGCTGCTAATTTGCCTATCTTGCGTGCAGTAAGACTGCCCACCGAGTACCTGATCACTGGGGAAGAGGCTGACGATGCGCGGTTTGATGCATTTTTAGAGCGCGCGCTGCGCGAAGATCATGTCCGCTTAGTTCAACTGCGCGCAAAGCAGCTGGACGAAGCGGCCTACGTTGCGCGCGCGAAGCGAGCCTTGCAAATGTGTCGCGAGCACGGCGCACGATTGCTTCTCAATGGTGAACCAGCGCTGCTAGAGGAGGTTGATGCCGACGGTATTCATCTGACCAGCGAACGTTTAATGCAGCTTGAGCGTCGTCCCATTGCGGAAAATAAATGGCTATCTGCGTCAACACATAACCAAACACAGCTGGAAAAAGCGGCGGTTTTAGGCTGCGACTTTGTCAGCCTCTCGCCGTTACGTACCACGCCCTCGCATCCGGAAGTTTCACCGCTTGGGTGGCATGATTTCCAGCAATTGGTTGAGCGTGCAGGTATGCCCGTTTTTGCACTGGGAGGCATGACCCGCTTTGACGCGAATCATGCGCGCGCCGTGGGTGCTCAAGGTATCGCGTCGATTCGCGATTTCTGGAAGTAGTCTACCCGCTAGCCAGCCGCCAGTGTGGAATGAAAAACGCCTGCCCCTATCTTCATTGGGGCAGGCGTTTTTGTGTGCTAGTGAAACGAATGTTGCGTTTAACGTATGAAGAACATTTGGCTTTACCTAGTCACGATAGCGGCGGGTCATATCTGCGTAGGCATCCACGCGACGGTCTCGCAGGTAGGGCCATATACGCCGCGTGTTTTCACTGCGCGCCATGTCTAGTGTAACCACTAGCTGCTCCGCGTCTTCTTTTGCATGCGCTAATAGCTCCCCCTGCGGTCCGCAAATAAAGCTGCCGCCCCAGAACTGAATGCCGCCGCCAACGCCAGAGTGGTCTGCTTCAAACCCTACCCGGTTGGCTACTATCACAGGCAGGCCATTCGCCACGCCGTGAGCACGCTGAATGATCGTCCAGGCGTCTTTTTGGCGAACGTGCTCGGCTTCGTCATCGCTTGGGTCCCAGCCAATCGCCGTCGGATAAAGCAATAAGTCCGCACCCGCGAGAGCCATCAGTCGCGCTGCTTCTGGATACCATTGGTCCCAGCAGACCAGCACGCCCAGGCGCCCTAGCGAAGTTTCAATCGGCGTAAATCCTTCGCCGCGCGCGCTGTCGTAGTCGCCAGGGGTGAAGTAAAATTTCTCGTAAAAGCCCGGGTCATCGGGGATATGCATTTTTCGGTACTGACCTACGCGGCCTTTAGCCCGGTCATATACCACTGCGGTATTGTGATATAGGCCCGGCGCGCGACGTTCAAATAGTGAGCCGACCAGCACAATATCAAGCTCCTGTGCGAGCGCGGCCAGGCGCTGTCCCGTTGGCCCATCAAGCGGTTCAGCCAAGTCGAACAGGGCAGGATCCTCAAACTGGCAAAAATAATGGGTGGCATGTAGCTCTTGAAGCAACACCAGTTGAGCACCTTGGCGAACGGCATCGCGAATACCTTGCTCGCTCACGGCTAGGCTTTGGGCTTTATCTGGCCAAGCAGATTGTTGAACAACCCCTACGGTTAGCGTAGTCGACATGATGACTCCTTTATCAAGTAGTGAGCGCTGCCAGCGTGCCTTGGGGTAGCTGCATGGTTAAGCAGTGTAGGCTGCCGTGTTGGCGAATAACGCTATTGCACTCGATCGGGATAAGCGTGTGCTCTGGAAATGCTAACGCTAGCGCCTGAAGGGCTGCGACGTCGGCTGGGTCACCATAGGTGGGTACTAGTACGGCTTGATTGATGATCAAAAAGTTAGCGTACGTCGCCGGTAGGCGATGGCCGTCGTCTGGGTCGAAGCAGGCCTGTGGCCAGGGCAGCGCAATAAGACGGTAGGGCTCGCCATTACGTTGTCGAAAGTGTTGAAGCTCCTGCTCCATCGCCGCTAGTGCCGGGTAGTGCGCGTCATTAGGATCATCGCAACGCACGTAGGCAATGGTCGCCGGATCACAGAAGCGTGCGAGCGTATCAATATGGCTGTCGGTGTCATCGCCTTCTAGATGACCGTTAGCCAGCCACAGCACGCGGTCAACGCCAAAATCTGCCGCCAGCTGTGCTTCTACGTCTGTACGCGAGAGCGTGGGATTGCGATTAGCGTTCAGTAAGCAGGCTTCGGTGGTCAGTAGAGTGCCTTCGCCATCTGTTTCGATGCCGCCGCCTTCCAGCACTAAATCTCGCGACGCTATGGGGCATGACCAAACGCCTGCGTCAGCAAGTCGCTGAGTCAACTGATTATCGTGCTCAGCGGAAAACTTACCGCCCCAGCCTGTGAAGGTGAAATCGAGCATTAATCGCTGGCCATCTTCGTCTACGACGGTAATCGGCCCATGATCCCGCGCCCAGGTATCATCGGTGGGGGCAACGATCAGCAGTAGTCGTTCACTCGGCACTTGATAGGCCGTGAAGGTGGCCGCTAGGCGTTCTTTCGTCAGCTCATTCGGTACGCAAATAAGGACGCGTTGATAGCGCGTAGTGGCCACTACAATGCGTTCAAGAGTCGCTTCGATGCAAGCCAGCAGGGGCGCCCAATCGCCGTCGTGACGAGGCCAAGTAAGCTGAATACCATCCTGTGGATGCCATTCGGGTAGTAAGCGATAAGTCATAGTAGCCAACGTCTTGAATGCCCTTTGCGAAGAGTGTATCGAGTAGATTGCAGGCAGCCTCTAGAAACACTAGCTTACTCTGCGACAAGCAGTAAATCGCCGCAATGTAGGCGGTGGCGAGGTAAGTTGCAAGCATGCGCTGTGAACGCTCACGGTGTAGACCGCTCTAATGGCTGTTTGAGCATGCAGAGACATTAAAAAAACCGTACCATGAGCGCTTATTGATAAGGAATCACGCCATGCTTGATCGTTTGCCTTTTCTGGTGGGGCTGCGCTACGTGCGCGCTAAACGCCGAAACCACTTTATTTCTTTTATTTCGCTGACCTCAATGCTGGGATTAATGCTGGGCGTTGCGGTCCTTATCCTGGTGTTGTCGGTGATGAACGGCTTCGATCACGAGCTGCGCACACGCATTTTGGGGATGGTGCCCCATGCTAAAATTGAGTCCCGGGAAGGCTTAGTTGAATGGCAGTCGTTGGCTGAGCAGTTGATGCAGCGTGAGCGTGTTATCGGCGCAGCGCCCTATGTTGAACAGCAGGGTATGTTTTCGGTCGGTGGTCGCAATCAAGGCGCCATGGTCAATGGCATTAATCCTGAGTGGGAAGATAAGGTGTCCATCATCAGCGATCACATGCGTGAAGGTAAGTTGGCTGACCTTGTGCCCGGTGAATGGCACGTGGTGATGGGCTCGGCACTGGCACGCAGTTTGGGTGTTGGCGTGGGCGATCGGGTCACGCTGTTAGTGCCCGAAGCATCGATTACGCCCGCCGGGGTCTTTCCGCGCTTAAAGCGCTTTACCGTCAGCGGTATTTTTAGCGTCGGCGCTGAGCTTGATGCCAACTTGGCTTATGCCAATATTGAAGATATGCAGACCCTTGCGCGTTTAGGCGATGCAGTGGGCGGTTTGCGTCTAGAGTTGGATGATCTGTTTGCGGCTAGCAGCGAAACCCAGGCCATTATCAATGAGCTTGGTTCCGGCTATCGCGGCAGCGACTGGACGTTTACCCAGGGTAATCTGTTTCAAGCGATACAAATGGAAAAGCGCATGATTGCGCTACTGCTCACCGTTATTATTGCCGTGGCAGCGTTTAATATCGTTTCGACACTGGTCATGGTCGTCACCGACAAGCGGGCAGATATCGCCATTCTGCGCACTATTGGTGCTAAGCCAAGCTCGATTATGGGCATTTTTATTGTTCAAGGCATGGCGATCGGGATTATTGGTATCGCCATTGGTGTTGCGGTGGGGGTGCTGCTCGCGCTAACGATTGCGGACCTCATTGGTTGGGTCGAAGGAACGCTGGGCATTCAGTTCCTAGATGCCGGGGTTTACTTCATCAGTGATCTGCCCTCACGTCTGGAGTGGAGTGATGTCAGTCGTATCGTGTTGGCCGCTTTTGGATTGACGTTCCTATCAACGCTCTATCCCGCTTGGCGCGCAGCGCGGGTTCAGCCTGCCGATGTATTGCGCTATGAGTAGTCATGAGAGCGGCAATAACGAGAGCAGCAATAAGGATGCCAGGATGTCTATGAATACGATGCCTCTGAACACACGCCAAGACGCGGCGGTGATGCTCGATTGCCAGGCGCTGAGCAGGGTCTATAGCGAAGGGCCCCAAGAACTTACGGTGCTGGACCAGCTCAACTTGCAGGTGCGTGCCGGAGAGCGGGTGGCTATCGTCGGCAGTTCGGGTTCAGGTAAGACAACGCTATTGAATTTACTGGGCGGCCTTGACCGCCCCAGTGAAGGCAGCGTGACCATTGCCGGAGAGCCGCTAGCAGGCTTAAATGAAACGGCGCTTGGCAACTTCCGTAATCGCTATATTGGTTTTGTGTATCAATTCCACCATTTGTTGGCGGAGTTCAGCGCTGTTGAAAACGCCGCTTTGCCGCTGATTATTCGCGGTCAGTCGAAAAAAATGGCCGAGCAGCGCGCTATGCAAATACTTGAGCGAGTAGGCATGACGCCGCGGGCTAATCATCGGCCTGGTGAGCTGTCCGGAGGCGAGCGTCAGCGCGTGGCGATCGCTCGTGCGCTGGTGACGGATCCAAGCCTGGTCTTAATGGATGAGCCGACGGGCAACCTGGATCAGACCACGGCAGCCACTATTTTGGCACTGATGGATGAGTTGGCAAAAGAAAGCGCCTGCGCGTTTGTAATTGTGACTCATGACGTTGGCTTGGCTGCTCATCAAGATCGCGTACTCAAGCTGGATGCAGGAAAACTTATCGAGCAAACGCCCGCCCTTTAGTCATCCAGCTCAGTCATCAAACTCTGCTTCGATGCGCGCACGCCGCTGCCGACGTTTTAGGCGGCGGCGTTTCCAATTATAAGAAACGTGCCAGCGCCAAATCAGGCGAATACCAATATTGGCGACGATGGCTAAAAAAAACGCTGTTACTAATGATCCGACGATCAGCGGCGGCATAATGTCGTGCATCTGTTCGGCAATCCAGTGCGTTGAAATCCTAGAAGGAGCCTCCCGTACCGGCGCGCCGAGTATAAATGTGCCAATTCGGTAGTTGCCGTAGAAAATGAGTGGCATCGTTAGAGGATTGGTAATCCATACCAGGCCGATTGATAACGCTAAGTTACAGCGCGTTAAGCGAGCGCCCAGCGCTGCCACCACCATTTGAAAAGGAATGGGCAGCATGGCGCAAAACACGCCCACGCTAAACGCATTCGCAACGCTTCGGCGAGTTAAAAGCCACAACCCCGGGTCTGCAATCAGCGGCGCTAAGAACCGTAATGAGCGCTGTTTCCTGATAGTGTCGGGTTTGGGCATGTAGCGCTGCAGGAATCGGCGCGGCATAGCGGACACTCTTACCTATCGATCTCGCCTATTATCCATATAGCGCCGCCCTTAAGCTATGCTGGACAGTGAATGAGCTAACGCAAAGGAGAGCTGTATGCGGTTCGGTGTTGCTATGCCAGCCGCTTTTGCGGCACTGAGCGGGGGCATTTTTGCTTGGTATAGCACTTTTTCAGATATGACATCCAGCGCGCTAGGATGGGGTTTGGTGGCTACGTTGTTTGTGATGACGTGGCGCCCGCGTCTTGGTATTTGGCTTTTAATCGGCCTATGGGTTTTTATTAGTGTACAGCGCGAGTGGTCTGGCCGCCTGCCGGCCGGGTTAAGCGGTGAAGATATTGTTGTTGAAGCAACCGTTTTAACAGCTCAGCCGCTCTCTGTACCATCTTCTCAGGCTACTCGACTATTGCTTGCGCTTGATACGTGCCATAGCCCGGCGCAGCGCCCTAGCTGCTCGTCACTTTCCAAAGTGCGGGTATCGGCCTATAGCGATGAGGTGTTTAAGCCAGGGGAACAGTGGCGAATGACGCTGCGTTTGCGTCCTCCTGGTGGTTTTGCCAATCCGCATACTTTCAATTTTGAGCAGTGGCTCTGGCGAGAAGGTATTCATGCGACGGGGTATCTGCGTCAGGACCCCCAGGCTGAACGGCTATCGACCGCTAGCGTCTCCTTGCGCCAGCTAGCGCTAGACTTCTTATCACAACAAGCACTCAGCGAACGCACCCAGCGCTGGTTGGCGGCGCTGACGCTAGGTGAAAGCGGCCAGCTGACACAAGATGATTGGTCGCTGCTAAATGCCACCGGCACCACCCACTTGGTGGTTATTTCGGGATTACACGTTGGCTTGGTAGCTTCGTTTGTACTGCTATTAGCAAAGCTCGCTGCACGGCTATTAACTCCCGGCAACTGGCGCATGCGAGTCTGGCCATGGTGGGCAGCAGCAGTGGGCTGCGTTGCATACGCCGTGCTTGCAGGAATGGCGCCACCCGCTATGCGAGCAATGGTGATGACGCTAATTGGCCTGTGGGTACTTAGCGGTCGACATGCCCCCGGCGCTTGGCAAGCATGGTGGCTGGCACTCGCGCTAGTGCTGATGTTTGATCCTCTGGCTTTATGGCGGCCTGGTATGTGGCTGTCCTTTGTTGCCGTCGCATGGTTAATCGTTATTTGGCAGGGGCGTCAACGCCCGCGGGGTATTAAAGGGTGGTGCTGGGCGCTGATCCGAACGCAATTACTCTTAGCCCCGCTCATGGCCGCCGCTGTGCTGGTGGCGTTTGGCAGAGTGGCCCCGGTGGCTCCGCTGATTAACTTAGTTGCCGTGCCCTGGGTTAGCTCGATCATGGTGCCTACGGCGCTATTAGGCTGGCTGCTAGCGCCATTTCCTCTCGTGGGCCATGTGGCGTGGTGGATATTTGAGGCAGCGCTCAACGTTTTTCATCTTTTACTGACGCTGTCGTCGCAACAATGGCCGCTTTGGGAGCCTGACCGACTGCTGACGTATCCGCTAGCCTTTGCACTGCTGCTATTGTCGCTGTGCTGGGGGTTGCCGGGTGTTCTGCCTGGACTGCGGCTACTTTCGACCGCGCTGATAGTTGCGTTGCCTTGGTGGTCGCTTGCACCGCCGTTTGCGCCAGGCGTTATTAGAGTGAGCGTGCACGATGTGGGCCAGGGGCAGTTGATCGAGCTGCGTAGTCAGCACTATCGTCTTCTCTATGATGCAGGGCCGCGGTTTAGGGGTGGGTTTATGCCCTTAGAGACGCTGTGGTCGCCGGGGCAGCGTTTTGATCAAGTGATTATTAGCCACGCCGATAACGACCACGCAGGTGGGGTTGAGGCGTTACTCTCTGATCACCAGGTCAATCAGTGGCTGGCCCCCTTAGGAGAATCACTGCCCGTGCCAAGCGTTGCTTGCGCGCGAGGCCAGGCATGGGAGCGCGATGGGGTTGGCTTTCGTATTCTCTGGCCACCTGCCGGTGCTAATACGCTTTCTGCTAACGATCGCTCCTGCGTATTGGAAGTCAGCGTAGGCGAGCACAGACTGTTGATAACCGGCGATGTCGGTGCCGACATAGAGCGGCGCTTATTACACGACATGTTGCAGGACGTGCGCCCGCCGGTCAGTGTGCTGGTGGCTGGGCATCACGGCAGCCGCACTAGCTCGGGTATTCAGTTTGTGCGCCATACGACGCCCCAGCACGTTATTTTCAGCGCAGGAAAAAGCAATCAGTTCCAACACCCGGCTGATCAAGTGGTACGACGTTTTCGCTATGAAAATAGCTGTTTATGGAGCACCGCGCAGGATGGCGCGCTGCGTTTTTGGCTAGATGCTAACGATCTCATACAAATCAAAACGACACGTAAGCTATCTGGACAACGCAACCGGTGTTGAAGCACGCCGCCTTAAGGTAGAATTCAGCGCACTGCACACTATTGCCAGGAGCGCGTGTGACCGATTCAAGTTGGGATGTCTATAAGCGGTTGTTGAGCTACGTTAAGCCACATTGGCAGGCGTTTGCGCTGGCGCTGGTGGGGTTTGTGGTTTATGCCGCATCAAGCACCGCATTGGCGGAGATGAT
The DNA here is from genome assembly GCF_052376475.1 of Halomonas sp. AOP5-B2-8. Taxonomy (NCBI): domain Bacteria; kingdom Pseudomonadati; phylum Pseudomonadota; class Gammaproteobacteria; order Oceanospirillales; family Halomonadaceae; genus Halomonas; species Halomonas sp. AOP5-B2-8. Next base: position 436,312 of record NZ_JBQSVS010000003.1, on the reverse strand, counting down.
GAAGCGCCTGATTGATGGCATTCAAAACCCAGATGCAGCCTTCCGGCTATTTCTGCCACTGTTTGTCATTATTATGTTTTTCGCCCGTGGGGTTGGCACCTTCCTAAGTACCTATTTCATGTCCTACGTTGGGCGCTACGTGATCCACACGCTGCGCTGCGATGTGTTCGCCCATTTGCTTCATCTTCCCGGCTGGTTTTTTGATCATCATTCGAGCGGCCAGCTGGTGTCGCGAGTAACCTATCATGTTGAGCAGGTGGCCGGAGCAGCCACCAAAGCAGTGACCATCATTCTTCGCGAAGGCCTCTTCGTAATTGGTTTGATTCTCTATCTGCTTTGGACGAACTGGATGTTAACACTGCTGTTTTTGGGTGTGACGCCAATCATCGCCGTGGTGGTTAGCTATGTAAGTAAGCGATTTAGACGTATTTCAAAACGCATTCAACACTCTATGGGCGATGTGACCCACATTGCCTCGGAAGCCCTTTCGGGTTATCGCGTCGTGCGTACGCATGGTGCTGAAGCTTATGAGAAGCAGCGCTTTGCGCGAGTGAGCGAAGAGAACCGCCGTCAAAGTATGAAGGAAGCCATGACGCGCGCCGTTAGCTCGCCGGTGATTTTGATGCTCGTGGCCATCTCCATGGCGCTGCTGGTTTGGCTTGCCATGTCGCCCTCGCTAATGGCCAGCATGACGCCCGGTGAGTTCGTGGCGTTTATTACAGCGGCAGCGCTGATGATTAAGCCAGTGCGCCAACTGACTGAGATTAATGGTGAAATCCAAAAAGGACTGGCCGCGGCATCGGAGCTATTTGGACTGCTGGATATGTCGCCTGAACAGGACACTGGAAAGCACATAGCCAGCCGTTTAAAAGGCGATGTCGTGATTGATAACGTCAGCTTTCGCTACGCCGACGACCAGCCTGACGTACTGCATGACATTAACCTTCACTTGGCACCTGGAGAGTTAGTCGCCATCGTCGGGCGCTCGGGGAGCGGAAAGTCGACACTGGTTAGTCTGTTACCGAGATTTTATCGGTCTAGCCAGGGCGCGATTACCATTGATGGCATCAATGTTGATGACTACGCGCTAGGGCCGCTGCGTCAGCAGATTGCGCTGGTCTCTCAGCAGGTGACGCTATTTAATGCCTCGATTGCCGATAACATTGCTTACGGTGTAGCCAATCCTGATATGCAGGCGATTAAAGCAGCCGCCGAGGCTGCCTATGCGCATGAATTTATCGATAAACTGCCCAACGGCTATGCCACCACGGTCGGTGAAAATGGCGTTATGCTGTCGGGTGGGCAGCGTCAGCGTTTGGCAATTGCCAGAGCCATCTTTAAGGATGCGCCATTGCTAATACTAGATGAAGCAACGTCGGCACTGGACACTGAGTCTGAGCGCTATATTCAAAAAGCCCTTGAGCGAGTTTGTGAGGGGCGCACCACGCTGGTCATTGCACACCGGCTTTCGACTATTGAGCGAGCCGACCGAATTGTGGTGATGGATCAAGGGCGTATCATCGAGGAAGGCTCCCATCAGGCGCTGCTTGAAGTGGGCGGTGCCTACGCGGCACTGTATCAACTACAGTTCCAAGAAGCGGTATGAAGCTGCCTGCGAAAACGCTAGCAGAACGATGGCTAAAAGCCGCTTATCAAGGCAGCCGCTGGCTAGCGCTACTTAAACCGCTAGGGGCTCTGTACCAGCGGGGCATGGCGCGTCGTGAACAAGCCTACCGGCGCGGAAGAAAAGCCTCTTGGAAGGCGCCGGTGCCGACCATTGTGGTTGGCAATATCACCCTTGGTGGAACGGGTAAATCCCCTTTGGTGGCCTGGCTCGCTAGTTGGCTGGTGGGGCAGGGCTACACGCCGGGGATTGTGACGCGCGGCTATGGCGGAAAAGCGCCGCATTATCCACTGCGAGTGACGGCCAGTACGAAGGTGGCTGAAAGTGGCGATGAGCCGCTTATGCTGGCACAGCAAACCGGGCTGCCGGTAGTGGCGGATCCCAATCGCGTACGGGGTGTGCAGGCGCTGATAGCGGCGGGGTGCGATATTGTTCTCAGTGACGATGGTTTACAGCACCTGGCACTGGCTAGAGATATCGAGCTGCTCGTTGTTGATGGCACCCGAGGCCTTGGTAACGGTTATTGCCTGCCAGCCGGGCCGCTGCGCGAATCGCCTAGTCGGCTACAGCGAGTCGATGCGGTGATCGTCAATGGGGATCTAAAGCAGTCGCTACCCGTTGCGCCGGTCACTCATATGCAGCTGGCACCGGTCTGCTGGCGACGACTGGCAGACGGCACTCGCTTTCCGTTAACACCTTTGCCGTTTGCATTGCCGGTGCATGGCGTGGCGGGCATCGGTCATCCCGAGCGTTTTTTTCGGACGTTATCTACCCTCGGAGTCGAGGGTGACTGGCACCCGTTAGCAGACCATCAGCGTTTTAGTGCTGAGGCGCTAAGCTTTGCAGAGTCGCGGCCAGTGGTGATGACGGCCAAAGACGCCGTAAAGTGTTATGACCTGGCACCGCCCAATAGCTGGATATTAGACGTGGAAGCGACGCTTCCATCAGAGTTTGAGCACTGGCTGGCAGCGCGACTGTCGGCACTTTCCTAAAGGAGACGTTCGCATGGATAAGGAACTGCTGGCAATGCTGGTCTGCCCGTTGTGTAACGCTAAGCTAAAATATGATCGTGAGGGGCAAGAGCTTCGCTGCCATTACGATGGCTTGGCCTATCCCATTCAAGAAGGTATCCCTGTCATGCTGCTGGAAGAAGCCCGCGCAATGGATGCCGATGAAAAGCTGCCTACGTCGCCGGGACGCACTGGAGACGCTTAATGGCTGTTACTGATTTTACGACGCCTGGCGTCACCTTTCCTGAATTTACCGCTGTTGTTCCCGCGCGCTATGGCTCTTCTCGATTACCCGGTAAGCCGCTGCTTGAGATTGCCGGTGAGCCAATGGTCGCGCACGTTTGGCGGCGTGCTTGCCAAAGCCATGCTAGTCGGGTGGTGATTGCAACCGACGATGCGCGCATACGCGATGCTATGCAGGCTTATGGCGCTGAGGTGATCATGACGCGCGATGATCACCCTTCGGGCACTGATCGCTTGGCCGAAGTGGCGACTAGTTTGGCCTTGCCGGCAGATGCGCTGCTGGTTAACGTCCAGGGCGACGAGCCGTTGATTCCTCCAGCGTTGATCGACCAGGTGGCTTTGCGCCTGGCTGAGGACCAAGAGGCATCGATAGCAACGCTGGCAGAGCCGATTAGCGACGTGGCGTCGTTGTTTAATCCCAATGTGGTCAAGGTGGTGCGCACTCTGCAGGGGCGAGCGCTGTACTTTTCTCGTGCGCCGATTCCCTGGGATCGCGAGCATTTTAAACAGCCGCCCACGCTACTAGCGAGCGATCAATGGCTGCGTCATATCGGCATTTATGCTTATCGTGTGCGTTTCCTAGAGGCGTATCTCGATTGGCCTGCGTCGAGTCTTGAGCAGCTCGAACAGCTCGAACAGCTGCGTGCACTACAGCATGGTCACGTTATTCAGGTGGCTTTAGCCTGCGAAGTAAATCCCGCCGGTGTCGATACCGCTGAGGATTTAGAGCGAGTACGCGCGCTATTTGCCGAGCCAAGTGCTTAAAGTGGCTGAGTTGAATATTACTCGTCATGTGGATCTCACGTCCGCCAATACGCTGGCGCTACCATGCCGGGCTGAGCGTTTTTCAGCCCCAGGTACCTTGTCCGCGCTGCGTAGTACCCTAGCGAAAGCGCGCTGCCAGGAGTGGCCAATCACGCTATTAGGCGGCGGCAGTAATGTGCTACTGCCCGAGCAGTTACCGGGCTTGACGGTACGTCCGGCGCTTAGTCAATGGTGGCTCAGCCAGCAGCAGGGCCATGTGCTAGTGCATGTGGGCGCGGGCGTAAACTGGCATGCCTTAGTAATGGCGACCGCCCGGCGAGGGCTGTGGGGGATCGAGAACCTTGCGCTGATCCCTGGCAGCTGCGGAGCGGCGCCGGTGCAAAATATTGGTGCCTACGGTGTAGAGCTTGCCGATACGCTTCAGTCGGTGCAGGTCATGGAGGTTGCCTCCGGCCAACTTGCCTGGTTAAGCGCGCAGGAGTGCCAGTTTGGCTATCGCGACAGCGTGTTTAAAGGGGCGATGGCGGATAAAGTAGTCATTACTCAGTTAGTTTTGCGCTTATCACGAAAGCCTGCCCCGCAGCTTGGCTATGGTGATCTTGCCGCTCGGTTATCGCCGGTGCCCACGCCGCTTGAGGTCGCTGAGGCGGTCTGTACGATTAGGCGTGAAAAATTGCCTGACCCAAAGGTGCTTGCCAATGCAGGGAGTTTTTTTAAAAACCCTCTGATATCTGATGACCAGGCGGCCCGTCTGCTGCGTCAGTATCCTGATATGCCGCATTTCCCTCAAATGAAAGGGCAGACAAAGCTGGCGGCTGGCTGGTTGATCGACCAGTGCGGTTTAAAGGGGATGCGTGATGGTGTCTTTGGGGTTCATCAACATCAGGCGCTGGTGCTGGTGCATTTTGGTGGCGGCGATCGCCATGGCTTGATGAAAATAGCCAGCTACATTGCTGTTCAGGTGGAGGCGCGCTTTGGCGTACGACTATCGCCAGAGCCGCGTTTAATTAATCCTTAAATCTGCCCTAAACTGAGCGGCGCCAATACATAAGCTAATGCAAATGCGAAACAAAAAAATCCCCGCCGAAGCGGGGATTTTGCTGTTGCCACACACCATCAATTTATTCTGGGAGCGTGTCTTGCTGTGTCTGTTTACGCTTCTCGCGTGGATCGTTGTGCGCACGAGTGCGCCGACGAGGCTTCGGCATCTCTTCAATAGGTGCTGCAACAGATGCTTCAACAGATGCTTCAACAGATGCTTCAGCAGGTACTTCTTCAGCGGTCGTTGTCTCAGCTTGCGCTTCATTGGCTAACGGGAGGCTGGGCTGAGGCTCTGCTTGCGCTGTTGGTGCAGGGCTAGCCTGTGGCTCAACGACTGATTGTTCAGCACTGATCTCGGCAGCCTGTTTTTCAGGCTCTTGGCTTTCAGGCTCTTGGATTTCAAAGTCTTGTTTTTCAAAACTTTGTTTTTCAAAATCCTGTTGCTCAGACGCCTGCTGTCCAGATGCCTGTTGCTCAGCGCCTTGCAATATCACGCTAGGCTGTTCTTCAGCCGCAGGCGCTGGCTGTTGAGCCTCAACGATATGTTCAGGAACACTAGAAGCGGCTGCTTGCTGGTGAGTTTCGTCAGCGTCGCTGGAGGCAGCGGACTGGCTATTGCTGCTTGATTCACTCTGATCAGCGCTGATGGTCGGATCGGCGGCGCGCGGCGTTTCAGCGCGTTCAGGCACGAAGGGTTCGTCAACGTGGGGCGCATGTTGACTTGGCGGGGCCTGCTGAACGTCTGGCTGCTCCGTAAGCGTTTCAGCTTCGGTCGCTTGCGAAGGCTCTGCCTCAGGCGCGTTGCTGGCTGAGGTCACCGGCTCGCTTGGTTTAGCAAAGGCTTCTGGCAGCTCAGTAGTTTCTGCCTCAGGCGCTGTCGGAGCCGCTTTCGGCTGGCGGCGCTGGTGCGTTGATCTGCGCGCTTTGGCATTCTCCGTCACGGGGCGTTCAGCCGTCGTCGTGTTGTCAGCGTCATTGTCGTTATCTGCCGATTTCGCCGTCTGTGCTTCATTAACAGGCACTTCACTGGCCACTGCGGGCCGTTCGATAGACGCTTCGCTTGGCGTTGGCGTGGCCTCTAGTGCTTCGCTGGGCGCTTCGGCCTGCAGTTTTAGCTGCTCGGCTTCTGCCTGAGGATTAATAGCCTGGGTGCGCGAACGATTACGTGGGTTGTTACGCGTACGCTTGGGCTTATCGTCATCCTGCTGGACTTTCGGCTGGGCGGTAGCATTAGCCGGCTGTTGAACCGTTTCCTCGCGCTGATTGTCGCGAGCTGGTTCGCGCCGCGGCTCTTTCTGGGCGGCGGGCTTGCTAGCAACATTGTTGCTGTGGCTGTCTTTTGCGGTATTAACGCTGTCTTGCGCAGTGTTTTCGTTTTGCTGAGGATGGCGGCGACGATTGCGCGTGCGGCTAGGGCCACTGCGTTTATCGCTATTATCATCGCTCACTGAGCGTGGCGTGCTGCTGCGTGGCTCAGCCTTTTGCTCAGTTTTGGCAGGGCTTTCGCTGCGCGACTCGTTTCTACTGCTATTGCTGTCATTGCGCTCACCGCGCGCGGAGCGCTGACGAGACTCGCTGTTACGCTGACTGCTTCTGCGCTCACTTGGACGACGTGTCGCTGGCGTTTCAACCTTTGCCACAGCCGCTGGCTCAGCGGGCGTATCGTCGCTGCCTAGAAGCTTTGCAAAGCCGCGCATGAAGCGACCAATAACGCTAGGCTGCTCGCTAGGGGCTACGGCTGCTTTGGTCGCAGTAGGTGCGGCGGCAGGCGCTGTTTCTTCAGTTTGTAGCGACGCCGGTGCTGGTGCGTTGTGAGTAACGCTTTTAACGGCAGCTTCAGCACGTTGAGCGGGGGGTACAAAGCTCGGTGCAGGCTCTTTACCTACTTCGGTATCGGTAGACAGTTCAAAGCTTGAAAGGCTTTGGGTGTCGTCTTCGTCCAGATGGTCATCACGCAGGCGCTGGACATCGTAATGCGGCGTATCCATATCAGGATTAGGCAGCAGCACCACACGAACACCCTGGCGGGATTCAAGATCTGCCAACACGCTGCGTTTTTCGTTAAGTAAGTAGGTGGCGACCGGTACCGGCAGAATGGCGCGAATCTGCGCGCTATTCTCTTTCATGGCTTCTTCTTCAATCAGGCGCATGATGGAAAGCGAAAGCGAGCGCACGTCGCGGATGGTGCCCTGGCCATTACAACGTGGGCAAACCACACCGCTGGTTTCACCCAGCGAAGGGCGCAGGCGCTGACGAGACATTTCCATCAAGCCAAAGCGCGAGATACGGCCGATTTGCACTCGCGCACGGTCTAGCTTGAGCGCGTCACGCATGCGGTTTTCAACGTCACGCTGGTTGCGCGCAGGCCCCATGTCGATGAAGTCGATAACCACCAAGCCACCGATGTCGCGCAGGCGCAGCTGCCGAGCGATTTCATCGGCGGCTTCGGAGTTGGTCTGTAGCGCGGTTTCTTCGATATCGCTGCCGCGGGTGGCGCGAGCGGAGTTGATATCGATGGAGACCAGGGCCTCGGTGTGATCGATGACAATCGAGCCACCAGATGGCAGCTTTACTTCGCGCTGATAGGCTGTCTCGATTTGCGATTCGATCTGGAAGCGGGAGAACAGCGCGACTTCATCAGAGTAGAGTTTAATTTTTTGCTGATAAGAGGGCATAACCTGGCGGATAAAGCCCAGCGCTTCGGCATGAACCTCTGGGCTATCGATCAATACTTCGCCGATGTCCTGACGTAAGTAGTCGCGCATGGCACGGATGATGACGTTAGATTCACGATAAATCAGGAACGGAGCAGAGCGCTTAGCAGCTTCAGTAGTGATGGACTCCCATACTTGGACTAGGTAATCCAGGTCCCACTGCAGCTCTTCTGGGTTGCGGCCAATGCCTGCGGTGCGCACGATCAGGCCCATTTTGTCAGGCACGGTCAGCTGGCCCATAGCATCTTTGAGCTGGCTGCGTTCGTCTCCTTCAATGCGACGCGAAATACCGCCAGCACGAGGATTGTTCGGCATTAAAACTAAAAATCGGCCTGCCAAACTGACAAACGTGGTCAGCGCGGCACCTTTGTTGCCACGCTCTTCTTTGTCGACCTGAACGATGACCTCTTGGCCTTCTTTGAGCACTTCTTTAATGCTCGGACGCCCGGAAACGTCTTTAACGAAGTACTCGCGAGAGATTTCTTTAAGCGGCAAAAAGCCGTGACGGTCGGCGCCGTAATCGACAAAGGCAGCTTCTAGTGAAGGTTCTACACGAGTGATTTTACCGCGATAGATATTAGCTTTTTTCTGTTCTCGAGCGCCGGATTCGATATCTAAATCGTACAGGCGTTGTCCATCAACCAAGGCGACACGCAGCTCTTCAGGCTGGGTCGCATTAATAAGCATCCGTTTCATGTTGTCTCACATAGCGTTACGTGCCGGCGAACTAACTACGGCATGGCGTAGGTGAATCGCTGGTTGCTGCGTGCTTGTGCTCGGCGCATAGCTATGCTGACGCGTAAAACCGGGAGGGCGTCATCGCCGACCCGGCCAATAGGGCGTTGAGTACGTGGCGGAGGCAGGACATGTTCCGGTGGCTGTCACGTCCATCCGGCCCTGCTGACACCGCCAACACCTGGCATTCATCGATTCACCAACGCCGGCCACCGGCACAGCGTTGAACTGGTCGTCCTGAGTCAGTCGGCACCTTGTGACGAAAAAGGAGGGGCTGCTCAGCACGTGGCGTTTTTTAAGTTTCTACCCGCCGTTAAGGGCTGGGCTTACGTTCATCTGCCGACAAAAAGAACGGGCGGCAGATTTGTTGCATTTTTAGATCATATTTCGATGCCGGAAAAACGGGCAATGCGTACACTGGTGCCGTTTTTCGTGCTCTGGCCTGCGTGTTTGTCGGGCAGGCGCATTAACCAAACTCAGCGTTGATACATTCTGCTAAGTAATTTTGCCAATTAGCTATTGATCAGCTAGTGATAGCGCTAGATAAGACAGCTTTCTGCGCTAGGCTGGTGAGCATTTTTGAATATAACAGTAAAGACAACGACCAGCAATTGACGCAATGCTCTTGGGTCTACGCTAGAATGCCGTTTTTAGCCTGACGTCATAGAGTAACAGCAGGAGTAAGCAAGTAATGTCCGAAGGGCGTGAAGTACAGTGGGTGGATATTGCCCCAGAACAAGCAGGGCAGAGAATTGATAATTTTCTCATGACACGTTTGAAGGGGGCGCCGCGGGCGCTCATCTATCGGATCGTGCGCAAGGGTGAAGTCCGCGTTAATAAAAAGCGCGTTAAGGTGGATTACCGGTTGCAGGCCGGCGATTTGGTTCGCGTGCCGCCGCTGCGTTTGGCACCGCGTGAGGCAGTGAAAGAAGTCAGTGATAATCTGCGTGATCTGTTAGTCGGCAGCGTCATTATGGAAGGCCCTGATTGGATGGTGCTCAATAAACCCTCAGGGCTGGCGGTGCACGGTGGCAGCGGGGTTAAAATTGGTTTGATCGAGGCGCTGCGCCAAGTGCGTGATGATTTGAGTTTCTTAGAGCTGGTTCACCGGCTTGATCGCGATACGTCAGGCTGTTTGCTGCTTGCTAAATCCCGCGATGCGCTAGTGACGCTCAACGAGTCATTAAAAAAGCACGGCATGGATAAGCGCTACTTGGCCTTAGTGAGCGGGCGCTGGCCTGCGCGCAAAACCTATGAAAGCGCTCGTCTGGACCGGTTTGATGCAGGTAATGGGGAGCGGCGGGTTAGGGTTGACCCTAACGGGAAGGTGTCGCGGACGCATTTTTCGGTGGTTGAAGCGTTCGAGAAAGTCACCCTGATTGAAGCTGAGCCGGTGACGGGGCGCACGCATCAAATTCGCGTTCACGCTGCCCATGCAGGCCATGCGCTGCTGGGGGACGATAAGTACGCCACCCGTGAAAGTGGCTTTCTTACTAAGCAGCTAGGGCTGGGGCGACTTTTCTTGCATGCCCGTGCGCTGACCTTTCCTGAGCCTACGAATGGCCGCCCGGTAACGGTTAAAGCACCGCTGCCAGAGGTTTTGGAAGAAACCCTCAAGCGCGCCCGTCGATAAGCGGCCCTTTGTTTATATGCCTGCCAAGAAGGATCTGTAATGCAGTACGAGCTGATAATATTTGATTGGGATGGCACGCTGATGGACTCGGTGCCGCGTATTGTCTCGTGCATGCAGGCTGCTGCCTTAGAAGCAGAGTGGGGCGCGCTCTCAGCACCGGACGTTGAGGATATTATTGGCCTCGGCCTGCCCGAGGCGATTGCTAAACTTTGCCCAGGCATTCTTCCGGCTCAGGCGGAGCGGCTTCGCGAGCGCTATTCGCACCATTTTGTGCACGCCGACGCAACGCCAATGATGTTTTTTGCCGGCGTAGAGACACACATCGCTCGTCTGCGCGAACGCGAGGGGCAGCGTTTGGCAGTAGCGACGGGCAAAAGTCGCCGTGGTCTTGATCGCATTTTTGCGGAGACGGGTAGCGGTGGGTGGTTTGAATCCAGTCGTACGGCGGATGAGACGCGCTCGAAGCCCCATCCGCAAATGCTTACCGAGCTGTTGGCAGAGCTTTCGGTCCCGGTTGAGCGGGCGGTGATGGTGGGCGATACCGAGTATGACTTGGAAATGGCGCGAGCGATTGGCATGGACCGCATCGGGGTAACCTATGGTGTGCATACGCCAGAGCGCCTCTCGCTGAGCCGTCCTAAGTGGCTAGCGCATAGTGTCGGTGAGCTTTTTGAGCGATTGCATAGCGAGTAGCCTACGTCTATATAAGGATATTTTATGAGTGACGATCGCTGGACAGAAGGGGCCGAGGTTTCATCAGAAAACGTAGGCCCAGTGCCCGAAGCGCCGGGAGACGATGCTGAAACGCTGCGTGAGCGTCAACGCCTGGCGCAGGTGGATATGATGGATCGTTGGGTCGGCGGTGTTTTAACCGAGCAGCGCCGCACGCGGCGCTGGAAGCTGTTTTTCCGTTTGATGATGCTCGCAGTGGTGTTAGTGGTCCTATTCGCCACGCTTTATGGGCTGTTTTGGAATAATCCTAGCGCGACCGCACCTTCCCAGCGTCATTTAGGTATTGTGGAGGTTAATGGCGTGATCGCCAGTGATTCTCCTGCCAATGCTGAGCGTATTATTCTGGGGCTTAACCGCGCCTGGGAGGCGCAAAGCGCAGCCGTCGTGGTGCTGCATATTAATAGTCCTGGCGGTAGTCCGGTGCAGTCACAGCGAATTTATGCGGAGATCATGCGGCTACGAGAGCAAGGCGATAAGCCGATTATTGCGGTCATTGAAGATATCGGTGCCAGCGGTGCCTATTACATTGCCGCGGCGGCCGACGAAATTGTCGCATCGCCTGTGAGCCTGGTCGGCTCAATCGGCGTTATCTATGCGGGCTTTGGTTTTGAAGAGGCGATATCTCGTCTCGGCGTTGAACGTCGCGTGTTGACCGCGGGCGAGAACAAGGCCTTCTTAGATCCTTTTCAGCCGCTAGATGACGACGCCGAGACGTTTTGGCAGGGCGTGCTTAGCCAGACCCATCGGCAGTTTATTGACGATGTGCGTGCAGGAAGGGGCGATCGGCTCAGCGATAGTCCGGATATTTTCTCTGGCCTGATTTGGAGCGGAGAGCAGAGCCTCGAGCTGGGTTTAGTCGATCAGTTGGGTAGCCTTGAGCAGGTGGCGCGCGAGCAGGTTGGCGATACCGAATGGATTGATTACACGCCGAGCCTTGATCCGTTTGAGCGCCTGACGCGACGCTTTGCCCAGGTTGCTGCTGAGGTGTTGGGTGTGCGCGCGCCTAGCACGCCGCTGCGCTTTTAGCTTGAGTGCGCCGTATGGGTATGCCTGTATAGATAAAGCGGCTGCCTGTTATGAAGCGCCAAGCGGGTCTAGCCCTGCTTGGCGTAGCATATCGCACAGTGCGATCAGCGGTAGCCCAATCAGCGCGTTGGGGTCGCGACCTTCCAGTTTTTCAAACAACGCAATGCCTAATCCTTCCATCCGAAAGCTGCCAGCACTGTCCAACGGCTGCTCTTTGGTGACGTAATTTTCGATTTCCTGGGTGCTCAGGGTGCGAAAAACGACCTCGAAAGGCTCCACGTGCACGTGATGTCGCTGATGGCGTGTATCTAAAAGTGCGAGCCCTGTGAGAAATGTGACGCGCTGGCCGGAAAAGCGAGCAAGGTTGGCGCGTGCTTTTTCTGACGTATGCGGCTTGCCGAGAATGTCGCCTTCAAATACCGCGACTTGATCGGAACCGATAATGCAGTGATGTGGAAAGCGCGTTGCAACAGCATTGGCTTTGCTAAGCGCGAGGCGATGCACTAACGCATGCGGTGTTTCGCCGCTACGCGGTGTTTCATCAATGTCAGGCGAGTAGCATTGGTAAGGAAGCTGCAGGCGGTCAAGTAGCTCGCGTCGCCAGCGTGAGCTGGAGGCCAGTACCAGCTCGGTTGTTAATGGTTCGATCATTGGTGAAGTCACAAAAGCTCCTGGCAGCGTGATGGCATCGGTTGTTTCTGCTGTGATTAGGTTAAAGCAGTGTCTAAGTAGAGCGGTCTAAGCAGTAGAGTGTAGCGAAAGCAGTTAAGCCTGCCTATTGGGGGGTTGATTAAGCCCCAGATGGGCTGTTTATTGAGCCCTATTCGGGTTATTTATTGAGGAAGCTATGAAGAATTGCACCGACGGCTTTGACACCAGCAGGGGGAGTGCCTATCATTGCGCGCCTATGTTGACCTCACAACTCCCCAGCCGGGTTGAGCCTTATAAGCTTGCAGCCCGCCACGAACGAATCGAAGGCTTGGTAGCGCTTGATAAGCTGCCACGTCTTGCCGATGAAGCGGGTGCCCAAACTGGCGACTGTCATGTCGTGCTTGAGTTTGGCGTCGATGCTCAAGGTCGTCGTGAAATTCGTGGCCACTTGCAAGCGACATTAGCGCTTGCCTGCCGACGCTGCCTGGTGCCGCTGCCTCAACAGGTGGACAGTGACTTTCTGCTTGGAATGATCACTGATGAAGCCTTAGCGGCCGAGCTGCCTGCGAGTCATGAACCGGTGCTGGTGGAAAAGGAACAGCTGGATCTTCTGACCGTGGTTGAGGATGAATTGATTCTTAGCCTGCCTCAGGTGGTCTATCACGATGAAGCCGAATGTCATGTCTCGGCGGAGCAGCTGGTCAGCAAAACAGAAGGCGCGGCGACAGAAGTAACGCCAGCGACGAACCCTTTCGCGGTGCTGAATGTCTTGAAAGGCAAAAAATAAGCACCCTTTACCTTAAATACCTTGGAGTAAACACCCATGGCAGTTCAGCAGAATCGTAAAACTCGTTCCAAGCGCGGCATGCGTCGTAGCCACGATGCACTGACCGGCCCGACTTTGTCTCAGGACAAAGAAACCGGTACTACTCACCTGCGTCACCACGTTGCCTCAGATGGCTTCTACCGTGGTCGTAAGGTTGTTGAGGTATAAGTCTCAACGGCACTGTTAAGCGGCTAAACGGATTCGGTGCGGTATGCGCCTAGCGATTGATGTAATGGGGGGTGACCAAGGCCCTCGTGCAATTGTCGCTGGCTCTGCCAGGGCTGCGGTAGAAAACCCAAGCCTAGAGCTGATTTTGTTTGGCCCGCGTCAGCAGATTCTTGCTGAGCTTTCGCGCTTGCCGCAGCCTTTGGCTGCGGCAGCGTCGCGTTTGGTGGCCTGTGATGCTCCCGATAGCATCATGCCATCAGCAACGGCTGCCTGGGCATTACGCAGAGGTCGTTCGAGTAGCATGGCGCATATGTTGCGCAGCGTTGCTCAGGGCGAAGCAGATGCGGGCGTTAGTGCGGGTAATACGGCCGCGCTGGTGGCGCTTGCAAGGCGAGAGCTGGGAATGATCAAGGGTATTTCTCGCCCAGCGATCAGTACTGCAATCCCGGCCCGCGGTGGGCATCGCTGCTATTTGCTTGATTTGGGTGCTAACGTTGATTCGCCTGCGAGTCGACTGCTCGATTTTGCGCTAATGGGTGCGGCGATGGCGCAGTGTGTCGATGGTACGCCTATGCCTCGGGTGGCGCTGCTTAACGTTGGCTCAGAAGCGACCAAAGGAAGCGCTAGCGTGCGGGAGGCCGATCGCCTGTTGCGCGAGTATGCTAACGATGATGCCTTTACCTACGAAGGCTATGCTGAAGGTGGTGATCTGTTTAAGGGCCAGCTGGACGTAGTGGTATGCGACGGCTTTGTAGGTAATGCAGTGCTTAAGACAAGCGAAGGTTTGACAAGTATGTTGGTCGAGCGCGTACAGATGGCCTTTGAGTCGCGTCTGAGCGGTCGTTTGGCAAGCCTACTGGCCAAGCCTGTGTTGAAGCGGTTGAAGCGAGAGCTTGATCCCGTTCGCTATAATGGGGCTAGTTTGTTAGGGCTGCGTGGGATTGTGGTGAAAAGTCACGGCAGCACGCATGCCGATGGTTTCTACTACGCTATTCAGCGGGCTCTAAAGGAAGTGGAACACAATTTACCTGCGAGGATCGCAGGCCGCTGGCAGGCGTCATTAGTTGAAAGCGATGGCGCTCGCTAGCCATGAGTAGATAATAAACGGTAAGAATTTTTTGCGGGCTATTAGGTGGCATCAGGATGTGCCAATGGCCTCGCCTATCGCTCATATGAGCAAATGCCTACAAGAGCAAAGGTGAACAACATGTCTCAACCCCTTGCCCTCATTTTCCCCGGGCAAGGCTCTCAGCAGTTGGGAATGCTGCGAGAGCTGGCCGAGCGCTATAGTGTAGTGGGAACGACATTTGAGGAAGCGTCTGATGCTTTGGGCTATGACTTGTGGAAAGTCGTCCAAGAAGGTCCTGAAGCATCCCTTAATGCAACTGCATGCACCCAGCCTGCGCTGCTCTCTGCAAGCGTGGCTATTTGGCGCGTCTGGCAGGAGTTAGAAGGGCCGCGTCCGAGTGTGATGGCTGGCCATAGCTTGGGCGAATACAGTGCGATGGTGTGCGCTGGCGTCATGAGCTTTGCCGAAGGCGTAAATTTAGTACGCCTGCGCGGTGATGCTATGCAGGAGGCAGTGCCCGCGGGTGAGGGCGGCATGGCGGCCATTCTTGGCTTGGCAGATGATGCTGTCGAGGCCGCTTGTGAAAAGGCGGCTCAAGGTGATGTTGTGTCTGCCGTGAATTATAACTCTCCGGGGCAGGTGGTTATTGCCGGCGCTAAAGCGGCCGTTGAGCGGGCAATGGTAGCCTGCCAAGAGGCGGGGGCTAAGCGCTCTATGGCGCTGCCGGTTTCGGTGCCATCGCACTGTGCGCTGATGTGGCCCGCTGCTGAGCGGTTGGAGGCGGCTATGCAGGATATTGAACTGCGAGTGCCGCGCTATAAAGTAATCCAGAATGTTGATGCCCAGGCCCATGCCGATATTGCTACACTGCGTACACGCCTTATTGAGCAGCTGTATCAGCCGGTGCGCTGGAGTGCCTGCGTTGAAGTGATGGCGGGTCAGGGCGTTGAGGTATTTATTGAGTGCGGGCCAGGAAAGGTGTTGACTGGTCTTAATAAGCGTATCGTGAAGGGTAGCAAGGGGCTGGCAGTGAACGACCCTGACAGTCTTAACTCGGCGCTAGCGCTAGCGCGTGAAGCGTTGATTGGCAAAGCGTGACCGCAAGCTGTTTTGATCGCTATCCTAACGTGTAGACACGGTTGAAGGCAGAACGTTATGACGCAAGAACGTAGAGTGGCACTGGTAACTGGCGCGAGTCGTGGCATTGGGCAAGCAATTGCCCGCGAGTTAGGTCGCCAGGGTCGCATTGTGATTGGCACGGCCACGAGCGAGTCCGGCGCTGAAAAAATTGATGCCGATCTCAAAGAGAATGGCATCGACGGGGCCGGGCTATGCTTGAATGTGACTGATCAGACCAGCATTGATGAAGTGTTGAAAGCCATCACTGAGCGCTTTGGTGCGCCGACTATCTTGGTTAATAATGCGGGTATCACGCGCGACAATTTGCTGATGCGCATGAAAGAGGACGAGTGGGACTCCGTCATGGATACCAACTTGAAATCTGTCTACCGTGTAAGCAAAGCCTGCTTGCGTGGTATGACCAAAGCACGTTTTGGGCGTATCGTGTCGATTAGTTCTGTGGTGGCAACCATGGGCAACCTGGGCCAAACTAACTATGCGGCCGCAAAAGCAGGTATGGAGGGCTTTAGTCGCGCTTTGGCTCGAGAGGTTTCCTCGCGCGCCATTACGGTTAACGCAGTGGCGCCGGGGTTTATCGCCACTGATATGACCGGAGCGCTGCCTGAGGCGCAGCATGAAATGCTGCTTAAGCAAATTCCGTTGGCCCGCTTAGGGGCGCCTGAAGAGATCGCCGCAGCGGTGGGGTTTTTGACCAGTGAATCAGCCGGTTATATCACCGGCGAGACGCTTCACGTTAACGGCGGCATGAATATGCGTTGATGGCCTTGGGCTTGGCGGTTGCGTCGATCCAAGGGCGTCTATAAACTACCCCGCAGCTTTTGGCTTGCGGTTTCCAAATAGCTGGTTATCAAAAACGGCTAATGTGAACGACTGGAGTACGTTAATGAGTACTATTGAAGAGCGCGTGAAGAAAGTTGTAGCAGAGCGCCTGAACGTTAAAGAAGAAGACATCCAAAACAGTTCTTCTTTTACAGAAGACTTGGGTGCTGACTCGCTCGACACCGTTGAGCTGGTAATGGCTTTGGAAGAGGAGTTTGATACTGAAATTCCTGATGAAGAAGCTGAAAAGATCACCACGGTTCAAGAAGCCATCGATTACGTGAACGCCCACCAGTAAGGGCTGTATCGATGCATCGAACCTGGGTGGGGTGCTAGCACCCGCCTTAAAAGCCGTCCTTTCGCAGGACGGCTTTTTTGCTTTGCTGCAACAATGCTTATAACGTTCAAAGTCCGTTATACTATTGACCAAATTTAAGCAGCAAATGACCCAAGTGGGTTGCATCACCATGGATGCATGGAGGAAAGCAGATGGCACGGAAAAGGGTAGTGGTAACTGGGCTAGGCCTGGTGACTCCGGTGGGTAATAGTGTTGATGAGTCGTGGGCTAACATTGTTGCAGGCAAAAGTGGCATTACACCGATTGAACATTTCGACACCAGCGGATTTAACACGCGCTTTGGTGGTTCTATTAAAAACTTTGATATTAGTCCGTATCTGAGCCCTAAAGACGCCCGTAAAATGGATCTATTTATCCAATACGGCATGGCAGCGGGTGCCCAGGCAGTTGAAGACTCGGGTATCGAGTGCAGCGAAGAAAATGCCGATCGCATCGGTGTGGCTATTGGCTCAGGCATTGGTGGTTTGCCAATGATTGAGCATAACCACAACGCGTTGAATAAAGGCGGCGCTCGTAAGGTGTCACCGTTCTTTGTGCCAGGCTCTATCATCAATATGATTTCCGGCAACATGGCGATTCAGCATGGTTTTAGAGGGCCCAATATTGCGATTACGACGGCCTGCACGTCGGGCACGCATAATATTGGTTACAGCGCGCGTACGATTGCCTATGGCGATGCTGACGTAATGGTCTGTGGCGGTGCAGAAATGGCCACCACGCCGCTTGGTCTGGGTGGGTTTTCTGCCGCGCGCGCGCTTTCCACGCGCAACGATGACCCGCAGGCTGCTAGCCGTCCGTGGGATAAGGATCGTGATGGCTTTGTATTGTCTGACGGTGCCGGTGTACTGGTACTTGAAGAGTATGAACATGCCAAAGCCCGTGGCGCGCACATGTATGCTGAGCTAGTGGGATTCGGCATGAGTGACGATGCGTACCATATGACCTCGCCACCCGAAGATGGTCGCGGCGCGGCGCTCTCTATGCGTAATGCAATTAAAGATGCCCAAATAGATGTGTCCAAACTGCATTATATCAATGCTCATGGAACGTCGACGGCCGCAGGGGATTTGGCCGAGAGTCGTGCTATTGAAAGCGTTTTGGGTGATGCCGCTAATAGCGTGGCCGTCAGCTCGACCAAATCAATGGTTGGGCATTTGCTGGGTGCGGCTGGTGCGGTAGAAGCGGTATTTTGTATCCTCGCTATCCGTGACCAGGTGGCACCGCCAACGATTAATTTGGATAACACGCAGGAAGGCTGCAATCTGGATTACGTGCCACATACCGCCCGTGACATGCGTATTGATATGACGCTTTCCAACTCGTTTGGCTTTGGTGGCACTAACGGCTCGCTGCTATTTAAGAAAGTTTAGTTAGCGATGATACCGCCCCCACTGTCAGCTGATGAGCCTGCGTTTGAGGGTCAAGTGCCCTTCGATGACCGTGGGCTCGCATACGGTGACGGTGTGTTTGAAACCGTGCTGTTGCGCGCGGGCAAGCCTGTCTTGTGGGATTACCACATGGCGCGCCTGAGGCAAGGCTGCCAGCGGCTGGGGATCAACGTGCCTTGCTCAGCGTCGCTTGACGCGACATGGCAGGGCGCGCCTACGGCCACACTGGAAGTGCTGAAAATCATCCTTACTCGTGGCAGCGGTGGCCGGGGCTATGCCCAGCCGGACACAGTAGCGCCGCGTTTGCTCAGCCGACGAACGCCATTTCAGCCGTCGGCTGAGCGCTGGCGTTCGGGGGTCACGGTACGGCTTTGTGACCTTCGCCTAAGTCGTCAGCCGCGACTGGCGGGTATAAAGCATCTTAATCGTTTAGAAAATGTGCTGGCTCGCCAAGAGTGGACCGATGCCGGTATTGCTGAAGGCCTGCTCGTCGATAGCGATGATGCTGTCGTGGAGGCCACCAGCATGAACGTGTTCTGGCAGCAGGCGGGGGAGGTGTTTACACCGCTGACTGACCAGTGCGGTGTTGCGGGAACCCTGAGTGCTGCATTAATGGATCAAGGGGCTGTAAAGCAAGCAACGCTGCGGCTTAGTCAATTGCCGGCGGTGGAGCAATGCTGGGTGGCGAACTCTGTTCAGGGCATGTGGCCCGTTACCACGCTACTGGCAGCCGACGGGTCGGTGCTAAAGCGCTGGCCTGCATGTAAAGCGGATTCTCTGCAGCATTTGGCGCACCAGCTATTAGGCTATGCGCCAGAATCCTATTAGGTATCGCCCCGCAATTTTCAACGAGGTGTCATGGTGAAACGGTTATTAACCGCTTTGTTAGTACTAGTGGTCGTTGGGGCTACAAGTGTGGTGGGCGGCTATTTTTATTGGCAGAGTCGGTTAAATGCACCGCTCGCCCTGGATGCACCCATGCTCTACCAGGTTCCTTCCGGTGCCGGGTTCAATCAGGTGGTTGCGCAGCTAGAGGCGCAAGGCGTAGTAGACGATGCCTGGGCATTCCAGCTGCTGGCGAAGGTTGAGCCAGAGCGTGTGCCGCGTTTACGTACCGGCGAGTATCAGCTATTGCCTGAAATGAGCGGGCTGGAAATGATGGCGCTGCTGGGCAGTGACAAAGTCGTGACCTACTCGCTGACTATTCCTGAGGGCTGGTCGTTTCGGCAAATGCGCGAGCTGCTGAATGCAGCACCGAAGCTTGCACACCGTACAGCAGATATGAGCGATGCCGAGGTCATGACGCTGCTTGGCCGCGAAGACGTATTTCCGGAAGGTTGGTTTTTCCCCGATACCTATCGCTATCACCTAGGCATGAGCGATGTGGATGTTTTGCGGCAATCCCTAGCGCGCATGGAGCGTATTCTTGACGAAGTTTGGGAAGAGCGCGGCGATGACTTAACGATTGAGTCTGCTTACCAAGCGCTCATTATGGCCTCGTTAATTGAGCGTGAGACCGGTGCGCCGCAGGAGCGCAATGAGATTGCCGGTGTGTTTAAACGGCGCATGGAGCAAGGCATGCGTTTACAAACAGACCCAACGGTTATTTACGGTATGGGCGAGCGTTATGACGGGCGGATTACCCGTGCTGACCTGCGTGAGGCAACGCCTTACAATACCTATGTGATTGACGGCATGCCGCCCACGCCCATTGCCATGCCGGGGCGCGCGTCGTTAGAGGCCGCGGTGAATCCGTTACCGGGTGAAACGCTTTACTTCGTTTCCCGTGGGGATGGTACTCACCAGTTCTCGCGTACGCTGCGTGAGCATAATAATGCCGTCAATCGCTATATTCGTAATCGATAATCGTCGGGATCTTTCGCCAATGATTGATCACTGACGATTCATCACCACAGTAAGGAAGCACGATGACCAAGCGTGGACGCTTCATTACGCTGGAAGGCGGTGAGGGCGTGGGAAAATCCACTAATGTAGGCTTCGTCGCCGAGTGTTTGGAAACCCAGGGCCTGGAGGTGGTGCGTACCCGCGAGCCGGGTGGCACCGAGCGCGGCGAAGCTATGCGCGCATTGCTGCTGGACCCCGCTCCTCTAGAGCCGCTGCATGTCGACGCTGAGCTGCTGTTGATGTTTGCTGCCCGAGCACAGCATCTGGCGGAAAAAATCCTTCCTGCGCTGGCCCGGGGCGCCTGGGTGGTGTGCGACCGTTTTACCGATGCTACTTTTGCTTACCAGGGTGGTGGTCGTGGCATCCCCGTAGAGCGCATCGCCGTATTGGAAGCGTTCGTTCAGCAGGGGCTTGCGCCCGATTTAACGCTGCTGCTCGATATGCCTGAGGCAGCTGCGAAGCAACGCCTAGAGTCACGACTACGTGACCGCTCAGAGCAGCGGGATCGTTTTGAGCAAGAACACGTCAATTTCTTCCAGGCCGTGCGGAGTGCCTACTTAGCGCGTGCCGAGCAGGCGCCCGAGCGTTTTGCCGTGATTGATGCCCAGCACACACTAGAAAATGTTCAAGCACAAATTCGTCAAGCCCTGATGGGGCGGATTGCTGAATGGTATTAACCGGCGTTATGCCGTGGCATCAAGCCACCTGGCAGCAGTTAATCCGCTTGGCTGACGGAGGACGAATGCCCCATGCGCTCCTCATTAACGGTGCCCATGGCGTTGGCAAGCAGCAGCTTGCCGAAGCGTTGATCGCCCGAACGCTATGTGCAGGCCCTGCAGATCTTGCCTGTGGGCACTGCCATAGCTGTTCCATGCTGGCATCCGGGTATCATCCGGACCTGCTGCGCGTCTCGCCGGAAGAGGGCAAACGCCAGATTCGTATTGATCCCATTCGCGAGGTTAACCGCTTTGTCTCGCAAACGGCTCAGCAGGGTGGCTACCGGGTCATCGTTATTTCTCCTGCGGAGGCAATGAATATCGCTGCCGCCAATGCGCTGCTTAAAAGCCTTGAAGAGCCCGGTGAAAAGACGCTGTTTATCCTGCTGTCAGACGTGCCTTCGCGCATGCTGCCTACCATTCGCTCTCGTTGCCAACAGTGGTCGTTACCCACCGTTGCCTTTGAAGCGTGCCGTGGATGGCTAATTGAGCAGCTGAGCAGCGCTGATGAAGCCTACTTTTGGTGGCAAGTGGCGGGCGGTCTGCCGCTACTTGCCGTTGAGCTGGCGGCGCCGGAAGAGCGCGCCCTGCGCCATAAAATTCACGACAGTTTTGAGCAGTTAGTGCGCGGCGCCGAGCCCGTTTCAGAAGCCGCGCGTTTGGATCGCCAGGCGATTGATGCCATCTTGTGGTACGGTATTGCATGGCTTGAAGACTTGATTCGCTTAGGTTTATCCGGTGACGCAGCGGTACTGCACAACCCTGATCTTGAGCCTCTCTATCGTCAAGCGGTTAAAAATGGTCGCGTGCAAGACTGGTTTCGCTTGCTGGACTACGCCCGTGAGCAGCGGCGGCTATTGTCGGTGGGGGCCAACCCCAATCCCCAGCTAGTGCTAGAAGCATGGCTAGTGCGCTGGGCGGCGCTGCTACGCTCATAGCTGCGTTAACGCTCTTATCGCTCGCCGTGCAACGAGGTCGCTATGACAGCTCAGAAAGCGCTATCACTCAACGTCCCCGATGTAGCAACGCTGCTCTCTGCATACATGCCTTTTCTGAACCGCGGCGGCATCTTTATTCCCACGCTAACGCCTTACACGATGGGCCAGCAGGTTTTTTTATTACTCACGCTGCCGGGCGAAAGCCAGCGTCGCTCGGTGACTGGCCAGGTTGCATGGGTATCACCTGAAGGCGTTAGCGGGCAACGTATTGCTGGTATTGGCGTGCACTTTAGCCCGCACGCTTCATCCGTACGTGAACGGATTGAAACGCTGCTTGCCGGCCAGTTAGATAGCGTCGCGCCCTCGTTCACGCTCTGAATAATACTTCTCTGAATAACACAGCTCTGAATAACACTGTTTAGCTTCTTTTCCTTCGCTGCCGAGACCCGCATGTTTGTCGATTCCCACTGTCATCTAGATCGTTTATCCGACCAGACCCATGGAGGCGATCTCGCCGCCACCTTGGCGGCTGCGCGCGCTGCCCACGTTAGTCAGTTCCTGGCCGTTGCGGTCAACTTAGATGATATGCCCGCGCTAGCGGCGATAGCGCGTGATCATCAAGATGTAGCGATTTCGGCTGGCCTGCACCCGCTGCATACGCCCGAAAGGGAGCCCAGCGTTGAGGATATTAAAGACGCCGCTGAGCAATACGGCGCGGTAGCCATCGGTGAAACGGGCCTGGATTATCACTACCGCGATAGCGTTGCGGTTGAAATTCAGCATGAGCGCTTCAAGCGTCATTTGATTGCCGCGCGAGAGCTTGCCCTGCCGGTGATTATTCACACGCGAGAAGCCAAAGAGGAAACCCTGGCCCTGCTGCGAGAGTATAGCGACCCTCAAGTGGGCGGTGTATTACACTGCTTCACTGAGGACTTAGCGATGGCGCGTGAAGCGGTGCGGCTAGGCTTTTATATTTCCCTCTCGGGTATTATTACTTTCGGTAATGCAGCGGCGCTGCGAGAGCTGGCCCGCCAGCTGCCGTTGGATCGCTTGCTTATTGAAACCGATAGCCCTTATCTGGCGCCAGTGCCTCATCGTGGCAAGCCCAACCAGCCTGCCTGGGTAGTGGCCGTCGCCGAGTGCATTGCTCAAGAACGGGGCATCAGCGTTGATGAAGTCGCGATGCAAACCACCGCGAATTTTTATCAACTTTTTCGTGCGGCCGCACCTGATACTCCCGCACATGTTAAAGAGGCGCTGGCAAAATCGGGGCTTGTGTAGCCCGTTAGAGCCATCGGCATGATTAAACGAGGTGGGTAATGAATATTGATCGATTGATACAGCAGCGCGATTCAGCAGAAGAAAATGCCAGCGCTATCCCTCCTTTAGATGAGTGGCATCCAGCGCTTTGCGGTGACATGAATCTAAGTATTCATGCTGATGGCACCTGGTGGCACGAGGGGCGGCCGTTTGCCCGCACCAAGGTGGCCCGTTTGCTAGCAACGTTGCTGCGCCAAAATGCCGATGGCTACTGCTTAGTGACGCCAGTTGAGCGCTGGCGCGTCCAGGTTGAAGATCTTCCGCTGGTCGCCGTTGAAGCTGACTTTCATGACGATGCCTGGTGGTTCACCACCCAGTTTGATGACGTCGTTCGCTTAGATGCCGACCATCCGCTTAGCGTTACTTTAAACTCCCAGGGTGAGCGGGTGCCGCAGCTGCCGGTACGTTTTGGGCTAGCCGCACGGCTGCATCGCAACGTCTACTATCAGTTGGTTGAGGCCGCAGAGGCCCGCGATGTTGGCAATGGCGTGACCGAGATTGGCTTAGTCAGCGCCGGGGGCTGGTTTGCGCTGGGCCAGCTGGACGATGATTCAACAGGCGAGGCGCCGTGAAGTTAACCGCTGAACAGCAAGCCGTTGTTAATCATAGTACTGGGCACGCGCGGGTAGCGGCCGTGGCGGGGGCAGGCAAGACCACAACTATGGCTGCCCGAGTGCTGTATTTATTGGCCAGCGGTGTGCCGTCCAAGCGTATTTTGGTGCTAATGTTTAACCGCTCTGCGAAAGA
Source organism: Halomonas sp. AOP5-B2-8 (assembly GCF_052376475.1). Taxonomy (NCBI): domain Bacteria; kingdom Pseudomonadati; phylum Pseudomonadota; class Gammaproteobacteria; order Oceanospirillales; family Halomonadaceae; genus Halomonas; species Halomonas sp. AOP5-B2-8. The sequence continues at coordinate 412,744 of NZ_JBQSVS010000003.1, read as the reverse complement.
TGATTTTCAACGTCGTTTAGCGTCGATGGCGCCCGCCGGGCAAATGCTGCCTGATGTTCGAACCTTCCATTCGCTGGGTCACCGCTTAACGCAAAGCCTATGTCGCTGGGGTGCGCTAGCCTCACGTCATTTGTTATCTGCCGATTGGCAGTTAGAAAGGCTACTTCGTCAAGCGAGCCTTAATGTGCTGCGTGATGCCGTCGAGCGCCGTGATGCTGCCCTGGAAGGCGACCGGCTTGAAACCCTGGCGCACTTTTGTGGCTTAGTGAAAGCGGAAATGATAACGCCCGAGGCGCTTTACGAGCGGCTTAATTTGGATGCCGATACCGACTATTTTCCGGCCGCTTTTGTCGAAGCAGAGCGGCTATTAGAGTCAGAAGCTGTAATGACGTATGCCGACTTGCTTTATCGACCACTGCAGGCTTTAGAGGCGGATAGCGCGCTACGGGATCGCGTTGAAGGGTTTCTCGATCACGTCATTATTGATGAATATCAGGACATTAACGCCGCGCAGCAGCGTCTTTTATCCGTGCTCGTTGGTACTCACGCCAGCGTGATGGCCGTCGGGGATGCCAATCAGTGTATCTATCAGTGGCGCGGTGCCAAGCCCGATACCATGCTAGAGAATTTTACCGCCACTTTTGGCGATGCTACCGACTATCCGCTCTCGACTACCTTTCGCCACGGCCATGCCCTGGCGCTGGCCGCTAATCATGCTATCGCCACTAATCAGCGTCGCCCTAACCAGCTGTGCCTCGCCGCACCCAATAATCCAGAGACCCGGCTGCTAGTAGGTCAAGGTAGCCGCTTGCTACTTGATGCGTTGATGGACTGGCAGGCCCAGGGGCGGGCGCTTAATGAAACCAGTTTGCTGGTGCGCAGCTGGGCGTTGTCGGTGCCGTTTCAACTGGCGTTGTTACAGGCCGGGATTCCGTTTCGCCTTCAGCGAGAGGATCGATTTGTCTTTCGTCTGCCGCTGGTGCAGGCGCTGGCGGGCTATTTAAAGCTATCACGCCGTCCCGGTCTTCTGCGTGACCCACAGCAGCTCTTGTTACTGCTTTCCCAGCCGACCCCGTTTGTTGCCCGTGAGCGGCTGCAGCGCCTAGCCCAACAGCTGGCCGCTACTCAGCAGTGGCCAGAGCGGCATGAGCCGATGCTGACAGAGTTGAAGCCAATCCAGCGCCGCACGTTAAAAAAACGCTGGGTGCTGCTGTGTGAGTTGCCTCAACTGGGTGCTTGGCCGCCAGCAAAGCTGTTAAGGCATGTCGTCGACAGCATTGACGCGGAAAAAACGCTCAAGAGGGCCGCCGCGCGTCGCGACAAGGGCGAAGAGGACGTTCGGCTTCTTGACGTGCTGATTGAGCAGGCGCAGAGCGTCCAAGATCCCGATGCCTTTATCGAGCTGCTAGAACGCCCGGTAGAGAATCAGGCGGGTGGCGTGCTTATTAGTACCGTACATGGCGCCAAAGGGCTGGAATGGCCACTGGTTGCTGTGGCCGGTGTCAATGAGGAAGATTTTCCCCACTACAGTCGCGATAATCCACTCAGCGACGAGCGCTTAGAGGAGGAGCGGCGGCTTTTCTACGTGGCGATTACGCGGGCTCAAGAGCAACTGTTAGTACTTCATGATGGTGGCGCCCATCGTCCTAGTCGCTTTATTGCTGAAAGCGCTTGGCAGGACAGTATGCGCGTGGCGTCTTGCTTGGCGAGCAGCAGTGCGCCAGCGACTTCGTTGCAGGTGACTTCGGTTGGATTGGTTGAGCGCTATTTAATGCGCTTAGGTCGTGACGATATTGTGCTTGCCGCGGCGCAGGTTGAAGAGGCTAAAGCAGCGTATGTTGCAGGCACGCATTTTTATCCCGGTCAGCGGCTTTTGCATGCGGTGTTTGGGGAGGGCGAGATCGCGGCAGTAGAGGGAAATACCAGTGATCCGGTCATTGATGTGCGCTTTGATCAGGCCGGACGGCGGCGGCTTATTGCACGTCGTGCGCCCATTGAACTGCTGGAAACGCCGCAACAATCCGTGCTGTGATAGCGTGGCGAGACAGCACGCATGCTCAGCGGGTTACGGCTATGCGCTAGCCGTAACCCGGCTGATGGTATGGATTACATATTGGGGTAGTTAGGCCCACCGCCGCCTTCTGGTGCCACCCAGGTGATATTTTGCGCAGGGTCTTTAATATCGCAGGTTTTGCAGTGCACGCAGTTCTGAAAGTTAATCTGAAAACGTGGCTGTCCAGCGCTATCCTCAACCACTTCATAGACACCGGCCGGACAGTAGCGCTGTGCCGGTTCAGCGTACTTTGGTAAGTTGTCGCGGATCGGTAGCTCCGGGTCATCCAGGTGCAAATGACACGGCTGGTCTTCTTCATGGTTGGTGTTCGACAGAAACACAGAGGAAGGCTTGTCGAATGAAAGCTTACCGTCCGGCTTGGGATAGTTGATCTTTTCAAACTCAGCCGCAGGTTTTAAAGCCCCATAGTCAGTGGTGGTATCGTGCACGTTAGGCAGCTTATTGCCCAGCAGCTGATGCGCAAAATTATACGCGCCACCGCCCACGGTGCCGTATTTGTGGATCGCAGGGCCGAAGCTGGCGCTTTCCTTCAGCTCTTGATAGGCCCAGCTGGCTTCCCATTTCTGAGTAAAGCTGGTTAATTCCTGCGCGCCTTCATCACCACCTTTGATTGCTTCAAATACGCTCTCTGCCGCCACCAGGCCGGACTTCATGGCGGTATGCAGGCCCTTAATTTTAGAAAAACTGAGGGTGCCCGCATCACAGCCGATGAGCAGGCCGCCTGGAAAGGTCATTTTAGGTAGGCTATTTAGCCCCCCTTTGGTGATGGCTCTGGCACCGTAAGCAACCCGCTTGCCGCCTTCTAAATACTGGCTAAGCACCGGGTGGTGTTTCATGCGCTGAAACTCATCAAACGGCGACAGCCATGGATTCTGATAGCCTAAATCCATTATCAAGCCCACCACGACCTGCTGGTTTTCCGCGTGATAGAGAAACCAGCCGCCGTGGGTGCTCTTATCTAGCGGCCAGCCTGAACCGTGTACTACTAGCCCGGGTTCATGCTTATCAGCAGGCACGTCCCATAGCTCTTTTAAGCCAATGCCGTAATGCTGAGGGTCACGTCCTGCATCTAACGAGAAGTCTTTGATTAAACGTTTGCCTAGGTGGCCGCGCGCGCCTTCTGCAAACAGCGTGTATTTGGCGCGCAGTTCCATGCCGGGCATATGGCCATCTTTGGGCGTGCCGTCGGCGCTGACGCCCATATCACCAATAAGGATGCCGCGCACGGCGCCATCTTCAACAATAACCTCTTGAGCAGCGAAACCTGGGAATATTTCAGCGCCCAACGATTCGGCCTGCTCGCCCAGCCAGCGGCATAGATTGCCCGCGCTAATAACGTAGCGTGGCTGCTCGCTGCTGGTGTTATGCATGCTCTTAGGCACGAGCGCATTAGGCACTTTCTGTGCTTTTTCGGCGTCTTTCAGTAAGAAAACATCGTCGCGAATCGCCGGGGTCGTCAGTGGTGCGCCACGCTCTTTCCAGTCCGGGAATAGTTCCATTAGTGCGCGGGGTTCAAACACCGCGCCTGACAGAATATGCGCGCCAACTTCGGAACCCTTTTCCACCACGCAGACCGTGAACTCTTGCTCTGCATCGTTGGCCTGTTGCATCAGGCGGCAAGCAGCGGCAAGTCCGGACGGGCCGGCGCCGACAATGACGACATCGAAGTCCATTACATCGCGTTCAACAGTTTCCACCCGGTTTCTCCTTATTCTCGTTAAGTGCCGCCGATTACTGAAACTAGCTGACAAGAGAGCTGGTGCATAAAAGGCTGGCCTTAATTTAAAACGGTCGTTTGCTTCTGGTTGTTGCTCATCATAGGCATAATACCTGTGTCACGTCACGCCTACGATGGCTAAAGCAGCTTTTCTCAACGTTGTGACGCGTTGTTTTGCAGCCCTAATATCCAGGTCTGAACCAGCGGCTATTGTTGCTAGCCGCTAGGCTGTGGCAAATTGGTAGCGTTTTTCAACGGTGTGACAATCAAACGCGCACATGAATTTTAGGGCGTGGCTCGGCTATTAGCGCCTAGCGGCGCCTAGGTTAAGTGTTTCAAGGCGGTATTTGCTAACAAGGCGGTATTAGATAGCACGTTAGTATTTGATAGGAGGTGCCTGCTTGGCGGGTGCTGTCTCTGATTAACGGCTTTTATGACAAGACAAGCGAGGAATCTATGAAAGTACTCGTCGCGGTTAAACGCGTCATCGACTATAACGTTAAAATTCGCGTTAAAGCGGATCATTCGGACGTTGATCTGACGAATGTCAAAATGGCCATGAACCCCTTCTGCGAAATTGCCGTGGAAGAGGCGGTGCGTCTAAAAGAGAAGGGCGTGGCCACGGAAGTGATCGCTGTCTCCGTTGGTCCCAAAGCTGCCCAAGAGCAGCTGCGTACTGCGCTGGCGCTGGGCGCCGATCGCGCTATTCATATTGAAACTAATGAGCGTGCGGAATCGCTGGCGGTCGCCAAACTGCTGGCCAAGGTGGTCGAAGAAGAGCAACCCGGCCTGGTGATTCTCGGCAAGCAGGCGATTGATACCGACAATAACCAAACCGGCCAAATGCTCGCCGCGCTGACTGGCTTGCCTCAAGGCACGTTTGCCTCTGAAGTGGCGGTCGACGGCGACAGCGTTAGCGTCACCCGTGAAGTCGACGGCGGTCTGCAAACCATCGCCCTGACGCTACCTGCCATCGTCACCAGCGACCTGCGTCTCAACGAGCCCCGCTACGCCAAGCTGCCCGACATCATGAAGGCCAAGAAAAAGCCGCTGGGTGTTAAAGCCCCCGCCGACTATGGCATTGAGGTGGCCTCCAAGGTCAGCCTGCTCAAAGTAGAGTCGCCCGCTGAGCGTAAGGGCGGTGTCAAAGTTGCCTCGGTAGACGAGCTGGTCGACAAACTGAAAAACGAAGCCAAAGTTCTTTAAGGTCGGTTATTGACCCCCGTACTTTAAATAAACGCTTTGAAAGGAGCTGATTCTATGAGCATTTTGGTACTTGCCGACCTTCACGAAGGCCAGTTGGCCGGGGCCACCGCTCACGTGGTAGCGGCCGCTAAAGCCATCGGCGGCGATATTGAGGTTCTCGTTGCCGGTGAAGGCGTTCAAGCCGCCGCTGAGGCTGCCGCTAAACTGGATGGCGTGAGCAAGGTGCGCGTGGCCGACCACGCGGTCTACGCCCATCAGCTAGCCGAGCCCATGGGCGCGCTGCTGGTTGAGCTGGCCGGTGATTACACCCACGTTCTCGCCAGCGCCTCCACTACCGGCAAAAATGTGCTGCCCCGCCTAGCCGCGTTAAAAGATGTTAGCCAGCTTTCTGACATTATTGCCGTCGAAAGCGCTGACACCTTCAAGCGCCCAATTTATGCTGGCAATGCGATTGCCACGGTGAAAAGTGACGATGCGCTGAAAGTAATCACTGTACGCACCACCGGCTTTGATGCCGTGAGCGAAGGTAACAACGCCTCTGTGGAAGCGGTCGATACGGTGGTTGAAAACAGCCAGTCCCGCTTTGTAAAAGAAGCGCTGGCCCAGTCAGACCGCCCCGAGCTAGGCGGCGCCAAGGTGGTGATCTCTGGCGGTCGCGGCATGGGTAATGGCGAGAACTTCAAGCTACTCGACGGCATTGCCGACAAACTAGGCGCGGCGATTGGCGCGTCACGTGCAGCGGTAGACGCAGGCTTTGTGCCCAATGACATGCAGGTCGGTCAAACGGGCAAGATCGTCGCACCGGACTTGTACATTGCGGTGGGTATTTCTGGCGCGATTCAGCACCTGGCGGGTATGAAAGACTCCAAGGTGATCGTTGCGATCAACAAAGATGACGAAGCGCCGATCTTCCAAGTGGCCGATTACGGCCTGGTCGGTGATCTGTTTGAGATCCTGCCTGAGCTTGAGAGTAAGCTGTAGGTGCTAAGATAAAGAGTAAGAAAACCACTTCGGTGGTTGAAAATCTGCGGGCTGACCGCATATCAGTAGTGTAAGCAACGAAAGCCACTCAAGGAGATGATGATATGGCACATACATTACCCGAACTGCCGTACGCATATGACGCTCTCGAGCCAAACATCGATGCGATGACGATGGAAATTCATCACTCTCGTCACCATCAGACCTACATCACTAACCTGAATGCCGCGCTAGAAGGCACAGGTCTTGAAGATGTTCCCGTTGAAGAACTGGTTGCTAGCCTGGATCGCGTTCCAGAAGCCAAGCGCCAAGCGGTTATCAACAATGGCGGCGGCCATGCCAACCATTCTATGTTTTGGCAGATGCTGTCGACCAACGCTGGTGGTAAGCCGCAGGGTGATGTTGCTAAAGCAATCGACGCTGAACTGGGTGGCTTAGAAGCTTTCCAGGAAGAGTTCAAGAAAGCGGCGGTTGGTCGTTTTGGCAGCGGCTGGGCGTGGCTGTCTCTGACGCCCGAGAAGAAGCTGGTAGTGGAAAACACGTTGAATCAGGATAGTCCGCTGATGCACGGCAATACGCCGCTGCTCGGTCTGGATGTTTGGGAACACGCCTATTATCTGAAATACCAAAATAAGCGTCCTGACTACATTGCCGCGTTTTTTAACGTTGTGAATTGGGAAGATGTTGAGCGTCGCTACCAAGCAGCGATTAGCTAATACGGCAGTGATTTACTAGCAACGTTTGCTCGTAAAGCTGTGAAAAACCGTCCACTTTTTAGTGGGCGGTTTTTTCGTTATGGGGCGCAGAGTTAGCGCTGAATTGTCAATACAACTAAAAAGAAAAATACCACATGTGCTTGAATTGATTTTTAAGTAGTCTATATATAGTATCTATGGTGCCTTTGAGAGGGGAGAGGCGCTACATGTGCTCTATCCTAAAAATGCCGCTTTGAACAGGGGAATATCCATGGAAATTCAGATTTATAGCAAGCCTGCGTGTGTGCAATGTACGGCTACCTATCGTGCGCTTGATAAGCAGGGCCTTGAGTATAAGGTTATCGATATTACGGCGGAGTCTGGTGCACAAGAAGAAGTCGAAGCGCTTGGCTATCGCCAGCTTCCTGTCGTCGTTGTAGGTGAAGATCACTGGTCGGGTTTCCGTCCTGATCGTATTCAAGCACTGGCCTAGATAGATCATTGTCATGCTGGCAAATTGTGCAGAAATATCGGTAGCCGGCACGTTGGTTTATTTCTCTACCAAGTCAGGCAATACCCGTCGCTTTGTAGAAAAGCTTGGTTTCGCCGCAACGCGGCTACCGCTGAATAGAGATGAGCCTGCTGTACGCATCGACCAGCCCTTTATTTTAATTACGCCTACCTATGGTGGTGGCGGAGCGCAGGGCGCAGTGCCAAAGCAAGTCATTCATTTTCTCAATGATGCACATAACCGTCACTTCCTGCGGGGGGTAATTGCAGCGGGAAATACTAATTTTGGCGATGCGTATGGTCTAGCTGGCCGTATTATTGCGAAAAAGTGTAGCGTCCCTCTGCTGTATCGGTTCGAACTTTTTGGCACCGACGATGACGTCGCCAATGTCCGCAAAGGAGTAGTAGCGTTTTGGAAACGACAAGCGTAGCCACAAAAAACTCAGTCACACAAAACGGGGCAGAAGCAAAGCGGCCAGCGGCGGCTTCTGAGACACGTACTCTGGATTATCATGCGCTTAATGCCATGCTCAACCTGTACGGTGCCAATGGCGAACTGCAGTTGAGCAAAGACCGCGAGGCGGCGAGGCAGTATTTTTTACAGCACGTCAATCAGAATACGGTTTTCTTCCACTCGCTGGAAGAAAAGCTAGATTACTTGGTTGAAGAGCAGTATTACGAAGCCGAAATGCTTGCGCAGTACAGCTTTGCCTTTGTAAAAGCGCTGTTTGAACAGGCCTATGCGTACAAATTTCGCTTTCCCAGCTTTTTGGGCGCTTTTAAGTATTACACCAGCTATACCCTGAAGACGTTTGACGGCAAGCGCTACTTAGAGCGCTACGAAGACCGTGTCTGCATGGTGGCGTTGACGCTTGCACGCGGTGAAGAAGCGCTGGCCAAGTCGCTAGTGGATGAAATCATCAGCGGACGTTTTCAGCCCGCCACGCCTACCTTTTTGAACTGCGGTAAACAGCAGCGTGGCGAGCTAGTGTCGTGCTTCTTGCTGCGTATTGAAGACAATATGGAGTCAATTGGTCGGGCGATTAACTCCGCGCTGCAGCTCTCTAAACGCGGCGGTGGTGTGGCCTTTTTGCTCACCAATATTCGTGAGTCTGGAGCGCCTATTAAGCGTATAGAAAACCAGTCGTCGGGCATCATTCCGATTATGAAGTTGCTGGAAGACGCCTTTTCCTACGCTAATCAGCTAGGTGCCCGTCAGGGGGCGGGGGCAGTGTATCTTAACGCCCACCACCCGGATATCCTGCGCTTCTTGGATACCAAGCGAGAAAATGCCGACGAGAAAATTCGCATCAAAACGCTGTCGCTGGGCGTGACGATTCCGGATATTACCTTTGAACTGGCTAAGCGCAACGACGACATGTACCTGTTCTCGCCCTACGATGTAGAGCGTGTTTACGGCGTGCCGTTTGGTGATATCAGCGTCACCGAGAAGTATCACGAAATGGTGGCGGATGCGCGTATTCGCAAGCACAAAATTAATGCGCGAGCGTTTTTCCAAGTATTGGCTGAGCTGCAGTTTGAGTCGGGCTATCCGTATATTATGTTTGAAGACACGGTCAACCGGGCTAACCCGATAGCTGGCCGTATCAATATGAGTAACCTTTGCTCTGAGATTCTTCAGGTTAATACGCCCACCGAATATGACGAAGACCTCGGCTATCGCCATGTAGGTCAAGACATCTCGTGTAACCTGGGCTCGATGAATATCGCCAAAGTGATGGACGCGGGCGATATCGGTACCAGCGTAGAAATTGCTATCCGTGGCCTCACGGCCGTGTCGGAAATGAGTAATCTACGCAGCGTGCCTTCTATTGCTGAAGGCAATGCGCAGTCGCGGGCGATAGGCTTGGGTCAAATGAACCTGCACGGCTATTTGGCGCGGGAGCATATTTATTACGGCTCTGATGAAGGCTTGGATTTTACCAACCTGTATTTCTACTGCGTGGCTTTCCATGCCATCCGCGCGTCTAATCGCTTAGCCATTGAGCACAGCGGCACTTTTGCAGGCTTTGCAGACTCTACCTACGCTTCGGGCACCTTCTTCGATAAATATACCGATCAAGCGTGGCTACCGCGTACTGATAAAGTCCGTGAGCTGTTTGAGAAAAGCGGGATTACCTTGCCGAATCAGCAGGATTGGCAGGAGCTGAAAACATCGGTCATGGCACACGGTTTGTATAACCGTAACTTGCAGGCTGTGCCGCCTACTGGGTCGATCTCTTACATCAACAATTCCACCTCCAGTATCCATCCGGTGGCGGCGAGAATTGAGATTCGTAAAGAGGGCAAGCTTGGCCGTGTTTATTATCCAGCGCCGTTCCTGAATGAAGCTAATTTTGACTATTTCCAGGACGCCTATGAAATTGGTCCGGAAAAAATCATTGATACCTACGCCGAAGCTTCGCAGCACGTTGACCAGGGCCTATCACTGACGCTGTTCTTCCCGGATACTGCCAGTACGCGTGATATCAATAAAGCGCAGATTTACGCCTGGCGTAAAGGCATCAAAACGCTTTACTACATTCGTCTGCGTCAGAGCGCGTTAGAAGGCACCGAAGTGGAAGGCTGTGTTTCGTGCACGCTGTAACCAGCAAAGCGCTTTGCGCCCCGTGTCTATTATTGAACGCTACGGTTTGCTAACCGAGCTTTGAGAGCACTGCCATGAACACCATGCAACGTTTGTCGCGGGTTGACGCGATTAACTGGAATCGGCTTCAGGATGATAAAGACCTGGAAGTCTGGAACCGCTTAACCAGCAATTTCTGGCTACCCGAAAAGGTGCCGCTTTCTAACGATATCCAGTCGTGGAATACACTGACTCAGCAAGAGAAGCAACTGACAATTCGAGTATTTACCGGCCTTACGCTGCTGGATACCATTCAAAGCAGCATTGGTGCGCCGGTGCTGATGGAAGACGCGCGTACGCCTCACGAAGAGGCGGTTTATACCAACATCGCCTTTATGGAGTCGGTGCATGCGCGCTCCTACAGCTCTATTTTCTCTACGCTTTGCGCCACGCGCGATGTTGATGATGCGTTCCGGTGGAGTGAAGAGAACCCCACACTGCAGGCAAAATCTCAGCTGATCCTAGAGCGCTACCGCTCTGATGATCCGTTGATGCGTAAAGTGGCCAGCGTTTTCCTTGAGTCGTTTTTGTTCTACTCCGGCTTTTACCTGCCTATGTACTGGTCAAGCCATGCCAAACTGACCAATACCGCCGACTTGATTCGTTTGATCATTCGCGATGAAGCGGTTCATGGATACTACATCGGCTACAAGTTCCAGCAGGCATTGGCTGAAGCGGCACCGGCACGACAGCAAGAGGTGAAAGATTACGCTTATGAGCTATTGCTGGAACTGTACGATAACGAAGTGCGCTACACAGAGTCGCTGTATGACGAGGTAGGCTTGAGTGAAGATGTTAAAAAATTCCTTCATTACAACGCCAACAAAGCACTGATGAATCTAGGGTTTGAGCCACTGTTTCCCAGCAGTGTCACTGATGTTGACCCTACTATCATGGCCGCGCTGTCACCCAATGCCGATGAGAATCATGACTTCTTCTCAGGCTCAGGCTCTTCTTATGTGATTGGTAAAGCCGTCGCCACTGAAGACGACGACTGGTCATTTTAATATAGCCACGTACTAGAGATGCAGCGACAGGTATAAAGGAGGGGGCATGCCAAACAACTCAGCGAACGTTTTAAAAATTGCTGCTGCGGTGGTGAGCGATCTCGATGGGCGTTTATTATTAGTGCGTAAGCAGAGCACTCCCTTCTTTATGCAGCCTGGTGGCAAGATCGATGCGGGTGAAACAGCGCTAGAAGCGCTGTGTCGTGAGCTAAAAGAGGAACTGGGCTTGAGTGTGAATAGTGAGGAACTCTCTCCATTAGGTATACACACTGCTCCCGCGGCCAATGAGCCGGGCATGATGCTAAAAGCGCACCTGTTTAGTCTTGTTATTGATGAACCTGTTGAAGCGGCTGCTGAAATTGCCGAAGCAAAATGGGTAACTCGTGAAGAAGCTTGGCAGCTTACGTTAGCGCCGCTGACAAGAGAGCATATCGTTGCAGATCACTCATAATGATTTTTTGCTGAAAGGCGCCAATAGGCGTCTTTTTTTATGCGCGCTCGGTGGGCAAAATCATCTAATTGTTAATGATAAATATTGTCATTAATTCTATTAATGGTAGGCTATGCATCGTAAAAGATGAACGCAAATCGTTCTAATACCTAATTAGTTTTTAGTCGGGCGGCAGCAGTTGCCCGCTACTCAGTGACGGAGAGTCGACGTGCTGAACAGGCCTTTCTTTGCTTTGCGTGGATGTTGGCTAGCAGGAGTGCTGGCCAGTAGTGCGCTAATGACAAGTGATCAAGCAGTGGCTCAAGCGGCCCAAAGTGTACAAGCCCAGCAAACCCAGGCAGCTCTCCAGGAACAGATAGATGCCGCTGATGAGCAGACGCGCGCTCAGTTAGAAGAGTTGCGCCGTTTAGAGCGTGAAAGCCGGCAGTTAACGACTGATAATGTCTCCTTGGCCGGACGTTTAGCCTCAGAAGCCGAGCGTCAGCAGCGCCTTGCTACCGCGTTAGATACCCTTGAAGAAACCCGTGCAGCGCTTCCCGTGATTGAACAAAATATGTCCGATCAGCTAAGCCAATGGATCGAAAGTGATCTGCCATTTCTACGCGATGAGCGCCTAGCGCGCGTTGAACGCCAACAAGATGAGCAGGGCGCGGATACCATTGAGCGTATTGGCGGGCTGCTTGAAGCGTGGCGCGTTGAGCTTAATTACGGGCGCGAAATCGACAGCTGGCGCGGCCGTTTGCAACAAGATGGGCGTGAGCGGGAAGTGGACTTCTTGCGTATTGGACGTATCGGCTTTTACTACCTGACACCGGATGGGCGTGAAGGTGGCGTTTGGAATGCAGAAGACGCCGCATGGCAGGCCCTGGATGATGCCTACCTGCGCGAAGTGCGCAACGGGCTGCGCATGGCGGAAGACCAGCGTGCCCCTGACCTATTAACCTTGCCGCTCTCGATCAGTGCCAGTGAACCGCGGGGAGAGCATCCATGAGCCGTTTTTGCTTAATTACTGATTACCTATCGACGCATCGGTTATCCCTTCGCCGACTATCACTTCGCCGAGTTGGCTGTGCTTGTGCCCTAGTGGGGTTGGTAGCGGTCAGCGGCGTTTCAATAGCGCAGACTGATAGCACTACCTCGCTGCGCGAGGCCCGCGAGGCCGCCGAAACGCGTGATCAACAGCGGCTAATGGGCTTTATAGACGATCAGGAGGCATTGGAGTCTGCGCTGGAGCAAGCGCGGACCGAAAATGAAGAGGCTCAGCAGCAGTATGAAACGCTACAGGCGCAGCAGGCAGAACAGGCGCAGCAGGCCAGTGAGTTAACTGAGCGTCAGTCTGAACAGGGTGAGGCAATGTCCGGCTTGCTGGCGAGTCTTGCTCAGCACAGTGCGGATATTCGCAATGAGCTAGGCGGTGACAGCCTTCTGGCAATAAGTGAAGACGCACTGCCGCCGCGCTTGGATAATGTGGAAGTGTTGGAGCGCCACCAGTTAGAAAACGTGGTGGATCGGCTAGCCGCATTGACCGCCAGCACAGGGCGCGCGGAGCGCCTTGAGCTAGCGGTGGCGGACGCGAATGGCGACATAGCGCCTCAAGCCGTTGTGCGGCTTGGCGATTTTGCTATTTTTAGCGCGTCTGAATTGCTCCAGCGCAGCGAGGGAGACGGCGGTTTGGCGGTGTTGCCTCGTACTCCACGGCAAATTGGTGCGCTATTGCCTGCTTATTTTCAGGACGAGAGTCGTGTGTTCGCCGTTGACCCAACCCAGGGCAGCGTGCTGCAAGCACTCGCTCAGCAGCCCAGCTTATGGGAGCGTTTTCAGCAGGGCGGCTATGTGGGATATGTCGTTGTGGTGCTCGGTATTATTGGCCTCGTGGTTGGCCTAGGGCAGTACGCGTATCTGGTGCTGGTGAGCATGCGCGTGCAGCGTCAGCGCCAATCGCTAAGCCAGCTGCAAACCAATAATCCGCTAGGGCGTGTACTGTTGCGCTTTGAGGGTATGGATAAACATCAAACCTCCGAGGCATTGGAGGCGCGCTTAGACGAAGCGGTGTTGGCTGAACTGCCGAGGCTCGAGCGAAGCCAGCCCATGGTTAAGCTGCTGGCGGCTATTGCGCCGTTACTCGGTTTGCTGGGCACCGTGACCGGTATGATTGTGACCTTCCAGGCGATTACCGTCTTTGGTACCGGTGACCCCCAGCTAATGGCAGGTGGGATTAGCCAAGCACTAGTTACCACCGTGCTTGGCCTCATTACAGCGGTGCCACTGCTCTTTGTGCAGACCGCGCTTGCTGGTCGTAGCCGCTATTTAACGCATGTGATCGAAGGGCAGGCGAGTGCGACATTGGCCGACCACCTTGAGACTCACGCGCCTGCTCATACGGTGACTTAACATGTCCTCTCTTCCTCTATGGCTCGAACCCGTTGAGCGCTTGGTGGAAGCTGGCGGTGTTGTATTAGTGGTGCTGGCGGTGGTGGCCGTACTGGTTTTCGCCATGGCCATGGAGCGCTGGTGGTACTACCGCATCACTTGGCGCGTGGCAAGGCGCGAGCTACTGCACCGCTGGGCTGCTCGCAGTGATCACACCAGTTGGAGCGCGCGAACATTACGCCAAGTATGGGCCGAAGCATTGGTGGCCAAACTGCGCAAACCGCTGCCATGGCTGAAGCTGCTGGTGGCACTATGCCCCTTGTTAGGTCTGCTGGGTACGGTGACAGGCATGATCAGTGTGTTTGATAGCCTGTCGCTAAGTGAAACCCATCAGGCTCGCGCTATGGCGGATGGCGTGGCGCGAGCCACGTTGCCTACGCTGACCGGTATGGCCATTGCGGTGGTGGGTCTATTGTTTATTAGCCGCTTAGAACACGTTATTCGTCGGGAAGACCAGCGGCTGCATGATCGCTTGGCTCGGGCGTTGGAGGAAAGTGATGCGTAGACGCCGTTCTATAGATAACAATGCGGAGAGCAATGAGGTTAACCTCACTCCGATGCTTGATGTCGTGTTTATTATGTTGATTTTCTTTATCGTCACCACGAGCTTTGTCAAAGAGAGCGGTGTCGAGATTGAGCGGCCTGAGTCCAGTGCTGCCAGCCCACGCCCGGATGCTCAGGTGTTGGTGGCTATTTCGCCTGAGGGTGCAGTCTGGGTCGACGGTAGTCCTGTCGACGTGCACCGGATTGGTCAGCAGGTGGCCGGTATGTTGAGTAAAGATGGCTCTGTCGTTATCCAGGCAGACCGCGCGTCTACCACCGGACTATTGATTGAAGTCATGGACCGTTTACGTGAGGCGGGGGTCGACCAGGTAGCGGTGGCAGCGAGTCGGAGCGGGCCATGATGCGACATGGGCTGTCGTTATTAGGCGGCGCGGTATTGGCGGTAGGCTTGTTTTGGCTGCTGGCGCAATTGGTGACGCCGCCGGAGCCCACGCCAGAAAAAATAACTATGAGCATGGCCATGAATATGGTGGAAATGCCAGACGTCGCGCCTGAGCAAGAAACCCCAGCACCGCAACCCGCCGAGGCTGCTCCGCAGCAGGCGCCGCCTCCTATGCCGACACCGGAGCCACCGCCGGTATCAGAAAGCGCGATTAGCATGCCTGAAATTGAACTGCCGGATGAGCCTGTCGAGCCGGTTGAGATGGACAGTGAACTACCTGAATTGACCGAAGTAACCCCGGAGCCGACGCCAGCGCCAGCGCCAACGCCACGGCCTCAGCCGACACCCGCGGAGCCCGCGCCTACTCAGCGTGAGGCTGCATCTAGTGCCTCGGAAGCAGCGCCCGCCGAACGTGAAGCCGCGCCACAGGCTGAGCCTGCGCCCTCTAATGAGCCCGTGAGCGTTGGCCAGGCCACGCCGACTAGCCGAGTTAACCCCAGCTATCCATCGCGTGCGCAGCGCCGGGGCATGGAGGGGTTTGTAGAAGTGGCCTTTATGATTCGTCGTGATGGCAGCGTTGATGCTTCTTCGATACGCGTCACTAACGCGCAGCCGCGCCGGGTATTTGAAGAGGCTGCGCAGCAAGCCATTGCCCAGTGGCAATTTGAACCCAGCGATCAGTTGCGCAATGCCACCCAGCGGATCGAGTTTGAGTTGAGGTAGCGCTATGAAACGTCTGATGTCAATTGTATTGCTCAGCGTCTGGTCTGCCGGAGCGCTTGCAAGCCCAGCGCTGCCGGGCGATGTTATTGCTGATCTCACTGGATTGCAGCGTCAGTTGCAGCAAGGTCTATTAAGTGATGTTGTAGAGCGGGCGACGTCGCAGGCGGAGCGATTAGCCAGCGGTAATCAGTCAGACCGCTGGGCTGGCGCGCTCTATCAGCAGCTTGCAGCCGGTGCATTGATGCGCCAGGACCAGCCAGGTGAGGCGGCCGATAGGCTGGCCATTGCCCGCGGACTAAATGGCGTTGATAGCGAGCAGGCGGCACAGTGGCTACGAGAAGAAGCGTCATTGCGTCGCGCTGCCGGTCAGCGTGACCAGGCAATTGAACTGCTTAGTGAGTGGTTGGCTAATCATCAAGATGCTGATGTTAGCTGGCAGTTAACCCGATTGCTTGCCCAGCAAGAGCGCTGGGATGAAGCCGCTGGCTGGCTTGAGACGGCGCTGGAACAAACATCACAGCCGAGTGACGCTCAGCATACCTTGATGCTGGCCGTTTATCGAAACGCAGGGCAGAGTGAGCAGGCGCTGAGCCGTTTGCTGGATGGTTTGGATGCTCAAAGCGAAGCCGCTCAATGGCGAGAGGCGGCTGGGCTGGCTCAGCAGGCGGGGCAGGCAAACGTTGCCGCTGGCCTATGGGACATGGCATGGCAGCTGGGCAAGCTAACGCAGCCTGAGGATCGCTGGTTGTTAATTCAGCTGCATCTTGCGGGAGGAACGCCTGCCCGGGCGGCAGAGTATCTTGAGCAAGCGCTGAGTGAAGGCGCTATTGTCCGTGAGGAATCGACGTTGCGCCTGCTGGCCAGTGCTTGGCAGCAGGCAAAGCATGTTGAAAATGCGCTGAATGCCTGGCAGGCCTTAGCGCTACATACCGAGTCCGCCGCTGATTGGCGTGCCTATGGCCAGTTAGCTTACGCCTGGGGTGACGATCAGCAGGCCAAGCAGGCGTTCACTCGAGCGTCAGCGTTGGGCGACGATGAAGCAGAGCAGTGGCTAGCCAGTTTTAGCTAAGCTTTGAGCGTTAGGTTAAAATCGCTCCAAATCGGCGCATGATCAGAAGGGCGCTCAATGCCTCGCAGGTCATAGTCAATGCCTGACTCAGTGGTGCATTCGGCCAGCGGCTTGGTGACCAGGATGTAATCAATGCGCAGGCCGCGCTTGGGGTCTTGGTCAAACGCTTTGGAGCGGTAGTCAAACCAGCTAAAGCGATTGTCGATATGGGGGTAGCAAAGACGATAGCTATCGATTAATCCCCAGGCTTTAATGCCAGCGAGCCACTCACGCTCAATCGGTTGGAAGCTGGCTTTGCCTTCGCGTAGCCAGCGCTTGCGATTAGCTTCACCAATGCCGATATCCTGGTCTTCGGGCGAAATGTTGAAGTCGCCCATCACCGCTAGCCGCTCGTCAGGTCGATGCTGTTCATTTAGCAATCTGGCGAGCTGGCCATAAAAGCGTTCTTTGTGCGGAAACTTGGTGGGGTGCGTAACGTTTTCACCCTGAGGGAAGTAGCCATTCCAGATCGTTACGGGTTCACCATCGTCAGCTAGCAGGCGTACGCCAATCATGCGGCGCTGTGCGTCTTCTTCATCATCCGGAAAGCCGTACAACACGTCTTGCGGCGCTTGGCGGCACATTAGGGCAACGCCATAATGTCCCTTTTGGCCGTGATAAAAAACGTGGTAGCCCATCGCTTCTACGTCTGCGAGCGGGAATTCGCTGTCTTGTACTTTGGTTTCCTGCAGGCCAATCACATCAGGCTGCTGGGTATCGATCAGTGCCTGTAGCTGGTGAAGACGTGCACGAATACCGTTGATGTTGAACGAAACCAAGCGCATTACGAGTCGCTTCCTTTAGGGCTGTCAGGCTTGTCAGGATGAATAGCAATGGTTTGGCCGCTCTGTTGGCGGGCGAGCTTTTTCACCGCTTGAAGCTTGCGCTGCTGCTGCTTTTTGGCTACAAAACGCACCGAGGAAACCACTTGATCAGGGTTGTCGTGGCGCCATTTTTTGTAATCTTTGCGCCGCCCGGTACGTATAGTGACCTTGTCGGCCAGTGAGCGAGTTTTTTTCTTACGCGTCATGTCGCGCTCCTTACGTCGATTTGAGGGCTATTCTAACAGGCCTTGGGCCTCCTTCGACAGCAGGACGCGCTCTTATCGCCAAGCCCTGGTACAATACGCACTTCTTGATGCCTAACCTCCACAGCAATGGACAGATAGACAGCCTATGAGCGAGTCGGAACAGACCACAGCACCGGCCCAGAACCGCAAGCCAAAACGCCGCCGTCGGAAGCCGCGTCGTCGCCAGTCGAGCTGGGATCTTCGTCAGTTTCAGGTGCCCGCCGTGGCCGGCAAGTGGCGCTTTCATGACTTTGATTTGCCGCTGCCACTGATGCGTGCTATTCATGCCCAAGGGTTTGAATACTGCACACCTATTCAAGCTGAGGCTCTGCGCCAGACGCTTTTAGGTGGTGACATTGTCGGCAAAGCGCAAACGGGAACCGGTAAAACAGCCGCCTTTTTGATCTCAGTCATGAGCTACTTCCTGGAAGAGCCCACGCCCGATGGTCAAAAGCCGGGTGCACCACGCGCGCTGATCATTGCGCCTACCCGCGAGCTGGCGCTGCAGATTGAAAAAGATGCCAAAGCCTTAGCACGCTTTACGCAGCTCAACGTGGCCAGCGTCGTCGGCGGTATGGACTATCAGAAGCAGCGTGAGAGCCTGGGTAGCAAAATCGATATTCTGGTGGCAACGCCAGGGCGCTTGCTGGACTTTCATCAAAAGCGCGATATCGATCTCAGTGAAGTCGAAGTACTGGTGCTGGATGAAGCCGACCGTATGCTATCGATGGGCTTTATCCCTGACGTGAAGCGGATTATTCGCTACACGCCGAAAACAGAAGAGCGTCAAACATTTCTGTTCTCGGCTACCTTTACCGACGACATTCTCAATCTCGCCAGCCAGTGGACGCTTGATCCTGCCCACGTTGAAATAGCAGTGACGGTTGAAAGCCAGGCAGATATAGATCAGCGCGTTTACCTAGTATCAGATGACGATAAGCAACGCTTGCTGGTCAATTTGCTACAGCAGGAAAGCTTTGAGCGCGTCATGGTCTTCGGTAACCGTCGTGATTTGGTACGTAAGCTGAATGATCTGCTCAGCAAAGCCGGCGTGAGCGTGGCGATGCTGTCGGGCGATGTGCCGCAGAATCAGCGTATCAAAACTCTGGAAAGCTTTCGTGAAGGCGAAATTCAGGTATTGGTCGCAACCGATGTGGCCGGCCGTGGGATTCATATTGAAGACGTAAGCCACGTTATCAACTACACCCTGCCTGAAGACCCTGAAGACTACGTGCATCGCATTGGACGCACCGGGCGTGCAGGTGCGAAGGGCGTCTCGATTAGCTTTGTCGGTGAAGAAGATGCGTTTTCACTGCCGGAAATCGAGCAGTACATCAACGACAAGCTGCCCTGCGTACATCCGCCGGAAGGTATGCTCTAGACCGCATGCTTGATACAGCCCTAAAAGGCGAGATTCAAGACGCTTATCGTCGCGTGGTGGAAAGCCTTGGGCTAACCCCACGCTACGGGCAGCGTATGATGATCGCCGAAATTGCCCGCACCCTCGGTAATATCGAAAGTGATAGCGAGGGTAAGCGGACTAACGATACCCATGTCTGCGTGCTGGAAGCGGGTACCGGTACGGGGAAGACGCTGGCCTATTTGATTGCCGCGCTACCGATTGCTAAGGCGCGAAGCAAGCGGCTAATTGTATCGACCGCAACGGTCGCTCTCCAGGAGCAGGTGCTCAACCAGGACTTACCTTCGTTGGCTAGCCATAGTGGCATTGCCTTTCGCTACGCATTAGCGAAAGGGCGAGGTCGCTATGTTTGCGTGGCACGTTTGGATCAAGAGCTGGAAGGTACTGACCCCAATCCAACGCTTTCGCTTTTTGAGCAGTCGTTGCAAACACAAAGTAGCGATTTTAGCGTACTCGCTAGCGATATGGCGCAGGCATACGGCCAGGGGGAGTGGGAAGGCGATCGTGATAATTGGCCGGCGGCCATTGACGATGCGCATTGGCGACGCTTAACGGTCGACCATCGCCAGTGCACGGGCAGGCGCTGCGGGCATTTTGCTGCTTGCGCTTTTTTTCGTTCTCGGCGCGAGCTTGAAAATGCCGACGTCATCGTCGCCAATCACGACCTTGTGCTAGCTGATTTAGCGCTGGGCGGCGGTGCTATTTTGCCCGACCCGGCAGACTGTATTTTCGTGTTTGATGAAGGCCATCACCTGCCTGAGAAGGCGCTTTCTCACTTTGCCCACCGCTTTGCGGTGCACGGCTGTTTGCGTTGGCTGAAAACGCTGAGAAGCAGTTTGACCGACCTCCACCAGGCGTTGGCTATTCAGCCAACGGTGTCGCGACTTTTAGTCAGCTTGCCAGAGCTGATTCATAATCTGGAGCCCGCGCTGGGAGACGTGTTTAGCATGGGGCACCAACTGGCGGAGCGGCCTAACGGCCTGGCTGACGAAGAGGCCGCCCATCAGTCGCGGTTCGAAAAGGGCCAGGTGCCCGATGCCCTTCTGGAGCAGGCGCAGCAGTTGCTGGTGATGTTTGCCTCGTTGTCGCGCTGCTTGGAAAGCATCAGCGATATTCTGCGCGAAAGCCTTGATCCTGATAAGCAGACCGGCCTTGATCGCGAGCAGGCAGAAGCCTGGTTGCCGCTCGTGGCGTTGCTTCACGGGCGGGCGTTAGAGGCGCATGCCTTGTGGCAGGCGTTCAGCGAGCAGGATGTTGCTAATGAAGCGCCCAGTGCCCGCTGGATCACTCTGAGCCGTGTGGCTGGAGAGCCGGAAATTGAGTTTTCGGCCAGTCCCGTTTCGGCTGCCCACACCCTGGCTAAGCATTTGTGGGGCCGCTGTCACGGCGCGGTCGTAACCTCGGCAACGTTGACGGCGCTAGGTCGCTTTGAGCGCTTACAAGAGCGCGCGGGCCTGGCTAATCGCTATCGTTATCAGGCATTACCCAGCCCGTTTGACTACGCCAACGCCGTGTTGCGAGTGCCTAAAGAGGCGACTGACCCTAGCGATAGAGAAGCCCACGAGCGAGCCATCGTCAGCTTTGTCTCTCAGTTGGCCGACAAAGAGGCGGCGCTGGTGCTGTTTTCTTCCCGTGCGCAGCTGCGAGCCGTCGATAAGGCATTGCCTGCTGGCGTTAAAGCTCGCGTATTGGCGCAGGATGCATTGCCCAAGCGTGAGCTGATCGAAAGGCATCGTGCAGCGGTTGATAAAGGCGATGGGAGCATTATTTTTGGCTTGGCTAGTTTTGCTGAAGGTATCGATCTGCCAGGTGACTACCTAACTCATGTGGTCATTACGCGCTTGCCGTTTGCGGTACCCGATGACCCGGTGGGCGCCACCTTGGCAGAGTGGATAGAAAGCCAGGGCGGCAATGCCTTCATGCGCATTAGCGTGCCCGATGCGTCTATAAAACTGGTTCAGGCCTGTGGGCGACTGATTCGTAAAGAAAGCGATCGCGGCACGATTACCTTGCTAGATAAACGTGTGATTACCCGCCGCTATGGGCAGGCCTTGATGGATGCGCTGCCGCCATTTCGGCGTGAAATCAGCCGGTAATGAAAAACCCCGCCGTGGCGGAGTTTTGGATGTGACAAACCGCAGTGTTACTTGGCAATACGCTTAGCCAGTGGAACGGTGAGTTTGTCGTTCATGCGATTGAACGCCTCTACCGTGGTGTCCCAGTCGATGCATGCATCGGTAATGGATACGCCATACTGAAGCTGGCTGAGGTCTTCAGTTAGTTTCTGATTGCCCCAGCCAATATTAGATTCAATCATTAACCCAATAATGGAAGTGTTACCTTCTAAAATTTGGTTAGTGACGTTTTCTAGTACTAGTGGCTGTAGCGCCGCATCTTTATTGGAGTTGGCGTGAGAGCAGTCAATCATGATGTTGGGTGAGAGCTTGGCTTTTTTCAGCTCTTTCTCTGCGAGTGCCACGCTTACGCTGTCGTAGTTGGGCTTGCCGTTACCGCCACGCAGTACTACATGGCCGTAGGCATTGCCGCGCGTACGAATGATGGCCACTTGGCCGGCCTGGTTAATGCCCAAGAAATTGTGCGGGCTGGCAACAGACTCAAGCGCGTTAATAGCGACATCGAGACTGCCATCTGTACCGTTTTTGAAGCCGACGGGGCAGGAGAGGCCAGACGCCATTTCGCGGTGAGTCTGAGACTCGGTGGTACGTGCGCCAATGGCTGACCAGCTGATACAGTCTTGCATGTACTGTGGCGAAATTGGGTCTAGCGCTTCGGTGGCCAAAGGTAGGCCCATTTCGGCAAGATCGACCAGCAGTTTGCGTGCGATGTGCAGGCCCTCATCGATCTCAAAGGAATCGTTGAGATGCGGGTCATTGATAAGGCCTTTCCAGCCCACCGTTGTGCGCGGCTTCTCGAAGTATACGCGCATGACTATATACAGGCTGTCGCTGACTTGATCGGCTAATGTGCGTAGGCGACGAGCGTAATCCAGCGCAGCATCGACATCGTGAATTGAGCATGGGCCGACAACGACCAGCAGTCGCGGGTCGTTGCCATCTAGGATATTCTGGATGGTTTGGCGGCCCTCAATGACGGTGCGTTCTGCCGCATCAGTGAGCGGTACGGCATTCTTGAGGGCTTCTGGTGTGGTGAGTACGTCTTGAGCGAGGACGTTAAGGTTATTAACCTGTTGTTCTGACATCTTGCTACCTATGCTTGCGTAATGGCTGAAAAAAGTGAGGGAGCGATAAAAGTGGCGCCTACTATCGCTTGCTGAGCAGGTAAAAATCAATTGCTGTGGAACTATCGGTAGTCGAAAAGTGTCAGCCACAAGGTTTTTGTGTATTCAGATTAAGCGCTTGATGCGCCGCACAGAACGCGTAACACTGTCGCCATATTGTTATAAAATGTAGCGGGTCAACGCGCTTAGCTAGTTAAAAAAATATAGCTTTATCATAGAGTGTGGCAACAAGTACCAACGCTACGTTCGCCATTTGCTTTCACTTATTATTAATCAATGCCCAAGGGACGCTATGCTGCTTGCTGTGAACGCCCACAGGTTAGGGCTAATAGGAATGGGGCTCGGCGCATGCCGTACGAGCTTGAGGAGCGTGTGAATGGGCACTCGGGAAACAGACCAACAGCTTGTTGAACGTGCTCAAAAAGGAGATACGCGTGCTTTCGATCTGCTGGTAAAAAAATACCAGCATAAAATTATTGGTCTCATTAGCCGCTACGTACACGATCACTCTGAAGTTCAGGATGTGGCGCAGGAGGCATTTATTAAGGCGTACCGCGCCTTAGGTAAATTTCGTGCGGAAAGTGCTTTTTATACGTGGATGTATCGGATTGCGATCAATACGGCGAAAAACTATTTGGTTTCGCGGGGGCGTCGGCCACCCGGTAGCGACTTAGATATTGTTGATGCTGAGATTATCGATCAAAGCGGTCGGTTGGCAGATTCTGAATCGCCAGAAGCTGCCATTGCCAGAGACCAGTTAGAGGCAGCGGTCTATCAGGCAATTGATAACCTGCCCGACGATCTGCGTACGGCTATTACCTTGCGCGAGTTAGATGGTCTTGCCTATGAAGATATAGCGCAGGTGATGCAATGTCCGGTAGGCACCGTGCGTTCGCGTATTTTTCGCGCTCGCGAAGCGGTCGACGAACATATTCGCCCGCTTGTTTCCACGGCACGGAACAGTCGCGATGAATGATGGTCATAAGTAGCAAGCAATATGGCTGGCTAGGAATGCCTTCACAAGAATTAGCTTTTATTTTTTTGTGAACTGTCTGGGAAATGACGCGTCATAGAGCTGACTGCCTTGATTAGTAGGCATTGTCTTAATTGACAAAAATGCTAATTGGCAAAAGATTGAAAAGATGGGCCTTAAGCAGCAGTTGTTAATACTTGTTTTGGCCAGTGAAGTCGTCGGGGTGATAGTGCGTTTAACTCGCAAGTGTTGCCTCAGTACTTCTTTTAAACAGTGTGAGGGTGTGAAGTATGAGTCAAAACACACGGGAATCACTTTCGGTGTTAATGGATGGCGAGAGTGATGAGCTTGAGCTACGCCGAGTGTTGAAAGCACTGCCAAATGATGACGGTGCCGCAGAGACATGGAGGCGTTACCATTTAGCACGCAGCATGATGCAGCGTGAAAGAGGGGTTGATGTAAGTATTGATCTTTCTGCTGGCATCATGGCCCGATTGCGCGACGAGTCCGCTCCTTCCATGGATATTGAAGAGCGTGTTGCCACGCGTGCCGGTGGAATTTCCTTCGCTCGCGGCGCGGGTGTTGCGGCCGCCGTATCGCTAATGGTGATCACAGGCGTACAGTTCTTTGGCAACGGTCTGTCTGAGGGCCAGGGTAGTGGCGGTATTGCCGCATCATCACCTAATGTGACTAGCCAGGTACAGCCGGTCAATTTAGCCAGACAGCCTGCTATAGCATCAAATGCCGATATGCCTATGTTTGAGCCAACGCCTTTTCGCATTAGCGGTCAGTCAGCTCCGAGCGGCTTGATGAATATTAGTGAAGCAGGCTTCTCTACTCAGGCATCTCAGGGTGTTAGTGCCTCGCAAGGGACTAACATTAATATTGATCAAATTGGCATGTTGCAATCCTACCTAGAGCAACATACTCAAAGTGCTGCTTACGGAAGTGGCGACAGCTGGATGCCGCTCATGCGTTCTTCAGCGGTAACTGAGCCGCTGGGCCAGCGCTAATTATCTGCCATCATTCGGTGGAGTACTGCTAGGTGAGTAGAGCGTGCTGGGAAATAGAGCGTTCAAGGTGTTAATGCCTTTGCGAGTGAGGCATGCATGGGTACTGGCACTGTCGGTCGGTATGTTTTCGCTTCAGGTACAAGCGCAAAGCGATACTCAGGCTAATTCTGGGTATGAGTGTGCGGATACCTTGATTTCGACACCCAGTACCGGCACCGAGTGGCTAGAACGCGGCTTATGGGCTAGCCACTGCTATGCTTTTCAGGCAAGAGCCGTGGCTATAGATGCTATCAATGTGCGTACACTGGCACTTTCGCACCGCATTCAAGACGGCATACGTCAGCAGGTGGTGCAGTATTTGGATGGCCCCTCAGTCAGCATTGAGCGGCGTTCGCCGGTAGGTAGGCTAGCGTGGACCGAAGACAGTGGCAGTGGTGGGTTTCCTTCCCCAGCTAGGTGGGCAGCCCATCTTGAAGAATATTATCAGATTGATCTTGAGGAAGATGCGCGTGTCGCTGGTCGAGACGCCGTAAAACTAATTTTTGAGCCTCTTGATCAATGGCGTTTTGCTCACGAGTGGTGGTTAGATCGTGAGACAGGGCTGCTGCTCAAGCACGTGCTTATTGATCAGCAGGGTCGCATTATTGAGACCTTCCAAATTACTCAGCTTCAATCGCCTGAGCAGTACACCGGAAATATCCGCATAGACTCTCCGAAGGTTGCGCTCAGTACATCATGGCGTACGACTTGGTTGCCCGAAGGTTTTGTGGGCCAGCCGGTTGCATTCTCTGGCAACGACGTTCAGCAGCGTGTTTATAGCGACGGTTTAGCCACCGTGAGTATTTTTGTCGAACCTCTTGAGGAAGATGAAGCTGACGGCTTGCGCGAAGGTGTGCAACAGGTGGGCGTATCTGCCGTGGCTATTGAGCATTACACCACCGACGAGGGGCGCTGGCAGTTGATTGCCATTGGTGAAATGCCGGTCACTACCCTCCAGCGAATTGCTCGCTCAATTACTTTTGATCAAGATGCTGAAGAAGAGAGCGGTCGTGCAGATCCTTAGCGATTCAATAGGGGCCGCGTGGTGACGGAAACTACCTGCGCCTCTTTGCTGCGTGTGGCCAAGATAGTTGCCCATGCTAATGACGGACTTGTTGTTGAGGTGGTCGCTCAGGAAGGCTGCGAGCAGTGCGCTAAGGGCCGAGGCTGTGGGGTAGGGCTGCTGGCCCGTCAGCGTAGCCGGCAATTAGTCGTTGCGCTTCCGTGTGCAGCTTCAATCGATACCGACCAGTCAGTTGAACAGTGCTACCCATTAGGCCAACAGGTCACCATAAGCCTGCCGCGAACCTCTGTTACGCTGCTGGCTTTTTTTGTATATGCACTCCCCTTAATGGCGGCACTCTTGTTGGCTGGCTTAGTCCCGCTAATCAGCACTGCTCAGTGGCTTGCGCCACTGGTGTTTTTTGCGGGCCTAATCGTGGGTGCTATTAGTATGAAAGTATTATTGCGTGAGCGAAGTGAACGCTTTCGCCCTCGCTTGGTCTGTTAGTTCTCCCGCACCTCGCTACGAGTTGCACGGCCTTTGATGATTATTACGTTCAGTAGGAGCTCTTGCATGAAGCGCTTGATTCTCCCTTCCACGCTCTGGGTATGCATGGTGGCATTGCTAACGGCTGGGCAGGCTGCTAATGCCCAAAGCCTGCCGGATTTCACCGAACTCGTTGAAGCCGCCGCGCCAGGTGTGGTGAATATCTCGACAAGCCGAACGATCCAGCGAAGCAGTTCGCCTGGATATGAAGGGTTTGGTGGCCAGGAAATTCCGGAAATTTTCCGACATTTTTTTGGAGAGAGCTTTGGTGGTAACCGGCCATCGCCCCCAGATGGCGGGCAGGGGCAGGGGCAGGGGCATAGCGAAGAGCGCCAGTCGTTAGGCTCGGGGTTTGTCATTAGTGATGACGGCTATGTCATGACAAATGCTCATGTGGTTCAGGATGCTGATGAAATCTTGGTGCGCCTGAACGACCGCCGTGAGTTGAGTGCCGAGCTGATTGGCTCTGACCCACAAACTGACGTGGCGTTATTGAAGATTGATGCAGCTGATCTACCGACACTGACCCTAGGTAACTCCGACGAACTGAAGGTGGGCGAGTGGGTTGCCGCCATCGGCTCGCCTTTTGGCTTTGATCACTCAGTGACGGCAGGTATCGTGAGTGCGATTAATCGCACCTTGCCACGCGATGCATATGTGCCCTTTATTCAGACGGATGTCGCTATCAATCCCGGCAATTCGGGCGGGCCACTGTTTAACTTAAGCGGTGAAGTGGTTGGTATTAACTCGCAAATTTTTACCCGCAGCGGTGGCTTTATGGGTGTCTCGTTTGCGATTCCCATCAACGTGGCGATGGATGTGGTCGATCAACTGCGTGAAAGTGGCCGGGTAGATCGGGGCTGGCTGGGTGTAATGATTCAGCCTGTCTCCCGCGATTTAGCAGAATCTTTCGGCATGGAAAACGCTATTGGCGCCTTGATTGCCGATCTCGATCCTGAAGGTCCTGCTGCGCAGGGTGGTTTACAAGCGGGCGATGTGATTATTGAGGTCAATGGCGAAGAGGTCGAACGCTCCAGCTCATTGCCGCGCCTGATTGGCCGTGGAGAGCCTGGTTCAGAGGTGGCGTTAACCTTGATTCGCGACGGTGAAGAAATTTCTCAGTCCGTCGAGCTGGGTAACTGGCCAGATGCTGAAGGGCAGGCGAGCCAGGCCGGTAGTAATAATCAGGTACGTCTTGGGGTAACGGTGGCAGAGGTTGATGAAGAGACACGCGAGCAGCTAAGTATTCCAGGCGGTGTAGAGGTTCGCCAGGTTGAGCTTGACAGCGTCGCTGCTGATGCCGGCATTCGCCCCGGCGATGTGCTGGTGAGTGTTGATCATCGCAGCGTATCCTCGTCGGACGAGCTGATGAAGATTGTCGAAGGATTGCCCTCTGATCGCGCCATTCCAATACGTCTATTCCGCGAAGGCCGCTCGTTGTTCGTCGCGTTACGTCTGGAATAAACACCTTTTTTGCACACCTAGTCCGGCGGTTCTCGCCGGACTGCTGTTCCTATCCTGCGCATATCGCTACAATAGCGATTATCTTTTTGTCGAAAATAGCCTTTATGAAAAAAATGGCAGCTGTTTTCGAGCTTTGAATTCTCGAAGCGGGCTGTAATCTAGGCCGCTTGCGTACCACTAAGGCAGAACAGAATCGATGTCCCAAGACGTTCCCAACGGAAAACTTAAGCACATACGTAATTTCTCCATTATCGCACACATTGATCATGGTAAATCGACGCTCTCTGACCGTCTTATTCAGACCTGCGACGGCTTAACCGCACGAGAGCTTAAAGAGCAAGTGCTTGACTCCATGGACATCGAGCGCGAGCGCGGTATTACTATCAAAGCGCAGTCGGTCACGCTGGATTACACCGCGAGCGATGGGCAAGTTTACCAGCTGAACTTTATCGATACGCCGGGCCACGTCGATTTCTCCTACGAAGTATCCCGTTCGCTTTATGCCTGCGAAGGCGCGCTATTAGTTGTTGATGCCGCACAGGGCGTGGAGGCTCAGTCGGTGGCTAACTGCTATACCGCCATTGAACAAGGACTAGAAGTACTGCCGGTGCTGAATAAGATCGATCTGCCTCAGGCTGATCCGGATCGAGTAGCGCAAGAGATTGAAGAAATTATCGGTCTGGACGCGACCGATGCTTGCCAGGTATCTGCCAAAAGCGGTATTGGTATTGATGCACTTTTAGAGCGTCTGGTACGTGATGTTCCGCCCCCCAAAGGCGATCCGGATGCGCCTCTGCAAGCGCTGATTATCGACTCCTGGTTTGATAACTATCTAGGTGTTGTATCGCTGGTGCGGCTATTTGATGGCACGCTGCGCAAAGGCGATAAGCTTCGCATCAAATCGACAGGCCGCGACTGGAATGCCACGGAAGTGGGTGTTTTTACGCCCCTGCGTAAGCAGACCGATATTCTGCGTGCCGGTGAAGTCGGCTTTGTTGTGGCCGGTATCAAAGAGATTCACGGCGCGCCTGTGGGCGATACCATTACCCACACTAAAACACCCGATGTAGAACGGTTGCCCGGTTTTCAGAAAGTTAAGCCGCAGGTTTACGCCGGCATGTTCCCGGTGAGTGCGGATGATTACGAAGATTTTCGTGACGCCCTTGAGAAGCTGGCACTTAACGATGCCTCGCTTGCCTATGTGCCTGAAAACTCCGATGCATTGGGTTTTGGTTTCCGGGTGGGATTTCTTGGCACGCTGCACATGGAAATCGTTCAGGAGCGCCTTGAGCGTGAGTATGATATTGATCTGCTCACTACCGCGCCGACCGTTGTCTATGAACTGGCGATGAAAAATGGCGACCTTAATTACGTCTCCAACCCCTCTAAATTGCCAGACATGGCCGATGTTGATGAAATGCGCGAACCGGTAGTGCGCGCTAATATTTTGGTTCCTCAGGAGTATGTTGGCAACGTCATTACGGAATGCGAACAGCGCCGTGGTACTCAGCTAGACATGCAGTTTCTGGGTAATCAGATTCAGCTGGCCTACGAATTGCCCATGTCGGAAGTGGTCATGGACTTCTTTGACCGTCTGAAATCGATCTCCAAAGGCTATGCATCGCTTGAATATAACTTCGAGCGCTTTGAGATGGCTAAGCTGGTGCGCCTTGATGTGCTTATTAATGGCGATAAAGTAGACGCGCTAGCGGTCATTATCCACCGCGATCACGCCCATCATCGCGGTCGTTTGCTGGTGGAGAAGATGAAAGAACTGATCCCACGGCAGATGTTTGACGTAGCTATTCAGGCCGCTATCGGTGGCCAGGTCGTGGCACGTTCAACGGTAAAAGCGCTGCGAAAAAACGTAACGGCTAAATGTTATGGCGGCGATGTTAGCCGTAAGAAGAAGCTGCTCGAGAAACAGAAAGCGGGTAAGAAACGCATGAAACAAGTAGGGCGTGTGGAAATCCCTCAGGATGCCTTCCTTGCTGTGCTCAAGGTTAACGACTAGGAAAGAATACCACTTATGGATTTTTCATTACTTCTGGTACTCGCCGTTGCGCTTTCGGGCGTTATTTACCTGCTCGACGTGGTGCTGTTAAGGCCTAAACGTCGCCAGCGTGTTGCGACAGCTGATGCCAATACCCAGGAAGGGTTAGACGAGCCCACCCGTGAAAAGCTGCTGAAAGAACCGTGGCCGGTCGATTACGCCCGTTCGTTTTTTCCGGTGCTGTTGATCGTGCTCGTAGTGCGCAGCTTTATTGTTGAGCCGTTCCAGATCCCCTCGGGTTCAATGCGGCCTACGCTCGAAGTGGGCGACTTTATCCTGGTCAATAAGTTTGCCTACGGCCTGCGGTTGCCGGTGGTGAATACCCGTTTTATCGATGTTGATGACCCTGAGCGTGGCGATGTGATGGTATTTCGCTTCCCTGACGAGCCCTCGGTGAATTTCATCAAGCGCGTGGTGGGGTTGCCGGGAGATCGCATTCGTTATGAGGGCAAGCAGCTTTACATCAACGATGAGCCGATTGCTAAAGAGCTGGCTGAAGAGGGGCCTGAGGCCTCTCCTGAACAGCTACTGTTAGCAGAAACACTAGGCGGCGCTGACCACTTTGTTTATAACAACCCGCGCGACCCTGGCCCGCAAATGCGTGAAGTGGAAGTGCCGGCAGGGCATTATTTCATGATGGGTGACAATCGTGACCATTCCAACGACAGCCGCTATTGGGGCTTTGTGCCGGAAGAAAATATTGTCGGTCGTGCCTTTGCGGTATGGATGCACTGGGACGGCGGGTTGCCGAGTTTTACCAGTGTGCGGCGCATTGAATGAAGGTTTTGCTTACGTTGAGTTTAGTCAGTTATGCCACTTTAGTTAACGTCAATGACGTAGGAGAGCTGTGAGTAATTCCTTGAACGCTTTTTGCCGACGAATCGGCCATACCTTTGGCGATGATATGCTATTGGAGTTGGCCTTGACCCACCGCAGCTTCGGTGGTCGTAACAATGAGCGCCTGGAGTTCCTAGGTGACTCTATTGTCAATTTTGTGATTGCCGAAGCGCTGTTTCAGCTCTTCCCACAGGCGCGTGAAGGCCAGCTTTCACGCCTGCGCGCGCGATTAGTGAAAGGCCAAACGTTGGCCGAGCTTGCGCGTGAAATGGAGTTTGGCGAATGTTTACGGCTAGGGTCTGGCGAAATGAAAAGCGGCGGACATCGGCGCGAATCAATTTTGGCAGACGCGGTTGAAGCCATCATTGGCGCCATCTATCTGGATGCCGGCATGGACGTTGTGCGTGATCGCGTATTGGATTGGTATGCAGAGCGGCTTGGCAATATCTCGCTACAAGATACCCAAAAGGATCCAAAGACCCGGTTGCAGGAATTTCTTCAGTCGCGCCAAGCAGCATTGCCGCGCTATGAAGTTGTCTGCGTCAAGGGTGAGGCGCATGCCCAGACCTTTACCGTGGAATGCTACATTGACCTGTTGACTGAGCATACCACCGGTAAAGGCCCTAGCCGCCGCCATGCTGAACAACAAGCGGCAGAAGAAGCGCTTTCGTATCTTGAAAAAAGTCCTGGAGACAAATCATGAGCCAATCCTGTGGATTCGTTGCCATTGTCGGTCGACCCAACGTGGGCAAGTCCACCCTCATGAACCGTATTCTAGGGCAGAAGGTGTCGATTACATCACGTCGCCCGCAAACCACGCGGCATCAGGTGATGGGCATTAAAACGGTTGAAGAGACGCAGTTTGTCTATGTCGATACCCCGGGCATGCATATTATGTCCAAAGATCGTAATAAGGCGATTAACCGCTTTATGAACCAAGCGGCGACTCAGGCATTGCGCGACGTTGATTGCGTGGTGTTCATTATTGACCGCACCCGCTGGACAGAAGAAGACCAGGCCGTTCTTAAGCGCTTGGAACATGTAAAAGCGCCGGTGATTCTTGCCGTTAACAAAGTTGATCGGCTGAGTGAAAAAGGCGACCTGTTGCCGTGGTTAGCAGAGGTCGGTGCGCGTCGCGATTTCGCCGCGGTGGTGCCTATTTCCGCCAAGCACGGCACCCAGGTAGACACGCTAGAAGACGAGGTGGCTAAATACCTTCCTGAAAGCGTTCACTTTTTCCCCGAAGATCAGATTACCGACAAAAGCATGCGCTTTATGGCGGCTGAGATGGTGCGTGAAAAAGTCATGCGCCAACTGGGCGATGAACTGCCTTATCAGATGACCGTTGAAATTGAAGAGTTTCGCGAAACAGAGCGGGTGACACATATCAGTGCGTTGATTCTGGTCGAGCGCCAAGGTCAGAAAGTCATACTGATTGGTGAAAACGGCGATCGGATCAAGAGCATTGGCCGTGAGGCGCGTCTGGATATGGAGCGCGCGCTAGGCACAAAAGTAATGCTCAACCTATGGGTTAAAGTAAAACGCGGCTGGTCAGACGATGAACGCGCGTTGAAAAGCCTGGGTTACGACCTAGATTGAGTCTAGCGATGCCGCCGGAGCCGGCTTTTCTGCTGCACCGGCGGCCCTACCGTGAAACCAGCGCGTTAGTAGATCTACTAACGCTCAACCACGGTAGGGTGCGTGCCGTTGCGCACGGCGGTCAGCGACCTGGTTCAAAGTCGCGCCAGCGCTTGCAGCCATTCACACCGCTATTTGTCACTTGGCAAGGTACGCGTGAGTTGAAGCGGCTTACGCTGATGGAGTCTCGTGGGCAAACGGCGCTACTGGCAGGTGAAGGGCTGCTGTGCGGGCTCTATGCGAATGAAATCGCCACGCGGCTTATGCCATTAGAACTGTCGGCGTCGGACGTGTTCGCGTTTTATACGGTGCTGTTAGAAGCATTGCCGATCCCTGCCGAACGTGCGCTAGCGCTGCGCCGCTATGAATGGGCGCTGCTAGAAACGCTGGAGGCAACGCCGCAGTTTACGACGCTTGACGGTGGCGTTTTAGACCCCCATTTACGCTATCGTTTCGATGTCGTTAGCAGGGCGTTTGCCGCTGACGAACGTGGGCTAGATGGCCGAACGCTGCGCTACATTGAGCAAGGCGATTGGCAGCATGAAGGGCTTGCCAATGCGCTTAAAGCCGTTATGCGCGCAGCACTGGCGCCTCATCTAGGCACCGCTGTTTTGCGCTCACGAGAGCTGATGCTCGATTTGGCTCGCCGTCGTCATCGCTCTTGATGGCTGTATTTAATAACTTATTAACTCTTATCTTCTTGCTGCGTTGGAGGCACTATGCATCCCCCTCGGATACTGTTAGGCGTCAATATTGATCACATTGCGACACTTCGCCAAGCCCGAGACACGCGTTATCCCGACCCCGTGCAGGCGGCTTTAGTCGCCGAGGAGGCCGGTGCCGACGGCATTACGGTGCATTTGCGCGAAGACCGCCGCCATATACAGCCGCGAGACGTGCGTATTTTGGCCGAGATGCTGAATACGCGCATGAACTTGGAAATGGCCGTTACCGAAGAGATGCTGGCCCTGGCTGAGGAAGTGCGCCCTGCGCATGTCTGCTTAGTGCCTGAAAAGCGTGAAGAGTTAACCACCGAAGGCGGTTTGGACGTCGTGGGTGGCTTTGACGCGATTGAGAGCGCTTGCCAGCGTCTGCGTGCAGTAGGCTGTGACGTTTCGCTGTTTATCGATCCTGAGGAGGCTCAGGTTGACGCAGCCCAACGTGCTGGTGCACCCACTATCGAACTGCACACCGGTGCCTATGCGCAAGCTCGGTCTGGCAGCGATGCCGCGAATGCGGAATATCATCGTTTAACCGTTGCCGCTACTCACGCCATGTCACTGGGTTTGATCGTCAATGCCGGTCACGGTTTGCACTATCACAACGTTGAGGCAATTGCCGCATTGCCGGGCATTAATGAGCTCAATATTGGTCATTCCATCATTGCGCGCGCGCTTTTCGTGGGTCTCAAAGAGGCCGTGCAGGAGATGAAGCGTCTGATCGTTGCCGGGCAAGAGGCAGGCTTAATGGCAGCGTTAGATGCTCATGACCTGGAACACGATCATTCGCATGGCGCGAGCGCTGGCCATGCAGGCGATATTGAGCATCGCCATAACGGATGCTGCGGGCACTAATGAGCGGTGTCTTTGCTTAGAGGTTCATCTGTTTAGAGGTTCATCTGTTTAGAGGTTATGTTGGCGATGATAGTGGGAATTGGCTCTGATATTGCCCGCGTCGAGCGCTTTGCACAGGCTGTAAAACGTCACGGTCCGCGCTTTGCTCAGCGTATTTTAGGCCCCGATGAGCATGCTGCATGGCTGCAAAAATCACAGCCTGCCGCCTTCTTGGCCAAACGGTTTGCCGCTAAAGAAGCGTTTGTGAAAGCGCTCGGACTGGGCCTGCGAGAAGGCATGCAGTGGTGTGATATTCAGGTGCTTAATGACACTTTGGGTAAGCCGCATTTTTTGCTTAGTGGTGAAGCCAAACGACTCCTTCTAGCGGCGGGCGTCACGGCTAGCCATGTCACGCTAAGCGATGAGGCTGAGTATGCTGTGGCCTTCGTGGTGCTGGAGCGCTAATCGCTTAACCATCAAGCCAGTGATTAGCCTATAGCGTTTGTAAAAAGAGCCTGCACTAATGCCTAAGTAGCAGCGGACGGTACGTTCGCAGCTTTGCCATGGCTCTATACAGGTCTTCTAAGAGCCCATGTACATGGTCTAAACCACTGGTGCGAAGTCGGGTTTCCAGCGTTTCTACCAGCAACGCCAATTCAGGTGCACCACAGTAGCGGCTAGCGCCATTCAAACCGTGCACCCAATCCAGCAGCGTCGCCAAGTTTTGCTGTGAGTAGGCGCTGCGCATTTGTTTTTCACTCTCTTCAAGGCCATCAATTAGCCGCTTTAGCTGCTCGCGCGCTAGGTAGTCTTTGCCGCCCGCTAGGTGCGCTCCCAGCTCCAAATCTACCACCGGTAAGGTCGCAGGCTTGGTAGTGGCATAGCGTGGTTTAATGGCCATTTTAGTTCCCCTCGGTGAGAACGATGGTGTCGTAAAATCGGCCAGTCGATACGTATGACTTAAAAATCTACTCAGTAGCTGGTGCAGCTGCGTCTCATCGATGGGTTTGATGAGTACGTCATCTAAACCTTCCGCTAGCCACTTTTCGCGCTCACTGCTGAGTACGTGGGCGGTAACGGCCACAATCGGGCAGCGTGCCCAGGTGCTGCTCAGACGGCGCAGCGCGTGAGTGGTTTGAACGCCGTCTAGTCCCGGCATGCGAATATCCATTAGCACCATGTCAACGTTATGGTTGCGTGCGAACCCTAACGCGTGATGACCGCTTTCTACCGCTGTGATGTGAATTGTCGGGCTTTCTAGCATGCTTTTAAGCAGCTCCCGGTTCGACGCATTATCGTCCACAATCAACAGCTTTAAGACCGGCGAGCCAGTAGGTGGCAAGTTGGGATGGTCGGCAGGCTTACTGGGAACAAGCGCAGGTAACAGCAGTTGATCCAGCGAAGTTGCCAACTGATCACGTGAAAAGGGCTTATAAAGCGTTTCGCCACCATAGGTTAAACGCAGTGGCGGCAGGTCAAAGCTATTGCTATTGGCTAAAACCAACACCGGGCACGGGGTTTGGTCAATCACGTTTTGCCAATAGGTTTGACGTTCGGGGCTAAAATCATTGTGCTCTAACCCCAGTATTAGCAGCTGCTCCTGCTCTAAGGCATCTAATGGCATTGGTATCGCTTGCCAGCGCTGAAGCAAATGCTCCAGCATATGCCGAGTGGGCAGGTGCTCTTCATACAGGCGTATATGGGGATTATCTAGGCTGATTTCCGGGGGGCGCTCAATGGCTTTATGCGCTAGCATTGGCAGCGTAAACGAGAACGTAGTACCCGTGCCAAGCTCGCTTTCAACGCTGATCTCGCCACCCATGCGCTCAATCAACTGGCGACAAATGGTTAGCCCTAAGCCGGTGCCGCCAAACTGGCGCGAATGGCTGGGCTCTGCTTGTGTAAACGCGTTAAATAACGCCTGCTGATGGGTGTCGCTTAAGCCAATGCCGGTGTCACTGACGCTGATGCTCAGCACCACATGCTGCCCTTCATGGTTATCCAGCATGACGCGAACAATCACTTCACCCTGATGGGTGAACTTAAGCGCATTGCTGATTAAGTTGTTCAATACTTGGTGGATGCGTAGCGGGTCGCCGCATAGCGGTGTCGGCACATCGTCGTATACCATCGCCACTAAATGCAATTGCTTACGCTGGGCTTCTGGCGCGTGCAGCCCCATAACCTCATCGACCAGCGTCACGATATCAATATCGGCTTCTTCTAGGGTCAGGCGATTGGCCTCAAGTTTAGAAAAGTCGAGCACGTCATTAACCAACATGAGCAGGTTGTCGCTGGCGCGATGCACGTGTTGAAGCCATTCCTGCTGGCGGGTGTCCAGTGATGAGCGGCCCAGTAATCGGCAAAAGCCTATAATACCGTTCAGCGGTGTACGGATTTCATGGCTCATATTGGCAAGAAATTCAGACTTCACAGCGTTTGCACGCAGCGCGCTGCGATGAGCCAAATCGAGCTTTATGTTCTGCTCTTCAATGGTTTTCATTGATGCTTGCAGCTCGCTGGTGGCCTGCTCGATTTGCGTTTGCATATCGCGCTGTGACTGCTGAAAGTGTTCCGCAAGGGTATTGACATGGGTATAGAGGTGATTAAGTTCCGCGGCACCCGAGGACGCTAAACGCAGCTGATAATCGCCGCGGGATAAGCGATACAAAGCATGACTGGCTTCTTCAATATGCCGGGTAACGTAACGGCTGATGGCAAAGGCGATTAAAAACAACAGCAGCCCCAGTAGCATGCCACCTAGGCTAAGGCTGGCAATCAATTTATAGCGCTCAAGCGTCAGCGCACGGATTTCCATTTCTACATCTAGCCAGCCTAGGATATTTAAATCGCTAGCGTTAAACGTCGTGAGCGGTATGCGTAATCGCCACCTATCGTCATCAATAATAAGCTGCTGATCCGCCGGTGGGCTCAGCGGCACGGGGGCGGGCTTGCCAAGTAACAATAGGCGACTGCCTTGCTCATTAAACACCGCAACCGTCCTCAGTCCATTGAGGCTCAGTAGCTGACGCGCTAAGTTCTCAAGCTGCTCAAGGTCGGCATCAGCAATTGCCTCACTGAGGCTGGGTGTTATTAGTTCGACAGCATTTTCTAAGCGCTCTTTTTTCATGGTATGCGTCTGGGCATCGTTCTGTACCATCAGGAG
Organism: Halomonas sp. AOP5-B2-8; assembly: GCF_052376475.1. Taxonomy (NCBI): domain Bacteria; kingdom Pseudomonadati; phylum Pseudomonadota; class Gammaproteobacteria; order Oceanospirillales; family Halomonadaceae; genus Halomonas; species Halomonas sp. AOP5-B2-8. Next base: position 376,216 of record NZ_JBQSVS010000003.1, on the reverse strand, counting down.
TACGGCCATGATGGCGTATACCAAAAGGGGTAGACCGAGTAAGGCAAACAGCAGACGGGTATTCAAAGACATGAAAGAAGCTCGCTGATTCAATGAGGTTGCCTGTCCAGGCCGAGGCAGCACCGATATAATGCAGCATAACGGTTACGATAAGGAATGTTCGATGAGCTATTTCAAGAACGATTTCAAAAACGATCTCAAAAACGATTTTACAAACTATCCTACGCTAGAAGATGTGGTGGGCAATACGCCGCTGGTGCGGCTGAAGCGAATTAGCGCTGGGCGCAACAATACACTGCTAGCCAAGCTTGAAGGTAATAACCCCGCGGGGTCGGTCAAAGATCGCCCAGCACTGTCTATGTTAATAGAGGCAGAAGCCCGCGGCGAAATTTCTCCCGGCGATACACTGATAGAGGCAACTTCAGGCAATACCGGTATTGCGCTTGCCATGGCAGCGGCGATTAAAGGCTATCAGATGGTGCTGGTAATGCCAGAAAATGCCTCGGATGAGCGTAAGCAGGCAATGGCTGCCTACGGGGCAAAATTAATTTCGGCAAGCAAAGCGGGAGGCATGGAAGGGGCTCGCGACATTGCGGATGACATGATAGCCAGAGGGGAAGGTAAGCCGCTCAACCAGTTCGCTAATCCGGATAACCCGCTGGCGCATTACCGTACAACCGGCCCTGAGATATGGCAGCAAACGGGCGGGGAAGTGACTCACTTTGTAAGCTCCATGGGCACCACCGGCACCATCATGGGCGTATCGCGCTATTTGAAAGAGCAGAATCCGGCAATTCAAATTATTGGCTTGCAGCCTGCTGATGGCGCCAGCATCGCCGGTATACGTCGTTGGCCGAAAGAATACCTGCCGGCTATTTTTGAAGCCCCCCGCGTGGATGTCACGCTGGATATCGGCCAGCAAGAGGCGGAAGAGCACATGCGACGTCTAGCGCGTGAAGAAGGCATCTTAGCGGGTGTGTCCTCCGGTGGCAGCTTGGCCGGTGCGCTGCGTATCGCAGAGCAAACGGAAAATGCCGTGATCGTGTTTATCGTCTGTGATCGCGGTGATCGCTATCTTTCCACCGGCCTTTTTGCCCCAGGAGTATAACGATGGCTATGTTGGGAAAGCGGCGGCCACCAAGGCCTGCATCGGGCCATTCTGGTTTAGCGGGTACGCCAGGTGGCAAAGGGGTGCATGCCCTCTCCGAAGATAGCTCACCGTTAGTGATTGAGCGCTTAGCGCACGATGGCCGGGGTGTTGCCCATGCGGCCAACGGTAAAACCGTGTTTGTCGCTCAGGCATTGCCGGGTGAGCGGGTTGATGTTGCTATTCACTTGACGCGCAAACGCTACGACGAAGCGCATATCAAATCACTGTTGACCACCTCTGAGCAGCGCGTAACGCCGCCATGCCTACACTTTGGCCGCTGCGGCGGCTGCGATTTGCAGCATTTGAATATTGACGCGCAGCGTGCGCATAAGCGCGACGTGGTGCGCGATCTCTTTGCCCGTCAGGGCATCACGCTGGGCGATATTAGTTCGATTCAGGGCAGTGACCAGGGCTATAGGCGGCGTGCCCGGTTAGGCGTCAAAGTGGATAGCCAAGGCAGTACCCACCTAGGTTTTCGGGCCGCCCATAGCCATCGGCTGGTCGATATTGAACAGTGCCCGGTATTGGTTGACTCGTTACAGCAGTTGCTAACGCCCCTGCGTGAACTGCTGCAAACGCTAGAGGCTCCGCGTCAGGTAGGTCATATCGAACTACTGGCAACGGCCAGTGCGCAGGTAGTGTTAGTCCGTCAGTTAAAAGAACATGCACCGGATGCCGAGCGCTGGAAGGCCTTTGCGCAAAGCCAGCGGGTAGCGTTAGGCACTTGGCTGGGGCGTGAAACGCCCACGCTGCACTGGGATGGTGCGCCGCCGGTGCTGGAAGAATCGCTGACGCTCGACGGGCAGCCGCCGCTTGCGCTCAGCTTTGCGCCAGGCGATTTTTTACAAGTCAACGCTCAGGTTAACCAGCAAATGGTGGCTCAAGTGATTGAATGGCTAGCGCCTAAGCCTGGGCAAAAAATACTCGACCTGTTTGCGGGTATTGGCAATTTCAGCCTGCCCATCGCAGCAGCCGGCGCCGAAGTACATGCGGTAGAAGGGAGCCCCGCCATGGTGGCGCGCATTGCCGACAATGCTGCGCGTAATCAGCTGGTAGTAAGCGGTGAGCAGGGGGATTTGAGCGACCCCGCGAACGTTAAGGCGCTGTTAGCCACCCATCGTGATAGCGACGCGCTGGTGCTTGATCCGCCGCGCATCGGCGGTGAAGCAATATGTCAGGGGCTGGCTCATCAACGGGTACCCAGAGTGGTCTATATTTCCTGTGACCCCGCAACGCTTGCCCGAGATGCGGCACATCTTGTGCATGCGGGTTACCGTGTGAAGCAAGTGGCCGTCGCCGATATGTTCCTTCACACTGCGCATATGGAAACGCTGGTGCTGTTTGAGGCTGATGGTGTTTAGGTGGATGGCCTTAAGTAAACAGTTTTAAGTAAATGGTTTTAAGCAAATGGTTTTAAGCAAAGATTATTTAAGTTGTTGTTAGTTAAGCAGGCGCTTTGTAGGCTGATAGGTTGGAAGTGCCGGGGCTTATTTTCGCCCATCGCATCGAGCCACGGAGGCGGTCGTGTGGAGACCGCTTCTCTGAATGGATGAATTATTGTCATGGTAAAAGTGCGTGAAGACCAGCCGCTCACTGCTAGCGGGCAGGTAGACATACAACAATGGTTAACGCGCCTGCAAGAAGATGTGCGCCTAAGGGATCCAGAGCGATTAGTCGACGCCTGTAAACTAGCCGAAACGCTGGAAACTGAGGCACCACGTACGCATCGCGTCTGGCTATCGCCTGGCTCTAGCTTCCGAATGGGGCTGGAAATGGCGGATATTCTTGGTGATTTGAAGCTCGATCAAGCCACTCTTGAAGCCGCTGTACTCTACCGCTCGGTGCGAGAGGGTTTGCTCAGCCTTGAAGGCGTCACCAAGCGTTTTGGCAATGAGGTCTCCAGTCTCATTGATGGCGTATTGCAAATGGCCGCTATCAGCTATCCAGTAGCGCCTGACCATGCTATGGGGCAGCATAATCAGCAGGAAAATCTGCGCAAAATGCTGGTCAATATGATTGGTGATGTGCGCGTGGCGCTGATCAAAATCGCCGAGCGTACCTGTGCGCTTCGTCAGGTCAAAGACGCGCCGCTGGAAAAGTGTTTACAGGTTGCCCGTGAAGTCGCCGATATTTATGCCCCGCTGGCGCATCGGCTAGGGGTTGGCCAGCTTAAGTGGGAATTGGAAGATCTCTCGTTTCGCTATTTGCACGAAGATGAATACAAAGCGATTGCTAAGCTGTTGGCGGAAAAGCGTCTGGACCGCGACCGTTATATCCATGATGTCGTGGAAACCATCAAAGCCTTGATGGAAGCGCAGCACATTCACCGCTACGACGTGGATGGACGCGCAAAGCACATCTACTCGATCTGGCGAAAGATGAAGCGTAAGCGGATCGACTTTTCCCAGGTTCACGATGTGCGCGCGGTGCGCATTTTGGTGCCTGAGGTGACCGACTGCTACACCGTGCTAGGGATTATTCACTCGCGCTGGCATCACGTGCCCAACGAGTTCGACGACTACATCGCCAACCCCAAAAAAAATGGCTATCAGTCGCTGCATACGGCCGTTATGGGGCCGGAAAATAAGGTTCTCGAAATTCAGATTCGAACCTTCGCTATGCACGAAGAAGCCGAGCTTGGTGTTTGTGCCCACTGGCGCTACAAAGGCCATGACACCAACGCTAAAAGCCGTAGCTACGAAGAAAAAATCGCTTGGCTGCGTCAAGTGCTTGAGTGGCAGGATGAAGTGGGCGGCTTTGGCGATCTTCGCGAAGGACTGGCCAGCGATGTCGCCCCTGACCGTATCTATGTCTTTACCCCAGATGGCCACGTGATTGACCTCCCGCGTGTCGCGACCCCCATCGATTTTGCGTACCGTGTGCACACGGAAATAGGCCACCGCTGCCGGGGCGCCAAGATTAACGGCCGCATTGTGCCGCTGACTTATAAGTTGAAAACCGGTCAGCAGGTGGAGATCCTGACGGCCACTAAAGGCGGGCCTAGCCGCGACTGGCTAAATCCTAGCCTGGGCTACGTGCGGACTTCTCGCGGTAGAGCCAAAATACAGGCGTGGTTTAAGCATCAGGCGAGGGATCAGAACCTTGACGAAGGGCGCGCGCTGTTTGACCGCGAGATGCGCCGCCTAGATGTAGAAGACCTTGACCTGCCTAGATTGGCGAAGGCCGTGAACTACCTCAATGCTGAGGATATGTATGCCGCGATCGGCGCCGGTGACTTACGTATTGGCCAAGTGCTGCACCAAGCGCAGCAGCTGTTCGGTGAAACCGATGATCAAGAGCAGCTCGACCGGCTGCTTGCCAAGCCTAAGCGCCAATCGAGCAAGGCTACGAAAAGCGATATTACGGTGCTTGGCGTGGGCAATCTCAAAACCAGCATGGCGAATTGTTGCCGCCCGGTGCCCGGCGAGCCGATCGTTGGCTTTATCACCCAAGGCCGTGGCGTCACCGTTCATCGCCAGGACTGCAGCAACATTTTGCAATTACGCCTGGATGAGCCTCAACGCATTATTGAGGTAGAGTGGGGCGAGCGTGCCCAGACGCGCTATCCGGTGACGATTGAAATCCAAGCCTGGGATCGTTCGGGGCTGCTGCGCGATGTCACCAGCTTATTAGGTAATGAAAAGGTCAACGTGCTTGCCGTCAACACCTTAACCAATATCGACGAGAGCATTGCTCGTCTGCGGATTACCTTAGAAGTGGATGGCCTTGAGTCACTGGGTCGCCTTTTTTCACGTATTCAGCAACTGCCTAACGTCACCGAAGTGCGTCGCCTGCGTAATGCCGACCCTGAGCATCAACGTCACAAGGGAGGAGCATAATGCGCCACCGAATGGATGATCTGCTGACCCTCATGCAGGTGCTGCGCGATAGCGAGCAGGGCTGCCCGTGGGACCTGCAGCAAGATTGGGAAAGCATCGTGCCGCACACCTTGGAAGAGGCATATGAAGTGGCCGATGCCATTGAAAGGCGTGCTTTTGATGAACTGCCCGGCGAGCTAGGCGACCTACTTTTCCAAGTGGTTTACTACGCCCAGTTCGGTGCAGAGGAGCAGCGCTTCGACTTTGCTGATATTGTCGATACGCTGATCGCTAAGATGCTGCGGCGTCATCCACACGTGTTTCCCAACGGCACGCTTGCCTCGCGCCGCCCACCGGGTGTCAGTGCCGAAGAGCTTCAAACCCAACAGGTCAACAGCCGCTGGGAGTCGCTGAAAGCTGAAGAACGTGAGGAAAGAGCGCGCGCCGAAAAAGCCGCCGATATGCCATCGGTACTCGACGACGTGCCGCGCACGCTACCTGCACTTAGTCGCGCCGCTAAGCTGTCTAAACGGGCCGCAAGGGTGGGCTTCGATTGGCCTGATGCTCAAGGCGTGATAGCCAAAATTCGTGAGGAGCTGGCCGAAGTCGAGGAAGCGCTCGCCGCCGGCGACCAGCGGCATGCCCAAGAAGAAGTGGGCGACCTGCTGTTTGCGGTCACTAATCTTGCCCGCACGCTGAATGCAGACCCTGAACAGTGCTTGCGCGCCACTAATGCTAAGTTCGAACGCCGTTTTCGCCATGTCGAGCGCGAGCTTAGCGCTGCCCAACGGCCGCTAGAAGATGCCTCTCTAGATGAAATGGAGGCCCACTGGCAGGCAGCTAAAGCACAAGAAAAACAACCCAGCCATTGCTGATTTAATCATGCTTAATCTAATGATGACGCGACCCCTGCAAGGAGGCCATGCCAATGAGTCAAGACCTACACGAATCCCTGCGCGATAACGTACGCATTCTAGGCGATAGCCTGGGGCGGACGATTGCCGATGATTTAGGCCAAGCATTTGTCGATAAAATTGAAACGATTCGCGCTCATGCCAAGCGCGGACGTCAGGGTGATTCGCTGCAGCAGCGTGAGTTAATTGAGTATCTTCGCCAGCTACCCGAGCGTGACCTGCTGCCGGTCACTCGGGCGTTTAACCAGTTTTTGAATCTGGCTAACATTGCCGAACAGCACTATCGCGCGCGTTTTCGTCGCGTTGAAGATTACAAACCTGGCTTCCAGCCAGTGCTCGGCGAACTGCTTGAGCGTGCCAAAAAAGCAGGTAATTCACCGCGTAAGCTGGTCGAAACGCTCGCCAATATGCGCGTTGAGCTTGTGCTGACCGCGCATCCCACCGAAGTTATTCGCCGCACGCTCATTCAAAAATACGATGCGATTGATGAATGCTTAACCGCTATTGAAAGCTCGGAAGATTATCCTGAGCGTGGCACCCGTGCCCAGGGGCGCCTGGAAGAGCTGATTAGCCAAGCCTGGCACACCGATGAGATCCGCCACGAGCGGCCAACGCCGGTGGATGAAGCCAAGTGGGGTTTTGCTGTCATTGAAAATTCACTGTGGCAGGCGGTGCCCGATTTTCATCGCGATCTGGACAACCTGCTGTTGGATACCGCCGGTGAGCGGCTCCCCCTGGATGCCGCGCCTATACGCTACGCTTCCTGGATGGGCGGCGATCGCGATGGCAACCCCAACGTTACCGCTAAGGTGACCCGCGAAGTGCTATTGCTGGGTCGCTGGATGGCCGCCGATCTGTATTTGCGCGATCTTGAACAGTTGAAAACAGAGCTTTCCATGTGGAAGGCCAATAGTGCGCTTAAAGCCGAAGCCGGTGATGTGGCGGAACCGTACCGCGAAGTTCTCAAACGCTTGCTAGCCAGAGTCGAAGCGACCCGCGACTGGGCTAAAGCCGAGCTGGATGGGCGTAACTATGACGGCGGGCCTATTATTGAAACCCGCGATCAGCTCTACTCGCCGCTGCTCGCCTGCTACCGCTCGCTGTGCGATGTTGGCCTCGATACCATCGCCAACGGCGCGCTGCTTGATACCCTACGCCGAGTCGCGGTATTTGGCGTGACGCTAACCAAGCTGGACCTGCGCCAAGAAGCGAGCCGCCATGCCCAGGTCATAGAAGAGCTAACCAGTTCACTTGGGCTTGGCCACTACCAAGAGTGGGACGAAGCCAAGCGCCAAGAATTCCTGCTGTCTGAGCTTGCCTCGCGTCGACCGCTGATTCCGCGCCGCTGGGAATGCTCGGCCGAGTCTCGTGAAGTGCTGGACACCTTTAAAGTGATTGCTCAAGAGCACACCGAAGCGCTGGGCACTTACATTATCTCCATGGCAGCAGAGCCTTCAGACGTGCTCACCGTAGCGCTGCTGATGAAAGAAGTGGGTGGGCAGATGACGCTGCCGATTGCACCGCTGTTTGAGACGCTCAACGATCTGGATCATGCCGGCGCCGTGGTTGATCAGTTGCTCTCTATACCGGGCTATCGTGCACTGATTGGCGACCGTCAAGAGGTCATGATTGGCTACTCAGACTCGGCTAAAGATGCCGGTCAGCTTGCCGCAGCCTGGGCTCAGTACCGTGCCCAAGAATCGCTGGTGGCTGTCTGTGAGCGCCATGGCGTGGACTTAACCTTGTTTCATGGTCGCGGTGGCACGGTAGGCCGTGGCGGCGGTCCTGCCCATGCGGCGATTCTCTCTCAGCCCCCGGGCTCGGTGAACGGAAGCCTGCGGGTGACCGAACAGGGTGAGATGATTCGCTTCAAGTTTGGCCAGCCGGATATCGCGCTGCGCTCTATGGAAATCTATGCCTGTGCGGTGCTTGAAGCGACGCTGCTGCCGCCGCGTGCGCCAGAACCTCAGTGGCGCGAGGAGATGGACCAGCTCGCGAAGGTCGGCCATGCCGCCTACGTAGGCGTGGTGCGTGAAGACCCAGATTTTGTGCCTTACTTCCGAGCAGTTACGCCGGAAGGCGCGTTAGGCAGACTGCCGCTAGGTTCGCGGCCGACTAAACGGCGTCAGGATGGCGGCGTCGAAACGCTGCGTGCGATCCCATGGATTTTCGCCTGGACACAGATTCGCTTAATGTTGCCCGCATGGCTGGGCAGCGGCGAAGCTTTTGCGAAGCGACTTGAACAGCCCGGCGGGCGTGAAGTGCTGCAGGAAATGCGTAAGGACTGGCCGTTCTTCGGTACCTACTTGGACATGCTTGAGATGCTGTTGGCCAAAGCTGACGTGGCGATTGCCGCTTATTACGAGCACCGCTTGGTGGATGAACCTTCGCTAAAAGCGCTTGGTAAAAAGTTACGCCATCGTTTCGCATCATTGGAAGATGCGGTACTCGATATTCTTCAGCAAGAAAAGTTGCTGGAGAACACTCCGTTGATTCGTCAGGCGATTGATGTGCGTAATCCTTACATCGACCCGCTCCACGGCCTCCAGGCGGAGTTGCTGCAGCGTAATCGTGACGCCGACGGTGCTATTAGCGCAGACCTTTCGCGTGCGCTCATGGTCACCATGGCCGGTATCGCCGCTGGCTTACGCAACACAGGCTAAGCGTTTTTATTTTCACAGCGTTCTAGCATAACGTTCTACAACAAGGAGGCGTCAATGTCCTCAGATGCTCAAGCGGTACTCGATTTTTGGTTTGAAGCGTTGACGCCAGCTCAGTGGTTTAAAAAAGATGCGCAGATGGATCGTACGATTCTTGAGCGATTCAGCAAGCTGCATGCCCAGGCCGCGCAGTGTGAGTGCTATCCTTGGCGGCAAGTGGCCCAAGGGCGACTTGCCGAGATCATTGTGCTGGATCAGTTTTCACGCAATATGTATCGTGACGACGCCCGTGCTTTCGCTACCGATACCTTAGCGCTGGCGCTTGCTCAAGAGGCCGTGGCAGTGGGTGCCGACACCGAGCTTGCGAGTGCGCAGCGGGCATTTCTCTATATGCCCTTTATGCATAGTGAGTCTGCTGCGATTCATGATATTGCCATGCAGCTGTTTAACCAGCCGGGGTTAGAAAATAATCTTGATTTTGAGGTGCGTCACAAAGAAATCATTGATCGCTTTGGGCGCTATCCTCACCGTAATGCACTGTTGGGCCGGGCCTCGACTGACGAGGAGCTGGCTTTTCTGAAGCAGCCCGGTTCGTCCTTTTAATTTTGTATACCTATTGGCTTCATGGCGCGTTATGTCGTTACGAAAATCTACTCGTATTAATAAGTACATTAGTGAAAGCGGTATGTGCTCGCGACGCGAAGCCGACCGTTTTGTGGAGCAGGGCAACGTCTGGATTAACGGTCGTCGCGCCACTACCGGCGACCAGGTGGTCGCGGGGGATCTGGTTAAAGTTAATGGCCAAGACATTGAGCCTCAGGAAGAGGACGATCTGGTTCTGATTGCGCTGAATAAGCCGGTGGGCATTGTCAGCACTACCGAATCCAGCGAGAAAGACAATATCGTTGAGTTTGTAAAACACGGCGCGCGCATTTTTCCCATCGGTAGGCTCGACAAAGACTCCCAAGGGCTGATTTTTTTAACCAATAACGGCGACTTGGTTAATAAGATTTTGCGCGCTAATAACAATCATGAAAAAGAGTATCAGGTGACGGTGAACAAACCGGTTACCGATGAGTTTATTGACGGCATGCAGAATGGTGTACCTATTCTCGGCAAGGTGACCAAGCGCTGTAAACTGCGCAAAGAGTCGACGTTTGTATTCACGATTACCTTGGTGCAAGGGCTCAATCGCCAAATTCGCCGCATGTGCGAATATTTTGGCTATGACGTTACGCAGCTAATTCGCACGCGGATTATGAACGTACCGCTTAAAGGCTTAGCGCTGGGCGACTGGCGCGATTTAACCGTTAAAGAGATCGATACCATCGTCACGCTGACCGAAAGCTCAGAGGCTGCGCCAGAGAAGAAGAAAAGCAAACCTAAAATTGACAGACCCAACTACAGCGCACGTTCAAATACTGAAAAGAAAAACCAGCCTGGCGCCAAGGCTGCCAGCGGCAAAGTACACAAAGACCCAAGAGCTAAAACTGTTGGATCAGGTAAGCCCCATGCCAAAGGCAAAAGCTCGACGGTAGGAAAGCCTGGCGCAAATAAACCCGGCGCCAAGGGCAAAGCTGGCGCGAAAGGGGCGGGTAAAGGACACATCGCGCGGGGGAAGCCTACCGCCGGTGGCAAGCCTTCTCAGCGGCGTAAGTAGCCAACAGCGACGATCATTGCTTATCTTTTTCAGGTTCAACCATATTGATTTATATTGCGGCACTTTATGCGGTGGTTAGCGTGATCACCTACATCACTTATGTTGTCGATAAAAAAGCGGCGATTAAAAACCGCCGACGGGTGAGTGAGAAATTGCTTCACCTGCTTGCACTAGCCGGTGGCTGGCCAGGGGCATTGCTGGCGCAGCAACGGTGGCGGCATAAAACGCAAAAAACCAGCTTCCGAGTCGTTTTTTGGCTGATGGTTATTGCCAATTTGGCATGTTTAGTTGGTTTCGTGCTCTACCCTTACAGCGGATGAAATAATGACGGCCTACTTTGTTCAAGCGTTTATCTATCTGCTGGCCGCGGTGATTGCGGTTCCTCTCGCCAAGCGCTTTGGTCTGGGGTCAGTATTGGGTTATTTGGTTGCCGGTGTGGTCATTGGCCCCATCCTAGGGCTGGTCGGTCAAGAGACTAATACGATTCAACACTTCGCGGAATTTGGCGTCGTGATGATGCTATTTTTAGTCGGCATGGAGCTTGATCCCAAGGCGCTGTGGGCCATGCGCGTACGTCTGCTGGGATTGGGAGGGCTTCAGGTGGTGCTAACGGCGGCAGCCGGTGCGGCTATCGCTTGGTGGCTGGGCTTGGTGTGGCAAACGTCATTAGCTATCGGGTTTATTTTTGCACTTTCGTCTACTGCGATTGTGCTCCAAACGCTAAATGAAAAGGGGCTTGTTAAAACCGAAGGTGGGCGCAGTGCTTTCTCGGTTTTACTGTTTCAAGATATTGCTGTTATTCCCATGCTGGCGCTTATTCCGCTGCTGGCGCTGCCTGAATTAATGAGCGCCGGCGGTGATGACGGCCACGCAAGCTTAAGTCTAGTATCCAGCCTGCCTGGCTGGGCACATGCCCTGGTGGTCGTGGCGGCCATTGGGAGCGTGGTGGTTGGTGGCTACTACCTAGTACCTTTACTGTTTCGCTATGTGATTGGCTCTGGCCTGCGTGAGGTGTTTACCGCCACGGCGCTAATGCTGGTGATAGGCATTGCCGCACTAATGAGCCTGGTTAATTTATCGCCGGCGTTGGGTGCCTTTTTAGCCGGGGTGGTGCTCGCTAACAGTGAGTTCAAGCACGAGCTTGAAGCCAATATTGAGCCGTTTAAAGGCCTGCTGCTGGGGTTGTTTTTTATTACCGTTGGGGCGGGGATCAATTTTTCAGTGCTGGCAGCAGAGTGGGGTACGATTCTCTCGTTAGGCTTGGCGGTTATCGTGGTCAAGGGCATCGTCTTGCTGGGCTTGGCGCTGCTGTTCAAAGTGCGGGGCAGTAACGGCTGGTTGTTTACCTTAAGCCTAGCCCAGGCCGGCGAGTTTGGTTTTGTATTGCTTACCTATAGCGTACAAAATAGCGTTATACCGGCTGATATTGCTCAGGTTCTTTCGCTCGTTGTGGCCCTGTCGATGTTCTTAACGCCGCTGCTGTTTATCGTCTACGACAGGCTAGTGTTGCCGTACTATAGAACTGCCTCCAACGATGATCGTGAGGCTGATATGATCGAAGAAGAGGCGCCCGTTATCGTCGCTGGCGTCGGTCGGTTTGGGCAAATTATCTGCCGTTTGCTACGCGCCAACAACATTCCTATTGTGGCGCTGGATCATGAGATCGAGCAGATCGAGAACCTGCGTAAGATCAATATTAAAAGCTACTTTGGTGACGCCACCCGCTCCGATTTGCTAGAAACCGCTGGGATTGAGAACGCGCGGTTGATCGTCATCGCAATAGACGACCCTGACCGCGCTGTGCAAATGGTTAAGCACGTCAAGCAGTTCTATCCCAAGCTCTGGGTGCTAGCGCGGGCCTTCGACCGTGGCCACGGCTATCGGCTGCGAGAAGCAGGCGCCGATGATGTGGTAAGCGAAACCTATCATTCTGCTCTAGAGCTGGGCGGCCATGCGCTAACCGCCATGGGCGTTCACCCCATGCGGGCTAAGCAAATGACCTGGGCTTTTGTGCAAAATGAAGAGGCCCATGAAGATGAGCTGTTTAACGTTTGGAAAGAAATAGAGCAAGGTATTAGCTTCAGCCCCCGCTACGGCGAGCTGTTTATGAAGCTGGAAAGCGCTTTGAACAGCGCTATGCAGCAGAATTGGAACGAACCACAGCGCGAAGATGTACCGATTTGGACACCGCCAGCGTCTTCAGAAGATGAAGGCCGTTAAAACGGCAGATGCAACGAGGCGCTTAACATATTGAGGTGGCTAAGGGTGGGAGCGTCGATACGTTCGTACTCTAAGCGACTGACCAGCCGATTAATCGTCATGGTTGCACCAAAGCCTTGCAGCATCGCGCTGCCGCTTTCGTCGACCCCTTCAACATTGCTCTCACCGCGCCATTCGGTGATGCCGGATTTCGCATAGACGCTAAAGGCGCCCATGCGAACTCCGGCAATAATGGCGCCGCCCAAGCTCAGCGTATCCATAATCAGCGGGTTAATATTGGAGGCGATAGCGGCTTCTTCGCTTTCGCGATAGGCAATTTCAGCGCCGATATCCAGCTGGGGAAGCCGCCAAGGGCTAAACCCTGCCGTTAGCCGAAAGCCGGTGGTATACGTGTCTAGGCTGCTGAGATCGCTACCCTCCAAGATAACACCGTTGTCTAGCTGCATAAGTTCGCTGTCGGCAGCCGTGTAGGCCATTACCGGCGGGGTATCATCGGCGTAGCTGCTTAACCACGGAACAGAGCAACAAAGTAGGGTGCTTGCCAAGCGTTTTATTGGCATTTCTCGTACACCTATCGCAGGGGAGAAAACATTATTTGCATTCAGATTAGCAACTGGCCTGAATCTCTACCACTTTAATTGCACCTTCAGCCAAGTTGTCGACTAGGTTTTTGCCCATACTGGTGAAGCGTTCTCCGAACACCCACTGGGGCGAGAGCACGGGCTGTCGCGGCGTTTGTTCTTTTTGGCGCTGGCGATGGCGCCACGCTAAGGCGGTATCACTCCAATCGTCCACGTGCTCAATAGCAAAACCACCTGCTTCAAGCAGCTGGGTTAATTCTATTAGGCTCAGCAGGTGAGAGTGCTCAAGCGATACTGCCCAGGGCACAGGGAAACGCAGTGCTGCTACGTTGGGCCCACTGACCACTTCGTGCATTACTAGCTGCCCGCCCGGGCGGATTACGCGGCGGCTTTGCGCCAGCACCCGGGCCGCATCGGGCATATTGAGTAGGCTATGCTGAAACAGCACCGCATCAAAACTATTGTCCGCAAACGGCAGAGCACTTGCGTCGCCCGTTACCCAGGAAAGCACGTGCGCCTCAGGCTGATGAACCCGCATGCTCAGCGTTTTATTGAGTGCGCTGAAGCCATGCGTAATATCCAGCCCGGTCATTTGAAAGCCGAGCGCGGCGCCTTGGCGCATCAGCCCCCCTAACCCTGCGCCGATATCCAGCACTTTCGGGTGGGCGCGAATATCCAAGCTCGCGCTGAGCCGTTCGAGCAGCCGGGAAGAGGCCGCTACGCCGCCAATATGTAGCTGATCCAACGGGGCTAGCTGGTGCAGCGTGGGGCCGTCCGGATAGTGAGCATCGATCTGAGCCAGCACGTCATCAGCGCGCAGGGCGCGCTGATAGTGGTCCGCTAGCGGATGGAAGGATGGCATGGCGGATTACTTCTCTTGTTCCAAGCCTGACTCTTGATCCAGGCCCGGTTTATCCAAGCCCAGTTCTTGAATGGAAATTTCGCGCATTTTGAATTTTTGAATCTTGCCGGTTACTGTCATCGGGAACTCGTCAACGAACTTAAAGTAGCGTGGGATTTTGAAGTGGGTGATCTTGCCTTTGCAGAACTCGCGTAGATCGTCACTGGTGACGTCGCCGGCAGTGCCGTTAAGTTTTACCCAGGCAATCAGTTCTTCGCCGTACTTTTTGTCAGGCACGCCGGTGACCTGCACATCGGAGATCGCAGAGTGGGCGTATAGAAATTCCTCGACCTCTTTAGGGTAAACGTTCTCGCCGCCGCGAATGACCATGTCTTTGATGCGGCCTACGATTTGGATATAGCCTTCTTCATCCATGGTGGCCAGGTCGCCGGTGTGCATCCAGCCAGCCTCGTCTATTGCTTCCAAGGTGGCTTGGTCATTGTTCCAGTATCGCAGCATTACGCTGTAGCCCCGGGTACACAGCTCGCCGATTTCACCCCGCGGTAGAATACCTCCGTTACCGGGGTCGACAATTTTGTTTTCCAGGTGAGGCTGGGTACGGCCCACGGTAGAAACGCGTTTCTCAATGCTGTCATTGGCGCCGGTCTGGGTAGAAACCGGGCTGGTTTCGGTCATGCCGTAAGCGATCTGAACTCCCTTCATATTCATCTTGCTGATCACCTGCTTCATGATCTCGGCCGGGCAGATCGAGCCCGCCATAATGCCCGTGCGCAGGGATGATAGGTCGGTGGTAGGGAAGTCAGGATGATCAAGCTCTGCGATGAACATCGTCGGCACGCCATAGAGAGCGGTGGCTTTTAGCTCCTCAACCGCTTTAAGCACTTTGCCTGGATCAAAGCCTTCATCCGGATAGATCATCGTTGCGCCGTGGGTAATACAGCCCAAGTTACCCATTACCATGCCGAAACAGTGATACAGCGGCACCGGAATAACCAGCCGATCTTGGCTCGTAAATCCCATGCTTTCGGCAACGAAAAAACCATTATTAAGAATGTTGTGATGGGAAAGTGTGGCGCCTTTGGGAAAGCCGGTAGTGCCAGAGGTGTACTGAATATTGATCGGATCATCAAATTGCAGCGTGGCCTGCAGGTCATTGAGGTCGGTTTGGCTAACCTTATCGGCTTCCTGCATTAGATCTGACCAGCGCCACATGCCGGGCAGCTTGTCGTGGCTTAAGTTGATGATGCATTCAAGATCTGGCAGCTTTTGCGACTTCAGTTCACCTTCCATGCAATCGTTAAGCCCCTGTTTAAGTTCTGGCGCTAGCTCATACAGCATCTCGCTGTAATCAGAGTTTTTAAAACGATTGGCGGTGACTAAAAAGCGTGCGCCGGAATGGTTAAGCGAGTATTCAAGCTCATGAGTTCGGTAGGAAGGATTAATGTTGACCAGAATGGCGCCAATTTTAGCGGTGGCAAACTGCGTTAGCGTCCACTCGCTGCAGTTGGGCGCCCAGATCGCTACGCGATCGCCTTTTTTAACGCCGATAGACAGCAGGGCACGGGCGCAGCGGTTAACTTCTTCCTGAAGCTTTTGATAGCTCCAATGGATGTTTTGATGCACGACGATCAGGGCATCGTTATCGGCATGCTGGTGCGCTATCTGATCGAATTTGTCGCCGATAGTCATGCCGAGTAAAGGTTTGTCTGCCGTGCTGCTGGTGTAGCTGGGTAAGGTGGATGCTGGTGAGGACATGGTCGATCTCTCCGATATTTTTTCTTGTCAGACGGATAGCCAGAGGCTGATTGGCGGCTGCTATGGGCGTTCGTTATTGTTGTATAAGACCTTTCGCCAACGCCACTTTAGAGCTTGGCTTGCGGCCTAGCTCGCCTGTCACCCAAAAGGCGGTATCGATAATGGCCTGCAGGTCGATTCCCGTTTTAATGCCTAGCCCCTCAAGCAAATAGAGCACGTCTTCGGTGGCTACGTTGCCGGACGCACCTTTGGCATACGGGCAGCCGCCAAGGCCAGCCGTGGCGGCATCGATAACGCAAATGCCTTCTTCCATTACCGCATATAAATTAGCCAGCGCCATACCGTAGGTATCATGAAAGTGAGCGGCGAGATGCTCGATCGGCACGTGCTGCCGTGTGGCTTCAATCATACGCTTGGCCGCCAGCGGGGTGCCGACACCAATCGTATCGCCCAGTGACACCTCGTAGCAGCCCATCGCATAAAGCGCCTTGGCGACTGCCGCCACTTTAGCAGGGGCAATATCTCCCTCGTAAGGACAGCCCAGCACACAGGACACATAGCCGCGTACCCGCACACCCGCTTCGTGAGCACGTTCAAGTACGGGCTCAAAGCGCGCCAGCGACTCAGCAATCGAGCAGTTAATGTTCTTCTGCGAGAAGGCTTCTGACGCGGCACCAAATACCGCGACTTCTTCCACACCGACGGAGAGTGCGTTTTCCAGCCCTTTCAGGTTGGGAGTAAGCGCGGAGTAGACCACGCCTGGCTGGCGCTGAATGCCGCGCATTACTTCAGCCGCGTCACCCATTTGCGGCACCCACTTGGGCGAGACAAAGCTGGCGGCTTCAATATGCGTGATGCCCGCGCTAGCAAGCCGTTCGATAAGAGCAATTTTGGTTGCGCTAGGAACGATTGCCCCCGGCTCGTTTTGTAGGCCGTCACGGGGGGCCATTTCGAAAAGCCTGACTGACGTAGGCAGTGACATCGATGAGTTCCTTATTCGTCGGCCGCAAAATCGAGCAGCACGGCCCCTTGATTAACGGTATCGCCTGCCTGGAAATGAAAGGTTTCCACGCTGCCGTCGGCAGGCGCAATCATGGTGTGCTCCATTTTCATCGCTTCCATGACCATCAGCGGCATGCCTTTCTCAACGGCCGCGCCGGGCGCTACCAGCAGCGCGACGACGGTGCCATTCATGGGCGCGGTCAGGGTAGACTCCGCCTCATGCTGGCCGTGATTGATGGCATCAATACGCCGCCAGAATAGCCGGGTTTCACCGCTGGGGTCGGCCATGACGACTACGTTGCCATCTCGGTGCGCCTGTAGCCGGCGGCGGTGGCCGTTTAGCGTCACCGCTACCGCATCGCCGGTCAGCGGCTGTACGCTGGCCGTGAGGGTTTCATCGCCGACAGTCAGGTTCCAGAGTGACTCGCCGGCGTTGCGTTTGCCTTCCACTATCACCACGGCATTTTCGCCCTCGGCAGTCTGGGCACTGGCAGGGTCGCACAGCGCAATGCGGATAGTGTGAGGCGCGTTCAGGCGAAAGCCGTCGTGACGGTCCCAGGGAGAATCGCTGTGGCATTCGTTAGCCAACTGATTAAGGCCAATCAGCGCTGCGCTGGCGTAGTCTTCATTGCTGAAGACGCGCGGGGCGAAAAGAGTAGCTTCGTTGCGCTCGATAAAGCGCGTGTCCAGCTCGACGTTATTAGCGCCCAGATCTTTGAAGTTCGGGTGAGTCGCCAAACGCATTAAGAAGGCACGGTTAGTCACCACGCCCTGCACGTCCAGGGCCGCTAGCGCGCGGTTAAGCGTGGCTAGCGCTGCATTACGGTCAGCGCCATGCACGATGAGTTTGGCGAGCATGGGGTCGTAGTGCATGGACACCGCATCGCCACTTTCCACGCCGCTGTCCAGGCGTACCTGATCCTGATTTTCAAAAGAGTCTAAACCCGCGCCTTCTAAATCAAGCGAAAAGCGGGTGAGCAGGCCGGTTGCCGGTAAAAAATCTTGATCCGGGTCTTCGGCGTAAATCCGCGCTTCAAAGCTATGCCCGCTAATGGTCAGCTCGTCTTGGGAGCAGGGCAGCGGTTCGCCCATGGCCACGCGCAGCTGCCATTCAACCAGGTCTTGGCCGGTGATCATCTCTGTGACCGGGTGCTCAACCTGAAGGCGGGTGTTCATCTCCATAAAGTAGAACGAGCCATCCTGTCCTGGCGAACCGTCTAGCAAAAATTCGACGGTGCCCGCGCCTACGTAGCCTATCTCTTGAGCGGCGCGAACAGCGGCGTCGCCCATGGCACTGCGCAGCTCGGCGGTCATGCCGGGGGCGGGCGCTTCTTCGATGACTTTTTGATGACGACGCTGAACGCTGCAGTCGCGCTCGAATAAATACACCCCGTTGCCGTAGCGATCGCAAAATACCTGGACTTCCACATGGCGCGGCTGCACCAGATACTTTTCGATCAGCATGCGGTCGTCGCCGAACGCGGCTTTAGACTCGCGTCGGCAGCCGTCTAACGCGGCCTGAAACGCATCGCCGCTTTCCACCACGCGCATGCCTTTACCGCCGCCACCCGCGCTGGCTTTTAGCATCACCGGGTAGCCTATTTTGTCTGCTTCAGCGCGCAGCAGGGCGTCATCCTGGTCATCGCCGTGGTAGCCGGGCACCAGCGGCACGCCGGCGTTGGCCATACGCACTTTCGCCGCGGATTTATCACCCATTGCCGCGATTGCCGATGCGGGCGGGCCGACAAAGGTGATTCCCGCCTGTTCTAAGGCTTTAACGAAGCTGCCATTTTCGGATAGAAAGCCGTAGCCCGGGTGGATTGCACCGGTACCTGTGCGCTTGGCAGCGTCAATGACCGCGTCGATATTAAGGTAGCTTTCGCGCGCGGCGGCGGGGCCAAGGCGAATGGCTTCGTCGGCTTCACGCACGTGCCGCGCATTGGCGTCGGCATCGGAATAGACCGCGACGGTTTTTAAACCCATACGCCGCGCGGTGCGCATCACCCGGCAGGCAATTTCGCCCCGGTTAGCGACCAGTAAGGTATCAAAAGGCGAGTGACTCATGAGCGACGCTCCGAAGCGTGAGATGCATGGTTAGATTCGGCCCAGGCGGGGCGGCGCTTTTCAAAGAAGCTGGATAACCCCTCTTGGCCTTCTGGGCTTACCCGCAGCTTGGCGATCACCTGGCAGGTATGCTCGCGGGTCTTATCAGCATCAGGTGCTTGAGCAACCGTGGCCATCAGTGCCTTAGAGGTGCGTTGGGCTTGAGGCGATCCCGCCAGCAGTGTGGCTATCATGGTGTCTACGGCGGTATCTAATGTCTCGTGCTCCACGACTTGGTGAGTTAAGCCGAGCGCTAACGACGTGGGGGCATCGATGATTTCCGCCGTTAACGCATAGCGGCGCATCTGGCGTTCACCTAAGGCGCGCTGTACATAGGGGCTAATCACCGCTGGCGAGAGGCCGATTTTGACTTCTGACAGGCAGAATTTGGCTTTATCTGAGGCAATTACCACATCGCAGCAGGCAGCAAGGCCTACCGCGCCGCCATAGGCTGCTCCCTGTACACGGCAAACCGTGGGGCAGGGCAGCGTATCCAGGCCGTGCATAAGCGCGGAAAGCTTGCGGGAGTCGGCTAAATTGTCTTCAAGATCGTAATCGACAATCCGTTTCATCCAATTTAAGTCGGCACCCGCTGAGAAGCTTTTGCCTTCGGAGCCCAGCACGACGACGCGCACCTCGCCTGTGGTGGCAAGCTTATGCAGCGTGTGCAGGTGCTCGTTCAGTTCGGCAATCAGGCTATCGTCAAAGGCGTTATGCACTTCTGGGCGGTTTAAGGTCAGGCGCGCTACGCCGCTTTCAGTTGTCAGTGTTGAGTAAGTCATCGTGTTTGCCCCTACATCCGGAACACGCCGAAGCGCGTCTCTTCAACTTCAGCATTCATCGCCGCGGCGAGGGAAAGCCCGAGCACATCGCGGGTTTGCAGCGGATCAATCACGCCGTCGTCCCATAAGCGGGCGCTGGCGTAATAGGGGTGGCCCTGATGTTCATACTGCTCGCGGGTGGGCTGCTTAAAGGCTTCTTCTTCCTCTTTGCTCCACTCGCGGCCTTCGCGCTCGTGCTGCTCGCGTTTTACCTGTCCCAGTACGCCTGCTGCCTGCTCACCGCCCATGACGGAAATGCGTGCGTTGGGCCACATAAACAGTAGGTTGGGATCATAAGCACGGCCACACATGCCGTAGTTACCGGCGCCAAAGCTACCCCCAATCAGCACGGTGTACTTGGGCACCTTCGCGCAGGCCACGGCGGTCACCAGCTTAGCGCCATGCTTGGCGATGCCTTCGTGCTCGTACTTAGAGCCAACCATAAAGCCGGTAATGTTCTGTAAAAAAATCAGCGGAATCTTGCGCTGGGCGCACAGCTCAATAAAGTGCGCACCTTTGACAGCGCTTTCTGAAAACAGCACGCCATTGTTGGCCACGATGCCAACCGGGAAGCCATGGATATGCGCAAAGCCGGTCACCAAGGTTTCGCCGTAGTAACGTTTGAACTCATCAAAGTCGGAGTCATCAACAATGCGGCCAATGACTTCGCGCACGTCATAGGGCTTTTTAAGATCGGTGCCGACAATACCGTACAGCTCAGCAGGGTCGAGTTTTGGTGGCTTGGGCGCCTGCATG
Organism: Halomonas sp. AOP5-B2-8; assembly: GCF_052376475.1. Taxonomy (NCBI): domain Bacteria; kingdom Pseudomonadati; phylum Pseudomonadota; class Gammaproteobacteria; order Oceanospirillales; family Halomonadaceae; genus Halomonas; species Halomonas sp. AOP5-B2-8. The sequence continues at coordinate 355,914 of NZ_JBQSVS010000003.1, read as the reverse complement.
GCGAGCTTGCCGCGCTTTTGCCAATTCAAACGCGAGACGCAGGCGCGAGCGAGCTGCAGCGCATGGACGTCGTTTTCGGCGTAATGGTCGGCAACACCGCTGATCTTGGCGTGAACGTCCGCACCGCCCAAATCTTCTGCACTAATGCTTTCCCCGGTCGCCGCTTTGACCAGTGGCGGGCCACCGAGAAAAATCGTGCCCTGCTCTTTAACGATGATCGACTCATCGGCCATGGCGGGAACGTAGGCACCGCCTGCAGTACAGGAACCCATGACCACGGCAATTTGCGGAATGCCTTCCGCTGACATAGTGGCCTGGTTATAGAAAATCCGCCCGAAATGGTCGCGATCAGGAAAGACTTCATCTTGGCGGGGCAAAAAAGCGCCGCCGGAGTCGACTAAATAAATGCACGGCAGGCGATGCTTGCGGGCAATTTCCTGGGCGCGAAGATGCTTTTTAACGGTCAGCGGGAAGTAGGTGCCGCCTTTAACCGTGGCATCGTTGGCCACAATGACGCACTCAACGCCAGAGACGCGACCAATGCCAGTCACAACACCTGCGGCGGGGATATCACCATCGTAGATGTTATGGGCCGCCAGCGCGGAAAACTCTAAAAAAGGAGAGCCTTCATCAATCAAGTGATCAATGCGGTCACGCACAAACAGCTTGCCGCGGCTCTCGTGGCGTTCGCGGGCCTTGGCACCGCCTCCTTGGGCAACGCTGGCCGTTAGCTCGCGCAGCTTATTAACTTCGCCGAGCAGTGAGACTTCATTGGCTTGAAACACATCGCTACGCGGATTGACTTGGCTATTGATAGTACTCATGGCGCGACCCTAATGACGTTTGTTAAAGACGTTTATGAAACCCGCTTGCTAAAGGGTTTCGGTGAAGAGTTCGCGGCCAATCAACATCCGCCGAATCTCACTGGTGCCCGCGCCTATTTCATACAGCTTGGCATCACGCAGCAGGCGCCCAGTGGGGTATTCGTTGATATAGCCATTGCCGCCCAGCAGTTGGATAGAATCCAGCGCTACCTGAGTGGCTTTTTCAGCGCAGTAAAGAATGACCCCCGCCGCGTCTTTGCGCGAGGTTTGGCCGCGGTCGCAGGCGCCCGCCACGGCATACAAATAGGCGCGACAGGCGTTCAACGTGGTGTACATGTCAGCGACTTTGCCCTGCACCAGCTGAAACTCACCAATCGACTGGTTGAACTGCTTACGTTCGTGGATATACGGCATCACCACGTCCATGGCGGCTTGCATAATGCCAATCGGGCCTGCGGCCAGCACGGTGCGCTCATAGTCCAGCCCGCTCATTAACACGCGAACACCTTTGCCTTCACCGCCCAGGATGTTTTCAGCGGGTACGGCGCAGTCCTGAAACACCAGCTCGCAGGTATTAGAGCCACGCATGCCGAGCTTGTCGAGCTTTTGAGCGGTAGAAAAACCGGGCATGCTTTTTTCGATGATAAACGCGGTGATCCCTTTTGAACCGGCCTCTGGATCAGTCTTGGCATACACCACTAGTACGTCCGCATCCGGACCGTTGGTGATCCACATTTTGTTGCCGTTTAGCACGTAGCGATCGCCATCTTTCTTGGCGCGAAGCTGCATCGACACCACGTCAGAACCCGCGCCGGGTTCTGACATCGCCAGCGCACCTACGTGGTCGCCGCTAATCAGTTTGGGCAGATATTTCGCTTTCTGCTCAGGGGTCGCATTAATCTTGATCTGGTTGACGCACAGATTAGAGTGAGCGCCGTAGGAAAGGGCAACCGATGCGCTAGCGCGAGAAATTTCTTCCATGGCGATACAGTGAGCCAGATAGCCCATGCCGCTGCCGCCGTCTTCTTCAGAAACAGTAATCCCCAGCAGCCCCATGTCGCCAAATTTCTTCCACAGGTCGTTGGGGAACTCGTTGCTGCGATCGATCTCGGCGGCGCGCGGGGCAATTTCGCTGGCGGCAAAGGCATTGACCTGCTCGCGCAGCATATTCAGTTCGTCATCGAGGCCAAAATTGAGTTCTGAGTAGTGTGAAAACATGGTCAATCACCTTTTATAAATTGTACTGATAACGGTTAGTGAACTGTGATGACTAGACGCTGGCGGAAGAGGGGGATTGGGGCTGCTTGTTTGTACCCGACTGTTCTTCTTTCGGCTTTTTTGGTTTGGGTGTTTTTTCGCTGGGATCTTTTTCGAACAATTCTTCCAGCGCTTGGCGGCAGCGTATTTCGGCGCTTTCAAGCTCTAGCTGCACCATGGTGATGTCTTTCATTTGCTGGTCAAGCGCCGCCTGCCGCTCGCCAATTTTGCTGAGCATTAAGTTCAGCTGTTTTTTACTGCCGCTGCGCGTCTCATCCCACAGCTCAAATAGTTCGCGAATTTCAGCCAGTGAAAACCCCAGCCGCTTGCCGCGGATAGTGAGTTTAAGCCGCACCCGGTCTTTGCTGCTGTAAACACGCGTTTGGCCGCGCCGAGTAGGGTGGAGCAACTCTTGATCTTCATAAAAACGGATGCTGCGGGTAGTTAAGTCAAACTCGCTGGCCAATTCGCTGATCGAGTAAGTTTTGCTCATGGTCGACGTTCTCTCAAAAGGCTTGTTCCTAGATATAGATCTTAGCTATAGCTCCTATGGAACACTGACCATGAGGCTAAAACAAGTTTACGTTAACGTAAAGCAATAGTTGTGCGCAGTTGAAATGCGTTGAAAGCAATTAAGCTGTTGATAATTAATGTTTTAGGGTGCGTGATTGTTTAGGTACATAAAGCCGATAGACCAAAGTTGTAATTGTGCTGCCACGGCTAGAGTTGCTAGTTTGCACACATACCTTACGTTCAGGTCAAGGCAGTGGTAGGGACTTCTGCTTACCTGTGAAGATTTAGCACAAGAACAATAAGAGGTCTGCCACTCTATGAGTGCAAGCGATGTCATTCAGGGGCCTGTCCTCGAAACACGAGGGCTGACCAAAGAGTTTCGCGGCTTCACCGCCGTAGACGACGTTAATCTCCAGGTGCAGGAAGGGCATATTCATGCGCTGATTGGTCCTAATGGCGCGGGCAAGACCACCGTCTTTAACCTACTAACAAAGTTTCTACCGCCGACTCGCGGCGATATTTTGTATCGAGGCCAATCGATCACTAGTAAAAAATCGAATCAGATTGCTCAGCTAGGCCTGGTGCGTTCGTTTCAGATCTCAGCCGTGTTTACCCATATGACGGCATTAGAAAATGTGCGAGTGGCGCTGCAGCGCAAGCTAGGGACATCATTTCATTTCTGGAAGTCAGAGAAGTCTCTTGATCATCTCAATGAACGCGCCCTTGAACTGCTGGAAGAAGTGGGCCTGCGTGAGTACGCCGATACCTTGACAGTGGAAATGCCCTATGGGCGCAAGCGAGCGCTTGAACTGGCAACTACCTTGGCGCTAGACCCGACCATGATGTTGCTGGATGAGCCAACGCAGGGCATGGGCGCAGAAGATGTTGATCGTATCGTGGCCTTGATTAAACGTGTATCGAAAGGGCGCACCGTGTTGATGGTAGAACACAATCTGAGCGTTGTTAGCCGCCTGTGTGATCGCATCACCGTATTGGCGCGAGGATCAGTATTAGCAGAAGGTGACTATCAAAGTGTGTCTCGTAATCCGCTGGTTCGCGAAGCCTATATGGGCAGTGATGCCGCTGAAGAGGAGGCCGTCGTATGAATACTGCTGAAGAGCAAGCGCCTATCGACTCTGCTTTAACCGACCCTGCTCTAATCAAAAATACTCAAAGCCTGGAAATGTTACGTGTTCAGGATCTACACGCGTTTTACGGTGAATCGCATATCCTGCACGGCGTAAATTTTAACGTAAAGCGCGGCGAGCTGGTGACACTGCTGGGCCGCAACGGCGCAGGACGCAGCACTACGCTGAAAGCGATTATGAACATGGTGGGGCGGCGTACGGGCTCTATCGTGATTAATGGCAATGAAACGCTTGCGATGAAGCCGCACCATATTCCGCGTTTAGGCATTGGTTATTGCCCGGAAGAACGCGGCATATTTGCCAGCCTTGATGTTCACGAAAACCTACTGTTACCCCCGACCGTTAGCTCAGGCGGCATGAGCCTAGATGAAATCTACGCCATGTTTCCGAATCTTTACGAGCGGCGTAAAAGCCAGGGCACGCGGCTTTCCGGCGGGGAGCAGCAGATGCTGGCCATGGCGCGAATTTTGCGCACCGGCGCGCGCATGCTGCTGCTTGATGAAATTACCGAAGGCCTTGCCCCGGTGATTGTGCAGAAACTAGCCGAGGTATTAATTCAGCTAAAAGCGCGCGGTATGACCATTGTGTTGGTAGAGCAGAACTTTCGCTTTGCAGCACCGCTAGCCGACCGCCACTTTGTGATGGATCACGGCCAGATTGTCGAAGAAATTACCGCCGCGCAGCTACCCTCGCGCCGTGAGCATCTCAACTCCATGTTAGGGGTATAGCGCGCCGATAAAACGCACCTTTTCATTACTCGCCTAAGCATCACTCTAACTAAGCATCACTATAAATAAGTACCACTATAAAAAGTATGTCGTTACACAACAACAAAGGCCCTAAGGGCCAGGAGACGAACATGACCTTTATGAAAAACCTTACGAAAACAAAGCTGGCTGCCAGCATTGCCGTTGCGGCCGCCGCTAGCTTTGCTGTTTCCACCGCTCACGCCGAAATGAGCGATAGCGAAGTTCGAATTGGCTACCTGGCCGATATGTCCGGTACTTATCGTGACTTGGCAGGCCCCGGCGGGCTAACCGCACTCGAAATGGCCGTTGCGGATTTCGGCGGCAGCGTAAACGGTAGCCCAATTGTGTTGTTCAGCGCAGACGACCGCAACAGTGCCGACGTGGGTGCCAATACGGTGCGTGGCTGGATCGATCAGAACAACGTAGACATGGTGGCGGGTCTGGTCGCCTCTTCAGTGTCGATTGCGGTCACTAAAGTGCTTGAGGAAAATAACGGCCTCGGTATTGTGTCTGGCTCGGCGGCGTCCAGTATTACCAATGAGCACTGCACCCCTAACCACATTCACTGGGTCTACGATACCTATCCGCTCGCTAACGGTACTGCGAAAGCGGTCGTAGAGCAGGGCGGCGACACCTGGTTTCTACTGACAGCTGACTACGCCTTTGGCCATGCCCTGGAAGCCGATGTGACCAAGGTAGTTGAAGCCAGCGGTGGTGAAATCGTCGGCGGTGTCCGCCATCCGTTCCCGACTAACGATTTCTCGTCTTATATCCTGCAGGCCCAAGGGTCGGGCGCCAAAATTGTTGGCCTAGCCAATGCGGGAGCCGATACCGTTAATGCCATCACCACGGCCAGCCAGTTTGGTCTAACTCAATCCGGTCAGCAGCTAGCGGGCCTGTTGATTTTCTTGAACGATGTTCACGCGCTTGGTTTAGAAGCCACCCAAAACCTGCTGCTGACCACCGGTTGGTACTGGGATATGGACGAGCAGTCGCGTGAATGGTCTCAGCGTTACTTTGATGAAGTGGGCAGTATGCCGACGATGGTGCAAGCCGGTATTTACTCCAGCACCATGCATTACCTGAAAGCCGTTGAAGAGGCCGGTACTGACGACCCTGAAACCATTCGTGCCCAAATGGCCGAGATGCCGATCAACGATTTCTTCGCACGCAATGGCCGTATTCGTGAAGATGGCCGCATGGTGCACGACATGTATCTTGCTCAGGTAAAAACGCCTGAAGAGTCTACCGGTGAATGGGACCTTTACGAGATCCTCAGCACTATTCCCGCCGAAGAAGCCTACCGTCCACTATCCGAAAGCCAGTGCAAGCTGGTACAGAACTGATTTGCATAAGAGCTAATTTGGATAAGAACTCATCTGGAGTGATTTTACACGTGATGTGTAGCAATGGTTGGCGGCGTCATGCCGCCAGCCGCTTGATGGCGAGGAGATTCACATCATGACGATGATATTCGGCGTGCCTATGGCTGTCTTCATGGGCCAGCTAACGCTGGGTCTAGTGAACGGCGCCTTTTACGCACTGCTTAGCCTGGGCCTGGCGGTCATCTTCGGCCTACTGAAGATCGTCAATTTTGCCCATGGGGCGCAATACATGCTGGGCGCCTTCGCTGCGCTACTGGGCTTTCGCTATCTGGGCATTAACTATTGGCTGGCGCTGTTCTTAGTACCACTTGTGGTCGGTGCTTTCGGTGTGTTGCTAGAGCGGTTTTTACTGCGCCGCATCGCCCATTTGGATCATCTCTATGGGCTGCTACTAACCTTTGGTTTAGCGCTTATTTTTGAAGGTACGCTGGTCAATTTCTTTGGTGTTTCCGGGGCGCGCTATGCTACGCCCGAGATTCTTCAAGGTGGCTTGAACCTTGGCTTTATGTTCTTGCCCACTTATCGCGCCTGGGTACTGGTGGCCGCTTTGGCGATGTGCCTATTCACCTGGTTCATGATTGAGCGTACGCGGTTAGGCGCCTACCTGCGGGCGGGCACCGAAAACTCCCAGCTGATGCAGGCCTTTGGCGTCAATGTGCCGCTGCTGATCACGCTTACCTATGGGTTCGGCGTCGGGTTAGCCGCGTTTGCCGGCGTGTTAGCGGCGCCGCTCTATCCCGTGTCACCAACCATGGGCTCAAGCCTACTAATCGTGGTATTCGCGGTGGTGGTCATTGGTGGGATGGGGTCTATTTTAGGCGCTATTATCACCGGTTTGGCGATGGGGATTATCGAAGGCTTAACCAAAGTGTATTACCCCGAAGCATCTAATACGGTGATCTTTCTTGTCATGATCCTCGTGCTCATGTTGCGCCCCGCTGGGCTATTCGGTAAGGAGGCATAAACATGACAGAACCTCAAACGACGCTAGCGCCAACGGCCGTGCTTGAACGCCAAAAACGCGCCAAATTTCGCCGCAATATGTTTTATCTGGCGTTGATTGTAGTGGGGCTGGTGGCGCCTTTTATGGTTTACCCCGTTTTCTTAATGAAAGTGCTCTGTTTTGCACTGTTCGCCTGCGCGTTTAACCTGCTGCTTGGCTATGCGGGGCTATTGTCCTTTGGGCATGCGGCTTTCTTAGCGACCGGCGGCTATGTGACCGGCTACCTGCTGGCCAGCTACCCAGGGTTAACGCCGGAGCTAGGCATTCTCGCCGGCACGTTAATGGCAACGCTACTAGGCGTACTGTTTGGTGTGCTCTCTATTCGGCGCCAGGGTATCTATTTTGCCATGGTGACCTTGGCGATTGCTCAGCTGGTGTACTTTATGTATATCCAGGCACCGTTTACCGGCGGTGAAGATGGCCTGCACGGCGTCCCCCGCGGGCATCTGTTTGGAGTGATCAGTCTGAGCAGTAACCTGTCGATGTATTACTTTGTGTTTGCGATATTCATCGCAGGCTTTGCGCTCATTCAGCGCACCGTACACTCGCCGTTTGGTCAGGTGCTCAAGGCGATCCGTGAGAATGAGCCTCGGGCCGTATCGCTGGGCTACAACACCGATGCCTATAAGCTAGTGGCGTTTGTGATCTCTGCAGGCTTGGCGGGCTTAGCCGGCTCGACCAAAACGGTTGTGTTTCAGCTGGCCTCGTTGACCGATGCACACTGGCATATGTCCGGTGAGGTAATTTTGATGACGCTACTAGGCGGCGTGGGTACCTTGCTGGGGCCTTTGATGGGCGCAGGGCTAGTGGTTAGCCTGCAGCATATCCTCGCGCAATCGCCGTTAGGCAACTGGGTTAGCGTAATTTTGGGCCTCATCTTTGTGGTTTGTGTGCTGAGCTTTCGTAGCGGCATTATTGGTGAGCTGGACAAAATGTACCGCAAAAACTTTAAGTAGAAGAGTCGCTTTAACGCTTCTTGCTTGCCGATATTGGGCGCCGTATGGCGCCTTTTTTTAGCGCTACTTTTGTGATGGCTGACCCTTCCTACACCTAAGGTCGCACGCTTGGTTATGTTGCTTGTTAGGGGGTAAATAGATAAGTTAACGTTAACGTCAATTATAACGACAACAGCCAGTGTGTACGCACATTAGCGGAGATCCGCCATGAATTTTGAGCTTAATGAAGACCAGGTTGCCTTTGCTGATATGGCGCGTGCTTTTGCCCAAAACGAGCTAGAGCCACACGCCGCTGAGTGGGATCAAACTGCATTCTTTCCCGTTGATGTGATTCGTAAAGCGGGAGAGCTAGGCTTTTGTTCGCTTTACGCACCCGAGAGCGTAGGCGGGCTTGGGCTTTCGCGCTTGGATGCCAGTATCATTTTTGAGCAGCTTTCCATGGGCTGCACCTCAACCACCGCCTATCTCACTATTCACAATATGGTGACCTGGATGCTGGCAGACTTTGGCACGCCAGCCGCAGTCAAGCAGTGGGGCGAAAAACTCGCCACCGGGGAGCTTTTAGGCTCCTACTGTTTAACCGAACCCAATTCAGGCTCCGACGCCGCTTCATTGAAAACCACGGCCAAGCGCGATGGCGACGACTACGTGTTGAACGGCAGTAAGATGTTTATTTCCGGTGCGGGAAGTACCGACTTTCTGGTGGTGATGGCACGCACCGGTGGCGAAGGCGCCGGCGGCGTTTCTGCCTTTGCGGTAGATGCCAACGCTGAAGGCATCAGCTACGGGCGTAAAGAAGAGAAGATGGGCTGGAACAGCCAGCCGACGCGCATGATCACGTTCGAAGATGTGCGGGTGCCTGCTAATCATCTGCTTGGCAAGGAAGGTGACGGTTTTAAAATTGCCATGAAGGGGCTCGATGGGGGCCGAATCAACATTGCGACTTGCTCGATTGGTACGGCGCAGCAGGCGATCAACAAAGCCCGCGAATACATGCTGGAGCGTAAGCAGTTTGGTAAACGGCTGGCGGAGTTTCAGGCGCTACAGTTTCGTTTAGCCGATATGGTCACAGAGCTAGTTGCCGCACGGCAGCTGGTACGTATGGCCGCGGCCAAGTTAGATGCAGGCCACCCCGATGCGACTGCCTACTGCGCCATGGCAAAACGCTTTGCCACCGATGTGGGCTTTAAGGTATGCGACGAAGCGCTTCAGCTTTATGGCGGTAACGGCTATATCAAGGAGTACCCCATGGAGCGCTACGTGCGTGATACCCGGGTACACCGAATTCTTGAAGGCACTAACGAAATTATGCGCCTGATCATTTCTCGCCGGGTATTGGCAGACGGCGCCACCGAGCTTTAAGAGAATAAGGACGGCCAATGAGCAGTGTACTGTTTACCGAACATGCCACCCATGATGGGCATGTGATTGCAGAAATTAAACTCAATGCCGAGCGTTCGCTAAATGCGCTAACGCTTGAAATGTGCGAAGAGATGTTGCCCCGCTTAAATGCCTGGGCTTTAGATCAGCGGGTAGTGGCGGTACTGCTGGACAGCGCTGGTGAAAAAGCCTTTTGCGCCGGTGGCGATGTGGTCAATCTGTATAAAGCCATTGCCGGTGAAGGCGACCCTCGCTTCCCCGAGCGCTTTTTCGAGACCGAGTATCGGCTCGATTATCTCTTACACACGTTTCCTAAGCCGGTCATCTGCTGGGGCAATGGCATTGTGATGGGCGGCGGTATGGGGCTGTTAAGTGCCAGCAGCCATCGTGTTGTGACGGAAACCTCACGTTTAGCCATGCCGGAAGTCACCATCGGCCTTTATCCTGATGTGGGTGCCAGCTGGTTTTTAAATAGGCTGCCGAACGGCGCCGGGCGCTTTCTGGCCATGACAGGCTGCCAGATTAATGCGCCGGATGCGGTGCACCTTGGCCTAGCCGACCGCTGTATTGCCAGCCACCACCGTGATGCGCTGCTGCAGCAGTTGACTGATTCACGCTGGGGCAAAGGTGAAGATACCGACGCCAACGGCGTAGTGAACCGCATTATGCGTGAGCTTGAACAGACATCGCAGCCGGTCTTCGCTGAGCTTGAAGCGCCCATTTACCAGCATTCACCGTTGATTCGCGAACTAATGGATCACGACAGCGTTGATCAAATCGTCGCGGCGATCACCGCAGTAAAAAGCGAGAACAAGTGGTTCAGCAAAGCCCAGCAAACCTTGGCACACGGCAGCCCGGTATCAATCAAACTGATTGACGAACAGCTAACGCGCGCCAAGCACATGTCGCTGGCGCAGGTGTTTCAGTCTGAGATGGCGCTTTCAGTACAGTGCTGTCGCCATCGCGAGTTCCCTGAAGGCGTGCGGGCGCTGCTCGTTGATAAAGATGGTCAGCCTGCGTGGAGCTATCCTGATGTCGCATCGGTTGAAAATGCCTTTATTCACGAGTTGCTAGCATCGCCCTGGGATCAAAACCCGCTCGCCGATCTGTCTTAAATTTTGTCACTAACAAATAAGGATAATAAAAATGACCACTGTTGCGTTTATTGGCTTAGGTAATATGGGTGGCCCGATGGCGGCCAATCTTGCTAAAGCAGGCTTTAACGTGCGTGCGTTTGATCTTTCGGCCGAGACGCTTGAGATCGCTAAATCCCACGGATGTGAAGTGGCTCGCTCTGCCCAGGACGCCGCCACGGATGCCGATTTTGTAATTTCCATGCTGCCAGCAGGCAAGCACGTGCGCGGGCTGTATGTGGATGGCGACGCGCCGCTATTTGATGTCATTAAGCAAAGCGCGCTGGTGATTGATTGCTCTACCATCGACGCAGATACCGCCCGCAGTGTGGCCGCTGCCGGTGCTGAAAAAGGCATTGGCTTTGTGGATGCACCGGTGTCTGGCGGAGTGGGTGGCGCGCAGGCGGGCACGCTGACATTTATTGTTGGCGGCAGCGATGCTCAGTTTGAGCAAGCTAAGCCGGTGCTGGACGTAATGGGCAAAAATATCTTCCACGCCGGTGACAATGGGGCGGGGCAGGTGGCTAAAGTGTGTAATAACATGCTGCTATCCATCCTGATGGCAGGCACCTGCGAAGCGATCAATATGGGCGTCAAAAACGGCCTCGACCCTGCCGTGCTGTCAGAAATCATGAAGCAAAGCTCTGGCGGTAACTGGGCGTTAAATGTGTATAACCCCTATCCAGGCGTGATGGAAAACGCACCTGCTTCGAAAAATTACCAGGGCGGTTTTCAGGTAGATCTAATGATCAAAGATTTAGGTCTGGCCATGGATGTTAGCCAGCAAAGCGCATCCGCTGTGCCCATGGGCTCCGCCGCACGCTCGCTGTTCACCCTACACAAAGCCAAGGGTAACGGTAAGCTCGACTTCTCAAGCCTGATGCAATTTTATCAAGATAAACAGTAGCGATAGGAGATAAACTCAGCCTCCTTACTATGCTCACACAACAAGGATTGCCATGATTACGCTTTGGGGCCGCAACAATTCTACCAACGTCAAAAAAGTGCTGTGGGTGTTAGAAGAGCTTGAACTGCCCTTTGAGCTAATCCATGCGGGGCTTCAACACGGGGTGAATGACACCGCTGAGTACCTCGCCATGAATCCTAATGGGCTGGTGCCGCTGTTCAAAGACGATGCCACCAACAGCCTGCTTTGGGAATCCAATACCATTATTCGCTACCTTGCCGCGCAGTATGGTCAGCGCAAGCTATGGATTGAGGCTCCCGCCGAGCGGGCACAGGCCGAAAAATGGATGGACTGGGCGAACAGCACGCTTTCGCCTAAGCACCGTGCCATCCTGATGGGCTACGTAAGAACACCTCTAGAAAAACGCGACAGCGCTGCCATTGAAGCTGCGGTTAAAGAGTGTGAAGCGGTATTTGTAATCATGGATAACGCGCTCGCAAATCAGCGCTGGTTTTCCGGCGATGCTTTTGGCTTGGGCGATATTGCTATGGCGCCTTTCGTTTACAACATGCTTAACAGCGGCCTAACGTGGCAGGCGCATCCCAATCTAGAGCGTTGGTATCAACAGCTAACCACGCTCCCCAGCTTTCAAAAGGTGGTGATGATTCCGGTTACCTAAGGCCTGAAGGTCGCTTCTAATACCGCTATTTCGGCATCAAGCGCTTTCAGTACCCCGAATTCCAGCCCATGGTACTGGGCGCTTTCGATTAACGGCCCCAAAATCGCCCCACGCTCAGTGGGGCGTTTGGCTTCCACATCCTGCAACATAGAGGCCTTGTTATTCGCGGTATTCTTCACTACCTGCCACACCATCGACAGCCACGCGTTTTCATCGGTTGCCTCACTCGGCGGCTGAATGCCCTCAGCTACCATAATCGCCGCAACCTCACTCACCACGGCCACTAAGTGGCCTGAATACGCCGCATCCCGTAACTCGCCGTTACGCACGCCATTTAGCGCCACCAGCGGATTAATCGCCGCGTTCACCGCCAGCTTCTGCCATAGGCGGCTACGAATATCATCCACCGCGGTAGCAGCAAGCCCTGCCTGGTTTAATGTTCGGGCAAGCGCTTGCGCGAGCCCGCCGTGCTGATTGTTTAGATCCCCTATAAACGTATGCCCATGCCCCGCATGCACCACGCTATCATCGCCCGTTAAGTAAGCGCCTTCAGTGGTGGTGGCACACAACACAGGCCCGGCCCAAGCCTGGGTAATACGTGGCTGAGCTAAAAAACCGTTTTGCCACAGTACCAGCGGAGTCGTCGCAGGAATCACATCAGCAAGGCTTTCCAATGCTGCCACCGCGGCCATTGCTTTCGTAGTGATATGCAAATAGCAGGGCAGTGCCTGTGCTTTAGGCGCGATCTGCTCCAACGTGCACAACTTCAAATGCTGTAAACGCTGCTCGCCTTCTGGCGTGGTAACCGCTTGCTGTTCAGGCAGCGCACGGCGACCGATTAGCGTTGTGGCCGTTAAAGGCGAAAGCGAATGAGCCAACAAGCGGCCAATGGCCCCAGGGCCGATAATCCAGTGGGTATCTTTCATTGAGTACGTTACTCAGCAGAGAGGTTGTCGCAAGCTTACCGTGTTCGCGATCCAGAAATGAAGGTAGCCAATGGCGAATGATGTGGCTAACTATTGTCTGTTCATTACTATCTGCTCATTACTATCCGCTAACGTCGAGGCTAAAAGATGTCGTCTCAGTAACTAAGAGCAATGCTGAACCCACTCGTTGTAGTATTGCCATGATAATATTTAATCAGACAACGGGCCGCTGATCTGCAAGCGCTAGCTGCCCGCATTAACGATACCAGTAGATGCTCATCAACACAGAGGGTGTACCAATGACAGGGACGAATACATCATCAACGAAAGCACTGTTAAGTGATAACCGTGTAAAGGTGATTTTAGCCATCACCGTTATTGCAATGATCTGGGCCGCCGTCGCGCACACCATCGCAGGATCGCGAAAAGATAGTATGGAGGCACTGGAAACACGCCTGGCAGAAACTGAGCGTCAGCACCAGCAGATTCAAGCTCAGATGACCGACGTAGAAGCGGCAGAGCTTGACCTAGCAACGCTGCAGCAGCGGATGGGCAACCTTGAGGTTGAGCAAGCGGAGGCTGAAGCGGCGCTAGCATCGACACGCGCAGACATTGCCAATACTGAAGACGATTTGACCGCGTTACGAGGTGAGCGTGAAACCCGCGAAAAAGAAACGGGTACCCTGAACGAACAGATAGACGAAAAGCAGAATCGCCTTGATGAACTGAATGAGACGTACGCCCAGGTCGAAAAAGACAATGAAGAGGCCGAAGCTGCCCGTGACGAGGCCCAACAGGCGCGCCAAGACGCAGAAGAGGCCCGCAGTGAAGCTGAAGCACAGCTCGATGATCTAAACGCCCAGATTGATGAGGCCAATACGCAGCTTACCGCGGTTGGTGAACAGGTAAGTGAGGTTGAAAAAGCCCATGAAGAGGCCGAAGCTGCCCGCGATGCTGCTCAACAGTCGCGCCAAGACGCAGAAGAAGCCCGCAGTGAAGCTGAAGCGCAGCTCAATGAGTTAAACGCCCAGGTTGATGAGGCCAATACGCAGCTTACCGAAGTGGGTGAGCAGGTAAGTGATTTAGAAAAAACGCGTACTGCGCTTAGCATTGAAATCACCTCGCTCAATGTGATGCGCGACGAAGCGCAAACGCCTTAACAAGCGACACCTCTCTGCGCAGCGACCTCTCCGTTAATTAAGCGGAGAGGTCGCCTAGCATTTTGCTTCTCAGGCAGCGTGCGGCGACCAATCAGCTTGTGTAGCCGCGATAAGGGGGTGGATAAGGCTACATGACAGACGGCTAATGGCTAATAACGTGATCATGCATAGTCTGCTAGATTTAAAGCTTAGTAGAGTTGGTGATTTTTTTCCAAGTGGTTGGATTACCGAGTCTGTGATGAAAATTAAGCTCGGCCATGGCAGTAGAGCAAGGGCGTAATCTAGGGCTCTCATTGGCCGCCTTCGACCCAAAGCGGTCATGCCAGGAAATGCAGCAGACGTGCGAATTTTTATTATACGGGCTAATATAAACTAATAGTATTAAGAATCATAGGCTTGGGGAGTCTGGCAGGCTGCATTTGCCGGAAAAAAGTGCCAGCACGTTCATTCAATCATCGAGCGCGCCATCTAATACGCTGTTAGTGTGCCATACGGAAATATGTGCCAGAAAGGAATAAGCAATTATAACTTTACTATCCGCGATGAACTTATTTTAAATTTCGTATTAAACAACTTTGTTGTGAATACTCGTGGCCTTGGTCATATTTAATGGGATCTACTGCGATCAAATGAAAGTTAAAAATTCGGCGATTATCTATACTGGCTACGACTATCAAACCTTGCAAGGAATTAAATTACTTGCAGAGTGGCTTCATAGTCCTTCGCAATATACCAGGGTGGCATTTGAAGCGGACATAGATGCTAATGAAACACCTGAAGGCATAGATGATATTGTTTGTGAGCGGCCGGATGGAATTAAAGATTTTTGGCAAGTCAAATTTACGCCCACTCCTGAAAAAAAAGAAAATCAGCTCACTTGGGATTGGCTTTTAAAAATTTCAGGTAAAACGGCTAGATCTCGTTCAATTTTCAAAAAACTTTATGATGCTATTTTTGCGGTACCCGCTGAAAAAATTGGCGACGTTATTCTGCTAACAAATAAATTACCGGATAGGGCTATGGAGTCCTGTCTATTTGGCTCAAAGATAGAATTTGACCAATTAGATGACGATACGAAGAAAGAGATTGTTCGGCAATTGGGGAGCAGAGAAGCTGCTACATTTCTTTTGTCAAAATTAACGATTCAACATAGCGATGGTGACTATCACACGACAAGTCGTAGTATTCGATCCGAGCTTCTGAAATTTTCAGATAATGCTGGTGTAGAACGGCTTATTTCTAGATCGCGTGAATGGGCAATGTTTCAAAACAACCCTCCAGAAAATGGTTGGATCTATCTTCATCATGTTAGAGAAGTATTATCACCTAGAAGACCAGAGCCCATACCCGAAATATTTACCGTACCTGAAGATTATTGCCTTCCGAATACAGATTTTCACAGTGAACTACTGAACCAAATTATTGGCTCTAACGGCAAAGTTATTACTTTAACAGGTAAACCGGGAGTTGGTAAAAGTACGTACATGTCGTTTTTGTGCCAAGAGCTAGAAGAACAAGAGATTCCCTTGGTACGCCATCATTATTTTTTATCTCTCGGAGACTCAACGGAAGATAGGCTAAGCCCAAGAATTGTTGCTGAGTCTCTGCTTCATCAAATCAATAGTTTTCACACAGAAGCAAGTGCAAATACATCTCAACCGGAACACTTAGCCGATGCACTGACTGTTTGCGCAGATTACTACAAAACTAAAGCTAAACCGTTCGTAGTGCTAATTGATGGGCTAGATCATGTTTGGCGTGATAACGCTAAAAATAAAAAGCCATTGGATGAAATTTTCAAACAATTACTGCCCGCAAAAGATAACTTAGTAATACTTGTCGGTACGCAACCTGTTGATGATGAGTTGCTCCCCCGTATGCTGCTGTCTAATTGCCCTAAACAAGATTGGCACTGGCTGCCAGAAATGTCTGGAAATTCAATATACGACTTTTTAAAACTGCATATTGAATCCGGTCGACTTTTCTTAAATTGCCATGAGAATCATTCCGATGAAGAAATCCAACAAAGTGCAAAGGCGCTATTAGACATTACGAATGGCTACCCCCTACATGTAATTTACTCATCTGAGTTTCTATCTCATCATGGCCTAGCACTTTCTTCATGGCAAATTGAAAAGCTACCACCTTGCACTGATGGCAATATAATCACTTACTACTCGGAGCTATGGCGTGATCTAAATTACAGGCAACAGGATGTACTTCACCTGTGCTGCGGTTTCCAATTCGCTTGGCCAAGACAAGCGATTGGCAGTGTTGTTAAAGACGATCACGACAATGCACCGAGCGTTGATGCAGTTGCACATTTGCTGTCCGAGGGGATATCTGGAGTAAGGCCTTTCCATGAAAGCTTGGTTGTGTTTGTTAAAAATCAGGAAGAGCACCAAGACCGAATAGACGCTTTACTGCCATATGTCTGCGAATGGTTAAATTCAGAAGCTTCAAGACACCTTAAGGATAATTGGTTGTGGTCTAGCCTAGCTAGGGCTGGTGACTCATCAGAGTTACGACAAGGCGTTACCCGAAATTGGATACTAGACAAGCTGATTATTGGAATGCCTGTTAAATCATGCATAAGACTACTATCTGAAGCGGAAACCTATGCCTTCCAAGAACTTAACTATGTCGAGGCTTATCGGCATCGAGAACTTAAAACTAGACTAATCAACGGACCGGAATTCCAGACATGGGATTCAACGAGTTTGAAAACATTGTCATTAATTGCCGCTGACAAGCCTTCTATGAATGAAATCCTATCTGGGCAGAACGAATATTCGCCTATCAGATTATCAATATTGGCAATCGCAATGTGGTATCAAGGGGCTGTCGATCAAGCAAAGCTCTTATCAAGGAAAGCTATTGACAGATATAGAGCTAGAACAAAATTATTGTCTTCTCGACACTCGCAAGACGACGAAGCTGAAGCTGTTGCCCTGATAAGAGCCGGAGTGTTAACTGACAGCCTAAACTACGAGGCGATTTTTGAAGATGGAAACTTCTCTAAATGGCCAGATGGTTACATAGCTAGCTTTAGAAGCGCCTGCTGCACAAAAAAAGAACTTAGTTTGCTCTTGAGGGGTTGGCAATGCTTACCCGGCGATTCAAGTCATGCGGGTCCAATTGAGCTTGATGTGATCAGGTTAAGCATCATGGAAGATGCTGATATTTCCTGTAGGCCAGAGTACAAATTGTTCTCGTCCCAAGAGTTATCTAACTTTGCGGATACGTATTCTAAAAAAGCAATCGCTAACATTACAACTAAGTATTTTGATGGGCAGGCAGACAGTGTTTTTAAGGTGGAAACGTCAAAGAGTTATCACACTTGGTTTTTCTCCTCTCTCTGTATTAGGTTACATGCAGCAGGTGATTTCAGTTGGTTGCCAGTAAGTGCAACATCCGAACGAGTAGATGTATCCATTCATTACGAATTGCTCAATGAGCTAGTAGACTTGGTTGCAAATGAGCTGTTCGAAGGAAATGTATTACACTTTGACTTGGTTTGCTTGATGTTTCCGTCAGTCTCGATGCTGGATGAGATTCAATGGGATACACGTAGATCGGATATAACTTTCAAGCGAAAATGGATTGAAATTGCCGCAGACTGCCATCTGATAACAACCAAATCTAAGATCACATGTGATGAATTAAAGCATACGATTGACTCTGGCGTATTTAGGTCTGACTGGCTAAGGCTCTGGTATAAAGAGGTAGGTATAGAGCTGCTTAGTGATGATGCCGCTGAATGCCTGATAGAGTATGAAACGAACCGGCAGTTAAACGACCTAGAAGAAACGATCGAGAAATCAAATGCCTTCCTCGAACTTGCTCAAATAGCATACCAACACAATAATCTGGCCCTTTTTGAAGAATGTTTGAGAAAAACATGGGATTTCGTACTCGGTTATGGTCACCACAAAGACCCAACGATCTTTGATGTTTTAAAAGCAGTAGAATACTTTTCTTCTGCTGATCCTATCTCTGCGCTCAAAATATTGGAGCGAATATCACCCATAGTTTTCAATATATCTGAGTTTACTGATGGCGATGAAACCAGACACTCCAAGCATTCGATATCATCATTAGCGGCAAGATTAAATCCGCAAACAGCTGCATCAATATATAATCAGGAGCTTAGAGTCGGGGAATGGTATTACGCAGAAGAGACGATTCTGAGGTTGCTTGAAAGATGTAACTTTTCTTCCTCCATCACAAAGAAATTATACCTGACCGGATTACATTCAAGTTGTTACCAGATACTCAGGAAAAAGCTTGAACAAGGTGATGC
Source organism: Halomonas sp. AOP5-B2-8 (assembly GCF_052376475.1). Lineage (NCBI taxonomy): Bacteria > Pseudomonadati > Pseudomonadota > Gammaproteobacteria > Oceanospirillales > Halomonadaceae > Halomonas > Halomonas sp. AOP5-B2-8. The sequence continues at coordinate 337,591 of NZ_JBQSVS010000003.1, read as the reverse complement.
TAATGCAACCGAAATCGCGGATAAAGTGGAGCGTCTGCTTGGTATTAAAGTCCAAATCCAGGCCGAAGAAAAGCATTCAAAGACTGATGAATTCGATGAGAAAATCACAATAGATCCATCGGACTACCCTCCAGAGAATTTCGAGGAATTGGCAGCAGATCTGAAAGGTAAAATCAGCACTCGAAAATTTTGGAAGGCTTGGTACTTGCATTGGTGTGAGCAAGGCCGAGAAATTGACCTATTACAACAATTAATTCCGCACGTCTCGATTTTTTCCGATCGTCATGATGACAAACGATACTTGCTGGATTTACTCTATGTCAGTCAGAGAAAGATAAACGGTAAGGCGAAAGCATTTAAATTGTTGGTTGCGGCTCATAATGCAATGAATGGTTGGTCTGATTGGTATGAAAATTCAGAAAATAGCATTAATAGATTGAAAATAGTTGCAGAGCAATACCCTAAAAAGATTGATGATTTTATTAAGTTAACAACATCGCAGCCGGATAGATGGAAAGATAAGTTTGGCGAACTAATTATCCCAAATGACAAGTTAGTATTTTTGCTTGCTCACAGCGGCAGAAATGAAGAGGCGCATCAGCTAACATTGCAAATGGTTGAAGGATTGGAAGATAGCGTGCGTAATCTTCGGCTTACAAAACCCGACTGGGACTGGCGGCGGGACGACTCTCTCGAAGAGGCTCTAACTAAATCACTAGTTTCAAGGCTTAAGCTTCCAATACCCTCTGTTAAAATGTGGGCAATCGAACAGCTGTCGCTTCTTTTAGTAGAAGGACATCCAAAAACCGAAGATTTTCTAGTAAAAGATTTGGCGAGCAGAAATCAAGAGTCTGAATGCATAGAAGTGCTATGCGTATTCTACATAGCAAAATTAAAAGGATATACTTCCCCAAATAACTTGGGCCAAAATATTTCAGCAAGATCTACATTGTCTGATCTAATTATCTCTGAATTAGATTCAAACACGAAAGAATTTGGGACATATGCCTATCCCTTTTCCCCGTTCATTCAACTAGATGGTGATAACCATCGATTCGAATATTATCAGGGTAGCCATGTTCCTCTCCTATACAATTCATGGCTCGAAAAAGAGGAGCAAAAGACCGGCATTTATTTTACCGGGCATTACCAGTCAGAATGGAATAACACATTCAAATATCAACCATCATCAGCAACAACAATTGATTATTTTTTTAGCGGCGATAGACAAAGAGCTACTGGTCAGTTTTACACACAAGCAAGCCATCGAGGTCGCTCTGCATATTTACGAACAATAGAGGTTGCTAAGCAACTCTATGGCATGCCGGATTCTTATGCTGAACACCTATCAATACTTGCGTTACCAATCGAACCGGCTTACATAGGGCTCAACCCTCAAAAACCAACATGGTTGCCTGAGTGGGAAGTAGAAGTACTTCCCAACAGAGATAACCTGACTCAGTTCGTAGAGCAAGCTTTAGCTAATTTCGTTAAAGCTGACAACTCTTTAGATTTATTGGCTCTTTCATTGCCTATCAAACTTGATGACAACAATTGGATAGATTTAACGGTAGTAAAAGCGACAATAGACCCAGACATAACAAATATTCAGATTGAAGAGCGCTCTGGAAGTTTATCAATTGGCTCTCTTTTAGATGCAAATCTATCTTATGATCAAGGCAAGAAAGAGCAGTCTGAAAATATATTTTTAGCTGGTACGCCATACCCGTATAATAGATATGGGCATTGGCACTCTGATTTAGAAACACGAGGACTTTACATTCCTAAGTGTATTGTAGATGGTAAAAATATAACCGGTTCAACCTACGATGGTGTTTATTGTTATTACATTGATAATATTAAGATTGGATTTTCATCATTTTGGCACAACGACTGGCAACCGATTCACCCTAAAGAATTACGATCGCTGTGTGGAACATTTACCGCAGTCACAAGGGATAAGTGCTCGATGTGGTATAAGAACGAAGACATTATAAAGAGCGTATATGTATGTCGTGTAAAAATATTACATTCGGAAGATTCTTATAGAGAATTTGACATAGAAAATCATGAGTTCAGAGTTACGATTGAAGATTGAAATGCACACTAACACGCTGTTAGCCAGGAAGTTGAACATGGCATATGGAATAAGTTCGAGGGACTACCTGGAGAGAGCTCGGAATTGTCTTTCGCAGCAGAAAAACGAATTTTTATTCTATGCTGCTTTCGAGATTCGGTGCGGCGTTGAAGCTCGCATGCAGGAATACCTCGAAGTTCAGGCGCACATCTCCAAGAAGAAACGGCAGGGGTGGCAAGTAGCCAAACTGGCCAGGAACATCGAGAACGTTTTCCGCACTGGGGAACAGGAGGCCGTTCTGCTCGTTCTGGATCGAGAATCTCACGCAGTAAAATTCGAAGCTCGTTATACTCCTGTTAAACGATCCTTGCGTGAGAAAGCGGAAAAACTAGGAAACTATCTGCATGCAGGGAAGAAGTATCACGAGGACGATGGCGCTTTTTGGCTTCAGTTTCGAACTCTTCTTGATGAAGCTGTAGCCGAGCTTGAGCATGCAAATTCCGGTCGGCTACTAGGTCCTTTACTGCTTCATCCCAACAGAGAGACCGTGGACATAAAGCTAGAATTGCCAACGGAAGAAGACAGGGAGGCAGTCAAAATTCTGGCCGAGGGGGATCAATCGATATTCGAAGTGACCTACGAGTAGTGGCTAACAAATCGCTCAAGTTCGTTCCCGGCCTGACAGCTGTTCACCGGACGCCCCTGACGGGCCGCCGTTTAGCTTTGCGTTAGAGCTCAAGGATAGATATGAGAATTCCCACGGATCTAGAAATATTAAATACGATATACCGTATGTATCATTCTGACTTTGCTGCTTTTGAAAGAGGTGATGGGTCGCGGGCTTCGAAAATCTATGTTCCGATTGACTGCAAGGAAATTGCTGGCGAGCTTAAAGTGGATCCTGACATTGTCTTTGGTCGCTTGTACTACCACTTAGAGAAGCAGTACGGTTACAAACAAGATGATGGGAGTAATGTTCATTTCTTTGCTCTCAAAGTTGGAAATGACCCGAAGTGTGTAAATTTTTCACTTATGACCTCCGTTTTGGCTGGCTTGCGTCAAGAGAAAAAGAAGTTTTGGATAGGAACAGCAATCGCTGTTCTTGCGCTAATTGTTTCTACAGTCTCATTGACCGTTTCAGTTACGCAGTCGGCAGGCTCGAACAAGTCAATGCATCCGACCGCTGAAGCGGCGGCTGATTGAGGCGTTAACTGGAAAGGAGCCCATGAATTAGAATCTTGCGGAAGAGCTGGTCAAGATGATGGCAGAAGACCAGCGGTTGTTGCAGCAACTCTTCGATTCTGGAGAATTGCCATCCGAGTCTTATCATCCTCGGATTCAGACCCTGCATGAGCAGAATGCTTCTCGCCTGAAAGAGATTATAAGTGCACACGTTTGGCCTGGCGTTTCGTTAGTTGGGTCAGAGGGTGCCAAAGCTGCATGGCTGGTCGTTCAGCATTCTGTTTCAGATCCTGAGTTCATGTGAGAGTGTGTCTCCCTACTAGAAAGTGCCGCTGCAAGAGAGGATGTAGCTGGCTGGCAGTTGGCATTCCTTCAGGATCGGGCGCGTACTCTATCTGGCAAGCCTCAATACTATGGCACGCAGTTTGATATTGATGAAAATGGTTGGCCCACGCCGTTTCCTATTGAGGATTCTGCTACGGTTAATGAGCGCCGTGCGCGTCTTGGGCTGAACTCTATTGAGGAGCGCCAGGAACAAATGACTGAGCAGGAGCGTAAGCGTCGTGCCAATATCGAACAAACCAGTTAACAAGACGCGGCACTCAGACGCCCTTGTCTCCGCTTCTCTACGTCAAGGTCGCCGGTACGCTCCGCGTAATGCATAAGGAAATATTCTGTCGATGACAATGATAGTTGCACTTCACTTGGGCGCGTATGCGTTAATCGCTGCTGATAAACGGGAGACTTATCAGGTAAACGGTGAAATTGTATCGGTCGTTAGTGACGACATTCAGAAACTAATCGAATGGCATGGCGGTGTAGCAACTGGTAGTGGCTATGTTCCGTTATTGCATGACTTTAAAATTAGGCTGGGTCATTCAGATATTAGCAGCACGGATCAAATACTTGAGATCGCAAAAGAATGTTCTCGCAGTCTTCCGCCAGAACAAGCTGGATGGAAAAATTCCACAAATTGGCTTTTTACCTATCTTACCGATAGTTCTCGGGGTTTGGTTACTAGAGTGGCCTTCATTAAATCTGCATCGCCAGAAGGGATCAGCGCTTTAAAAGAGCACGAATCTCTAATTTGGGCGAAAATGCCCGACTACGAGAATCAACTGTCAAAGCTGAATTCGATGCTAAAGCCAGAGCATGACATATCCAACCTGCGCGAGAGTCTAAATTACCATCTAGATATTTTGATGTCTTTGTATGCTTACGTAGCATCTGTTAATCCTAGTGTATCAGCACAATTTGACTGTTTTGTTCACGCTCCGGAAGTTAATGGCATGGTACCAAATGCATAACAAGCGACTCAAATTCGCTCCGTTTCACTTCGTCGGACGCTCACTGCGTTCGGCATTGTCACAAAATTGAGTTTACCACATGTCTTATGAAAATCTTCTGTATCTACCGCATAAAATATCTTGCCTGGAAAATGCAGAGGAAGAGTTTAGATTAGCTTTTAGCAGCAAAGAATCTGAAAGACATGAAGGTATTGTTTACTTTTTCCTATCAGAGAAACCAATCTCCAGGGTATTGGTAGCATCTCGTATTTTATACATTGGCAAAACCAATACATCTCTACGCACACGATATTTTCGTTATTCTAAAAAATTTTTTACCAATAGAAGCGGTGAATTTTATAGCCACATAATCAAAAAATTACGGCGCAATATCGTTTGCATATTTTTATCGAACGACCCGAAAACAGACGAGCGTAAATATTTTAGAGAATACCTCGACAAACACTTAGAATATCCACCAAAGTCAAAAATTCGGTTAAGCCGCCTAATAACTGATTCAAACCGTTCGCTACGCTCACTGGAATGGGCTGAAGCCCGTGCCTTAACCAAACTTTAGGAACATTATGGAAAGTTCATTAATCTTAAGTAATTTAGTTGAGTGGATCGAAGCTCATGCCACAACCATCGACGTGTTGAAGTGGATAGTTGTCGGCTTGCTCGCTTGGGGGCTTGGCGTGTTCCGCTTTATACGAACAAAACTAAAAAGACCAAAACTGGAAATCGAGTCATTTACCAGTCGCTGCATATGGCAAGAACTGGGTGTTGTAGACGGTAACGACCACAATGCCAGAGTTGTATTTCTTATCGAGGCAGGAATTAACAATCCAACAACAGATCCAATTGTTGTTCGCGGCTTTACTCTTAAGATTAAAAGACTTAAAGGTTGGCCAGTCCGCAACCACCCGCTGAATGCCGTGACTCTTCCATCGCGTGTACGACATAACATAGGAAACATCACAAGATTTCTGAAAAATTGGTTCTCAAATTTCCAAGAGGGTCCTGAAAGCCTGACTTTGGATGCGCGCATCGAGTCGCGAGACCACCAATCTGGCTTCTTGCTTTTTGTTTCAGCCTCTTGGGGTTATATGAGACCCTTCGTAAGGGCTGGCGCTATTCCAGTAGTACTCACTGCTCGCCTAACGACCGGAGAGAGCCTAATTGCTCGTGCAAATATCGCAATCATGGATGATCATTCTGCCTTTGAAGAAATGGCTCCGGGGTTACTTGAACACGTGCAACACAGAAGCACTTGGAACATTATTCGAGCGCAAGCCTAACAAGTGGTTCAAACCGTTCGCTTCGCTCACTCAGACGAGCTAAAGCCCGCCGCTGAACCAAGCTTTATATAAAAATTATCTTAATGACCGCTTCTGGCCGGAAGCAGTCTTCCAAGGCACTCATGTATCACTTCCAGAAAGTGACTATATGAACTGTCATTAGTGGCTGCATTTCTCTTTTGCCTAAACCATATACCTGCCTCTCAAGACACGAAAAGACTTGGTGATGCCTTCTATCGGTTGAGCCGGCAAGACCACGAACGCCGTCAACGGCAGAGCAGCGCACGCGGCCCGGCAAAAGTTAGGCGGTGTGGCCGAAGGTCTTACGCCAGTCGCGTGGGCTGACCTGATGATGCTGTCTAAAATGTTGCCGGAATGACGTTGCTGTGTGAAAACCAACGCTTTCTGCAATCGCTTCTACCGACAAGGATGTGGTTTCAAGTAGCTCACGCCCCCGTCGTAACCGCTCGTTCACTAACCATGCCACTACTGTCATGCCGGTGGCTTTTTGAAAGTGACGAGTGAAGGTACGTCAGCTCATGGCGGTATGATCAGCGAGCGCATCAATGCTATGCGAAGCTGCTTGGCTTCTCTCAAGTAGTTCAATAAGCGATTGGAGTGAAAGACCGCTCCTGGCTGAAAGCAGGTAGCAAAAAGACGTTAGCATGCTGTATAACCAACCTCGATTTGTTCTTTAACCCACAAGAATACAAAATGTAGGAAATAACATGCCCAGAATCCCGTTGCTTATCATCGCTTTATTCTTTCTTATTGGCGGTGTTGCTCATTTTTTCTTTACTGATTTTTTTATAATGGCGATGCCTGACTATTTGAGTTATCACAAAGAGCTGGTGTTGATTAGCGGCATGTTTGAATTGTTGGGGGCGATAGGTATTTTGATTCCCAAAACGCGATTTTTGGCGGGGTGCGGGTTAATTGCGTTAATTGTTGCGGTTTACCCGGCCAATATCAACATGGCGTTGCATCCAGAGAGATACCCTGATATATCGGAAATGTTTTTATATATCCGTTTGCCCTTGCAGTTTTTGTTTGTCTGGTTTGTTTGGTGGGCTATTCATCTTGGAAAGCGCAAAAAAGCAATGTGATTATATTTTATGCATTAACAGTGATTAGGGAATGGCGCTTAGTGCTTTAGAGAACGGAAGAGTAACAGCGTGTTTTGCTAACATTAACACGCTGCGTTGGTCGCATTGCCTTTTTTAGGTTAGCTCTTTTGAGCTAACCCGGCTGAGTTTTAAGATGACTAATTTTTAGGCGCGCTTAATGGCCTAGCACGTTGGTATCATTTTTCTTTGATGCTTTGGCTGCTTTCTTTTCCTTGGGCGTTAAAAGCGGTTTCTTTTTGAGATTTTTTTTACTATCTTGACCTTTGCTCATGATGTTATTCCTGTCATTAATAAATGAAGTCGCTTAGCATCAGTAAGAACCAATCTGAGGATAGCTTTAAAGTATTGCCGCGAATGCACCTAGTCCCGAATGCATTGTTGAACCAGTATGGCCCCAATCAGGGGGAACTGAAAGACATTGTTTTATTCGCGAATTTTCACGCTTTTAGGTAGTCCTAAATAGTAGGCTTCAAATCGGCTTATAAATAGATAGCGACTTACAAGTTGCTTAGCTAGCTGATAGGGCGCTGATTTATAAGTGAAAATAATTACCTAGGAGATAGTTCGCAAGAGCCGCCGGTGGGAAGCATTCACCAGCGAAAAAGGACAGCTGTAGCATGTGCTATTGTTTTTAGCGGCCTTGCAAGTGAAAAGGTTATTTTGCGTATCCACCTTGATTAGTCTTTGCCTATGCCAGAATTGTTTTTACTACGCCTAGCAGACGCCATTCTCGTCGTCCACGTGCTATTTGTGGCCTTTGTGGTGCTTGGGTTACTCGCTGTCTATGCAGGCTATTTCCTGCACTGGCAGTGGGTGCGCAACAGCGCTTTTCGTATCATTCATCTATGCGCCATTGGTTATGTAGTGGGGCAGGCTTGGTTGGGGTTTGTTTGCCCCTTAACCACGTTGGAAATGGCGCTGCGCGAAAAAGCGGGCGTCATAGCTTACAACGGCTCATTTATTCAATATTGGCTCCAGAATCTGCTTTACTACAGTGCCCCTGATTGGGTATTTATTGCGGTCTATACGTTATTTGGCAGCTTGGTGTTGGCCAGCTGGTTTGTTGTGCGGCCTAACCGCTTGGCGAGTAAGCGAGATCCAAGCCTGTAATGAGCAATATTTTGTCTTACGTGACCGCGCCACGAACATGAAACTGTGGATCTCGGTACTCGCCGCTTTCCACGACTTCTCTAAAGTGTTGAGCCGCCAGCCAAACGTCTTCAAAGCTAAGGTAAAGTGGCGTAAAGCCAAAGCGCATTAGCCCCGGTTCACGGTAGTCGCCGATAACACCGCGAGCAATGAGCGCTTGAACGATAGCGTAACCGTTTTGGGTGTCGATAAGTGATACCTGACTACCGCGCTGGGTGGACGCCGGGGTGATATCTTCAATACCGTGGCGGTGAAAAATATCGCCTAAACACGCAAGAAATAACTCACTCATTGCCACGCTTTTAGCTCTTACGGCTGCCATGTCGACCTCGGCCCACAGGGTTAGAGAGGCTTCCAGCGCTGCGTAAATGATGGCTGAGTGCGTGCCTGTGCGGAAATGAGAAATATCGTTAGCCGGAATATAGTCAGCATCAAACGCGAAGGGCGATGCATGCCCGTGCCAACCGGAAAGCGGTTGCCAGCCTTGGTCTTGATAGTTGCTATGCACGTAAAGAAAAGCCGGTGAGCCAGGGCCGCCGTTGAGATATTTATAGGTACAGCCCACCGCATAGCGGGCGCCGCTCCCGTTAAGGTCGATCGGTAGCGCGCCTGCCGAGTGAGCCAAGTCCCAAATCACTTCAGCGCCGTGTTCGTGTACCAATCGAGTGGTGGCCGTTATATCGCGAAGCTTGCCGGTGCGATAGTTGACCTGGCTAAGCACTACCACTGCCACGCCGTCCAAGTGCTCTGCCAGGTCGCTATTTTCAGGCAGAAAACGATGCTCTGCACCGCTTATCCGGCAAAAACCCTGGGCGATATATCCATCGGTAGGAAAGTTGCCACCCTCGCTAAGCACCGCTTTGCGCTCTCCCTGGCGCTGGCCGATGATATAGCCAAGCAGCTTGAAGATGTTCAAAGTAATATTGTCCGTAACGGTAACTTCACCGCGTTGTGCGCCAATCACCGGCGCTAATAGATTGCCTAATCGCTCGGGAGCGTCAAACCAACCCTGGTTCCAGCCCTTAATCAGCTCGTCACGCCACTGATCCAAGGTATCGTCCACGGCCTTTTTAGCAGCGATGGGCTGAGCGCCAAGGGAGTTACCATCTAAGTACAGCATGCCTTTCGGTAGGGCGAAGCGGCGCTTAAAATTGGCTAAAGGGTCGTTTTGATCCAGCGCTTGAACACTGGTAAGACTCACCCCATTTTGTTTTGTACTCATATCACTACTCCCGAAAATTGCTTAGATTGCCTCGTTCGTCGCTAGTTTTTTTGCCTGAGGTTCGCCTAAATCCCAGAATACGCCAGCGGCCATTTTAAGTCCCTGCTCAACGATGGTTTCAAGCAGGTGTTCGTCAGGCGCATGCTGATTGCAAGATGGGTAGGAGTGGGGCAGCCAGACCGTCGGCAGGTTGAGAGCTTCCGAAAAGCAGTGATTGGGGATCGTGCCACCCAGATTAGGCAAAATATGCGCATCTTCTTTAAGGCTTAGGCGGGCAGATTCCGCCACAAAGCCGACCCACGGATGATGAGGGTCCAGCCGAGTTGCGGTATAGCCACCTAGCATTTCAAGCTGAATAGCCTGGAAGCCGTGGGCATCAAGATGCTGACGCAAATGGCTTTCGATGGCCAGCCAGTCAGTTCCTTTAACAAAGCGCAGCTGTAGAACGGCTTCAGCGCTTTCAGGAATCGCGCCCACCGGTTTGTCCGTTCTGCCTGCACTCATGCCTAAAATCTCTAACGTGTTAGTGCCATACAGGCGCTCGCCATCGCTAAGCTGGTTTTCACCCCACGCGGGATTGATCGTCGGGTCGGTTTCGCCTCCGCCCACCGGCAAGTCGCGAATTAGCTGGGAAACCTCGGCTGGAATCGCCGGTGCTTTGAGGAAATCGACCTGGATTCTGCCTTCTGAAGAGAGCAGCGTGGCAATGGCGTTACAGACCACGACGGCAGGGTTGGTGATGATGCCGCCCCAGTTGCCAGAATGACGGCCGCCGTTGCCGGTCGCCAACGAAAGCTTTAGCTGGAGTATGCCCCGCGAACCAAGGAATAGCGTGGGCATATCATGGCGGATGCGCGGGCCATCCGAGGCGAGAAACAGGTCGGCTTTCAGCGTTTCCTTGTACGCCAGGCAGGTCGCTTCCAGCCCGGGTGAACCGATCTCTTCGCCCATCTCAAAGAGTATCTTGACGTTATAACCCAGCTTGCCTTGGCGAGCCTTGATGACAGCTTCAAGGGCGCTGAGGTTAACGCTGTGCTGACCCTTGTTGTCAGCCGTGCCGCGACCATAAACGCGACCGTCAATGAAGGTCAGTGCCCATGGGTCGATGCCATTGGCCCATTTGTCTTCCTGACCATCGGTGACATCGCCATGGCCATAAAGTAACAGCGTAGAAAGCGCGGGGTCTTCTATGCGTTGGCCAATCAGTAAGGGCGGTAGGCCAGCGTTTGGGTTGGCAATGATCTGACAGTCAAACCCTAGCTTGGTTAACAGCGGCGACATTTCATTGTTCAAGTAGTCGTGCAGGATGTCGTGACGAGTTGGGTCTTGGCTGACCGTTTTAAGCGCCACTCGGCGTGCCAGGCTGCGATAAAAGTTGCCGTTGGTAAGCTCGTTAACCGCCAGTTGAAGCGCGTGTTCGCGACCTGAAAGCTGCGTTGTATCCATGAACCCCCCTTATGGTCGTTGGAATGTTGGAAGTCGTCGAAAAGAACTGAGCGTAAGACGCCACTAAAAAAGAGTAATTCTTGGCTACCTTTGCGACTATTATGAATCTTTCAAGTACTCTTTCTAATCATTAGAAATCAGCTGCGCTCGCCAGGCGTTAGTTAAAAACGGGGAAGAGCACGATGCAGGAACTCAACTTGCGTTTTTTTCACAGCGTGGCTAAAACGGGCTCGCTTTCTGCCGCGGCAGAAGAGCTGCACGTTGCCGTCTCTGCGGTGAGTCGTCAGGTCACGAACCTTGAGCAACGCCTGGATATCAAGCTGTTCAATCGTCAGCCTCGCGGCATGCAGCTCACCGAAGCGGGCAGGCTACTGCAGGCCTATGCACTGCGTAATCAGCTGCAAGTCAGCAGCGTCATCGAACAAATGCACGACGTGATGACGCGTCAGCAGCGTAAAATCACCGTGGCATGCCCCGATGGTATGGCCTGGCATTTTCTGCCCAGCGTTATTTCTGAATTTATTACGCAATGCCCGGACACGTGTTTTGATCTACATATGGTGGATTCAGTGCGCGCCTCGGAACTCGTTAAAGAGGGCGAGGCGGATATTGCCCTGACCTTTAGCCTTTCACCTGATATCGGTATTCACGTCGTCTCTAGCCATAACGCGGCGATTCGGGCGCTGATGTCCAAACATCATCCTTTGGCCAGCAAGGCTGAACTGCACGTGGCAGACCTGAGCCAGTATCCGCTTAGCATGTCCTTGAATGGGTCCACCATGCGCTATTTGTTTGATGTGGCATGCAGCCTTTCAGGTATCAGCATACAGCCCAGCTTTTCCTGCGACTCGCTGGGCGCTACTTACACTATGGTGTGCGAGCACCCTAATATGGTTGGGCTGTGTAGCGCCGTGGCGGTGAGTGGTAAAACGCAAGCGCAAGGCTTGGTGTTAAAGCCGCTGCTGGAGCCGCAGCTGGCGCTTCGCAGCCTTCAAGTGCAGGTCATGGCAGAGCGCCAAATGCCTGCTCACATGAAGGCATTTCTGGGCTTTTTAGACCACCGGCTTATCACTGCCTCGCAATAAATCTCGGTACTGTTGCGCTAGAGAGGCTCTAAAAAGGCCCGTAATTAATGCTGACAGCAATAGCCACGAAGGCGCTACCTGCGCCGATCCAAAGTATCACCAGCGGCAGCACAAACTTGAACCACTCCACATAGGAAATTCGGGCGATAGCCAAACAGGCCATTAGAGTGCCGGAAAGCGGCGTAATAATATTAGTCACAGCATCGCCTAGTTTGAAGGTAATGAAGGTGGACTGACGGGTTACTTCAAGCATGTCGCCGATGGGCACCATAATAGGCATGACGATTGCCGCCTGCCCTGTACCGGAAGTAATAATGCCGTTAAAGGTCAGGTTAAAGAGGTAAAGAAGCTGCATAGCCATGATTTTGCCGTGACCATCCAGCGAGCTGGCGACGCTATGCACAATGGTGTCAATCAGCTGGGCCTGCTTGAGCAATACGATCACGGCTGCCGCTACCCCAACGACCAGCGCGCCATACATCACTTCACCCGCGCCATTCATCAGCCGCTTGATAAACGCATTGGGCGATATTTTGCCGACTGCTGCGGTAATAATTCCAAGCATAAGAAAGGTCGCGGAAAGCTCAGTAATGCCCCAGCCAAACGAAAAGCCGCCGTATAAGAAGAAGGCAAAGGAGGCGGCAAACATCGTCAAAATAACTTTGTGGGAAAAAGTGAAATCTGGCGCAGCCTCTTCTTCAAGGGCTTCCTGAGCTTCGCCGGTCGCGCTAAGCGTTACATTCTCAGCGCTGTTGTTAGCCTGTTTGTTCTTAACTCGCTTGGCATAATGGCAAATATACGCGGCAGTAATGGCCAGAAAGACCACAAAAATCGCACTGCGATAAACAAAGCCTGAAAACAAAGGCAGCTCGGCAATGGTCTGCCCGGTAACGGTCACGGTGGGGTCGAAAACGCCTGCGGCAAAGCCCGCATAAGAACCCAGAAATATAATCGCTACTCCAATAATAGGGTCAAGTTTCAATGAGCGTGCCAGAAACAGGCCGATAGGTATAAACGCAATCGCTAGGTTAGCGCCTACGCCCACAGATGCTAGCGTTGCAAAGGTGGTGCAGAAAATCACGATGAGAATGTTTTGCCGACCTTTGGCTAGGCCAATCATGCGGTGAATGCCGGCGCTAAGAGCCCCCGTCGATTCGATAACTTTAAGAACGCCACCGACGATCAAAATCAGAAAGATAACCCCTGACGCTGCCACCAACCCTTTATGAATGGAGGTGAATAAATCCATTAAATTTAGTGACGGAGCCGTGATATAGCGAAAGCTATCGGTAGATACCTGCGTCAAGCCATTAACGCTACTTCTCTCGTAAGTGCCCGCTGGGATGAAGTAGGAGGCCATCAGCACTAAAATCATGAAGCCAAACAAGATGATAAAGACATCGGGCATCGGTAGCTTTTTCTTTTTGCGCTCTGTAACGCCGGTTTCGCTTGAGTTTGCCTTTAAGGACATCGTTGTCTCCACTTCAAGAGGATTGTCATTTTAATAATGAGGGATATACGGAAGGCATATTTATATAAAAATCAACCTACCAAGGAAGGCGAAAGTGGACAATTGTGGATTAATCAAACGTGTTTTCTATTTTTGGTAAGTGAGTTATTGGTTAGGCGTTGTGTATGACGTGCTGGCCTGTAGATAATGGCTGGCACTACAAAATGGAGTGGTATTTACCATTGAGCTCATGATCAATCAGGGCAAGGCTAATATTCTATGGCGACTATTATTTATATATTGCTGTTATCGCTACTGGCAGGTGCGGCGATGCCTGCGGGGGCGCTATTGGCAAGACTTGATGTTGTCCATCCAGCGCTATTGGGCAGCTCTTGGCGTCATTTTATTGTCGCTTTCGGTGGCGGTGCTCTTATCTCAGCGGTGGCGTTGGTATTAGTTCCCGACGGCGCCAGCAAGCTGCCTCTTCTACCGGCTGCTTTATGCTTTGCTGCCGGTGGCGTGTGCTTTTATTTGTTAGATGCCTATTTGAGTAAACTGGATAGCGCGATGGGCCAACTGGTCGCGATGCTCTCTGATTTTATTCCAGAGGCCATCGCGTTGGGCGCGGCTTTTGCGGTAGGCGAAAGCACGGGGTTATTACTCGCTTTGCTAATGATTTTACAAAATTTGCCTGAAGGCTTTAACGCTTTTGAAGAGTTGAGCAGTCGTTCTCAACTTTCTTCAAATACAATTGTTTGGGCTTTCAGTGGCCTCGCCTTGGTGGGGCCACTATCAGCGGCAACCGGCTATTACCTATTGGCGCAGTATGAGGGGCTGATGGGCGCGTTAATGCTGTTCGCTAGTGCGGGGATTTTGTATCTGGTCTTTCAAGATATTGCACCGAGCTCAAAGCTTGAGATGCGGGGCATGCCTGCCCTAGGTGCAGTGGCGGGTTTTTTGTTGGGCTTGATCGGCAACATGATGCTTCTGGGCGGTTAACGATAAGCCTGAATTAGCGGTAGGTTTTTATCTTTAAATAAAGGACAATTAATAATCATTTTTATTAAGGATACAGACATGCCTGCAACCTCTAAAACGTTGATTTTAACTGCTGCTGGCGTTGTAGTGTTGGGGGGCGGGGGATATTTAGGTGCGCAGGCGGTAGTGGGTAATGAGGTTGAAAAGGCGCTTACCCAAAGCTTTGCGCAGATGGATGACTCGCTTTCCTGGTACGCAAGGGATGTGACGATTGATAAAACCCTGTTCAAAACAACGGTGACCGCAACGATCGGCATGGTAGGTGTTGAAAATGCCAACGCGCAGGTAAACCTGCTGGTCGATCATGGCGTTATTAAAAGCCCGATCACGGGTACGATTCATCCAAATGAACAGTTTGTGATGGGTGATATCGATGTTGACTTGGTGGCCACCCGCAGTTCGATAAACGGCCAACTTACGGCTAGTTCTTTAAGTACGGTTGATGTCGACAGCACGCTCCATGATCTGGTGGTAGATTTAAATCGTGAAGATCTCAATGCCTGGAATGTTGAAGGGCAGGCGCGTGAAATCCTGGTTAATAATGAAAGCGATTCGGTGCGAATAATATCGCCTCGCGCTACGATGCATACACAAGGTGACGAGAACCGTGTGATGCAGCAGTATTTGGCAATACCCAGAGTCGAGTTTTTGGCGCAGGGTGTCAGTGTCTACATGGAGGATATCGAGCTTGAGGGAGAGTCTGAATCCGTGGGTGATACGTCAATTGTTAATTCAGGTGCTTCTTTCAAAGTCGCCGATATGGGTACAGACGACACATCCATAGGCAGTGTTTCGCTTGAGATGATGGCCAATAATTGGGATGTACAGGCCTTTCAGACGTTGCAAGAAGCCTATGCGCCGCTGGAAGCAATGCGCTTAGAGTACGAAGAAAGCGGCGAGCGGGGTGACGAGCAAGAAAAGCGTGAACTGCTAACCCAGGCCATTGAGAGCGGCTACGATGTACTGATTGCCAATCCGTCGATTGCCTTCCAGCCTTTGGAAGCACATGTTGTGCTGCCGATGATGGGTATCGACTTCAAGCCGCGCCTCACGGCCGATATAAGCTTTGATGGCGCCGATCTTTCTAAACCTGCCTTGTACAGCGCGCTTTGGGATGAAGAGCTGCCGCAGCCTGAGCTGTTGCAGGCCTCAGATGACGTGATGAGCGAAGCCGACGCACTGACGTATCTTGCCAATCGAGTGAGTCTGGATGTCAGCCTGACAACGCCTCCTGATCTCGTTATCGGCATGATTCCAATGCCGTTTGCAGGCTTGTTAGACCCGACGAGTGATATGCAGCACGTCGTGTGGAAAGACGGCACGTTAACGGTTAATGGTCAGCCTGTGATGTAACACGCTTGAAAGGTGCGGAGATTATGAATGACATTATCTTCGCACCTAATCATCTCAAGAACTTCTGGAAAGATTGCTTTTCAAAAATAGCTCTTCAAAAATAGCTCTTCTACGTATTTAGGCGAGTTCGGGCGTTGGAGCGTCCCTAAACGTCACCTGTAAATCACTCACCAGCATTTCAACGTTGCGTAGTGCTTGAGCAGTAGACGCGGCCAGCACTTCGCCACCTATTTCCTGCCCCTCAATGGCAATGTAATGCAGCCGGGTAATACCCATAAACTCAAACGCTGAGGCCAGATTTGGCTCCAGATGGTTCATGTGCGCCATTGCTTCGCCGGGTGCCATATCCACGCCGCCTCTGGCGGTGAGAATGACGGCATGCCGCTCTCGGTCGGTGAGCTTGGCGATGTAAGGATCGTCCGGTTGGGTCTTGTCAATATCGACCGTTCGCCCTGGCCTAATTACCTGATCGACCCATGCTTTGAGGCTTGCGGGCATGCCGAAGTTGTAGAGCGGCGTGCCAATGACCACGATATCCGAAGCAATCAACTCATCAACCAGCTGGTCGCTTTCGACTAGTGCATCCCTCATCCAGGGTTCTCGTTGCTCTTCAGATGTGAAAGTAGATGCAATCCAGTCGTGATTAACGATGGATGGTGGGCGTTGGCCTATATCTCGATAGGTGATCACGTCTTGCGGGCGGCGTAATTGCCACTGACTGACGAATCGGTGGGACAGATGGCGACTATGCGAGCCGTGGTGGTCAACGCCTGCAATGCCGGGGCGGGCGCTCGCATCTATATGTAGGACATGTGGCATGTTGTGTCTCCAATTGTGAGCTGAATTCATCTATTCTTAATCGTAGATGCAGCTTATGCCGTGCTTATAAGCTTCAACAAACGATCATTTCTTGCCGCTATAGATGAGTAAAATTCACTTATGAGTCATCGCCCATTACCTTCACTTTCGGCGCTTCGATCTTTCGAGGCTGCTGCCCGTCATGAAAGCGCCAAGCAGGCGGCACAGGAGTTGTCGGTGACGGCCACCGCCATTAGTCATCAAATCCGGGGGCTTGAAAGGGCGTTGGGAGTGTCTCTCTTTGTTCGAAAGCCTCGTCAGTTGGTACTGACACCCCAGGGTCACGAGCTGTTTCAAGTGCTGGAGACCGCGTTTGATAGCATCAGCAATGTTGTTGGGCGGCTGAACGCTGCGCAGGTTCGTCATCCCGTAACGCTCTCAACTACACCGGCGGTGGCGATGCGCTGGTTGCTTCCCTGGGTGTGTATGCTGCGCGATGCTCATCCCGATATTGATCTGCGCGTTCATGTCTCTCATGAGCCGGTAGCATTGGATGCGGCAACAACCGATATTGCGATTCGCTATGGCGATGGACGCTGGCCAGGGCTAGTGGCAGAGAAGCTGTTTGAGAACACTTTTGCACCCGTTTGCAGCCCACGCCTTGGCTTGAGCGATGTAGCTCAGCTGCCTTCACATTCACTGATCCACTTCTCGGCTCAGGGGGAAGTATCTACTCGACTTGATTGGGCTTTTTGGCAGAAACGGGCGAGGGTCGCGGGGCTTAACGTCAAAGCCGGGCTAGTGTTTTCTGACGAAACTCACGCTATTTCTGCTGCCGTCGGTGAGCAGGGAGTGGCGCTGATGAGCCGACAACTTATTAAGGATGAATTGCAGGATGGGCGGCTGGTACAGCCATTCGGCCCGGAATTAGAAGGCAAACCGTTTTTCCTGGTCTATCCAGAAAGCCGCCAGCACGATCCGACGATTCTGGCTGTCCGGGATTGGGTGATGGCGGTGCCGGGTATGCTGACGAGAGTGTCGAAAGATATATAAAACCCCTTTTATACAGTTATCTTTTTGTTCGTGGGTAATCCCCCATTTTTAGAGGGCTTCAAAAGTAGAGTTCAAGCCACCATGGCCAGTCTCTGTTGAGGAGTAATGCCTTCGAGGGCCATGTTGGGCCGTTCGTTATGGTAGGTCCATAGCCACTGCGTTGCATATTCCTGAACTTCCTCAATGGAGTGGAATAGATAGTGGGCCAGCCAGTCGTAGCGCACAGTTCGGTTGTAGCGCTCGATATACACATTCTGCTGCGGGTTGCCCAGCTGGATAAAGACCAAGGTAATGCTCCGCTTCTCAGCCCAGGCAGCCAGCACGGCACTGATGTATTCTGGCCCGTTGTCACAGCGAATCTGGGTAGGTTTTCCACGCCACTCGATGATCTGATCCAATGCTCGCATTACCCGCTCAGAGGGTAAAGACAGATCCACTTCAATGCCCAGACCTTCCCGATTGTAATCATCGATCACGTTGAACAGCCGGTAACTACGTCCATCTTCTAGCTGGTCATGCATGAAATCCATGGACCAACTGGCGTTGATCACCGTGGGCACCACCAGAGGTTCGGGCTTTTCACGTACCAGCCGCTTGCGGGGCTTGATACGCATATTCAGCTTCAGCTCCCGATAAATTCGGTAAACGCGTTTGTGGTTCCAGGGATAGCTTTTCACGTTGCGCAGATACAGAAAGCATACGCCAAAGCCCAAGTTGCGCTGGTGCTGAGTCAACCGCACAAGCAGGTCGGCAATCTCGGTGTTTTCACTGCTGAGCTTGGCCTGGTAGCGATAGCAGGATTCGCTGACGCTGAAGGTAACGCAGGCCACGCGAATGCTACAACGGGCCTTCGCAACCGCTTTGTATGCCATCTCATGACGGATAGATGGCTTTACCACTTTCCCTCCAGGGATTCCTTGCACAGCTCGGACTTGAGACGCTCTTCTGAATACATCTTTTTAAGCCGCCGATTTTCATCTTCGAGCTCTTTCATACGCTTGATCATGGAGGTATCCATGCCGCCGAATTTGGCTCGCTACTTGTAAAAGCTAGCACTGCTCATGCCGTATTCACGGCAGAGCTCAGGAACAGGTAGGCCGCTCTCGGCTTGCTTTAGAATTGCCATGATTTGTCTGTCAGAAACACGTGATTTTTTCATGCAGAATCTACCTGTGTTTAGCTCACGGAAAATTCTAATCTTGAGCACCCTGTTTTTTCGGAAAGATTACCCGTTGACAAGCACCGTTTGTTTAAAACAGAAAAATAAAAATGGATATAAAAGACTACGTATTCACTTGGTTATACTAAAGTATATTCCTTTTTTATCAATGCTTTACTAGATTATATTGATATATAAAAGTCATTGTATTGAATACGTAGTCTTTTTATTTTAGAACTGTTGATGTTGAGCGGTAAAGGGTAAAAGGTTTTACAGCGCAGCTGAGCATTTAAAAATCTGTCGCAAAAAACAATCACAATAGGAGCTAAATAAATGCATCACGTCTATCTTACGCCGCAAAAAGTGTCGGTAATGGCTGGGGCTATTGCCATAGCCATGGCTACCACTGCAACTGCGCAAGCTGAGCGCTCAATTGATGTCAGTTTGCCTCTTGGACCTGATTCCCAGCAGGGGGTGGGGGTCTTGAAATTTGGTGAAGAATTAGAACGTCTCTCAGAAGGGCGCTTGACCATTGAACCGCACTACAACAATGCGCTGGGTGCTGAACGGGAAGTGGTTGAGGGAATGGGCTTCGGCATTATTGATGCGGGTATTACTTCAACAGGCCCGATGGGTGGCTTTGTTGACCAATTCCTGTTGTTTGATCTGCCGTATATTTTTGAAAATAACGCCCATGCTTATGCGTTTTTGGATAGTGAATACGGTGAAGAGCTGGCGACACTCGCTGAAGAACAAATGAACGTTAAGTTCTTAGCCTGGATGGAAAATGGCTTTCGCCATAACACAAACTCCGTGCGTGCCCTTAACACGCCTGAAGACCTTGATGGAATTAATCACCGTACCCAAGAGAGCCGGGTACAGGTAGATACCTGGGAGGCATTAGGCGCTAACGCGACACCAATGGCATGGACAGAGGTCTACACCGCACTTCAGCAGGGGGTCATGGATAGCCAAGAGAACCCTCTGGCGACTATTTATGATGTCAACTTTTACGAAGTACAGGACTACCTAAATCTAACGCAGCACGTCTACTCACCTGCACCCCTGATGATGGGGTTAGACTTATTCAATTCGTTTAGCGAAGAAGATCAAACAATCATTCTTGAGGCCGCGCACATTGCTTTGCCTTTTCAGCGTGAAGCAAGTCAGGAACTTGAACAGCGCTATAAAGTTCAGCTTGAAGAACTTGGAATGACGGTCACCGAGCCTGATCTTGCACCTTTCCGCGAGGCTGTACGTCCGGTGATTGAACAATGGTCACCGACCGTAGGTGAAGACCTCGTTGAAGCGGCTCTGAATTTCGAATACTGATCCTCTGACAACACGCGGGGGATCTCCCCCGCACTTTCATCAATGGTGGGGCTGCTATGAAGTCTTTGCTAATACAGGTCAATAAAGCCATCGATCAATTTAATCGCGTGGTGGGGTGGGGCTTAGCATTTTTATTACTGACGATGACCGTACTGATTTTTTGGCAAGTGTTTGCTCGGTTTGTAGTGGGTAAACCGTTATTTTTCTCTGATGAAATAGCTCGCTTTGCAATGATTTGGTTAACCTTTATTGGTGCCGGATACGCCTACCGCAAAGGCACTTTGATTTCGGTTGATATCCTTCTGGAATATGCAAACGTGCGTTTTGCTTACGTATTGAGAGTGGCCGTTGTGCTTTGTTCGGCGCTATTTGCACTGATCATTGTGAAGTATGGATTTGATCTTGTGGGGCGTGTCTCTAATCAGACGGCCCCAAGTACACGCGTATCGATGATGTGGCCCTACATGGCGGTGCCTTTAGGGGGAATCGTGATTCTGGTTAACAGTGTTGCTCTGCTCATAGATGAAATCTTAGGCAAAGAGCATCTCAAACAGGCGGAGCATCAACCGCCGGAGGTCAGCTAATTATGGCGCTTCTGTTGTTCCTCCTCTTACTCGGCTTGTTTCTTGTTGGCGTACCCATTGCCTTTTCACTGGGGTTAGCATCGGCCATCACCGTTTGGCATGGCGATTTAATGCCCATGCTAATCGTTACTCAGCAACTGATTGGCTCCGTAAACTCGTTTCCTTTAATGGCGATTCCGTTTTTTATTCTGGCGGGGTTTCTCATGCAGCATGGCGGCATTTCCGAGCGATTGGTTAATTTTTCCAACACGCTAGTAGGCGGTATGACAGGGGGGTTGGCAATGGTCGCCATTGTCACGTCGTTGTTCTTTGCGGCTATTTCTGGCTCAGGAGCGGCAACCACTGCGGCGATTGGCTCTATATTAATTCCTGCGATGATTGCAAAAGGCTATCCCGGAAGTTACGCAGCCTCCAACCAAGCCGCCTCTGGTGCATTGGGCGTCATTATCCCACCCAGCATTCCGCTAATTCTGTACGCTATTGCCGCGAATGTGTCGGTAGGCGATATGTTTATTGCGGGCATACTGCCAGGCATCCTGGTTGCCATTTCATTGTTAGTTTTTGCCTATGTGTTTGCGCGTAAAAACGGTATTGGCGGCAACCAAAAAAGTACTGTTAAGGAAATGCTACAGGCCGCCCGAAAAGCATTATTAGCGATTCTGATGCCCGTGATAATTTTGGGAGGTATTTATGGGGGTATCACAACGCCAACTGAAGCGGCCGTTATCGCAGTTGCCTATTCATTTATTGTGGGTTTCATGGTTTACCGCGAAATCAAACTGCGAGATTTGGTACGTATTTTACAAGACTCGGCCGTTACCTCTGCAATTGTGTTGAGCATTATCGCCGCTGCAGGGTTGTACGGACGTATTCTTCAGAGCTTACGTGTACCCACTATGGTGTCAGATTTTGTACTAACAACCATTGAGAGCCCTTTAGCTTTTATTATTATGGCCAATGTGTTGCTACTGTTTGTCGGCATGTTTATCGAGGCCGCGGCGGCAATTCTTATTTTTGTGCCGATACTGTTACCTATTGCGATTAGCTTCGGCTTCGACCCTGTTCATTTCGGCATCATCATGGTGGTAAACCTGGCAATGGGTATGTTCACACCGCCTGTCGGGCTGAATCTCTTCGTTGCCTCGCAAATCTCCAAAATCGGTGTCGCTAGATTGACGTGGGCGATCCTGCCATTCGTAGCCATTGTACTCGTCAATGTGCTGATTATTAGTTTGATACCTGCACTATCAACGTGGTTACCGTCACTTTGATACCCCATTACTACTTCAACTAACAAGGAAAACAATCATGTCAGTTATCGAAAGTCTCATTCCGCGTCAGGGGCTAAAGGTGCTCGTTACGGCAGGCGCTAACGGGATTGGTTTAGCGATTGCCCAGGCTTTTAAAGAAGCTGGCGCTTTGGTGCATGTTTGCGATGTAGACGAAGCGGCACTCATGTCATTACCCAAGGGGATTACCTATACGTTAGGAGATGTAAGTAACGCGAAGGATATTGATCGACTTTTTGAAGACGTGAAGCAGTTGGGAGGGCTCGATGTCGTCGTCAACAACGCCGGGATAGCCGGACCAACCGCCAGCGTTGAGGAAATTAGCGAAGAGGAGTGGACGCACACTATCGATATCAACCTGAACGGACAATATCGTATCGCTCACCATTCAGCGGTATTGCTTCGCGAAAGCCAGGGCCTAATGATTAATCTGGCCTCAGTGGCAGGTCGTTTGGGGTTTGCCTATCGAACGCCCTACGCGGCAAGCAAGTGGGCTGTTGTCGGCTTAACCAAAAGCCTTGCCTGCGAGTTAGGTCCAGATGGCGTACGGGTAAACGCTATTTTACCCGGCATTGTACGTGGCCCACGGATAGAGAAAGTCATTGAAGATCGAGCGGCTAAGCGTGGCATCACCTATGAAGCAATGGAGCAAGAAAACCTAGCCAAGATTTCCATGCGAAAAATGGTGGAGCCTACGGACATAGCGGCGATGGCACTATTTTTATCCGCCCCAGGTGGCTCGAATATTTCCGGGCAGGCGTTAAGCGTGTGCGCCAATGTCGAAACGCTATAAATCAGAGGTTCGATAGTCATGCAACCAGATACACAACGGGTGAATGCTGGCGCAGTGTCTCAAATGAAAATTGGCATAGTTGGGGCTGGGTTAATTGGTCGTGCTTGGGCAATTGTCTTTGCTCGGGCTGGATTTTTAGTGAGTGTTTATGACGTTAATGCCAACGCGCTGGTAAATGCAGGCGATGCTATCCGGCAATCATTAAATGATTTGCAGCAGGCCGAGTTAGTGGCTGATGTTGACCAAATAATGACGCGCATTAGGTTTGATGCAGACTTAACCAGCGCCATGCAGGGCGTTGAGTATGTGCAAGAGTGTGGCCCAGAGAATGTGGAGGGTAAAAAAACTATTTATCGTGAGCTCGAAGCAGTGGTGGCTACCGGTACTGTTTTGGCCAGCTCTACATCCGGCATTGCAGCTTCGCAATTTAGTGAGCGCTTGCAACATCCAGAGCGTTGTTTAGTTGCACATCCCGTCAATCCACCTTACTTAATTCCCCTTGTTGAAATTGTACCAACCCCACAGACATCTGAGGACGTAACGACCACGACATTGCAGCTAATGGAAGCGGCACAGCAAGTGCCTATTTTAGTACGTAAAGAAATCGAAGGTTTTGTGCTCAATCGGTTACAAGGTGCATTACTTAATGAGGCACTACGATTGTTTCGCGATGGGTATGTATCTGCGGAAGATCTCGATAAAACTGTAAAACACGGGCTGGGGCTGCGCTGGTCATTTATGGGGCCGTTTGAAACCATCGATCTCAACGCTCCGGCTGGAATCGAGGATTATGCCAGTCGTTATGGGCCTCTATATCACCAAGTAGACCAGCAGCGCGGGCAAGAAAACCCATGGGATGCATCCACTCTAAAAATAGTGGGTGAAGAGCGACGCGCCTTATTGCCCCGTGCTGAACTAGCGGCTCGTCATGAATGGCGAGATCGTCGGCTGATGTCACTAATAGCGCATCAACGCTTAATGGCTGAAAAAGATAGTAGTTAAACCAAAACAAGGAGACCTAACAATGGCTAACAAGCGTAAAGTAATCATTTCCTGCGCAGTCACTGGTGCAATTCACACACCATCAATGTCACCACATTTACCGGTAACGCCGGATGAAATTGCCGAAGCAAGCATTGCGGCGGCCGAGGCGGGGGCAGCTATTCTGCATCTGCATGCTCGCGACCCGAATAATGGCAAGCCTACTCAAGATCCGGCGGTATTCGAACAGTTTTTACCTAAGATCAAGTCATCAACCAACGCGGTGATTAACTTGACCACGGGAGGAAGCCCACACATGACGGTCGAAGAACGTATGCGGCCTGCCATGGAGTTTCAGCCCGAATTGGCCTCTATGAATATGGGGTCTATGAACTTTGGCTTGTTTCCTATGCTTAATCGCTACTCGTCATTTGAGCATCAATGGGAGCGCGACCATCTAGAGAATAGCCGAGATTTAGTCTTTAAAAATACCTTTGCAGATATTGAAAAGGCCATCACGCTAGGCACCGAAAATGGCACGCGATTTGAGTACGAATGTTACGATATTGGCCACCTGTATAACCTCCGCAATTTACTGGATAGAGGCGTGGTTGGGGGCAAGGTCTTTGTACAAAGCGTATTTGGGATACTGGGTGGTATTGGCCCACACCCCGAGGACGTAATGCATATGCGACGTACTGCGGATCGGCTTTTTGGAGAACATTACGAATGGTCGGTTTTAGGCGCTGGCAGTAGCCAAATGCGAATCGCGGCGCAATCGGCTGCTATCGGCGGGCATGTACGGGTAGGGCTAGAAGATTCGCTATGGCTGGAACCTGGTAAATTAGCAGAAACTAACGCTAAGCAAGTTAAGCGAGTGCGCGAGATTCTGGAGGCGCTCTCGTTTGAAATTGCGACCCCTGATGAAGCACGGGAAATGCTAGAGCTTAAAGGTGCTGATAAGGTTCGTTTCTAAAATAGCTCCCAAAAGCTGACACTAACGGAAGGCCTGGGCGACTGGGCCTTCTCGTTTTTGCTAGGTTGGCTTAAATCCGTTACTTCTCTCGCCTGAATAAGTTGAATCAATGAAAAGAAAATCCATCACTTCACGCGATGTCGCTCACCTAGCCGGGGTGTCGCAATCCGCTGTGAGCCGCAGTTTCTCGCAGGCATCTAGTGTTTCAGAAAAGACGCGTAAAAAAGTGATGGATGCCGCGCGACAGCTGGGGTATCGACCCAATACGATCGCGCGTTCTTTGATTACTCGCTCAAGTCGGACGATCGCCGTAGTCACTTATAGTCTTCAGAATCCGTTTTATGCATATTTACTAGAGAAAGCCTCCCGCTTTTTACAGGAACAGGGTTATCACCTGTTGCTGTTTTTTGCACCAAAAAATGGCGACTTTGACATGGTGGTGGACGACCTGATTCGCAGCCAAGTTGAAGGGGTGCTGATGCTGGCCATTACGCTAAATCAACATCAGGCGAAAGAAGTCGCGGACTTTGGAATTCCCGTCGTCATTATAAATCGTACCGTCGAGTATTCTGGTATTAGTCAAGTTGGGAGCGATAATTATCAAGGCGGTTATTGGGCAGGTCGTTATCTTGCTTCACAAGGATGCCAACGAATTGCTTATTTAGCGGGAATACCCGAATCGACAACCAATCGTCAACGTGAAGAGGGCTTCAAAGCAGGCTTGGCCACAGAAGGCCAAACCTGCTTTGCTTATGATGTAGGGTATTATCGATACGATGAGGCCTGCGATGCGACGCGCCGTTTATTTTCAACTCGAAGACCTGAAACAATGCCGGATGCACTGTTCGCTGCCAATGACTTAATGGCTATTGCCGGTATGGAGACATTACGCGATGAGCTGCATTTATCGGTACCTGAAGGAGTTTCAGTCATAGGCTTTGACGACATGGCAATGTCAGCATGGCCCAGTCATTCTCTCACGACCTTGCAACAGCCGGTCGAACAAATGATTGTCAAGGCAACCGAACTGCTGCTGAACCATATCAGTCATCCCGAGGCCCCACCTGAGCAGATTATTTTGCCGGTGACACCGAAAATTCGCCGAAGCACTCGCCCAGTAGGCAACCCCCCCATTTATAACCGGGGCGATAAGTAGAATCCGTTAAGCGGCCATGGCCATCTTTTGTTTCGGTGTTATTCCGCCCAACGCCATGTTGGGTCGTTCATGGTTATACGTCCAGAGCCAACGCATTGCAAATGCCTGGACGTCACCGAACGAACCGTTCGGTTGTAGCGTTCAATGTAAGCGTTTTGCTGCGGGTTACCGGGCTGGATGTACCTTCATTCAATGTGTTCATGCTTCGCCCAATTGATCAGCTCTTGCTGATGTACTCTGGCCCGTTGTCACAGCGAATGGCGTTGGGCTTCCCTCGCCACTCGATCAATTGGGTTAAGGACCGAATCACGCGCTCTACCGGCAGGGAGAAATCCGCACCAATGATCAGGCCTTCACGGTTGTGATCATCGACCACGTTGAACCGGCGGTACGTTCTACCATCGCACAGCTGGTCATGCATGAAATCCATGGACCAGCAATCATTCAGTGCTTGTGGCACGGCGAGCGGTTCCGGCTTTTCCCGAACAAGGCGCTTCTTCGGCTTGATCCGCAGGTTCAGTTCCAGCTCCCTGTAAATCCGATAGACGCGCTTATGGTTCCAGCCAAAACCCTTCACATTACGTAAATATAGATAACACAGCCCAACCCCCCAGTTACGCTGGTTGTGGGCCAAATGCACCAGCCAGTCGACAATGGCCTCAGCGTGGCCTGGTAGCGATAACAGGTCTCGCTGATGCTAAAGACCCTAAGGTGGAGCCGAGTACTGCATCGGCCTGCTTCAACGGCCTTCTTCGCTATCTCTCGTCGATGAGATGGCTTTACCACTTTCCCTCAAGGGCCTCTTGGCGTAACTCGGATTTGAGTCGCTCCTCGGCGTACATCTTCTTGAGACGACGATTTTCGTCTTCCAGTTCTTTAAGGCGTTTCATCATGGAGGTGTCCATGCCGCCGTATTTGGCGCGCCATTTATAGAAGCTGGCGCTGCTCATGCCGTGTTCCCGGCAAAGCTCCGGAGCCGGCACACCGGACTCGGCCTGCTTAAGAATCGCCATGATCTGGCTGTCAGTGAAACGCGATTTGCGCATGTGGAATCTCCTGTTGATTCAGGTTAAAAATTCCACTTATCTCTGCGATTATTTTTCGGGGGAATTGCCTCCGATCCGCGCATCGAAGCGCTGGTCAACGAAGTGATTGGCAGGGTGGCCGACAAGTGGACGATGATCATCCTCGACGTACTGGCTGAACATGACGTTATGCGCTTCACGCAACTTGCCAAAACGGTCAGCGGCATCAGCCAGAAGATGTTAACGAAAACGCTGCGGGAGATGGAGCGCGAGGGTTTAGTGATTAGAACGGTGTATCCAGCTGTGCCGCCCAAGGGGGAATATCATTTAACAGATCTTGGCCTCGGACTTGGGGCGGCGTTTTGTGGTGTATGGGTGTGGGCTGAGCAAAGCTTGGATACTATTGAACAAGCTCGCATCACCTATGACGAGCGCATCAGCGCCGAAAACTAATTCAAAATGTCACGGTGATTTTCAGCCCAGCCCCCTAAAAACTCAAGCGCTTCAAGCTGTATATCAGTACTAATTCGAGAGTTCTCTCCGGACAATTTCTGCACCCGCACTCAAGGCCTTTAGCTTGCCGCTTGCTACTCGACGAGGTAATGGGGCCATGCCACAGTTGGTACAAGGGTAGAGCTTATCGGCATCTACAAACTGAAGTGCTTTTCGTAGGGTCTTGGCTACTTCCTCTGGTGTCTCAATGGTATCGGTGGCCACGTCAATCGCGCCTACCATCACTTTTTTACCTCGGATGAGCTCGAGTAGTTCCATTGGAACATGAGAGTTGTGGCATTCTAATGAGATAATATCGATATTAGATTTTTGCAGCTTGGGAAAAGCTTCTTCATATTGTCGCCACTCTGAACCCAATGTTTTTTTCCAATCTGTATTGGCTTTGATGCCATAGCCGTAGCAAATATGTACTGCCGTTTCGCATTTAAGGCCTTCAATTGCTCTTTCTAACGTAGCAATTCCCCAATCATTAACGTCATCAAAGAATACATTAAACGCAGGCTCATCAAATTGAATAATATCAACACCTGCCGCTTCTAATTCTTTGGCTTCTTGGTTAAGGATTTTGGCAAATTCCCAAGCTAGCTTTTCGCGGTTTTTATAATGATCATCATAAAGCGTGTCGATCATCGTCATGGGGCCTGGTAGCGCCCATTTTATAGGTTGCTTTGTTTGCTGACGTAAAAACGTGGCATCATCAACAAAAACTGGCTTTAGGCGAGTCACAGGGCCTACGACTGTTGGTACGCTCGCATCATAGCGATCACGAATTCTGACGGTCTTACGCTTCTCAAAATCAACGCCGCTGAGATGCTCTATAAATGTGGTGACAAAGTGTTGGCGCGTTTGCTCGCCATCACTAACAATATCGATACCTGCCTGTTGTTGTTCGTGCAATGACAAACGTAAAGCATCATGTTTGCCCTCAATTAATTCTTCATCCTGCAATTTCCAGGGTGACCAGAGTGTCTCAGGTTGTGCAAGCCAAGACGGTTTAGGTAAGCTGCCAGCAGTTGAAGTGGGTAGCAATTTTTTCATAATAGATAACCTTGTATTTTTCGATTAATCACAGAGCGTAATTAGTGGACCACTGCTCAAGAATCGCTTGGTATGGTTTGATAAAATTTTCTTCAACAAATTTTCCCTGTTCAATAGCCAGTCCGCTGCGTTCTTCTCGATCATAAATAATTCGAGTTAATGAGTAATCTTGGTGCTTCAAACTTGGTTGATAGGATTTTCCTGCCGCAGAATTAGCATTGTAAATCTCTGGCCGGTAAATCTTTTGGAAGGTGTCCATCGTGCTGATGGTGCTGATAAGCTCAAGATTAGTGTAATCACCAAGCAAATCGCCGGTAAAATAAAAAGCCAAAGGCGCAACACTATTCGGGGGCATAAAGTAGCGAACCTTTAATCCCATTTTTTTGAAATATTCATCAGTTAAAGAATACTCGTCTTGCTGGTATTCCATACCTAGTACCGGGTGCTGGTTTTCAGTCCGTTGATAGGTTTTACTACCTGAAACACTTAGGCATATAACAGGCGGTTTGCTAAAGTGATCTTTGTATGTGTTTGAGTTTACGAAGCACTGAAATAGCTTTCCATGCAGGCCGCCGAAATCATCTGGCGTGCTAAAGGTGGGCTGATCTTTATTGTGCCCCAGTAGCAGTACACTAAAGTCATAGTCTCGCACGTAAGAGGAAAAATTATTTCCTACAATACCCTCAATGCGTTCATTCGTTTTTCGATCAATAATATTGGTTTTCAATACTTCAATCAGAGGGAGCGAATTGCTAGTGCTTTCAATACCAATATTCATCTCAACGGAGATGATTTCAAGTTCGATAGTATAGCGATCGCCTTTAAGATTGTCCCAATGTGCCAGTGCATTGAACCGATTGTTAATCATGTTTAAAGTATTACGCAAGTTTTCTTGGCGATTCTTGCCTCTAGCCAAGTTGGCAAAGTTAGTAGTGAGCCGCGTATTTTCGGAAGGATGATAGTTTTCATCTAAACGAATACTTTTAAGAGAAAATGTAAATTCGTTGCTCATGGTGATTGGGTATCCTAATGGCCTGCGTTTATTGCTCAGCAGTCTTAAAATTGTCTATAGTTAAAGGCTGTAGGCATTTTACGCTGAGTCATTGATTGAGCAAAAACGAATTAATTTCATTACAGTATTAGCGACACTCATGACTCGGTAAGTGGCACAGTATGGGTGGTGTGGCTCTTATTGCTTGAGTTTAGGCTGTAGAGCGTGCGGCCGGTCATAGCCGTGTGATGATTTTACGGTAATTCTCACAAAGCACAGATGACGCCATTAAGATAAACGTTGCGCCGACAGAAAGTATGGTTGGGTGGGCGTTACTTTTTTCTCACGGCTCTTCTTTTCCGCACCGCTTTCTTACCCATGCCACGTAGCGCAGAAAAGTCACCGCGTTCTACTTCAGCAATTAGCGCTTTCAGGCCATCAGTGAGGGGCTGCATAAACTGACCGTAACGCATCCGTTTTTCGCTGATTGCCTCAAGCTGAGATTCCCAGTGTGCCGTCATATCAGGAACGACCATCCGTTTAGGCAGACTGTTCACAAGATGCTTGCCTGCTTCTGTCGAGTGAATTTCCTTACCTTTCTTCGTCAGAAACTGCCGTTTAAACAAAAGCTCGATAATTCCAGCACGGGTGGCTTCTGTGCCGAGTCCGTCTGTATCCCTGAGCACTTTTTTGATTTCAGGGTCTGATACATATCTCGCTATTCCCGTCATGGCTGAGAGTAAGGTCGCGTCAGTGAAGCGTTTCGGGGGGCTGGTTTGTTTCTCATCCATTTTGCCGTCGATGCAGGTAACAGGGTCTCCCGACTTCACGTTGGGAAGAGCCATTGATGAAAGCTCTGCGTCTTGTTTCGACGTCTTTTGAGGTGGTAGCAGGGCCTTCCAGCCGTTAGAAATGACTGCTTTGTGCTTGGCAACGAACAAGCCGCCTTCCACCTCGCTGTCTATTTGGTGTTCCGCATACTCAAATGCTGGGTAAAACTGCATCAGGTACTGGCGGGCAACTAGCCCGTAGATATTCTTCTCATCCTGAGATAGACGATCATCTGGCACTGCTCTGGATGTCGGTATAATCGCGTGGTGAGCACCTACCTTGGCATCGTTCCACGCCTTGCTCTTAAGATCGAGGTCAGCCTTTTGTACGCTATCAGAAAGCGTCGGCGATGTTTTGGCAATCGACTGAGCCACCGTGTGGCGCTCGCCATAGTGGCCTTTAGGCAGATACCGACAGTCTGAACGTGGGTAGGTAATCAGCTTATGGCGTTCATATAACTGTTGGCATACGTCCAGAGTCTTCTGAGCACTTAAGTTGAACCGCTTTGATGCATCAATTTGCAGTGAAGACAGGCTGTAGGGCAGGGGGGCGGGCTGTTTTTTCTTGTCACGTTTAGCTGCGATGACCTTGCCTGGATGTCCGATCACCTTTTGCAGAACGACTTCAGCAAGCTTTCTTGAAAGCACACGGCCTTCTTCGTCCATATAAGGCTCACAGGCAGTGCTAGGCTTCCATTTTGCTGTAAAAGACTCACCAGCCACTGTCTGAAGCGTTATAAAGACTTCATAAAATGGCTTGGTTATAAAGTTTTCGATTTCTTGGTCTCGGTGAACAACCAAGCCCAACACGGGGGTCTGCACCCGGCCAACTGACAAAACGCCGTTATAACCAGCGCTTTGGCCAAGAAGGGTGCAGAGGCGTGTCATATTGATGCCATAGAGCCAATCGGCCCTTGCCCTTGCCAGGGCTGATGTTGCTAACGGTATGAAATCAGTATTCTGGCGAAGATCATTCATCGCCTTTTTGATAGCGGCAGGGTTCATATCGTTAACGAGACAGCGCAAGGTAGCTTCGCGTTTAGCTTTATTAACACCTGAATAATTGATCACTTCATCGACCAAGATTTGACCGACTCGGTCAGGGTCACCCATATTGACCAGTTGATCAGCTTCTTTAATCAGTTTTTTGACAGTATTAAACTGCGAGCGGGTTTGGCTTTTTACGTGATGTTTCCACTTGATTGGGATGATGGGTAGGTGTTCTTTTTTCCATTTTTTGTACTCAGGATCATAAGCATCTGGCTCAGCTTGCTCCAATAAATGACCAATACACCAGGTGACGACATCGCCATTAGCAACCCTGATAAACCCATCACCCTTTTGGTGTGGTCTGGGCAGCACGTCTGCAACTGCGCGCCCGACACTCGGCTTTTCGGCAATATATAGAATCAATTTTTCTTACCTCGAATGAGCTCTATAACGTGTGAATTTTGAGCTCTTCGTTAACCAATATTAGATGGAAATCTCATCGAGTTCATGATGTTAGTTTTGGGGGAAAGGTCATTAGGTGTCAAGGGAGGGCAATGAATGCGTGAGCGTGGCAGAACAAGGCGTTTAATGGGCTTGGGCGCACGTACCGGCGGTGCGCTGCTTAAAACGCGCTTAGGTGGGCAGGCGGATTGGCGTTCCTTAGGCGAGGCGCTGTTTGAGGGGTTATCAGAGTTAAAAGGCCCGGCCATGAAGCTCGCTCAGGTCATGTCTCAATGGGATGATCTGCTGCCCCCAGACCTAGCTGAGGAGCTTGCCCGCCTGCAGCGCCAAGCTGAGCCAATGCCCTGGCCGCGTATTCGTGAAGCGTTGTTACTCCAGTATGGCGATATTGATCATTACTTCAGCGAGATTGAAGAGCGGCCCTTCGCCAGTGCTTCGATGGGGCAGGTGCATCGGGCAACCACTCACGAGGGTGAAACGATCGTACTCAAGGTGCAATATCCTGGCCTTGCCGAGGTGCTTGAAAGTGATTTGATTCAGGTGCGGCGCATCATGCGTCTAGGCCGCTGGTTCAAAGTCCCCCAGGCTCGTTTGGATGCGCTATTTGAAGAGCTGGCCGACAGCCTGCGCAAGGAGCTGGATTACGTCGCCGAGGCTGAAGCACTGGCTCGCTACGGTGAGCGCTATAAGGATGACCCGCGCCTGATGATTCCCGAGCCACTCCCGGCGCTCTCCGGCAAGCACGTATTAGCAATGCGTTTTGTTGATGGCACGCCGCTACGTGAATTGTCGGAGGCGGATGACGCAACGCGCCAGGGCATTGCTCAAACGTTGGCGGATTGGATTACCCAAGAGTTGTTTACGTTCGGTGAGCTGCATGCCGACCCTCACGCGGGCAACTTTGCTGTGGATGCCCAGGGCCGGCTGGTCATTTATGATTTAGGCGCGGTCATCGCGGTGCCTGAGGCGCAGATAAAGGCGATGATGCAACTGCTGGATGCCACGCTGAAACATGACCCTATGGGGATGGATGAGGCATTAATGAAAATGGGTGGGCGCCAAGGGCAGGGGGCGCCTTTGGCGCTGT
Source organism: Halomonas sp. AOP5-B2-8 (assembly GCF_052376475.1). Classification (NCBI taxonomy): domain Bacteria; kingdom Pseudomonadati; phylum Pseudomonadota; class Gammaproteobacteria; order Oceanospirillales; family Halomonadaceae; genus Halomonas; species Halomonas sp. AOP5-B2-8. The sequence continues at coordinate 304,821 of NZ_JBQSVS010000003.1, read as the reverse complement.
ACAGCGAGTCGGCCGAGTGCATTGCACCACTGTTTGCGCCGGGCGAACAGGATTTCAGCGATGTGAGAGTCCATCGTCGCCTGCGTGAGCTTACCCCAAAAGTGTGGGCTGCCATGGACCGCTTGCAACCTCCCGCGGAGACGCTTTTGCTTTCGCGTGCGCTAAACGGCCACTACTGGAATTTGGTGCGACTAGGTGCTCGACTGGACATGCATGCGCGGACGTTACCTCTTATAGCGCGGGCCCATTAACGATAAAACGATTGCAACTGCGGCGATGACGGCCTTCGTGATAAACTATGTCGCTTTCATTTTAGACATCGTTATTTATAGACACACGATTGATAGACATCGTTTAACGCAGTGGAGACGGCAATGCTAGCGGTATGGGTCGATCAGCTGCTGGGATTTGCCTCCGGGGCACTCTCGGCAATCAGGCAGCAAGAACATTATCCGGACTTCATGACCTGGGTGCGCGCCAAAGGCGCGGACGCCTTTAACGGCGACGTGGCTATGGCACAGGCGCTGGCCCCGGTGCTGTGGTCGCAGGCGCCGTTAGAGCGGCTGGATTTTGGCAGCGAGCCGCTTGCCACGCCTGGGCGCAACGAGCCGTGCTGGTGTGATTCCGGTCGTAAATTTAAGCAGTGCTGCTATCAGGTTGAGTTTCCTACTGACATTCCCGAGCAGATGATGTGGATGCTCTCGCTGCGCGAATGGAAGGGCGCTACCTTGAAGGCTGCGCTGGATAGCCAGCAGGCGCCCGCTCAGGCGCTATTAGAAGCTGGCCTTATCGCTGCGGAAAGTGGCCAGACCGGCCGCGCAATGCAAATCCTCGAATCGCTCTTTGACGGTAGCGATTGGTCACGTCTACCCGAGCAGGCTGAGCCTGCCTTCGAGATCCTGCTGGATATTTATCAAGAGCGCGGCTTTACCCGCAAACGTGCCGATTTGCTCGACGAAGTGATGGAGCGCGGGCCGCTATTTTTACGCGGCGTGGCGCTTGAACGTTTGTGCTTAATGCATCTTGATAACGACGATTTGGACAGCGCTCGCGGTGCTTTCGTCAAAGCTCAGCAGGCGCTGCCTGATTCGCCCACGCTGGCTTACATTGAGGCCATGCTGCTGCTTCATGAGGGGCATGAGCAGGAAGCTAAGGAACGGGCTAATTTCTGGTACCGACGGTTAGTTCGTCAAGGCGAGCTAGATGAAGATCAACTGGAGTTTTTAGCCGCGCTGGCGGAAAACCCCGGCGCAACGCTCGCTGACCAGCTACTGAGCGCTGAAGAAGATTTGGCTACGCCGCTGGTAGCGCTGCAGGCGCTGCTTGCCGCACTGCCTACCGCCCCCAAAATCGATATTCAAACGGACCCGGAAAGCGGTCGATTGCTTTACCACTCAAGTGCCCGTGAGGCGACGCTGTTTGCGGCTTGGCATGAGCAGTTTCAAGTGCTGGTGGATGAAGATGTAGCGCTGGGCTTTCGCGATGACCCCTGGGGTAATGCGGTTGAGTGGATGACGGCGGTATGCGCTCACCCGGAATGGCTGGACGCGCCGCAAGTGGTGCAGGATCTCACTCTGGCATTGACCAGCCGATTTGGCAGCCTGCCCTGGATGGCCCCAACCCTGCTAGAGCCCTTGGCACTGCGCCTCTCACGCTGGCTAGAGCAGGCCCGTGCCGCGGGTGACGGTAACCTGTGCTGGGATGATGCGAATAATGCGATGTTGCTGCGCACGGGGTTAGCGTTGGTGGTAGGCATGGAACGTGGGGCGCGCCAGCACTCTCGCGAATTAGCAGAAGAGCTGCTACTCATCGATCAAGAAGATAGCCTTGGGCTGCGTGAGCTGGTGCTTGATCAACTGCTGCGTGATGATCGCAACGAAGAAGCGCTGGCCTTAGCCGAAGAGAATGATGATGACGGCTCGTTAGTGCTGGGGCTGTTAATGGGTAAAACCCTCGCCCTCTATCGGTTACAACATCTTGAAGCGGCAGAGACTGCGCTTAGCGATGTGGTTGGCCATAATCGCCATGCCTTAGAGCTTATTTGCTCTGAAAGCCCGCGCCCCTCTATGCCCCATGCGGATGGCCAGGTCGACCCCGGCTCCCGCGCGGAAGCATGGCAGTACCGCACCTTGATGCGCGATCAGTGGCGTACCACCTCTGGGGCGTTGGACTGGTTAGAAGCCCATCGCTAGGCGTTTTGCATAACTTGCGCTCATTAGGCTAATGAATGTCTTCTGGTTAGACGCCATTGAGTTTAATGAGCGTAAGGTTCAGGGGTGGGCACCAGCTGTTTATCTCGGCTGATCCAAATCGCTAGCACGATAGCGGGTATTCCCAGCAGGGTCGCGATCACAAAAAAGCTCGGATAACCCTGCGCCGTGACCACCAGCCCGCCAAAACCACTTAAGAATTTTCCGGGTAGCGTCATCAGTGACGAGAACAGCGCGTATTGTGTTGCGGTGTAAGCGCGCGAGGTAAGACTAGAGAGAAAGGCAATAAACACGGCGCTAGCTAGCCCGTTGGCAAGGTTATCGCCAATGATCGTGACCACCAGCATGGGCAGCTGATTACCTACGATTGCAAGTACGGCAAACAGCAAGTTAGTGACCATTACTAATCCTGCACCGATAATAAGCAGTGGGCCGATGCCATAGCGCGCGACCAGCAGTCCACCTAAAACCCCGCCGGCAATGCTCATTCCAATGCCAAATATGTTGGTAACATTGGCAATGGTCGCCAGTGAAAACCCTAAATCTATATAAAGCGGGTTCGCCATCGAAGCCATGGCCAAATCGCTGATTCTAAACACTGCAATAAAGACCAGAATCCACAGTGCTTTCACCCCGTAGCGTCTAAAAAAGTCAGTAAACGGGCATACCAGTGCGCCAATACTCCAGGCGCCAAGGCGGCGTAAGACTTTGGGTTTTCCGCGGCTTGAACGAATAAACGCCCGAACTTTAGGTTCATGAATTAACTGAATAGAGAGCGATGCACGCTTTGGCTCGGGGCGCAGTAATACCGTGAGTACGCCAATGCTCATCAGCGCTGCCATGGTCAGATAGGCCATGCTCCATGAAGAAGATGCAGCGATGTAAAGCGCCCCAGCGCCGGCGGCAAGTAGCCCCCCGCGATAGCCGACAATATAAGTGGATGCCATGGCTGCCTGGACATCATCCTCGGCAGACTCAATCCGATAGGCATCGATGGCAATATCTTGAGTGGCGGAGCCAAAGGCGACCAGCAGCGCAAAAACGGCTACCCAGCCCAGGTTGCCAACCGGGCTTAGACCCGCCAGCCCAATTAAGCCTGCTGCAATTAAGCTTTGTGCCAAAAGCATCCAGCCACGTCGTTGGCCGAACGCACGAGTGAGTAGCGGAAGCGCCAGCCGATCAACCACGGGCGCCCAGAAAAATTTTATTGAATAGAGCATGCCGATCCAGGCAAAAAAGCCTATGGCCGCCACTTCAACGCCGTCGCTGCGCAGCCAGGCTGAAAGCGTTGAGAACACCAATAGAAAAGGCAGGCCTGCTGAAAACCCCAAAAAAAGCATGGTAATAACGGACGCACGGCAATAAATAGCCAGCGCTGCAAGCCAACTGCGCTGGGGGAAAAGGCTGGGCATTAAACGCTACTCCTGGAAAGACGTTGGCAACGACCAAGTGATAAACTGGGGCTGTCATTCATCACAAAGCCGACAGCTTACCGGAGAGGAGTTTTCAATGTCGATTAAGGCGCATCAGGTTGTGACCTTGCACTATGTCCTTAGAGATATTCTCAGCGATGGCAGTCAGCGAATACTAGATGATTCCAACGCGCGCGGTAAGCCGCTTGAGTACCTTCACGGCCACGATAATATTGTCCCTGGCCTAGAAAATGCGCTAATAGGCCAAGTGGTTGGCGCTCAGTTAAGTATCCAGCTGTTGCCCGCTGATGCCTACGGTGTTCGCAATGAGGCATTGATTCAAGACGTCAGCCGAGGCTCGTTTGGTGGCGCAGAACTAGTCCCCGGCGGCAATTTTCAAACTGAAGGCGAGGCGGGCCCACAAATTGTGACTGTGTTAGATGTTAGGGATGATCGGGTCACTATCGATACTAATCATCCTTTGGCAGGGCGTACGCTTAACTATCGGGTAAATATTCTTGAGGTGCGTGAAGCAACGCGTGCTGAGCTAGCTAAAGGGCATCCGCTACCGCCCGGCACCGAGCATAGTAAAGTCGAAGATCGTAAGGTGTTATAGGTTTTACCTAGCTTAATGATAAGCCAACATTTGTAACAATGAGCAAACAATAGGGAAAAGGCTTGGTTGAGTGGCACTCTGACGACGCGTTGGTTAAAGTGAATGCAGAAATCAAACAGTGTTCGATAACTGCGGAGAAAAGAGATGAGCCAAATCGAAGAGCCTACCTTATTAAAGCAGCGTCGTTCCCGCCGTCAGGTGTTAGCCAGCTTAGGCTTGGGCGCGGCAGCTCTTTACGTGGCACCTACGCTGCTTTCAATGGATCAAGCGCAAGCCCACGACCATCGTTCGCGGCCTAGTTACTCAAGAGCGAGCTACTCAAGAGCAAGTTACTCCAGACCCAGCCATTCAAGACCGCGTCATTCTCGACCTAACCATTCTCGACACCGCCACGCCAACTCGCACGACAATCGTCGCCATGGTTCATCCCGTGGCTATGAGCCTCGGGCCTACAGGTCACGCCTCGATGAGCTTTCACGATTTGAACGCGACGGTGTGATCGAGCTGCGTATTAGTCGTGTACTGAAGCATTTATGGTGAGGTGAGTGATGAACGCTGCAGACGGTCTTGCCCATGACTATGCGTTACCCGGCATCGGCCCATATATTCGATTGATGAATGCACAGCCGCTATTGCCGGTTCTGCGGGCGGCGATGCCTGGGTGGCCGTTAACCGAGTGTTCGCTTCAGCCGACTGCCCCTGAGATTTGCGTTTGGCAGCAAGAAGATGGCTTTTGGCAGCAGGCGCCAGCACTGCCAAAAGGTATGTGGCTGGATACGCCCGTCAGCGCTGCATGCAGCGTTATTGCCGATTTAGCCGGGGCATTTTTACATTGTCATCCTGATTACATTGGCCTGCACTGCGGTTCTGCACAAATAAACGATCAGCTTGTTATCTTTCCTGACTCACATCGTGCGGGTAAGAGTACGCTTACAGCCGCTTTTGCGGCTGCCGGTTATCGAGTGTTTGGCGATGACGTAGTGGCATTAACCCCTGAAGGTGAGGGTCTGTCGCTTGGCGTTGCTCCCAGGCTGCGTTTGCCGCTTCCCGCTTCTCTAGACGAAGAGTTTCGGGACTTTATTAATCATCATCAGGGGCCAAGCGATGATCGCTATGGCTATGTCGCACTGGATGAAACGCTGTTAGCCAGTCATGGTGAAAAGTGCCCGGTTGGCGCGATTATACTGATTGATCGTGATGATAGTGTTACTTCCCCGCAGCTAACAGCGCTTCAGCACGGCGAGGGGCTGTGGCAACTGTTAAAGCAGAATTTCGCTGACACGCTCTCTGACCAAGTATTAGTCGCTAAGTTTTGGTCCTTGATGAAGCATGTCCCTTGTTTTCTATTGCGTTACGCCGATGCTTTTCAAGCGGCCGATTTCGTGGGGCGTGAGCTAGAAAAGGTGATGAATGCACGGCCGTCAAACGATGCGCTAGCGTCACAAGACGTGCCTACACCTGGCGTTGCTGCCTTGGATCGAAACGATCAGCGCTGCTGGCACGCCTGCCAAGCCGCGTACGAATATCCGCTGGGCGATGAGCTATTTGTGATTGTCGAAGAGGGTGGCGCCATTCACAGAATGAATCTGACGAGCCGGGCGGCATGGGGGTTATTGCAGTATGAGGCGCTTACTATAGAGGAGCTTAGCCAAACGCTGGCAGCCTTTTTTATGCCGGTCTCGCTTGAGCAAGTCCGCAAAGATATCGCCGAGCTGCTGGGGCAATTTTTAGCCGCTGGTTTGATTGAAGAGCCACCGCGCCGTTAGCTGCGCGGTGGCTTTAACTCATGTATTAGCTGGCTTTTTCGCGCAGAAAGTCAATGATTTTATCCGCAGAAACCATGGTCGCTTCGCTGTCTCGACGGCCTTTATATTCCAGTTCGCCGTTGTCTAAGCCACGATCGCCAATCACTAAGCGGTGAGGCACACCCATCAGTTCCAGGTCGGCGAATTTAACCCCTGGGCGAGTATCGCGGTCATCCAGCAACACGTCTAATCCCGCAGCGCTCAGTGCTTGGTATAGCCGTTCAGACTCTTCGCGCACACGCTGAGATTTGTGTGCATTCATCGGCACTAGCGCCACTTGGAACGGTGCAATCGCGTTGGGCCAGATAATGCCGGATTCGTCGTGATTTTGCTCAATGGCCGCCGCGACTACGCGCGTTACGCCGATGCCGTAACAACCCATCCATGGATGGCTGGTTTTGCCGTTGTCGCCCAGTACGTTCGCGTTCATAGCCTGTGAGTATTTTTGACCCAGCTGGAAAACATGGCCCACTTCAATGCCGCGCTTAATAGACAGCGTACCTTGGCCGTCTGGGGAGGGATCGCCTTCGACCACGTTGCGCAGGTCGGCAACGTCGGGCAAGGCGACATCGCGCTGCCAGTTAATGCCGAAGTAGTGTTTGCCATCGACGTTGGCGCCTGCGCCAAAGTCGCTCATAAGGGCGACGCTTCGATCAATAATGATCGGCATCTCAAGACCTACGGGGCCAAGTGAGCCAGGGCCTGCACCAACAAGAGCGCGAATTTCTTCTTCTGTGGCCATGGTGAGCGGGGCGGCTACCTGGGGAAGATTTTCGGCTTTAACTTCGTTTAACGTGTGATCACCGCGTATCAGCAGCGCGATCAGCCCACCTTCGGCTGCTTGCACCATTAGTGTTTTAATCGTTTTCTCAATGGGCAGATCAAACTGCTCAACTAAGGCTGCGATGGTCTTGGCATCGGGCGTCTCAACTAAGCGTAGCTCTTCGCTAGGCTCGGAACGAGCGGCTTGGCTGCCAAGCGGTGCGGGCAATGCCTCGGCTTTCTCTATGTTGGCCGCGTAATCTGACGCGTTAGAGAACACGATATCGTCTTCGCCAGAGTCGGCTAAGACGTGGAATTCGTGTGAGCCGGAACCACCTATGGAGCCGTTATCCGCGATCACAGGGCGGAAATTAAGCCCTAAGCGTGTGAAGATACGCGTGTAGGCGTCGTACATGTCTTGATAGGTCTGTTTCAGCGAGTCTTCATCAAGGTGAAAAGAGTAAGCATCTTTCATGATAAATTCACGCGAGCGCATCACACCAAAGCGTGGGCGAATTTCGTCACGAAATTTGGTTTGAATTTGGTAGAAGCTGACCGGTAGCTGTTTATAGCTGGCGATTTCTTTGCGCACCAGGTCGGTAATAACTTCTTCGTGGGTAGGGCCCACGCAATAGTCACGGTCGTGACGATCTTTCATGCGTAGCAGCTCAGGGCCATATTGCTCCCAACGGCCTGATTCCTGCCAAAGCTCAGCAGGTTGCACGGCGGGCATCAGTACTTCTTGAGCGCCAGCGCTGTTCATTTCTTCACGCACAATGGCTTCCACTTTTCGCAGCGTGCGAAGGCCAAGCGGCAGCCACGTATACAGGCCAGACGTTAAGCGGCGAATCATCCCGGCGCGTAACATTAACTGGTGGCTAATGACTTCGGCATCGGCCGGCGTTTCTTTTAACGTGGCAATCAGTAATTGGCTGGCGCGCATGGGCGTGAGCATTCCTTAGGTACGTGTACTGAAAAATCAGGGCTTAGTGATAGGGCGTTATAGCCCCGTTAGCGTTGGATGACGACATTGTACGGCCTAGTCGTTAAAGCGGCAAAATCCTACTTCTCACCAGCGCCCTATGCTTTTGATAGATTGTGCTAAACTGCTTTGGTTTACGGTGCGGTCATCGGCAATAAGACGCCAAGTCACAATATCTACCCGGCGACCGTTATTCTTATTACTTGAGGGAACCTTCATGCATCATGTAGTGCGTCGCTGGTTGACGGGAGCCGTCGTTGGGGCTTCTGTGGTGGCACTAAGTGGTTGTGGTACGATTTTTCATCCTGAGCGAAAAGGCCAGCTAAGTGGCGATATTGACCCGGTCATTGCTATCGCTAATAGCGTAGGGCTGCTGTTTTTTATCGTACCTGGGGTGATTGCTTACGCCGTGGATTTCTCTAATGGCACTATCTATCTGCCGGGCCGCAATAGCGCGTCAGTTGATGTTCGCCACTTAGACGACGCTATGGACGTAGCCTCACTAGAGAAGTTGCTCTCAGAGACCGCGGGCAAGCCGGTGAGCTTGGAAAATGAGCTGGTAATGATTGAAGAAATGGGCAGCCTGGATGAAGCCTTGGCGATGGTTCGTATGTCAGGCGTGCTGGATGATGAGAAGCTGTCAGCGATGTAGTTAAATGACATACCGCGATAGTGACTGGCTTTAAAAGCCCAGCGCAGGCTTCACGCCGCGCTGGGCTTTTTTGTGGTTATCGTTAATACCATTAGACCCGCCACCAGCCCCCAAAATGCGCCTCCAATTCCCAGTAAAGTAATGCCTGAACCGGTCAGTAAGAACGTCACAATGGCTGCATCACGCTGCTTCGCGTCATAAAAGGCATTAGCCAGGCCACCGCCTAAGGTGCCTAGCAGAGCAATGCCCGCTAAAGCCATCACGAGTGCCGAAGGCATTGCGTTAAATACCCCCGTAACGGTGGCACCGAAAATGCCTAAAATGATATAGAAAACACCCGCTGCCACGCCCGCCGTGTAACGCCTATGTGGATTCTCATGCGCGTCAGGGCCCAGGCACACCGCCGCGCTAATGGCCGCCATATTCAGTGCAAAGGCACCAAACGGCGCTAATAGCAGCGTAGTGGCGCCTGTCCAGCTAATCAGTGGCGAGCTATTGGGGTGGTAGCCGGCCGCGCGCAGCACCGCGACACCCGGCAAGTTTTGTGTGGCCATGGTGATGACAAACAGCGGTATGCCAATGCCAATGAGCGTAGAAAGAGTAAATGCCGGTGCCGTAAACACGGGAATGGACGGAGAGAGAGGGACATCATGCAGGTTGATTTGACCTTGCAAGGCGGCGATAGCCAAGCCCGTTATCAAGACGCCAGGTACTGCCAGTGATGGCCATAAACGTCGTCCCGCTACCCAGGCAGCGAGCATTAACAGCGGTATCAACCACTCGCGTTCCATGACCACGAAAAGATCTAATCCAAAGCGAAGTAGTATGCCAGCTAGCATGGCCGAGGCAATCGCACTGGGTATATAGCGCATTAAGCGTTCAAACATGCCCGTCACGCCGCACACGGTAATTAACAGCGCCGAAAATAGAAAGGCGCCGATAGCCTCTTGCATGGGAATGCCAGGTAAGCTCGTCGCTAGGAAGGCCGCGCCGGGAGTAGACCATGCGGTGAGTAACGGCATGCGATAGCGTAATGATAGACCCAGTGAGGTCGCCCCCATGCCAAGGCCTAGCGCCCATAGCCAAGAGCTGATTTGTGCCGGTGATGCGCCTGCAGCGGCAGCCGCTTGGAAAATAATCGCCGCTGAGCTGGTATAGCCAATAGTAACGGCGACAAAACCCGCGGTAACGCTTGAGACACTCATGTCGTGCCATAGCGAATACCGCCGCGCTGGGGGCTGGGATGAAGGGTCGTCTGATGTTTCCTGCATGAGGCCTCCCGCGAAGCGCGCCAACATAAGTCGTCAAATAGCGCTGCATTGTGCGTTACAGCGCACTGTGCGTCCAGGCACCAGCTTGTCTGGCGCCTCTGTTATGAATGACGCTCGACGTTAATGGCTATCTAAAAAGCGTTTGAATGCGGCGGGCTCATCGGTGATAACGCTGCTAATGCCCCATGCCCACCGGCTATGAAAGGCGCTTGGGTCGTTGGCGGTGTAACAGAGTAGCTGGTAGCCATCGTGCAGTATGGCTTCGGCTTGGGTACGCTTTAAGCGTGGCCAATCGGGGTGCACGCTGAAGGCCTCAATAGCCTCGCACTGGGGGCGCCATATTTTAGGCACGCTGCCGAGCAGCACGCCCAGTGCTAGTCGGTCGCTGTTCGCAAACTGACGACAGTGGGCAAGCGCGCGGCTATCAAAGGAGGAGATAATCAGCCGCTCGGAGGGCAGAGTATCGAGCATTACCGGTAGTGTGCGCTCCACCAGTGCGATGGGATCACGGCCTTTGTTGACCTTAATCTCCATATTGACGCCCATGCCCAGCTCGTTAAGCAGCGCTAGCATCGCCTCTAAGCTGGCCATTTTTTCGCCCGAAAAGGCATCGCCAAACCAGCTGCCCACATCTAAGGTTTGGGCATGGGCCCAGTCCATCGACGCAAGCGCTCCGCGGCTATTCGAGCAGCGCGCTACGTCAGCATCGTGCCAAATCACCGGCGTGCCGTCACCGAGTAGCTGCACATCTAACTCTACCCAGTTGATCCCGGCCTGATAAGCGGCGCGCACTGCCGACAAGGTGTTTTCAGGGGCAGCGGCTGAATAGCCCCGGTGAGCAATCAGCGTGGGCAGTTGAATTGCAGGGTGGGTCATGAAAAATCCCTAAGCCTTCGACGATAGATATGCGTTAAGTCTAGCATGGGTGCATGACTGCTGTGTTTCAGTGCTCAGGTGCAGGCATGTATTCAAATGCGCTAGCATGCGAGCTTGATTTATAGGACGCAACACGCTTCGATAGCAGTATCAGCCGTACGTCTGCTATTCACCAGCTATCTGTTATTAACCGGTTGAATAGTGACTAAACTTAACAATCAATAAGGACGATCTAATGTCTCAGCGTATCCAATTTACACGTACCGGCGCCTCCGACGTGCTTGAGCTGGTCAATGTGAACTCTGCTGATCCAGGTCAAGGTGAAGTGCGCATTGCCAATAAAGCGATCGGCCTTAACTTTATCGATATTTATTTTCGTACCGGCCTTTATCCAGCGCCGTCTATGCCTTCGGGGCTAGGTACCGAAGGCGCGGGCGTTGTCGACGCCGTTGGTGAAGGCGTCACACACTTAAGCGTCGGTGATCGCGTCGCCTATGCGCAAGGCCCGTTAGGCGCCTATGCTCAACTGCACACACTGCCAGCGGCAAAGGTCATCAAACTGCCCGACTCGGTTGATTTTGAGACAGCGGCGGCCAGTATGCTCAAGGGCCTGACCGTGCAGTATCTGCTTCGTCAAACCTATGCGCTGAAAGGCGGCGAAACTATTTTATTCCATGCGGCCGCCGGCGGAGTTGGTTCGATTGCCTGCCAATGGGCGAAAGCGTTAGGTGTAAAACTGATCGGTACGGTCAGCTCGCAAGAAAAAGCGGATCTCGCGATGGCAAACGGTGCCTGGGCGACGATTAATTACAGCGAAGAGAACGTTGTCGAGCGTGTACGTGAGCTGACGAACGGTGAAATGTGCGACGTGGTCTACGATTCTGTGGGCAAAGATATGTGGGAAACATCGTTAGATTGTTTAAAGCCCCGCGCTCTAATGGTTAGTTTTGGCAACTCTTCCGGCCCGGTTGACGGCGTGAATATTGGTATTTTGAATCAGAAGGGTGCGCTGTTTGTCACTCGTCCAAGCCTTAACGGCTATGCGGACACGCGGGAGCGTTTGGAAGCAATGTGCGATGACTTCTTCGCCATGCTTGAGAGCGGTAAAATTACGATTGATATCGCTAACCGCTATCCGCTGGCCGAGGCTGGTAACGCACAGGATGCGCTACAGAGCCGCAAAACCACGGGTTCAACCGTATTGCTTCCCTAAGGCATCATGCTAGTAACAAAAGCCGCTGTGAGCGGCTTTTGTTACTTACGGCTTAGGTTATTTTAAAGCATTAATAGCTACCGCTTAAATAGTGGCAGTTTAGGGTTATACCTCAAAGGCCATATCAAAAAAACGCTGCTCAATTTGGCTGGCTTCAATAAACGGCTTGCTAAGCGTTTCAAAATCGCGCTCGGCGCCTACGCGGTTTAGCTCGTTACATAAAAAATTAACCCAGCGAACAAAATCAGGCTCGTTATGGAGCACAATCCAGTCGCGGTGTTCAGGGCGTATAGGCAGCGGTTCTTGAGCACGCTGAGCCCACTCGAGATAGAGCCATTCAGCGACTACCAGTACTACCAGGATAAAGGCGTAATCCTGTGAATTGCAGGCGCTTTCCATTAGCGCAATAAACGCGTGGGTTGGCTCGGCCAGTTCCGGATTTTTCCACTGTGCTTCGGGAATGTTTAATGCTGCAAACGAATCAATAAAATAGCGATATTCGCTACCCGCCAGTACCGAAAGCTGGCGTGCATGCGTTAGGCGGGCATCTGGATCGTCGGCGACACAAACCGCAGCGCCAAGTAATCGTACAAAGCTATCGCAAAAGTGAAAATCCTGAACCAAATAGCGAGCAAAAACGTTATCCGCAATCTTGCCTTCAAGCAATTGGTCCACAAAACGATGATTGACCGAGGCATTCCAGTGGGGCTGGGCAGCTTCGCGCAGGCGGTGACATAAATCCATACGATCTCCAGTGTGCTGAATAACCCTTGACCGCTATCTTATCGATTTCAACGGTAGAGTGCAGTGAATGCTTGTGTAGGCAGTGAGTTAGTTATATTTTTCACGCGCCATCTGCAGGTCATATACGGCTGTATAGATATCGCCTAATGTATAGGTGATGTATGCACCGTTAGCTTATACGGCAGTTCGACAAGTAAACTGATAGGGCGGTGCAATCGCCTTGCTCTTATTCAATGGCGGCACACGGAGGTGATTAGCATGGCAGCAGACGTTATCGGTTTGGCACCAAGTACGTTAGTGTTTATCGTACTTGGACTAACGCTGGTTGCTTTTATATGGGGCCGTTTTCGCTATGATTTAGTCGCGCTGGCAGCACTGTTAGGGTCTGTGATGCTGGGCCTGGTGCCCGCTGAAGGCGCCTTCGCTGGTTTTGGCCACCCGGCGGTAATTACCGTCGCCGCTGTGCTGGTGCTTAGCCGTGGGTTTGAGCGCTCTGGTGTGGTCGATATTATTTCAAATCAAGTGCTTAAAGTCGGTGAAAACCTGCTTCTCCAGCTGTTAGTGTTGGTGGGCACCGTCACACTGCTGTCGGGTATTATGAATAATGTGGGTGCCTTGGCGCTGCTGCTTCCAGTGGCGATGCGGCTGGCCCGTGAGCACAACACCTCGCCTTCTTTACTGCTGATGCCGCTGGCATTTGGATCATTGCTCGGTGGCCTGACCACGTTGATCGGTACGCCGCCCAATATTATTATTTCCAGCTATCGGCGTGAAGTGACGGGCGAAGCGTTCAGTATGTTTAGCTTTTCTCCCGTGGGTGTTGCCGTCGCGCTGGCGGGGCTGGCTTTTATTGTGTTAATCGGCTGGCGCCTGACGCCAAAACGCAGCGGGCAAGCCTCTACGGATGAAATGTTTGATACCGCCAACTATTTGGTCGAGTTAAAAGTGGCAGAGGGATCAAAAGCCAAAGGCTTAACGTTGCAGCAGCTGCGCGACGAGCTGGACGAAACGATCCCCGTGCTGGCGGTGGTGCGTGATGATGAGCGCCGTGCAGGGTATGATTTTCACGGTGCTTTGAAAGAGGGCGACATTCTGCTATTAGAAGCAGGCCCTGATGAGCTTCAAATGCTGGAAGACAAAGTAGGGCTTAGCGCGATTGCCGAACGGGAAGAGGACGCTGAGGAAGAATCAGATACATCCGAGCACCCTGACGCTGAGTCTGCTAAGAAAAAGCCAGCGAAGGAGGCCGCACCGGTCGATACCGAGGGCCTACAGCTAATCGAAGCGGTTGTGCGCAATGACTCAATGATGATTAATCGCAGCGTGCGGCAGCTGCGTTTAAATCATCAGTTTGGGTTGCACTTAGTGGCCGTTGCCCGTGACGGCGGGCGCTTGAAGCAGCGCTTGCGCGATATTCGTTTTAAAAATGGTGATGTTTTATTGCTTCAGGGCAGTGAAAATGAAATTTCAGAAAATTTAGCCTCACTTGGCTGCCTGCCACTTGCAAAACGTGAGCTGCATTTAGGTCAGCCGCGCAAGTTGGTGATATCGATTGCCATTTTTGCTCTCGCGATCATGGCGATGATATTTGATTTATTGCCTGCAGCCGTTGCCATGAGTACCGCGGCACTGATTTCACTGCTGATCGGCGTGCTGCCGTTACGTGAAGGGTATCAGGCGATTGACGGCCCTGTGATCGTACTGCTAGCGGCAATGATTCCGGTTGGCGAAGCATTAGAAACTAGCGGTGGCGCGGACCTGGTGGCCAATACGCTGCTGCATTTTGGCAGCGACTGGCCGGTAGTGGTCACCATGATCGGATTGTTCCTTCTCTCCATGTTACTTTCTAATGTGGTTAACAATGCGGCAGCGGCGCTGCTTATGGCGCCAATTGCAGTCAGTTTGGCCAATGGCTTCGACGTTTCGCTTGATCCATTTTTAATGGTCGTGGCGATCAGTGCATCCTGTGCGTTTTTAACGCCGATTGGGCATCAGTCAAACACGTTGGTCATGGGGCCCGGTGGGTATCGGTTTAGTGATTATTGGAAGCTGGGCTTGCCACTGTCAGTGGTGGTGTTAGCCGTTTCTATACCGCTCATTTTGCTGGTGTGGCCGCTTTAGGAGAGTTTGTCACTCTCGGCCTATTAATAGATATAGAGCGAATGGTGGATGATTGTTATTAGGTTTCGAAAATTTTGCTAACCTACTACGCTCTGATACCAATAAAAATCGAACAGGCCGGGCCTATGAACCAACAATTTCGTCAGGATGCCATTGTCGAGCTAGTTCGGCAGCAAGGCTATATGAGCATTGAACAACTCACCGCCCACTTTTCGGTGACGCCGCAAACCATCCGCCGCGATTTAAACACGCTGGCTGATGAAGGGCGGGTTCGACGAGTCCATGGTGGCGTAGGGATCGAGTCCAGTACGGTCAACACTGCGTACAGCACCCGCAAGACGCTGCACTTGGAAGAGAAAGAGCGCATTGCCCACTGCTTAGCTCAGAATATTCCTAATCACTCGTCACTGTTTATTAATATCGGCACCAGTAATGAAATGGTGGCTCAGGCGTTGCTAGAGCATCAGGGGTTGGAGATTATTACTAATAATCTTAATGTCGCCGCCATCTTGCAGCATAAAGAGGATTTTACCGTCATTATTGCCGGTGGCCAGGTGCGTTCTCGCGATGGCGGTATCATTGGCGAAGCCACTATCGACTTTATCAATCAGTTTAAAGTGGACTACGGCATTATCGGCATCAGCGGTATCGATGAGGATGGCTCTCTGCTTGAGTTTGATTATCAGGAAGTCCGCGTTGCTCAGGCTATTATCGCAAACTCGCGGCGCATCTATTTGGCGGCAGACTATTCGAAATTCCACCGCAATCCGGTGGTGCGCCAAGGTAATTTGGATCAGCTTGACGCGTTATTCACCGACCGTAAGCCCCCAGAGTCGATTCAGCGTTTACTCACCCAGCATGATGTTGCGCTTCACATCGCCAGCGCTTAATTCGCGGTGATGTAGTTGGGTTACAACGGCGGCTGCGGCCAATGACGCATTGTTCGCTTTGTTGTCGTGACCCATAGTGAATTCACGGATCAGGCGAGTGCTTCGTTATCCCGAGCCACTGAACTGATCCCTGCTACAGAACCATAGCGCTTCATGATTACCCAGTGCTAAAGGCGAAGGTCTTGTAACGCTTGTGACCATCTCGCAATTACCGAACTGGACACTTATCCGGTCCAGCATGAGTAGCAATGTCACCCTTCTTTCTCAATAAGATGGCTGCTTGGTAACCGATTAACGGACCGGCAGCGGATGACCATACCATGAGGTATTACTAATGAACTGCATCGAACTTAGCCAACAAGCCGATAGCATCGCTAGCTCTTTCAGCAAGCAAGATCTCGCTAGGCTGGTCGTGGCGTTAAAGGGCAATCGTGAGTCACTACAGCATGCGGTTGAGGTCATCGATACCGTAGACAGTCGCTCAGGCTGCACGCTGGAAGAGGCCTGGGATGAAGTGCTCTCTGGAGATTCTCAGCTGCGCATTGAAGACGAAGAGTAGGGCGCGAGGTTTTAACCGGTAAGCAACAACTAGCCCCCTTATTACGTAAGGGGGCTTTTTTGTAGCGGCGAAAAGCTTAAGCGTCAGCCGCGGATATCGCTGGCCGTGAGGTATCTCGGTGCAGTTCAAAATAGCTATTAAAGCGCTCTTCAGCATCGTCGCCAAATAGCACGCGGCAGGCCTCTTTTAAGCCACTGGATTGGCGCAGCTGCTCATGGGGTACGACAAGCGAGACTTTGGCGCGACGACGTAGAAAATCTTCAAGCTGGGTGATCATTTCGTGGTCGCGGGCGTGCTCTAACTCGCAGCGAATATATTCGGTGCCTTCAATTAAGATGTCAGCTTGAGCAGGGTCCTCTTGGATTTTGGCTAGCATCTGAACAGCTTGGTCAGCGTAGCGCCGCCAGAGTCGCGTCGAGAGAGGCTCTGATGAAGTAGCTGCGGTCATCGCATCTAAGTTCATGCGTTTGGCCTGATCCATAAACTGCTGCTTCACGGCGTCTGCTGGCTCGCCATACCATTTAAAATCAGGCGCGGATAGCGTTACGCCCAAGCGCGTCATTTCCTCGGCAATTTCATCACCAACGTTTAAACAGTCGGTGAGTTTGCCGCCAAAGATACTGATATGGGCGCTGTCGTCATTGGTATCGATCACGTGCTTGCGCGAAAGCTGCAAGAAATCACGGTCACTGCCTTGATCGCCTTTAATCGCTAACGGCCGCACTCCGCAGCGTGTCGAGATAATGTCGTCTTGGCTAAGCGGTTTATCTAACGTTAAACGCTTGTTGATATTTTCCAACACAAAGGCGATATCGTCAGCGGTGACGTCAACCTCCGGGTGCTCCATATGCGTATCGGTGGTGCCGATGCAGGTACGATTACCCATGGGAATGACAAAAAATAGCCGCCCGTCGTCAGCAAAAAACGCCAGTACGCGCTGGGAATCGGTTAACTGCGGGACGATAAGGTGAATACCTTTGGAATAAAGATGGTGGTGCGTCGTTTTTTGACGTGTTAGCTCATTATGTTGATCTACCCAGGGGCCTGCCGCGTTAATCAGTACCTTGGCGCGAATGTCAAAGGTACTGCCATCCATTACGTTGCGCGCCTTGGTGACCCATAAATCACCCTCGCGCTCGGCACCGAGTGACTCAACGTAGTTTGCGGCAACCGCGCCATAGTTGAGCGCGTGGCGCATAAAATTAAACACAAACCGTGCATCATTATCGTGAAGATAAGCATCGGAGTATTCAAAACCACCGACCGAGTTCTGCGTGTTGATGATGGGCTCTTCGTGCTTGATCTTTTTCGATGAGAGTAGTCGTGGCAATTTGGTAAAGCCATTACCCATTAGCCAATAAAGCCAGGTGCCTGCCCATAGGTAGCGCGGTGAGTGGCGAAAACCTTTTGAAATAGTGGTTAGAAAGCGGATTTCCTGCACCGTGGAAGGATAGCTCTTAATCAAGTGATTGCGGCTTTTACACAGCTTTCGAACCAGTGAAAAGTCGTTGCTTTCCATATATTTAATGCCTCCCCATACTAAATTGGAGGAGTGCATGCTGGTGCTGCCGGCGAAGTCGCCACGGTCAATCAAGGCAACTTTTGCGCCTTTTCCTGCCAGTGCCGCTGCCGTGGCCGCGCCATTAATACCGCCACCGATAATGAGCGCGTCAAAAATATCGGTAGGTAACTTTTCAGTGTTTCGATTTCGCAGTGTCATGGCGGGCCCCGTTAACATAAAAAACTCGCTTACCGTCATGGTGTGAACAGTAGGAGGTTTATTGTTTTTTTCACTAACGAAACTATAGGTGATCATTTTCGAACATTCAATGTTCTTTTGGACGCATTAGGCTAGCATCGCCTTATAGACTGCTCGGTAGGTAGATAACGTGGGCGCAAAAAAAACGGCCCCTTATTATCAGGGGCCGGTTGAAGGCGAGCAGAGCAAAAAGCGTTATTTAATGCCGGCTTCTTCCTGCTGAGGTGCTGGCGAGGATTGGCCGTTATGATCAATTAGCGTGGATTTGTTCTTGGCAAAGGCATCGTAGGCGAAGTCATCGACGGTGAGCATTTCCAACACTTCCGCTTCAAAGGTACGCATGAAGACGGCATCGTCCTCGCTGATGAGGCCTTTTTCCAAACCGGCCTCAATACGAGCTTCCGGGTGAAGCGCCGTTTGCGGTATCTCACCTTTTGAATAGGCTTTATTCACCGTTCGATAGAGTACCTCGGCGCGGTCATAGTCAACCAGCAGGGCGTTATAGCGTGCTAGCGGGTTGCGCTGTTCACCGTCATCCGCGTCCCAAGTGTTATCCAACAGCTTTGTGCGCAGAGCGCTGTGGGTGGAAACGCGCTTGGCGATGTCGCGGGCAAGATCGTCATGGGGCTTATTCCAGCGACGGCCGGCCGGCATGACCAAGGCATTGAGCGTTTTACCCAGGATACGATTGGGAAGATTATCGAAAACCTCCACAAGCGCTTGCTCGGCACGCTGGAGTAAAAAGCGGCAGCTATAGTGCAATAGCGCTTCTTCGCCTTCTACCTTACTGCCGGCTTGCCACTGCTTCAGCACCATTGACGTGAGATAAAGATTCGAAAGCACATCGCCCAGGCGTGCAGAAAGCATCTCGCGCTTCTTAAGCGCTGAGCCTAAGCTTGCCATCGCGGCATCGGCACATAGCCCGAAGCCCGCAGAGAGACGTGCCACGTCTTGGGCATACATAGCGGCAGGAGCATCGAAAGGCACGCTAGCTTTACCCAGGCCAAAGCCGAGGGTTAAGGCGCGAGCTGCGTTGCCGAAAATCAGCCCTGCATGGCTGAAGAAGGCTTTATCAAACGCCTGAATATCGTTTGCGTCTTTAGCGGCCAGTTCATCCAGCACATACGGGTGACAGCGGATAGCGCCCTGACCAAAGATCATCAGGTTACGGGTCATAATGTTGGCGCCTTCCACGGTAATCGCCACCGGGTTTGCGCTGTAGCCGATGCCCAAATAGTTGCGCGGGCCAAGCGTCACGGCCTTACCGCCATGAACATCCATGGCGTCACTAAGCAGCACGCGCTGAAACTCGGTTAGCTGACTTTTCAGAATCGCTGAAGGCACCGCGGGTTTTTCGCCGTGATCAATCATGTTCGCGGTTTGGTACACGGTTGCCTGGGAAATGTAGGCCATCGCTGCCATGCGTGCGAGCGGCTCTTGCACACCTTCCATTTCCGCCACCGGCACGTTGAACTGACGACGAACACGGGTGAAACCGCCGCTCCAACCCAGCGCATAGCGCGCAGTGCCGGTAGCGCCTGACGGCAGCGTGATACAGCGGCCAATAGATAAGCATTCCACCAGCATGCGCCAGCCTTGGCCGATCATGTCCTGGCCACCAATGATGGTGTCCAGCGGTACAAAGACATCGTTACCCACAATCGGTCCGTTCATAAACGGGCTGCCGATAGGGTGATGGCGACGACCTATTTCCATGCCAGCGGTGTCACGGGGAATCAAGGCCAAGGTTATGCCGCGATCTTCTTCGTCACCCAGCAGTTTCTCTGGATCAAACAAGCGAAACGCAAGGCCCACAACGGTGGCGATGGGGGCGAGGGTGATCCAGCGCTTTTCGAAGTTAAGACGAATACCCAGCACCTCTTCGCCATTGATGGTCTGCTTGCAGACGATGCCGGTGTCGGGCAGGGACGTGGCGTCTGAGCCCGCGCGAGGGCCGGTCAGGCCAAAGCAAGGGATTTCACGGCCGTCGGATAAGCGCGGCAGGTAGTGATCTTTTTGCTCTTGGGTGCCGTATTTAAGCAGCAGTTCACCGGGGCCGAGTGAGTTGGGAACGCCCACGGTGACCATCAGCGTTTCATTGGCAGAGAGTTTTTGCAGCACCATCGACTGGGCTTTCGCGGAGAAGCCAAGCCCGCCGTACTCCTTCGGAATAATCATGCCGAAGAAGCCTTCTTTTTTCAGGTAGTCCCACAGTTGCTGGGGCAGGTCGGCGCGCTCATGGGCGATATCCCAGGCATTGCACATCCCCGCCGCTTTGGCGCACTGGTTGGCTAGAAAGGCTTTCTCATCGTCGCGCAGCCCGTCGTCTTTAAAAGCCAGCAGTTTGTCCCACTGAGGCTTGCCTGAAAATAATTCGCCATCCCACGAAACGCTGCCTGCTTCTAAAGCCGTGCGCTCTGTCGCCGATACTTTCGGCGCTACCTTTTTAAACATGGTAAATAGGCGCGGCGTTAGCCATTGGCTACGCAGCGCGGGGAGGCCAGCGGCGGCAACCGCCGCAGCGGCAATAAGCAGTAGCAGGCCGATCACTTTCGCGTCAAACAGCAGGCCAACGAGGCCCAGCACGGCAAGCACGATCAGCGCCGCGGGAGCGCCAGCTTCACGGCGCATTACCACGAGCAGACCTGCGATGGCGAGCACGATAAGGAGTAGGGTGAGCATAGACTCTCTCTCTGTTTCAGGCCTTTTATTTCAGCCTGCTGTTGTTAGTAAAAAGGCAATACAATAACGGGTCGAACGGATGTTTGAATATTGGCAGATGGGTGCCGTTTGGTGCAAGTATTTAGGTAGGGTTAAGGCCATTATAGCCGCACACACTATAAAAAAACGCCATGGCAATAAGCCATGACGTTTTGAGTGATAAACGGACTAAATGTTCAGGTGCGCTTATGTTTAGACGCGCTGTGCGGGTGCGCCGTTTGCTACATAGTAGTCAACGCTGGCACGAGGCAGCGGTGCGCTGCCTTTTATACGGTCAGCGATTTTTTCCGCCAACATAATGGTCGGGGCGTTTAGATTGCCAGTAGGGATTACCGGGAAAAGTGACGCATCGACCACGCGCAGACCTTCAATGCCATGGACGCGGCCCTGGCCATCGGTCACGGCGAGTTCATCGCTACCCATTTTGCAGCTGCCACAGGGGTGGTAGGCCGTTTCGGCGTGTTCCTTAACGAATGCATCGATTTCAGCATCTGACTGAACGTCAGCGCCAGGGGCTATTTCACGACCGCGATATGGTTCAAACGCTGGCTGGGCGATGATATGGCGGGTAAGGCGAATGGCGTCGCGAAACTCTTGCCAGTCGTTCTCTTTAGCCATGTAGTTGAACAAAATGCTCGGCGCCGCGTGAGGATCTTTCGACGTTAAGCGAATGCGGCCACGGCTTTCTGAGCGCATAGAGCCAACGTGGGCCTGGAAGCCGTGAGCCTGCACCGCGCTTTTGCCGTTGTAGCTGATGGCAATGGGTAAAAAGTGGTACTGAAGATTGGGCCACTCTTCTTCATCACGGCTGCGGATGAATCCACAGGCTTCGAACTGGTTGCTGGCGCCTACGCCGGTGCCATTGAAAAGCCATTCCGCGCCAATTTTAGGCTGGTTA
Organism: Halomonas sp. AOP5-B2-8; assembly: GCF_052376475.1. NCBI lineage: Bacteria > Pseudomonadati > Pseudomonadota > Gammaproteobacteria > Oceanospirillales > Halomonadaceae > Halomonas > Halomonas sp. AOP5-B2-8. Next base: position 283,330 of record NZ_JBQSVS010000003.1, on the reverse strand, counting down.
TACCACTTCAGCGCCGGATAGAGCGAGATAGGTTCCTTGCACTCGTATTGAATGTACATTTCCAGGTGATCCTGGAGATTTTCACCCACGCCGGGCAGGGCGTGAACCGTCTCGATATTAAGCTCTTTCAGCAGTTCTGGATTGCCGATGCCTGAGCGCTGCAAAATCTGCGGCGAGGCGATAGCGCCCCCGCATAAAAGAACTTCACGGCGTGCGTAGACCTGCTGCTTTTCGCCTTTCTGTTCATAACGAACGCCAACGGCGCGTTTACCTTCAAACTCAATAACGTCAGTAACCGCGTGAGTTTCAATGGTTAAATTTTGGCGTTTTTTGGCAGTGTCTAGGTAGCCACGGGCAGTGGACGCACGACGGCCCTTCGGCGTCACAAAGCGGTCCATGGGGCCAAAGCCCTCTTGCTGGTAGCCGTTTACGTCTTCGGTTTCCGGGTAGCCTGCCTGCTTACCAGCTTCAATAAAGGTGCGATAGAGCGGGTTGTTATCCGCTTTTGGCGTGGTCACGCTGACCGGGCCTTCACCACCGTGGTAGCTATTAGCGCCGGTATCGCGGGTTTCGCATTTTTTGAAGTAGGGAAGGCAGCTGAGGTAGTCCCAATCTTCAAGACCGGGCCGTTTGGCCCAGTTCTCGTAGTCGAGGGCGTTGCCGCGGATATAGCACATGCCGTTAATCAGCGACGAGCCGCCCAGGCCTTTGCCTCGGCCACACTCCATGCGGCGGCCATCCATATGCGGTTCGGGATCGGTTTCGAACGCCCAGTTATAGCGTTTGCCCTGCAGTGGGAATGCCAGGGCCGCTGGCATTTGGGTGCGGAAGTCGAGGCGATAGTCTGGGCCGCCCGCTTCCAGTAGCAACACACTGACGCCGCTGTCTTCGGTCAGGCGAGTAGCAAGCACGTTGCCCGCGGAGCCTGCGCCGATAATGATGTAATCAAATTCGCGTGGTTGAGACATAATAACTCCTTAAAACACTGACTCAAACAGGCCCATTTCAATCTGTACGGACTTAGTTTGGGTATAGTGATTAAGCGTCTCGATACCGTTCTCGCGACCAATACCCGACTCTTTATAGCCGCCTACCGGCATCTCGGAGGGTGACTCACCCCAAGTGTTAATCCAGCAAATACCGGCTTCCAGTTGGTGAATCACGCGGTGGGCACGATTTAGGCTTTCGCTAAAGACACCGGCGGCAAGTCCATATGTGGTGTCATTGGCGCGGCGAATAACTTCATTTTCGTCATCGAAAACCAACACTGACATTACCGGGCCGAAGATCTCTTCACGCACGATACGCATATCGTCGGTGCAGTCGGTGAACACGGTGGGTGCAGCCCAGGCGCCATCTGCAAAACTGCCAGTGCTCCAGTCGTCACCGCCTACGAGCAGGCGAGCACCTTGCTCTTTGCCCAAAGCGATATAGGAAAGCACTTTCTCTTGATGCTCGAAACTGACCAGCGGGCCAAAGTTGACGCTAGGATCCATAGGGTCACCCGCCTTAATGCGCTTAACGCGCTCGACCAGCTTGGCTTCAAAGGCATCTTTGACGCTGCGCTCCACAAACACCCGTGTGCCGTTAGTGCAGATTTGGCCACTTGAATAGAAGTTGGCCATCATGGCGGCGTCAGCGGCACGGTCCAGGTCGGCGTCGGCGAATACCAGCAGCGGCGACTTGCCGCCAAGCTCCATAGTGACGTCTTTCAGGGTCGAGCTTGCGGCGGCAGCCATGACTTTCTTGCCGGTGCCCGCTTCGCCAGTAAACGAGACTTTGGCGATGCCAGGGTGCTGGGTGAGCATGGCGCCCACGCGGCCATCGCCTTGCACCACGTTAAAGACGCCGTTAGGCAGGCCTGCTTGTGTAAATATCTCGGCCAGCTTCATAACCGTGAGTGGGGTGACTTCGCTAGGCTTAAATACCACCGCATTGCCTGCGGCCAGCGCCGGCGCTGCTTTCCAGCAAGCTATTTGGATGGGATAGTTCCACGCCCCAATGGCACCAATCACGCCCAGCGGCTCGCGGCGGGTGTACACAAAAGAGCTGTCACGTAGGGGGATCTGATTGCCTTCAATAGCAGGCGCCAGGCCAGCGTAGTACTCAAGCGCATCGGCGCCGGTCACGATATCAACGCTCGCCGTTTCGCTGATCGGCTTGCCGGTATTGCGGGTTTCCAGTTCGGCAAGCTCGTCATTACGTTCTCGTAACAATGCCACGGCGCGCAATAATACGCGCGAACGCTGCATGCCGGTCATGGCGGCCCACTCACGCTGGCCGCGCTGAGCGGCTTCAACCGCGGTGTCAACATCTGACTGGCTGGCTTGGCCTATCGTAGCGATAAGGCTGCCATTAAAAGGATTGGTGACGGTAAAGGTTTCACCTGACGTGGCGCTTACCTGGCGACCATCAATATAGAGAGGCTGTATGTCTTGAGCGGCCATGTAGGTCTCCTCGAATAAAAACTAGCGATATGTATCGGATGCAGACGTTGCACAGCCATGATGATCAAGCAGTTGATCAAGGTAGGCCTGCGCGATAAGCCGGGCTTCATCTGCATCAAGCCCTGCGGGCGTTAACGCTCCGCGCAGCCATAGGCCGTCAATCATCGCCGCCAAACCGCGGGCGGCGCTGCGGGCATCATGGCGTGGCATTACGCGTCTAAACTGATGGCATAAATGGGTGTAAAGGCGCCGGTCATTGACGTTTTGCAAGCGCTGCAGCATGGGCTTGTGCATGCTGCTCGCCCAAAAGGCTAACCATGTCTTGGCAGCGGGGCCGGTGACTTGGGTGCGGTCAAAGTTGCCCTCAATAATAGCGCTAATGTGGGCGCGCGGAGAGTCGTCTGTTAACGCATGGCGGCGCGCGGCAACGGCCTCGGTAAGATCGGTGAGGATTTGCCGCATGGTTGCTTCCAGCAGGCCATCTTTGCCGCCAAAGTAATGGCTGATGATGCCCGCAGATACGCCCGCATGACGAGAAATGCGCATCACGGTGGCTTCGGCTAGACCAACTTCATCAATGGCAGCCATCGTTGCGTGGATTAACTGCTGACGGCGTATCGGTTCCATTCCAACCTTTGGCACGTTGATCTCCTGCGAACGCTCACCTGTATACGTTGAATACTTAGCGTGAGTGAAACTTGAAACCCACTGTTAAGCATGATTACCTAACCATGATGGCATTTTTTTATTGAACGTTCAATCAATAAAAGATCGGTCTATACAGGCGACGTACTTTTTTCTGAATGTGAGCTGAGCTCTCAGTGCGCTCGCATCAGACGTTTCAAGGGGACAACGAACATGAGTAAGATTTCGACGTGTTACGCCGGTGCTTTATTGCTGGCCGCCGGATTACCAGCGGTGGCTTATGCCGACGAATGCAGCAGCGTACGCTTTGCTGAAGTCGGCTGGACAGACATTACCGCGACCACCGCGCTGGCCAGTGAAGTGCTTGAAGGGCTCGGCTATGCACCAAGCACAGATACGGTCTCTGTGCCCATTGCCTACGCGGGGATGCGCAACAATGATTTTGATGTATTTCTGGGCAACTGGATGCCTTCAATGGCATCTATTAGCGACCCTTATATTGAGCGAGGTGAGGTCGAGCGTTTGGTCGCTAACCTGGAAGGGGCAAAGTACACCCTGGCCGTGCCGCAATACGTTTATGATGCGGGAGTGACATCGGTCAATGACCTGGCGGCGCATGCCGATCAGTTTGACCGCAGCGTGCACGGCATTGAAGCAGGTAACGATGGCAACGAGCTAATCGAGCAAATGATTGATGATAACGCCTATGAGTTAGGCGACTGGCAGGTGGTTAACTCCAGCGAGGCAGGGATGTTGGCGGAGTTGCGTGCGCGCGTCCCGAATGAGCAGTGGATGGTGTTTTTAGGTTGGGAGCCACACCCCATGAACTCTAACTTTGAGATGGCCTATCTCTCAGGCGCCGATGATTATTTTGGCCCGGAGCTAGGGGGCGCGACGGTGCATACAAATACACGCGCGGGGTTTGTGGATGAGTGCTCAAATGTGGGGGCGTTATTACGCAATATGACCTTTACGCTGGAAATGGAGAACCAACTGATGAGCGCGATTATGGATGATGGTGTCGCGCCCCGTGACGCCGCGCGTGACTACTTACAAGCCAATGACAGTATCCTGGATGAGTGGTTAAACGGCGTGACAACGCGTAATGGCGAGCCTGGCGCAGAGGCCGTGCGCGCTGCCATTCAATAAGCTAATTTAGGTGGGAGAGGTGAGTCGGAATCCGGCTTGCCTTTCGCATTTAAGATAGGCATAATCTGCACCCGTTGATGAGGAAAAGGCTACGTAGCTCAGCTGGTTAGAGCACATCACTCATAATGATGGGGTCCCCTGTTCAAATCAGGGCGTAGCCACCACATCAGCATTAGCACACTATTTCATACAGAGTGTGTCGTTATGGTGGCCCCTTAGGTCCTCCCGCAACGCTAAACTGCGAACCCCGCCAGGCCCGGAAGGGAGCAACGGTAGTGGTGGCTGCGTGTGCCGGGATGTGGCTTCTGGGGCTACCACCATTTCTAGCCTGCATTATTTTATTTCCCTCCTTTAAATACTGCTGACGCACAGACTCGTCAAGCAATACGCTTGCGTCTTGTAAGCTAGTGCGGTACTTACATTTAATATTAGCCTTACGGGTATTACGATGAAAACGCTACTGCGATGGCTGCTCAGCCTCGTGGCGCTTTTGGCGCTGCTGTTAGTGGGACCTGTATGGTTATTGGTGACGAATCAGGTGGTCACGGATGTTCATTGGTCATCGTTAGATCGCACCTCGACGGGTATTGCGCCTGACCCTGCAGCGTATTCTGAGGCTGTTGTGCAGGTCTATTCGGCCCGGGCATACAACTGGCGAGGGGCGTTTGGCGAGCATATTTGGATCGCAACCAAAGCGGAAAATGCTGACAGTTATCGGCTACATCAGGTATTGAGCTGGCGCCAGCCCACGGTGGTGTCCTCTATTGATACGCCTGACCGGACTTGGTTTGGAAATGCGCCTACGCTGTTGGCCGATTATCGCGGGGAAACGGCTGGCCAGATGATTCCGAAAATAGAGGCCGCCGCCACGGATTATCCTCAAGCCGACCTTTACCGCGTGTGGCCCGGGCCTAATAGTAATAGCTTTATTGCCTGGGTAATACGTGAAGTACCAGGGTTTGAAGTGACGCTGCCTGTGACGGCTATCGGTAAGGATTATATTTTTAACGGCGTGTTTGCGCCTGCACCCAGCGGCACTGGCTACCAGTTTTCACTAGGCGGCATGATCGGCATTATGTTCGCGCTGGAAGAGGGTCTTGAAATTAATTTTTTAGGGCTCAGCGTTGGTTTTGATGTTATGCGGCCTGCGTTAAAGCTGCCGGGTATCGGGAGGCTGGGAATGCCCGCCCGAGTATCAGGCAGTGGTGATTAGCTTTTAATTTTGCTGGTGGTCGGTAAAGCGTTGCATGATCGTGAGTGTTTCATCGCTTACGTGATGCTCCATGCCTTCAGCATCAATGCGGGCGGTGGCATCTTTAACACCCAGTGCACGGAGGAAGTGCAGCACGATGTCGTGGCGAGCACGCGACGTCTCGGCCATTTTTTGGCCAGCCTCGGTGAGGAACAGCGATCGGTAGGGCTTGCTAGTCACTAGCTCCAGCTCATTTAAACGCCGAATCATTTTCGATACAGTCGCCTGGCTAACCGCCATGCGATTGGCTATATCCGCTGCACGGGCTTCGCCACGGTGCATCAGCAAATCACCTATCAGCTCAACATAGTCTTCAATCAATTCGGTTTCGTGAGCGTTGCGCACCGTTGCGTATTGCAGGGCGTGCTGCTCCACGGGGGGCAGCGCATCGCCAGGAATGCTGGCGGCGGGCAATGAGGCGTTCGGATTAGATTCAGTCATCGGCAGATTATATCGGAGGCTGGTGTAACAATCATTGGATAGTCGCGTATTTTTACGCACAAAGCTTTCCAGTTGATAATACACAAAAGAGATCCGCTAAGAATCAGTACTTTTGCTGAGTCCCCCCGCTTAGGTTTGTTGTTTTATTCTGCTAAAATCCGCCACCTTCGCTGTAAATAGCCTTTCAATAGCTTTAGGGATCTTCATGAATGCAGTAATTCTGGCGGTGCTGGTGATGGTTGCGCTATCGCTGGCGCGTGTCTCGGTGGTTTTCGCGCTGGTGCTGGGTGCTTTAGTGGGCGGCTTGGTGGGTGGGTTGAGCCTTGAGCAAACCATGGATGCGTTTAATGCAGGCGTGGGTGGCGGTGCCCAAGTTGCATTGGCCTATGCCACTCTAGGCGCGTTTGCAGTGGCGATTTCCCGCTCTGGTTTGCCGGACATGCTGGCGAATCGTCTGATTACGTTACTGGGCAAACAAACCACGCCAGCACATCAAGCGCGCGTTAAAGTGCTGCTGCTAACGGCGGTTTTGCTGGTTGCCATCTCGTCACAAAACGCTATTCCTGTGCATATCGCTTTTATACCCGTGCTTATTCCGCCGCTCTTAATCGTGATGAATCGCTTGAGGCTAGATCGGCGCGCGGTGGCCTGTGCACTCACGTTTGGATTAACTGCGCCGTACATGCTGCTGCCAGTCGGTTTTGGGGCGATCTTCCTCAACGATATATTGCTCGCTAACTTAAATAGCGCCGGCGGGCCGTTAGGCTTAGAGATTACCCGTGGCATGGTGCCTATGGCCATGGCGATCCCGGTAGGCGGTATGGCGTTAGGGCTAATCGTCGCGCTATTTTGGAGCTATCGGCGCCCGCGTGACTATCAGGCTCAAGACATTGCTAACGCTAACGTGATGGAAGGGCATACGCCCGCCGAGCCTCACATGCTGGGGCTTATAATGTCGGGTGTTGCCATCGTCGCTGCGCTGGGGCTGCAGCTATATAGCGGCTCAATGATTTTAGGTGGCTTGGTAGGAATTGGTTTGCTCTCGCTTGGGGGAATATTCAAGTGGCGAGAAGCTGATGATCTCTTTACCAGCGGCATGCGAATGATGGCGCTGATTGGTTTTATCATGATTTCAGCGGCGGGCTTTGCCGAAGTGATGAAAACCACGGGTGAAATCGACACGCTGGTATCGGGCGCCTTTGCGGTACTGGGTGATAACCGAGGCTTAGCTGCGCTAGTAATGCTGCTGGTCGGGCTGTTTATAACGCTGGGGATTGGCTCTTCGTTCTCAACCATTCCGATTATTGCAGCTATTTTTGTGCCCTTAGCGGTGCAGTTTGGCTTTTCGCCCATGGCCACGGTAGTGCTGGTAGGTACGGCAGCGGCGCTGGGAGATGCGGGCTCACCTGCGTCTGATTCAACCCTGGGGCCGACCTCCGGTCTTAATGTGGATCGTCAGCATGATCACATTTGGGACAGCGTTGTGCCGACGTTTCTGCATTACAATATTCCACTAGTGGGCTTTGGCTGGCTGGCGGCAATGATGCTGTAAGCATGTGGCTTTGATATGCAAAGGGACAACAGGCGTTGTCCCTTTTTTATGAGTAATCATGCCTCACTGCTTAGGCAAATAAGACTCAAAAGCGCTTAGTAGGCCTCGCAGCAGAGAAAGCTCTTTGCGGCTAGGCTGCGCGCGAGCAAAGAGTGCTTGGAGCTGCTCTTCAGTGCGGGCGTGGGGTTGGGTTAAAAAGCCACTTTTTTGCATTAACTCCCCGAGATGCGCTTGGAAGTGTAGAAACTGTTCACGGCTAGGGGGTATCGCTTCCAGCGGCCGTTGATATGCGAAATCGTTATCTGCGCTTTTACGCCATGCACGGTGCACTTCGTACGCTAAAATTTGCACCGCTTGAGATAAATTCAGAATGCCGTAATCGGCATTGGCTGGGATGCTGACCTGGTGGGTGCAGCAGCGAATCTCATCGTTTGTAAGTCCTGAGCGCTCTCGTCCAAATACTAATGCTACCGGTGCAGTTTGCGCATTCTGAATGACGTCTAAGGCCATATCGTCGGGTTCATCATAGTGGGGCAATGGTAGGCTGCGCAGGCGCGCGCTAGCCCCCACCACTTGAACACAGTCGATAACAGCGGCGTCTAGCGAGCTGACAATGCGGGCATTATCAAGCACATCGTTAGCGCCTGCGGAAAGGCGAGTGGCTTCTTCATCAGGGTATGAGCGTGGGTTAACCAGCACCAGCTCAGTCAAACCCATGGTTTTCATTGCCCGCGCCGCAGCCCCAATATTGCCTGGGTGAAAGGTCTGTACGAGCACGATACGGATATGCTGCAACATGCGTTATCGCCCTATAGCCTTAAAAAATCGGCCTGATAATAGCACGTTGGCTTAGCTGAATGGACGATAAGTTATGATGTAGCGTTAATGCCGTGCAGGTCTTTATAACGCAACAACCCCGCACAAGGCGGGGTTGTTGGTGATGACATTAACAGCTAGTCATCTTGAGCAAAGGGCTCAGGGTTGCGTTACATCATGCCGCCCATACCACCCATTCCACCCATGCCGCCCATATCAGGAGCGCCTTCTTTCTCTTCGGGGTCTTCTGCGATCATGCACTCAGTGGTGATCATCAGACCTGCAACAGAACCAGCGGACTGCAGCGCAGTACGGGTTACTTTAGCGGGGTCCAGAACGCCCATTTCGAACAGATCGCCGTATTCGCCGGTCTGTGCGTTGTAGCCGAAGTTGCCTACTTCATCTTTAACGCGATTAATTACGATGGCAGCTTCTTCACCAGCGTTAGTCACGATTTGACGAAGCGGTGACTGCATAGCGCGCAGCGCCATGTTGATACCGTGGTTTTGGTCTTCGTTTTCGCCAGTCAGGCCTTGTACTTTAGCCATAACGCGAACGAGTGCTGTACCGCCACCAGGTACCACGCCTTCTTCAACGGCTGCACGAGTAGAGTGCAGAGCGTCTTCAACGCGTGCTTTCTTCTCTTTCATTTCCACTTCGGTCGCAGCACCAACGCGGATAACAGCAACACCGCCTGCTAGTTTAGCAACACGCTCTTGCAGCTTCTCTTTGTCGTAATCAGAAGACGTATCTTCGATTTGCGCGCGGATCTGGTTAACGCGAGCTTCAATGTCGTTTTCTGCACCAGCGCCGTCGATGATCGTGGTGTTTTCTTTAGACATCGTCATGCGCTTAGCCGTACCCAGGTGATCCAGGGTAGCTTGCTCAAGCGTCAGGCCAACTTCTTCAGAAATGACCGTGCCGTTGGTCAGGATAGCAATGTCCTGCAGCATGGATTTACGACGGTCGCCGAAGCCAGGTGCTTTAGCAGCAGCGACTTTAACGATACCGCGCATGTTGTTAACCACCAACGTTGCAAGCGCTTCGCCTTCGATATCTTCAGCGATAATAGCTAGCGGCTTGCCTTGCTTAGCAACGGCTTCAAGAACCGGCAGCAGCTCACGGATGTTGGAGATCTTTTTATCCACTAATAGGATGTAAGGATCTTCCAGTTCAACCGTCATGGTGTCCTGGTTGGTAACGAAGTAGGGAGACAGGTAGCCGCGATCAAACTGCATACCTTCAACAACTTCTAGCTCATCTTCAAAGCCACGGCCTTCATCAACGGTGATGACGCCTTCTTTACCTACTTTTTCCATCGCTTCAGCGATGATTTCACCAATACGCTTGTCGCCGTTGGCAGAAATCGTGCCGACCTGAGCAATCGACTTGGTGTCGGTGCAAGGTACGGACATTGCTTTGATTTCTTTAACAGCGGCCGCAACGGCTTGATCGATGCCGCGCTTAAGGTCCATCGGGTTCATGCCGGCAGTCACGCCTTTCAGGCCTTCAGCAATGATTGCTTGGGCGAGAACGGTAGCGGTGGTGGTGCCGTCGCCAGCCGCATCAGAAGTCTGTGAAGCAACTTCTTTAACCATCTGGGCGCCCATGTTCTCGAACTTGTCTTTCAGTTCGATTTCTTTAGCGACAGAGACACCGTCTTTAGTAACGGTGGGGGAGCCGAAGGATTTTTCCAGCACCACGTTACGGCCTTTCGGGCCTAGCGTTACTTTTACTGCGTTGGCAAGAACATCAACGCCGCGCGCCATACGTTTGCGTGCGTCATCAGAAAATTTAACTTGTTTAGCTGACATAGTGGTTACTTCCTAAATTGAATTCAAAAACGTGAAAGTAAATAGCTGAAATGAGGATTAACCTTCAACAACGGCAAGGATATCGGTTTCACTCATAATCAGAACTTCTTCGCCGTCGACTTTTTGTTTCTCAACGCCGTAGCCATCTTTAAAGATCACGTTGTCGCCGACTTTAACGTCTAGCGGACGTACTTCGCCATTTTCAAGAATGCGACCATTGCCGACGGCTAATACTTCACCACGGGTAGGTTTTTCTTGTGCATTACCAGGAAGCACGATGCCACCAGCCGTTTTCTGTTCTTCTTCAACGCGACGGACGATGACACGATCATGTAAAGGACGGATGTTCATTCACGTTCTCCTAAGTAGGTTGAAGCCCTTATTGAGGGCAGCTAGCTAAAAAATGTTCTCGTGGGAGTCCCCGCGAGACGTGAAGACCTTGCGGTCTTCATTGTTAATGGCGGCTGCTACATTAAGCAGTCACCGAAATTATGTGCTGGCTAAAAAGTGGGGGCTGCAGGTGGCCTTTCAAGGGGGGAGAGCAATAAAAAATTGCTTTTGTGCAGATTTTCTTCCAAACGGTGCGTTATCGATGGCGTGACGACTCATCACGGCTAATGAAATCACCTTCAATGGGGCCTTTTTGATCCGATGAGGAAGTTGCGGAGTCTTTAGCTGGCCCATCAAACCATCCGTCATCGTTGTCGGCGCGCGTTGAGCGTGAGTGGGCAGACGATGTATGCGGGCCTTGCTGCTGTCCTGCAATGGTCTTAATGCCTAGCCACGTTAATGCTTTAAGCATTAAATGGCGTGCACTGGGAATCAGGCATGCAAGGCCAAGTGCGTCCGACAAGAAGCCCGGTGCCATCAGTAAGGCGCCGCCAAAAATAAGTGCGGCGCCAGTCAGAAGCTCGCTAGAAGGGATTTCACCTGCCTGCATGCGTTGGCGTGCACGGGCGAAGGTTGAGACGCCTTCTTTACGAATAAGATGTAGCCCGGCAAAGCCTGTGCCAAGCACTAACAATAGGGTAGTAATCAAACCTATTTGGCTGCCAATTGAAAAAAGCACAATAAAATCTAGTAAAGTGAACAGCGATATAAAAATCAAAATAGGCATGGTTAACTCCAGAAATAAACGACTCAATAACCGTCGTAGCTGGCTAATATGGTGCCAGAAATACAAATAACAAGCAGCTAAAGATGTGCGTTTTAGCGTTAGTGCCGTGCGATTCGGGCTAGTAAATCCCTTGTTGTGCGGCGCACAATGAGGCGGCGTAAATCTTCTTAAAGGAGTCAGTGATGGTTATTACCGATAAAGTCATTGCTATAACCGGTGGCGCACGAGGATTGGGCTATGCCACGGCCCTGCGTTTGGGCAAGCAGGGCGCGCGCGTGGCGCTGCTGGATATGAGTAGTGAAGCATTGGCTCAGGCGGTATCACAGCTTTCTGCTGAAGGGGTTGATGCGCAGGCCTTTGTGGTAAACGTTGCGGAAGAGGCTTCCGTTATTCAGGCATTTGCCGATATTGCAAAACGCATGGCGCCGGTAAGCGGCTGCGTGAATAACGCAGGCATTACCCAGGACGCACTGCTGGTCAAGGCGAAAGATGGCCACGTTGAGAAGCGTATGTCGCTGGAAAGCTGGCAAAACGTCATTAATGTTAATTTAACCGGCGTTTTTCTGTGCGGGCGTGAAGCGGCTACTCAGATGATTGAGGCAGGGCATGAGGGGGTAATCGTCAATATCTCAAGCATTTCGCGTGCGGGCAATATGGGGCAGAGTAACTATGCGGCGGCCAAGGCGGGAGTGCATGCGTTAACGGTAACCTGGAGTAAGGAGCTGGCGCGCTATAGCATTCGTACAGGTACCGTTGCACCTGGATTTGTGGCCACGGAAATGACTGCTGGTATGCGCCCAGATATGTTGGAGCGCATTACCTCTAGCGTGCCGTTAAAACGTTTGGGGGATCCCGATAATATTGCCCAAAGTGTCGCTTTCATTGTTGAAAATGATTATTTCAGCGGGCGCATCATTGAGTGTGATGGCGGATTGAGGCTATAGCTTTCTGAGTATAGTTTTTACACCAGCTCTGCCTGGGCGGCCTGTATGGCCGCTCTGCAAGCATCATTGATACGCCCGCAACATCAATTAGCAATTAAACAGCGCAACGGTTTTGCATTAAAAGTAGTCGCGGCTGATTTTGCCTTGCTCTCGGTTCAGCTTAAGCCGTGCACTTGGTTCTGCTTAAGTAAGTGCAGCTGTGTAACGAGCAGGCACAAAAAAAGCACCTCATGGGTGCCTGATATGCTGACTAATTCAGAGAAAATTTTAAAGCTAACTTCTTGAAAGCTAACAAGTAATTGGTGCGGATGGGGAGACTCGAACTCCCACACCTTACGGCACTAGAACCTAAATCTAGCGTGTCTACCAATTCCACCACATCCGCGAAGACGAGGCGTATGTTATCATTTTTGTGATACAAGTCAACGCCTAGTTTGATATTTGTTTAAATGGGTGAAGAGCGGTCTATGTTTTCTAAGAAATCGTTTTTGAAGCAAGGCCTGCAAAGAGGGAGTTATTGGATAAAGCGAAACATGCCGGGCTATTGCGCTTTTTGCCTAGCCCCTACGGCGCAGGGGCTAGGGTGGTGTGATGCGTGTGCCGATGAGCTCCCATGGAATTTATATGCCTGCAGCCAATGCGGTGAGCCGGTGAAGCACGGCCAGCGATTATGCGGGCATTGCTTAACGGAGCCTCCGGCCTTTTTGGCGACTCAGGCGGGGTTGCTGTATCAGGGTGTCATTAAAGAGCTAATACATGATTTTAAATTCAACGCCTCACCGAGGGCTGGGGTATTGCTTTGCGAACTGATGTTAATGACGCAGCCCCAGCTAACTGGGCAAGCGTTCGTGTCAGTACCGATGCACCCTGCAAATGCCCGTGAGCGTGGATTTAACCAATCATATTGGCTGGCAAAACAGCTCAGCCACAGATTGGCTGTTCCATTGCACACTGCTCAGCGAGTTAAGAGAAGCCGTTCCCAGCGCACGTTGAATCGCCGCGAGCGGGCATCCAATTTAGCCGATGCTTTTGCATTTCAGATGCCGCCACCGGAGCATTTGGTGATCATTGATGATGTGGTGACTACCGGTGCTACTGGGCATGCAATGGCGTGTGCCGCGCTGGAGGCAGGTGCTAAGCGCATCGATATTTGGGCAGTAGCGCGGACGCCCCTGGGCAAGGGTTGATAGAATAGGTTTTTTGCCGACCCCAGGAGTGACCTATGTCACACCCGTTTAGCTCTCTTTCGCCCGATTTAGTGATGTCTGCAGCCGAGTCGCTTGATATTTGGCCAGCGGGTGAGCCTTTCGCGCTAAATAGCTACGAAAACCGCGTGCTAATGTTTCGCGATGAGGATGGCAAAAACTGGATTATTAAGTTTTATCGGCCTGACCGCTGGTCAGAGGCGGTGATTCAGGAAGAGCATGATTTTTTACAAGAGCTAGCTGACAACGATGTGCCGGTCGTGGCGCCTTGGCGAAACACTCAGGGCCAGTCGCTACATAAGTTTAAAGTATTTAACTTTGCGTTATTTCCTCACTGTCCTGGTCAGGCCCCGGAGCTTGATAACCCTGCTCACTTATTTGCAATGGGCGAGGTGCTGGGGCGCTTACACGAAATCTCCGCTAAACAAGCTTTTCAACACCGCCCGCGATTAGAGATGGCAAGCGGTGTCCTTGATGCTCAGCAGCGTGTGCTGACAAGTGAGCGATTGAGTGGTCATCAGCGTCGAGCGTATGAAAACGTCATTACGAAAGTACATCAGCAGCTTTCAAAGCACTGCGTACCTGCTAGCAGCATGATTCGGTGTCATGGTGACTGTCATTTAGGCAATGTGCTCGGCCGCGATGAGCAGTTTTCGCTGGTCGATTTTGATGACTGCCTTATGGCGCCCGCGATTCAGGATATCTGGATGATGCTTCCCACCGACGACCCGCAGGGCTGGGGAGCACACTTGAATGAGATTACCGAAGGGTATGAGGAAGCGCTACCGTTTCCGACGGAGCAGATATCGTTAATTGAACCGTTAAGAAGCTATCGGTTGATTCGTCATACTGCTTGGCTGGTATCGCGCTGGAATGACCCAGCTTTCCCACGGGCGTTTCCGTGGTTGGCGGATAGCGGTTACTGGGATCAGCATATCCGCCAGTTAGAGCAGCAGTGCCTGCAGTTAGAAACCCCGCGTTGGTTGGCATAGCGCGGGGAGGGGAATGGCCGCGTAATGTGTGGAGCTGAGCGGTGTCTTCGCATCGCCTTGTTAGCTACGACGCTGCCATAAATGAGAGGCTTACGTTAAAATAGGTTATTCCAGACAATAATGGTTCAGCAGTCTTTGTAGCTATTTTTTGTACCTTAACTGCTGGCCAATATGCTCGTAAATTTTATATTTAGACGGGTCTAATATTAATTCGCGTAAAGAAAGAATTGACGTAGGTGTCAGTCTTTTTGCATTTGTGCACCGTTTTTGATGAGGCTTAACATGTCCGATGATATTGCTCACCACTATCGCCAGATAATCACTGCTTTGGGAGAAGATCCTGATCGGGAAGGATTGCGGGATACGCCAAAGCGGGCAGCGAAAGCCATGCAGTTTTTGAATGCGGGCTATAATCAGTCGCTGGGAGAAATTATTAACGGTGCCGTGTTTGAGTCGCACACAGACGAAATGGTGCTGGTAAAAGACATTGAGCTTTATTCAATGTGTGAACACCATCTGCTGCCCTTTATTGGCAAGTGCCATATCGCCTATTTACCTAACGGCAAGGTGCTGGGGCTATCTAAATTTGCGCGCATTGTTGATATGTTTGCACGACGTATGCAGATCCAAGAAAATCTCACCCTACAAATCGCCGATGCCGTTCAAGAAGTCACGCAGGCAAAGGGCGTCGCAGTGGTCATTGAGGCTCGCCATCTTTGCATGATGATGCGTGGCGTCGAGAAGCAAAACTCCAGTATGACCTCATCCGTCATGCTAGGCAGGTTTCGCAGCGACCAGGCGACTCGGCAAGAATTCCTAATGCTGATTAATTGAATCTGGTGCCGCTAGCCGATAATCAAGGCACGCTAGAAACTTGGTTTATAGGGGTGTTTCGTCTTAGCATGAAGTGTTAACAAGCCTACACGGCCATCATTTGGTCAGGAGTCTGTCATGGAAGCGCTTAAAGAAACGCAGCTGTACTGTCCTTTTGCCTATATCGACGGCAGTTGGGTTGCAGCCGATAGCGGCGAGCAGATCACGGTCTTGAATCCGGCAACCGGCGAGGCTATCGGCAATATTCCGCGGTTAGGTAAAGTTGAGACTGAGCGGGCCATCGATGCCGCCGATGCCGCTCTGCCTGCATGGCGTGCATTGACCGCTCAGGAACGCGCCGACTTATTATTAAAGTGGCACGACCTGATGCTTGAGCATCAGCAAGACTTAGCCATGCTGATGACCTACGAGCAGGGCAAGCCGCTTAAAGAAGCCGCGGGCGAAATTGCCTATGCCGCAAGCTTTTTGCGCTGGTTTGCTGAAGAGGCCCGGCGCGTTTACGGTGAAACGATTCCCGCGGCAAACGCCAATCAGCGTATCATCGTGACTAAGCAGCCAGTGGGCGTTGTGGGCGCGATTACCCCGTGGAACTTCCCGGCGGCGATGATCACCCGTAAAGCGGGCGCTGCGCTGGCCGCTGGCTGTACGATTGTCGTCAAGCCTGCGAGCCAAACGCCGTTTTCAGCCACGGCATTAGCGCTATTAGCTGAGCGTGCGGGCATTCCGCGTGGGGTTTTTAACGTAGTGCCGGGCAGCGCCAGTGATATTGCGCAAGCGATGACGCACTCGCCGAAGGTGCGCAAAATCACCTTCACCGGTTCTACCGAAGTGGGTAGTAAACTGATGGCGCAGGCGGCTGAGCATATTCAGAAAATCTCGCTAGAGCTGGGTGGCAACGCGCCATTTATTGTCTTTGAAGATGCTGATTTAGATGCCGCAGTAGATGGTGCTATGGCGGCGAAATTTCGTAATGCTGGGCAAACCTGTGTATGCACCAACCGCTTCTTAGTCCACTCCAGTGTTATCAACGCGTTTTGTGAAAAGCTGGCGGTGGCAATGAACAGTGAGTTGCGCGTTGGCGATGGCACCAAAGCGAATATTAATCTTGGCCCGTTAATCGATGAAAACGCGGTTAAGAAAGTCAGCGAGCACGTGCAGGATGCGATAGATAACGGCGCTGAGCTGCTGCTGGGTGGGCATCCCCATCCGTTGGGCGGTAATTTCTTCACGCCGACGCTGATTAGCTTTGCCACCGATAAAATGAAGGTCGCTCACGAAGAGACGTTTGGCCCGCTGGCCGCTGTCTTCCCGTTTGACGATGAGCAAACCGCGATAGCAATGGCCAATGACACTCAGTATGGCCTGGCCGCGTATTTCTACTCGCGTGATCTGGCTCGCGTGTGGCGCGTCGCTGAAGCGCTAGAATATGGCATGGTAGGGATTAATACTGGCGCCATTTCTAACGCAGCGGCACCGTTTGGCGGGGTTAAAGCATCGGGCTTAGGTCGCGAGGGCGGTCATCAAGGGTTGGAAGAATACCTTGAAACAAAGTATCTATGCATTGACCTTGGCTAGCGCTTTGAAGCCTGTCTTTTAATCGGCAGCCACTGTCATTAGCAAGCCCCCATTGGCAGAGTGCCAATGGGGGCTTGTTATGTGCTGGGTGGGCCAGCGGTGCTAGTGAAAAGGCTTAGTGGCGGAAGTGGCGCATGCCGGTAAATACCATGGCAATGCCTGCTTCATTGGCGGCGTCGATCACTTCCTGATCGCGCATTGAACCACCGGGTTGAATGACCGCGGTAATACCCGCTGCTGCCGCGGCATCAATGCCATCACGGAACGGGAAGAAGGCATCAGATGCCATGACCGACCCAGGCACTGAAAGGCCTTCGTCTGCGGCTTTGATGCCCGCAATTTTGGCTGAGTAAACGCGGCTCATTTGTCCTGCGCCCACGCCCACTGTTTGCCCATCTTTGGCATACACAATGGCGTTGGACTTAACGAACTTAGCCACTCGCCAAGCAAAGGCTAGGTCGCGCAGTTCTTGCTCGCTGGGAGCGCGCTGGCTGACAACCGTCAAGTCCTCGCGTGCCACCATTCCCTCATCGCGCTCTTGTACTAATAGCCCACCGTTGACGCGCTTGAGATCAAATGCAGTCTGGTGTTCGCCTGACCAATGATCGCTGACATCCAGTAGGCGAACGTTCTGCTTGCTGGCCACAATGGCGGCAGCGTCATCGCTAATCCCGGGGGCGATAATTACTTCGACAAACTGGCGATCGATAATTGCCTGGGCGGTTTCAGCGTCCAGCGCTGTATTGAAGGCAATGATGCCGCCAAATGCGCTGGTAGGGTCGGTGGCGAAGGCTTTGTCATAAGCCGCTAGCGCTGTTGAACCAACGGCAACGCCGCAGGGGTTGGCATGTTTGACGATCACACAGGCGATCTCTTTAAAAGCCTTGACGCATTCAAACGCCGCATCGGTATCGGCAACGTTGTTATACGATAGCGGTTTGCCTTGCAGCATTTTTGCCGTGGCAACGCTTGGCTCGCTAGCCTGCGGGTCAACGTAGAACGCTGCCTGCTGATGGGGATTTTCGCCGTAACGCATATCCTGCTTTTTATGCAGCTGAAGATTAAAGGTGCGGGGAAATGCTTCGTCTGCAGCGTCAACCTTGCGGCCCAGGTAGTCGGCAATAGCGCCATCATAGCCGGCGGTGTGTTCGAATGCTTTGACCGCTAAATCGAACCGCGTTGCCGTGCTTACTTGACCATTTTGAGCGGCCAGCTCACCAAGCACGCGGGCGTAGTCAGCGGTATTCACGACGATTGTTGTATGCGCGTGGTTTTTAGCGCAGGCGCGTACCATGGTAGGGCCGCCAATATCGATATTCTCGATAGCATCTTCTAACGTGCAATCAGGCTTAGCGACAGTCGCGGCGAAGGGGTAGAGGTTAACGACGACCATATCGATAGGGGTAATGTCGTTTTCGGCCATGACCGCATCATCCTGGCCGCGCCGTGCCAAAATGCCGCCGTGAATTTTGGGGTGAAGCGTTTTGACACGACCATCCATAATTTCGGGAAAGCCGGTATGTTCAGACACTTCTTTCACCGCAATGGCATTTTCTTGCAATAGCCGGAAAGTGCCACCGGTTGAAAGCAGTTCAACGCCATGCTCAGTTAGGCCGCGGGCGAATTCTACAATGCCAGTTTTATCAGAAACGCTCAGAAGGGCGCGGCGGACGGGAGTAGCGTTACTGTCAGTCAAAGTAGGGTTATCAGCCATGAGGATGCTCGTGTGCAGCGTTGTGAAGTCAACGTGGGTAAATAAAAACAACAACGCCCCAGTGTTATGGGGCGTCGCCTTCGATAAGTCCGTAAAGCTTTAGCTTTTTACGCAGGGTGCCGCGGTTCAGGCCCAGTGCATCAGCGGCCCGGGTCTGGTTGCCGTCAGTATGCTCCAAGACGCAGGCCAGTAAAGGAGCTTCTACTTCGGCCATCACCATGGCGTATAGGTCAGTTGCCTGGCTGCCATCGAGATGCTCGAAGTAGCGGCGCATCGCTGTTTCCACGGCCTCCCGCAGAGGCTGCGGTGGTGTGCTCACCGTTGGATTAGCCAGCATGCGGGTGAGGTGAGAAACAGTATCGCTAGAGAGAAGATCGCGTTCGGTCATGCAGCATAGCTTCCTTTGGCTAGCAAACGTGTGGCGGCATCGGGAGCCATCGCGTCGTTGATCCAATCAAATTGCGTTTCGGGTGATGCTAACGCATTGAACTGCTGCTTCAGCGCGTGCTGTTGAGGCGGCGTAAAGCGCGGGTCGTCGCTGAGGTACCAGCCGACATGCTTACGCGCTATGCGTACGCCCATCGTGTCACCATAAAATTCATGCAGTGCGCCAACGTGCCCATTAAGCACCTGCTGGCGCTCGGCTAGGCTGGGTGGCGCCATTCGCGTGCCATGCTGGAAATAGTGGTTGATCTGTTGAAATATCCACGGATTTCCCTGCGCACCACGGCCTACCATGACAGCATCAGCACCGGTGTAAGCGAGCACTTCGGCGGCTTTTTCAGGGCTTGTTATGTCGCCGTTAGCAATCACCGGTATCGAGAGACGAGATTTGATGTCGGCAATCGTGTCGTACTCTGCCTGTCCAGTATAGCGCTGTTCGCGATGTCGGCCATGTACGGCTAGCGCTTGAATGCCTGCGGCCTCGGCCAACTGAGCAATGCGCAGGGCGTTGTTCGATGCCGCGCACCAGCCCGTGCGGATTTTAAGCGTCACGGGAATATCAACGGCGCCCACCACCGCCTGCAAAATGTCAGCGACCAAGGCTTCATCGCGAAGCAGGGCAGACCCTGCCGCTTTATTACACACCTTCTTAGCGGGGCAGCCCATATTAATATCAATAATTTGAGCACCTAGTTCAGCATTCAGGCGGGCTGCCTGGGCAAGCATATCAGCATCACCACCCGCAATTTGCACCACACGCGGGTCTGGCTCGCCCTGGTGGTCCATTCGCAGCTGTGATTTACGCGTATGCCATAGGCTAGGGTCTGACGTGACCATTTCGCCCACCACCCAGCCAGCACCCAGCTGTCGGCATAGCTGACGAAAGGGGCGGTCGGTAACGCCGGCCATTGGTGCCAGGATTACGCGATTTGATAATCGATAACGACCAATGCTGGGTAGGGTGTTCATTAACGTCATGGCGTAGGCTATGTGGATGCTGGTCTGGCGACGAGTAAGCGCTTTCAAGGGTGCGTATGATACGCCTACTCGCCGTTAGGTTGAAGGCCGCAGGGTGCTTTAATCTGGGCGCTGGCCTGAGAGCCTTACCCAGCCTTCACGAATCACCGGCTCTTGCATGATGATGCCCTGGGCCGTGTAGGCTTGCTGAACATCGTCGGCCTGATTGGCTAAAATACCCGATAGCGCAATGCGCCCACCTGGGGCCACGTGCCCGGCAATCATCGGCGCTAGCTCAACCAGTGGGCCCGCCAGTATGTTAGCGGTTACGACAGGATAACGAACGTCATCGCTTAACTGCTCAGGGTAATAAAGCGATAGCTGCTGTTCGGCAATGCTATTACGTTCTGCGTTATCACGACTAGCTTGCAATGCCTGGGGATCAATGTCGGTAGCGTCGGCATGGTGTGCGCCAAGCTTTAGGGCGGCGATAGCGAGAATGCCCGAGCCACAGCCTACATCAAGTACATGCTGCTGCGCTAAGTGGCCAGCCACTGCCAGTTCATCCAGCCACTCTAGGCACAGCGCGGTAGTCGGGTGCGTGCCGGTGCCAAACGCAAGGCCTGGATCTAGAATCAGGTTGACCGCGTCTGCCTCAGGCGGCTCGTGCCAGCTGGGCACAATCCATAGCCGCTGGCCCATGCGTAGAGGGGTGAAATCATCCATCCACTCACGCTCCCAGTCGCGGTCGGCAAGTAGCTCATACTCGATCGTGGGGCAGGGTTCGCTCGGCATGTGCTCCGACCAGGCCGCCTCAATGCGCGTAAGCATGTCGTCAACGCCTTCAAGGTCATCATAAAGCCCCGTCAGAATCGTATCTTGCCAAAGCGGAGTGGTGCCGCGCTCAGGCTCAAATACCGGGTCGTCGTGGGCATCTTGAAGGCCAATGGCAGTCGCGCCTTCTTCGAGCAGCAGCTCTTCCAGAAATTCTGCTTGCTCGGGTGCGACATGAGCTTTGAGTTGAAGCCAGGGCATGCAGGTTCTCCGCAAGGCGAATTTAAAAATAGAGACAGTAAAGACAACTACAGTAAAGACAGTACCGTAAAGACAACTACGGGGTGGACGTGGCCACCCCGTTGGGTATCGAACATAGCGCTGGAGTGGCGTTAGCCGCCGAGTTTCTTTTCCAGGTAGTGGATGTTGACACCGCCTTCGCGGAAGTGGCTGTCACGAACCAAATCTTTCTGCAGATCGATATTGGTTTTGATGCCTTCCACAAGTAGTTCATCAAGCGCATTGCGCATGCGCGTCAGCGCAATTTCGCGGTCTGCACCCCACGTGATCAGCTTGCCGATCAGGGAGTCGTAGTGGGGAGGCACGGTGTATCCCGTGTAAAGATGCGAGTCCATACGCACACCCAGGCCACCCGGCGAGTGAAATAACGTCACTTTCCCGGGCGAAGGCATAAAGGTACGGGCATCTTCGGCATTAATCCGGCACTCGAAAGAGTGGCCAGCGATCTTCACGTCTTCTTGACGAATAGACAGCGGAAGGCCAGAGGCTATGCGCAGCTGTTCTTTGACGATATCCACGCCGGTAACCATTTCAGTAACCGGGTGTTCGACTTGAACGCGGGTATTCATCTCAATGAAGAAATACTTGCCGTCTTCGTACAAGAATTCAAAGGTGCCGGCGCCACGGTAATTGATTTTAATGCACGCCTGACGGCAGGCTTCAAGCACCTGCTCACGCGCTTTCTGATCAAGGCCTGGGGCTGGGGCTTCTTCAAGCACTTTTTGATGACGGCGCTGAAGAGAGCAGTCGCGATCATAAAGATGGATAGCGTTACCTTGGCCATCAGCCAGCACCTGCACTTCTACGTGACGCGGTTTCTCAAGGAATTTTTCCATGTAGACCGTGCCGTCACCAAACGCCGCCTGTGCTTCGGTACGCGTAACGGTAATCGCCGACAGCAGGTGGCCTTCAGTATGCACCACACGCATGCCACGCCCGCCGCCGCCAGAGGCTGCTTTGATGATGATCGGATAGCCGATACGCATAGCCGTCGCTAGATTGACAGCATCGTCATCGCCGAGTGGCCCATCGGAGCCTGGAACCGTAGGAACACCGGCTTCCTTCATCGATTGAATCGCGCTGACTTTATCACCCATCAGGCGAATCGTTTCTGCGCGAGGCCCTATGAAAGTAAAGCCTGAACGCTCTACCTGCTCGGCAAAGTTGGCGTTTTCCGACAGAAAGCCATAGCCCGGGTGAATGGCCGTTGAGTCAGTCACTTCGGCTGCGCTGATAAGGGCCGGTATATTCAGGTAAGACTGCGCTGACGATGCCGGTCCGATACAAACGGCTTCATCTGCCAAACGAACGTGCATGAGTTCACGATCAGCTTTGGAGTGTACCGCGACGGTTTTAATGCCCAGTTCTTTACAGGCCCGTAGGATACGAAGGGCAATCTCGCCGCGATTCGCGATTAATACCTTGTCCAGCATGGGAGAGTCCACCCGTGTTGAAAATGAAAGATTAAGCGATAACGATCATAGGCTGATCGAATTCCACCGGCTCGCCATCTTCCACCAGAATAGCTTCCACCACGCCGTCACGGTCAGCTTCAATCTGGTTCATCATCTTCATGGCTTCAATGATACATATGGTATCGCCTTGCTTAACGGTGTCGCCTACTTCCACAAAGGATTTAGCGCCCGGTGCTGGGCTGCGATAAAAGGTGCCAACCATCGGTGAGTTAACTGCTTCACCACGGTAGCTTACACCGGCAGATTCAATATCCGCAGGCGGTGCGCTTGCGACCGGCGCATAGGTTGGCTGCGCATACTGGGGCATTGGCTGCTGCTGCCAAGTCGCACCGTTCGGATGGCGGCTTATGCGGACTGATTCTTCGCCTTCTTGAATTTCAATCTCACTAATATTGGATTCTTCGAGAAGCTCAATCAGTTTCTTAACTTTGCGGATATCCATGGCATAGCCCCATCAATGTCATAAAAGGTAGTCACAGAGCAAACTCAGCCTCTAAGCGGAGGTGCTATGCGGCGCTGAACTAGCGCAGTAAACCAGATTTTAAAATGAAGAGAACGCGGCATGTTAGTGAACGTTACCTCGTTCTCACCCCTAAAAAGGAAGTTTTTAGCTAATATGGGAGCGGAGTTTGCCGAAAAAGTGCCACGATGTCCAGCAGCCGGCCCGGCAAGCGTTGACGTAGCCTTAGAGGATGCTGGGCAGTATCTGGCCGGCGATATCCACGGTACGAGCCCTTCATGCATGTCACTGGGCCGCTATCCACTGGCTGACAGATTCAAGATGTTGCTGAAGCTGGTCGGCGGTTACTTCGCCCTGAATGCGGGCATCGCGCAGTTCCTGGCCTTGATTAAAAAATAGCAGGCTGGGCGGACCAAATAAATTGAACTGGTCTAGTAGCTCTCGGCTGTTGCTATCGGTGTGCGTGACATCGGCGGCAATCAGCTTATAGCCACTTAACGCTGCGGTAACGCGTGCATCTGGGTATACATCGCGTTCCATTAATTTGCATGAAATGCACCAGTCGGCAGTAAAGTGCACAAACACCGGCTGATGATTGCTTTTTGCGTTAGCAATTTCATCCTCAAGAGCGCTCAATGTGTCGACTTCAGTGAAGCTGAGTGCCTGTGCCTGTACAGCGTTTGCTGGATTGGGGGTTGCCGCGAGTGGGCGCAGCGGATTGTTGCCCCCTTGGGCGGCTCCGATCACCAGCAGTACGCCCCAAGTCAGTAGCATAAGCGCAAGCGTTTGGCGCGCGCGCGGCCAGCCCAGCGGCTGATTGACGTTTAAAGCGCCTAAAGCGAGCGCGCTTCCAATCGCTAGCGCAGCCCATAGCAGCAGCGCGACGGGCGCGGCGACCAAGCGCTCTACCATCCAAATAGCCACCCCCAGCAGCAGCAGGCCAAAGCCAATTTTTACGCCGTTCATCCAGGCACCGCTGCGTGGTAGCAAGGTGGCGCCGAACGTGCCGACTAAAAGAAGGGGCACACCCATTCCCAAGCCCAGCGCAAACAGCACTGCGCCGCCAAGCGCGGCATCCCCGGTAGACGAAATAAATACCAACGCGCCTGCTAACGGCGCCGTGACGCAGGGTGATACCACTAGCACTGAAAGGGCGCCCGCTACCGCTAAACCCGCAGGGCCGCTGCGCTGAGCGCGTGCCTGCCAAGCATCAATGCGGTTGGTTAAGCGCGGCGATAGATTGAGGTTAAACGCGCCAAACATTGCTAAAGCAAAGAGCGAGAAGAGTATCGCGAAGATGATTAAGACCGGTGCCGACTGCAAGCGCGCCTGAAGATTAAGTCCGGCGCCAAACAGCCCCATCAATACGCCCACAAGCGCATAAGTCACTGACATGCCTAATACATAGCTGGCAGAAAGCACAAATGCCCGAGAGCGAGTAGGGTTCTGGCCGACCACAATCGATGACAGAATAGGAATCATCGGCAGCACGCAGGGCGTAAAGGTAAGCCCTAAGCCAGCGATAAAAAATAGCCCCAGCGCCAATGGCAGGCTTGCGCTGCTAATCAAGCTGCTGAAGCGGCTGTCTTCACTTTGGGGGGCTGAAAAGTCACTCTGCGTTGCGGTGTCAGCTGTATCTTGTCCTGAGGCGTTGGCCGCTGCGTCGGAGCTGCTGTTATCGGCCTGCCAGTCAGCGAATTGGCTGGGTGGCTGTGTCTCACTGGCCTGAAGGTTAGCTTGTTCCGGGGGGTAGCAGAGCCCTGCGTCCGCGCAGCCTTGAAAGGTTAGGGTGATATCAAGCGGGCCTGAGTAGGGGGTGCTTAAGGGGACCTCAAAGACTAATTGATCCCTGAATACGTACACATCTCCCATGAATTCATCGTTAATAAACGTGCCCTGGGGGATGTTAGGCTCGCCTAGGTCGACGCTCTCGATTTGGCTGCTAACCGCAAACTGGTGGCGATAAAGGTAATATTCATCAGCAATGTCCACGCCGATATAAAGGGTGTCGTCATCATGCCAAGCAGTGGGTTCAAATGCCTCCATAACGGGCAAAAATGCGTCTTGATTACTGGAGGAAGAGAACCACTGGGCGTGAGCCATCAGCGGTAGTCCGATAAGTAGAAGGGTGAATAAAGCAAATCGGCTTAGGCGCTTAAAAGGTAACAAGGTATATCCTTAATTAATGGCATCGCAATGCAGGTAAACAGCATACCGCAAGCTTAAGCGTCTGACTTACTCGCTGCGGTGACATGACGCGGCCGCTCGTGCGCTAGCCCTTATCGCTAGGCTGATAACGCAAAAAAACCGCCCGAAGGCGGCCTTTAGATGCATTAAGCGGGTATGAATTCCCGCTTAGGTGCTAATTATTACGCTTTTTGATAGGCGCTAACGGATTTTTCAATCGCTTTACGCGCCGCGTCGGCACCTTCCCAAGACTCTACTTTTACCCACTTGCCTTTTTCTAGATCTTTGTAATTCTCGAAAAAGTGAGCGATTTGCTGACGCAGCAGTTCAGGTAGATCAGTGACTTCCTGAATGTTGTCGTACAGTGAGCTCAGCTTGGCATGGGGCACACATATCAGTTTGGCATCTTCACCGGCTTCATCGGTCATGTTCAGAATACCAACCGGGCGTGCACGGATAATGCTGCCAGGCTGAACGGGATGCGGTGTGACGACTAAGGCGTCAAGGGCATCGCCATCGTCGGCTAGGGTGTGGGGAATGAAGCCATAGTTGGCTGGGTAAAACATGGGGGTGGCCATGAAGCGGTCAACGACCAGCGCGCCCATATCCTTGTCAATTTCATATTTGATCGGGTCATGGTTAGCTGGAATTTCGATCACCACGTAAACGTCGTTGGGGAGATCCTTTCCGGCAGGGATATTATCGAAGTTCATCGTTGATTCCTTGATAGTACAGTGGCTGAGTCTTGCTGCGGCTAAGCAATCGCTTCAGAGGCTTTGATAGCCGGAATTATACGAATATGGTTACACGATTGCCAATGTGACATAACGGGAGGCTGAGAAAGGTTGGCGATTTTATAACATTTCAGCGCTTAAATAGGCGAGAGACACTTTGAATCGGCCGATAGAGACGTTTGGTGAGCATCGCTCCTGGTTCACAGTGTGTATCATAAGTGCTCGAGTCGACAGCCTAGGAGGATGCCTTGTCGCACGCCCAGTTGCTCATCAGTTATGGTCAAGCGTTTGTCGCCCCCGATCGATGCCTACATCGCAGTTCAATGTCAGTACGCTTTCCTGAGGCACCGCTACTGCGCGCCAAAGGCGGCTGTGCGGTGATTAGCGACTCGATTTCACGCAACACCATGGCCAAACAGGCCGGTGACCTAAGCGTACGCGGTTTTCTGGCTGACTATTTTTCAACGCCTGATCACTGGGATGTCAAAACATCTGCCACCCGCGTCCTGCGCGCACTGAATAGCTGGTGCTATAGCCAAAGCCAGCATGTTAAAGAGGGCAGCTTCGTTTCCTCTATGTCCGCCATGGTCTTTCGCGGCCGTGAAGCTCATCTATTTCATATGGGCGATACGCTGGTCTTTCGCTTGCGCGGCGCAGAGTTTGAGCAGCTAAGCCGCGATCACGTGACGGACGTGGGCGGCTACCGCTATCCTTCGCGGGCACTGGGCATGGACGGCAGTGTCGACATTGATTACACCCATATAGCGTTGAAACAGGGCGATTTATTTCTTTTCACTACCCAGGGTGTGCGCGGCACGTTACTGCCTTCGGACTACGTGCGCTTGATTCGCCAAGACGCGAGCGATTTAGACGCTGCCTGTGAGCGTTTAGCGGATGAGGCGAAGCAGCGCGCTCAGGAGCGTGGCTATGGAGGCGATCAATTTTGCTTCCAGCTAGTTCGCATAGATGAACTGCCGGAGGAAACAACCGAGCGCCCTGGGCAGCTTTATGGCGATTTGCCCATTCCGCCTGAGCTGGCGCCGGGCGATCGCTTAGATGGCCTTGAGGTGCTCGCGGTGCTGTCACGAACCGCGCAGTCTCGCGTTTATCGCGTTCGCGATGTGCACACCGAGCGTGAAATGGTGATGAAAGCACCAAGCCCCGAGCTTTCGTTGCGCAATGCCTACCTTGAGCATTTTTTGCTGCAGCAGTGGGTCGTAGAGCGCGTTAATTCTCCCTTTGTCGTCAAAGTAATGGAGCGGTCTCGTTCGCGTCGCTACCTCTACTACCTTATGCAGCATATCGAGGGAGAAACGCTTCGCCAGTGGGCAGAACGCCATCCGCAGGCGAGCTTGGTGCAGCGGCTTGATATCGCCAATCAGCTTGGTAAGGCGGTGCAGGCTCTGCATCACCGAGATATTATTCATCAGCAAATTAGCCCTGATAATATTCTAATCGATCTACACGGTAAGCTGGTATTGACAGACTTTAGCGCTTGCCACATGCGGGATGGCGAAGGACATCGACATTCTGGCGAGCTGCTCAGTCAAGTTGGCCTCAACGAGCACACTGCGCCAGAGTATGCCCTAGGAGATGCCATCGGCCGTCGCAGCGATCAATATTCGTTAGCATCAACTGTCTATTGGCTGTTGACCGGGGCTCTGCCCTATACATTGACGCCAAATCGGCTGCGCAGCCATACCGACCTTGAAGAGCTGTCGTTTCGCAGCGCACGCACCACGAACCCTGAAATCTCCCCCGACTTAGACGATGCACTGCGCCGTGCGCTGGATCCACAGCGAGCGCTGCGCTTTAGGCGCATGTCAGAGTTTATGCATGCGATACGCGTGCCGCTTGGCCGTCGCTCTGCTCAAGATGAAAGCCGTCAGGAGCCACGACGTTTCTGGCAGGGCGTCGCGGGGATTTTACTGCTGCTGCTGGTGCTTTCCTGGCTATTGCGCTAAACGCAAAGCATAAAAAAACGGGGGATGATTGATGTCATCCCCCGTTTTTGATGGTGCGTTTTACCGCTAGGCTTTTTACTGCCGGGCTGTTTTACAGAACTAGGTTACTTGTTTACAGCGTAAAGACCGGCAGTTTGCGCTCGGCTTTGGCTAGCTTCAGCTTGGCTACTTTAGGCAGGCCGTTTTCAAAAGGTGGGAAATCTTCACCTTGGATGAGCGGTGAAAGATAGTCGCGGCACGCCTGCGTAATGCCAAGTCCGTTTGCGCTAATAAAGTCGCGGGGCATGAACTTCTCTTGGTTAGCCACCTGAGACAGTGGGGCAGAAATCACATCCCACTGGTAAGGGTTCTGAGAAATGCGGCGAATGGCCGGCATCATGGCATTTTTGCCAGCAAGCGCCAGCGTTACCGCTTCGTAGCCGACCGCGTAGGCTTGCTCAACGTCGGTTTTAGACGCCAAGTGGCGCGCGGCACGCTGAAGGTAGTCTGCTACCGCCCAGTGATATTTGTAACCCAGGTCTTGTTTGATCATGCCGGCAAGCGTCGGTGCTACGCCGCCTAACTGGCGATGGCCAAAGGCATCGGTATTGCCCGCATCGGCTAAGAACGTGCCGTCTTCGTAACGGGCACCTTCTGACACCACTATCACGCAGTAACCGTACTGCTTAACGCATTCTTCAACCCGTGCCATTGCCACTCTACGGTTGAAGGGGATTTCCGGGAAGATGATTAGGTGCGGCGGCTCGCCTTCCTCTTGGCCTGCTAGCCCACCCGCGGCGGCAATCCAGCCGGCATGGCGACCCATCACTTCAAGCACGAACACCTTAGTGGACGTCGCGCACATAGAGGCGATGTCCAGCGACGCTTCAAGCGTTGAGGTAGCAATATACTTAGCAACGCTGCCAAAGCCAGGGCTGTTATCGGTGATCGGCAGATCGTTATCCACGGTTTTGGGCACATGGATGGCCGTGAGCGGATAGCCCAACTTTTCGGAAAGCTGCGAGACTTTTAAGCAGGTATCGGCGCTGTCGCCACCGCCGTTGTAGAAAAAGTAGCGAATATCGTGAGCTTTAAAGACTTCAATCAGGCGCTCGTACTGAGCACGATGCGTATCGATATCTTTCAGCTTATAGCGGCAGGAGCCGAAAGCGCCACCGGGCGTGTGGCGCAGTGCGGCAATCGCTTCGTCAGATTCTTGGGTGACATCGATGAGGTCTTCGGTTAGAGCGCCGATAATGCCGTTATGACCGGCGTACACCTTGCCAATTTTATCGGGCGCTTGGCGGCAGGCTTCAATAACGCCGCAGGCGCTGGCGTTAATTACGGCGGTGACGCCACCGGACTGGGCGTAAAAGGCATTATGCTGGGCCATGGAACGTCTCATCTCTTGAAAACGGATAGGGTAAATCGAAGTCATATACCATCGCTAGGAAAAATCGCTAGTGGTGGCAGGTTAAGCTTAGGTTATGCAGTGCGGCAAAGTTTAGTGCAAAGCTATGATGGCTGCATCAGCGGCTATCGCTGATTAATCGGGGCCATCCATCTCTTGCTCGCGCTGGGCTAACTCCCAACCGCCAAGGTCTTTGTAGCGATTAACCATGGCGCAAAATAGCTCGGCGGTACGCTCGGTATCGTAGCGAGCGGAATGCGCGGCCTTATTGTCAAACTCAATGCCGGCAGCCCTGCAGGCACGCGCCAGAACCGTTTGGCCATATACCAAACCTGCCAGCGTTGCCGTGTCAAAGCTCGAAAACGGATGGAAAGGGTTACGCTTAATGCCGCAGCGATTAACCGCTGCGTTCAAAAAGCCTTGGTCAAATGCCGCGTTATGACCCACCAAAATAGCGCGCGTGCAGTCATGCGCTTTGAGCGATTTACGGATTGGACGAAAAATCTCTCCCAACGCGTCAGCTTCGCTCAGCGCCACTTGGCGGCGCAGTGGATCGTCCAGGTTGATACCGGTAAAATCGAGCGCCGACTGCTCTACATTGGACCCTTCAAAGGGCTCAATATGGTAAGCATAGGTAGCATCAGGAAGCAGGTTCCCTTCCGGATCCATGGTTAGCGTGACGGCGGCTATCTCAAGCACAGCGTCGCCTTGGGCATTAAATCCCCCGGTTTCCAAGTCAATGACCACGGGTAGGTAACTACGAAAACGTTGGGCCATTAATTCGCGGGCAATTGCCTCGCTCATGCAGCTCTCCTTAGTAAAGCGAGTAATCAGTCAAGATAAGCGGTATGCCACCGCTTTGAATGGATTGATTCTAGCAGCTTTACCCCCCAAGCGTCGTTGGCGGTATTCGCTGGGCATTGAGAACGCTATACTCAAGGTCTGTTGCAAAGATATATCGCTTAGCCGTGTGCTAAATGATAGTGCCTTTTTCGCTAATGAATTTCGTGTAGTCAATGAGGAGCAAAGAATGTCCGATGTCAAAAAGGTTGTACTGGCATATTCAGGCGGCCTGGACACATCCGTTATCGTTAAGTGGTTGCAAGAAACTTACAACTGCGAGGTAGTTACGTTTACTGCCGACATCGGTCAGGGCGAAGAGGTCGAGCCCGCCCGCACTAAGGCGCAAGCCCTTGGTGTAAAAGAAATCTACATCGAAGACCTGCGCGAAGAGTTTGTCCGCGACTACGTTTATCCCATGTTTCGCGCCAACACTGTTTATGAAGGCGAGTACTTGCTAGGCACGTCTATTGCTCGTCCGCTGATCGCTAAACGCTTGATTGAGATCGCTAACGAAACCGGTGCCGATGCCATTTCTCATGGCGCTACCGGTAAAGGCAACGATCAGGTTCGGTTTGAGCTTGGCGGCTATGCATTAAAGCCGGGCGTTAAAGTCATCGCCCCTTGGCGTGAGTGGGATTTGACCTCGCGTGAAAAATTGATGGCTTATTGTGAAGAACACAATATCCCCGTCGATTTTGCCAATAAGAAGAAAAAATCGCCTTACTCCATGGATGCCAACCTGCTGCATATTTCTTATGAAGGCGGCATTTTGGAAGACCCGTGGGCCGAAGCAGAAGACGATATGTGGCGCTGGAGCGTTTCTCCTGAAGCCGCGCCCGATCAGGCAACCTACGTTGAGCTAACGTTTGACAAGGGCGATATCGTAGCCATCGACGGTGAGCCGTTGAAAGCCCACGAAGTGCTGGAGAAGCTCAATAAAATGGGCGGCGATAACGGCATTGGCCGTTTAGATATTGTAGAAAACCGCTATGTGGGCATGAAGTCTCGCGGCTGTTACGAAACGCCAGGGGGCACCATTATGCTGCGTGCCCACCGCGCTATTGAGTCACTGACGCTAGACCGCGAAGAAGCTCACCTGAAAGATCAGCTGATGCCGAAATATGCAGAAGTGATCTATAACGGCTACTGGTGGAGCCCTGAGCGTCGCATGCTTCAAGCGGCTATCGACGAAACGCAGAAAAACGTCGCTGGCGTTGTGCGCATGAAGCTTTATAAAGGCAATGCAATCGTTGTTGGCCGTAAGTCTGACGAATCGCTCTTTGATGAGTCGATTGCGACCTTTGAAGATGACGCGGGCGCCTACAATCAGAAAGATGCGGAAGGCTTTATTAAGCTTAACGCGCTACGTCTGCGTATTGCCGCTGGCAAAGGACGTAAACAGAGCTAATGAAGCGCTGATACAACGCTGCGTTTATCTTGTAGGGCGGCAGGCACGAACCGCCGTCCTACAAGCAAAGGAATAATGATGCTTAAAAAAATCTTATCCGGACTCTTTGGTAGTCATTCCCAAACTGCCTCAGGTGCTACCACTGATGCCGCTGAACCGGTGGAATACAAGGGCTACTGGATTGTGCCCCAGCCCGATAATAAGAGCGGCCAATACCGCGTGAGCGGTTGGATTCGCAAGCCCGGTACGTCAGAGGAAATGCTCGAACATCGCTTTGAACGTTCCGATATGCTGCCTAGCCGTGAAGCGTGTGACGCCATGATGCTTACTAAAGCACAGCGCTATATTGATGAAGTGGGTGAGGCCATGTTCGAGCCAGACCCGCGTCGTGATACAGAAATGAATAGCACGGATATGAACAGCGCAGACCGCTAGTCATTGTGTAAAACGGCCGATGTGCCTCTCAACGTGATAAACCGCGCGTTAGCTGTTCGGCGCGGCGGGTAGTTCTAGTGTCAAGCAAGCGCCGCCTAAGTGTTTAGCATCCTCCACCCAGAGTCTCCCCCCCAGATGAACGATGATGCCCCGGCTGATCGGCAGGCCTAGACCGCTGCCTCTTGGCCTGCCGCGGGGGATATCGCCGTCCTGCTGTAGTTGATGGAATTTTTCAAATACCCGCTCGCGCTCATCCATGCTGATACCCGCACCGTTATCTTCAACGCTCAAGCGATAATGGTCACGATGTCGATACAGCGCCAGGCGTACTGTTGGCTGTAGTCGATCAGCAAATTTACCTGCGTTATCAAGTAGATTGATGATGACTTGCTCTAGACGATCCTGATCGCCAACGATCATTGCAGGATCGACCTCTAAGCTGATGTCTAGAGCAACGCCGCGTTCTTCATGCAGATGCGCAATAGCGTTAATGCTGTGCCGTGCTAGCGCTGTCAGGTCGAGTGGCACCGGGTTTAGCGTTAAACGGCCGCTTTCTAAGCGAGCAAGATCCAGTATCTCTTCAATTAGGCGTGATAGCCGCTGGCTTTCATGCACGATTACGCCAAGAAAATGCTGGCGCTTCTCGCTGGGTAGTTGCTTGCTATCTCTCAAGATTTCAGCAAAGGCGCGGATGGACGTTAGCGGTGTGCGCAGTTCGTGGCTGACCATGGCCACAAACTCATCTTTTAAGCGGTCTAACTCACGCAGACGCTCGTTGGCACTACGTAGCTCTTCGCCAATCTGCAGCAGCTCCTGAGATTTTTGTTCTAACCGGCGGTTGTACTCTAGCGTTTGTGAGGTGGTGTCAAGAATGCTAAGAATCGACTCAATATCCAGCGCTTCACCGCGCACCACTGAGTTGATCAGCACCCGTGCAGAGGCGCTGCCCAATGACCCAGCAAGGGCCTGCTCTGCGCGGGTGATGAGCTCAGTGGTGGCCGGTTGATCCGCCTCAAACGCGTTTTTGTTATTGCTATAGCTGAAGATGCGGCGAGTGGTTTGAAGGCCTAGGTAGCGAGCAAGCAATTCATTTAGTGCGCCTTGAGTGGTTTGCCCACGCCATAGCGGGGCAGTGGTCAGGTTAGGGTGCATGGCCTCAGTGAAGAGCGCGGCTTGGGTTTGCTCAAGGGGCGTAGGGCGAGTAAACAGCGACACGCCCACTAAAAGCCCGACGTTTACCAGCATACTCCACAGCAGTGAGTGACTATAAATGTCCCAGTTTTCGAGCCCAAACAGGGCGTAGGGAGTGAGCCAAGTGATCCCCCAAGGCCCTTCGGTAAGCAGCGCAGCGTTCAACCAGCCTGACTGAGCAAAGCCCGGAAGAAGCAGTGTATAGCACCACACTAAAAAGCCGGCGATCAATCCACACGTGGCCCCTTGGCGAGTGGCGCCGCGCCAATAAAGGCCAATCAACAGCGCTGGGGCAAACTGGGCGGCCCC
Source organism: Halomonas sp. AOP5-B2-8 (assembly GCF_052376475.1). NCBI lineage: Bacteria > Pseudomonadati > Pseudomonadota > Gammaproteobacteria > Oceanospirillales > Halomonadaceae > Halomonas > Halomonas sp. AOP5-B2-8. The sequence continues at coordinate 249,962 of NZ_JBQSVS010000003.1, read as the reverse complement.
CGCGAAGGACACAAGCCCGATGGTGACGAGGCTGTAGGAATCACCAATCAGGGCGTGGTAGAGATAACCGAGCAATAGAATAAGCACAATGGCTACGCGGCGAATACCCAGCAGCCAGCCGGCCAGCTCCCCTTTAGTGCTCAGGTGTAACCGTCGTGAGCGAAGCAGTAGCGGCATCACCAGTTGATTGCTGACCATGGTCGAAAGGGCAATGGTTTCAACAATCACCATGCCGGTGGCCGCCGATAGGCCACCGATAAACACTAACAGCGGTAAGCCTTCCACGCCTGCTGAGAGCGGCAGCGTCAGCACAAAGCTGTCAGGGTCACCTGCGCTAGCGCCTAGCAGCATGCCCGCCAGGGCAATCGGTATGACGAAGAGATTAATCAGCAGCATATAAAGCGGAAATAGCCAGCTCGCCCGCGTTAAATGCTGCTCATCAACGTTTTCGACCACTAACACTTGGAATTGGCGAGGCAGCGTTAAAAATGCCAGAAAGGCCAGCACTAGCATGCCAACCCAGCCGGTAACGCCACCCGGCACGCGATCGAGCCGCATGCTGTCTACTAGCTCGGGCGTGGCCGCCACCTGCGAAAATAGCGCGCCGGGCCCTTCAAACATCACAAAAACCACGAAGATACCGACCGCCATAAAGGCCACCAGCTTGACCAGCGATTCTAAAGCGATAGCGGCAACCATGCCTTCGTGGCGTTCGCTGGCATCCAGGTGGCGGGTGCCAAAGAGAATTATAAACACGGCCAATACCAACGCGACCCAAAGCGATTTGTCCATCCAAAAGCGTTCATCGATCAGCGTGGTATCGGGCGTGTAGGGATAGTTGATCAGCACCGCATGGCTGACGGTAATCGCTTTTAACTGCAGCGCAATATAGGGCGTGATACTGATCAGCGCCATTAGCGCTACCAGCGCGCCTAAGCTGGCACTTTTGCCATAGCGGGCACTAATAAAGTCGGCAATAGAAGTGATACGCTGGCGTGCAGCGATGCGCACCATTTTGCGAATAACGGAGGGCGCCAGCAGCATGGCCAGCGTAGGGCCTAAGTAGATAAGCAAAAAACTAGGACCATGCGCTGCGGCTCGGCCCACGCTGCCATAAAATGTCCATGCGGTGCAGTAAACGGCAATAGAAAGGGCATAGACAGTGGGTGATCCGATCAACGAGCGGCCCTGCTCAGCCCGCCGGTCACCCCAGGCAGCGACTAAAAAAAGTAGCGCAAGGTAGCCAAAGGCTGTGCCAAGAATAATCGGCTCAGTGCGCATAGTCAGCGATCCGCATGATGTTCCATTAGCCACGCAGTTAAGCCGATCACGACGGCCCAAGCGCTAAATAAATACAGCGGCAGCCAGCCTACGTGAAGCGTGGTTAAGCGGTCTACGACTATAATCAGCGGTGGGCAGAACAGCAGCAAGGCAACGGCCACTAAGGCCATTAAGCGTTCTGCTTTACGTGATTTTTCGCCGCTGGGTTTCATAAGGCGCTGGCATCCTGTCGATCAAAGGCATTCGCTTGCAGCGCTAGCAGTTGTTCAAGCGTATCAATGCTACGCGCTTCTAGGCGTGGCAGCAGTGCAAGCCACAGCTTGGCCGTTACGCGCGCATCTCCCAGGGCGGTATGGCGAGTGTCAGGAGGGAATGTCAGGCCATAGCGCTGAGCAAGGCTGTCGAGGTCGTGGCCGACCAGCGCTTCATCCAGCGCTCTAGAAATCAGCAGTGTGTCGATTACCGGTATATCAAAGGCGACGCCCTGCTGGCTAATCGCAAGCAGATCAAATGCGGCATTGTGGGCCAGAAGCACGGCTTCACCCACGTAGTCGCGAAAGCGAGTGAGCACGACATCCAGCAGCGGCGCGCCCGCCACATCAGCATCAACAAGGCCATGGATGGCGGTACTCGACGGCGGTATCGGGCGCTGTGGGTCGACCTTTTGATCGAAGGTCTCACTTGCCAGCAGGCGCGCATTGACGACGCGGCAGGCACCCAGGCTAATGACTGTGTCTCCCCGGCGCAGCTCAAGCCCAGTGGTTTCAGTATCAAACGCGACCACTTCGAGGCTGCGCAGTGAGCGGCTGGCGAGCGCATCGCTGGGGGGGGGAAGGTCGGCAATGCCAAAATCGTGAAACTCAGGGCGGGGAGGCGCAATTTCACGCGGGGCGCCCACGCGCTCCATGGCGGGCAGCGGCAGGCGCAAGCGTGCATATACGCCGTTGTCGTCGGCAAGGCTCCAAATATCGCTAGCGTGCTGACGCAGCACATCCGCAACGCTCGGGTTTAGCGGTAGCGAGGTCAAAGGCTGCTGGCGCCATCCGCCCAGCTCATGCTCCGGTATCGCTTTGCCGCGCCAAATAAGATCTAAATAGACGCGTTTATTGCCCAGGCATATTTCACCTTCAAAACCACTGTCAGGTAGGTAGTTGCTGAGGTGCTTTACCAAAGAGTTAAACAGGGCGATCAGCGCGGGCGCATCGCCTTTAAACCAGGCGGGCATTCCCACAGGAGTAATTAAGCGCCGCTCAGGATCAAGACGTTCATCCAGTGCTTGCCAGAAGTCGTTGGACCACATGGGCGTTAAGCGCTCACCTTGATGCTGCATATCGTCGAGCAATTGGCCGATTCTTGCGACGTGCTCGCCAAGCGTAGCGCCTTCCTCTTGAATAACGCGCTCGAAACGTTGGCGTAATAACGATGTGCTGGGGTCATTTTGATCACGTAGTTGAATCAGCGCATCGGCAGCGCTGGTCAAGCTTGCGGTATGCTGGCGGAGTGGCGTAAGTATATGGGCAAGCTCTGCTCTCACGCCCATTTCATTCGACCAGGATGCTGTTGCATCGCTAAAGGTGAGCAGCGTTTCGCCGTCACTGCCCGGTACGCGGCGCAGTATCACTTTTAGCCAGCGATTATCGCAGGGCACCAAAAGTTCGCGCGGGGAGCCATCGCAAGGCAGCTGGCTAAGCGCTTGCTGCAGGCTGCTAACGGGGAGTAGAGCGTCCAGGCGTTTGCCTAAACCCAGCCCCGAATTGTCGATAAAAAAATCTTCAGCGGCTTGATTGAATAGCATCACGCGGCGATGGTGATCGCACAGCAACAGAGGCGTTTCGAGGACTTGCAGCAGCGTTTCAAGCTCCTGGCGAATACGTGCAGCGCTGCGTGCGCCTTCCGCATGGGCGGTCGACAAACGGCTGCGATCTGCTCGCCAGTTTTCGCTGACACGGCGTAAGTCTGGACCAAGCCCTTTTAGCCAACCTTCAGGCAACTGTTCATCGTAGGCATCGGGATTGCCGACCAAGCGTACAAGCTGGGCTTGGAGGTGTCGCAGCGGGGTAAACAACATGCGTTCAAGTATCAATCCCGCTACAAAAATCGTGGCGCCACCAGAGACGCTGCCGACCCATAGGGCTGCTCTTGCCCAACCGGCAGGAGCCAGCTGAGTATCCAGCCAAACGGCAAACACCGTACCGCCAAACAGGCTAATACCGCTAAGCAGAAGCCATAAACCAACAAGATGCTGGCGCTTGGGCAGCCCATCTCGCGTCATAGCTGCTTTCCAGCCAGCAGCGCTTTAACTTTTTCCACCAATGATTGGGTTGAAAACGGTTTAGTGATGTAGTCATCGGCGCCCAGAGCCATGCCTTTTTCACGCTCTACGTCGCGGCCATGCGCGGTTAGCATAATAATCGCCAGATGCGCGGTGGCAGCATCGCCACGCAGGCGTTCTAACACGTCAAAACCGCTCATACCCGGCAGGCTTATGTCGAGTAATAGTAAATCGGGCTGGCTATCATTAACGCACGCCATTGCCTGCTCGCCGTCTTCAGCCGTCATTACTTCGAAACCTGCCTGCTCCATCAAAAATTCCAGCGATAGCACGATATTGGGTTCATCATCGACCACAAGCACTTTGGCCATGAAAATCTCCTGTCTTTATCAGTGGTAGTGCCGGGCGCACCGTGTGCATAGCTCTGAGTGCATGCGTGATCAATCGTTAACTATGCAGTGTAGTGAGCTAGAGGAGTGCGGCCAAGACGACCTTGGCCGAATGCTGGTAAATGAGTATTGCTAAATAAATAGGCGGGTTAATAAGGCTTATATCGAGATTTACGCTGCTTTAAGTACAACTTTAGAATCAACTCCCGCGATTAGCGCCGTATTGTTATGGACGTAAGCGTTTCCTCATACCACTCTGTAAGGTGATAAGAGCAGCAATTCACAGGTTTATTAAATAAACAATAACAATCAAACCCAAAGGAGCGGCGCCCATGAGTGCTATTTTCCTTCTAGTGGTAGGTCTTGGCGCAATGGCCGTGGGGTACTTCGTGTACTCCAAGTTTATTGCGGAGAAGATTTATCAACTGGATCCTGATTTTAAAACCCCTGCCCATGAGTTTGAGGACGGCATTGACTATGTGCCGACCAATCGATTCGTCTTATGGGGCCATCACTTTACCTCCGTTGCGGGAGCTGCGCCGATTGTGGGGCCTGCGATCGCCGTTATATGGGGCTGGGCGCCGGCTTTTTTATGGGTAGTGTTCGGCACTATTTTCTTTGCCGGTATTCATGACTTCGGTGCTATTTGGGCCAGCGTACGCAATCGGGCTAAATCGGTCGGGGCATTAACCGGTGACGTGGTTGGTAAGCGTGCTCGTAGTATCTTTATGATCGTTATCTTTCTAGTGCTACTGATGGTTAATGCGGTCTTCGCCGTGGTAATTGCCGGATTAATGATGAACTTCCCAAGCGCAGTCGTTCCGGTTTGGGGCGCTATTATTGTGGCGCTAATTATCGGGCAAATGATTTATCGCCGGATTATGAGCCTGGCGGTGGTATCGGTTATCGGCGTCATTGCGCTCTACGCGCTGATTGGTATTGGGCCTTCTGTGCCTATTCAAATGCCTGCTGAAGTGGCCGGTATATCAGGCAATGCTATTTGGATTGTTATTCTGTTCGGTTACGCGGCGATTGCGTCATTGTTGCCGGTGTGGATGCTGCTGCAGCCACGGGATTATATTAACGGGCTGCAGCTCTTCATTGGCTTGCTCATTCTTTATGGGGCCCTGGTGCTGTTGAACCCGGTGCTAGTAGCGCCCGCATTTAATAGCGATGTTCCTGAAGGCACGCCGTCGTTAATACCGCTGCTGTTTGTCACTATTGCCTGCGGGGCCATCTCGGGCTTTCACGGGCTTGTTTCATCAGGCACTACGTCTAAGCAGTTGAATAAAGAAACCGATGCTCGGTTTGTGGGTTATTTCGGCGCGGTGGGCGAAGGCATGTTGGCGCTAGCGGCTATTTTGGCAGCGACCGCCGGTTTTGCCACCTTTGGCGATTGGCAGGCGATGTATAGCTCCTTCGGGCAGGGCGGCGTCAATGCCTTCGTACAAGGTGGCGCCTTTATTATTCATAACGGTCTTGGGTTGCCTGAGGTGACCGCGGCGACGCTACTCACTGTGATGGCGGCGCTTTTCGCGGGCACTACCATGGACACGGGCCTTCGCCTACAGCGCTACATTTTTCAAGAGTGGGGCGATATTTACGACCAGCCGTGGATGAAAAAACCATCGATTGCCACGGGGCTAGCGGTAGGCACTTGCTTGCTACTAGCGTTTGGCGCAGGCGGTGCCGATGGTTCGGGTGGTCTGATTATCTGGCCCCTGTTCGGCACCACCAACCAGCTACTGGCAGGCCTAACGCTACTCGTGATTACTGTCATGCTTGTGCGCCTGAAGCGCCCTATGTGGTATACGCTGGCGCCGCTATGCTTTTTATTGGTCATGACGATCCTGGCGCTACTGATACAGCTGCGCACGTTCTGGAACCAGGGCAACATGTTCTTACTGGTGATGGATATTGTGGTGCTGGTGGCGGCTATTATGGTGGCGATGGAATGTGCCTCCGCGCTCAAGCGTTCGCGCGCTGAAATGGCTGCCCAAGGTGATTAACGCAAGTATGACTGAAAGGGAGTAATCGCTATGCATGATGACCCGATGCACGGGTCATCGCCGCGTCGTGACAAGTTACGGGCCTGGCTGAACCAGGCCCGTTTCTTTTCTGAAGAGGTATATAACTCGCGCTATCGAGGCGCTATTGCGCGAGCGCGACGCGACGAAGACGACCTGTTTATGCTGTTGGTGTTCTCTGAAATGATGGGCTTACAGAATCCGGCCTCGTACTACACCCTTGAGCTTCAGCCGCTGTTACTGGAGCGTTTCCATGATTGGCACACGCGAATGGGCATGGAGCGTTCGCCGCTGGACCATTTCCGTTGCTGCTGATGGCTATTGTCTTGCCTTAGAGAGCGCTACGTCGAACAAGTGAGGAATGCCATGCAAGCAGTACTCAATCGTCGCCTGCTGTGGGTAGGCGGCAAAGGTGGTGTTGGGAAAACCACGGTAGCGGCTTCTTTAGCCGTGCTCGCGGCCAGTCGGGGAAAGCGTGTGCTGGTGGTGTCGACCGACCCGGCGCACAGCTTAGGTGATGTCTTCGATCGCTCGTTAGGTGATGCTCCGCGGCGACTGCTGCCCAACCTGGACGCGATGGAAATTGATCCTGATATCGAGGTGGAAGCCCACCTTCAGCGCGTGACCCAGCAGATGCGTCGCTACGCGGCTCCTGAAATGATGCAGGAGCTGGAGCGTCAGATGCGTCTAACCCGCCAGTCTCCCGGCACCCAGGAGGCCGCGTTACTGGAACGGTTAGCGCGATTAATGATCGACGACACCGCGCCCTACGATCTGATTATTTTCGATACGGCGCCGACTGGCCATACGTTAAGGCTGTTAACATTGCCTGAAGCGATGGCCGCCTGGACCGACGGGTTACTGGCCCACAATCGCAAGTCTGCAGAGCTTGGCAAGGTGCTGGACCACCTCACTCCAAAGCGGGGCCGTGATGTGGCAACACCGTTTGATGATCCTAGTGAAGACCCTTTGAATGATTTAGACGAGCGTACCCGGGAAGTGGCCACGACATTGATCAATCGACGGCGGCTGTTTCATCAGGCGCGACGACGCATTGAAGACACCACAGCCTGTAGCTTTCTGTTTGTGATGACGCCCGAGCGGCTGCCCATCCTAGAAACAGATCGCGCCGTTCGAACGCTCGAAGAGGCGCATATTCCCGTCGCAGGGACGCTGGTTAATCGAGTGATCCCAACGGATGCGGACGGTGCTTTTTTACAGGCGCGGCGCGAGCAGGAAGCCAGCTATCTTGCGCGCATAGATACGTTATTTGCGCGATTTCCGCGGCCAAGTTTGCCGTGGCTACCTACCGATGTTCAAGGTATTGAGGTATTAGAAATGCTGGCGGGTAAGCTTGAACAACAGGGATTTTAATGCGGGTATTACTGTTATCAGCCTATGAAGCTGTTAGTCATCGATACTGGGCGCAGAGCTTGATGGCACAGCTGGATGATGTGTCATGGACACTATTAAGCCTTCCACCGCGTCACTTCGCTTGGCGAATTCGCGGTAACCCGCTGAGCTGGATGTTAAAAGAGCATGCCACTCTCAGCCAGTCGTTTGACGTGGTGCTGGCGACTTCAATGGTCGATCTCGCAACGTTAATTGGGCTGTTTCCGCACCTTGGTCAAGCGCAAAAGATCGTCTACTTTCATGAGAATCAGTTCGCCTATCCGGAATCCAGCGACCAGATGCCGCAAGTAGAGGCCAAAATGGTCAATCTCTACACCGCTTTGGCAGCCGATAGCGTTGTATTTAACAGCGCCTATAATCGCGATTCTTTTATTGATGGCGCACGGGCATTTCTGAAAAAAATGCCGGAAAATTTGCCTGCCGCCAATCCGCTTGAAGCGCTGCGTAAACGCGCTCATGTGCTGCCAGTGCCTCTATCAATAAGGTCAACTTCTTTGCATGATACGCCTAGACGCCCTCAGCTTATTGTATGGAACCACCGCTGGGAGTATGACAAGAACCCGAATGATTTTTTTGAGGTGCTGTTTAGGCTAAGTGCTGAAGGCGTAGCGTTTGAGCTTGCCGTGCTGGGGCAGCGTTTTCGTCAATCCCCCGACATTTTTGAGCAAGCGGAACAGCGTCTAGCTAAGCATGTTGTTGCCTGGGGCCCGCAGCCAGAGGCTGAATACCGCGCGCTGCTAGAAGGCGCGGGTATTGTCGTCTCAACTACCTGGCATGAGTTTCAGGGGCTGGCCATTATGGAAGCGGCCCAGCGCGGGGCGCTTCCGCTGGTGCCTGACAGGCTTTGCTTCCCGGCGCTTTATCCGCCGGCCTATCGCTATGACGGCACGCGGGAAGGGCTTTATCAACGGCTTTACGACTGGTTGACAGACTCGACGACGCGCCCGGCACCCCTGGCGACCACTGCATGGGAATGGCCCGCCTGGCGCGATGCGTATCGCCAACTATTAGCTGTTAGCGCGTAAGCCGTGCGCTGGCGTTAGGTGTTGGGTATTAGGCAAGCTCAGTTTTGTCTTTAAAGTCGCATAGATCTTCAATGATACAGCTGCCACAGCGGGGTTTTCGCGCAATACAGGTGTAGCGTCCGTGCAGTATCAGCCAGTGATGCGCATCATGCAGAAACGCTTTGGGTACATGGCGCAGCAGCTTTTGCTCTACCTCGACAACGTTTTTACCTGGTGCGATGCCGGTACGATTAGAGACTCTGAAGATATGCGTATCGACCGCCATGGTGGGCTGGCCAAACGCCGTATTAAGAATCACATTCGCCGTTTTGCGGCCGACGCCGGGCAGTGCTTCTAGCGCTTCGCGAGTATTAGGCACATTGCCTGCGTGCTGATTGACGAGCATATGACAGGTTTTCATCAGATTTTCGGCTTTAGTGTTATATAAACCGATCGTTTTGATGTGGCCTTTAAGCGCATCGACCCCTAAATCAATGATCCCCTGGGGCGTGTTGGCCACCGGGTAAAGTCGCGCAGTGGCTTTGTTGACACCGACATCTGTGGATTGAGCTGATAGCAGTACGGCGGCCAGCAGCTCAAACGGTGTATGCCAATTAAGCTCAGTGGTCGGGTGTGGGTTTTCTGCCTGCAGGCGGGAAAAAATTTCATGGCGCTTTAGGGCATTCATGGATGTTCTCTTAAATGATAAAACCAAACTGCGTATTAAACCGACGCGTTGAATAATGCGTGTCGATTATTTAATCGTACCGGTCACGCGTACGCGCCGCTCTGTGCGAGGAGCCACTACCGGGCTGGCTCGGGAGCGTTGGCGCTGGTCGAGAACATTTTTTAGCGCGATTAGCATTCCAGCCACGAAAAAAGCCCCCGGCGGCAGCACAAAGAATAGAAACTGATAGTCATCGGCGATAGTAAGTTGCCAGCTGCTTGCCGCCGAGCCGAATAGCAGTGCCATATCGCTAAACAGCGTTCCTTGGCCCAGCAATTCACGCAGTGCGCCCAGCAGTATCAATACGGCGCCAAAACCTAGGCCCATCATAAAGCCATCTATGGCCGCGGGCAGCACAGGTTGGCGCGAGGCAAACGCATCCGCGCGACCCAGAATGGCGCAGTTGGTGACAATCAAGGGAATAAATATCCCCAGCACTTGGTAAAGCGGGTAGGCATACGCGGCCATCAGTAGCTCTGCGCAGGTGACAAAGGCCGCAATCACCATCACGAAGGCGGGCAGGCGTACCGCGCTGGGTACCTGGTGGCGAATCAGCGAAATGGTGGTACTGGCAGCGACCATCACCATTAGTGTGGCAAGCGCTAACCCCAGGGCGTTGACGACGCTAGTGCTAACGGCAAGCAGCGGGCAAAGCCCTAGCAGCTGCACAAGTGCAGGGTTATTGGACCACAGGCCCTCGCGAGCAAGCTGATGCCATTGGCTCATGGCGCTGGATTTCATGTGCCTGGCTCCTCATTTGGAATAGCTAGCGGCGTGTCGGCGGCGTATTGCAATGCGTTGTGCACGGCATTAACCACGGCGCGAGGCGTAATGGTGGCCCCCGTAAAGGCATCAAAATGACCGCCGTCTTTATCAACCGCCCAGTCGTCGGGTCGCAGGCTGTCTAAATCCAGACCGTCAAAATCTGTAATCCAGTCACTGCGGCGACGCTCAATGTCATCGCCTAAACCCGGCGTTTCCTGATGCTGGGTAACGCGTACGCCAGTAATTCGCTGCTGTCCATCAATGCCAATTAAAAGATGAATTTCGCCATTATAACCTTGGCGTGTCACTACCGGGAAAACCAGCGCGCTGCGGCCTTGATCGCTAATCCGCCAGCCCTGAGCACCAGAAGCTAGCCCAAGGCGTTCGGCGTTGGGGAGCGTGAAGCTACTCTCTAATACGCGCTTCATGGGCGTATTAGCCAGCGCGCTGGGCAGCACTTGTTGAAGCTGACGGTGCTGATAAGCTAACTGATGCGTTGCTATGCGGTCGACGGTGAGTGTGCGCGTGAAAGCAACGCTACCGGCGGTTACCAGTGCAAAGGTGCCCAGTGCGATTGCGCCACGCTGCATAGCTTGGCGTGGCGTCATCGCCGACCTCCGCGCGCTGCGTGGCCCGTTGGGCGAGGCACGCTATACAGATCCAGCAGAGGTACGCAGAGATTCATTAACAGCACTGCAAAAGCAACCGCGTCGGGATAGCCACCCACGCTGCGGATTATCATGATCAGTGCGCCAATACCGGCGCCATAGATGAGTTTTCCGCGCCGGCTGGTGGCCGCAGAAACGGGGTCGGTGGCGATAAAAAATGCCCCGAATAGCGTTGCACCCGTCACCAGATGCAGTAGCGGAGAGCCAGCGTGGCTTGGATTGTTAAGGTAGAACAGCGTAGCCAGCAACATCATGCTGCTCAGCATCGCTACCGGAATGTGCCAGCTGATAATGCGCTTCACCAATAAAAGTAGGCCCCCCGCTAGCCAGGCGATAGCGATTAAACGCCAGGCGGCTAGCGTTCCTGAGGGCAGTGGCTGAGCTGCCCAGAATTCGCTGGCAAGCATCGCCTCGCTTTTATGTTTAAACGCATCCAGCGGCGTGGCGCCGCTCAAGCTATCAAGCTGGGCTGTCGGTAGCGATCCGCTAATTTGAGCCCACAAGTCGCTGGGTATAGCGCCTTGCGGTGGTGCCCACAGCGTCATATAGGTGGGAAATGATACTAGCAGCAGCGCATAGCCGACCATGGCGGGATTAAAAGGATTGTGCCCTAATCCACCGTATAGCTGTTTGGCTACGATGATGGCTGCCACCATGCCCACACCGATTAGCCACCAGGGGCTGGCAGGCGGCAGTGATACGCCGAGAAGAATACCTGTCAGCAGGGCGCTTGAGTCATTCAGGGTGACGCATATCGGTCGTTTACGTAGCCGCAGTATGGCCGCTTCAAACGCCATACCGAACGCTGCAGCTAGCAGCATGTTGCTCAGTACGCCAAGGCCAAAAAAATAGCTCATCGTGACGATGCCCGGTAGGGTGGCAATGATCACCCAGCGCATGATGTTCGCAGTTGATGGTCTTTTGGCTGCGGCGTTCCCACTGCCTGTCTGAGAGGCCTGCATCATGCTCATAATGATTCCTTATTCTGAGCGGGCGCGGGCGCTTCAACGGCCTGCTGCTTGCGTGCCTGGGCCAGCTGTAAATCGGCAGCGCGAAAGTTTTCCTGCGCGGTCGCAAGCTGTATTTCGAGATCTTCAAGCGACTGTTTTGGGTCTTCCTGGGCCACCCGAGCCAAGGTTTTTTCGGCTTTTTTGACCGACGCTTTGGCTGCAGCATGAGCAATCCGTAAACCACGTAGGTCAACTTCTCCGCTGTTAGCGGGTGCAGTCGCAGGCGGCGTTCGGCGGTTTTGTGACTGTCGCGCCTCGCGCCGGGCCTGTTTCTCCGCCTCTTCCCTAGCGATCCGCGCTTGGCGGAACTCAAAGCGGTGCTTGGCATGCTCGGCTTTCAGCGTTTCTATACGCTGATGGCGTAGGCGGTTTTTGGCATCGCGATAATCATCGACCAGCGGAATGTGGCTCGGGCAGACATAGCTACAGGCTCCGCATTCAATGCAGTCAAACAGATGATAGCGCTCCATCCTGGCATCGTCTTTGGCACGTGCGTACCAGTGCAACTGCTGTGGCAATAGCGCCACCGGGCACACGCTTTCGCACTCGCCGCAGCGAATGCAGGGCAATTCAGCCGGAGCCTGCGGCAACTCATCGAACGTTGCGGCGATTAAGCAGTTGGTGAGCTTCGTGACCGGTGTCGCTAGCGTTAGCAGCGGGGAGCCCATCATGGGGCCGCCTTGGATGACATGGCTCAGCTGTGCGCGGTTAAGGCCTACCTGCTCCAGCAGTTCCTGAGTAGAGGTGCCTAGGCGCACCCAGCGATTGCCAGGGCATGTAATGGCGTCGCCTGTCAGCGTCACCACTCTGGAAATTAGTGGCTGCCCGTCGCGTACAGCTTGAAGACAGGCTAGTAGGGTGCCGGGGTTATGACACACCACGCCTACGTCTGCGGGCAGGCCACCGCTTGGCACGTTTAGGTTGAGCAGCTTTCTAATCAGCTGTCGCTCGCCGCCGCTGGGGTAGCGGGTAGGAATGACGTTGAGTTGAACGATCAGAGGTTGGCTAAGTGGCAGCGCCTCGCGAAGCGCTTCAATGGCCTCAGGCTTGTTGTCTTCAATGCCAATGACGATATGCCTTGCACCGCATAGTTTGGCTATTAGCTGCGCGCCTTCGAGCACATCACCGGCATAGTGGCGCAGCGTGAGGTCATCGGCTGTGATGTAAGGCTCACATTCGGCGGCGTTAATCACCAGCGTATGAATCGAATGCTGTTCCATCACCCGTGCCTTAATGTGGGTGGGAAAGCCTGCGCCGCCTAATCCAACAATACCGCTGTCGTTTAAGCGCTCTAAAAGGGCAGGTGGCTCGCTAAGCTGCCAGTTCATCGCAGGCAAGCGCTGCCAGTCATCACGTCCATCGCTGTCGATGGTTATCTGGGTCGCGCTAATCTTGGCAACGACGCCGCTAATGCTGGCGTGTAGATGGCTTGAAATCATGCCTTCTTGGCGGGCGATAATGCTGCCGACCTTCACCGCATCACCTTCGTTAACGCAGGGCGTGGAGGGCTGGCCGCTATGCTGGTGAAGGGGCAGTATCACCTGGCGAGGAAGCGGTGCTTCAAGCAGTGCCGATTGCTGAGAGCGACGCTTGCGCTCGGGCGGGTAAATACCGCCTGGAAAATCAAACGCGGTCGGCATGAGCATCCTCAGACAGCGCTGATCGGTCGCTGGCAATAACGTTAGATGACTGCGCCCTGAGTGGCTGCCAATCGTTGAGAGGCGTGCTGCGCGTTAGCATATCGATACAGTCAACGGGGCAAGGGTCCAAACACAGGTCGCAGCCGGTACATTCATCTTCAATCACGGTATGCATGAGCTTGGCGGCACCAATAATGGCGTCGACGGGGCAGGCTTGAATACATTTTGTGCAGCCAATGCACTCCGCTTCGCGAATAAACGCTACCTTAACTTCGCTTTGCACTTCGCCATCCAACGGTGCTGGCTCGCGACCTAACAAATCAGCCAGCGCGTGAATCGTTGCTTCGCCACCCGGGGGGCATTTGTTGAGCGCATCGCCCTGGTTTATCGCCTCGGCATAGGGGCGGCACCCAGGATAGCCGCATTGGCCGCACTGGGTCTGGGGCAAGAGCGCATCAATTTGCTCAACTAACGGGTTATCTTCACGTTTGAAGCGCTCACTGGCGAGGCCTAAAAGGGCGCCAAAACCAATGCCTAGGCCCGTAAGCACCGCCACTGCGCTAACAATACTGATGACATCCAGTGTGTTAATCATTATGCGCGGCCTTCATCCCTGCACTAATCCAGAAAAGCCCATAAATGCTAATGACATAAGGCTTGCGGTAATCATCGCAATGGCGGCACCTTTAAACGGTGCCGGGATGTCTGCACCCGCTAAACGTTCGCGCATCGCGGCAAACAAAACCAAAATCAATGAGAACCCTAGCGCCGCCCCTAGCCCGTATAGCGTGGTATGAAAAAAGCTAAGGTCGCGGTTTAGCGATAGCAGCGCGACGCCTAATACCGCGCAATTAGTCGTGATAAGGGGCAGAAAAATACCCAGCACTTGATGCAAAAGCGGGCTCAGCTGGCGCACCATAATTTCGGTGAATTGAACCACCGCGGCAATGACCACAATGAAGCTGATGGTGCGCAGGTACGTTACGTCCAGCGGCACTAGTAGGCCGTGATAAACCACAAAGCTTGCTGCCGATGCCAAGGTCAATACAAACGTGGTGGCAAGCGACATTCCCATGGCCGACTCCAGCTTATTGGAGACGCCCATGAAGGGGCACAGCCCCAAAAACTGGACTAATACAAAGTTGTTAACCAGCGCAGTGCTGATCAAAATAATAAATAGCTCACTCATGATGGCGTATTGTGCGAACAAAGCTCGGCAGTTGCTAGGGGGGCGATTGAATGATTGATGAGGGGCTAGCCTATAGGTTGCTCGGCACTAACGTCGTACGAAGTGGCAGTATGAATGTTTAAAAACGTAAAAGGGCAGAGCGCACTGTCTCTGCCTTTAACATAGCGTGTTTTATATACGTTACGTGACGCGCTGGCCTGGTTCGGCTCCGTTGTCAGGCGTTAGTAAATAAATGCCTTCTTCATTAGCACTGGCGAGCACCATGCCTTCTGATAGGCCAAAGCGCATTTTGCGCGGGGCTAGGTTAGCTACCATTACCGTTAAGCGCCCTTCAAGTGCTTCTGGTGCATAGGCTGAGCGAATGCCGGAGAACACGTTGCGCGTTTCGCCGCCTAAGTCGAGCGTCAGCTGCAGCAGTTTATCAGCGCCTTCGACATACTGAGCTTTAACGATGCGCGCGATGCGCAGGTCAACCTTGGCAAAGGTTTCAAAGTCAATTTCGGCAGCGATTGGGTCTTTTGCCAACGGACCTTTCGGCGCTTCTTTGAGTTTTTGCTCTTCCACAAGATCTTCCTTCGACGCTTCAATCATCGCATCGATTTTGTCGCGCTCAACGCGGGTCATTAGGGGTTTAAACTTATTGATCGAATGGCTGGTCAGTATGCGTTGACGGCTGTGCCAGTCTAACGAGTCAACGTTAAGGAACGCGCGCGCTTGTTCAGCCATAGCTGGGATGACCGGGGCAAGGTAAACCATTAGCTGGCGGAACAGGTTAATGCCTACCGAGCAAATCTCAAGCACGTCGGCTTCGCGACCCTCTTGCTTAGCCAGTGCCCAGGGCTCTTTTTCAGCGATATAAGTGTTCGCTTCATCCGCCAATTCCATAATGTGGCGCATGGCCCGGCTAAATTCACGCGCTTCAAAGTCTTGGGCGATCTCGTCACCGGCCGCAATAAAACGGGCGACCATTTGAGGTTCGGCGCAGTGCTCCGCTAGCTGCCCGCCGCCGAGCTTTTTCACAAAACCGGCGCAGCGACTGGCGATATTGACCACCTTGCCAACTAGGTCTGAATTTACCCGTGCGGCAAAATCATCCAAGTTTAAATCTAGGTCATCCACTTTGGACGTCAGCTTGGCAGCAAAGTAATAGCGTAGGTATTCAGGGTTTAGATGATCCGCGTAAGTGGCTGCCTTGATAAAGGTGCCGCGAGATTTTGACATCTTGGCACCATCAACGGTTAGGAAACCGTGGCAGTTGACGGCAGTGGGCGTGCGCAGGTCTGCACCATGCAGCATGGCCGGCCAGAATAGAGCGTGAAAGTAGACAATATCTTTGCCGATAAAATGATAGACCTCGGCCTCAGAGCCTTTCTTCCAGTAGCTGTCGAAATCAATGCCTTCTCGGTCGCACAGATTCTTAAAGCTCGCCAGGTAGCCAATCGGCGCATCTAGCCACACATAGAAGTATTTGCCCGGCGCGTCGGGAATCTCAAAACCGAAATAGGGAGCGTCGCGGGAAATATCCCACTCGTTAAAGCCAGACTCAAACCATTCCATGAGCTTATTGCGAATTTGCGGCTGCACGTGGCCATCATCAATCCAGCGCTGTAAGAAATCCGCAAAGTCGGGCAGCTTAAAGAAATAGTGTGTCGAGGTGCGTACTTCGGGCGTTGCGCCGGAAATAGCCGAGACCGGGTTAATCAAGTCCGCGGGAGTGTACGTTGCGCCACACTTCTCACAATTGTCGCCGTACTGGTCGTCAGAAGCGCATTTAGGGCAGGTGCCTTTGATAAAGCGGTCGGCGAGAAACAGTCCTTTTTGCGGGTCAAACATCTGCTCTATATCGCGCGTAGCAATATGGCCTTTATCGCGCAGGCGCTTATAAATCATTTCGCTGAAGTGACGGTTTTCAGAGGAGTGTGTGGAATGATAGTTGTCGAACCCAACCCCAAAGCGCGCGAAGTCCGTTTGATGATCCTGTGAAACGCGCTCGATCAGCGCTTCAGGCGAAATGCCTTCCTGCTCAGCACGTAGCATAATAGCGGTGCCATGAGCATCATCTGCACACACGTAGTAGCACTGTTGGCCACGGCTTTTCTGGAAACGTACCCAGATATCAGTCTGGATATACTCAAGTAAGTGACCGAGGTGAATGGCTCCATTGGCATAAGGGAGCGCGCTAGTCACCAAAATATTGCGCGTGGCGGTGTTAGACATGGTGAAGATTAGTTCCGAGTGAATAAGAGTGCGGATGAGGCGGGAACAAACAAGGCGGCGAAGTCGCTAAACACTTCGCCGATGGCGCTACCGTGAGTAGCGCTTAATACAGCGCCTGCTCTTCTTGGACCACTTCGCGCAGTAGCTCTAAAAAGAGTTTGTCGGCGTCAGAGTGCTCAGCGGGATCTTCTGGAATATGCACGCTGGTGGTGTCAGAGATTTCGTTGGCGATACGCACCATCGCCGCAGGGCTGTTGCCCTCGGTTAGCTGCTGGCGCGCAATGGCCAATGATTGCTCGAGAATTTTTGGGTCTTCCAGCAACTTGCGAATGAAACCACGTAGCTCGTTGATGACACGTGTTTTCTGAATTTCTGAACCGGACATGGGTGTCTCCTTAAGATCGCGATCAGCATTAACACCAAGCGAGACCAATCAATATTCTGACCATAGCATTTTTTCAGCTAACGGGCATGACTTGTCTGCTATAAGCGGCCTTACCTTAAAGCGTCAAACGGCCCGCTTTATGCTTAACAGGGTTTGCATACTGAGCAAGCCAGTAAGGGCGCAGCGGCGCCGGAACCTCGGCTAGTCGAGCATTAAAACGTTCCCTATCTTGTCGAGTTATGGCCTTGCGTGCCACTAGCTCAGGCGCTTCACCAAGTGCTTCTAAGGCTAGGTAATGGCTTGGAAAAAGTCGATATCCGCCGATAACTTGGCGATCAATTTCGGCGGCTACTTCATCAGGCGTTGCCATGTCCGAGCCAACCGGGCTGCCAAAATGCAGCCTTACGCGCCCTTTAGAGCCTGTGATGCCGGCCACAATAGAGCGAATATCTTCAAATTCACCCTTAGCGTAGCTGCCCTGAGTGTCCACATCATGCAGCTCTTGGGCCTTTTGCACATCGCAAGGATCATACTCATAGCTAATCGATACGGGTACCAATTTTAGCTCGGCGATGGCTTCACCAAAGACCATATCGCGTTCTGAAAGGCGCTTGGCCATGATGAGCATTTTGATTATGGCCGGCTCGGTGTGGTCGATGCCGTTCTTGGCGCGGCCTTCACGCTGAGCCATCCAAATGGAGTGCTGGTCTTCGGTAATGGTGTGACGAATATAGGCTGAAAGCTGCTGATAGGCCGCCAGCATTGCTCGCTTGCCCCGCGCGCTGCGCGGAACAATGAAGCTTTTGTTGAGCCGCATCAGATCGGTGACATAGGGCTTTTTAAGCAAATTGTCGCCAATCGCAATACGCACCGTGTCGCGATTGGCCTGGTACAGCGCGTAGTTAACGAAAGCAGGGTCCAGGGAGATATCGCGGTGATTACCAATAAAGAGGTAAGCGCCGTTAGGATCGAGTTTGTCAAGCCCGGTGACTTCAAACGCATCCGTCGTGGTGCGAATCATGCGTTCCATATAATGCGCAATGCGCATTTGAAACTCATAAACGCTCGATACATCTTTGACTTCACGGCGCACTGCACGGCTAGCAAGCGTACGTGCAATCGAAGGGGCCCAGCGCGCTAGGCGAGGCAGCCGAAAACGCGTCAGCGCATCCAGCAGCTCGTTATCGCGGGAGAGCCTGGCAAGCACATCGGCCACTTCATTATCCATAAAGGGCCGAATATCGGCCCATGGATCTGCCGTGGTAGAGACGTTGGTAGCGTTATTGTATTGAGTCATGCGAACCGTTGGCTGATAAATAAAAAGTGTCGACGAATAGTATCGAGGCGAAGGAATGCGCTATCCCTGCGGAGAACTGAATCCCTATGGAGAACTGAGAGCCCATTACTGAGCCGCAGGTTCCCGCTGCGTCTCGCCGCCTAACCATTCTATTAAGCGAGGAATGTCTTCAGACAATGCTTGCGCCATTAAAATAAAGTCCGTTTCCAGGCGAGCAAGGGCGTCATCGCCGTCGTCAGCATGGTCGGCTTCTTCAATGAGTGCATCGCCAAACCGCAATGATTTCAACGCAAGATCGTCATGCAGCACAAAGCTTAAGCGTCCTTCCAGGCTAATGGCGAGCTTGCTAGCTTGGCGGCCGCTTTCAAGCAGTTGCTGAATTTCATCGCTATCAAGATCGACTTGCCGGGCCCGTAGCACGCCATCATCGCCTTTTGCTTTGAGCTCTACCTGATCGCCTAGCTGCAGGTCGGCAGGGCGGCTGGCAGCGTCGCCTAGCCACGTCGTCATCGCACGGATAGGGAGCGTTTGCGAACTGAGCGGCGTGACCTTCAAACTGCCTAGCGTTTCACGCAGTAAATCCAGGATATCCTCGGCGCGGGTGCGCGAGCTGGCATTGATGCCAATCAGCTGGCCGCGGGTATCCCACCAGAGATCAATTTTCTGGCTACGAACAAACGCGCGGGGCAGCAGGTCTTCGGTTACTTGCTCTTTGAAGGCGGTCTTTTCTTTGCGAGTCACTTTGCGGCCTTCACTGGCCTCGATGTCTGCTACCAACTCGTCAACTTCTTCTTTTACGACAGATGCAGGCAGTAGGCGCTCTTGGCGCAGAGCTGAAAGCAGGCGATGCCCTTGGATTTCATGTACAAGCTGCCCGCTACCCAGGCGTCCTGCTGGCGCTGTCCAGCCAAGTCGGCGCGCATCGGCGTTGCCCAGTGGTTTGGCGGAATGCTCATCTAAAGCGCTAGCGAGCGCATCGATGCTCAATTCAGGCGCGTCGTGCAGGCGGTATATATGCAAGTGCTTAAACCACATGAGGCCAATCCTGTTCAAAAGGTGGCACATTATGGCGAAAGAGTGGCATTCCTACCAGTACGCTACCGGCAATCCACATTGTTGTATCTGTTTCAAACTTGTGTTTGATTGACTTTTTGCATAGCTAGCTTTCTTAACAGCTAGTTTTTGAACAGCTAAAGAGAGAGAAATGGCTATGACAGCATCGTTGTCGCGAGTTCAGCTGCGCGTGCGGGGATATCATCTGGATGGCTATGGCCATGTTAACAACGCCCGCTACCTAGAGTTTATGGAGGAGGGGCGCTGGGATTTTTTTGATCAATATCCCGAAATGATTCAAACGCTTCATAAGGCAGGGAGGGCGTTTGTTGTCGTCAATTTGAATATTGATTATCTCGCCGCGGCACGCCATGGTGATGACTTGGAAATTCTTACCGGTATTGTCCACGTTGGGGAGCGTAGTGGGCTATGCCACCACCGTATTATCCGTAAGGACGGTACGCTGATCGCCCAAGCAGATTTAACGTTTGTGCTATTGGAGCTAAAGGCTAATAAGGCCGCCGCTATTGAGGGTGATGTGCGTGAAACGCTGAGCGCATTAACGATCACAAAAGAGGCATTTAGCCTCTAAAAGGCTTTGCTGGGCTCTCTGGCTGCCCTTGGTGCTTTTGCGGTGGTATGATGGGGAATATTTGCGCGCCCAGATGCTGCGCCTTCATGGGCGGTATTTTTAAGCGCTTTCAACTCTCGCAGTGCCAAGGATCTGACTTTCATGGGTGACATCGCCAGAGAAATCTTGCCCGTCAATATTGAAGACGAGCTCAAACAGTCGTATCTCGACTATGCGATGAGTGTCATTATCGGTCGCGCGTTACCCGACGTACGTGACGGCCTGAAACCGGTTCACCGGCGTGTGCTGTTTGCCATGCATGAGCTAGGTAATGAGTGGAATAAACCGTATAAGAAGTCGGCGCGTGTCGTTGGCGATGTTATCGGTAAATACCACCCGCACGGTGATAGCGCGGTTTATGACACCATCGTTCGTATGGCTCAGCACTTTTCAATGCGTCATGTGCTGGTCGACGGTCAGGGTAACTTCGGTTCTATTGATGGGGATAACGCGGCTGCAATGCGTTATACCGAAGTGCGTATGTCGCGCCTTGCCCATGAACTACTGGCTGATCTTGAAAAAGATACCGTTGATTGGGTAGATAACTACGATGGCACCGAGCGTATCCCCGCCGTGCTGCCCACCAAAGTACCTAATCTGCTGATCAACGGCTCGTCTGGTATCGCTGTAGGCATGGCGACCAATATTCCACCGCATAACATGCGTGAAGTGATCGCCGGCTGTTTGGCGCTCATTGATGACTACACGCTGTCGGTGGATGACCTGATGGAGTACATCCCTGGTCCTGATTTCCCCACCGGCGCGATTATCAATGGCCGTGCGGGCATTTTGTCTGCGTACCGTACTGGCCGCGGGCGCATTTACGTGCGCGCCTGCCATACGATTGAGCATCACGATAAAACCGGTCGCGACCACATTATCATCACCGAGTTGCCGTATCAGGTGAACAAGGCGCGGTTGATTGAAAAAATCGCCGAGCTGGTGAAAGAGAAAAAAATTGAAGGCATCGCTGAGCTGCGCGATGAATCGGATAAAGACGGCCTGCGCGTGGTGATTGAAATCAAGCGCGGCGAGTCCGGCGAAGTAGTGGTCAATAACCTGTTCGCCCAGACGCAGTTACAAAACGTGTTCGGGATTAACATGGTGGCGCTTGAAAACGGCCAGCCGCGCACGCTGAATCTCAAAGAGATGCTTGAAGCCTTTATTCGCCACCGCCGCGAAGTGGTGACTCGGCGTACGCTTTATGAATTGAAAAAAGCGCGTGAGCGTGGCCATCTGCTTGAAGGTTTGGCTGTCGCTATCTCTAATATTGATGAAGTAATTGAGCTGATTAAGGCCTCGACCAACGCTGCAGAAGCGCGTGAAAAGCTGCTGGCTAAAACCTGGCCGCCTGGCCAGGTAACCGCGATGCTTGAGCGGGCGGGCGCTACGTCATGCAAGCCAGAAGAGCTAGACGAAGGGTTCGGCTTAAACACGGCAGCCACGTCGTATCGTCTGTCGCCTGCCCAGGCCCAGGCCATCCTTGAGCTGCGCCTGCATCGTTTGACGGGTCTTGAGACAGAGAAACTCCTTGATGAGTACCTGTCTATTCTGTCGAAAATTGCTGAGCTGACCGAGATTTTGGCCTCGGCAGATCGCTTGATGGAAGTTATTCGTGAAGAGCTGCACGCCGTACGTGATCAGTTTGCTGACGACCGTCGGACTGAAATTCAGGCCAGTCATCTAGATCTTTCGATTGAAGATTTGATTGCCGAAGAGGACATGGTTGTCACCGTGTCGCGCTCTGGCTATGCCAAGACGCAGCCGCTGTCTGATTATCAGGCGCAGCGTCGTGGTGGTCGCGGTAAGTCCGCAACGGCGATGAAAGATGAAGATGTCATCGAGCACCTGCTGGTGGCATCGACGCACGATACCGTGCTGCTGTTCTCTAACCGCGGCAAAGTGTATTGGCTGAAAGTGTACGAAATGCCGAATGCTAGCCGTGGTTCACGCGGTAAACCGCTGGTGAACATGCTGCCGCTAGAAGAAGGCGAGGCGGTAAACGCTATTCTGCCGGTGCGTGACTACGATCCCGAGCACTATATTTTCTTCGCGACGGCCAAAGGCACCGTGAAGCGCACGAGCCTTGAACAGTTCTCACGTCCGCGCAGCGTCGGTCTTATTGCGATTGATCTGGAAGAAGGTGATCGCCTTGTCGGTGCGGCAATTACCACGGGTGATGATCATGCCATGCTGTTGTCGTCTAATGGCAAGGCTATTCGCTTTGAAGAGGGCAATGCCCGCGCTATGGGTCGTACCGCACGTGGTGTACGCGGCATGCGCTTGGCGGGTGATGCGGAAGTCATCAGCCTGATTATTCCGAAGAGTCAGCAGATTGATGCTGAAGCAGATGCCGAAGGCGAAACGCAAGACGCTTCAGTTGAGAGCGCTGCGGCCGAAACCGCCGACGGTCAGATCTATATCATGACCGCCAGTGAAAATGGCTACGGCAAGCGTACGCGCCTTGAAGAGTTTCCGCTGCGTGGCCGCGGTGGTCAGGGTGTTATCGCCATGCAAACCAGCGAGCGTAATGGAGCACTAGTGGCGGCGATGCAGGTTTATGACAGCGATGAAATGATGCTGATCACAGACCGTGGAACGCTAGTGCGTACCCGCGTAGAAGAAGTTTCTACCACGTCGCGTAATACCCAGGGCGTGATGCTGATTCGCTTGGGTAAAGAAGAGAAGCTGGTCAAGACAGTCCGCGTTGATGAGCCGGAAGAAATCGGTGAGTCGGAAGAAGCTGATGAGCTTGGTGCTCTTGTCGAGGGCGGTCTTGAACAAAACAGCCTTGAGCGTGCCGAGGCAGGCGAATCATCCGATGATGCACAGGAAACGGGGACTGATGACACGTCATTATAATTTCTGCGCAGGGCCCGCGGCCCTGCCAGTAGCCGTGCTTGAACGGGCGCGTGAAGAGCTGCTGGATTACCAAGGTCGTGGCCTTTCTGTTATGGAAATGAGCCACCGCAGCGATGAGTTTATTGCCATTGCAGAGCGTGCTGAGGCCGATTTTCGTCAGCTGCTGAATGTGCCTGAGAACTATAAAGTACTGTTTTTGCAAGGTGGCGCTAGCATGCAGTTTGCCATGCTGCCGATGAACTTGTTGGGCCAGGGCGGTAGCGCCAACTTTATTCAGACGGGTATCTGGGGCAAAAAAGCACTCTCTGAGGCTAAGCGCCTTGGTTTCGACTGCCATGTGTCGGCCAGCAGTGAGCTCAATGGACATACGGCGGTGCCCGCACGCGATAGCATCAAGCTGAGTGACGACGTAGGCTATCTGCATTACACCTCTAACGAAACAATTGGTGGCCTGGAGTTTGACTATACGCCTGACACACAGCGGGCTGATGGCCGTCATGTGCCGTTGGTCTGCGATATGTCATCGAATATTCTCTCGGGGCCCATCGACGTTAGCGAGTTTGGCGTTATCTACGCCGGGGCACAGAAAAATATTGGTCCTGCCGGATTAACGCTCGCGGTCGTTCGTGACGATCTACTAGGCCAAGCTCAGGCGAATATTCCCTCTCTGTTTGACTATAAAATGCTGGCTGAAGCAGGGTCGATGGTGAATACCCCGCCGACCTACGCATGGTACTTGGCCGGTTTAGTTTTTCAGTGGCTTAAAGATGATGTTGGCGGTTTGGCCGCTATGGATGCTATGAACCAGCGTAAAGCCGACAAGCTATATGCTGCGATTGACGCCAGCGATTTTTATGGCAATCCCATTGCTAAGGCCAATCGCTCGCGGATGAATGTGCCTTTTGTATTGGCCGATGCAGCGCTGGATAAGGCGTTCTTACAACAAGCCGACACCGCAGGTTTGCTGAATTTAAAAGGCCACCGTAGCGTCGGTGGTATGCGTGCCAGCCTGTATAACGCGGTGCCTGAGTCTGCAGTAGATGCATTAATTGCATTTATGGCTGATTTCGAACAAACAAGGGGCTAAATCACCATGTCCAATTCGTCGATCAACTTAGACGAGTTTCGCCAGCGTATCGATCAGCTTGATAGCGAGATTCTAACGCTGATCAGCGAGCGCGCTAGCTGCGCTCAGCAGGTAGCCAACGTTAAGCTGGCTGAAGACAAGGACGCGGTGTTTTATCGCCCTGAGCGAGAGGCTCAGGTGCTGCGCCGCATTATGGCTTTGAACAAAGGGCCGCTCGATTCCGAAGAAATGGCGCGTCTGTTTCGCGAAATTATGTCGGCCTGCTTGGCATTAGAGCAGCCGGTTAAAGTGGCGTATTTAGGTCCTGAGGGTACGTTTACACAGCAGGCGGCACTTAAGCACTTTGGTGAAAGCGCCGTTAGTCTGCCAATGGCGGCTATCGATGAGGTGTTTCGCGAGGTAGAGGCGGGCGCCGTTCATTATGGCGTTGTGCCCGTGGAGAATTCCACTGAAGGGGTGGTCAACCACACCCTTGATACTTTTATGGACTCCTCGATCAAAATTTGTGGTGAGGTGGTGCTGCGTATTCATCATCACCTGCTGGTCAGTGAAACGACCCGCCGTGACAAAGTCTCGCGCATCTATTCACACCCCCAGTCATTCGGCCAGTGCCGTAAATGGCTGGATGCCCACTATCCTCATGCTGAGCGTGTGCCGGTGTCTTCTAATGCTGAAGCGGCAAAGCTGGTGAAAACTGAGTGGCACAGCGCGGCGATTGCTGGCGATATGGCGGCTAAACTTTATGGCCTAGAGCATATCGCCGAGAAGATTGAAGACCGCCCTGATAACTCCACGCGGTTTTTGATTATTGGTAATCAGGATGTGCCGATGGCTGGCGAGGACAAAACCTCCATTGTGGTTGCTATGCGCAACCAGCCGGGTACGTTGCACGCGCTGCTAGAGCCGTTCCATCGCCATCAAATTGACTTAACCCGCCTTGAAACGCGTCCTTCGCGTACTGGTGTTTGGAATTACGTCTTTTTCATTGATTTTAAAGGCCATCGTGATGAGCCACGCGTTGCCGCGGTGCTTGAAGAAGTACGGCTGCGTGCGGCTGACTTGCGGGTGCTAGGTTCTTATCCCATAGGCGTGCTGTGACATTGATGGCATCGGAACATCTCTGTCAGTCTGCATCTCATGAGTCGCGGTTGTTAATTGTTGGCTTAGGGTTAATTGGCGGTTCATTGGCATCCGCGCTTCGCGTGGCGGGTTTTCAGGGGCAGATAGTTGCCTGCGATCCTGATGAGCATGAGATCGCTCGCGGTATTGAAATGGGCTTGATCGATTCAGGTGGCACTTGTCTTGCTGAACAGGTGGAAGGGGCCTCTATGATCGTGCTGGCAGTGCCGGTGCTGGCCATGGAAAGCGTTATGGCTAACCTAGCCGATGCGCTGCCAAGGGCTGCCCCGAATGTCGTTATGACGGATGTCGGCAGTACTAAGGCAACCATTCGAGCCTGCGCGCTGCGTGTGTTTGGCAGAGTGCCGACTAACTTGGTGTTAGGCCACCCGATTGCAGGTTCAGAAAAAAGCGGTGTAGCAGCCGCAAACCCACAATTATATGTGGATCATAAAGTAATTCTGACACCAGAGCCTGACGTTGACCGCGATGCTTTGAATCGAGTCCGCAGGCTATGGCAAGACTGCGGTGCCGAGGTGTTGGAGATGGACGTTGAGCGCCATGACCAGGTATTGGCACGGACCAGCCACTTGCCGCATTTATTGGCATTTTCGCTAGTTGATACGCTTGCTCGTCAGGATGAGCGACTCGATATTTTTCGCTATGCGGCGGGTGGTTTTCGTGATTTTACGCGGATTGCGGGTAGCGATCCGGTCATGTGGCGAGATATTTTTATCGCCAATAAACACGCGGTATTGGCATCGCTAGATGATTTTGAAGCAGGGCTTGGGCGCCTTCGTCATGCGGTAGAGTCCGGTGATAGCGATGCGCTGATTGCCACCTTTGATCGCGCCAGCCATGCCCGGCACTATTTCGACTCTTTATTGAATAAAACCAGCTATCAGGCGGAATATCATATGCAACCACAAGGTAAGGTGACCTACCGTGTGCGGCCAGGCGGCCAAGCAAAAGGGCATTTGCGCGTGCCGGGCGATAAGTCTATGTCTCATCGCTCTATAATGCTGGGTGCGCTGGCGGAAGGTGTGACTGAAGTTAAAGGCTTTTTAGAGGGCGAAGACAGCTTAGCGACGCTGCAGGCATTTCGTGAAATGGGCGTGGCGATTGAGGGGCCGCAGCAGGGGAGAGTTACTATTCATGGCGTAGGCCTGCACGGTCTAAAGGCGCCTGCTGGGCCGCTCTACGTGGGAAATTCCGGCACCGCTATGCGACTTTTTTCTGGCCTGCTGGCCGGTCAGGCATTCGACAGTGAGCTAACCGGCGATGAATCGCTAACTAAGCGGCCGATGGGGCGCGTAGCCGATCCGCTGCGCCTCATGGGAGCGACGATCGATACCGCTGAGGGCGGACGTCCGCCGCTCAAAATTCGCGGTGCCGCTGCGCTGAAAGGCATTCATTACGATATGCCTATGGCCAGTGCGCAGGTGAAGTCTTGCCTATTGTTAGCCGGATTGTACGCACAGGGCGAAACGCGAGTGCGTGAGCCTGCCCCCACGCGTGATCACACTGAGCGCATGCTTAACGGTTTCGGCTATGCGGTTTCTCGTGATGGCGATACGTGCTGGCTTCAGGGCGGCGGCAAGCTGTCCGCAGCTCCTATCGACGTGCCATCGGATATTTCTTCAGCGACGTTTTTCTTAGTCGCGGCGGCGATTACCCCAGAGGCTGATATTACCCTTAAGCACGTGGGCATTAACCCAACGCGCATAGGTGTGATTAATATCCTTACCTTGATGGGCGCTAATTTGCTGCTAGAGAATGAGCGCGAAGTGGGCGGCGAGCCGGTGGCGGATATACGCATTCGCTACGCACCGCTAAAGGGAATCGATATCCCCGTTGATCAAGTGCCGCTGGCGATTGACGAATTTCCTGCGCTGTTTATTGCCGCTGCAAATGCAGAGGGCATAACGCGGCTTAGAGGGGCAGAAGAGCTGCGCGTGAAAGAATCAGATCGTATTCAGGCAATGGCGGATGGCCTTGCTACTCTAGGCGTTCAGCACACCGTGGTAGAAGACGGCATCGATATTACCGGTAATGGTAATGCGCAGGTCGCCAGCTATGGCGGTGGGCGCATTGATAGCCTGGGTGACCATCGTATTGCTATGGCCTTTGCGATCGCTTCGCTGCGCGCTGGTGATGACATTGTCATTGAAGACTGTGCCAACGTGGCCACCTCTTTCCCGGATTTTGTTGAGTTAGCCACGCGTATAGGCATGGGCATCAGCGTGGAGGGCGCGCATGAATGACCGTGTCCCCGTTCTGACGATTGATGGCCCCGGCGGTGCCGGTAAAGGCACTATCAGCTGTTTAGTAGCAGAGAGGTTGGGCTGGCATCTGCTAGATAGCGGTGCGCTTTATCGGTTAACGGCGCAGGCGGCCATTAATCATGATGTGGCCGCAGACGATGAAATTGCTTTAGCGCGTTTAGCTGAGCAGTTGGATGTTGCGTTCCCGATTGAGGATGGCCGGCCGCGAACAATGCTTGAAGGTGATGATGTCGGCCAAGTCATTCGCACCGAAGACGCCGGTGAGCGTGCTTCGCGGGTGGCCGCTTTGCCATTAGTGCGCCAAGCTCTCTTGCAACGCCAGCGTGATTTTTGTCAAGCGCCGGGGCTTGTGGCGGACGGTCGCGATATGGGAACGGTGGTCTTTCCTGATGCCCCGCTGAAGATTTTTTTAACGGCGAGCGCCGACGAACGCGCTCGCCGGCGCTATCTGCAGTTGCAGGAAGCCGGGGTGGATGCTAGTCTTCCGAGTCTTTTAAAGGAGATTCAGGCACGCGATGCACGTGATATGCAGCGCAGCGTGGCACCTCTCAAGCCGGCAGATGATGCCATAACGCTTGATACCACGCGTCTGAGCATACCGGAAGTGGTTGATCGACTGACCGAACTGCTAGCCCAACGTGGGCTTGTAAGCGGCGTGTGATTCTCCCTTGCGGCGCTTTTGGATAGGTGTCACGACGTGGCAGGGCACTAAACTCACATCGGTGAGCCCGGTCAGGTCTAACCAGCGTTAACACCCCCGAAGGCTGAGTGACATTAGGCCCGCACTTGCTGGTGGTGCGGAGAAGGCATTTATGCCTCAACAACGTAATTACGTAGGAACACCATGAGCGAAAGCTTTGCTGAGCTGTTTGAACAGTCTCTTAACGACATCAACATGGAGCCAGGCGCTATTGTCGCCGCTCAAGTTGTCGACATTGACGGTGACTGGGTTACTGTCAACGCTGGTCTGAAATCTGAAGGTCAGATCCCTGCATCACAGTTCCGCGATGAACACGGTAATCTGAACATCGCTATCGGTGACGACGTACATGTTGCACTTGAAGCCGTTGAAGATGGTTTCGGTGAAACGCGTCTGTCCCGTGAAAAAGCCAAGCGTGCAGAAGCTTGGAAGATTCTGGAAGCAGCCTTCGAGAAAGACGAAATCATCAAGGGCGTTATTAACGGTAAGGTTAAAGGCGGCTTTACGGTCGAAGTTGACTCTATCCGTGCCTTCTTGCCGGGTTCGTTGGTTGACGTTCGTCCAGTTCGCGATACTGCGCACCTGGAAAATAAAGAGCTAGACTTTAAAGTCATCAAGCTCGATCCGAAACGTAACAACGTTGTTGTATCTCGTCGTGCGGTTCTGGAAGCAGAGAACAGTGCTGAGCGCGAAGCGCTTCTGGCCACTCTGCAAGAAGGTCAGCAGATTAAAGGTATCGTTAAAAACCTGACAGACTACGGCGCTTTCGTAGACCTAGGTGGTGTTGACGGCCTGCTGCACATTACTGACATGGCGTGGAAGCGTATTAAGCACCCGTCTGAGATCGTTGCTGTTGGTGACGAGATTAACGTCAAAGTTCTGAAGTTTGACCGTGAGCGTAATCGCGTTTCACTGGGTCTGAAGCAGTTGGGCGAAGATCCGTGGGTCAATATCAAAGAGCGTTATCCGGAAAGCATGAAAGTGCACGCGGTCGTCACTAATCTGACTGACTACGGCTGCTTTGCTGAACTGGAAGAAGGCGTTGAAGGTTTAGTTCACGTTTCTGAAATGGACTGGACTAACAAAAACATCCATCCGTCTAAAGTCGTTCAAGTGGGCGATGATGTTGACGTCATGGTGTTGGATATCGACGAAGAGCGTCGTCGTATTTCTCTGGGTATCAAGCAGTGTACTGCTAACCCATGGGAAACTTTCAACACTGATTACAACAAGGGCGACCGTGTTTCAGGTACCATCAAGTCAATCACTGACTTCGGTATCTTCATCGGCCTTGAAGGTGGTATCGACGGTCTAGTTCACCTGTCTGATATTTCTTGGACTGATACTGGCGAAGAAGCCGTACGCAGCTTTAAGAAAGGCGACGAAGCTGAAGCCGTTATTTTGTCTATTGATCCAGAGCGTGAGCGTATCTCGCTGGGTATCAAGCAGATGGATTCAGACCCCGTTGCTGAGTATCTGTCAGTTAACGATAAGGGCAGCATCGTAACCGGTCGCGTCATTGAAGTTGATGCTAAAGAAGCTCAGGTTGAGCTGGCGACTGACGTTATTGCTGTGCTGAAGGCTTCTGAAATCAGTGCTGATCGCGTTGAAGATGCGCGTAATGTATTGAATGAAGGTGACAGCGTCGAAGCACGTATTGTTAGCGTTGATCGTAAGAGCCGTCAGATTAATCTGTCGGTTAAAGCGAAGGACCAAGACGATACGCGTCAGAACCTTAAAAAACTGCGTGATCAAGAGCCGGAAACTGCAGGTGGTCCGACCACTATCGGTGATCTAATCAAGCAGCAAATGGGCCAAGACTAATAGTATATTAGTTATTGGTTTGTAAAAGCGCCGCCCTTATGGGCGGCGCTTTTGTTTGTAATATATGAATTGTCGGGCTTTCATATTGATTGAAACTGGTTAGGGCTCAAGCTGATTAAAATGCTATAAGTTTTAAAAACGAATAGTAATTGAGTAAAAATCAACTAGACTGTTGTCAGTTAGCTATTTTACAGGAATAATGTCCTAGCATTCTGAACTAGTGGGTGCCAGTGTTGTAAAGTCTGCACCTAAGCCAGTTGGACCCTGTTCAGTTGGATATGATACTAAAGGAACCCCGATGTCATTACTTAACGAATATATTCAAAAAGAACAACAGCTAAAACAGCTGCAGGAAGACCTTCAGCGTCTAGAGGGCGATCAGCGGCTAAAAAGCGAATTAGAGTTCAAGGCTAAACTTGAAGCTCTGATGACAGAATTTGGAAAGCGCCCGAGTGACGTTATTGCATTGTTAGATCCTGCTGCTGAGCAACGTGGTGGTGCTAAAGTCACCGCAAGTGGCAATGCGCGTCGTAAGCGTCGTCTTAAAATTTATAAAAATCCTAAGACGGGCGAAGTGATCGAAACGCGTGGCGGCAATCACAAAGGCCTGCGTAGCTGGAAAGATGAGCATGGCGATGAAGCCGTTGAATCTTGGCTGGTACGCATGGAAGACTAAGCTATTTAGTCACCGGCATTTCTTTATAGAAATGCCGGTTTTTTATTGGCAACATACATGTTTATGCTTCAACCTCGTAAGAGTTATTCTAATCGCGCGTTAACTGTTTGCATCCAGCATGTATAGCTCAGTGCCAGCTGTGCCTCAATAGCTGTTTGTCAGCCTCTATGTAGAATGTTCTCCCGTGAAGGCTTTTTTGGGGGAGGGGGCGAAGGCTTTCTTACTGTGTGCGACGAGTGATCTATGGCGCGGTAAGGCATACAGCCGTTGTGAGTAGTGACTGGGTCTGAACTGTTTTTGACACCGCTTGAACTATGCAAAATAAGCATGGTCTTTGTCCCTACGGCGTAACTCATTTACGCTATATTAATGAGGTAAATGACAGCAATATGGCGGTATGCGATAGCTGTATTTATCTTTTCTGTAAAGTACTTTGCTAGTGGTCGTTCTTATCGCTTTGGAAAATATGGCGATCATATCGTCATCCAGGCAAGTAGATGGTAATTAAATATTGCCTAATCGTTTCATGTGTTTGATATCTGCTTTAAAGAAAATGCTGCGTTGGTAGTCATATCAATCATTTCAAGCAAGGTGTAAATGAAACATCGATGAAATATCAAAAGGTTCAAAAGCAGTTAGATGAGCGCGATAAGCTGCGTAAATTTCGTGAGTTAGACGATGCTTTTGCGCAAGCATTGCGCCAGTTAGATGACCCCGATAGTGATTTCGATATTCCTACAGGGCCACCGGTACGATCGCTTGCAACGCTTGAACAAGATGATTTGGACGCGAAGCAGGAAGAGCAACAGCATGAGCAGGGGCGTATTTTTCAGCAGCGCTTTGAAGCATTGTTAAGCGAATATGATTTTACGCATTATGATTTAGCAGAACTGTCTGAGACGCTACTTTCCCATGGATTATGGCAACGAGACACGGTGCCTAGCGGTGAGCAGTCTTAAGTAAAGCGTGGGGAGTTACCCTGCGCTACCTGTAGCGATAAACGCGTATGCTCGGTAGAAATATTTCCTGTTCTATTTTCTCATCACGACGTCGAGCGCGAGTACGGGTTGTGGGGGGGTGTAGCGCAGGTAGATTAATGTGTGGCAGCCGCTGATTGTTATCGGGTACAAATATGGGCATAGCGGCATTTAATGCTTGTCTTGAATGTCCGTCTGCAAGCGGTTCGGTAAAAAATAAGTTTGCACGCATCAGCGGTGCCTGTGTTTGTACCTGAGCAAGGATCTCACTGCTTGGGATGCCCGCTAGTTGACGCAATTGGATGCGGATATGAGAGGCATCGGTATCTAGCTGTAATAGCTTATGTTCTGCTTCTTGTACCGTTAGTCGCTTAATGGAACGGCCGCTGCTATACCACGCAAAACGAACGCGTGAAACAGGTGCCTGTGCGATAGGTAGCTGCCGCCAACTTTGCTTAAGATGCAAGCGTGCTAGCCCGTTGCGTTGAAGCACCGCATCAACATGCGGGTGGCGCTTAGGTAGGCGGTTTTTAGCATCGCTGAGAGACTGTGGGTGAGCTTCTTTCGTGCGCTGTAGCAGTTCGCTAAATATTTTTTTAGCTTGATTGATAGCGCCTATCGCGGCAAGCAGTTCATCGTTCGCTGCCACTATAGAAATGTAATTGCGTGTTTCACGACCATCTTGATCCTGCCCATGCCACATATCGAACAGTGCTTCCCGCAGCCAGTGATGCGAAGGCGTCGTTTGATGAAAGACCCAAGTCGCCGGTGATTGTTGCTCGTATAGCGAGGCAGCGGTATCTATGGTGGCGAGTAAATAGTCAAACTGCTGCTCTAGTTTGAGCAGCAGTTGATAGGCGGCGGGTGACGCTGATCCTGGTTTATTGGTAGTCATGGTTAGTTACGTGGCTCGCTAAGGCCGCTTTGATTGACGTTTTTGTCTAAGAAAGGGGCGCATCTTTATCCGCTTGCGCTAACAGTGTTTCGATATCAGCTTCATCCATCGCCGATTCACCTGATATACGGTGTGATTCGTCGGCCCAGGCGCCTAAATCTAACAGCTGACAGCGTTTGCTGCAGAAAGGGCGATACGTACTTTCTGGTAGCCACTGAACGGGCTTGGCGCACTGTGGGCAGTTAACCTCGAGTGGGGAATCATTTGCAGGGCTAGCCATAAAAACTCCGTTTGCGGTAACAAATGCGATGGATCAGCAGTTAAGTAGCTGCCGGTAGGATGCATCAAGTCGTGCCACTTGCTTTCTCATGCTCGCGTGGTCACCACTGTTATCAATCACATCATCTGCCTTTGCTAGCCGTTGGTCGCGTGTAAGTTGGGCCGCGAGAATAGCACGCACCTGGCTTTCACTCACCCCATCTCGCATTAGCGTCCTGGATAGTTGCAGCGCTTGGGGCACATCAACAACGATGCAGCGGCTGACCAGCTCGCTTTGACCCGATTCAAACAGTAGCGGCGACACTAGCAGAACATACGGCGCGCCCTGGGATTTAAGCCGCTTCAAGTGCTCTAGAATACGCTCGCGTATTTTGGGGTGCGTGACTGATTCTAGCCACAGCCGTTGTTCTGGATCTTTAAATACAATGTCACGTAAAACGGCGCGATTGAGCGTGCCATCATCTTGGCAAATGATATGAGCACCAAAGCGATTTTTAATCGCGATCAGCGCGGGCTCCCCGACGGCAACTACGTCTCTAGCAACATCATCGGCATCAATCCAGGCGGCGCCAAACGTTTCAAAGGCACGAGCAACGGTAGACTTACCTGATCCAATCCCCCCGGTTAATCCGATAATCATTAGTGCCTCATATAGTGAAGTGTCAAATGGCTAAGTTTTAAATGGCTAAGTGTTAAATAATCATACTGACATATAGCGACATAAGCTCATCACCGACTAATAATGCTACCCAGCCCGCGAGCGCTAGGAATGGGCCGAAGGGTAGTGGCTTCCCACGCAAATGTGGCAAACAGGCTTGTGCGATGAGCCCTACCATAGCTCCAAGCCCTGCGGAAAGGATTAGCAACAGTGGTAAAAAGCTCCATCCCAGCCAAGCGCCAAGTGCTGCGAGTAGCTTGAAGTCGCCAAAGCCCATACCTTCTTTACCAGTGAGCAGTTTGAATAGCCAATAAAAACTCCACAGGATTAAGTAACCTGCCATTGCGCCAATGACGGCATCCGATAGCATAAACGGTTGGAAGATAAGCTGGAACAGCAACCCTGCCCATAGCAAGGGGATGGTGATTACGTCGGGTAGCAGCTGAGTGCGAAAGTCGATCACGGCGAGCGCCAGCAGCATCAGGCAGGCGGCATAAATAAACGCTGATTGTGCGTTTAGTCCGTGAAGCGATAACACCGCTAGGGCTAGCAGGCCGCCGGCTATTTCCACTAGGGGATATTGTAAGCTAATGCCGATTTTACACTCTGCGCAGTGCCCACGACGCTTTACCCAGCCTATAATAGGCAGATTGTCGTGCCAAGCAATAGGGATTTCGCAGCGTGGACACATAGAGCCAGGTGTTGCTAAGTTAAAGCGTGTTGATTGTTCTTCATCTAGTTCAAGAGCTGCGCGAGCCTCGCTGCGCCAATGATGCATTAACATCACAGGCAGGCGTGTAATCACGATGTTGAGAAAACTACCCAGGCACAGCCCAACCATTAAAGTCAGTAGCCATACGATAAGCGAAGGGTGGTACATGTCGCTCCTTAGCATTTTGAAATGATAGAAACCTTAGAGAGCAGAACCTAACTCGAAGATAGGTAAATACATCGAGACCACAACGCCACCTACCACAGCACCTAATATAACAATGATAATGGGTTCCATGAGCGACGTTAGCGCATCGACTTTATTATCGACGTCTTCCTCATAATAATCGGCGATACGATTAAGCATGGCGTCTAATGAGCCAGCCTCTTCCCCGACCCCTATCATTTGAATAGCAATAGGTGGAAAGCAGTTTGTCATACGCATAGAAAAATGTAACGGATGCCCGGTGGCGACATCCCGACGTGTTTGTAGCACCGCACGCTCATACACCTCATTACCTGTGGCTCCGGCGCTTATATCTAGACCCTCGACCAGGGGGATGCCAGAAGCGAACGTCGTTGCTAAAGTGCGTGAAAAGCGCGCCAGGGCGGATTTGTGTGCAATATCGCCTATCACGGGTAAGTGAAGCAGCACTGTATGCATGCGGTAGGCAGCTCTTGGGGAACGCTGAATACTTATTTTGAGTAGCAGCACAGCGATACCCATCACGGCCAGCACTGCGAGCCAGTAGCGCTGAGCAAGCTCGGACAAATTCACTGTCATCTGCGTTAGTGCCGGTAGCTCCGCGCCAAAATTATGAAACATAGCCTCGAACTCGGGCACAACTTTGATTAACAGTAGCATGGTCACTGCAGTGCCAATCGCCAAAACGGTGCAGGGATACCACAGCGCTTTTTTAACACGCGCTTTCAACGACGCCACTTTTTCCTTGTAGGTGGCAACACGATCGAGCATTTGATCCAGCGCACCAGATTGTTCACCTGCATTTATTAAGTTAACAAACAGCCGATCAAAGTATTTTGGATGATGGGCTAAGGCGTCAGAAAAGCTAGAGCCTGACGAAATATCACTCATCAGCCGTTGCATGACGGCCACCATGGCAGGTTTCTTCAAGCTTTCAGTGACCACTTGAAGCGCTTGCAGTAAGGGAATGCCCGCTCGAATCATTGTTGCCATCTGGCGGGCAAATAGCGTGATGTCACTAGCGTTAATGCGGCTACTGCCAACTACGTTACTTTTCTTGCTGATGCGCCGGATCACAACGTCTTGCTTGCGCAATGCTGCGGCTATTTCAGCCTTATTGCGTCCTATCATTTCACCACTTAACGGCCTGCCTTGAGGCCCTTTGCCGATCCATTTCCAGCGCGAAAGCTTATTGGCACGAGTTGGGCGCAGGCGTGTAGGTTGGGCCATGGCTTACTCCTTGCTCACTCGGTGGATCTCTTCAAGGCTGGTAACACCCTGCATTACTTTTAATAAGCCGTTGCGATGAAGGCTGAGAAAGCCTTCTCGACGGGCCTGTTGATCGATATCCAACGCGTTAGCATCACGCAGTATTAGCTGGCGAATGGCATCGGTGATAGGCACCACTTCATAAAGGCCGATACGACCTCTATAGCCTTGCGTGCAGAGGCTGCAGCTGGCAGCTTTGTAGATAGTCGAGTCAAGAATTTCGTCATCACAGAAGCCTTGTTTACGTAATATCTCATGAGGAATTTCCGCAGGCTCTTTGCAATGTGGGCAAAGCTTGCGCGCCAGGCGCTGGGCAATGATGAGCGTAACCGCGCTAGCGATGTTAAATGATGAAATACCCATTTGAGCAAGCCGTGTGAGCGTTTCAGCAGCTGAGTTAGTGTGCACAGTCGATAGCACCAAGTGGCCTGTCTGCGCTGCTTTAACGGCAATATCAGCTGTTTCAAGATCTCGAATTTCACCGACCATGATTACGTCCGGATCTTGGCGCAAAAATGCCCGTAGGGAGCTTGCAAAATCAAGGCCTATTTTTGGTAGCACGCTTACCTGGTTGATGCCGGGCACCTTGATTTCAACAGGGTCTTCTGCAGTACATATATTGCGCTCAACTTTATTGAGAATGTTAATACCGGTATAGAGCGAAACGGTTTTACCACTACCGGTAGGCCCTGTTACTAGGATCATGCCTTGAGGCTGGCTTAACGCTTGCTGATAGTGGTCACGCTGTTCATCGGTAAAGCCTAGCTGTTCGATGCTTAGCTGGGCGGTGTTGGGATCTAGAATTCGAAGCGCTATCTTTTCACCATAAACCGTGGGCAGCGAATTAATCCTGAAATCGAGAGCGCGCGTGCGCGACATATTGAGTTTTAGTGAGCCATCCTGAGGTAGACGTCGTTCTGAGATATCCAAGCGCGCCATGACTTTTAAACGAGCAGCAATCCTTTTGCACAATGCTAGCGGAGGCTGTGCAACTTCAACGAGGATTCCGTCTATGCGAAAGCGTACGCGATAAAGTGTTTCATAGGGCTCAAAATGAATGTCGGACGCGCCACGACGAACCGCATCCGACACGATGTTATTAACAAATCTTACAACGGGCGCATCATCACTGTCTTGAAAGGACTTTTCTAGGGGCCTTTCATGATCCATGTGCTGCCTAGCCACAGTGTTTAAGTCGTTAATAGCTGCATCAATAGTATCCAGTTCATTTAGCGTGTCATCTTCATGCTCATCTAAACAAAGATAGCGATTAAGAGATGCAGAGATTTGATCTGCAGGTGCGAGTATGCATTCAATATTAAGTCCCGTGGCTATTTGCAGTTCATCCAGCGTTGTCAATGTCGATGGATAAGCGACCGCCACGATTAAATGCTGGCCATGGCGCGACAATGGAAAAGCTTGAAGGCGCTGCAGTAGCTTAGCTGGGTATTCAGATGCTGGTGGTAAGCTATTAATATTAACGTCATCAAGATTGATGATGGGAAGCCTATGCTCATAGCCCGCTATTACCGCTGCTTCGACAGTTTTAATCAGTCCGCTATCAATAACATACTGAAAATAAGATATTTTTAGATTGTTTGCCTCTATTTCCACCGCGTCTGCTTGTGACTCCGTCAATAGCCCATGATGGACAAGGCGGCGTTTAGTATTAAAAGCGTCAGCGTTAGGCATAGAATGGCTTACCGTAGGCTTAATATATGACTGACTCATCTGAAAACCTATGTTAGATAGGCGTAAACGAATGCTTGTATCTTTCTTGGGCAGCTTAATCTGCCAGCTTAGCGCGATTTTTGATGATAATAATAGAGTGGTTTTAAATTAATTATCAGTTGTTTCTAGCTTGTAATATTAAATAAAATGAGCTATTTTTAATTTTTATAGCTCATTATAATTAGTTTTATATTTAATTTTATTGAAAAATATCAGGAGCTTAACTGTGCCATTAACATTAAGAGAAATGCGGGTAATCCGATGCAGTAATCAGCGCGGCTTCACGCTGATCGAACTGATGATCGTTGTGGCTATTATTGGGGTTTTGGCGTCCTTCGCGGTGCCCCAGTATCAGAACTATGTAGGGCGTGCGCAGGTGGGTGAGGCCTTGAGTTTAATGTCGCCTGTCAAAGCAGCTCTTTCTGAGTACCGTATAACGCACGGTGAATTTCCTGATGATAATGAGCAAGCAGGGCTCTCTGCGCCAGACCAGCTCTCGGGCAGATATGTTGCGCGTATTGATGTTTCACCAGAAAAGCCGGGCGTAACAGTAATCACAATGCAAGATAATTCGGTTGTTAGTGACTTAGCAGGTGGCACGCTAGTTTTTGATCCTAATGGGGAAGGTGGTGAGGGTATTAATTGGGAGTGCAGAGTGGGTGGTGACAACGAGATCGATCCTAAATTTTTGCCTTCTGAATGTCGTTGAATTCTTGAATTAAGGGTTAACACGATGGGTATAACATTACGCTCAGATAAGAGGGGCTAGTCCGCGCTAAATATATTCATTAAAAGCTGATGCGACTCGAAAATTATCCCTTGTCAGCTTATGGTGTGTAGTTATATCCATTAGTCATCCTAAATAGGAGATTCAATGACTGACCACACGCTATCGTCGCGGCTCAAAATCGCCATTTCCATTGCTGAAGAAGCCGGCCAGATGATTGTTCGCGCTCGTGAGCAACAAGGTTTTTCACGGCGGATGAAAAAAGACAATGAACTGGTAACGGATGTTGATGTTGCCGTTGATCAACTTATTAGTAAGCGGTTAGAAGAGCACTTTCCAAGCGAAGCACGAATGAGTGAAGAACTCGCCCCAGAAAGCGCTGTGCATGTGGAAGCATCACATCTTTGGGTCGTAGATCCCATCGATGGCACGGTCAATTTTGCCCAGGGATTGCGTCACGTAGCAGTCTCAATAGGGTGGATGGAAGAGGGTATTGCCAAAGTGGGCGTTGTTCATGCGCCATTTTTAGGCGAAACCTTTAGTGCTGTAGAAGGTGGAGGCGCTTTTTGCAATGGTCAACCCATTCAGCCGAGCAATGCAGACTCGCTGATGCATACCTTGGTCGGTACAGGCTTTCCTTATCGTCATGAGTCGCGTAAACAGCTGCTAAAGCGTTTAGAAGCAGTGCTAATGCACTGCCAAGATCTTCGTCGCAATGGTGCGGCCGCGCTAGATTTATGCGATGTTGCCTGTGGACGCTTAGATGCCTATTACGAAAGTGTTTCGCCCTGGGATTTTGTTGCAGGATGGGTAATAGCACGAGAAGCGGGCGCACGAGTAGGGCACTTATACGAAGTGCCGTCAGCGGTGCCAGCTGATCTCTACTCAGAGCATTTGCTCGTGGCCGCGCCTGGCGTGTATGACGCCATGGCGTATCTTCTGCTTGAAGCTGATCAACGCGAGTGAAGAGGGTATGAAAGGTAACAGTGGGGTGTGACAAATACTTGAAAAGAAACGCTATAAGGGCTTTTCATTTGTTCACGAACCGGCTAGTATACGCACCGTCTTGAGGCAAAGATGTAAAGTCCAATAAAGACAGCGGAGCGTGGCGCAGCTTGGTAGCGCGTTGCAATGGGGTTGCAAAGGTCGCAGGTTCGAATCCTGTCGCTCCGACCAAATATTTTGAAAAACGCCGCTTAGGTTAAAACCGAGCGGCGTTTTTTTTTGTGTTTCGTATGGTCCGGAGCGAGTGCATTAGACCAGCCATTAGCTATTCATTAATGGTGAATACAGGAATCCGCATCAACGTTGCAAGCTGAGAGCGGTCTTGCAATAAGTCGGCAAGGGTATATTGATCTAATACGCTAAGAAATGCCGATAGCGCATCCGCCAATATGGGCCTCAATCGGCATGAGGGCGTTATCACACAGCTGTTATCGTCACGAAAACACTCGACCAACGCCATCTCGCTCTCAGTGTCACGAATCAACGCCCCTAAAGAAATTGTTTCTGGCTGTCGGCAAAGCAGCAACCCGCCATTTTTACCGCGTATTGCGGTGAGATACCCTTTTTGATTGAGCTCCTGGACGATTTTCATTAGATGATTGCTTGAGATGGAAAATGCCTCAGCAATTTCTTTGATCGTCGACCGTTCTTCTCCCTTAACCGCGAGATATAGCAGTACGCGAATTGAGTAATCGGTATAGCGAGTTAGGTGCATATACAAGCCATCAGCGCAAGAAAGAACTCATTGTACGGCGTGCCAAGGCATGCTGAAACGATATTCACGATATGTTTACGCCTTGAGGAAAACTTGGTACCTTAAAGATGTATTTAAAATATATCTTATGAGGTGCTTATGTTGACTCCTGCGCAAGAAGGCATTATTCAAATGACTGCTCCTGTAGTGGCTGAACATCTGAACGCCATTGCTCAGCGCTTTTATCCGCTTATGTTTGAACGCTACCCTCAGGTAAAACCATTATTTAACTCGACGCATCAAAAAAATGGCGGCCAGCCGCGCGCGCTAGCA
Organism: Halomonas sp. AOP5-B2-8; assembly: GCF_052376475.1. Classification (NCBI taxonomy): domain Bacteria; kingdom Pseudomonadati; phylum Pseudomonadota; class Gammaproteobacteria; order Oceanospirillales; family Halomonadaceae; genus Halomonas; species Halomonas sp. AOP5-B2-8. The sequence goes on along the minus strand of NZ_JBQSVS010000003.1, from coordinate 209,957 downwards.
GGCATGATCTTGGCCTATGTTCAACTGCGCCAGTCGCCGCAGAAAGCGCGTGAAACGTTAGAGATAGTGGTCAATAAACATGTAGCCTTGGATATTCAACCGGGTCAGTATCCAATTGTCGGTGAGTGTTTAATGGCGGCCATTGGAGAAGTACTCGGGGATGCCATTACGCCCGAAATAGCCGATGCGTGGAGTGGGTTGTATCAGGAGTTGGCGAGTATCTTGATAGACATGGAAAAACAGCGCTATAACAGCTTTGAGCAACAGCCCGGTGGCTGGCGTGGCACGCGTCGTTTTCGTATTGCGCAAACCAAGCAGGAAAGCAGCGTTATTCGTTCGTTTATTCTAGAACCTGAAGACGGTCAGGAAGTCGCCGCCCATCTACCTGGGCAGTATATTGGTGTGAAGCTGTCTATCGACGGGGAGCCGGTTTATCGGCACTACAGCCTCTCAGATGTACCCAATGGCCACTCTTATCGGCTTTCCATAAAGCGCGAAGATTATGGTGTTGCTAGTCGACACTTTCACGATCAGCTGAGCGTCGGTGACATTATTGAGCTGCTGCCTCCCGCCGGTGAGTTGATCTTGGCCGGTGAGAACGAGCCGCTGCTTTTGATTAGCGGCGGCGTTGGTCAAACGCCCTTGCTGCCAATGGTTAAACAGGCGCTTAAGCAAGGAAGAAACGTCACCTACCTACATGCCACATTAGATATTGAACATCACGCGTTTGCCGATGCTCTGGTTGAGCTGCGCACGTCCTACCCTGAGCAGCTAAATACGGTCATTATTTACGAAAACCAGGCGGGCGGTGATCATCAAGGTCGAATCAACAACGCGCTGCTAGCTAACTATTTGTCACCACAGGCTCGCTGCTATTTCGTTGGGCCGCATGCCTTTATGGCGCTGGTAAATCAAGAGTTAGAGCGGCTAGGTGTGCCGGCATCAATGCGCCACTTTGAACACTTTGGACCGGCTGAAGCGTTAAATGCGGCTTAAGTAACAAATGTTATGCCGCTGAGGTTAGTCAAATTAAGCCCTTTCTAGATAAGAAGTGATGCTTGCAGTGGCCATATTACCGCTGCCCTTTGTCAGCACGTCCCAATAAATGTCCACGAAATGCCGCACTGAAGAAGGACTGGCAAACCCATGGAGGATGGCTTGTGTCGAAGAGACATTATATTGTTTAAAGTATGCAAACGGTTCACTAAAAAAACCAAGGGGTAGTGGTGAGTAGCGCTTTCCGTTAAGCTCCTCAGCAATTTTATCTGATGTTTTGAGGTGATTGTATGTGGAGCCTTGTCAGGCTGTCTGCCATATCACTATCGTTGTTGATGATAGCTGGTTGCTCAGATCCAAAAATTGATACTAGCTCCATGCCTGCGTCAGTCGTTTCTGTCGAAAACGTGCGTGAATCACTGCCTGTTTATAAACGAAACGATTTTGATAAAGCGCTGATCATCATTGCTACCGCGACCTTTGGTGGCATCGATATTCTTAATCCGCAGCGTATGAATGCCGCTGAGATTGCCGAGTTGGCTAATGCTCAAATGCATGGGCTAACGGGAGACGAAGTCATTAAGCGTGCTGATGAGATACTGCGAGAGCGGCGCTCAAGAGAGCGCGAGCAAGCCATTCGAACATTGTCCCGCCTTCAAGAAAAGCAGGCGAAAGCAGCAAGCGATAAAGAGCAGCTAGCGCGTTTTAGCATTGATGAAGCTCGATTTTATATCAGCGAGAGTCCTTATGGCGCTCCCGAACCTGTTATTGAGCTTAAAATGACCAATGATACCGGCCAGGCCTTATCGCAGCTTTTCCTGAGGGGGGTGGTGATGAGTCCTGGCCGGGAAACGCCCTGGGTTGATGAAACCTTCTATTACATCATTGCCGGTGGCATTGAGGCGGGGGAGACCCAGTCGCTGAGCCTTGCGCCCAACCGGTTTGGGCCATGGGGAAACGTGGAGATTCCTGAAAGCGCGACGCTAACGATTAGCGTGGAAGGCGTGCGCGGCAAAGACGATCAGGCACTGTGGGATTCATCCGATTTGACGGCTAGTGAAATAGACAGACTAGAGCGTTTGCGCGATCAATATGGAGATGCCATGGCATCCTCAGCAAAGTAGCGACTGAAAAAAATGCCAAAACGTTCAAAGCGCTATCGGTTGCCCGGTAGCGCTTTTTTTGATTGGTTAGAGCCTACACGCCGCCGTTACTTTCCTTCCATTTGATCTGCTAAAGCTGCGGCCATTGCCTCTTTCCATTCACCTTCGCTAAGACCCCAATGGGCCATTTCTGCTTGGTCTGCCTGCCCTTCAACAGCATTACGAAGTTTGTCGGTAGAGCTGCTTTCATAGCAATGTTTTGCGAAGTCTTTCGTTTTGCCACTATTAAGTTGATCAATCATCGGCATCGTGAATTCCTTTCAGCAGTGAATGAGTGAGTCGTACGCTCTTTAAGTCATTACGTTAGGGCTGATTTTTATAAATTGGTTCCCCTGCATGCCTGAACGCCCCGCGTTGGCACTATCGGATGACCAAGGTATCTACAAAAATTTTGCATGCGATGGTGGCAAGAAGCAGCATGATAAGGTTGTCAAACCAACGGTGAGGCAGACGTTTACCTAAGCTGGCGCCAAACGGCATAGTGATTAGCAGCACCATCAAGGCGATCATGCTGAGCATGAAACGTTCCCATGTGAGAATGCCAGTGGCAATGAGTGCCGGCAGTTGAACGCTGGTAATCGCGACAAAGAAAACCGATATTGAGCCAATAAACACGCGTCGTTCAAGCTGCATCGCATTAAGAAAAGTCACCGAAGCCGGTGCCGACATGCCTGCTGCCCCTTGAAGAATGCCTGCCATTAGCCCTGCAGGAATAACCACGCGTTTAGCTGTTTCAAAAGAGAGCGTGAAGTGGCGCCTGGTCAATTTAATGACCAGATACATGACAATCGCACAAGCCACGCCGAGTGACAGCATGTCGGGCGATAATATTACGAGCCCCCAGGTTCCCAATAGGATGCCCAGGCCGCCAGCGATAGAAAAAACGGCTAAAAAGCGAAGTGGCAATAAATCATGACGGTACTGCCATATCTGTAAGGCGTTACTAAACAGGTTTGGTGCAATCAGAATCGCGATAGCGAGCTGCACGTCGTACAGCATCGTGAGAATAGGTACGACAATAACCGGGACACCTGACCCTATCGCGCCTTTGACGATTCCAGCAATTAACAACGTAATAAACGCAATTAGCATGGGCGGGTCCGGTGATAGCTAAAAAATCAGCCGCCTTACCTAGGCGGCTGAATGGTGAGTAGGCGGCAATTTGATTACACGCCCGGCTATTTCAACACATAGCAGGGCGTGTAGGGCTGCCCATCAAGCTTCATACGACCCTGAGCGACGAAGGAGGTCAATAGCTCATCTAGGCGGTGCATCAACTCAGGTTCAGCCGTCAGCTCGAAGGGGCCGTGGGCTTTAATTGCACGAATACCGGGTTCTTTTACGTTGCCGGCGACAATCCCTGAAAAAGCACGGCGTAGATTAGCCGCCAGCTCGTGAGTTGGCTGTTGGCGATGCAGTGCCAGGGCGCGCATTGCTTCATGGGTAGGTTCGAAGGGCGCTTGAAAGTCACGTGCAATCGTCAGGCGCCAGTTGTAGTAGAAAGCGTCCTGATGCGCGCGCCGGAATTCAGCAATCTCATCGATACCTTGACGCATGCTACGTGCAACGGCTACCGGATCACCGGTAATAATGGTGTAGTAGCGACGAATATCCTCGCCAAGGGTATAAACTAAAAACTCGTCTATTTTTTGGAAGTAGGCTGCCGAATCAGCCGGGCCGCTAAAAATTAGCGGGAAAGGAATATCTTTGTTGCTAGGATGCAGCAAAATGCCCAGCAAATAGAGAATCTCCTCTGCGGTACCCACGCCGCCAGGAAAAACGATTATGCCATGCCCTAAACGCACAAAGGCCTCTAAGCGCTTTTCAATATCCGGCATAACGACTAGTTCATTGACGATAGGATTAGGCGCTTCGGCCGCGATTATGCCGGGCTCTGAAATGCCTAAATAACGCCCTTCTTTACGTCGCTGTTTAGCATGAGCAACGTTCGCGCCTTTCATCGGCCCTTTCATGGCGCCAGGTCCGCAGCCGGTACAAATATCTAAATCGCGTAGGCCCAGGTGGTAACCGACATCTTTAGTGTATTCGTACTCTTCCCGCGAAATGGAGTGGCCGCCCCAGCAGACGACTAAACTTGGGTCGCGACCGGGCTTTAACGTGCCCGCTTTGCGTAGAATATGAAAAACCGCATTAGTGGTACCTTCCCCAGTGCTCAGGTCGAAGCGGTTATGGTGGTGAATCTCATTATAAACGTACACAATATCGCGAATGATCGACGACAGATGCTCACGAATGCCACGAATCATTCGGCCGTCGACAAATGCTTCTGCTGGTGCGTTAGTCAGCTTTAGGCGAATGCCGCGATCTTGTTGCAATACCTCAATATCGAAATCTTTGTAGGCTTCTAAAATAGCGAGGCTATCGTCGGTGGGATTGCCGCAATTCAGCACTGCCAGTGCACAGCGTCTTAGCAGGTCATGCAGACCGTTTTGAGACGTGATATGGAGTCGGTTTACTTCATGTTGAGAAAGTACTTCGAGGCTTCCCTCAGGGGAAATGATACTCGAAAGGGTGGCGCGAGGTTGAACGTTTGCGGTCATTAGTGAGGCTGTCCATGATCGTTTGATAACTGCTTTATGCATACTATCACGCTCAAGCAGTGGGTACAGCGCAACGGGAGCGTATCGCAGCTGTGCTATTATAAGCGTTATAAAGTGATGGCGACTAAAGAGCCTTTTGCTTAGTAAGACTGTTTCGTAGAGGCCGTTTTATAGGTTTTTTTAAACACTGCCTTGTAGAAATTGTCTCAAAAAAGCTGTTCCCAAAACTGCTCCAAAAGACTGTTCCCAAGGCCATGGCGATTAACTATGTTTAATGCCCAGTATTTTCGTACCTTTATCACGCTTGTAGAAACAGGGAGTTTTACACGCACCGCGCACCGCTTAGAGATGACTCAGCCTGGCGTAAGCCAGCATGTTCGCAAGTTGGAGCGATACTTAAATAAAGAGCTGCTGGAACGTAAGGGGCGTAGCTTTACGCTCACCGAAACGGGCCGCCGAGCCTACGACTATGCCTTGAAGCTGTTTGCCGATCACGAGCAGTTCCGCCATGGTCTGGACGATGACTCTTTAGACAGCGGCGATTGCCGGATAGCATCCCCTGGAAGTGTCGGTCTGATGTTTTACCCGTTTATTTTAGGGCAGCAGCAAATGCATCCTAACTTAACGGTCAATTACAGCTTTGCCTTTAACCATGAAATTGTGAATGACCTTCTTGAAGGGCGTTACGACATAGGGATTGTGACTGAGGCAATGAGTCATTCTGAGCTTGATTGCTCGCTTTGGCACCAGGAGCCGCTGTGCTTAGTCGTACCCGCTGATTTTGCTGGCAGTACCTTGTCAGATTTAATGGGTATTGGCTTTCTGAATTATTACGATGGCATCAACCATGCTAACGCGCTGCTGCGCGCGAATTATCCGGATGAGTTTCGTTCGATGACGCATTTCCGGCATCAGGGTTTTACCAATGAAGTGAGTATGGTGTTAGATGCGGTCGCCAGGGGGCTGGGATTTACGGTGGTATCGCGGCTGGTGCTAGAAACTTCGCCCTGGCAGCGTCAGGTTAAAGAGCTTAATTTGCCAAATGCGGTCAATGAAGTGCTGTATCTATTACGTCGGCGTGACTCCGTTTTGCCAAAGCGCTATGAGAAGCTGTTGAACGGATTTCATGCTCAACGTCTGCAAGAAAAAACGCCCCTGTTGCCGTTGAATATCTCGGCATCAGAGGCGTTGTGATTAATCGACGTTACGACTCGCGGTATTCGTCGATGCTTGGGCAAGAGCAAATCAACTGGCGATCGCCAAAGACATTGTCGACGCGGTTAACGGCAGGCCAGTATTTAGCCGCCTGAACAGCAGGTGTCGGAAACGCTGCTAACTGGCGGTCATAAGGCCGCTGCCAGTCGTTATCCATAAGGTCCGCCTGCGTATGCGGTGCATTCACAAGCGGGTTATTATCCAGCGGCCACTCGCCACGCTCGACACGCGCAATCTCTTCCCGAATAGCAATCATCGCATCGCAGAAGCGGTCGATTTCATACAGCGACTCAGACTCTGTCGGCTCAATCATCAGCGTGCCAGGCACAGGGAAAGACATAGTCGGTGCGTGGAAGCCATAGTCCATTAAGCGCTTAGCGATATCTTCTTCGCTAATCCCAGAAGCGCCTTTAAGCGGACGAATATCAATGATGCATTCGTGTGCTACTGTGCCATTCTTTCCGCGATAAAGAATAGGAAAGGATGTTTCTAAGCGCTTGGCAATGTAGTTGGCGTTGAGGATGGCAAGCTCGGTTGCTTCACGCAGCCCGCGAGCGCCCATCATCTTAATATAAGCCCAGGAAATGGGCAGAATAGACGCGCTGCCGAAGGCTGCCGCGGAGACGGCGCCGCTATCCGCATTAACGCCGCTGATGGGCGTTACGACGTGGTTAGAGACATAGGGCGCAAGGTGCGCTTTAACGCCAATAGGCCCCATGCCCGGGCCGCCGCCGCCGTGAGGAATACAGAAGGTTTTATGCAGGTTGAGGTGGGAAACATCGCCACCAAAATCACCGGGTCGCGTTAAACCTACTTGGGCATTCATGTTGGCGCCATCGATATAAACCTGGCCACCGTTGTCATGAACAACGTTGCACGCTTCCCGCACGCTTGTTTCAAACACGCCGTGCGTAGAAGGGTAGGTCAACATAATGGCTGATAGCTGGTCGCGGTGTTGCTCGGCTTTAGCGCGCAGGTCCACCATATCAATGTTGCCGTTTTGGTCACATTCAACCACCACCACCTTCATCTGCACCATGGCCGCTGAGGCAGGGTTGGTGCCGTGGGCAGAGCTAGGAATTAAGCAGACATCGCGATGGCTTTCACCCTGTGCGGCCTGGTAACGGCGAATGGCTACTAACCCTGCATATTCGCCCTGTGCACCGGAGTTTGGCTGCATCGAAAGATGGTCGTAGCCTGTCACTTCGACCAGGAAAGCCGAGAGTTCGTCGATCATCTGGTGGTAGCCCGCCACTTGGTCGCGAGGTGCAAACGGGTGCAGGTGCGCAAACGATGGCCAGGAGACGGGGATCATTTCGCTGGTGGCGTTAAGCTTCATGGTGCAAGAGCCGAGCGGGATCATCGCGTGTGCTAGCGATAGATCCTTATTCTCAAGGCGCTTTAAGTAGCGAAGCATTTCAGTTTCACTGCGGTAGCGGCTAAAAGTCGGGTGACTCAAAAAGTCACTTTCACGCTGGCAGCTAGAGGGAATGCCCGATAGGCCGCTTGCAATGACCTGCTCGTCTAGAACTGCGATAGAAAGGCCGTGCTCATCACCTAGCAAAACATCAAACAGCGTTGCTATATCGTGGGCCGTGGTTGTTTCATCCAGGCTGATGCCCACATCGCCATTGGCAAAGTAGTGTAGGTTAATGTCATGGGTCATGGCGCGGCCATGAATCTTGCCTGCATCAACGCCCGTTAAGCACAGCGTATCAAACCAGCTGCCATGGGCGAGCGACACACCGGCATGCTTAAGACCTTCGGCAAGTAACGTTGCCAAGCGGTGAACGCGACCGGCAATTTTACGTAGGCCTTCAGCACCGTGATAAGTGGCGTAGAAACCGGCGATATTGGCCAGCAGCGCCTGGGCAGTACAAATATTAGACGTCGCCTTTTCACGACGAATATGCTGCTCGCGCGTTTGCATGGCCATGCGCAGTGCCGTATTACCACGGCTATCTTTAGACACTCCGATAATGCGTCCAGGAATGGAGCGTTTAAGTTTGTCGGAGGTGGCGAAGAACGCTGCGTGTGGGCCGCCAAAACCCATCGGTACGCCAAAGCGCTGTGAGTTGCCAACGACGATGTCGGCACCCAGCTGGCCGGGCTCTTTCAGCACCACAAGACTCAATAGATCGGTGGCAACGCAGGTCATAATATTGCGTTCAGCGGCCTGACTTATCAGCGGCGCAAGATCACGCACCTGACCACTTGCTGAGGGGTATTGAACCAATGCGCCGAACACATCATGCTGGGCTAAGTCTTCAGCGGCACCAACAATGAGTTCAAAGCCAAAAAACTCGGCGCGTGTTTTGACGACATCAAGCGTTTGTGGGAAAACGTCGTCGGCCACGAAAAAAGCGTTGGACTTGCTTTTTTTATTGCCACGTTTGCAAAGCGCCATGGCTTCGGCAGCGGCGGTTGCTTCGTCTAGTAGTGAAGCATTGGCAAGCTCCATGCCGGTTAAATCCATCACGACCTGCTGGAAATTTAGCAAGCCTTCAAGACGGCCTTGGGAGATCTCTGGCTGATAGGGCGTGTAAGCCGTATACCAGCCGGGATTTTCTAGCACGTTGCGCTGGATAACCGCGGGCATATGAGTGCCGTAATAGCCTTGGCCAATATAGCTTTTAACCACGCGATTTTGCCGCGCAAGCTGCGCTAAGTAATCGAGTGCTTCTGCTTCGCTGCGCGGATCGTCAAGCGCTAGCTCGCGCCCAAGGCGAATGTCACTTGGCACCGTTTGCTCAATTAAATCGTCCATGTCCTTCATGTTGAGCGCGTTTAGCATGCTAGATACGTCGTCGGCATTGGGGCCGTTATGACGTTTAATAAAAGCATCGTGATCGGCCAGCTCGGCCAGGCGGCGTGTTTCAAAAGACATGAGGTAGATTCCGGACGTTAGAAGAGAACCGTGCAGCGGCAAAAAGCGAAGAGCCCGCCAGAAACGGCAGGCTCTACTATCGTATTAGTCGTCAGCGCCAAGCGTTGCTTGATACGCATCTGCGTCTAGCAGGTCTTCGAGAGCCGCGTCATCAATGCGTACTTTCATGATCCAGCCGCCGTCATAAGGAGAGTCATTGACTGTTTCTGGAGAGTCTTCAAGCGCTTCATTGACATCGATGACCTCACCATTCACGGGTGAGTAAAGATCAGATGCCGCTTTGACAGACTCAATAACACCGAACTCCTGACCTTTCGTAAGCACTGCACCTACTTCAGGTAATTCGACAAAAACCACATCACCTAACGCTTGCTGAGCGTGATCGGTAATGCCAACTGTGACGGTGCCGTCTTGATGATCAAGCACCCACTCGTGACTTGCAGCATAACGAAGATTTGCGGGAAGGTTGCTCATGATAATTTCCTATATGAAGCGGTTTTCTGTATCTAAGCATACTAGCGCTTGTGGCTCGCCTTGGCGACTGTCAGTGGGTAGCCGGCAAACGAATAATGCTGCATGTTAACGTGTTTCCAATCGGAAACAAGTTTCTTGATCACTCCTTTGCGAGCTTGATCAGGACATGGTTTCGTTAGGAGCCCAGCATTGCACGCAGTTATAAAAAAAGCAGCATACGCTATGAGCAAGCGACATCACCCTATGAGCTGACTAAGTATATAGTGTAAAACATGCGTGATAACTCCGTGACAGCGTCATGTTTGATCGCCAAAGTGTTCTTACAGACAGTGCTTAGGAATAGTTCTTAGAAGCAGTTCTTAGAAACAGTTCTTAGGATCGGCATTCCGTCTGTCATGTATAGCCAATAAATGCAACAAATCTAAGGGTGAGGAGAAGCGCGTGGAAATGTTAACAAACCTGTTAGGGGCCATTAATGGCGTGGTCTGGGGGCCGCTCATGCTGGTTCTGCTGCTGGGCGTGGGTATATACCTGCAGCTTGGCTTGAAACTGATACCGATCAGAAAACTCGGCATGGGCTTCAAACTAATGTGGGCTGGTCGTGAGTCCAAGGCAAGCGCTGATAAAGTCGCATCAAAAGGCGATGATGGAGAGATATCGCCTTTTGATGCGTTGATGACAGCGCTTTCTGCCACGATCGGGACCGGTAATATTGCCGGTGTGGCTACCGCCATTGCGCTAGGTGGCCCCGGCGCGGTTTTTTGGATGTGGATTACTGCATTAGTGGGTATGGCGACCAAGTTTGCTGAAGCAGTCTTGGCCGTTCGCTACCGTGAAACCGATAGCACAGGTTTCCACGTCGGCGGACCGATGTTTTATATCAAAAATGGCCTAGGCAAAAAGTGGCTGTGGTTAGGTGGCGTATTTGCTTTTTTTGGCGCTGTGGCAGCGTTTGGAATTGGTAATACTGTCCAGTCCAACTCCGTGGCAGATGCTATGGACATCACTTTCGGCGTACCTCACTGGCTGACGGGCGTCGTTATTATGGTATTGGCCGGTGCAGTGATTCTGGGTGGTATCAAACGTATTGCTAAAGTCGCCGGTAAACTGGTGCCGATTATGGGGATTGCCTACGTGGTGGCTGGCCTGCTGGTGTTGATTATCAACGCTGGTCAGATTGGCGAAGCATTTGGCTTGATCTTTTACTACGCCTTTAACCCGATGGCGGCGGCCGGTGGCTTTGCTGGCGCTGCTGTCATGGCAGCCATTCGTTTTGGTGTAGCCCGAGGCATCTTCTCTAATGAAGCAGGCCTGGGTAGTGCACCTATTGCGCACGCAGCGGCAAAAACTAAAAACCCGGTACGCCAAGGGTTGATTGCCATGCTGGGTACCTTTATCGATACGATTATAGTGTGCACGATTACCGCATTGGTGATTTTGACCTCTACCGTGTGGATGGAGGGAGAGGCTGGCGCATCGCTGACCGCACTCTCATTTGATGCAGCGCTACCCGGGTATGGTAATCAGATCGTAGCGGTGGCGTTGGCTATTTTTGCCTTCACCACCATTCTTGGCTGGTCATTCTACGGGGAAAAATGTTGCCAATTCCTATTCGGAACCGGTTCTATCATGATCTATCGGGTGCTGTTTGTATTAGCGATCCCGCTAGGGGCTATTGCGCAGTTGACCTTTATCTGGCTAATGGCTGATACCTTTAATGCAATGATGGCGATCCCCAACTTGATTGCTCTAGCACTACTTTCACCAGTAGTCTTTAAACTGACCAAGGACTATTTTGACGGCAAAGACGTGTTGCCGGGTGAAGAGCTAGACCACGATCAATAATGCGCTAAGCGCTTGATGCGCTATTGAGTGCATGGTGTCAGTCATTACAGAGGCGGGAAGACACTTAGTCGGTGGCTTCCCGTTCTCTTTTAAGTGATCCATTTAAGTGAGGAAGTCTCATGACAACGTTAAAGCAAACGCCGCTTCATGCATTACATTGTCGGCTAGGTGCAAAAATGGTGCCTTTTGCTGGTTACGATATGCCGGTGCAATATCCGCTGGGTGTTAAAAAAGAGCATGAACATACGCGCCATCAGTGCGGTCTGTTTGATGTTTCGCACATGGGGCAAATTCTGGTCTCAGGCGACAACGTAGCGCAGGCTCTTGAAACGCTGATACCCGCTGATCTCGTCGGACTGGAAAAGGGCGCTCAGCGCTATGGGATTTTCACCAGCGCTGAAGGCGGAATCATTGATGATTTGATGCTGGTGAATGCCGGGGATCATTTTTATCTTGTCGTTAACGCCGCCTGCAAAGACCAAGATTTGGCACATTTGCGGTTGAGTTTGTCAGCGACCCATACTATCGAGCCCTTAGAGCGCGGATTACTGGCGCTGCAGGGCCCGCTGGCACGTGATGTAATGCAGCGGCTTTGCCCCGAAGCTTGCGAGCTGGTGTTTATGCAGCACGGCCGCTTTATCATTGCAGGCCAGGAAGTGTGGGTTAGCCGTAGCGGCTACACCGGCGAGGATGGCTTTGAAATATCCGTCGCCGCCGATTTCTGCGAAGAGTTTGCTGAACGGCTGCTTGCCGAGCCCGAGGTCGAGGCGATTGGGCTGGGCGCGCGTGACTCGCTGCGGTTAGAGGCGGGGCTGTGCCTCTATGGCCATGATATGGATATGCAAACCACGCCGATAGAGGCTGGGCTCATTTGGGCAATTGGCAAGCCGCGTCGTCATGGCGGGGAGCGTCCGGGTGGCTTCCCAGGTGCCGATGTGATTTTGCATCAAGTCGATACCAAAGATCATACCCGCAAGCGTGTAGGACTTTTGGCTGAAGGCCGGGCGCCGGTGCGCGAAGGTGCCCCATTGGTAGATGCGGCAGGCAATGACGTAGGAATAGTTACATCGGGTGGTTTTGGTCCCAGTATCGGTACGCCGGTTGCTATGGGCTATGTGAACCGCGAGCAGGAAGCCCCGCAAAGCGTTGTGTATGCGGTCGTGCGCGGTAAACAGCTGCCGATGGTGGTGACGCCCATGCCCTTTGTAAAAGCGGGCTATTATCGCGGTTAATAACAGCACGCCGCGCAAGGCGCTAGCATGTTTCTAGCGTCTTGCGCCGCGGATTAAAAGATAAGCTGGGCATAGCGACATTGAAACGTGTTCGCCGTCGCTTGGGAGTACGACGAATAAGCGCAGGCGCGAATACAGCTCAAAGGCGTTGCTTCGTTGTTAACCGCTGAATTAGTATGGCTGCATCTGTGATGCTTAGGAGTATCGACTTGTGTCCACCTCTCAGGGGACGCGTCGTCCCATCAAAACCCGTGACCATCGTTTCGCTCAACGTATTACTGTCTGGCTGAGTAAACGGCAGATCTCTCCCAATCAGATTTCCCTTGCGAGTATCGGCTTTGCAGCGTTCGCTGCTCTGATGTTGGTGTTTTGGCGCCATGCGGAAGCGGGTGCCGATTGGCTGCTGCCGATAATGGCTATTGCCGGTATTCAGGGGCGGCTGCTGTGCAATCTTTTCGATGGCATGGTCGCCATGGAAGGTGGCAAGTCAACGCCTTCTGGTGAGTTGTACAATGACATGCCTGACCGGCTTGCAGATACCTTGCTGCTTGTCGCCGCGGGCTATGCCGCCGCAAGCTGGCAGCCAGCCGGTATTTGGATGGGCTGGCTGGCGGCTATGCTAGCGGTGGCAACGGCCTACGTTCGTGTGTTGGGTGCTTCTATGGGTGCGCCTATGCGCTTTCTCGGGCCTATGGCTAAGCAACACCGTATGGCGCTATTGACCGCCGCCTGCTTAGTTAGCGTATTGGAATCTTTTTGGTGGCCGAAGGGTGTCGCTATGTTTGTGGTGACGCTAGTGTTTGTTGTTGGCTGTACCTGGACGATTGCGCGCCGTATCCGCGCTATTCATTGCTATCTTGTGGATCAATCGCATGTTATCAGCAGCGATCCTGAGCGGGCGACAGAGCAGGGTGCGGATCATGTTTGAGATTGCACCCCATGCACGAACGGTCGTGCTTGCTGTGCTGGGGTTGCTGTGCGTGGCCAGTTTGTCTCGACTGTGGTTGGCGCAGCAGAACCCGACCCGGGATTATCAGGAGCTAAAGCTGCGTATTCGCTCCTGGTGGTGGATGATTGGTCTGCTATTTGTTGTGCTGATGCTCAATCGCCAAGCGGGAATTGTGTTCTTTGCATTTCTTAGCTATTTAGCACTTAAGGAATTCTTTTCGATTGTGCCGACCCGGCTCACCGATCGTCGCGTGTTGTTTTGGGCTTACCTGGCCATTCCGCTGCAGTATTTCTGGATATGGCATGACTGGTACGGCATGTTCAACGTGTTCGTACCTGTTTATGTATTTTTATTCCTGCCTGTACGGATGCTGCTGCTGGGTGACAATAATGGCTTTATCCGCTCAGCCGGTGTTATTCATTGGATGGTGATGCTAGCTGTTTACTGTATTAGCCACCTGGCCGCGCTATTAACACTGCCGGTGATAAATCATGCTGCAGGATATCTTGGCCCCGTTCTTTTTGTGATCTTTCTGACTCAGTTCAATGACGTATGCCAGTACATTTGGGGCAAACAGGTGGGTCGACGCAAGATTATTCCCTTAGTGAGCCCGAATAAGACCTGGGGAGGTTTTATTGGTGGCTGTGTCACGGTGACGCTTTGCTCGGGCATGATTGGTCCTTATCTAACGGGACTTTCCTGGCAACTGAGTTTGGTGGTTGGGGCGATGATTGCGGTGGCAGGCTTTTTTGGCGATGTCGTCATTTCTTCTGTCAAACGCGATCTAGGTATCAAGGACACGGGGCAGTTAATACCTGGTCACGGCGGCATTCTGGATCGACTCGATAGCATTATTTATACCGCGCCTATCTTCTTCCACTTCTATCGCTATTTTGCTTATTAAGGGAACCGCCATGAAACGCTGGCTGAAGATACTGTCTTTCATGCTTGTGGTTAGGCCTCTCATTATCATTGTTATTGGGCTTAATGTTTATCAACGCGAGCGGCTGCCTAAGCAAGGGCCGCATGTCATTATCGCCAATCACAATAGCCATCTTGATACGCTGGTGCTGATGAGCCTGTTTCCGTGCTCGCAGTTACACCGGGTTCGTCCTGTCGCGGCAGCGGATTACTTTCTCTCCAATCGCTGGCTGGCTTGGTTTTCGACGAACGTGCTCGATATTATCCCAGTGCATCGTGATGGCAGCGCTGAGCGCAAGGATTTACTGGTGGATTGCCAAACGGCACTGAAAGCTGGCGATATACTTATCCTATTCCCTGAAGGCAGCCGCGGTAAGCCTGAGTCGATGCAGCCAATGAAAAAAGGCGTTTATCACATGCTCAAGGAAACCCCGGAGATTGGTGTAACCCCGGTGCTACTAAGAGGCTTAGGGCGTGCGCTGCCCAAAGGCGAAGCATTACTGGTGCCACGTAATTGTGATGTGGCGGTGGGAGACAGCATCTATGCAGACCAGACGGCTGAGGGCTTCATGGGAGCAGTGGATGAGGCTTTTGTAGAGCTTAAAGCGCAGTGTCAGGGCAGTGCCTGGCTCGATGAAGGTTTATGAGCCACCGGCCAGGCTGTGTGTTTATATTCCGCTTGACTCGTCTATCTAAGTACCTGCCTAGGGTCGATAGGCTTGCCGCCTTGGCGTAAATCAAACAATAGGTCATAGCGCTGAGTCGAATCGCTTTGGCCTATTTCGCACAGTGCGTCACCGGCGCTGACCTGCTGTCCTACCTTAACCAAGATACGCTCACACAGGGCGTACACGCTTTGCAGATTATCGGCATGGTGCACGATGACCACCTCGCCTAGCTGGCGCATCCCGTTGGCAAAGCGAACCTCTCCTGGTGCCACGGACTGGGCGCGGGCACCGGCTTGAGTAGCCAACAACATGGGCTGTAGCGTGCCTCGGCTATCAGGGCCGAACCGGCGAACCACGCGATAATCTTCAAGCGGCCAGGGCCAGCGTCGTGCTGATGCGGGCAACGGCTGGCTGGGTGCACTGACGGCTGTCGGCGGGCTAGCGTTTGACGATCCGCCGCTTGAGCTCGCTGAACTTCTCGTCGCCGTACTGCTTAGCGGTAGGCTAATGACTTGGCCTACTCGTAAGCTGGTAGCTGATGTGCCCGCGTTGGCACCCTGAATACGTCCACTGGTGGTGCCAAAATGCCGCGCGATGCTTGAAAAAGTATCGCCGGGTCGAATTTGATAGCGATAAGGCCCGCCGGAAGGCGCACGCTCTTGCTGAGTGGGAATCAATAGCCGCTGGCCGACTTCAAGGCGGCGTGCATCGACGCTTGGATTAAAGCGCTGCAGACGCTCTAGCGGTACGCTAGCTCTTGCGGCCAATTCCCCCAGGGTATCGCCACGGCGTACTTGCACCCAATCGCCGCTGAGCTGGCTGGCGCTAGGTGCTGCTCCTTGAGACGACGATTGCGGGCCGCTGGCACAGCCGGTTAGCATCCCCGCAAACAGACAGCAGCCCAGTAGGGCTGTCAGTCGTGCGCGGTTCGGTCGTCCAGCAGGCCATCTTTTTCCAGCCAGAGTGCATTGATCCATGTGTGGAAGCGTTCCTTATGCTGCTTTTCGTCGTGGTGGTCTGGTGTGTTAACCCACAAAGGAATGTCTAGTTGCCGTGCGTATAGCGCAATGGGGGCTTCTTTACCGCACAAAAATCCCCAAAAAGTGGGCGACGAGTTGGTGTAGCTTATCGTCACATCTAGGATACCATCCAATTGGTTTCCTAGCAGGCTAAGTACCTGCGCCACGCCGCCTGCCTTAGGGCGCAATAAGTGGCGATAAGCACTCTGCTGCGCTTCGCGTTTGGCGACGCTAAAGCGCGTACCCTCAACAAAGTTAAAAATGGCAATCGGAGTGTTGCGGGCCTGTTGGCACATACGCTCGGTCGCTGCACGATCAATGACGGCTAATTTAGGATTTTTGGCTATCTGCTCTCGACTAAATCGACGCATAAAAGGAAATTCTAGCGCCCAGAAAGCCATCCCGACGATAGGAATCCAAATTAATTGGCGCTTTAGAAAAAAGCGAGGCATTGGAATACGCCGGTGCAACGCCATAAGTAGCATGAAAATATCAGTCCAGCTGCGATGATTGGATATCACTAACCAGCTTTGTTGAGGGCTAAGGTGCTCGGGGATGCTGAAGTTTACGTCAGGTTGAAGCCAGTGACGCATCCACCATAAGTTACAGCCAATCCAGTTAAGCGCGACCGCATTTAAGCCACGCAACACGCGCTGCTTGAGCCGTTGCCCCGGCGTTATGATTTTCAGCAAGGTCAGTAGAATAAGAGGTACACCCCAAACCAGCGTGTTGAGGACCAGCAGCAGTGTGCTAACCAGCCCTTTTACAATAGGCATACCACGTTTCCTTAACGTCAGATCAATCGCTTATTAATCCTGAATGCTAAAGGATCAAAGCCACGCTGCCCAGCATTAACAGCAAGGTTAGCTTCTAGGAAACGGTTCTTTAGCCATGAGGCGTCGATGGTGCCTGAACGGTTTCAAGTAATACGTTGCGCAGCGCATGGGCGGCGACTGATAGTTCTTGTTGAGTCAGTATGCCTACTTGGCAAGAAATGCCGGGCGCTGTGAATGGTATCGGGAGCACACCATTTCCATTACTTCTTCGTTGATGACATCGTGCACGGTAATATTGATTTTATAATATTGCTGGCGAAATCTAACCAGCGCAGCGGGTAGTAAATTATAGGCAAAGGCAGGCATTGCCGCGATGCTTAGACGGCCAAGCTGCAGTGTAAAGCGCTGACCCAGCCGCTCTTCGGTATTGTCCCACCGGGCAAGAAGGTGTTTGGATAGCGGTAGCAGCACTACGCAGTTTGCGCACTAGCGGCAATGTTGATTACTCAACGACAACAATGTGAGGCATAACAATGGCAGGTTTCGATAAGCGCGTATCTTCATATGAAGAGGCAATGGAAGGTATCGAAAACGGTATGACGGTGATCGCTGGCGGCTTTGGCCTATGCGGTATTCCAGAAAACCTCATTGCTGAAATTAAGCGACGTGGCGTTAATGACCTTACCGTGGTTTCCAATAACTGCGGTGTTGATGGCTTTGGCCTGGGGCTGCTCCTTGAAGAACGTCAAATCAGTAAGATTCTGGCTTCTTATGTCGGCGAGAATGCTCTATTTGAGCAACAAATGCTCAACGATGAGATTGAAGTGGTATTAACCCCTCAGGGCACCCTGGCAGAGAAAATGCGTGCAGGCGGGGCGGGTATTCCGGCGTTCTATACCGCGACGGGCTACGGCACGCCCATTGGAGATGGCAAGGAAGTGCGTGAATTTAACGGTCGACACTATATTTTAGAAGAAGCGATTATTGGTGACTTCGCCATTGTGAAGGGCTGGAAGGCCGACCGCTATGGCAACGTTATGTATCGTCATACGGCGCAAAATTTTAATCCCATGGCCGCCACCGCAGGAAAAATCACCGTGGTGGAAGTTGAAGAAATCGTTGAGCCAGGTGAGCTTGAGCCTAGCCAGATCCATACGCCGGGCATTTATGTGGATCGGATTATCCAGGGCACGTTTGAAAAACGCATTGAAAAACGCACGGTGCGCAGCTAATCCGTTGGTTCTTTTAAAATATTTATTTTTCAAATGTCCTTTAGCTGCTCACTTATCGATTCAATAAAGAGGAAGTCACCATGGCGTTAACAAGAGAACAAATGGCTCAGCGTGTCGCACGTGAACTGGAAGATGGCTTTTACGTCAACTTGGGCATCGGTATTCCTACGCTAGTAGCCAACTATATTCCAGACGGTATCGACGTCATGCTGCAGTCTGAAAATGGTCTGCTGGGGATGGGCCGTTATCCCACCGAAGACGAGCTTGATTCGGACATGATCAATGCGGGTAAAGAAACGGTAACGGCGCGCCCCGGCGCAGCGATTTTTTCTTCGGCAGAATCTTTTGCCATGATTCGCGGCGGTCACGTGGATCTGACCGTACTCGGCGCTTTTGAGGTTGATCAGGAGGGAAACATTGCGTCTTGGATGATTCCGGGCAAGCTGATCAAAGGCATGGGCGGTGCTATGGATCTGGTTGCTGGCGCGGATAATATTATTTGCACCATGACCCATGCATCTAAGCATGGCGAATCCAAACTGCTGACAAAATGTGAGCTACCCTTGACCGGTGCTGGGTGTATTAGCCGTGTTTTAACCGATCTGGCCTATCTTGAAATTAAAGACGGCGCTTTTATTCTCAAAGAGCGCGCCCCAGGTGTCAGCGTCGAAGAGATTATTGAGAAAACGGCGGGCAAGTTGATCGTTCCAGACCACGTGCCCGAAATGACCTTTGACGCCGAATAATAAGCGGGTAGCTTACATTACTTGAATGGCGTAAGGCGGGCTCGCTAAGGGCGACGTCTACGCCATTTCGCAGCGGGTGTGATCAGGCAGAAGTACCTCAGCAATGCGGCCATGAGCGCTTTCAGTGTGCGTTTGAACCAGCGACAAGCCGCCTAGGCAAACCCGATGCTCATCGCCCTCGCCAAACACTACTTTTTGCGATGTTGTGGGGTAGAAGCGGTGGTCAAGCAGTGGCGAAATAGCAAAGACACCATTTTGATGCTCGTTTAAACCTGGCATGCCTAGCTCGTGGAGTTTTTGATCCAGAGCTATTAATGGCTCGCCCAGCTGCGTGCAATCAAAGCCTGCATGATGCAAGCGCGGGCCCATAACAGCCAGCCAAGCGGCAAGCGGATGAGCCGATAGCAACTGTTGATAAAGCTCCCACGATGGCATGGGCCAGGGCCTGCCACGGCACAGCAAATTGTGGCCTTTGCAGTCCTGTGGATGCGATTGCTGTACCAGCGCTTCGATCGCTTTGCGTGGAGCCTTTGATAGCGTGCCCATTTGTAGTTCGGCCAGTACCAGCCAACTGCCGCCATCGCTCGGCGCTAAAAGGCTAACCAGGAGGCCTTTGTCAGCCATTGCATAGCGGCCGATTGGTCGATACCCCATACGAGCCAAGCTTCCCGTTAGGGCAGTGGCGGCAAAAGGGCCATGATTAAGGGTCACTAACGTTAGGTAGTCGGCGGTGGTCGAGAGAGGCCAAAGCCTCAGCGCTCCGATGTCGGAATGCGTATGTATATAGTCAAGCCACAGCTGCTGAACAAACTCATTACGCTGCATGGTGAACTCCTTGCCCAAAAGCGGCGCACCCTAGCGTGAGCCGTTGAGTCACTGCTCATTATAGGCAAGTGCGAGAGGCAAGAGTTCAACGGGTATTAACGAACGTTTTAACGCTAAGCTTTTAAGACGGAGAACAAACTAGGTTAATGTCAACAATGTTAATATCAACAATGTTCCTGACAACAATGTTCATGGCAACAATGTTCATGGCAACAATGACCAGCGTTAACCAGCTAGCAGCTGTTTGTCGCGCACAAACTGGTCAAACTCCGTAAAGCCGCCAACATGTACCTGATCGACGAACACCTGAGGTACTGTATGGATAGGCTTACCCGCAGTTTTGGCAATATCTTCTTTTGTCACGCCTTCGGACGGCATGTCGACATAGCGGTAACCTTCAATTTTACCGGCCTTTTCTAAGTGTTCCGCGAGATGCTTTGCACGCACGCAGAAAGGGCATGACATTCGACCAAAAATAACCACAAACATAGATGGCACTCCTTTACGATAGGCTGGACAGGCTGCTAACAGGCAATAATTGCGTGATAAGTTGCCGTTAGTTACGCGATAAATGAGCGCCTATTGTGACTGAGCCCAACGCTTTTCGCCAATAGACGCTCACTACGCTAGCTATAATTGACGGTTATCGGCCCGTAAGTACTCTGTAGTGATAAATGTCATCGCAATCAACCCTGACGAAAGGAAAATGCCTATGCCTTCTCAAGCGACTACCGCGCCGCGTGTTGCGTTGGTAACCGGTACTAGCAGTGGTATCGGTGCTGCTGTGGTGGAACATTTTTGCAAGCTAGGGCACCAGGTGCTCGCGGTAGATTTTAATCCAGCGGGAAAGGCTGTTGCGGAAAAAGCGGGCGCTGTGTTTTATGAAGCCGACCTGAGCGATCCGGATGCGTGCCGTGGGGCCGTAACTGAGGCGGTCAAGCGTTTTGGTAGTGTCGATATACTGGTCAATAATGCGGGTATTCAACATGTTGCCTCCATCGAGACGTTTCCCGAAGAGAAGTGGCACCAGATCATTGATTTAATGCTGACTGCACCATTTTTACTGACCCAGGCAGCATGGCCGCACATGCGAAAAAAGGGCTGGGGTCGAATTGTTAACGTAGCGTCAATCCATGCGCAGGTGGCATCGCCGGGAAAAGCGGCTTACACCAGTGCTAAGCACGGGATGATTGGTTTGACTAAGACGGCTGCGCTTGAAGGCGGGGAGCAAGGTATTACCGCAAATGCAGTTTGCCCAGCCTATGTGAAAACGCCGCTAGTGGATAATCAGATTGCCGACCAGGCCAAGCTGAATAACATGGATGAGCAGGATGTTGTCGAAAAAATAATGCTAAAACAGGCTGCGATAAAGCGCTTAATCGAGCCTGAAGAGGTTGCCCAGTTAATCGCTTATCTGGCCTCTGATGCGGCGGGCGCCGTCACCGGCTCCAGTTTTAATATTGATCTAGGCTGGACGGCGCACTAATCGCGCATAGCTTTCAGTCCGCTGCCAATCTTGCACGGTCGTCGGTGGTTAATCTAACGACGTACCGGGCGTTTTTGAAGCTTACGCTGAAGAGTGCGACGGTGCATGCCTAATGCCCGAGCGGTGGCAGATATATTGCCGTCGTGCTCTTGCAGCACTTTTTGAATATGTTCCCAAGTAATGCGGTTAATTGATGGAGGGTTGTCCGCCAGTTCAATGTCGGGATCACCGCTTTGGCGCTCAAAAGCAATCAATACATCGTCTGCATCCACCGGTTTACATAGGTAGTTTGCGGCGCCGAGCTTAATGGCTTCCACCGCCGTGGCAATGCTGGAATAACCGGTCAGCACGACGATGCGGCAATGGGGCGAGATAGCCAACAGTTCAGGCAGCAGCTTTAGGCCAGAACTATTTTCAAGCTTCAGGTCAAGAGTCGCCATGGTGGGCAAGTGCTGTACGGCCATCGTAATCGCCTGCTCCGCATCGTGAGCAACAGTAACGCTATAGCCGCGCCGCGTGAGTGCGCGATTTAAGACATGACAAAACATTTCGTCGTCATCAATGATCAGCAGGCGTTGCTCTTGAGTTGGCATGATGTCCTTAATCCATTGCTGGAGATGCTTTAAGCGTGCGTCGATTAATTAGGCGCCGCGCAGCGAGGTAGCGTTACTTCTGTCAGCGTACCTCCTTCGGGGTGATTGTACAGGCTCACACCGCCGCCAAAGCGGTTGATGGTGGCATGCGTTAAAAATAAGCCGATCCCCATCCCTTTGCTTTTAGTAGAAACGAAGGTTTCGCCTAACTGGTCGGCAATCGACATGGCAACGCCGGGGCCATGGTCGCGAATATCAATCACCACATTATCGCCCTGCCAGTCTAGGCGGATCGCAACTTGGTCCGGGTTTGCATCAGCGGCGTTGTTGAGTAAGTTCATGAGCGCTTGGTCAAGAGTGGCATCGACCGCTAACCAGGGGCGCCCACGCTTCTCGGTCACGCTAAACTGGTGGTTCACGTCTGGCCGCAGCACTAGCCAGCGCTGTACCACTCCTGCTAGCCATGTTTCAGCATCAAGCACTTCAGGTTCAGCCATCCGCCGACGATCAGCATTTAGCACTAAATTTTGTAAGCGTGATTTGCATACGTCCACCTGCTGGCGTAGTAGCACGATGTCTTCATGTAGCACTGAGTTGGTAGGGGCGTCACCCTGCATTTCTTTGAGTAGAATGGCCATAGTAGACAGCGGTGTTCCCAGTTCATGCGCAGTGCCCGCGGCTTGAGTAGCCACCGCCAGAACCTGTTCGTTTCGCAGCGCGGCTTCACGCGTGCGCGACAGCGCTTGGTCACGGCTGCGCAGGGCGTGGGCCATTTTATAAATAAAGAAAGTCACGAGTCCTGCAGACAGGCCGAAATTAAGCCACATGCCAAGCACGTGCAGGTTAAGCAGATCGTCGCTATTAATATGCCCCAGTTGATGAATCGGATGATACAAAAACATTAAAAACGTATAGCCGGCCATCGAGCACGCGGCAATGATCCATGCATGGCGCCAAGGTAGGGTGGCTGCCGCAATGGTAATAGGCACTAAGTAATAATTAATAAAGGGGTTGGTAGAGCCACCCGAAAAGTAAAACAGCAGCGTCAAACCGGTGATGTCAGCGAGTAAGTGCAGTAGGTACTCAATATGCGTCACCGCTCGAGGGCGTCCCAGGCGCCACCAGGTGGCAATGTTGAGCGCGCCCATGGCAATGACTACGCCGACAACAGGAATGACCGGTAAGTCGAAGGCCAGCAGTTCAACGCCGACAATGATGGCGATTAAAAAGCCTGTCCAGGTGATGCCACGTACCATGGTGAGTCTCACCAAGTTACGGTTGGGTGTGGACAGCGGAAGAGGAAGGGCGGTTTGCATGATACGTTTACTTCGTTTTGGCTTTTAAACCGTGAATGACAAACTTGATAAACAGCGTCATCACATAGGTTGCCCAGCCGGCAGAGGCCAGTATATTAAACAGCAGCATTTTAGGCGGTAGCCAGGCACTACTCAGCAAAGCAGCGAGCATAATGTGGAAGAACATCGCGAGTAAGAGCGGTAGTGCTAAAATATGTATCCACATATCGGTGCGCCGTTTGCGAATATGATAGCGGTGCAGTAAGTAGCGCAGTGGCCGGTGAGCCCAGCTAAAAACCACCAGAGCGCCGATCACCAACAGTATGGCAAGCGTGGGTTCAGTGCTGCCGATATGGACAGACAGCGAAATAGACCAGGCGAGACTAAGCCACATTAATCCTTCTAGGCTGGCAATAATGTCTGCATAGCGACGCACGTTCTGCATAAACAATCCGATCCTTGCCGATAAACCTGCTTGTGAAAACAGTCAGTGTAAAAGTGTGGTCATGATACGACACTTGAGCAAGGCTGTGGGGGCTTGAAGAGTGGATTTATCCACACGGCTAATTGCGTATACTGTGCGTACCCTTGTTTTAGCGACTTTACTTCAGCACAGGACTTGCCATGGACACTGTAACTCTGACTCGCCCAGATGATTGGCATCTTCATTTACGTGACGATGGCGCATTAAAAGCCGTTGTAGGACATACCGCCGCTCAGATGGGGCGCGCGATCATTATGCCAAATCTAACGCCGCCGGTGACTACTACTATTCAAGCGCTTGAATACCGCCAGCGTATTTTAGAAGCCTTGCCAGTGGGTAGCACTTTCGAGCCTTTGATGGTGCTGTATCTCACCGATACCACGCCCCCCGAGGAGATCGAGCGTGCTGCACAAAGCGGTATTGTCAAGGCAGTGAAACTTTATCCGGCTGGCGCAACAACCAATTCCGACTCTGGTGTCACCGATTTGGCGCACTGCGACGCAGCGATTGCGATGATGGTGAAGGTCGGTATGCCTTTGCTAGTGCATGGTGAAGTGACCGATGCGCAAATTGATATTTTTGACCGTGAAGCAGTGTTCATTGAGAAGGTTATGAAGCCGCTGCTGGAACGCCATCCGGCACTGAAGGTGGTGTTTGAGCATATTACTACCCAGCAGGCGGCCGAGTTTGTCGCTCAAGCGCCGGATAATGTGGCCGCCACTATTACGGTGCATCACCTGCTGTTTAATCGTAATAAAATGCTGGTGGGCGGTATTCGTCCGCATTATTACTGCCTGCCCATTTTGAAGCGTGAGCAGCATCGTCAGGCGCTGTTAAAAGCGGCCACGAGCGGTAGTCATAAGTTCTTTCTCGGCACCGATAGCGCACCGCATTCGCAGGATGCTAAAGAGTCAAGCTGTGGCTGTGCTGGTGCTTACACAGCGCCTGCAGCCATTGAGCTTTACGCAACGGCTTTTGACGAGATGAATGCGCTGGACAAGCTGGAAGGCTTTGCAAGCCTTAATGGCCCGCGTTTTTACGGCCTTTCGCCCAATGCTGACCGCATCACGCTGGAGCGGCGTGAGTGGCGTTTGCCTGAAAGCTACCCTTATGCGCAGGGCGAGCAAATTGTTCCGCTTTTAGCGGGCGAGACGCTTAGCTGGGCAGTCAAGGCGTAGGCTTAACCGTTATACCGTCGGCCACGCTGCCGACGGTATAAGTGGCTTTAATCAGCGAGCGCTATATTGTTGCCGTTAATCGGCGTTGCCCAGCTGTTGAAGCATTTGATTGACCATGCGTGATGAGTGATCGGCCGCTACTTCTAAGAACTGATCAAATGAAAGATGGTTGTCACCGCTGCCAGGGATATCAGAAAGGGCACGAATCACCACAAACGGGCATTGATAAAGATGGCACGTTTGCCCAATGGCGGCGCCCTCCATCTCGACGGCCAGCATCGTAGGAAACTGAGCCCGAGTAGCTTCGACGCGCGCAGGGTCAGCCATAAAGGCGTCACCGGTAGCAATCAAACCTTCACGTACCTGAACCTCGCCTAGCGAGGCGATAGCGTTACGAGCAATACCGCGAAGCTGCGTATCAGCGAGGTAGGCGGCGGGCATGCCCGGCACCTGGCCTATTTCGTAGCCAAATACCACGGCATCAACGTCGTGATGGCGTACTTCTTCTGAAATGATGACATCGCCAATGGCTAAATCAGCAGCAAATCCGCCTGCTGAACCGGTGTTAATGACGGCATCGGGCTGATGGCGTTCGAGCAAAATTGCCGTACCTACCGCGGCGTTTACTTTGCCAATGCCCGATAGCAGTACGATGACCTCAACGCCATAGCGTTTGCCCGTATGAAATACAAAGCCTGCGTGTTCATAGCGTTGAGCGTCTTCTAGCTGGCTGACTAAGGCGTCAACCTCTTGCGCCATCGCGCCAATAATACCAATGCGCTTCACTGCACAATGCTCCTGAGTAAAAGGGGAATGCCGTCCTGGACGTCGTGATTACTGCGTTAGGTCGTGTTGCTCTGCCGCCTCTAGCGTGTTTTCAAGCAGCGTCGCTACCGTCATCGGGCCAACGCCGCCAGGCACCGGCGTGATGAAGCTTGCTCGTTCGGCTGCCACTGCGAAATCGATATCACCGATTAGCGTGCCGTTTTCTTGGCGGTTAATGCCTACATCAATGACGACAGCGCCAGGCTTTATCCATTCACCCTTAACCAGGCCCGGTTTGCCGACAGCCACAACTAATATGTCGGCGCGGCTGACGTGCTCGGCAAGGTTTTGCGTAAAGCGATGGCATACGGTCGTGGTGCAGCCCGCTAACATAAGTTCTAACGCCATTGGGCGACCAACGATATTAGATGCGCCCACCACGGTGGCATCTAGGCCGCGTAAGGCTATATCGCTTTGAGCAAGCAGCGTCATAATGCCTTTAGGGGTGCAGGGGCGTAGCGCAGGCATACGCTGCGCTAAACGCCCGATGTTATACGGGTGAAAGCCATCAATATCTTTATCGGGTCGAATGCGCTCTAAGATAGGCCCAGCATCAAGATGCTTAGGCAGCGGTAGCTGCACCAATATGCCATCTATGTTCGGATCGCTATTGAGCTGGTCGACAAGCGCTTCTAACTCATGCTGTGACGTGTTGGTTGGCAGGGCGTGCTGAAGCGAGACAATACCGGCTTGCTCGCAGGCGCGATGCTTATTATTGACATAGACTTGAGAGGCGGGATCATCTCCAACCACAACAACGGCTAGTCCCGGTGCCCGTAAACCTGCTTGTCGGCGTGCGGCGACTTTTTCGGCAACCTGTTGGCGGACAGTAGCAGCGATGGATTTGCCATCGATTAGTTGGGCGGTCATGTTCTGGAATCCCTGTGGACGTTGATAAGGGTGACGTTAATGAAGGGCTATGCATCGTCATGCTGATGTAACGGCAAGCTTTTAAAGGCGGCAATTTTCGCATGCTAGGGCATCCAGGCAAAGCGACTTAACGAATAACCCGTTTAGTTGTTGACTTTAAATTTAAAAATAGTAATATATGCCTCGCTTGGACGGGCAAAGCGGTAGCGTCTAGGGTGATAGAATCGGGATGTAGCGCAGTCTGGTAGCGCGCCTGCTTTGGGAGCAGGATGTCGGGGGTTCGAATCCCTCCATCCCGACCACACCTAACGTGAAAGCTGATAGCTTGTTTTCTAAAGCATTGGTTGTGGTCTAGTGCTCATCAGTATTCTTATTTTTGGATGCTCTTTGTGCGCCCATAGCTCAACCGGATAGAGCAACGGCCTTCTAAGCCGTAGGTTGCGGGTTCGATTCCTGCTGGGCGTGCCACCGTATTCAGTGGTATTAACCTGTCAGAATCCTATCTTCAATCACGCTTGTTTTACGTAAGATTGTCTTTGGTGGGTGTAGCTCAGGGGTAGAGCCCCGGATTGTGATTCCGGTGGTCGTGGGTTCAAATCCCATCATCCACCCCAGTGACAATATTTGCGTTTTTAGGTTGTGGTGGGTGTAGCTCAGTGGTAGAGCCCCGGATTGTGATTCCGGTGGTCGTGGGTTCAAGCCCCATCATCCACCCCATTTCTATATTTTCCTTTCTTACTCTTATTTTTTCTTGATGCCCTTAATTGGGTTTTTTTGCGTTTCTGTTTTTCGATTTCTCGTCTTTTACATCAAGAGAAAAAATGATGTTGGCTAGCTTGTCTACAGTAGCAATAGCGATTCCCCATGCTTTGGTAGCATTAATTGCTAATTATGCGGGTTAAAAGAGAGTTTTAAGCTCTGTCAAAGCCCTTTGTTTAGTGATATTTTTCAATAAGTTATTTTTTAACCTCTGCTGGTAATAGTAATTCCTAATTCGCAAAGGGAGTGGATCACGATGGCGCGTCAAACGGTTGTTTTGGGGGCAGGCATGGTGGGTGTCTGTATTGCCTGGCATCTGCGTCAGCGCGGGCATGATGTCACCCTGGTGGACCGCCTTCAGCCGGGTCGAGAAACTTCCTTTGGCAATGCCGGTATTATTCAGCGTGAAGCCGTCAGGCCTTATCCTTTCCCGCGTGATATTAAAACGCTGCTAAGCGTCTTGCCCAACCGCAGAGTAGATATTCGCTATCGCCTAGCGGGTATGATAAATGCCGCCTCTCCACTGTTGCGCTACTGGATGAACTCAGCTCCTAAGGCTTACCAAAAAATCGTGCCGGAGTACGCATCGTTGATCCAGTTGGCGCTCAAAACTCATGGACCCATGATTGAGGCCGCTGGGGCAGAGCACCTAGTGCGCAGGGATGGGTGGCTTGAGCTCTACCGTACTCCTGAAAAGCTGGTGGCTCGATTAAAAGATGCCGAAGAGGCGAGACGCCTTTATGGCGTTCAATTTGAAGAATTGGATCGAGCAGCACTTATAGTCAAAGAGCCTGCGCTGAGCGGTAACATTGTGGGTGCAATTCACTGGCTTGACTCATGGACCGTGGCTGACCCTGGCGCTTTGGTGGCAGCGTACGCACAAGCGTTTAACCGCGACGGTGGGCGTATTGTGCAGGCGGATATTCAGTCGGTTCAGCAAATTGGTGATCGATGGCAGGTAAAAACGCCATCTGAAACGATTGAAGCAGATAATGTCGTCGTCGCGTTAGGCCCTTGGGCGGGTAATTGGCTAAAAGAACTGGGTTATCGCTTCCCCACCTTCGTGAAGCGTGGTTATCACATGCATTACGCCACGCAGACACCGGCTAAGCTCAATTACTGGTTAATGGATGCAGAGGTTGGCTACTTGCTTGCGCCAATGAATGCGGGTGTGCGGCTAACAACGGGGGCACAGCTGGATCGTTTAGAGGCGCTAGCCGATGCTAAGCAGCTCGATGCTGCAGAAAAAGTAGCCCGCAGCGTATTTCCGTTAGGCGAGCGGCGTGATGAAGCTCCTTGGAAAGGCGCGCGGCCTTGTCTTCCCGACATGAAGCCGATTATTGGTCCTGCTCCGCGTCACCCCGGCCTATGGCTCGCTTTTGGCCATGGGCATCAAGGGTTTACCCTAGGTCCAGCCACGGGCCAGCTGCTGGCGGATATGATGGAAGGCAAAGAGACGGCTGTCGATATGGCGCCGTTTCGTGCAGACCGCTTCTAAACACCGGCGTTCAAGCATTGATTAGTGCCATGTCGGGTATTTATCGGTAAGTACTTCAAATAAGTATTTTAAAAACGCTGACTCTGTCAGCGTTTTTTTTGACCATCTATTAGGTGATGCGACCTTGACGCCACCCGCGACAACAGCAGTCTCCAGGCGGTACAATTAGCGCAATAGACATTGCTCAACGCGCGGTGATCGTTAAATAGAAGGCTGCGCTGAGACTACATATTTAAAGAGGCACAATGAAAGACACTCATTTAGCCCGTGAAGCTGAGCTTCGCAGGACATTCGCTATTATCTCGCACCCCGACGCCGGTAAAACCACGATCACCGAAAAAATGCTGCTGTTTGGAAACGCCATCCAGCTAGCCGGCTCGGTTAAGAGTAAGCGTAATGACCGCCACGCCACCTCGGACTGGATGAAAATGGAGCAGGAGCGGGGTATTTCAGTAACGACCTCGGTGATGCAGTTTCCTTACGGGGGGCGCATCGTCAATCTATTGGATACGCCCGGACACGAAGACTTCTCTGAAGATACCTACCGCACGCTAACGGCGGTCGACTCTGCGTTAATGATAATTGATGGTGCTAAAGGCGTTGAAGATCGCACCATCAAGCTGATGGAGGTATGTCGGCTACGTACCACACCGATCTTAACGTTTATCAATAAGATGGACCGCGATACCCGTGACCCTATTGAAGTCATGGATGAAGTAGAAACGGTTCTGAATATCCAGTGTGCGCCAATGACCTGGCCAATTGGTATGGGGCGTCACTTCAAGGGCGTTTATCATCTTTATAACGACGTCATCCATCTCTACACTCAGGGCCAGGGTAGCCGAATTCCTGATGATAAGCGCATTGAAGGCCTGCATAGCCCCGAGGTAGATGCGGCGCTGGGAGAAGAGCAGGCCGAAGAGCTGCGCATGGAAGTTGAGCTGGTTCGTGGCGCTTCTCATGAGTTTGATCTTGAGGCTTATCGCCGTGGCGATTTATCGCCCGTTTATTTCGGCACTGCTATGGGCAACTTTGGCGTGCGCGAAATGCTTGACGGTTTTGTTGAGTACGCACCGCCGCCCCAAGCGCATCAAACCGACACGCGTGACGTCATTGCGGATGATGATCGATTTACCGGCTTTGTGTTTAAGATTCAGGCCAACATGGATCCCAATCACCGGGACCGTATTGCCTTCTTGCGGGTATGTTCTGGCAAGTACGAAAAGAACATGAAGATGCGCCACGTGCGTACTGGTAAAGACGTTAAGATTGCCGATGCGCTGACGTTCATGGCTTCTGATCGCTCACACGTGGAAGAAGCTTGGCCCGGCGATATTATCGGTCTGCACAACCACGGGACTATTCAGATAGGCGATACGTTTACCGTTGGCGAAGATATGCGCTTTACCGGCATTCCTCACTTTGCTCCTGAACTCTTTAAGCGCGTGCGGTTAAAAGACCCTCTGAAGATGAAAGCACTTCAAAAAGGCTTGCAGCAGCTTTCTGAAGAAGGCGCAACGCAGGTCTTTATGCCGATGGATAATAACGATCTGATTCTCGGTGCCGTAGGTACTCTGCAGTTTGATGTTGTTGCCCATCGTCTGAAGGAAGAATACAAGGTCGACTGTCTGTACGAAGGGGTCAATGTACAAACGGCGCGCTGGATCTACTGTGAAGACGCCAAGAAGCTAGAAGAATTCAAGCGTAAGGCCAGCACCAACTTGGCGATCGATGGGGGGGGCTATCTGACCTACATTGCACCGACTCGGGTAAACCTTCAAATGACCCAAGAGCGTTGGCCAGACATCCGCTTTCAGCCTACGCGCGAACACTAGTTTTTTATATGTCTATGCTGATTGATGCTCACTGCCATCTCGACTTCCCTCAGTTCGATCATGACCGAGCAGAGGTGTTTGAGGCCGCGAAGGCGGTGGGCGTTTCGCACTTTGTCATTCCTGGTGCGACCCGAGAGCGCTGGCAGCATGTGCTGGCGCTGGCCGAGCGCGATGATACGTCGGCATGCGTGGGCTTGCATCCTTACTTTGTGGCGCAGCATCAGGAAGCGGACCTTGCCGCGCTTGATCAACTATTCATTAAGCATCCAGAAATCGTGGCGGTGGGCGAGTGCGGTATTGATGCTCGCTTTGAAGCGACTATTGATGCCCAATGGCACTACTTTGATGCTCAGTTAAGGCTGGCTCAGAAGCACTCTTTGCCTGTCGTGGTGCACTGTGTGCATGCTAATGACACCGTTGCTAAGCGCCTTGGTCAGTTTTCGCTGCCTAAAGCAGGTATGATTCACGCCTTTTCAGGTTCAATTGAGCAAGCTCAGAAGTTTTTAGCGCTTGGTTTCAAGCTAGGCTTAGGTGGGGCAGTGACCTATGGGCGCGCCAAGCGATTACAGCGCATGGTAAAAGCACTACCCGATGACGCCTTTATGCTCGAAACCGATAGCCCCGATATGCCATTAAATGGCTGCCAGGGCATGCGCAATGAGCCAAGTAGGCTAGTCGATGTATGCCGTGCGGTGGCTAGGCTGCGCGAGCAAACAGCCGAGCAGGTCGCGGGACAGACCAGTGCTGTCGCCGCAACGCTATTTGGGTTGCCGTGCATGCGGCCTTAGCTGTTAAGGCTGACCGCTAGCTGCTCGGGATCTACGCGTTCAATCGGGTAGGGCAGCGGTAAAAGGGTGGCGGGTAGTCCGGACAAAAAGATGGGTGTCATTTCTTCGGCGATTTTAGTGCTCATTACCGCCAGCAGCTCAATGCCACCTAGCGAGTCCGACGCACTGATCACCACTTCGCCTACCGATTTGTCGTCACTATTAACCAGGCTGGCGCCCGCTTCTGGCAGCGCTTTTGTCTCGACGCTGACGCGCATCAGGCGCTTTTTAACCTGGCCCCGGAAGTGTGCTCTCGCGACGACTTCTTGGCCGGTGTAGCAACCCTTTTTAAAGCTAATCCCGCCAAGCGCTTCCCAATTTATCATCTGGGGCAGGAAGTGATCCTGCTGAGCATCGGTTAGCCACGCTAAGCCACTGCGAATATCTTCAAGCTGCCAAGCATTGCGGCCCGCATCGTCATCTTGTAAGGCCACGGTAGCGTCATTGTTGGCGTTGTCGAAACAGAATATAAAGCGCGGTGTCTCACCTAGGCACTGCAAACTTAGAGCCTGCTCGCTGTTAAAGTGGGTGCCGACGTTGTCGGGAAGCTGCAGCCCGTGCTGGTCCGCCAGTGCCTGAGCACCCTCGCTGGCACCGATGAAGGTTAGATGAGGCTGCATAATCAGTTCCGCACGATAAAAAGCAGCGAATTTTTTAAGATGACTGGCTAAGCTATCGACTAATGTTGTGCTCAGCAGCAGGCGGAAATGCTCATTGCTCAACCGCAGTAGTTGGGCATTAGCTAGCATTCGCCCTTTTGGCGTACAGAAACAGGTGAGTGGCGCAAAGCGTCCATCAGCCAGGCTGACCTGAGCGCTGGTTTGTCCTTGAAGGAATTTTTCTGCATCGACGCCTTTTACATCCAGTGCCGCTAAATGGGTTAGGCGGACGCAGCCAAGGGCGGGGGTTCTAGAGGGAACGGTCGCCATAAAAACTCCTAAAGAAAATGGTAAGGTGCCAGCGTATAAAATACGTACTGATATGCCGTTTAATGCGGGCGCAGGGCATCAATTGCAAGGCACTATTAGCGTGCTAAACTCTTCATTTGATATCAGCTTTACACAGTTTATCAGGTGTTGACCAACAGGTAAGGAAACGGTATGGCGCAACAATCATTAACATTTCAGCAAGTTAAAACGGTCGAACAAGTTAATAAAATCACCACGGCGCTTATGATGCTTGAAGGCGTTGACAGTGCTGAGGTGGGAAGGCACGGCGCCGACGTGGATGGCCGGGCAACGCGTCAAACGCTTATTAACGCGATTGAAAAACTTAAGCTGGGCGTAAAGGTTTCTTAATGCATATACCGATTACCATTATCAGTGAACGCAACAACGTTTTTAGGCAGCGCATTGAGGTCAATGGCTTAGAAGATATGTTTGCCGATGTGCCGGCCATTGTTGGCGGTGATGGTAGTGCACCGGATCCCCATGACTATTTTGATATTGCCTTAGGCACTTGCAAGGCGATCACAGTGTCGATGTACGCCAAGCGTAAAGAGTGGTCGCTTGAGGGAATTACCGTCACCGTGCAGCGAGATGATAGCCAGGAAAAAAAAGGTATCTATAAGTTAGATGTCGCATTAATGCTGCAGGGTATTGATGATCCTGATCAGCGCGCCAGGCTGGAAGATATAAGCCACCGTTGCCCCATCCAGCGCTTGATGACTGAGTCCACCGTCGAGATCGCCACGCGGCTTGTTTAGTTTGTTTTTAGCTAATTCCCCCTTGTTTTGGAGTCACGATGAGCAAAGCCTTTCGATTGCAGTCTAAATTTCAGCCTGCTGGCGATCAGCCCGCCGCTATTAAAGGGCTGATTAGTGGCCTGGAATCAGGGCTTGCCCATCAGACACTGCTCGGGGTTACGGGGTCGGGTAAAACCTTCACTATGGCGAATGTGGTTGAGCAGCAGCAGCGCCCAACGATTGTCATGGCGCCAAATAAGACGCTCGCTGCCCAGCTTTACGGTGAGTTTAAGTCTTTTTTCCCTGATAACGCGGTTGAGTATTTCGTCTCCTACTACGATTATTATCAGCCTGAAGCCTATGTGGCGGCATCCGATACGTTTATCGAGAAAGATGCGTCGATTAATGACCATATTGAGCAGATGCGTCTTTCAGCCACCAAGGCGCTGCTTGAGCGCCGTGATGCGCTAATTGTGGTGTCCGTGTCGGCTATTTACGGCCTGGGTGATCCCGAGCAATACCTGAAAATGCGCCTTCATTTCTCCCGCGGTGAACTGATTGACCAGCGCGCCTTTTTACGCCGCTTGGCCGAGCTACAGTACACCCGCAATGATATGGATTTCCGGCGCGGCACTTACCGAGTTCGTGGCGACGTCATCGATGTCTTCCCCGCTGATTCTGAAGAAGAGGCGGTGCGAATCGAGCTGTTCGACAATGAAATCGACACGATTCGCATGTTTGATCCGCTAACCGGTGCCGTCCATGGCGAGGTGGCGCGAATGACCATCTACCCAAAATCGCACTACGTTACGCCACGGGAAACGATTTTAGGCGCCATCGATGACATTAAAGAGGAGCTCAAAGAGCGTTTAGAGTGGATGCGCAAACACGAGCGGTTGGTGGAGGCCCAGCGTTTGGAGCAGCGCACGCTTTACGATATAGAAATGATGCTTGAACTCGGTTATTGCAACGGTATTGAAAACTACTCGCGCTACCTTTCCGGGCGTGCATCGGGCGAGCCGCCGCCGACCTTCTTCGACTATTTACCAGACGACGCACTGCTGTTTATCGATGAATCTCACGTCAGCGTGCCGCAGGTCGGTGGGATGTATAAAGGCGATCGTTCGCGTAAAGAAACACTGGTCGAGTACGGTTTTCGACTGCCCTCAGCGCTGGATAATCGGCCCATGAAGTTTGAAGAGTGGGAGGCGATTTCACCGCAGACTATTTTTGTCTCCGCCACCCCAGGCCGTTATGAAGCCGAGCACACCGGTCAGACGGTTGAGCAAGTGGTACGTCCCACCGGACTGCTAGACCCTGAAATTGAGGTGCGCCCAGCCAGCACTCAGGTAGATGATCTGCTCTCGGAGATTGGACTGCGCACCGCCGTGGGTGAGCGCGTTTTGGTCACCACTCTTACCAAGCGTATGTCAGAAGATCTCACGGATTACTTTGATGAGCACGGCATTCGAGTGCGTTACTTACACTCTGACATCGACACTGTGGAGCGGGTAGAGATTATCCGTGATTTGCGCTTAGGTAAGTTTGACGTGCTAGTAGGTATAAACCTGTTACGCGAAGGTCTCGATATTCCGGAAGTATCGCTCGTGGCAATTTTGGATGCCGATAAAGAGGGCTTCTTGCGCTCTGAGCGCTCGTTGATACAGACCATCGGCCGCGCTGCCCGTAATGCTAATGGTAAAGCTATTTTGTACGGGGACCGTATTACGGACTCAATGCGCAAGGCCATTGATGAAACGGATAGGCGGCGCGCTAAGCAAACAGAGCATAACGAAGAGCATGGTATTACGCCGACAACGGTGACTCGTTCGGTCGCCGATATTCTTGAAGCGGCGCAAGCGCCTGGTAAGAAAAGCAGCCGCCGCCGCGGTAATGAGCGCAAAGTAGCTGAGTCAGCCGCTGACTATGATATCGCCAGTATGAGTAAGCAAGATCTCTTGGGTGCGATTAACAAGCTCGAAGATGCAATGTTTGAAGCAGCGCAAAATCTGGAGTTTGAAGAGGCGGCGCGTCTTCGCGACCAGCTGCATCAAATGAAGGAAAAACAGCTGGTATTGGGATAGGAGACGTATGCCGGAAGGGCCCGAAATTCGCCGTGCGGCAGACCGTGTACAGCAGCAGATAGGCGAGCGTGAGATAGACGCTGCTTGGTTTGCTTTCCCAGAGCTTGCTGAGCAGGCCGCGTCTCTTGTTGGTGCGCGTGTTACGCGGGTTGATACGTGGGGCAAGGCGATGTTGATCCGGTTTAGTGATCGGCGCGTGCTGTATTCGCACAACCAGCTGTACGGTGTTTGGAAGCAGCATGATGCCGATCAACCGCCTGACACAAAGCGCACGCTGCGTGTTAGATTGACGGCGCAAGGGCGTAGCGCAAGCCTTTACAGTGCCTCTGATATTTCCCTTTGGCACGAGGATAATCTCGCGCAGCATCCGTTTTTATCTCGGCTGGGGCCTGATTTGCTCAGCCAGGAAGTCACGGCTGGCGACGTCCAGCAACGTCTAAATCTTAAGCAGTTCCACAAACGTAGCTTAGGGGCGCTGTTGCTTGATCAGGGGTTGGTGGCAGGGTTGGGCAACTATCTGCGCTCGGAAGTTTTGTTTTTTGCGCAGCTTTCTCCGAAAACGCGTCCGATAGATTTGTCGCCAGGGCAGCAGCAGATGTTGGCGAAGTGCATTATTGAAACCACGCTTCAAACGTACCAAACGGCAGGCATCACCAATTGTGCTGCTTGGATTAAGCAGGCTAAGGTCGCCGGTGAGCCACGCAGTCAGTGGCGCTTTGCAGTATTTGATCGTGCCGGGCTGCAATGTCACCGCTGTGGCGAGGTCATCCAGCGAATCATGGTGGGTTCAAGACGGCTGTATCTATGCCCGCGCTGCCAGTCGAGTTAGTTTTTTAGGGTTTATACCGTTATCTTGAATGTTTGAATCTCTTTTTACAAACTGAACTACGTTGTCACTGGTATCGCTAGGGATGCTGCCGCGTGAGGGGCAATACGGTATACTTGGCCCACGCTAAGACGGCACTTTCGCAGTTGCGAAAGAAAGCCGCTGACTAGACGATAACCTAGGAGCTGTTAGTCCATGACCGTGATTCGCCAGGACGACGTTATTCAAAGCGTTGCCGATGCTCTGCAGTACATCTCTTACTATCATCCTAAAGATTTTATTGACGCCATGGCTGCCGCCTATGAGCGTGAAGAGAACCCCGCTGCGAAAGATGCCATTGCGCAAATTCTGATTAATTCACGCATGTGCGCCACAGGCCACCGTCCTATTTGTCAGGATACCGGTATTGTCACCGTGTTCGTTCATGTGGGTATGAACGTAACGTGGGAGGCGGACATGAGCTTGGACGA
The DNA here is from genome assembly GCF_052376475.1 of Halomonas sp. AOP5-B2-8. Classification (NCBI taxonomy): domain Bacteria; kingdom Pseudomonadati; phylum Pseudomonadota; class Gammaproteobacteria; order Oceanospirillales; family Halomonadaceae; genus Halomonas; species Halomonas sp. AOP5-B2-8. The sequence continues at coordinate 173,734 of NZ_JBQSVS010000003.1, read as the reverse complement.
CATGATCAACGAAGGTGTTCGTCGTGCTTACCTGTTGCCGGATAATATCCTGCGCGCCTCGGTACTGGCTGATCCAGACGGTAAGCGGGCCAACACCAAAGACAACACCCCGGCCATTATTCATCATTCGATTGTGCCTGGTGACAGCGTCGATATTCATGTGGCCGCGAAGGGTGGTGGCAGTGAGGCAAAATCCAAGTTTGCCATGCTGAATCCTTCAGATAGCGTGGTGGACTGGGTTATGGAGCAGCTGCCGAAGATGGGCGCCGGCTGGTGCCCGCCCGGTATGCTGGGCATTGGTATTGGCGGTACTGCTGAAAAAGCCATGCTAATTGCTAAAGAAGCGTTGCTTGATCCTATCGATATACGAGATTTACAGGCCCGTGGGCCGAGTAATCGTGCTGAGGAGCTGCGCCTAGAGTTGTTTGATAAGGTCAATAAGAGTGGTATTGGCGCGCAGGGTTTAGGTGGTTTAACCACGGTCTTGGATATTAAAGTGAGAGACTACCCAACTCACGCCGCTAACAAGCCGGTCGCGATTATTCCTAACTGTGCGGCTACTCGCCACGCTCACTTTACTCTGGACGGTTCAGGCCCTGCGGTGCTTGAAGCGCCGAAGCTGGAAGATTGGCCAGAAATTACTCGTGAAGCAGGCGAGAACGTCAAGCGTGTTAATCTTGACACCGTCACCCCAGCCGACGTCAAAACGTGGCAGCCGGGCGATACGCTATTGTTAAACGGAAAGCTGTTGACTGGCCGAGACGCCGCTCATAAGCGCATGATAGATATGTTGGCAAAAGGTGAGCCCTTGCCAGTGGATATGAAAGGGCGGTTTATCTACTACGTCGGGCCGGTTGATCCGATTGGCGACGAGGTGGTTGGACCAGCAGGACCCACCACGGCAACACGGATGGATAAATTTACTCGTACAATGCTGGAAGAAACAGGCTTGCTCGGCATGGTCGGTAAGGCAGAGCGTGGTCAAACAGCCATTGATGCCATCCGCGACAACGAAGCGGTTTATCTGATGGCCGTTGGCGGTTCGGCTTATCTCGTCGCACAGGCGATTAAAAAATCGCGGGTAGTTGGTTTCGAAGATCTGGGCATGGAGGCTATTTACGAATTTGAAGTTGAAGATATGCCTGTGACCGTTGCTGTGGATAGCCAGGGTACATCGGTGCATCAAACAGGACCGGCTAAGTGGAAAGAAATTATTGCTCAGTCTGCGTAGTAAAGAAGTATGGTTGATTAGGCTTTAAAACGAAAAGGGCCTCGCTTGTGGCGAGGCCCTTGCCTATATAAGGACGTAGCTATGGCCTCTTGGTTATTAGGGACCAGCATTTTATTGATACATCTGTTAGGCATCGTGTCGGCCATCATGGCGCTGATGTCTAGCCGCACCTCTCAAGGAGCGGTAGCGTGGATTATATCGCTGCTTACTTTTCCGTATGTTGCACTTCCAGCCTATTGGTTTTTTGGTCGACCGCGGTTCTACGGCTACGTATCGGCTCGCGGCCAGCGTGACACCGTACTGCGCCGGGTATTAGTTCGTTATCGAGCCAATGTGCAGCCCTACGTGGCGCCTTCAAGCAGTGCCGATATCCAGGCCGTTGAACAGCTGGCCATGATGCCATTGACGCGCGGTAATCAAGCGACGCTATTGGTCAACGGTCACGCCGCGTTTGAGAGCCTTTTTGACGGCATTGATCGCGCTGAAAACTATGTGTTGATACAGTTTTTTATCGTGCGCAACGACGCGCTGGGCCAGCGTTTGTTGAGTCATCTGCAGCGTGCGGCTAAGCGTGGCGTACGGGTTTATTTTCTTTATGATGAAGTGGGTAGCCGCAAATTAAACGAAGGCTATCTGGGCGATTTAACGCGTGAAGGCGCGTCAGTCAGTGCCTTTCGGTCATCGCGAGGGTTTAAACATCGATTTCAGCTCAACTTCCGTAACCACCGTAAAGTCACGGTAGTTGACGGGAAAGAGGGTTGGGTAGGTGGTTTAAACGTGGGTATTGAATACCTAGGTGAGGACCCGCGACACGGTGCCTGGCGCGACACGCATTTAAAGCTGCAAGGGCCCAGTGTGTTGGGCTTGCAGGAGGCCTTTTGGGAAGACTGGCACTGGGCAACGGACGAAGTGATTAGCCTGAACTGGATAGCCGATACGTCTACAGCAACCGACCATCATGTCGTCATAGTGCCTTCTGGTCCCGCTGACCGCCAGGACACTGCCAGCCTGTTAGTGCAGCAGGTTATTCATAGTGCGAAACATCGCCTGTGGGTCACTAGTCCTTATTTTGTACCCGATCAAGGCGTTCAGGATGCGTTGCGCTTAGCGGCGATGCGCGGTGTAGACGTGCGCGTGATGATTCCTGAGCGACCAGACCATTTATTAGTATTCTTGTCAGCATTTTCATTCCTGCCTGACATGTTAAGAGCGGGTGTTAAAATATACCGTTATCTTCCAGGATTTCTACATCAAAAAGTAATGCTTGTAGACGGTGAAGCAGCCACGGTAGGCACTATCAATTTAGATAATCGCTCGTTTCGATTAAATTTTGAAATCACCGCGTTTATACCTAGCCCAGAGTTTGCTGCCAGCGTCGCGGTGATGCTAGAAAATGATTTTGAACAGTGCCGCCGTGTAACAATGGATGAAATTAATCAGCGTTCAATGTGGATGAAAGTAGTTTCTCGGGCAGCTTACTTAACGGCTCCTGTCCAATAATGCAGGTACCTCTGATAATAAAAGCAGCTCTGCGTGGATGACGAGTAAAACAAGGAGTCATGGGTGAATCTTGAAACAAAATGGCTGGAGGATTTCGTGGCGCTTGCCGGCACACGCAGCTTCTCGGCCTCAGCACGCCAGCGACACGTTACACAGCCGGCTTTTAGTCGGCGTATTCGCGCGCTAGAGCAAGCTGTTGATGTAACTTTGGTAGATCGTTCCACAACGCCCGTTGGGTTAACGCCCGAAGGCCAACTTTTTTTAGTCACAGCGCGAAACCTTGTCGAACAGCTGAACGAATCGCTGAGCCATTTACGTGGTTTGTCTATTGCTAATGAAGCGTTAGATATCGTCGCGGCGCACTCTTTAGCGTTGAGTTTTTATCCACCGTGGATTTCTCGGTTACAAAAAGGCCTGGGGGAGCTGCCCACTCGTTTAGTGGCTATGAACGTAGGAGAGGCTATTCACGTATTGCGCGAGGGTAACTGCGATTTAATGCTCGCGTATTACGATCCTTTTGCCACTATGCAGCTAGATGCTGAAGTATTTCCCTCGTTCTCAATCGGCAAGGTCAATATGCTGCCCGTTTCGTTGCCAGACGAGCAGGGTAAGCCGCTATTTTCATTGCAGCATGACGCCTCCATCCCCTATCTCTCCTATACCCAAGCCGCATTTTTAGGCCGAACGGTACGCATGCTGCTCAAAAATGATCCGCTACGGATGAAGTTACGCACCGTTTATGAAACCGCCATGGCCGAAGGCCTGAAAGGAATGGTGTTACAGGGTGCTGGCGTGGCATGGATACCTGATTTTTGTATTCGCGAAGAGTTGAAAAGTGGGCGCTTGGTCAGAGCCGGTGAGCAACACTGGGATATACCGCTTGAGATCCGCCTATATCGCTGCTCGATGGTGCACAAGCCTGGTGTAGAGCGTTTATGGCGGCAGATGGTGAAGCTACCGCGGGACTTTCTGCAAGCATGAGCTTGGCCGTTACGGATGGCAGCAACGATGACATGTCACGTGTCAGAAAACTGCGTTAAACGTTGTGGTTCGGTATGCTATATACGTAGCATACCGATAAGCCTTACAAAACGCGTCTAAACGATTACATGGGAAGTGAATATGATTAAAAAAACGGCAACCTTCTGGTGGAATGTAATGCAAGATGCCGTTTCATTATGGCTAGAACGAAATGCGTTTAGCTATGCAGGCTCGCTCGCTTTTTATACGCTGTTCTCATTGGCACCTACTATTATCATTGCGGTGACGGTAATCGGCGTTGTATTAGGCGAAGAAGCTGCCCAAGGTCAAATAGTCGCGCAGCTGCAGGGTACGTTAGGAACCGATGCCGCGACGGCGATCGAACAAGCGGTCGCGCAGTCGCGCATTGAAGAGTCGGGGCTGTTGCCGACGGTGTTGGGGTTCATCGCGCTGATCGTGGGGGCCACGACCGTATTCGCGCAAATGCAATTTTCGCTTAACACGATATGGGGAGTGACGGCAAAGCCAACGTCTAATAGCGCCTTCGTGTTTATTAAAAACCGTCTGCTATCGCTTACGGTTGTCCTATCCATCGGGTTTATCCTGCTGGTGTCATTAGTTTTAGGAGTCGTGCTGCGTGGAGTGCTGCTAGCGACAGACAACTTACTGCCGTTTGCCAGTTTATTTACGACGTCTTTAGAATCGCTTATTTCAGTGGCCATGGTGACATTGCTATTTGCGACTATTTTTAAAGTACTGCCCGATGTCGTGCTGCGGTGGAAAGATGTATTTTTGGGGGCTGTTGTCACCGCGGTACTATTTACTATAGGTCGTAGCGTTATCGCTATTTACTTAGCGCATACCGCTACCGCTTCAACCTATGGCGCAGCAGGGTCTGTTGTGATGATTTTACTTTGGGTTTACTACAGCTCATTGATTTTACTGTTTGGTGCTGCCTTTACTCGGTCCTTGCTGTTGCGCCGCGGTCGAGCTCTGGTGCCAAGAAATAGCGCGGTGCTTATCAAACAAGAGTACGTTTAAATAGCCCGCAGTACAGCGCATTCACCTCAGGAGTGTGGCTCATCCAGGTTTTGTAATGACACCCTGGATGATCGCCACGCCCCTAGCGCCGTTAAGGCATCTCAGCCTCGTAAATGATTTTCAGGTGTTTTTCACTGAGATGTTTTCCATTCGCTAATATTGTTTGCCGTTAAACTCACAATGTTCTGTCTGGCTTCGGGTGTGACCCAGGCATTGTGTGGAGTGACAATCAAATTGAGCGGTTCGGCGAGCGCGTCAAGCAGTGGATGCCCGTTTCTGGGGGGTTCTGCCGGCAGTACGTCAACCGCCAGTCCGCCTAGTTTGCCGCTGCGTAGCGCGTCTAATGCAGCAACCTCGTCAATCATGCCGCCTCGGGCGCAGTTAATCAGTAGCAGCGATGGTTTGGCCTTAGCCAGGCGCTCCCGATTAATCAAATGCTTAGTAGCGTCGCTAAGCGGGCAATGCAAACTAATAACGTCAGCATCATCAAGCAGATCATCAAGGGACGGGCGTTTGTCGTTGGTCTCATTGCCTGGTCGGGCGGTAAAAGAGACGTTCATTCCGAACGCTTCCGCTAAACGAGCAACTTCAGAGCCCAGCTCTCCTTGCCCAACCATGACTAAATGTTTGCCTGAAAGCTGTAGCGTAGGATAGTCCTGCAGGCAGAAAAAATCGCTGCGCTGCCACTTACCTGCGGCCACGTCGCGCTGATAAAGGGGGAGGCGATTGGCTAGTGAGAGCATGAGCATTAAAGTGTGCTGCGAAACGCTGGCAGTGCCGTAAGCCGCTACGTTTTTGACCTCAATGTTATTAGCTTTAGCCGTCTCAAGGTCAATATTATTAAGCCCCGTTGCTAGTACACATATCAACCGCAGTTTGGGCAGCTGTTGCAACGTTTTTGCGTCTAGAACGACCTTGTTTACAATCGCAATATCTGCGTCAGCAAGGCGTTCAGCCGCCTGTTGTGTCGAACTTTGCTCAAACACCTCAAGGTGAGAAACCGACTCACGAATGGCGGCTAAGTCAATCTGGGGGCCTAAGCTCTTAGCATCCAATATCACTGCGTGGGGCATTTTCTTATCTCCATAAACTGCCTTGGTCTGCATAACCTTGCTTGGCAGGGGTCACAAAAGGGTATAATGGCGGCGCTTGATCAACCGCAGCCTTGGAATTTATCCCGACTGGCCACATATTGGCAGCCCGGCAGCGTTTATTTTTGCTATTTTTCTGTCAGAAACACGTCTGTCAGAACTGAACCTGTCAGCGTTGAGCTTTATAAGGAGTCATCAACATGCCCATCTATGAATATGAGTGCAAGGCCTGCGGCCATCGTATGGAAAAACTGCAGAAGATTAGTGCTGATCCTTTAAAGGATTGTCCAGCGTGTCATAGCGATGGTTTGGCTCGCTTGGTATCCGCTGCAGGGTTTCGCTTGGCCGGCGGCGGTTGGTATGAAACTGATTTTAAAACGGGTAGCAAAAAGAATTTAGTCGCTGATGGCAAAACGGCATCGACAGATGCTGGCAAAACCAGTGATACCAGTGCTACCTCTAAGAGCGCTACTCCTACAGACAAGGGCGCCGCGGCATAGCCGAGGCTGCCAGGGTTGGGACGACCCGCGACACATTAATTGCCACGTAACAGAACAGGATTTGACATGCGCAGCCATTATTGCGGCCAGCTGAATGAAACTTTGGTGGATCAAACGGTTACGGTATGCGGATGGGTTCATCGCCGCCGTGACCACGGTGGAGTAATTTTCCTCGACATGCGCGACCGCGATGGTATCGCTCAGATCGTGGTCGACCCCGATACCGCCGATGCGTTCGCTCATGCGGACCGCGCTCGCAGCGAGTACGTCCTGCGCATTACAGGCCGTGTGCGGTTGCGTCCAGAAGGCACCCAAAATGCCAACATGCCGACGGGCATGATTGAAGTGTTAGCAAAAGATGTTGAAGTGCTCAACGCGGCAATTACGCCGCCTTTCATGCTTGATGAGCATGGGAAAGTGGGCGAAGAAGTGCGTTTAAAGTATCGCTATATCGATCTGCGTCGCCCTGACATGATTGAAAAACTGCGTCTGCGTTCACGTATTTCTCACAACGTTCGTGCCTACCTTGAAGGTCAGGGGTTTTTAGATATCGAAACCCCTGTGCTGACACGCGCCACACCAGAAGGGGCGCGTGACTATCTAGTGCCTAGCCGTACGCATGCCGGTAGCTTCTTTGCGTTGCCGCAGTCGCCTCAGCTGTTTAAGCAACTTTTGATGGTGGCCGGCTTTGATCGCTACTATCAAATTGCCAAATGTTTCCGTGATGAAGATTTACGTGCCGATCGTCAGCCTGAATTTACCCAGATTGATATTGAGGCATCGTTTGTAGATGAGAACGATATCATGGGGATTACTGAAACCATGATTCGCCAGCTGTTCCAAGAAGTGTTAAGCGCTGAGCTTCCTGAGTTCCCGCGGATGACGTGGCAGGAAGCGATGGATCGCTTTGGCTCTGATAAGCCAGACTTGCGCATCCCGCTTGAACTGACTGACGTTGATGACCTAATGCAGCAGGTCGATTTTAAAGTCTTTTCTGGTCCGGCCAGTGCCGATGATGGCCGCGTAGCGGCGCTCAAAGTGCCCGGCGGTGCTAAGCTCTCGCGTAAAGAGATTGATGAGTACACCAAGTTTGTTGGCATTTACGGTGCTAAGGGCTTGGCATGGATTAAGGTCAACGAGCGCGCTAAAGGGCTTGAGGGTCTGCAGTCACCGATCGTCAAGTTTATGGAAAATATCGTTGAAGAGCTGCTTGATCGCGTAGGCGCAGAAGATGGCGATATTATTTTCTTCGGTGCAGATAAAGCGCGTATCGTCAACGAAGCCATTGGCGCGCTGCGTGTCAAGCTGGGCGCTGACCTGGAGCTTTACACCCAGGAATGGGCGCCGCTTTGGGTTGTCGACTTCCCCATGTTTGAGGCCGATGACAGCGGTCGTTTAAGTCCGCTGCACCATCCGTTTACGGCACCTTCGTGCACACCTGAGGAGCTCAAGGCTGATCCAGCTAAAGCGCTTTCTCGGGCTTATGACATGGTGCTTAATGGTACCGAGCTCGGTGGCGGCTCTATTCGTATTCATGACCAAGCCATGCAGAGCACCGTATTTGATATTCTTGGCATTGGTGAGGAAGAGGCCCAGGAGAAATTCGGCTTCTTGCTGGATGCGCTTCAATACGGCGCGCCCCCGCATGGTGGCTTAGCGTTCGGTCTGGACCGTTTGGTGATGCTGATGGTCGGTGCTAAGACTATTCGTGAAGTGATTGCTTTCCCGAAAACCCAAAGCGCGGCCTGCTTAATGACCAATGCGCCGGGTGAAGTCAGCCCAGAGCAGCTAAAAGACCTTCACATCCGCCTACGTCAAAAAGTTAAGGCGGAAACAGTCGCAGAATAAAGCGCCTGTACCGTTGACCAGCACCGACGCTACGGCGTCGGTGTTTTTGTATGCTGCTCTGATAGTTAGGCCTAATCCACTCGAGTAACGGTGTTATGGATGAGAGAAAGCCTGCTGTACCCATACGCATACTGGGCATTGATCCTGGCTCCCGCGTGACGGGTTACGGCGTTATTGATGTGATTGGCGTCAAGCCTTGCTACGTAGCGAGCGGCTGTATCCGCACCGCTGACGGCGCTTTAGAGCAACGCTTGGCACAAATTTATGCAGGACTCAGCGAAGTCGTCGGTTTGCACAAGCCTTCTCAAGTAGCTATTGAGCGTGTTTTTATGGCTAAAAATCCGGATTCAGCACTTAAACTGGGCCAAGCAAGAGGAGCCGCATTAGTCTGTATGGCAAATCACGGGTTAAGTCTTGCCGAGTATGCCGCACGACAAATCAAACAGTCGGTGACGGGCCAGGGTGGTGCGGATAAAGCTCAAGTGCAACATATGGTGACGGCTATTTTGCAGCTCTCGGCCACTCCGCAAGCAGATGCCGCCGATGCGCTTGCCATTGCGTTAACCCATGCCTACAGCGCACCGGGGCTTACTGGCACGGTGACGCGGGGTCGCAGCCGCTCTGCAGGGCGCTGGCGTCTTTAAATCGACAATATGTAAAGTCTTACTACTGGTCATCTGTACATAGTCACTTTATAGTAAACGGCTGTTTTTACTCTATCGTTTTCACCCGAGCGCGAGCGACTTTATGATTGGACGTCTGAGTGGCCAGTTACTGGCAAAGCAACCGCCTTGGATCGTGATCGACGTTCATGGCGTAGGTTACGAGCTAGAAACGTCAATGAACACGTTGGTAGCATTACCTGCAGTCGGGGAAAGCGTTTCGTTATTCACACATCTAACCATTCGTGACGACGCTCACCTGCTATACGGTTTTGGAAGAGAGCATGAGCGTGCTCTGTTTCGAGCACTGATAAAGGTCAACGGCGTGGGGCCTAAACTGGCGTTAGCGATTTTGTCGGGCATGGACGAAGATGCCTTTATGCGCTGTGTCCGAGACGATGACAGTAAGGCGCTAACCAAGCTGCCAGGCGTGGGGAAAAAAACCGCCGAGCGGCTGATCATCGAAATGCGCGATCGCTTTCCAGAGTGGGAAGATGGTAGCAATGCATTACTGCCTCTTGAGGCTACCAATGGCCGGGGCTCTGCACGAGACAACCTCGCCGATGCGGAGGCCGCATTGGTAAGTTTGGGGTATAAACTCACCGAAGCATCAAAAATGTTGGCGGACATAGACTCTAATCAGTCGACGGAGGCGCTTATTAAAGCCGCGCTGACGCAACGTATGAATGGCTAGCCGTACAGGCTGAGCATAGACCGTTGTTGAATTTACGATTAAAAAAACGCACTTAAAAAATGCACTTGAAAAAAGAGCACTTATGTTAGAACACGATCGGCTGATCGCCGCTGAGCCTGAGCAAGGTGAGGTGCGCATTGATTACGCAATTCGCCCCAAGCGGCTGGATGAGTATATTGGCCAGCCCCGCGTTCGCGAACAGCTGGAAATCTTCATCGGCGCCGCTCGGTTACGTGAAGAGAGCCTAGATCATACGCTGGTGTTCGGGCCGCCGGGGTTAGGTAAAACCACGCTGGCTCATATTATCGCCGCTGAGATGGGGGTGGGCATGAAGTCTACCTCCGGGCCAGTGCTTGAGCGTGCCGGCGACTTAGCCGCTATGCTGACCAATCTAGAGCCTGGCGACGTGCTTTTTATCGATGAAATTCACCGCCTTTCTCCCGTCGTCGAAGAAGTCTTATATCCCGCCATGGAAGATTTTCAGCTGGATATCATGATTGGTGAAGGCCCCGCTGCGCGTTCCATAAAGCTAGACCTTCCTCGTTTCACGTTGGTCGGCGCCACCACCCGTGCAGGATTATTAACCTCACCACTACGCGATCGGTTTGGCATTGTTCAGCGTCTTGAATTTTACAATCTGGAAGAGCTTACCGAAATTGTTTCGCGCTCAGCGCGCCTACTCGGCGTAGAAACCAGCCACGAAGGAGCTATTGAAGTGGCGCGTCGTTCACGAGGAACGCCTCGTATAGCGAATCGCCTATTGCGCCGTGTGCGCGATTACGCCGAAATGAAGGGCAACGGTGTGGTTGATGTAGCAATCGCAGACGCAGCACTCAATATGCTCAATGTAGATCATCATGGGCTAGATCATATGGACCGGCGGCTCTTACTGGCTATGATCGATAAATTCGATGGCGGCCCGGTGGGTATTGATTCATTAGCCGCAGCGATTAGCGAGGAGCGAGACACCATAGAAGATGTGATTGAGCCTTATCTTATTCAGCAAGGTTTAATCATGCGTACACCTCGTGGGCGCGTCGTCACACGTCAGGCTTGGCTACACTTTGAGCGCGTTCCTCACGAACAGGCGTCCGACATGGAAGGGGAGCGACGCCCGTGAGTGTCTCTACCGCCGCTAGTTATCGCCTGCCGCTACGTGTTTATATGGAAGATACGGATGCAGGCGGCATTGTTTACTACGTTAATTATCTGAAGTTTATGGAGCGTGCGCGCAGTGAATGGTTACGCGAACTAGGCCTTAATCAGCAAACGCTGCTAGACGAAGGTACACAGCTAGTGGTATACCGCTTGGCCTGTGATTATGCAAAGCCTGCCTGTTTGGACGATGCGTTGGAAATTAGTGCACGGGTAACTAACGTCGGGCGCTGTCGGATGGCCTTCGAGCAGCAAGTTTGGCGCGCTGAGGAACTCCTATGCACTGCCACAGTCGAGATAGCATGCTTGAGTAAAGAGCGTTTACGGCCAAAAGCTTGGCCACCCGCGCTTAAGATTTTGATACAGGCCTCTTAACCAAGAGGCCATTCACTGCGTCGGAAATACCGACCCTAATAGATTGATGAGGGCACCTGTGAACGATAACACCATGTCCATTCCCCACCTGATAATGAATGCCAGTACCGTCGTACAGCTGGTAATGCTGCTACTTGTGGTGGCGTCAATCCTCTCTTGGGTGGTGATTTTTCAGCGCAGCATAGCGCTGCGCCGTGCCAAGCAAGAATACAACCAATTTGAAGAGTCTTTTTGGTCCGGTGTCGACTTGAATGAGCTCTATCGAGAGATTCCAGTTGATGACCCTCGACACGGGGCTGAACACGTTTTCCAAGCTGGGTTTCGTGAATTCAACCGGCTAATGCCTAAAACGAGTGACGCTAGCACCGTGTTAGAGGGTGTACAGCGTAGTATGCGCGTGGCGTGGTCACGGGAAGAGGATCGCTTAACGCAGCACTTGGTCTTTCTAGCCACTGTTGCTTCTGCAAGCCCTTATATCGGTCTGTTCGGGACGGTCTGGGGTATCATGGGGTCATTTCAGGCACTGTCGTTGACCCAGCAGGCAACCTTGTCAACGGTTGCGCCATGGATTGCGGAAGCGCTGATTGCAACGGCGATGGGCCTGTTTGCCGCTATTCCAGCGGTTATTTTCTATAACCGTCTCTCTAATGACGCTTCTCGGCTGCTCGGCAAATATGAAGATTTTGCGGAAGAGTTTCACGCTATCTTGCACCGTAATCTGCAGGGTCGTGACAGCAAACCGAGCGCAAGTTAAGGGAGACGGCTATGCAAGGACCATTTAATCGTAGCGGTAAAAGCAAGCCGATGGGGGAAATTAACGTCGTCCCCTTTATCGACGTTATGCTGGTACTGCTGGTGATTTTCATGATCACTGCGCCTATGTTGACTCAGGGCGTGCAAGTTGAGCTGCCTCAGGTTTCGTCTCAGCCGATTGATGAGCAGGAAAATGATCCGATCATTATTTCGGTTGACAGTGACGGTGGTTACTTCATCACTCTCGGCGAGGACTCCACCTCAGTAACGCTCGATGAAATGTCCCAGCGCGTGGTGGCTATTTTGCAACGGCGTCCTGGAACACCGGTGATGGTGCGTGGCGACCGCAATGTGGCCTATGGCCAAATTGTTGTGCTTATGAGTACCCTCCAAGGTGCGGGGGTTGCCAACGTGGGGCTGCTTTCTGAGCCGCCGCAAGATGGGTAAGGGCAAAGCGTATATGGCAGGAAAGTCTTCTCACGACCCCCAAGATGTTGGCTATAAATGGCCCACCGTTTTGGCGATAGGCGTGCACGCTGCCATTGTGCTGTTTAGCTTGGTTAGCTTGCCCAGCCGAACGGCAGAGCCTGATAGCTCTTCGATTGTTCAGGCGACGTTAGTGAGTACGGAGACATTTACCGATCAAGCGCAGCAGGCAACGGATCAGCAGGCGGCCATGAGTGCGCCAGCTGACGCGCCTACAGAGCCTGATGCTCCCGATGAGCCTTCTGCAAGCGAGCAGCAAGCCGCCGCGGAGCAGCAGGCTGCTGAACAAGCCGCTGCAGAGGCGGCCGAGCAAGCAGCAGCAGAGGCGGCTCAACGCGCTTCTCAAGCTGAGGCTCAGGCATTAGAAGAAGCGCGCGAGGCGGCAGAAGCCGAAGCTCTGCGCCGTGCGGCAGAAGCGTCCGAGCAAGCTGAGCAGCAGGCAGCAGAGACAGCGGAGCGTCAAGCTGAAGCAGAAGCCGCCGCAGAACGTCAGCGTGAAGTAGAAGATGCCCGACGCCAGCAGGAGGCGGCGGAGCAAAAGCGTGAGGAGGAAGCAGCCGCCGAAGCCGAGCGCGAGCAGGAAGCCGCGGAACAGCAGCGCGAAGAAGAAGAGGCCGCCGAAGCCGAGCGTCAACGCGAAGCGGCAGAGCAGCAGCGTAAAGAAGATGAGGCCGAAGCCGCACAAAAACGTGAAGCTGAAGAGGCGCGCCAGCGTGAGGAGCAAGAGGCCGAACGCGAGCGGGAAGCCGAAGCCCAGCGTCAGCGTGAGGCACAAGAGCAGCAGCGTCGTGAAGCTGAAGCAGAAGCGGAGCGTCAACGTCAGGCCGCGGAAGCAGCGGAGGCCGCCATGCAGCGCCAGCTAGCCGGTGAAGCCGAAGCAGCTGCCAATGCACAGCAGGCTGCGCAGGCGGCCAATAGCTTTATCAATATCGTTCGTCGTGCGGTTGAGCAGGCCTGGTTGATTCCGGCCGGTGCAAGTGATTCGATGAGTGCTACGCTACAGGTACGTCTTGGTCCATCGGGTGAACTGTTAGCAACGTCGATTGTGACATCAAGCGGCGATAGTGCTTTTGACAGGTCTGTCATGCAGGCCGTGGAACATGCTGCACCGTTTGGTGAATTGAGAGATTTACCAGCCGATCAGCAGCGTAATTTACGTCAGTTTAATCTGCGATTTACTCCGGGAGATGTTCGCTGATGCAAAGCTTGAGCAAAGTGTGGTTGTTCTGTGTGCTGCTGTTCGTCAGTAGTGCAGTGAGTGCCGACAACTTGACGATTGAAATTACTCGAGGTAGCGATCAGGCGCTACCCATTGGCGTGGTGCCGTTCGCAGGTTCAGACGGCATGCCCGAAGATGTCGCACAGATTGTGCAGGATGATCTTGAACGCAGTGGCTATTTTGCCCCGCTAGCACGTAGCGCTATGTTTGAGACGCCCAGCCAGTCTGACGATGTTCAGTTCGGCACATGGCATTCTCTTGATGTGCGCTACTTGGTCGTCGGCAGCGCGCAACCAACCGATGGTGGCTTTGAGCTGCAGTTTGAGCTCATGGACATTAGCGGTCAGCGTAGGATGATCGGTGAGACAGTTACCGTAAGAGGTAATGATCTTCGCGGTGCTGCTCACTATATTAGTGATCAAATCTTTGAAGAAATCACCGGCATCCGTGGTGCGTTCTCAACCAAAATTGCTTATGTGACTGCCCAAGGTATTGGCGATAATATGCAGTTTGGTTTGTACGTTGCCGATGCCGATGGGCGTCGCAGCGAGCAGGTATTGACCTCTGATGAGCCGATTATGTCACCATCATGGTCACCCGACGGTAGTAAGCTTGCCTACGTATCTTTTGAAACAGAGCGCCCTGCCATCTATATTCAAGATGTAGCAACCGGTCAGCGCGTTCAGGCAACGTCATTTGACGGCATTAACGGTGCACCTGCGTGGTCGCCAGATGGTCGTCGTATTGCGATGTCATTGTCTAAAGATGGCCAGCCCGAAATTTATATTATGGATGTCGGCAGCAGTTCAGTAGAGCGCATCACCAATAATAATAGTATTGATACTGAGCCAGCTTGGGCGCCAGACGGCCAGAGTCTGCTGTTTACCTCTGATCGCAGCAGTGGCCCACAGCTTTATCAGTATTCGATGGGCGGTGGTGAGGCTAAACGCCTGACATTTACCGGCAACTACAACGCTCGCGGTCGCTATTCTCCTGACGGCGAGCAGATATTCTTGATACATCGTTCTAGTCGCGGGTATCAAGTGGCACGGCAAGATTTAAGCGGCGATCGCTTAGTCGTATTGAGTGAATCAACAAGAGATGAATCTCCTAGTGTTGCGCCGAACGGGACCATGGTAATCTTCGCTACCCAAGAGGGTAATAGTGGGGTGCTAAGTGCTGTTTCTGCCGATGGACGCTCTTCATTTAGACTGCCATCAGCACAAGGTGATGTACGTGATCCAGCTTGGTCACCCTTCTTAAATTGATCGACTTAATTAACTAACATCGAAAATCGAAAATTTTAGTTTTCAGGCAAGGAGTCTGATTATGCAACTTAAACCGTTGGCTCGCTCATTAGCAGCAGTGCTATCTATCGTGGTAATCGCTGGCTGTTCCAGCACCGGCGGAACCCAAGATGGTGACTCGTACGGTAGCCAGGACGGCAGCACTACAGGTTCTAACACTTCCGGTACAGGCACAGGTAGCCAGTACGGTTCATCTACTGGTTCAGGCTCAGGTTCTGGTCAGCAAGCTGATTCGCGCATTCCGGAAGTGCGCACCATTTATTTCGATTTTGACCGTGACACGATCAAAAGCGAATATGAATCTGTAGTGATGGCCCATGCGCGTTACCTACGTGCCAACCCGAATGCACAAGTGGTTCTCCACGGGCATACGGACGAGCGCGGTACTCGCGAATACAACATGGCGCTAGGCGAGCGTCGTGCGGGAGCGGTAAAGCGTTTCTTAAACATCCAAGGTGTTTCCAATTCGCAAATGAGCGTTGTTAGCTATGGCGAAGAACGTCCGGCAGTGAGTGGTGAAGGCGAAAGCGCCTCTTCACAAAACCGTCGCGTTGTATTTAACTACTAAGTATTTAACTACGGTTGATTTCGGCGTGCTTATGGCACGCCGTTTTTCATCGATGGAGTTGTTATGAATCACAGTCTCAAACGTTACTTTGGGAGGCTGTGCGGTGCGGGAGCCTTAGTGCTCCCGCTGTCCGTATTGCCGTTAATTGCCGTAGCACAACAGCCGCTTGTCCAAGACCTTTCCAATGCTCCCAGCAATGGCTTTTATCAGCAGGCGCAGCGTGAAGAATCGTCTGGCGGCAATCTGGTGTTGTTTAATCAGGTGCAGGAACATCAGCAAGAACTTCAACAACTGCGGGGGCAAATAGAAGAATTACGCCACCAGCTAGAGCAGTTGCGTCGTCAATCTCAGCAGCAGTACCTGGATATTGAAGACCGGTTGATGAGCAGTGGCCCTACTCAGATTGAGCAGTCCACACCGGCCGTAGAGCCTGAAGCCGCTGAGCAAGTCGTGAATGCGCCTTCTACTAAAAATGTAAGTGAAGACGCGCAAGCTGATTACCAGGCAGCCTTTGCACACGTGCAAGCCCGGCGTTTTTCAGAAGCCATTGCAGCGTTTGAAGCCTTTGTTACTGATCACCCAGATACTAGCTTAACGGCTAACGGTCATTATTGGTTGGGTGAACTTTACGCCGCAGAAGGCGAGCTAGGGGAGGCCGACCAGTCCTTTAGCCGCGTTATCAATGATTATAGCGGCAGCAGTAAAGTGCCTGATGCTCTTTATAAGCTGGGTCTGGTCAAGGCGCGTCAAGGTGAAGCAGAAGGTAGTCGAGAGTTGCTTGAGCAAGTGCGTGATGACTACCCACAAAGCAGCGCCGCAGGTCTTGCGAACGACTTTTTACGCCAATCAGCCAGTTAACAACGTTTGCTTGAAGGAATCAGCATGAGCTGCAAGATCGACTATCAACCAGCGCCCAGCCTATTGGAAAATCGCATTGTGTTGGTAACCGGTGCAGGCGATGGAATTGGCCGCGCAGCCGCATTGAGCTATGCCCAGCATGGGGCGACCGTTATTTTGCTAGGACGCACTATTGCTAAGCTAGAGCGCGTTTATGATGAAATCGAAGCGGCAGGTGGGCCTCAGCCAGCCATTTTTCCGCTGAACTTTGAAGGTGCCACGCTTAAAGATTTTCATGATATGGCCAAAACGCTGGACAAAGAGTTCGGCCGTTTGGATGGCCTCTTGCACAACGCAGGGCTGTTAGGCCGTATCACACCGTTTGATCAGTACGATCCCGAGCTGTGGCAGCAAGTCATGCAGGTCAATATCAATGGCCCAATTTGGATGACCCAGGCGCTGCTGCCGTTATTGCAAGAGTCTGATGATGCCTCGGTAATCTTTACCTCTTCCAGTGTTGGTCGCAAAGGCCGTGCCTATTGGGGCGCTTATTCTGTCTCTAAGTTTGCCACTGAAGGGTTTGTCGATGTACTGGCCGATGAATTACAGAACCAACCCAATATCCGCATTAACTCGCTGAATCCAGGTGCTACGCGCACTCAAATGCGCCGTTCTGCCTTCCCAGGTGAAGACCCGGCTGCGCTGCGCTCACCCGAAGCCATTATGCCGACCTACTTATGGTTAATGGGGCCCGACAGCACGGGAGTCAGCGGCCAGAAGCTAGATGCTCAGCCGCCGCGCATATAATAAATGTCTCGATGCCTGACGGCGCTTAGCGTTTAAATTCGCTTAGGGCATCGACGAGCGCTTCGCATTCTTCAAACCAGATGTCTGCAGGCCAATCCTTATAGTTGTCCTCTTTGCTAATATAGCCATAGCCCACCGCTACCGCCGTCATTCCGGCTGCTACGGCGGCTTCTATATCGCGAACATGATCGCCAACATACCAGCACTGCTCCGGCTTAACGTTCAAGCGCTTGGCAGCTTCCCATAGTGGTTCAGGTGCCGGTTTTTTGACACTCAAGTCATCCGCGCATAGCAGCGCCCCTGGCTGTAAATTCAGCTTTTCGAGCAGTGGCAGGGTATATCGGCGCGGTTTATTGGTCACAATTCCCCACGGTTGCCCATTGCGATGCCAATCATTCAGCCAAACGTCCAAAGGCGAAAAAACTCGGCTATGAACAGCGACGGCCTGTTCGTACGCATCCAGTAAAAACTCTCGTGCCTGTATATGTTGTGACGAATCAATATCGAGCCCAAGCGCCAGCGTCACCAGCGCATTACCGCCGTTAGATACCTCACGGCGTATTACCTCAAACGGGAGTGGCGCTAAGCCATGATGGCTGCGCAACACGTTGGTGGCATTCGCCAAATCCGGTGCGGTATCGACGAGGGTGCCGTCTAGGTCAAAGAGAATCGCTTGCGGTGCTTGCTTGGTCATTTAACTGCTCACCTTGCGGCAGTACATCATGTAGTTGACCGAGACATCGTGGCTAGCCAAGCGATAGCGGCGTGTTAAAGGATTGTAGGTAAGTCCTGTCTGTTCACGCACTTCTAAGCCGCTGTTGCGCGACCAAGCGGCCATTTCTGACGGGCGAATAAATTTTGCATAGCTATGGGTGCCGCGGGGCAGCAGTTTGAGTACATATTCCGCCCCTAAAATGGCAAACGCATAGGATTTTGCGGTTCGATTTAGCGTTGAGAAAAATACATAGCCGCCCGGTCTTACAAGGGCACTGCAGGCTCTGATCACCGATGCGGGGTCGGGCACATGCTCAAGCATTTCCATGCAGGTAACCGCATCATAAAAGCCGGGCTGCTTGGCCGCCATGGCCTCTACGCTAATGTGCTGATAATCGACTTCAACGCCACGCTCTTGCGCATGCAGGCGGGCGACCGCTAGGGGGGCTTCACCCAAGTCAATGCCTGTCACCTTAGCCCCGCGATGTGCCATAGACTCGCTTAAAATGCCGCCGCCGCAGCCTACATCAAGGACTTTTTTCCCGGCTAGACCAGCGCGGGCATCAATAAAATCCAAGCGCAGCGGATTTATCTCGTGCAGCGGTTTAAATTCGCCCTGTTGGTCCCACCAGCGGCTCGCAAGTGCCTCAAATTTAGCGACTTCCGCTGCATCGACGTTGCCTTGATAGTGGTCAGCAGTGCTATCCTGTGGTGTCGCTTGCATAGTGTGGCTTCCGTTGTCATTGCACAGTTGGTGAAATAATTACACGCTGCCCAATCGTTATCGTCTAATGCGAGGTGGCATCCACCCGCGCCTTCAGTATTATGGACATTCTAACCACTCCTGTGTCGGAACGCATGAAAAGGACCTCTCTATGATTCGCAAGGCCGTGCTCCCCGTGGCTGGATTTGGCGCTCGCTGCTTGCACGCATCGAAGGCTATTCCCAAGGAGATGATTACGATTGTTGATAGACCTGTGATTCCATGAGCTGTTAGCCATGCTACGTATTTGCTACGCTCGCTTATGCTCGTCGTCATCTTGAGCTTGGAAAAGCTTTTCAAACGCTGCTGTCGCGTTACCACCTAGGAGAGTAATGCATGCGGGTGCTACTTTATGGAAGCGAATTAAGTGCCGCGACCGCCGCTGCCGCGTTAGCTTGGGTAGGCCATCAAGTGCAGTGGCTGCCACACGCGGACGCGCCCTGGTCTGCTCTTTCACAGGTCGACTGGCTACGGAGCGAACCTCAGTTGAGGGCGCACCTTGAGCAGGGCTTAGCGGAGGGCACGCTTCAAGTCATTGAGCAGCTGTCAGAAGCCGCTATCCCTGACGTTATCTGGTTAGCGTTATCACCTGCTCAACGCGGCGCTGCCAGCACGCTGCTTGAAGATCCGCTGTTAGCCGATCAGCATGGTATTGTACTGGTCAATAATTCGACCTTTCCGGTAGGGGAAACCGAGCGCCTGCATACGCTGATGGGCGCTCAGCACACCAGCGTAGCCCTTCCTGACACCTTAGAAGAAGGCCGTGCTTGGGATTCATTTACTCGCCCGACGAGGTGGCTGCTGGGTTGTGATGATGCCACCGGCGAGCAAGTGGCAAGAGAGCTTTTACGCGCGTTTAATCGGCGCAGCGAAGTATTTCAGTGCATGCCGCGCCGTGCCGCCGAGTTAACGAAGCTAGCCATTAATGGCATGCTGGCGACGCGCATTAGTTACATGAATGAAATAGCCGGTTTGGCGGATACGCTAGGCGTTGATGTTGAGCATGTTCGCCAAGGGATGGGTGCCGATTCTCGCATCGGTTTTGAATATCTGTATCCAGGCTGTGGTTTTGGTGGCCCTAGCTTCTCGCGTGACTTGATGCGCTTAGCCGATGTTCAGTTGCAGAGCGGCCGCTACTCAGCCCTGCTTGAGCAGGTAATGGACATCAACGAGCAGAAAAAAGAGACGCTGTTTCGTAAACTATGGTCGCACTTTGGTGGCGAGCTTGCGGGCAAAACAGTCGCGATTTGGGGCGCTGCCTTTAAGCCTGGTACCGCACGTATCGATCATGCCCCGGTGCTGACGCTGCTTGAGGCATTATGGGCCCAGGGCGTGACGGTTCAGTTGCATGACCCCGCCGCCGTCCCAGCGCTTCGGGCTTTTGTGGGTGAGCGCGATGACCTGCGTACGTTTACCCATGACCCCTATCAGGCGTGTGAAGGGGCCGACGTGTTGATGCTAGTCACAGAATGGAAAACGTATTGGAATCCTGACTGGCATCGGCTAGCGTCGTTATTAGACGCTAAGCTAGTACTAGACGGACGTAATATTTATGATCCTGAGTTTGTTGCCAGCTGTGGAATAATGTACCGGGGAATAGGCCGCCGTGCCGATCCGAAGACTCTTTGAGGAAATGTCATGCCAGACGCTAGCGCCTCCTCTCGTATTGTACCCGACGTGGATCAAAGCTTGACGACGCAACCTATACGCCATCGAAAAGGGCCGGCGCTCTGGCCGCTGTGGCTATTCATATTTTTGATCATGGGAGTCTTGATCGCAGCAGCGGCTGGACTTTGGTATGAGCGTGAACGATTGTTAGATGAACTGCGCGTGGTCAGCGGAGAGGTGTCCAATGTTCATGCCCGGCTTGATTCAGGCGACGGTGATGTGCAAGACACGATTACCTTTGTGCAGGCGCAAATGTCGACGCTGTTCCAGGAGCAAGAGCAGCTATCTGTTTCGCTTATTGATACTCGCGAAGAGCTGTACGGCCTGCTCACTAATAGTGATGATATGGTTTCAAGTGATTCGATTAATGCTCTCGCACAGCAGATAAAGCAGTTTCAAGAGCGGGCGGCGCTTCGCGATAGTCAGCTGATGGCGATTCGCGAATCGCTTAATACACTAGAGCAGACGGGCGTATCGGGTCGACAAAGTTTGGTTGAAGAAGTTGCCCATTTAGAGCAACTCACTGACCAGCGGCTTGAAGAACAGGATAGCCAGATCGACAGCGCTAGCCGCTCTTGGGAAGGGCAGTTGGCAGCGCAAAGAGACGAGTTCGCAACGCGATTCGACTCGTTTGAAGCAGCGATCGATGATAGTGAAGACCCGGTTGACCAAGAAGCTTTGCAGGCATTAGAGCAGCAGTGGAGCCAGCGCTTAGGTACACTTGAAAGCGATCTGCGCCAGGTGCGTCAAGCGCAGCTCGCCTTCAGTGCTCAGTTAGAAATGTTGCGTTAAAGAAAGAATATTCTGACGTCGACACCTGTGATTTGCTAATGCATTAAATGGGTAGAACGATGAAGCCGCTGATATAGTTTAGGAAAAAAATGTATGGGAAGACAACAGCGATGGACTTCAGCTACAGGGCGAGTTTTTTTTGTAGTGCTACCACTTTTTTGTGCATCATCTGGGGCATTGGCCGTTGATGCGACCATTGAGGGGATCACCGGAGAAGTCGATAAAAACATTAAAGCCTACTTACAGAATGTCGACGCCGAGCAATATACCGACGCTCGCTTAGAGGGCGAAGTGCGCCGCCGGACTCAAGAAGCCATGCGCGTATATGGTTACTATGAGCCAGAGATAACGCTGGAAAGAAACACCGATGACCGTGTGTGGCTGACCATTGAGCCGGGGCCGCAAGTAAAAGTCGAAACACTATCCGTTAACGTTGAAGGCGGTGCGAGAGATGACCCGCCTTTTCAAGATGCATTAGAGGCGTTTCCTCTTAAAGAGGGTGACGTATTACGCCATGCACCGTGGGATCGCCTTAGTGGTCAACTGTCCGGCCTAGCCATTGAGCGCGGGTATTTTGACTGGGGGTTTACCGACAAGCGCATGGAGGTTCGCCCGTACTTGCAAAGTGCTCGCTTGTACATGGATTTTGACAGCGGTGCGCGTTATCAATTTGGCCCCACCTCGATCAAGGGTAGTCATATTGAACTTGACCGTCTTCGCCGTATACAGCCCTTTGAGTCTGGCGATCCCTATTTGGCAGAAAATTTAGCGCTTTATAGTCAACGTCTCGCTGACACAGGCTGGTTCAGTTCTATTTCCGTGCGCCCACGTCTCGCAACCGCTCAGGAGTTAACTATTGCGCCTCCTGGCGAGAGTGATCCTTGGTGGAGTGAGGCTACGCCCTCTCAACCGCAGCGCCCGCGTTTGAGCAGTGCTGCCTTAGCCGGTGCACTCAGTATTAATAAACCCGATGATAAAGAGCTTCCTATTGATGTCAGCGTTGAACCTGCGGATCGCCATCAGTTTGAGGTAGGTATCGGTTTCGCCACCGATGTGGGCCCGCGCCTTCGCTTTGGCTGGGAACAGCCGTGGATCAATCGGTATGGCCATAGCCTTGACCACGATCTTTATTTATCTGCACCAGAGCAACGTTTCACCGGGGTATACGACATACCTCTTGAAAACCCGTTACGCGATAGCTACCGGCTTCAATACGGCGTTCGTAATCTTGATGACAACGATACTGAGTTGCTAGAAGGCACCGTGGAATTTGCGCGGCGCTGGCAGTTTGACAATGACTGGGTCCAGCTGCTGTACCTTCGCACCAGCTATGTAGACTTTGTACAGGGCGGCGAGGCCGATAAAGTTTGGCTCTTCTATCCCGGTGTTCAGTGGACGCGTACCCGCACGCGGCCCCAGCGCTTCCCTCTATGGGGCGATCGTCAGCAGCTTTCGTTCGAATACTCAGACACCGTTTGGGGCTCGGATGCACAGTTTGCACGCATGACGGGGGATACGGAATGGATTCGTACCATCGGTAACGATAACCGCTTTTTAGCGCGCATCAGTGTAGGGGCGATAGAAACGGAAGACTTTGATAAGTTGCCTCCATCGCTACGCTTTTTTGCCGGCGGTGATCGCAGCGTACGCGGTTACTCCTATGAAAGCCTCTCTCCGCGTAATGATGAAGGGCGTCTACGGGGTGGTCAGCAAATGCTGACGTCGACACTGGAGTATCAGCGGCGTGTTACCGGCGACTGGTGGGCGGCCACGTTTGTTGATAATGGTGATGCCTTTGATGACTGGGCTCCCGATGATCTGAAAACCGGTGCGGGCGCAGGCGTACGCTGGATCTCGCCGGTGGGACCAATTCGCTTAGACATTGCCCATCCCTTTGACGATGAAGATGCTTTTCGCTTGCATTTTTCCATCGGACCGGAATTCTAGGAGAAAGACTTGTCACAGGTTGAATCATCTACTGCTGAACAGCGCCATGTGCTGTCTTCGAAATCTCGAATCTGGCTGTTGGTTTGGAGTCTGGTGCGTATCATTATCCTGCTGCCCATTTGGCTGTTTGGGCTTGTAGCGTTAATTCTGGGTACCGCGCTATCCCCATGGGGAACGGGCATGTTGCTTTCACAAGGCGAGCAGCGCGATTTTTTCTCGTACGCCCATCATGAAGGCGGTTTACTCGATCATTTCGTGATTGAGGATTTTCAGCTAAGACTGGGTGAAACGCGCATTGGTATTGATGAGTTTGAATTGGCCTGGGCCGATGACTGCGTACTGTCAAAGCGCTTATGCATTGATACGCTTCGTGTTGTGGGGGCTGATATTCGGCTAGGAGCAGCCAGTGAGCAGGAGTCCCCTCCCAAAGAAGACAGTGCGCCGCTATCGATCCGCTTTCCCTTTCCTATCGAACTGCGCTCGTTACAGCTAGAGGATGTCAGCCTCCGACTTGCTGATGGCACCGAGGTATCTTGGCGTTCGTTAAATTCCTCAGCCGTTGCCGAAGGTAACGAGGTACGGCTCGCGCCAACGCATTTAGAGGCGCCTCGCGTCTATTTACCGCCATCCCCTGGTATTTTGTTAACCCAAGGTATAGATACGCCGCTTTATGGTGAGGCTATTGATGCTTCTATAGCGCTCCATCAGCCACAAAATGATGCAGTAGAAATCGCCGAATCAGTCGAACAACCGCTTGAAGCACGAGAGCGTCTTGTGCTGCCGGATATCACACTGCCCGTGAATGTTCAGATACCTGAATTTACCGTCAGTGATTTCCGCTTAGAAGGCGCCGTTGAATATAGTGTTGAGAGCCTTCGATTAGGGCTTTTAACTGACGGTAGCGACGTTGAAGTAACGCAGCTGTCGGTCGTGACCCAGGATGCCCAGGCAGAATTAACGGCAGAGACTACCCTGAGCGGCAACTATCCTTTAGCAGCCCGCTTAGATGTAGAGCTTTTCTTACCTGAACTGTTTCCAGAGCTGAACGGTGAAACGCTGACCCTGGTGCTGTCTGGCTCAATGGATGCGCTTGAGGCGCAGCTTGAGGCCGCCGGAGTGGTGAACGCTACACTTAGCGGGCAGATTGATGCGCTAGCACCCACGTTGCCTTTCCAGCTGCGCTTGCAAAGTGAGCAAGTGCAGTGGCCGTTGCTGGGTAATGAGACAGCCACTGCTTCTAACGAGGTTGCCGATACGCTTGAGGGCGGCGATGCCGTCGATCCTTATATCATCGACGATTTAGACCTACAGCTAACGGGTACTATTAGCGACTATAGTGCCCAGCTAGGTCTTTCTGTGCAGGGTCCCAGCGTTCCGCAAACCCAAGTTAACCTCAGGGGTCAAGGCGATCTTGAGCACTTCAGCTGGCAGCCTCTCACATTGGCCGTGGGCGATAGCACTTTGAGTAGCGAAGGTACCGTCAATTGGTTAGCACCGTTGCAGGTAGATGCGAGTGTGCGCTTGGATCAGTTTGACCCGGGGCTTTTTGTAGATCAATTAGACGGTAATTTAAATGGTGACATTGAGCTGTCAGTGCGCCAGATGGAGGATCAGTGGGCTATAAGCGTGCCCAATCTCGCCATTGATGGCGAGCTGCGCGACTATCCACTAACCCTGCAAGCTGCTTTTGACGCTAACAGTAATTTGGAAGTTGATATTGATGAACTGCTGTTCACTCAAGGCAATAATCGCATAGAAGCGGCAGGCCAAATCAGTGAAAAAGCGATGTCGTTGAATGCGGATATAGCCCTGCGCCAATTGCAAACGCTGTCACCGGATCTTGCCGGCACCTTAGTGGGTACACTGCAGGCAAGCGGTAGCTTTAACCAACCTCAATTAATTGCCAACTTGCAAGGTAACGCACTGCGCTTTGCTGAAAACCGTATTGAACAGCTTGAGCTAACCGCTGATGTGAAAGGGCTAGAAGATCCGCGGTTAGATGTTCAGTTAGCCATGACCAACGTATTAGCGGGTGGTCAATCACTGTCAGATATTACAGCGACGTTGTCCGGCCGTCTTTCGCAACATCAGTTAGAGCTGACGGTTCTGGGGCAAAATGATGCAGTATTAAGCCGTGCTTTGATCGCATTAGAAGGCCGCTTTAATCAGCAAAGTCAACAATATCAGGCACGTTTAACGCCCTTAGAAATTGATTCTGAAGCGGGCACTATCCGCCTCGAAGCGCCGCTAGATTTACGCTACAACCTTGCCGATGGTCAGGCTCGCTTGTCACCGTTTTGCTTGCGTCGTGAAGAAGGTGGCCTTGTGTGTTCTGAAGAGGTAATTACTGCCTCGGCGCAACAAGGTAATGCAACGCTGACGGTGCGTGAAGTTCCAATGGAGATGCTAGAGCCCTTTTTGCCCGAAGAGTGGCAG
The DNA here is from genome assembly GCF_052376475.1 of Halomonas sp. AOP5-B2-8. Taxonomy (NCBI): domain Bacteria; kingdom Pseudomonadati; phylum Pseudomonadota; class Gammaproteobacteria; order Oceanospirillales; family Halomonadaceae; genus Halomonas; species Halomonas sp. AOP5-B2-8. The sequence continues at coordinate 148,359 of NZ_JBQSVS010000003.1, read as the reverse complement.
TTAGAAGGTGATACCACGGCGGATCTTGCCGCAAACTGGCGTCGGGGCGGCGCTCAATGGCAGGCGGATCTACGCATCTTAAGCGATGTGGCAATTACAGCGGTCAATGACTATGGCCAGCCAGTGCAATTGCCCAAAATCAGTTTAGATGCGCAAGTTGAGGCTAACCAGGCTCAAGCTGATGCGGACATTGCGCTGTCTCTCGCAGAGGCGGGTGATCTGAATTTTAACCTCTCGATTAACGATCCGTTAGGGCGCGGCGTGCTGAATGGGGAGCTGCGCGCCAATAATATTTCGCTAGAACCTTATCGGCCGATGGTTGTGGGTATGGACCGCTTAGCCGGGGATTTGACGGGCAGCGTACAAATAACGGGAACGACCAGTCAGCCTGATTTACAGGGCCAGCTTGGGCTGCGCAGTATCCAAGTTAATGGCCCTGACATTCCGGTTGATGTTCAAGATGGTGAGCTCATTGTTTCATTCGATGGTGAGCAGGGCGATATTAATGGATTTCTAGCGGCTGAGCGCGGGCGTTTAGAAATAACCGGTGATGCTTATTGGCCAAGCGGCGATGACTGGCGTATTGGCGTGGACTTGAACGCCGTGAAGGAGCCAATCCTGATCGTATTGCCGCAGTTTGGTCGGCTGGAAGCCGCGCCGGATATTCGCGTGCGAGTGACGCCGGAAAGGCTGCAAGTAAGGGGCGATATCAATGTACCCTGGGCTCGCCTTGAAATTGGCGATATGCCGGCATCCGCAGTAACGCCCAGTGGCGATGAAGTGATTATTACCGAGCGCGAGGATCGCCAGGCGGAGATTGAAAGGCAGCGTGTTGCTGCCAGCGGTGAAGGTCCAAGTACGTCGGATGAGCTTGCAGCGACCGGTATGGAGCTCGATATACTGGTAACCCTGACCCTGGGTGGCGATATGCAGTTCGCGGCCTACGGTTTAAAATCAGGCCTTGGGGGATCGCTAGAAATTCGTCAAAGCGGCGGGGCATTGCAGCTGTTTGGTGATGTGAATCTGGTTGACGGTCGGTTCCAGGCTTTTGGGCAGGACCTGTTGATTCGTCGCGGAGAAATACTGTTCAGCGGTCCTCCTGGCCAGCCTAGGCTTGATTTCGAAGCGATTCGCAATCCGGATGTAACCGAGGACGATGTCATCGCTGGTCTGCGGGTAACGGGCAACGCCCAAGAACCTAATGTAGCGATATTCTCTGAGCCTGCGATGAATGAATCGAGCGCATTATCTTATCTTCTACGTGGCCGCGCGCCGGATGCTGCGGGTGGCGGTATTGATAGTGCTTTGACAACCGCGTTAATTGGCATGTCACTGGGGCGGACAGGCGGTGCAGTGGGCTCAATCGGCCAGGCTTTTGGTATTGATGACTTGTCCCTAGATACCACCGGCGCTGGTGACGATAGCCAAGTTGCCGTGAGTGGTCAGTTGACGGACGATCTTCGTATTAGTTACGGGGTAGGAATTTTCTCGCCAATTGCAGAACTAACCTTACGCTATACGCTTTTGCGTAATCTTTATTTGCAGGCCGTATCAGGCGCCAACCAAGCGGTGGATTTGATTTATACGTTTACCCGCTCTGGTAATCCTGAAATTCTCAAACAGCAATAAGTGAGGGCGATATGTCGCTATTTTCCAGCACTGTTTCAAGTACTGTTTCAAGTACAGGCCGCGTATTGTCAGGCCGCGACGCCCCGATTGAAACGAGTGAAACACACACTATTAGTGGCCACTCGTTACATCCACCATTTCCCCAGGGCTATGAGCAAATAGTGCTGGGTATGGGATGCTTTTGGGGCGTAGAGCGGCTTTTTTGGCAGCTGCCTGGTGTCTACGTGACGGCAGCAGGCTACGCTGGAGGCGAAACTCCGAATCCGACTTACGACGAGACCTGCACAGGGCGCACTGGCCACACTGAAGTAGTGAGAGTGATCTTTGACCCTCAGCAAGTGACGCTTGAAACGATCTTGCAAGTATTTTGGGAGCAGCACGACCCTACTCAAGGGGACCGTCAGGGAAATGACACTGGCTCGCAGTATCGTTCAGCCATTTTCACAACGGGGGCTGCCCAGCAAGCGGCGGCTGAAAAGAGTGCCGCTGCTTTTCAACAGGCATTGAGTAACGCGGGTAAGGGGCGTATTACCACGGAAATTAAGCCGCTGGATGTTTTTTATTACGCTGAGGCTTATCACCAGCAGTACCTCGATAAAAACCCTAATGGCTACTGTGGCTTAAAGGGGACCGGCGTTACCTGCGCTATTAACTAAGTGAGTACTGTTTGAGCTAGAAGCGCGCCTGTCGCAAGTGGCAGGCGCGGTAAGGGCGTTTAATCGCCTTGATGCAGGCGATCAATGCGATAAAGCGTTTCGACTTGCTCTAAGCCAGTGATAGTGCAGTTAAGGTCTTTGACACGGCCATCGCTTAATCCGTAGACCCACCCATGTACTGAGATATCCTGACCGCGCTGCCAGGCACGCTGCAAAATCTTAGTGCGACATAGACTATTAACCTGTGCTTTGACGTTAATTTCACACATACGGTCAATCTGATCCTCTATAGGAAGATGACTGAGAGCATTTCTATGCTGGTTGTACTGTTCGCGCACCGAGTGCAGCCAGTAATCGACGACGCCGCACTCGCCTCCGGTCATGGCCGCCTTAATGCCGCCACAGCCGTAGTGACCCACAATCATAATATGGCTAACTTTCAGCACGTCCACGGCAAACTGAACCACCGACAGAGCGTTCATGTCTGTATGGTGGAGTAAATTGGCTACGTTACGATGTACAAATACCTCCCCAGGCGGGAGCGCAATGATTTGGTTGGCTGGCACGCGGCTATCGGAACAACCAATCCACAAATAGTCAGGGTTTTGCTGACTGGAGAGGCGCTTAAAGTACTCAGGATCTTCCTCGCACATGCGCTCAGCCCAGGCACGATTATTATCCAGTAGCGTCGCAATAGCATCAGACATAGAGTCTCCATAATATTAAGTCGCTTGCAGCTTCAGATAATATGAAGCAATAGCAAGTATCAAATAGTAGCGGATGGTTTTAACCTTCTCTGAGAGCTAGGTCAACAAAGATAAGTTGCAATTGTTGGCATTAAAATTTTTCAATCGATAGGAGCAAACCATGGCAGACGTTTCCAAATACGACTACGACCTGCTGGTGATCGGCGCTGGTTCTGGCGGTGTGCGTGCCGCGCGAATGGCTGCAGCAACCGGCGCTAGCGTGGCAATTGCCGAAGATCGATACCTGGGCGGAACCTGTGTCAACGTTGGGTGCGTGCCTAAAAAACTCTACTCATATGCTGCGCATTTTCATGACAGTTTTGACGATGCAGCAGGGTTTGGCTGGCAGCTTCCCGGACCCGCGCATTTTGAGTGGGCGACCTTGCGCGACAATAAAATCAGCGAGATTAAACGGCTAAACGGTATTTATCAGCGCATGCTAGAAAGCGCTGGAGTTACTCTATTTAATGCCCGGGCACGGTTGGTCGATGCCCATACCGTAACGCTAAGCGGTGAGCATGGCGACACGTCAGTGACCGCACAAAAAATTCTGCTCGCCACCGGTGGCTGGCCTTGGGTTCCTACTTTTCCAGGCAGCGAATATGCCTTAGATTCAAATCAAATCTTTGACCTGGATACGTTTCCTAAGCGTTTTCTCGTGCTGGGTGGTGGCTATATTGCGGTTGAGTTTTCCAGCATCTTTAATGGGCTCGGAAGCGAGACGCACCTTGTTTATCGCGGTGAGCTATTCTTGAAAGGCTTTGATCAAGAGGTTCGCGAGTTCACCCGCACTGAAATGGAAAGAAAGGGCGTCAACCTTCACTTCAATACCAATATCGAACGCATTGAAGCGACCGACAATGCCTATAACGTCCACCTCACCAGCGGTGACATGCTTGAAGTCGATGTAGTGTTAGCCGCCACTGGGCGTAAAGCCAATATTGGCGATTTAGGGCTTGATCATCTTGGCTTGGCGTTGGATGAATCGGGAAAAGTGCCCGTTAATGAGCGTTTTGAAACGGATGTTCCCTCGGTGCTAGCACTGGGTGACTTAACGGCTGGGCCCGAATTAACGCCGGTGGCCCTGGCAGAAGCGATGCAGGTCGTTGATTATCACTTTTCAGACAGTGTGCCCAAGCCGTTAGATTACGCCACGATACCAACGGCTGTTTTTTGTCATCCTAATATCGGCACCGTGGGGCTTTCTGAAGAGGATGCGCGTGAAAAGTTTACTAATATCCGCGTCTACAGCACCGACTTTCGTGCCATGAAGCACACGCTTTCGGGTAGCCAAGAGCGTACCTTAATGAAGCTGGTAGTGGACGACGCGACCGATGTTGTTGTGGGCGCTCACATGGTCGGTGACGATGCCGGTGAACTCATCCAGGGAATTGCCATCGCGGTAAGGGCGGGGCTGACCAAGCAGGACTTTGACCGGACGGTGGGTATTCACCCAACCGGGGCAGAAGAGTTCGTTACTATGCGAACGCTGACACGCACGTAAGTCTCTTAAATTATATAAGTCGCTTGGATTATAAATGCGATTTTCTAGCGGCCTTGCATAACAAATAATTATGGAAATAGGGGCGGAGAATAATATGGTTTTTGAATTGCTCATAATCAGCTGTTATAATGGTCGTCAAATTCGCTACAGCAAAGCATAACTATGAGTACGCCGACGCAACCTTTTACTCCTTCTGCAGACCTTGCTAGGCCAACGGTCGCGGATGCCGTGGTAGGGCATGCAGAGACTCCATTATTTATACGTAAGCCGAATGCAGACGATGGCTGGGGCGTATATGAGCTGGTTAAAGCCTGCCCGCCGCTGGATGTAAATTCTGCCTATGCTTATTTGCTACTCGCCACTCAGTTTCGTGATACGTGTGCCGTAGCAACCAACGAAAGCGGTGAAATCGTTGGTTTCGTATCCGGCTATGTAAAAGACAATGCTCCCGACACATATTTTCTGTGGCAGGTGGCAGTTGGTGAAAAGGCACGTGGCACCGGGCTTGCTCGGCGTTTGGTGGAAGCCATCATGTCGCGTCCTGAGCTTGACGATGTACATCACTTGGAAACGACTATTACCCCCGATAACCAGGCTTCATGGGGGTTATTTCGCCGCCTAGCAGCACGCTGGCATGCGCCGCTTAACAGCCGCGAATACTTCTCTACTGAACAGCTTGGAGGAGAGCATGATCCGGAAAACTTGGTGCGTATCGGCCCGTTTCAAACAGGTCGAATCTAATACGCCGCTTTTATTAAAGTAAAAGCACGTTCTTAACATACTGTTTTCCCGCTCATGTTGCTCCGGGCTAAAGACGCCCTAAAGCAAAATGATCAACTAAGGAGGTCGCTAATGCAGACCCAGACACTTGAACGCATGGAATCCAACGTACGTACTTATTCACGCTCATTTCCGGTGGTGTTTACCAAAGCGCAAAATGCGCGTCTAACCGATGAGAATGGTCGTGAGTACATTGATTTTCTAGCCGGCGCGGGCACGCTCAATTACGGCCACAATAATCCGCACATGAAACAGGCGATGATTGATTACCTGGCCACTGATGGCGTTGTGCACGGTTTGGATATGTGGACTAATGCAAAACGTGATTATTTAGAAACACTGGAAGAGGTCATCTTCAAGCCACGTGGGCTTGAGTATAAAGTGCACTTGCCAGGTCCGACAGGCACTAATGCCGTAGAAGCTGCCATCCGTTTAGCGCGTGTTGCCAAGGGTCGCCACAATATTGTGACCTTCACCAACGGTTTCCATGGCGTCACCATGGGGGCGCTAGCAACCACCGGTAATCGTAAATTCCGTGAAGCAACCGGCGGCATACCCACTCAAGGCGCTAGCTTCCTGCCTTTTGATGGCTATATGGGTGAGCATACTGACACGCTTGATTATTTCGAAAAACTGCTCGGCGATAAGTCTGGTGGTCTAGATATTCCTGCCGGTGTCATTATTGAAACCGTGCAAGGCGAGGGCGGTATTAACGTGGCAGGCCTGGATTGGCTGAAACGTTTAGAAGGTATTTGTCGTGCCCACGACATCCTGCTAATTATTGATGACATCCAAGCAGGCTGCGGCCGTACCGGTAAGTTCTTTAGTTTTGAGCATGCCGGTATTACGCCCGACATTATTACCAATTCAAAATCACTTTCTGGTTTTGGCTTGCCGTTTGCGCATGTTCTTATGCGTCCTGAGCTGGATAAATGGAAACCGGGCCAATATAACGGTACGTTCCGTGGTTTTAGCTTAGCAATGGTAACGGCCACCGCTGCTCTTAAAAAATATTGGTCCGATGACACCTTTGAGCGTGATGTTCAGCGTAAAGGGCGTATTGTAGAAGAGCGTTTCCAAAAGCTGGCGGCGCTGCTAACAGAAAGCGGTATGCCGGCAACTGAACGCGGCCGCGGCCTGATGCGCGGGATTGACGTAGTATCGGGTGATATCGCTGATAAGATTACCAGCAAAGCCTTCGAGAATGGCCTGGTGATTGAAACCAGCGGCCAAGATGGTGAAGTCGTTAAATGCCTTTGCCCGCTGACCATTACCGATGAAGATCTGCTGGAGGGTCTCGATATTCTTGAGATGTGTGTCAAGTCAGTGGCTGGAAAGTAAGCTGTTGTTACGTAAATTAAGACGATAGCAGTACGTTTTTTAATTGGGGATATAGTGGCTGGTAACCGCCAGTCACTTTGAAACGGAGTACTTTTATGATCGTTCGTAACCTTGAAGAAGCGCGTAAAACAGAACGTCTTGTGACCGCCGAAAACGGTAACTGGGACAGTACTCGCCTTATTTTAGCCAACGATAATGCAGGTTTCTCGTTCCACATTACCCGCATTTTCCCCGGTACTGAGACGCACATTCATTACAAAAACCATTACGAAGCGGTGTTTTGTTATGAAGGTGAAGGCGAAGTAGAAACTTTAGCCGATGGCAAAATTTGGCCGATCAAAGCAGGCGATGTCTACATGCTAGACCAGCACGATGAGCATCTGCTGCGTGGTAAAGAGAAAGGCATGACGGTTGCTTGTGTATTTACACCGCCGATTACCGGTAATGAAGTTCATCAAGAAGACGGCTCTTACACCGCTTCTGAATAATATGCACCTGCTAGATAAAAGGTCCGTATTTAGGTAAGCGTCAGTATGAAATGGGAAAAGCAGCCTTGCTGAAGAGCAGGCTGCTTTTTTGTTAGTGAATAAATAAACGTTTATCAGCGATCAATTTTCTCAAATGCCAGGGTGATTTCGCCGAATGTCAGGCCAAATTTGCGCATAGCGGTACGATTGATTAAGCGGCCGTCTTGCTGCAGGTACATCCAGTCATCCATGGTGAAGGTTATCATCCGTCCACTGGCTTCAATTTCGAGTGGATAGCGCATATGGAAAGCATGGCCGTACTGACGGGCTTCGACGGGACCTTCAACATCGCTAGCTGTGCCGATCCAGTGGTGCTCGTCAATGCGCTTAAATGTCCAAACCCGGCGGTCGGTTTGACCATCTGAGAAGACAAAAGACTCGTCCAGCGTCAGCGTGTCATTTTCATAGCTGCCCTCGACATCAACGCTGAAACGTCGCTGTACCTCGCCTGAGTAATCCTGCACCATGCCCCAAGCGCGGGTAGTGCCGGTAAAGTATTCGGCGATATCCAGGCGCGGATCAGAATCTGCGTAGTCTTCAACATCAACGCCAGCACAGCCAACCAGTAAAAAAAGCAGTGTAAACAAGCCCAAGCGTAGTGATCGAACCATGTGGATGTTTCCTGTATGAAGCCTGCGTGTTTGTATACGGGTGGTGGGCATATTTATCCAGCATAGAGTAGACGATCAAGCAAAGCACTAAACTTGGTTCACTATAGATCAGATGTTTAGCAGCTTTTTTTACATCAATTGCTAAAAAAATTTAAAGTAAATTCTAGAATAGTAACTGATTTGGTTTCCCTCATTTTATCGTATTTACACACCTAGATTTTATCGAACCCCTTTACTGTTTTGACGATACACGCTTTATGTCTGTGCCGAGCCGCTAGCTTTAATACAAAAATAATTCAAAAGTTTCTGACGGAACTATATAGTGAACCGGTCGAAACCGGCTCACTTAAGCGCCAGGATTCTACAGGTCTTTCACGATGCGAAGGGCATCATAAATTGCTGCGTGGGTATTTCGATGCGAAATAGCATCCCCAATCCTGAATAGCTGGAACTGTCCTTCGATAGCCACAGGCTGTGGTTTGCCTACAATCAGGTTCTCATAGTTGACGGCACCTTGATTGCTCGATAGCGGCTTCAACTCTTCGTAAAGATCTTCCATAGGTAAGGTGCCAAAGTTAACGACGACCTGATCCACGCGCCGCTCTTTGGCAACATTGGTGTAGTCACTGCTGACAGAGGCAACCAGCTCATTACCATCGCGTTTGATGCCTGTCAGGCGGAACGTCGGAGTGAATGTGGTATCCAGCACTTGTAACGTGCGCATATAGGGCACCAGGTTCATGGCCATGACTTCTGGCGCCAGGGCGCGGTCGGCTGTCATGTATTCGACCTTGCCGCCTGCTTTAGCAATAATCTCAGCGGCTTGCAGGGCGGTGTGGTCACCGGCATCGTCATAGACTAGTACGTTATTGCCTGGCGTTACATGTCCTGAAAGCAGATCCCAACCCGTAACTGCCAGCTCATTACCCTCTTTAAGCGCCTCTTCATTAGGCTGCCCACCCGTCGCCACAATGACCACGTCCGGCGATTCGCCGAGCACTTCATCCTGTTCGGCAAAGACATTGAAGTGGAACGTGACGCCCATTGCCTGACAGCGCTCGAAGCGCCAGTCGATAATACCCATCATTTCTCGGCGGCGCTCGCTCTGTGCCGTTAAGCGAACCTGCCCGCCGGGGGCATCTGCCGCTTCAAATACGACGACTTCATGTCCACGCTCAGCAGCTACGCGAGCGGCTTCCATCCCGCCTGGACCTGTGCCAATCACCACTACCTTACGTTTGGTATCAGCGGGGGGGATGGTATGCGGCATGGTGGTTTCGCGGCCGGTCGCGGCGTTATGAATACAGTACGCGGCGCCGCCCTGATAGATGCGGTCCAGGCAATAGTTGGCGCCCACGCAGGGGCGGATCTCCTCTTCCCGTCCCTCAATGACTTTCTTCATCAGGTGCGGGTCGGCCATATGGGCACGGGTCATGCCGATCATATCGACCTTGCCGGACGCAATTGCATGACGAGCCGTTGCAACATCCTGAATTTTGGCTCCATGGAAAGTGGGGAAATCGACCTCGCGCTTGATATCGCCAGCAAAATCCAGGTGGGGTGCGCTGGGCATGCCCTGGATCGGAATTACGTCCGTTAGACCCGGGTCGGTATCAATGTGCCCTTTGACGACATTGAGGAAATCTACCAGGCCACTGTCTTTCAATCGGTGAGAAATAGTCATGCCATCCCGGGCATCGAAGCCGCCAGGCAGGCATTCGTCACCTGTGTAGCGCACGCCAAGCAAGAACTTTTCGCCAACGCGCTCGCGAATGCACTGAAGCACTTCAAAGGTAAACCGGAGTCTATTTTCCAGGCTGCCTCCATAAGGCGCATCTAGCTCATTGGTTAATGGCGACCAGAACTGATCCATCAGATGGCCGTACGCTTGGATTTCCATGCCGTCCAAGCCCGCTGCGTACATGCGCTCGGCGGCATCGGTGTAATCCTTGATCAACCGTTCTATATCCCAAAGCTCGGCTTTTTTCGGGTAGGCGCGGTGGGAGGCTTCCCGACGATTGGATGCCGAAACGGTCGGTAGCCAATCACCTTTATCCCAGCGGGTACGGCGGCCCAAGTGCGTTAGCTGAATCATTACCGCCGTACCGTGTTCGTGGCATGCCTCGGTGAGATCGCGCATCCACGGCACCACTTCGTCTTTATACGCCAGGATATTGTTAAAAACCGGCGGACTGTCTCGGGAAACCGCCGCCGATCCGGCCGTCATGGTCAGGGCAATACCTGCCTTAGCACGTTCAACATGATAAGCCCGGTATAGTTCTTTAGGCATGCCATCTTCGGGGTAGGCCGGTTCGTGAGAGGTCAGCATTACCCGATTTTTCAGAGTTAAATGTTTTAGTTGTAACGGCTGTAGCAAAGGGTCGTTTTTCACGGTCGTCTTCCCTTGTTGTTTTGATGGTTGACACACGCTAGCCCTCTCTGTGCGAGATTGTCAATATAATTGACAGTTATGTACATTAAGGTGACAGATTTCCTGATATGATCGACTTCATCAGCATGGCAAAGAGAAAAATACGTGAAAAATGGACGCGACACGATTAACCAAACGGCTTGGATTGATACTGCTTACGAGCTGCTGATTGCCTCGGGGGTCAGTGCCGTCAAGATCGTACCGTTAGCAAAGAAGTTAAAGACATCGCGAACCAGTTTTTACTGGTTATTTAAAGATCGCGAAGAGGTGCTTACTGCACTGCTACAGCGATGGGAGCGTCAAAATACACAGGCCGTCATTGAGCAATCGGAGAAATATGCGTCTTCTATCGTGGAAGCCACGCTCAATGTCTTTGATTGTTGGTTTGACCCGGCGGTATTTGATTCTGAGTTTGAGTACGCCATCAGAAGTTGGAGTCTGCAAGATCTCGCGGTTGCCAAGCGAGTTAGCCAGGCCGATAACCTACGCCTGCAAGCACTTCGAGAAATGTTTATTCGCTTTGGCTACGACTCATTGGAAGCCGATACCCGTGCGCGCACGGTTTATTTGATTCAGATCGGCTATATCTCGATGCATACCCAGGAGACCCAAGATACGCGGATCGGCCGAGTGGCTCAGTACATTAATATTTTTACCGGGCAGATGTGCGCCCATGCCGATCTTGAGCGATTTGCTGCGCGGCATAGAGCGAGGTTTACGCCCAAAGAGATGGCGGCACAACAGGAGATGACGGATGAAACCGATATTAACGCTCGGCATTATCGGGGGTAACGGCTGGTTAGGCAGTGCGTTGGGCCGCTCAGTGTTATCTAGCGGACTAATATCACCAAACCAGCTGGTGGTGACGGCCAGTCGAGAGCATAACCGCTATCAGGACTGGCCAGGAGTGATCTGTGTCGAGAGCGCTGACGCACTGCTTGAAGTTGCTGAGGTCGTCGTGGTGTCTGTGAGGCCTGAGCAGTTTTCCCTACTAACGCTTTCACTTGAAAATCGGCTGGTGATTTCGTTAATGGCCAAGGTGCCAATAGTCGCACTGGCTGCGGCAACGGGGAGCAATCGAATCGTGCGTGCCATGCCCAACGCAGCTGCGTCAGTAGGGCGCTCCTATACCCCTTGGTGCGCAATGCCAGGCTTGAGCGCGGAAGATTGCGCTTTCGTTCAGCGCCTGTTTTCTGCCTGTGGCGTAAGCGATGAAGTAGAAGATGAATCGCAAATCGATTATCTGACCGCGTTAACGGGCAGCGGCCCTGCTTTTCCTGCGCTCTTGGCTGATGCTCTGATACAGCATGCAATCACACAAGGAATTTCTCCAACAGTGGCCCAGCGCGGCGTACTGCAAACGCTGTCAGGCGCTAGTCAACTGATGCTGGATGAGAACGCGTCGCCTGCCGACATGGTGGCCCGCTTTTTAGATTATGGCGGAACCACTACTGAAGGGTTAAATGCCATGCTGCAGCATGGTTTCCGCGATGCGGTACAGGAAGGGATGAAGGCCGCCTACGGTGCAGTTAAGTGTTGACCAAATGACGCCTATAACAATAAACGCTTTAGCAAATGCCTAGCCATAAAACGCTTTCGACACGCTATAAAAAAGAAGAGATTATGAACCTCAACAGCAGCAATAAATTTCAGATAGTGGATTTTTCTTCAGGGCAACAGACTCAACGGCGATGGGGTTTATAGAAACTGAGGCTCAATGACGTCGCTCATGAATCACAAACCGCAGCGCTCTCTGGCCATTCCTTTTGGTTCGCTTAATATATATTATGTTAAATATAGTGTGCTGTTCATTATAGCTCATAGGATTTTGTCATGAATAACATCTTATTCGTTCATGCCAGCCCGCATGGTAAGTATGCGTTAGGCTATCGTCTGGCTGAAAAGATTCTGGCAGAGGAAATGCTCATAAATTCCAGAGTGAGTTTAATCGAACGTGATTTGCTAACCGCCCCTCTGTCGCCTCTGACCCACCGCTACGCCTCTGCGCTCGTTAGCTATAACATCGGCGACAGCCCCAATGCTGACCTGACAGAGTCAGAGCAAATGATTAGTGAGCTCGAGCAGAGTGATCGCTTGTTAATCGCAATGCCGATGCACAACTTCAGCGTACCGGCTGCGCTGAAACTTTGGATAGACCATGTGGTACGTATTAACCGTACGTTTATCGCCTCGGTTGAGGGCAAGCAGGGATTATTGCAAGATCGTCCGACCACCATTCTGGTGAGCGCTGGCGGCATCTTACAGGGAGGTAATCCGCAACCGGATTTTCTGACGCCTTACCTCACGCTTATTCTCAACACTATCGGCATTCAGGATATTCGCTTTGTGTATCTGCAGGGTTTAGCGTTTGGTGAGCCCGCTATCACTCAAGCATGGCATCAGGCGCAGGCCGCGCTGGTCGAGGTTGGCGTACTGACTAACCCGCTGCCATAACGTAAAGCCAGCTACTAGGATCGATGGCGAGCGACAAGTTCCGCCAACTGCTGATAACCCTCTTCGAGTGCAGGACTCGATAGATTGGTCACGCCCAAGAGCAACCCTTTGCGTGCTTTGGTTTGCGTGGCATACCAGGGTGACAGCGGTGCCGGTGCTAAGTTAAAGGCCTTCGCAGCCTCGGCAATAGCAACGTCGTCAACATCATCATCCAGGCTGAGCAACAGTGACAGGCCCGCTATATTCTTGGCTGAAACTGATGCGCTCATGAGCGCAAGCAGCGCATTCCGGCGCTGTATATACAAACGCTTCATACGCCGAATATGGCGTAAGTAATGGCCATCGCGCAGAAACTCCGCCACGGCGAGTTGGCTAGGCAGTCCAGACGCTGGCGATAAAGCGGCCGCCGTATCGCCAGCGCGCTCTGACAAGCTGGCCGGCACTACCATAAAACCTAGCCGCAAGCGTGGGCTGATGGTTTTACTGAACGTACCGATGTGGATCACCCTACCGTTTCGATCCAGCGAAGCCAGTGCCGGTGTTGCTTGGCCGCTTAGCTGCAGCTCGCTTAGATAATCATCTTCGATGATCCAGCCAGCCTTTTCTTGTGCCCATATTAGCAGTGCTTGGCGCCGGTCCAGCGACAGCTGTACACCCAAGGGGGCTTGCTGGCTTGGCGTCACAATCGCCAAACGGGCATCTGCTGCCAGCGCTATCCCTTGCTCAACACAAATCCCCTGATCATCCACTGGAACGGGAGCCGGGATATATCCTGCTAGCGATAAGGCGTGCCACGTCAGTGGATAGCCGGGGTTCTCAACCCACACTTGGCGTGAATCCAGTCGCAGCAAGTGCAATGCCAGGCCCAGCGCACCCGCATAACCATTGGTAATGATAATTTGGTCGGCAGAGCAGAGCAGTCCGCGGGAGACGGCTAGATAGGCAGCAATTTCTTTGCGTAAGACGTGCTCTCCGCGCGGGTCTGGATAACGTAGTGGCTCAGCCACCGCTTGTCGCGTACAGCGCAGCATGATGCGTGACCAATGCTTAAAGGGAAACCCGTCTTGTGCTGGCACGCCCACTTGAAACAGCTTGGGCGCGCTATCCAGATCCTGATAAAGCTCAGGCAGCGGCAAGCGCGAAGTCGCAGCGGTCACTTGTGGCGCCAAGGGGAGTACGGCGCTAACAAAAGTGCCGGCGGCCCCCTTTGAAAGGACGAGCTGATCATCGCTTAGCCGATCATAAGCCGTTTTAATGGTGCCTCGCGAAACGCCTAACTGCGCCGCAAGATCACGCCATGAAGGCAGCCGCGCGCCCTCATACAAATACCCCTGGCGAATGGCGTCAGCGATGCTTAAACGTATTTGCTCTGAAAGAGATTGCTCGCCTTGGCGATCAAGTGAAAAGCGAAGTATGCCCATAACGCCATGGTACATAAAAATCCGTCATTCTTGGTGCTTTTTTTAGACCATGGCGTCGCTCACAATCATATTACTTTTATCGGCCTGAACCTTTTCACTCATTCTTTAAATGAGCCCAGAACGACTGAACCCGACCCGGACAATTTGCCAAAAGGATCAAACCAATGCGGATAATAAACATGAAACTTTCCGTTGCGATACTGCTCGCCCTGTTGGTGGGCTATATGGGCTCAGTGCAAGCAGGCGATCAACAAACAACCGATCAAGTCTATGATCAGGATGCCGATGGCGAGCAGCGTGCCAAAACCGCTGGTGAGTCGCTAATAGGTCAACCTGGGCCCGAGCTGAGCGTTACCACGCTGGATGGTGACATCATTGATCTCAGCGCACTGTATGGCGTCAAGCCGGTGTATATTAAGTTCTGGGCAACCTGGTGTGTGCCCTGCCGTCAGCAAATGCCAGGATTTCAGGCATTCCAGGAAGCGCATGGTGATGACATTCAGGTCATCGCCGTGAACACCGGTTACGCTGACACCGAAGCGTCCGCACGTGAGTACCGCGAGGAAATGGGTCTGACCATGCCTATCACGATAGATGATGGCACGCTGGCCGAAGCACTGAATCTGCGAGTCACCCCGCAGCACGTACTGATTGATCGCAGTGGTCACATCACTCACATTGGCCATCGTGACGATAAGGTATTGGAAGAGGCGCTACAGGCATTGCTGGAACCCACTGATCCAAGCTCAGCAACGACCGAAGGCGTTGCCGTCGGGGATATCGATGCCAGCGCCTTAACGGTGGGCGATACGGTTACGAACCTTAACGTCACAACGCGTGACGGCGATGCCATCGACCTATCCCAAGCAACGTCAGACAAGCCACTGGGTGTGGTGTTCTTTGCCACGTGGTGTGAGTCCTATCTTGCCGAGAGCCAGCCGGACACAGCCACCGCTTGCCAACGCGTACGCGAAACCGTCAACCAGCTGAGCGAAGATAACAACGTACAGTGGGTGGGCATTATTTCTGGCCTTTGGACCAAAGAGTCCGATGTCGAAAGCTATCTCGAGTCCACTGAGACGGCCATTCCCGTGCTGCTCGACGCAGACGGCGAGATACACCGTAGCTTCGGCATTCAACAGATACCAACCGTTGTGCTAATTGATGCCGACGGCAAGATAGCTGAAAAGCTTGGGCCACAAGACACCGCCTTAGCCGAAGCTGTCAAGCGTGTCAGCCAATAGCCCACCGCCATTTCGCGCAGGCCACGGCGCGGTATACCCTTTAATGGAGCCGCCCGTATCAAGCGGGCTGATAGCCAATGCC
This sequence comes from Halomonas sp. AOP5-B2-8, assembly GCF_052376475.1. Lineage (NCBI taxonomy): Bacteria > Pseudomonadati > Pseudomonadota > Gammaproteobacteria > Oceanospirillales > Halomonadaceae > Halomonas > Halomonas sp. AOP5-B2-8. Next base: position 132,933 of record NZ_JBQSVS010000003.1, on the reverse strand, counting down.
CCTATTCCTTTACCGCTACTGTGCCCTCTTTTGCCTGGTTTTAATGTTGACTCCTCAAGTCGGCGCAGCCCAAGGGTTTCCCGGCACCTCGGGCGAAGTGCTGATCAAGAGCAGCTTGGTCGCGGAAACGGACCAACCCGCTGCCGGTGCCTCTAGCACGTTAGCCGTTTTCATGGAGCCGCAATCCGGCTGGCATGGGTATTGGAAACAGCCGGGCAGTATTGGCCTGGCACCGCAGTTCGACTGGCAATTGCCGGATGGTGTCAGCGTGGGCGATGCCGCCTATCCGGTCCCACATACGCTGATGACCGGCGACCTGATGAATCATGTCTTTGAGCATCCTTACGCGCTATTGCTCCCTGTTGAAATAGATGCTTCGGTGGCGCCGGGGACCTCTCTACCAATCTCCGTCGTTTTCAACTACCTTGCTTGCCGCGCTGACGCCTGCGTTCCCGAACAATCAACGCTTGCCATTACGCTCATCGCAGGCGATGGCCATATTACGGATGAGCGCAAAGCGCGCTTCGATGAATGGCGCCAAGCACAGCCCAGGCCTCTAGGCTCACCAGCCAGCTTCCTGACGACCGACGATAGCCATTTGCGTGTCAGCATCCCCCTTCCTGCTAGCGTGGCGCTGAACAATCCACACTTATTTGTCGCCACCGACAACATCGTGGATCCCGCTTCTGAGCAGATATTTAGCCGTGAAGGCGATACGCTAATGGTAGAAACCAAGCTGGCAAAATCCTGGCAAGCAGGCAGCCCGACTGACGAGTTCGAGGCGCTGCTGTCATTGGGCACCGGCATTGGCCTGGCACTCGTTAGCCATAGTGATAGCACGCACGTGGTAAGTGCAGCCGCCAGCGTACAAAGTAGCTCTACTTTACTACTGACAGCATTTCTCGGTGCCCTGCTAGGCGGTGTTCTGCTCAATATCATGCCCTGCGTTTTCCCGATCCTCAGCCTCAAAGTGCTTAGCCTTGCGCGCTTATCCGGTGGCGAGCGCGAAGTCCGGCGCGAGGCATTAGCCTATACCGCTGGAGTGGTTGTCGTTTGCTTAATACTTGGCGCGGCCATTATTGCTCTGCGCGCAGCAGGCATCCATGTTGGCTGGGCATTTCAACTGCAAGATCCACGGGTCATCGTGGTGCTGACACTGTTGACCGCAGCCATCGGCTTTAACCTGGCAGGCCTTTTTGAGCTGGGCTCCATCAATGCCGGGGGTAAGCTAGCAAGCCAGGATGGCGTAGCCGGTGCATTCTGGACAGGCGTGCTTGCTGCCTTCGTCGCAACGCCCTGCTCCGGCCCCTTTATGGCTACGGCTCTTGGCGCAGCCTTGGTACTTCCCACGGTTGCCGCGCTGACAGTTTTCGCAGGTCTGGGCCTGGGCATTGCCCTGCCTTTTCTACTGCTTGGCTTCGTGCCGGTGCTGCGTCGCCGCCTTCCTCGCCCTGGCCCTTGGCTTGCAAGCTTCCGGCATATCATGGCCATCCCCATGTTTCTAACCACTCTAGCCTTGGCTTGGGTGCTTGGCCGCCAGCTCAACAACAACGGCATGATTGCGAGCCTCGCTCTGATAATGCTGCTGGCGATAGGGCTTTGGTTCACCGGACTGCGCCAACGCAGCGCCAAGCGATTAAGCTGGCTTCCGGCAGGACTAGCGGCCGGACTCACGTTGATGGGAAGCGTCCTGGTTCCCGGCTCCTTTGCCCAGCAAGACGAAAGGGGCAATGCGCTCACTAACTCAGCTGAAACACGCTCGCTCGACTTCGACGCGGGCCGCTTGGCCGAGCTTCGGCAACAAGAACACGCCATCTTCGTCTATTTTTCCGCAGATTGGTGCGTCACCTGTAAGATCAACGAACAGCGGGCCATCGATATACCCAGCACGCAGCAGGCATTTGAACAGGCGGATGTGATCACAATGAAGGGCGACTGGACCAATGGCGACCCCGCCATCACCGCTTTTTTGGAGCAGCATGGCCGCTCAGGAGTGCCTCTCTACTTATGGTACGCCCCAGGCGACACAGAGCCTGAAGTGCTTTCACAGATCCTTTCACCTAACGTTTTGGCTGCGTTAGCGAGCAAACCTGGTTAACCCAGTCTCGTATCTGGCATAGTCGGTGGCGACGCCGACTCCTATAAGGCTTGGGATGAACAGCGCGTCTTTTCAAAAGAAAAAGCGCGCTGTTTGACGGGTAATTCTCGGTCACGCTAGCGGCCTCTAACGCAGTGCTATAATATCCACCGCCGGTTCACTCGTTGGCACATATTCAGCCATATGAACAAGCTTCATGGTTCGGCATATCTCTGATTCTGTTAATAACCTTGCTCTCTTGGGCCTCCTTGCTTCGATCAGATTCATGAGCTGTAGTCACTGCGCATAAGACACCCTAAGTAAAGTAGGTGTTGGAAAAACCTCAATGGCGTTGGACACTAGTCCCCCTTCTCCTTATCATCCTTCCACTTATTGTCCAAGGATATCACTCGTTATGCGCCCAGGTGTTTTGTGGCTAGTAGCTGGCTTGTCGCTCTCAATCGCAGGCTGTGCAGCAACCCAGCCGGAACCTAGTGGCCCGCCGCCGTTAAGTGAGGCGTCATTCAATTCACGTATCCTTGAGCTAGAAAGCCAGCTGATGCAGCAATGCGATGCTCGCTCTGAGCTACAGTCGCGTCAACTTGATGAGCAGCAGGTTTTAACCGCGGATGTGCGTGAAGTGGGCAGCCTTCTGCGCTACCTGCGCCAAGACGTACAGCAGTTGGAAGCACGCGATGACGAGCCCGTCATCATTCGCGAAGAATGTGAAGTCGATGAAAGCCTAACCACCAAAACGCTGCTGGGTCGCAGCGAATGGGTGGGTTTGCCCAGCATGGGGACTTATCTTAAAGCGCGGGTGGATTCCGGTGCTAATACGTCATCTTTGTCTGCATCCGATATCACGCGGTTTGAGCGCGATGGTGAAGACTGGGTACGTTTCAAACTGGCGCTCAATGAGGACGATATTGCCGTTGAAGCTCAGCGAGATGAATGGATTGAAGCGCCGATAGTTCGTCGAGTGCGCATTGTTCAAGCCTCCGGCGAAGAGTCACGTCCGGTTATCTCATTATTAATGACGCTAGGCCCGATACGTGAAAACGTTGATTTTACACTCAATGATCGAACGCACCTTGATTATCCTGTGCTGCTTGGTCGGCGATTCTTGATGGATATCGCTTTGATCGATGTGGCCGATACGTTCTTGCACGATCGACCTGAGTTTCCAGGTGGCGAGTCACCCGATCAAGCTGCTGAAGATGAAGCGGTTGATGAAGACGACACCGAAGAGTAACTGATCTCCCTGGCGCTTTACCCTGAAAGGAATCTGCATGTCCCGGTTAATGTTTTATATTATTGTCGGCTTTTTATTGGTTGTTGGTATTGCGTCCAGCGTGCATCGCCATGTGCAGTTCGAAATCCCCTGGCTACCGGGTGAACAGCGCCAGGTATGGGAAATTGAGGCGGGCATTACCTTCAACGCTCAGAATGGGCCTGTGCAGGTCGATATGGCGCTGCCTTCCCATCAAGCAGGCTATCGAGTGTTAACCGAAAACACGGCTTCCTCAGGATACGGTCTTGCTTATCAGGCCGATGAGTTAGGTCGCACGGCACAGTGGACTATCCGTAACGCTGCGGGTAGCCAGCAGCTGTATTACTCGGTCCAGATGCTCGTATCTCAAGACGCACGCTCTCCGATCCAAACACCGCCCACATTAACTGCCGCCACGCCATGGGAAAGCCCCTATGATTCCGCTGCTAGCCAGCTAATTGAACAGGCCTGGGCGCGCAGCGCTAATAACGCTACCTTTGCACGTGAGCTTATTCGTGATCTTAACGGCGAACGTCAGGAAGAAAGTGCGCGGTTGCTGCTGTCACAAGAAGCCCCTGCAGCCCTGGTAGTACGCCTGCTTAATCAGTCCGGCGTATTAGCCCGTGAAGTCAGCGGTCTTATATTGGAGGACGGCCGTCGCCGTCAAACGCTAAGCAGCTGGATCCAAGTCTTTGCCGATGACGGCGAGCAATGGTCTATCTTCAATCCCGCTACCGGCGAGCAAGGCAAGCCTGATAACCTGCTGCTTTGGGAAACAGGCGGCCGAGCGGTGCTTGAAGTTCAAGGCGGCACGAATTCTCGGGTTTCATTCTCAATGATGACCCATGATCAGCCTGCATCCGCTGCGGTGCGTAATCATTACTCTGACGATACGCTGCTGAATTTCTCTATCCATAGCCTGCCATTAGAAGAGCAGGCGCTATTCCAGACTATCTTGCTTATCCCGATTGGTGCATTGATGGTGGTATTGTTGAGAGTGCTTGTGGGTCTTAAAACATCCGGTACCTTCATGCCGGTACTGATTGCCCTCGCTTTCATTCAAATCTCTCTTACCACTGGATTGATCGGCTTTTTGCTGATCGTTGCCATGGGCCTTATTATTCGTAACTACCTGTCCTATCTTAATTTACTGTTGGTAGCTAGGGTGTCGGCGGTCATCATTACGGTCATTGCGATTATCTCGATCTTTACCGTATTGGCCTACCGTATGGGGCTCAGCGCAGGGCTTACCATCACCTTCTTCCCGATGATTATTCTCGCTTGGACTATCGAGCGCATGTCGATTTTATGGGAGGAAGAAGGTCCAAAGCAGGTGTTAATTCAAGGTGGCGGTAGCTTGGTAACGGCTGTCCTTGCTTACTTGGCGATGAACAATCCTTGGGTACGCCATATCACGTTCAACTTCTTAGGTGTGCAGTTGATACTGATGGCACTGATTCTATTGCTGGGTAATTACACCGGTTATCGTTTGTTAGAGCTGCGCCGCTTTAAGCCAATCACTGACGACGAGAAGCTTTCATGAGTTGGTTGAAAAACTGGACCTGGCCAACGCGCCTGCGCGATAAAGGTATTATCGGTATGAATCGGCGCAATATTCGCTATATTGGCCGCTATAACCGTCGTCGCCTTTATCCGCTTGTCGATGACAAGCTCAAGACTAAGCTGTTGGCTCAGCAGTATGGAATAACCACGCCAGAACTGATCGGTACTGTGACCACTCAGTTTGGCGTGAAGCACATTAGTGAAATGTTGGCTGGGCACGGCGGGTTTGTCATCAAGCCTGCCAAAGGCAGCGGCGGTAAAGGCATACTGGTAATTGAGCATGTTGATGAAGACGGTTTCATCAAGCCCAGCGGTATGCGCCAGTCCATTACCGATATTGAGCGTCATGTCTCGAACATTCTCTCTGGCCTCTATTCACTGGGCGGCTCGCCTGATGTGGCCTTGATTGAAACGCTGATTAACTTCGATGAAAGCTTGATGGACTACACTTATGAAGGCGTGCCCGATATACGGGTGATTGTCTTCAAAGGCTATCCGGTGATGGCGATGATGCGCCTTTCTACTGCGGCATCCGATGGCAAAGCGAACCTCCACCAAGGTGCGGTGGGTGTTGGCTTAAACATTGCCACTGGCGCTGCACTGCGTGCCGTTCAATTTGATATGCCTTGTTTTAGCCATCCGGATACGGGGCACGACTTAGCAAGCTTAGTGGTTCCTCAGTGGGATACGTTGCTTCATTTAGCGGCAGGCTGTTATGAGATGACGGGACTAGGCTATCTAGGTACTGACATGGTGTTGGATCGCGAGCATGGTCCGATGCTGCTTGAGCTTAACGCTCGCCCTGGTCTTGCCATTCAAATGACCAATGGCGAAGGTTTGCGCCGCCGGCTTGATCTTATTGAGCAGCAGCCAGACAATGTGCCGACTATTGAGCGCGTGGCCTTTGCACAACATCATTTTGCGCGCCAGAGCGAATTAGTCGAAAGCAAAGACACCTCGTCTGCGAATGCGTAAACTAGGTCTATAAACCTGGTTTATAAACTAGGTCTATAAACATTAGGTCTATAAACATTAGGTTCTAGTCGAAATTTGCGCTGTCAGCGTTCACTGAGTTGCCCATGACCCAAGCGAATACATTACTGCAGCAGGCTGAATCTCAGTGCCATATCCGTGGCGTGCGATTTACTCCCATTCGTCGGCGAGTATTGGAGTTAATTGCTGAAAATGGCGGTGGGCTGAAAGCTTATGATTTGCTTGATAAGCTTTCCACTGAGCATGCCGCGGCTCGACCGCCGACGGTTTATCGTGCCTTGGAGTTCTTGATTGATCAGGGGCTTGTCCACCGCATTGAATCTTTGAATGCCTACGTAGCCTGTGCCTGTCCTGAGCATGCTCACGGTTTTCAACTGCTGATCTGTCGTCAATGTGGCTATGTCGAAGAGCTGCATTTAGATGAAATCAGCGAGCAGCTCGTCGCGCTTGCTCAGCGGCAAGGCTTTAAGATCGAGCGCCAAACTATTGAACTACAGGGGCTTTGTCAGCGCTGTCGAGCCACTTCTTAATCGAATTGCTAGTGAGTATATTCAATGTCCCGTTTTGATCAGGTTGCGCCAAATACTCTCTTTAAGCAGTTAGAGGGAGCGTCACCTGACGATAGCCTACCTTCTGTTGCCGCCCTCCTCGCCGCTGTCAAATTCAATACTGATGGTTTGATTCCTGCCATTGCGCAGCAGCATGATTCAAAAGAAGTATTGATGATGGCCTGGATGAATCGCGCGGCATTAGAGGAGACGCTCTCGACTCATCGCGTTTGTTATTTCTCGCGCTCGCGGCAAACACTGTGGCGTAAAGGCGAGTCATCGGGTCAGCAGCAGCAGTTAGTATCTGCAGCACTGGATTGCGATGCTGACACACTCCTTCTGTACGTCGATCAAACGGGGCCTGCCTGCCACACCGGTCGTCGCAGCTGCTTCTATATTGCGATAGATAAAAATCAGGCCGTAATTACCAGTACGCCGTTAATTGACCCTGATCAACTGTACGGTAAAAAACACGAGTCTTAGCAATGGCAAGCTGGAAATCAGCACTGCGATCAGGCCCGCGCTGGGCGTTAATGAAAGTAATGATTGGCTTGGTGAGAGTCTATCAGTATACGCTTAGCCCGCTACTAGGCCCTCGCTGCCGTTTCTGGCCTAGCTGCTCATCTTACACAATTGAGGCTATTCAGGTGCACGGCCCCCTTGCCGGCGGCTGGATGGCAATTAAGCGTATCGTTAAATGCCATCCTGGCCACGCAGGCGGCATGGACCCTGTTCCTGGGGGACGAAGTGAGCAACTTTGCCGCGAGGACGATGACTCATGCTGTGAGCACCCTCCCCGCTAAGCAATTCTTCTTACAGCTATTTTTGCTGCGCAACCAGATAAATTCTTTCTAGCATGGAGTGCAAGCCATTGCTGCGCGTGGGCGAAAGATGTTTATCCAACCCTAAGTCGGCCAAAAAGTGAGGCTCAGTAGCGCGAATTTCAGCCGCCGTTCGTTCACTGTAAATGCGCAGCAGTATCGCAATAAGGCCAGAGACAATGGCGGCATCCGACGTTGCTTTGAAAATCAGCTTATCGCCCTGCTCTTCATGGCGCATCCATACATTTGACTGGCAGCCTTGTATTTTAAACTCCTCGATTTTCCATTCATCAGGGAAGTCAGTTAGCTGCTTGCCCATATCGATAATGTATTGATAGCGATCCATCCAATTATCGAATATCTCGAAATCTTCAATCAGCTCTTGCTGGGCCAACTCGGCGCCGGAAGTGCTCATGGTATGTCCTTCTAAATAGGGATTGCCTGCTTAAATGCTCTCATTTAGAGATTATCAACCTGCTTATTATAACGACTCAGCGGCGGCTTGAGGGAGTCATTGGTATCTGAATTACCGTGCGGGTGCGGTAATCGATGCCGTTGCTGCTCGCGATGCCACTCGTTGTCTTCACTATGCAAATAGCGTGAGGTTGTTTCTAAGCGAGCGTGGCGGGCGCTTTCCGCTAAATGCCTTAGGCTAATACCTGACTGGGCTTGGTGAGTGATAGAGGTATGTCGTAACCAGTGTGGTGTCGCCCGGCGCAGTGCGGCAACGTGCACAGGCTCGCCACCTTGATCTTCAAGCGCATCCGCCGCCTTTTGGAACGTGGCGCGAATCAGGCGATAAAGCTGGTTGTGGCCAAGGCCGCGCTGCCCATCCAGTGAGCGCAGCACCGGTGCTACAGCTTCCAGCTCGCTAGTCTGCTCAGGCAAGCCAATCGCTTGGCGCCATTGGTGCAGGCATGCCCGCATGTCATCAGGTAGCGGGATGCGCGCTACTTTGTTGCCTTTACCCACCACGGACCACCACCAGCGCCCTTCGCTGCGTTGAAAATCACCCATGCGGGCATCGGCCATTTCACTAATGCGTGGTGCAAGTAAATAGGCAAAGCCAAATATGAACTTTTGTCTTGCCTGTTCAAAATGAATGCGGCTATTTTTGCCGTTCTCTAACGGTATGTTCAGCCAGTGCCATAGCCACGCCCATAGCTCGCTTTCCAAATAGCGCTCAATGCGCGGGGTCTGATTGTTCAAGCGTCTTGATTTGTCGCGCATCAAGCGAAACGGGTTATGGCTAACCCAGCCTGCTTCCACCAGCCAGCTAAACATTCCTTGCAGTATGACTAAACTCTGGCGCCGGCTAGGTGGTGATAGCGGGCCGCGAAACGGGCGCCATGCTGGGTGCACGCGTGGCTTTGAAGGGCCAACCCACTGTTCGCTGGGCTGAGGATCGGCAAGAAATGCTTCAAAACGATGTAGCGTTTCACGATTTATATCAGGCAGCGTGAGCCCTTGGCTGCTTAACCAAAGCAATAGCCGCTCAGATTCACGCCGATACGCCTTAAACGTTTGGCTGCTATCTTCGTATTCCTTAAGCCATGCCATGACTGCCTGGGCATCATTTTTAGCAGCAATCCTGCCGCCAGCAGGCTCAGCTGTTAACACTTTGTTAAGCGTTATAAATTCTGCTTCGGCAAGAGGCTGTCTATCTGGCATTGAATAATCCCCTTCTCTTTGGCTATGCAATTGCTAGATGACTATGGGCAAAGTCTGCATCTATCGGTGTATAAATTCAAGATAATACGTGTAATCTTGAATTTATACACCGATAAATAAATAATATTACGTAAAATGTAATATGTAATAATTGCCTTTTATTTAAATTATCACGACAATAGGAGTACGAATTTAGCTAAAAAAGGAAAGCTCGATGGCCCGCAACGGCATTCAGTACAGCGATGTGCAGCAAGCCATAGATGTGCTGCTGACGCGTGGCGACAACCCCAGCGTACAGCGCATCCGCGATGTCTTAGGCACGGGTAGCTTTACGACAATTAGTGAGCACTTCAGGCTATGGCGCAACGAGCGCGAACAAAATCGCGATGTTCCCCCGCCCAAGGGCGTACCCGAAGCTGTGGTGACGGCGGCTAGTCAGCTATGGCAAGAAGCTCAAGAAGCCGCAAATCAAGCGCTAGTGCATTACCGCGAAGAAGCCAACCGACAGGTAGAGGCCGCCCAGCAGGCAGAGCAAGAAGCCGGTCGACAAGCGGCGGATGCCGAGCAGCGTGAAAGCGCCCTCGCCGAACATCTACGCCACGTTGAGCAGCGTATGGAAGCGCTCAATCGTGAGTTGGCGGCCAGTCAGACAAACGAGCATCACTGGCAACAGCTAGCCCAAGTGGCGTGCGATGAAAGCGTTCAGCTAAAACAAGCGCATCAGCACTTGCTGAAACAGGCAGAGGAGAATGCGCAGGCTCAGGCGGACGAGCTTAACCAGCAGCGTTTAGCCGCAGAGCAGCGTCTTGGACAAGAAGAGCAGCGCCACGAAGCCGCTGAGGGTAGGCTAATGGCGATGCTAGATGCGGCACAGCAAACACGTACTCATGAGGAAAAGGCGTTTCAAAAACGCCTTGCTCAGAGCCAGCAACGTATAGAGGCGCTAAGCGAAGAATTAAACGTTAAGCAGCAGGCCCTTCACCAAACGCAGCTCGATGCCGGTGAGCGAGAACAGCAGGTGAGCGAGCATGAGCAGCAAATCACCACGCTAACGAAGCAGCACCAAGCGTTAACGGAGCAGCTAAACCAGGCTCAAACAGCACTAAAGCAGCAGGCCCAGCTGCATGCGCAGAACGAGGCCGTGCTCCAACAAGAGTGGCAAGAAAAGCTTTGGAGCCGGATGGAGGCGTTACAGCAACAACTAACGGAGTTGCCAGCATCGCTTGCTGATAAAACGCCTCAATCAGCGTCACCAGAACGCTGATAGGCCATTTTGCTCCCATGCTCACGAAAACACCCAGCACAGGGGCTGGGTGTTTTGCTCAACAACGATAGATTATCAATAAATCAATGACAGCGGCTTCAGCCTATTGCTGCCATATTACTGATAATAGGCGTTGGTGGTATCAGAGTGGTCGGTGACGTCGCGGATGCCGGCAAGCTCCGGAATGCGCTCCATCAAGGTTTTCTCCACCCCATCTTTCAGCGTTAAATCAACCGCTGAGCAGCCCTGGCAACCGCCGCCGAAAGCTAAGACCGCGTATTGCTGCTCGGTTAGCTCTATTAACTTTATCTCACCACCGTGTGCTGCCAGGCCGGGATTAATCTCGCTGTAAAGAACGTAGTTAATACGGTCTTCAAGCGGACTATCTGCGTTAACCTTGGGCATTTTGGCGTTCGGTGCTTTGATCGTCAGCTGGCCGCCCATGCGGTCCGCGTTAAAATCGACGACCGCCTCTTCCAGAAAGGCCAGGCTGTTCTTATCGAGAAAAACGTTTATTTTCGCGAGTTCCAGCGTGACATCGGTGGGTTCTTCTTCACCGGGGCGGCAGTAAGCCAGGCAGGTTTCCGCGTACGGCGTGCCTGGCTGGGTAATGAAGATGCGTACTGCAATACCTTCTACGTTTTGCTTTTCAAGCAACTCGGAGAGATATTCCTGAGCACTATCAGTGATATCGATACCTTGAGTATCGACGCTGGTGTTGTTTTCGCTAGTCGTGGTCATGAGGGGTGTCTTCCTCCCGTGGTAGTGGCTAAGCCTAATGACTGAACCACTTCACATGTCATTTGTTACTATGGTAAGCAAAACACCGCTCTGACACAATCCCGAGTAATTTAGTAGGCTATTTAAAAGACTACTTTTGTCGGTAGATGATCACCTGTCTGTCCCACCGGCATTGTCTGGCGGCTCCTAGAGGGGCCTTTTGTACTGCCTTTTGTTATCATTATGCGCCGCTTAACCACTGATGCTGCTTTTCCGACGATAACAACATCCCCTTTGACGACTGTGACGCTGGAGAATTCCCCCTGCCATGGCTGATAGTGCTTTGATCGCAACCCTCACGCAACGCCTTACCCAACGCATCCTGATTCTGGACGGCGGCATGGGTACCATGCTGCAGAATGCCTCGCTGAGTGAGGAAGATTTTCGTGGAGAACGATTCAGCGATTGGCCCTCGGATCTCAAAGGCAATAACGATTTACTAGCGCTCACCTGCCCCGATTTAGTCACGCGAATTCATCGCGACTATCTTGAGGCCGGTGCTGATATTATTGAGACCAATACGTTCAACAGTACCCAGCTGTCACAATCTGATTACGGTATGGAAGCGCTGGTCGTAGAGCTTAACTACGAATCGGCACGCCTGGCGCGCCAGGTCTGCGATGCGGTCGCGGCTGAAACCGGCGTGCCCCGCTATGTTGCTGGCGTGCTAGGCCCTACGTCGCGCACGGCTTCTCTATCGCCAGATGTTAATGACCCCGCCAAGCGCAACGTAACCTTTGATGCGCTGCGCGAAAATTACTATGAGGCTGCTGAAGCACTTATTGCCGGCGGCGCTGACCTGATTATGATCGAAACGATCTTCGATACACTCAACGCAAAAGCGGCCATTTATGCGCTTGAAGAGCTATTCGATGATCGTGGTGAAAGACTGCCAGTGATGATTTCGGGCACCATCACAGACGCCTCTGGGCGCACGCTTTCGGGCCAAACCACCGAAGCGTTTTGGAACTCGGTGCGCCACGCTCAGCCGCTTTCCGTAGGACTAAACTGCGCGCTAGGTGCTGAGGAGCTGCGCCCTTATGTGGAGGAACTCTCCAAGAAGGCCGATACCTTCGTTTCGGCGCACCCCAATGCTGGGCTTCCCAACGAGTTTGGCGAGTATGATCAGACGGCTGAGGAGATGTCTGAGATTGTCAGTGAGTTCGCTGCCAGCGGCATGGTCAACATCATTGGCGGCTGCTGCGGTTCAACGCCAGACCATATTCGCGCCATTGCCGACTCCGTACGCCATATGGCGCCCCGCGTTGTTCCCGAGCTTAGCCATGCCTGCCGTTTATCAGGGCTTGAGCCGTTCAATATTCAAGCCGACTCGTTATTCGTTAACGTTGGCGAGCGTACTAACGTCACCGGTTCGGCACGTTTTAAGCGGTTGATTGTTGAAGAAGATTTTACCACGGCGTTAGAAGTCGCCCTTGAGCAGGTAGAGAACGGCGCTCAGGTGATTGATATCAACATGGACGAGGGCATGCTTGAATCTAAGGAAGCCATGGAGCGCTTTCTTAATCTAATTGCCGGTGAACCCGATATCGCCCGTGTGCCTATTATGATCGACTCCTCCAAGTGGGAGATCATCGAAGCAGGCCTGAAGTGCGTCCAAGGCAAGGCGGTCGTTAACTCCATTTCATTAAAAGAGGGAGAGGCCGCCTTCCGCGAACAGGCGACCAAATGCCGGCGTTTTGGCGCTGCTATCGTGGTAATGGCCTTTGATGAAGAAGGCCAGGCGGATACTTTTGCGCGTAAAACGGAAATTTGTCAGCGTGCCTATCGTTTACTGGTGGATGAGATTGGCTTCCCTGCTGAAGACATTATTTTTGATCCTAATATTTTTGCGATCGCGACAGGTATTGAAGAGCACAATAACTACGCGGTCGACTTTATTGAAGCTACTCAATGGATTCGTGACAACCTGCCCCACGCCATGATTTCAGGCGGCGTTTCCAACGTCTCGTTCTCGTTTCGCGGCAATAATGCGGTGCGCGAAGCGATTCACTCGGCGTTTCTCTATCATGCGATCCGCGCGGGCCTCAGCATGGGCATCGTCAATGCGGGCCAGCTAGCCGTTTACGACGACTTGCCTGCAGAGCTGCGCGATGCGGTTGAAGATGTGGTGTTAAACCGCCGCAGCGACGGTACTGAACGCCTGCTCGATATTGCCGATAAGTTTAAAGGAGACGGTAGCGGTGCGCCCAAAAAAGAAGACCTTGAATGGCGTAGCTGGCCGGTCAATAAGCGTATTGAACACGCGCTTGTGAAAGGTATTACGGTTTATATAGAAGGCGATGCTGAAGAAGCCCGTAGCCAGGCCGAGCGCCCTATCGAAGTCATCGAAGGTCCGTTAATGGACGGTATGAACGTCGTTGGCGACCTCTTCGGCGACGGAAAAATGTTTTTGCCCCAGGTCGTTAAGTCCGCGCGGGTGATGAAGCAGGCAGTGGCTTATCTGATTCCTTTTATTGAAGCCGAGAAAAGCGAAAAGGTGAAAGCCAAAGGCAAGATCGTGATGGCGACGGTAAAAGGCGATGTTCACGATATTGGCAAAAACATTGTCGGCGTGGTGCTGCAGTGTAATAACTACGAAGTGATTGATCTTGGCGTGATGGTGCCCGCTGATAAAATTTTGCAGGCAGCGAAAGATCATAACGCCGATATTATCGGCCTTTCCGGTCTCATTACGCCGTCGCTGGATGAAATGGTCAGCGTGGCCAAAGAAATGCAGCGCCGCGGCATGGATTTACCGCTGCTGATTGGTGGTGCAACGACATCTAAGGCCCACACAGCGGTCAAAATTGAGCCTCAATATGAGCACCCGGTCATTTATGTCACCGATGCCTCGCGTGCAGTAGGCGTTGCGGGGCGGCTGCTCTCTTCTGAGCAAAAGCCCGCCTATGTGGCTGAAATTCGTGAAGAGTATGAAAAAGTTCGTGAGCGTAACGCCAAGCGCCGCCCGAAAGCGGCAGACCTTGATTATACCCAAGCGCGCAAACGACGTTTTCGCACTGACTGGAGTAACCACACGCCCGCTCAGCCCACAATGATTGGATTAAAAACATTCGATAACTATGATCTCGAAGAGCTTGTAGCGTTTATCGACTGGACGCCCTTCTTCATGAGCTGGCAGCTCGCGGGTAAGTATCCCAAAATTCTCAATGATGACGTTGTTGGTGAAGCTGCTCGTAACCTGTTTGAAGACGCGAAAAGCATGCTGCGCAAGCTAATCGATGAAAAGCGCGTGCAGGCACGGGGCGTTATCGGGCTTTGGCCTGCCAATAGCGTTGACGATGACGTGATTGAGGTTTATGCCGACGAGTCGCGCAGCGAGGTCGTTGAGCGCCTCCATCATATTCGCCAGCAAACCACAAAAGGCCGCGACGGCATTTGCTACAGCTTGGCTGACTTTGTCGCCCCCAAGGAAAGCGGCAAAGCCGATTGGATTGGCGGATTCGCGGTGACCACCGGCCACGGTGTCGATGAGCTGTCTAAAGCCTATGGGGCGGCGGGTGACGACTATAACGCGATTATGGTCCAGGCATTAACGGATCGACTCGCAGAAGCCTTTGCCGAACGTATGCATGAGCGTGTACGTAAGGAGTTCTGGGGCTATGTGCCAGAAGAAGTGTTAGATAACGATGCGTTAATTGCTGAGAAATACCAGGGTATTCGCCCTGCTCCCGGCTACCCGGCCTGCCCTGATCATACTGAGAAAGCCACGCTGTTTAGAATGCTCAATGCGACTGAGAATACCGGCCTAGCATTAACTGAAAGCTTTGCTATGTGGCCTGCTGCCGCTGTTGCGGGCTGGTACTTTGCTCATCCGCAGTCGAAATATTTCTCGACCGGCAAAATCACCCGTGACCAGGTTGAGGCAATCGCTGCCCGTAAGCCCATGCCGCTTGAGGAGATGGAGCGCTGGCTTTCGCCGGTGCTTTCCTACGACCCTAGCTGATTGGCATCGATGGGTCTGTTTGTCACTCGCCGTCACGGTAAGGTAATTCGCCTAGCCCTGCCGATTATGTTGGGCATGCTGTCACAAAGCGTGCTCAACTTGATCGACGCGGCGCTTGTAGGACGGCTTGGTGAAGTCGCATTGGCCGGTGTTGGCGTTGGCGGCTACGCGATGTTTATGCTCACCGCTGTTGTCTTTGGCCTCTCCTCTAGCGTGCAGTCACAGACGGCTCAGCGCGCCGACGTATCTGCCACAGAACGCTGCCATCCGCTGCAGTCAGGGTTAATGATAGGCGCTGCTGTGGCGCTTCCGCTGTCGATATTGGCATGGTGGCAGGCGCCTCTTTTAATTGGCTTTATCACCTCGGCGCTGGATGTACATGAGGTTGCCGTTAACTACTTTCGTTGGCGGATCATCTCGTTACCAGCCATTGCGCTAACGCTATGCTTTCGTGGCTACTGGAATGGTCGTCAGCAGACGCAGCTTTATTTGCAGATTATTGTGGCGGTGCACCTGCTGAATGTCGTCGCTAGTGCGGGCTTGATCTACGGCGTTGCCGGCCTGCCGCAAATGGGGGCCAGCGGTGCCGGTGCAGGCACGACCCTATCGCTGTTTGTCGGCTTGGTAGTATGGAGCAGGATTAGCTTGAAAAGTGCATTCAATACGCATTTTTTGACATGTCTGCCTAGCTTCGCCACGCTACGCTCAACGCTCGCATTAGCCATACCGCATTCTATCCAGCAGCTTTGGTTCGCTGCGGGCTATGCCGTTTTATTCTGGCTATTAAGTCAGCTAGGCACCGCTAGCGTTGCTGTTGGGCATGTCCTAATTAATCTATCGCTCCTGCTGATTTTACCGGGTGTCGGCATCGGCGTTGCTGCGATGAGCTTAGTGGGCGAAGCCCTAGGGCGAGATGCCCAGCGCGAAGCGCATCAGTGGGGTCTGGATGCGCTTCGCGTGGCCTGGCTGCTGCTGTTATTGTTGGCGCTGCCTATGCTGCTAATGCCTGAAAAGATACTTAGCGCCTTCTTTAGCAGCCCAGAACTCATCGCAATGGGCGCCGTGCCGCTTCAGCTAACCGGTGTGATGATCGTTATGGATGCGGCGGCGCTGGTGCTTGCTCAGGCGTTAATGGGCGCTGGCGCTCAACGTACTGTCATGATTCTAACCCTGGGTATGCAGTGGTTGTTTTTTCTACCGCTGGCCTGGTGGGTTGGTATTGGCTTAGGACATGGCTTATTGGGTGTATGGCTGGTGCAGTTATTATACCGGCTGGTTAACTCGATCGGATTTGTGTGGGTCTGGCAGCGCCGTCGCTGGGCCTCAATGGATTTTAAATAGCTTTTAGAACTAAAAAGATAATTATATATTCTTTTGTAGAATATGACGCCCGCGTTAAGGTGGTACTACGCTAACCCCCGTCTCAACGTGACCATTTCGCTTTTTAGCAGGATCGTGCCACATGTACCGTTATGATATTCACGACCAAACGCTGGTTGATGAGCGTGTCGCTCAGTTTCGCGACCAAATGGAACGCTATCGCGCTGGGCGTTTGGGCGAAGAAGAGTTCCGTCCGTTACGGTTGCAAAACGGCCTTTATATTCAACGGCATGCGCCAATGCTGCGCATTGCAATTCCCTATGGCATGCTGGCTGGCCATCAGCTGCGTGCCCTGGCTGAGATTACTCGCCGCTATGACCGTGGCTACGGCCATTTTACCACGCGTCAAAATTTACAGCTGAACTGGCCGGCTCTCGAAGATGTGCCGGATATCTTGGCCGATCTCGCCAAGGTTCAGATGCACGCGATTCAAACGAGCGGCAACTGCATTCGTAACACGACCAGCGATCAGTTCGCGGGTATCGCCAATGATGAAGTGGAAGATCCGCGCGCCTGGTGCGAACTAATCCGCCAGTGGTCTACCCTGCACCCCGAATTCGCTTATTTGCCCCGTAAGTTTAAAATCGCGGTTAGCGGTGCAGCGCAAGACCGCGCAGCGATTCAAGTGCATGATATTGGTCTGCGCTTTTGGTACAACGCCGAGGGTGAACTGCGCATTAAAGTATTGGCCGGTGGCGGCTTAGGCCGAACGCCCATGATTGCTGACGTAGTGCGTGAAGACCTGCCTTGGCAGCACTTGCTGACGTATCTGGAAGCCTGTGTACGGGTTTACAATCAGTTCGGCCGGCGCGACAACAAGTTCAAAGCGCGGATCAAAATTCTCGTTAAAGCGCTTGGGATTGATGAATTCCGCCGCCGGGTAGATGAAGAGTGGACGCACTTAAAAGATGGCCCCCAAACGCTTAATCAAGCCGCTGTCGACGCCGCTAAAGACCACTTCCCTGAGCCTGATCGCCGTCCAGTAGCCGCCTCAGCCACTGAAGATTTTGATCGCCTGCGCGCGGATAATCGCAGTTTTGCGCGCTTTGTGACCAACAACGTCACTAATCACAAGGTGGCTGGTTATAAAGCGGTGACGTTGTCGCTTAAACGCCGAGAGCATGCCCCGGGTGACGTCACCGCTGATCAGATGGAAGCCGTCGCAGATTTGGCTGACCGCTACAGCTTTGGCGAAGTGCGCGTGACGCATGAACAGAACTTAGTGCTGTCCGATGTTCCTGTCGATGAAATGCAGGCGCTTTGGCAAGAGCTAGACGCGCTCGGCATGGCGAACCCTACGGTAGGAACGCTCAACGATATTATTTGCTGCCCAGGCGGCGACTACTGCAGCTTAGCCAACGCAGTGTCTATTCCTATCGCACAAGCGCTGCAGGAACGTTTTGAAGACCTGGATTTCTTGTATGACCTTGGCCCTCTGGATCTGAATATATCTGGCTGCATGAATGCCTGCGGGCATCACCATGTCGGCCATATCGGTATTTTGGGCGTCGATAAAAAGGGTGAAGAGTACTATCAGATATCGATTGGCGGTAACTCTACCGACGATGCCTCGCTGGGCAAAATTTTGGGCCCTTCATTCTTCCGCCAAGATGTACCTGACGTGGTCGAAAAAGTATTGGCGGTCTATGTGGACCAGCGCCATGAAGACGAGCGCTTCTTAGATACTTACCGTCGTATTGGCCTAAAACCCTTCAAGGAGCATGTTTATGCCAAATAAGAGCATGCCAACGACAGACGCGCTCAATGATGAGGCGGAGGTGCTAGAGCAGACGCCGGTGCACGCTGATCATTTAATTGTGAATGGCGAGCTAGCGGCCGAGAACGCCTGGTGCGTCTCCTATGACACCGATACCTTGCCTGAACAGCGCCCTGCGTTTGTACCGCTGGCGTTATGGCAAGCGAATCAAGAAGATGCTGAACTGGCGCCGCTGCTTACCAGTGATACCGAATTAACCCCCGCGCTGAGTGAGCAGATCGGCAGTGTGGCGGCCATTGCGATTGATTTTCCTGCCTTTACCGACGGGCGCGGCTACACGGTCGCTCGATTGCTGCGTGAGCGCTTTCACTACGCAGGTGAAGTGCGTGCCGTCGGCGATGTCTTGGTTGATCAATTGGACTACATGCGCCGCTGTGGCTTTACGTCAATGGCCCTGCGCGACGACCAGCATCCAGAAGATGCCTTGCGTGCGCTGAATGCTTTTAGCGTTCGTTATCAAACGGATGTTGAAGAGCGCCAGGCGTTGTTTGAACGCCGCTTAGTTGCCAGCAAGTAACATTGAGTATCAGCCGGCAAAGGCCCAGCGCCTTTGCCGTTTTTTTTGATTTTAAAGCGCGAGCCTAAGGTTTGACGCCACTTCGTCTATCAATGATTCCGGCACGCCGTGTTCGCCGGCAAGCTTTCGCCACTGGGCAACGTGTGCAATGATTTCATCAATCATGGCGTTGATTTTTTTGCGGGTAAACAAAGGGCTCAGCCTTTCTAGCGAATAAAGGTCACTGCGAGAGAAATGGTCGCGCTTACCATTGAGGCTCATCCAGTGGCTGTTCACCCACGGGCTCCCCGGTTTGTAGCTGTAAGCAAGGTCATAGGCTGGTGAAAGTGACCAGGCTCCCCCTTTCAGCATAAATGCAAAATTTTTCGCATGATCATCATGGTTTCTAGCCACTATATTAAAAACCATGCGTCTAAAGAGCTGTTCGGCATCTGCGGCAGAAAGCTGTAGCTGTCTCGCCACACCAAATAATTCAGCGTATGAGAATGAGCCTGGTTTTTTATAGTCAACGTGGGCTATGCCGTTCAGGGTTTGTACGTGCAGTTTACGATTGCCGATTCGATCAAACCGTTGCGTTATAAAGTGACGCCGCGGACCTTCATTAATCAGCTTACAAGGCATCATCTCAATGCCGCAGGCTTTCGCTAACAGGTGATAAACGTACTCCATGGCACCATAGCCTAGCGGGTCGCCAAACGTCTCACGATTTTTATTATGCTCACTGACACCATCAAACTTCATTAGAAAGTGAGCAAACCCATCCGGTACGCGTGTTTGTCCCGAGCGCACTTGGGTGAAATCCTGATTAAACGCCAGAACCGCTTTAGGACGAGCGCCTCCAGCACTCATTCCGACAGACAGTAGTGCCATCATGGCTTCTCTGTCTTCCTGGCCGTCTTTGTTAAGCTCAACGGAAAAGGTTGATCGGCTATCGAGTATTTCCTGCGCAATGCCGACTAAGGTGGCTATTTCAACGTGAGCGGAGGCATTGAGACTTTTTAATTTCGTGGCGGGCGAATACTCCAGCGCTCCCATGCCCCGCTTGCCGGTATATTGCAGCCTTTGCAGCGGCGTAATATCGCCAGCCTGCCCGCCTTTGCTGGCCACCCATGCATTAAGCACGGCATTACCAAAGTCATCGGGCAGTGAGTCGGCAATGAGTCCTGGCAGGCCCTTGAAGGTTTCAATATTGAGCTCAGGAAAGCTGAATATTTTTTTGCCAA
This sequence comes from Halomonas sp. AOP5-B2-8, assembly GCF_052376475.1. Lineage (NCBI taxonomy): Bacteria > Pseudomonadati > Pseudomonadota > Gammaproteobacteria > Oceanospirillales > Halomonadaceae > Halomonas > Halomonas sp. AOP5-B2-8. The sequence goes on along the minus strand of NZ_JBQSVS010000003.1, from coordinate 113,085 downwards.
GTGGCATTTTAATAGGAGAAAGCTCAACGCCGTCGTTAATAAAGGCGCCATCGTATTCAAAGGCACCAACGCCGGTACGAGTATCGAAACTCACTGCCCCTACGTAGCGGTCGAGATAGCTGACGTTGATAACTTCCATTACCATTCAAGCGGCTCCTCATCCTTGGTTTTTCTCTGGCCAGAGGCACGCTGACGCTGCTTGCTCTGTAGCTTGGAAAGCTGCAGTGGTGAAATAGTTTGTGGTGGTAAAAAGTGCTCTAGCTGGGCCGTCATATCGAGAGCCATCATGATGGCTACCAGTCCTTCTAATTGGATTTTTCCCTTTTCAGCATTCAGCACCACTTTTCTGGATAAACCCGCTAGAGCTGCTACTTCTGCTTGCGTCATGTCATGATTGAGGCGCGCCTGCTTTAGGCGCTCCCCTAACGTTTCAGCAATCGCGGCGGGTGATTTATTTTCAGTCATCATAAGATGCTCTTAAGAGAACATAGTTGAAAAAAATATCTGCTATGGTCTAAATGTAGCACATTATGAAGCATGATTATTAAGTAAATCAATTAATATCAAGCCATCAGTTTTTAAAGATCTAAAATAAGGACATTAATGGCTTAAAATGGCTTAATGTTACAATAATAGCATCTTGTGATTAATCGAATTCAATTAGCCACGTCTCTTTTGCTGGCGCTCGCGGTTATTGGCTTTAGCGCGATCGCTTTTACGCAGCATTACCCACGTGGCGCCTAGCCCTCCTTCAGACGGCTGGGCTGATACATACGCCTGCACTTCCTCAAATTGGCTGAGCCACTTGGCAAGATAAGAACGCAGAACGTTAGCCGGACTATCAATCTCACGCCCGCGGCCATGCACGATCAGCACCGAGCGTAAATCGTGGGCATAGGCTTCCTGAATAAAAGGAAAAAGCAGCCGCCGACACTCGCTTAAAGGACGCCTGAGCAGATGGAGCTGGGACTGAACGCTATAACCGCCGTGCTTTAATTTATTGACAACGCCCTGCTGTATGCCCTCACGGCGATACTCGATAGGATCAAAAGGAGGAAGCAGGTCGACAAAGTCGTCGGATAAAAAATTGCGCGCTCCTCGCTCTTCTTCTGCCCACTCACGCCGTGCCAGCTGAGCGTCAGAAGGACATTGACGATGAGCAGTAGGATCGGCGCGGTTACTTGCCGGTAGCGGCCTAACATCACCGACGAGAGCTCGAAAATCCATATCATCACGAAGTGGCTGATTCATTGCAGGCTCCTCTGACAGGGTCTAATGACTATCCTAACAAACTCGAAGACTGTGCTTAAACAGATTAAATAAGTCGATAACATAGGGCTTGTCATCATCTATTCAGAGCGCCAAGCTATGCCTGCACTTATTTACCATTCAGTGAGAGGCACTCTGTTTTGGCTAAAACAGTTTGGTTGAAACGCCTAGCGATCGGCAGCGGTGTGGGGATTGTGGGCATGGCAGGATGGCTGTGGCTAACCATGCTCAGCCCATGGTTTTATGATCGCCCAGACGATCTAGACGACATCGAGCAGCGCATCCATCAGGTCTTTGTATACGGTACGCTGCGCTATGCTCCGGTGCGCCTGGCCGTCATGGGGAGTTTCGGCTCTCCTGAAGACGCCGTGCTTGTGGGTTATCAGCGCAATGGTCTCGACCTTTCGTCCCAGCCCGGGAGTCAAGTCAATGGGCTGCTACTCACTATAGACGCCGCTGAATTGCGCCGCCTAGACCGCTATGAACGACTGGGCGTACGCTACGATCGTAGGACTATAACTCTTGAGGACGGCACTCGTGCCTGGGTTTACTTGCGCCGTCCAGGTACACGAACTGCGCTTGCCTCCTACCCAGCATTGCCGGTAGCTCTGGTACCATAGGACAGATAGGCTTATCTGTATTTACCAAGACCGCTTTTATGACCTTATTCAGGAATGATGATGAGTGATATGACCCCATACGTTTTGGTTCTCTACTACTCTCGCTCCGGCGCTACCGCCACCATGGCGCAGCAAATCGCAGCCGGCGTAGAAAGCGTACCCGGTATTCAGGCACGTTTGCGCACTGTGGCACCGGTTTCAACAACCTGTGAAGCCGTTGATCCCGAAATTCCTGTTGAGGGCGCGATCTATGCTGATCTAGACGATCTGCGCAACTGCAGCGCGTTGGCACTGGGCAGCCCAACGCGATTTGGCAACATGGCGGCGCCGCTTAAGTATTTTATCGATTCCACTAGCAGCCTATGGATGAACGGTGCACTGATTGATAAACCTGCCTGCGCATTCACATCAACCTCAAGCCTACATGGCGGTCAGGAGAGCACATTGCTGACGATGTTGGTGCCTTTGCTGCATCATGGCATGGTTTACGCGGGTGTGCCGTATAGCGAAACAGTGCTATTAGAGACACGCACGGGCGGAACGCCCTATGGTGCGAGCCACCTAGCTGGAGCTCGCAGCGATCACTCTGTTGATGCGCATGAGCGCGCGCTTTGCGTTGCACAGGGAAAACGGCTGGCTCGACTTGCGTTAGCGTTGGATGTCATGCGGCAGAATGCTTTATGAGGCAGTGGCTGGAAGATATCGAGGCACGTCATGGATTAGATAAGCTCACGCTAAAAAGCCGCCAGCTGGTGCTAATCAGTAGTGCCATCTTGCTGGTATTAGTTATTTATCGAAGCTTTTTAGTACAGGGCGATGAATTCAACTGGCGCCCTGTCGTGGCTTTTGTGCTTCCTCTTGTGCTGTTCTTACCTTCGATTATTGGCCGGCGGGCGCGTGGACACGCATGGCTTGCGTTCGTCAGCCTGCTCTATTTCACTCAAGGTGTCATGCTGGCAAGCGTTCCAGGGCAAAGCTTTCGTGGCATTTCGGAAGCCATCGTTTCGCTTGCCCTGTTTGCGGGCTGTATGGGCTATGCGCGTTTTCGTAGCCGGCAGTTGCGCCAAAAATAATTCTATTAACAGTTCTATCAAAAATAACGCTGTACTCACTTGCTGGCGAAAGCCAAGTGGATCGCTCTAAATTCTTTGAGAATCGAGAGTAGCGGTTTGAGCTTTGAGGTGAAACCGGCGACCATGGATGAAATTCAAGGGAGAGTCATTCGATGACACGTAACATAGCCGATATTAGGCGTGATTATGAAGGCGGCAGGCTAGATGAGTCGCTGGCACCCAACGATCCTTTTGTACTATTTGATGAATGGTTCACTCTCGCCCTGGAAAAAGAAGGCCAGGATGGCAATGCCATGACGCTGGCGAGTGTGGATAGCCAAGGCAGGCCTCACGCACGGGTAGTGCTGTTAAAAGGCTTTGATGAACGCGGAATGGTGTTTTTCACCAACTACCATAGCCATAAGGGTAGTGAGTTAAGCAATGTGCCCTACGCGGCGATGACGTTTTGGTGGCCATCACTTTCCCGGCAGGTCCGTATCGAAGGACTCGTTGAGCGGATACCCACCGAAGAGTCAGATGAGTATTTTGCCAGCCGCCCGCGCGGGAGCCAGCTTGGTGCCTGGATTGCTACGCAAAGCGTTGTGATTCCAGGGCGTAACTGGATTGAAGAGCGTCAAAAGCGCTTTGAACAAGCCTACGACGGACAAGATATACCGCGCCCAATTCACTGGGGCGGCTACCGCGTAGCACCTGACATGATCGAGTTTTGGCAAGGCCAGCCCAGCCGTTTGCACGACCGGCTGCGGTTTGAGCGTCGCGATAGCCATGAGTGGAGCCGCTTTCGCTTAGCGCCTTAATTAGCCAAGTACATAAAACAGTGTTCAAAAGGCCTACAGAGCTAGCTGCAGGCCTTTTCGCGGTTAGTCTGGCAGGCTCTCAAGGCGATGCCGCTGCCACTCACTTTCAGGTTCATTGAGGCGTAGCACGGCATCAATCACCTGCTCTTCCATGTTGTAACGGCATTTAAAACCTAAGTGTTTCATCAAGGCCCGCATCGGATGGTTATCGACCATGATTTTGCCGATCATTTCCAGGGTGCCGATGTTAGTGCAGTAGTCGATCATCTTCTTCATTAACAGGCTGCCAATGCCGAGCCCCTGCAGGTCATCACGAATGATGATTGAAAACTCGGTACGAATATTGTCAGGGTCGTTCCACACCCTCGCCACGCCAAGCATCTCTTTGTTATCGTCTTCACCTAAATATTCAGCGATAAAGGCCATCTGGCGGTCGTAATTGATATGCGACAAAATCGACAAATCACGCTGCGTTAAATTGGATTTATTGTGGAAGTAGCGAAAGCGAATGCTCTCTTCTGAAAGCTGGCGGTGGAACGTGGTAATTAAATGCGCATCTTCAGCACGAATAGGCCTGACCTCGACCTTCCAGCCATTTTTTAGCGTCATCCATTCACGTAGTTCTTCTGGATAAGGCATGATCGCAAAGCGCGACGGCGTACCCAGATCCATTGCGAAATCAACGGCGATCATACCATCGCGATTAAGTATTAGCGGATTCACCTCAAGCCCGCGTAGATCGCTAAGATCTGACGCCATTTGCGATAGTTTGACCAGCATTTGGCACAGGTGCTGTATATCCCGCTCAGGGTCGGCGGAGTGTTCACGAATTAACGAGGCCGCATGCGTTCTGCCCACTACGTCGGCGGCTAAGCTCATGTTCAGCGGCGGCAGCGCTACTTGGCGATCGGCCAATACGTTGACCTTATAGCCGCCAATACCAAAGACAATAAGCGGGCCAAACACCGGATCCCGGGTGATGCCTGCGCAGATCTGCATGGAATGCTTGCCGCGTTGCATAGGCTGCAAACAGTATTCGCGAATAGCATACTCAGGGAATTTTTCCGCGACTTTATCGCCCAGCTGACGAATACCCTCAGCCACCTGCTCTGGAGTTTCTAAATCCTGCAACAAGCCTGCAGAAATTTTATGCGGATGCTTGCGGTAACGATAAGGACGGCAATTGCCTTCATGAACCACCTTGAGCGCTTTGCTTCCCGAAATGCCTACGGCTTTTTCAAGCGCTTCTTCAGGGCTAGATAAGTACACGCTGGGTGCCGTTGGAATACCGTATGCCTCAAGCACTTGAGCAGTTTCAGAGTGAGTTAACGTTTGCCGGCCTTGTTCTTTTGCCTGCTTGATGAGCGTGCGGCACTGAGCGCGTATTTCAGGACTCGTTGAAAAGGGTAAGCTGGGCGGAATTTCTTGTAGCAGCGCCTGAACACGTTGGTAGATCACCATGTGCATGAAAGCCTTAACGGCTTTCTCAGGTGAAATGTAGGTAGGGATTCCGGCTAAATTACATATATGACGCGCGTTCAAAGCCTCTTTTAGGCCCATCCAACTGGTCAGTAAGTTACGACGAAATTTCTTACGATTATCGATTAGCACTTGAGCAGTGACTAACGATGGCGCCATACGAGTGGGCGCATGAACGACCAGTACGGCATCGACATTGGCATCAGACGCGACAATTTCCAGCGCTTGAACAAACCGCTCTGGCGACGCATTGCCGCCTAAATCCACCGGGTTCTCCCCCGGCTTACTCATATCGACCTGGCTAAGATGCAATGCCGCCTGCGTTTCAGCGCTAAATTCGGCTAACTTACCGCCAGCGCTAATCAGCTTATCGATAGCCAGCATGGCTGGCCCCAATCCGTTCGAGACAATGGCCAGGCGATCCCCCTTCAGGGGCTTCATGCGTGAAAGCGTTTCTAGCGCATCAAGCAGCTCATCAGAATCATCAACACGCACAACGCCAGCCCGGGCAAAGGCAGCATCGAATACCACATCGCGATTCGCAATGCCGGGCGTCGGTGTCATGCCCGAAATGTCAGATTCGGGCGTGCGCCCACTTTTGATCGCCAGGACTAAGCGATTACGCGATGCATCGCGCACGGCCGTCATAAAGTGCTGGGCATCATTAATCCGCTCTAGGTGCAGCAATATTGCCTGAGCAGGTGAGTATTGATTAACATAATCAATAAGATCCGGCAATAGAACATCTACGCTATCGCCAACCGTAATTAGATGCGAAAATCCTACATCTCGCCCAGCGGCCCAATCTATCATTGCATTGGCCAACATGCCGGACTGGCCCAAATAAGCGACACGCCCTGCTTTCACTGGCTGACTGGCGTAAGAAACATTAAGATTTTTGCCCGGTACAATAAGCCCCATGCATTCAGGACCCAATACCCGAATGCCTGAAATACGGGCCGCACTCAGCATCCTTTCACGGATAGAGCCTTTATTGCCCTTATCACGATCCAGATAAGCACCGCCAGACAGTACCAGAGCGGCTTTGACACCTGCTTGCCCAAGCTTTTTAATTAGACTGGGTATACCCTCAATAGGTGAGCACACCACGGCTAGGTCGGGCACTTCGGGCAGCTCACTTACGCGGCTAACGCACGGGACTCCGAATACTTGAGCGTAGCCTTTCAAGTTCACGGCCCATAGCGACCCTTTGAAGCCGCCCTCTTGAATGTTTCTCAGCACTAAACCGCCCAGCGATGAGGGCTTTTCAGAGGCACCAAATACCGCAAGTGTACGAGGCTGAAAAAAATGGTGTAAGAAGCGCGTGCTCACAAATGAGTCTCCCCTGACATAAATAGCGGCTGTACGACTTATTGAGACTGTCGCGTAGGGCCTGGACGCGATTAAGGTGTCATCAATAATAATGGAGCGCTTGAATGATTACCGCCTACCTTACCCATCCCGATTGCTCATTGCACCATATGGGGCCAGAGCATCCGGAAAGCCCTCAGCGTTTGGAGGCTATTCGCGCCCACCTATCGCTTGCGGGCGTACTGCAGCAGACCATGCAGGCCGACGCTAAAGAAGCGTGTGAAGAGGCGCTAGCTAGGGTACACCCCTTGCGTCATCTTCGCGCGCTGGAAAAGTGTTTACCCACCGAAGGCATCATCGCATTGGATGACGATACCATGATGAATCCTGACAGTCTGAAAGCCGCTAGAGTGGCCGCCGGCGCTGTTATTCGAGGGGTTGATCAGGTATTCAAGTGCCAGGCAGATAATGTGTTTTGTGCCGTTAGGCCGCCTGGCCACCATGCGGAGGCCAGTGATGCCATGGGCTTTTGTTTTTATAATAATATTGCCGTTGGCGCAGCCCATGCCCGCGAAAAATATGGTGCTAAGCGTATTGCCATCCTGGATTTTGATGTGCATCAATGCAACGGCACGATCGATATTTTTAAAAACGATCCTGGAATTCTCATTTGCACAAGCTTCCAATACCCGTTTTATCCGTGGCGCTACTTACGCAGTGAGTGGCAAAACGTTGTGAATACACCATTAGAAGCTGGCACCGATGGGCCCGAGTTTCGACGCATTATCGAAAGTCATTGGCTGCCCGCTTTGCATGCTTTTAAGCCAGATTTAGTTATGATATCTGCAGGCTTTGATGCCCATCGTGATGATCCCATGGGCGACGTTTGCTTAGAGGATGAAGACTTTTACTGGATCACGCATCTCGCTATGGAAATCGCCACGCTCTACGCTGATAACCGTATTGTTTCGGTGCTTGAAGGTGGCTATAACCCAAAATCTCTAGCCAGTGGTGTCGAAGCGCATTTAAAAGCGCTACTAGGGCTACCCTTCGCCGAAGTGCCTTAAGGTCCACCCTGGGCCAAGCTCAATAGGTGTTAGTTTGAGCTGTGATATCATATCTATATTTAAATCCCCCACGTTAACGCAGCCAATGTGACGATTTATGACCGCAACTACTGAAGAACATGCCGCGCTGCGTATTGCATCGGGAAGCAAACCGTTTGTCGAACCGCTGCGCCTGGGCGAACGACTCAAGCAAATTCGTCTAGCTAACCAATGGACGCTGGAAGATGTAAGCCAGCGTACAGGGCTTGCACGTTCAACGCTGTCTAAAATTGAGAATGACCAAGTGTCACCTACCTTTAGCGTGGTGCAGAAGCTAACGACGGGTCTGAACATTGACCTGCCTCAGCTGCTGACGCCACCAAAGCGCGAGCGCTACACCATGGGCCGCCGCGATTTAACCCGAAAAGGTAAAGGCCAGCTACATCCTACGCCTACCTACGAGCATGAATTACTCGGGCATCAGTTAGCCCAAAAGCGCATGATCCCCTTCAAAACTATCGTACGCGCCCGCAGTTTCGATGAGTATCAACAATGGGTGCGCCATGATGGCGAAGAATTTTTAATGGTGCTACATGGCGATATCATGCTCCACACCGAGTTTTATGCCCCGCTAGTGTTAGCTGAAGGCGACAGTATTTACTTCGATAGTGATATGGGCCATGCGCTTGTTTCGACTAGCCATAGCGATGCAGTGGTGCTTTCGGTGTGTACGCGCGGTGATGTTGCTTAACGTGAGTGAAAAATGCGCGTTAGAGGCAATTAGTCGGCTTTGGCAAACCGGCTAACCGGGCAATCCTTTTAGGAGGGCTGCCTGGGAAAAGCTGCATCAAATAGATGGAACGGCCCTTCTCTTCACCCAGTGCCGTTTTGGTTGCTTTTACCAACGGCCGCATCGCCGGTGCCATTTCATAGCGCTGATAAAAAGCCCGCACAACATCTATTATTTCCCAGTGTGCAGGGGTCAGTGGCAACCCTTCTTCGCTTGCCATTAACTCAGCTACGGGCTCGCTCCAGTCAGCTTGATTAACAAGATACCCTTCAGGATCAAGGCCCCATTTTTTTTCTAAATCAAGATAACGGTATATTTTCGAGTTAGTCATACTTAATACCAAGTTACTATTTTTTCATTCTGTTCTGTCAGTACGACAAAACCGTCTACATCGATCGTAGGTAATCCATGATCAGCGGCTCTCTTTACAAGGCCTCTAGAAGCAAGGTCTTCTGAAAGCAAATAAATGCGCTTATGAAAGAACTGCCATGCGTTCCAGGTCGGATTTAGAGCGGCAGTCACCGCCTCTTCAATCAATAACACGGAATCTTGAGCCCCTGCTGCAAGCTGCATTTGAGCATATACACTACTATCTGGCATATTCGTGAGGATGTGTAACATCGTTATGCCCCACTAAAAGTTGAGTATTTTTGCGTGTTGCCGCAATAGATTGGGGATATCGACATTCGCTATTAGGGTTACGCTATCGACAAGTGTATCTGCGGATATATTCAGGCTTTCTAGTCCCTCTTGTGGCACCCAGAGCTTATCAATATCGTACATTTCCAGCATATCGATCGTTGGTAGTGTGGCTTTCTGACCTGGTGCGCCACTACCCTGCTCTTTTAACAGTGCCATTATACCCTGCCCCATAAATAACAGTTCTACCGGCTGTCCAAACGCCGCCGCGACCAGTGCCGTATCTAATCCTTCACGTAACCAGTTTGAGCCGTGAGGTGCATGGCGAATAATCACCAGTAGTGCATCAGGTGCCGCCATTGACTCACCATTTAAGCAAAAGTAATAAAGCGGTCAGAACGCTGTTGTAACTCAAGTAACTGTCCAAGACCGGTTAATTCAAAGGGTTTCTCAATATTAAACACTTGCTTACCATGCCGCTGCGCTTCCGATTCGCTCATCAGCCCCCGGCGCAACGCTGCAGCAATACAGACATCTAATTGTACGTCATGCAGACGATGAAGCTCGAACCAGGCTTCATTGAGATTGAGTTCATCCTGCGGAGGTGTCATCAGTGAAGACGCATTATGGACACCTTCGTGATAGAAGAACACTCCCGCCAACCGGTGCCCCCGCGCAATAGCTGCGTGGGCAAACCTTAAAGCAGAATGCGGTGCAGGACTGCTATACGGAGCCCCCATCACCAATAAACCGTACTGCATCATCTTAATACCTAGTCACAGCTAGCTTAAAAAAAAGACAGGCCCTCATAAAAGGGCCTGTCCTATCGTCTAGCGCTGTTTAAAATCAATCGTTACTCATAATACCTAGAATCGACAACAGGCTAACAAACAGATTGTAGATTGATACGTAAAGCGTCACGGTAGCGAGAATATAGTTAGTCTCACCGGCGCGGTGAATGATTTCACTGGTTTGATACAGAATGGCAGCTGAAGCAAACAGTACGAAGCCCGCCGATACCATTAGTGACAGCGCAGGAATATTGAAGAAGATGCCCGCGACCATGGCAAGAATCAGCACGATTGCACCTGCCATCAGGAAATTGCTTAAAAAGCTAAAATCCTTTTTGGTCGTAAGTGCTACAGCGGACAAACCAACAAACGTAAGCCCCGTCATAGCAAGTGCATTCATGATCAATGCGCCGCCGTTAGGAAGCGTTAGGTAAGCAGAAAGAATCGGCCCAAGGGTAAAGCCCATGAACCCCGTAAACGCAAACGTAGCCAGCAACCCTGTCGCTGAATTCGCCGTTTTATGGACAAGGAACATCAGTCCATAAGCACCGACAAAGAACACGATAATGTTCATTTGCTGGATGCCCATTGCAACAGCGGCACCCGCTGTTACTGCCGAAAACAAGAGTGTCATCGCCAGCAGTGCGTAGGTATTACGCAATACTTTATTCGTACTGACACTGTTTGCCACACCACCGGACTGGGGGCGTGCCATACGTGAGTCGTTGTAAGCCATGTGTTAATGCTCCCTAATAGTATTCTACCGACGGACAAGAATGCCGTTACTGAGTTCCAGACGCAAGTACTTGTCGTCTACGCAAATGGTAATTCAACGTTGCACTACTCACAGGTGAGCTTGAAACAGCGGGCATTGCCTACGAAGTCGGTATTTATTTCGGTGCCCCGCACGCATTTAGCGTGTTTGGAAGCGCTGCCTACCGAGAAAACGCCGACCAGCGTTCGTGGGCAACGTTTAAAGGCTGGCTAAATGAGATACCTAAATAAGTCTAACTCTTACGAACACCTAGTGACGCGAGCCGTGCCACTAGGTCATCGTCTGATGGAAGAATTATTTAACTTTGTGCTTCTTCTTCATCATCTTTGTGAGCGGTCACGGTCGTGACTGCCGTTTGACGGGCATCTTGAGGAGAGCTATATAGACGTGCATCGATCACATGCAACACTGCCAATTGAGCAAATAGCACCGCAAAGCAGACAATCAATCCTTTCAACATGGTAGATCTTCCTTAGTGAATTAATAGCATCAAGCTGACAGCATAATAACGATTATTTTTAGATAAACAACGGGGCCTAACGTGAATTAAATAATGTTAACCGCTCTTAGAAGACTTTTGGATGATATTCCTATTCACAATTATCTATCTCTCAAATACTTAACGCCTGTATCAGGTGGTCCGCTTCAGCAGGATTGGTATTTTTCCATCGATAGAATCAATCCTTAACGGTTACTTTTCGCAGGTCATCGACGGAGATGCCATCCGGCAACTCTGACTCGCTGCTCGGCAGCCAGACAGGTGAGAAGTCGCTATCTTCTCTACCATCATCATGCGTATGCCCTGGAATACGATAAACCACTTGCTCGCGTCGATGATCCCATGCGAATACACGCTCCATACGCCACTCCTCGTTAAAGATTATTTCAGCTAAGACACTAGTGCCTACGTTGACGTTCCGTCACGAGCAGACCCGATGGTTGATTGCCATTTTACGGCTCTGAGGAATATTCGCATATCAATGGCGGAGATATGCTTCGCATTCGCACGCATAAATTTTAGCCAATCGACATAGACCGCATAGATGCTGTTAAATGTAGCAGGATTATTTAACTGATAAGGAGTTATCCATGAAAGCACTCATTCCACTGTGTTTAATTGCCGTACTGCTGGCAGGCTGCAGCTCAGGTCCTTCTTCATCACGAACCGCAGATTGCCGCGATGTAGCAGAAAAAATGGGCGACACGATGGCCTACGGTGACTGTATGCGAGGGACAAAGATTAATACGTCTGGTTTTTGATACGGCTCAGCCGGGTTCTCTAGAAAGCTAGAAGCCTTTTCAGCAAAGCTCTAAGCCCCCCACCGCGACAAGCGTAGGGGCTTAGAAGTCGACATTAGAGGTAAATGATAGGAAAGATTAAATCCTAGCCACGGAATTAATTCTTATCTCCTGTTATTTCACCCGCGATTTTTCGCAGCCCTTTTTCAATAAGATGTTCCTCACCTTCTCTTTCAAAGTCTGCTTCCGCGGTTGGCTCAAAAAGCGCTGCCCCACAAGAATCACATGTAGGTGTCGCTTTAGATTCGATCTCAACGTCGGGGTTGTATTCCTTACCGCACTTTTGGCACTTATCTACACTGTTCATGGCAGATCTCCTTTTGCCGTACCCATATCTATTGAGCAACAAGCAGAAGAATAGGTTCAACCAAGGATGATGAAAAGATAAGTGACTAAATGACTCTTAATGAAAGATAGCTCGTGCACACAGGAGAATTTTAGAAAAAAATGCCCCTGGCGAGTCAGAGGCATTAAAGTGGCTTCTATGAGTGAACTATACGGGTCGCGCCTATACCACTGTCGTTGGCGAGGTTGAGTATCTCCAGATGGGAAAGCGAATTTGAGCCTTTGCTCTACTGCAGCGGCACAATGAACAGACTGCCCAGGACGCTATCTAGCAAGTAACCCCAGCAATGAAGCGCTATATTAACAACAACCTTGTGAAAGCTAGAGGCAAATAAATATCACGAAATACCAGAAAACATAGCGCTTCGACACAGGTAGGCCAAACGAACTCTGTCCCGTTTTTTTTTCAAAATAACAACAATATGGCGGAAATCGCGACGCCTGTTGTGCCCATCATTATCACGCAGAAACCCATAATATCGCGCGCCTTGAGCCCAGCAATTGCCAATACGGGCAGTGCCCAGAATGGCTGAATCAAATTGGTCCAAGCATCACCCCACACAAACGCGATAACAACGTCCGCGAGATCTGCGTTTAGCGACTGGGCCGCCTCGACAAGAATAGGCCCTTGAACCGCCCATTGCCCTCCTCCCGATGGAATGAAGATATTGAGTATGCCCGCCGATAGAAAACTCACAAACGGCAATGTGCCAGGCGTCGAAATATTGGCAAACGCTTGTGCTAACTCAGCCCCCAGACCTGAAGCACTCATCATGCCCATAATCCCAGCATAGAACGGAAACTGGATAAGCACGCCGGAAACCCCGCGCGCCGCCTCATCGATAGCGGCAAGAAAGCTGCGTGCGCTAGCGTGCAGAGCCAAGCCTAGAAAAATGAGCACGAAGATGATGATGTTTAGATTGAGGCCACCCCCATTTACGGCATAAACGACCACCGAAGCAAAGCCCAATGCCGCACTTACCCATGCTAATGTCTTGGACCGCTCTAAACGTTCAGCCGGACGCAGCGCCTCTGATGGGCTGTCCTTAACGACGTCTTCTTTTAGGTTGTCAGAATTTACAGTCACAGGCTTATCGATACCCCACATCAATAAGCGGCAGGTCAGCGGTAACACGATAAGGATCGCCGCGCATATACTTAGGTTCAGTGCACTGAAGATTGTTTCGCTGGTCGGGATCAAACCGATCTGATCTTCAAGAAAGTGCCCTGGCGTTGCAATAAGCAGCGTTGCTGACCCTGATAGGCCAGCATGAAAGCTGATGAAGCCCGCATAGGCACTGGCCACCAATAGTCGATAGTCGACACCTTCGACTCGCCGGGCCAATTCGCGGGCAAGAATTGCACCAGCCACTAGGCCCATGCCCCAGTTAATCCAGCATAGGACTAACGTTGTGAAACTCACTGTTAAAATGGCACGTCCAGGCGTTTTCGCTACGCCAGCGATACGATCTACCAGCCCCATAAATACTGGCGTACGCGCTACGGAGAACCCTGCCACAAGAATAAGCGTCATCTGCATTGCAAAACTTAGCAGATTCCAAAACCCATCTTGCCAATAGCCGAGCATTGCCACAGGTGCTTGGCCTTGAAAAACAATGCCAGCTAAGAACACAATTAATGTGATGAAAAGTACCAGAATTAGCGGGTCGGGCATGTAGCGATCAAACGCGTTAACAAAGCCGTTAGTGAATGTTTTAAACATGATGTGGTTCCGCCTGGAGGTCAGTGATTAATACCGCGATGATGACGGTAGGTCAGAGTGGCGCTGGTCAGTTTTTATAGTGTTATCCCAATCGATATGCTGGTGTTCCACCATCCGGCAGACATCGACGAATACCCTTCCTCTGGTAGTACTATGCTCCTTTCTCTGCTAGCACTATTTCACGAGCAGACCACAGGGTGAGACCATGACGCGTGATAAGCGCATAACCATGTTCTCATTTCCCGCTTGGGCTGACTTGGGATCTCGTCTTGGAGTGCACACTTCATTTACCTCCTTTTTGTTTTATTCTTACGTGGCGATTGTAATCTCTGTCAACGGCACGGCCTGACAGGTTAAACACTGATTTGCTTCCAATTCGCTGCCGCTAAGATGCGCGACTTCTCCATCAATAAGCTCGCAGATACAGCTCTCACATTGACCGACGCGACAACCGCTCGGTAGCGAAAAGCCATGCTCAAGGGCGGCGTCAAGGATCGAGCCCATTTCTGGTCGCCACTCAAAACTATTCCCTGTTCCTGCTACGTGAACGATTTGAGGCTGTAACTCAAGGGGAACAGGGCTAGGCGAGGTAAAGGCCTCGAACATGATGTCAAACGCCGGAATGCCTAGTGCTTTCATCGCCTGGTTCGCACTGTCAATGAAGCCAGGGGATCCACAGATGTAGATGAGTGGTCTTCTTGACTGGAGCAGAGTGACCGCCGAAAAATCTACCCGACCGTGAACCGTGTAATCCTTGCCAATCTCATCGGACGGTAGAGGAGCAGAATATGCGGTGATGCTATGCAGATTAGGCAGCGCCGTACGAAACTCTTTTAGCCTGTTTGAAAAGGGGTGCTCGTCCCCACTTCGGCATCCATGAAGCAACATGATTTCAGTGTTTCCACTTTCGGCCACGAGGCGTTCTAGTGCACTGATAAACGGTGTGATGCCAATACCAGCTGCGATGAAGACAATGGGTCGGTCACCATGCGTTGGAGGATTAAACACCCCGGCTGGAGATTCAAGCTGGAGGCCGTCACCGATAGATAATTTATGAAGGGAAGCCGAGAGCGATTTTCCTTCCAGCCCTTCGAGGTCTGTGCCCTGACGCCGAACGGCAATCGATAGTGTGTTGGAGAACAAGCCAGAGCCGGTCAATGAATAGGAACGGGCTGGGCCATCTGGGCCGACTCTGGTAGCGACATATTGCCCTGGCAGAAACTCCGGCAGGGCCTGACCGTCCGCAGGTGCCAGTTCAATAGCGATGATATTGCTACTCTCTGGCCGTATTCGAACAATGTTGAAATCACGCCAACCGTTCCAACGCCCGATATTCCGGGTTGGGTGCGGGCTGATTTCGCACTGGATGGCACGCAATGGAACTGAACCGCTGACTGGATCGTGTGCTGTATCGCTCAGTACCGCATTTATATTACTTGTGTTTGGACCAGATACTGGAGTTTCAGCACGGTTAAGAGCTAGCGAAGACTGCCACCAGCCAAATTCAGCCAGAACCACACGATCGTCCAGCGCCTCATTCAGTTTCACCCGCAGCAGAGCTTTACCGGCAGTGGTCGCGACATAGGCCCAGTCTCCTTCAGACAGCCCACGTGAACGCGCAAGCGTCCCGCTAACTTCTATCATGGGGTCAGGTGATTTCTTACGGAGGGACGTAATATGCCGATGAGAGCTGTGCACGAACCAGCCGGATTTTGCAGTAGTCAATGTAAGAGGGAAGTTCGCTCCCTTGCTATCCGCGTGCATTGGGCTTTCCAAAGGCTCGACATGGCAGGCAATGGCGGGGTAGTGAATGTCTAGAAGTTGCTCAGAATAGAGTTCGACAAGCCCCGAGCTAGTAGGAAATCCTTTAAGCCTATCCTTTAGCGCGAGCTGGCCATGTTTCTGCAATGACGATGGTTGGGGAAACCTCTTTCCGCCGGGGGATTGTCGCAATTGATTGACCGTCACTCCCAATGGCTCAAGCTGCCAATTCCACCCCGCCTCTATGCTACCGCCAAAGAAATCCACCTCAAGACCCAGACGGCAGGCAAGATCGAAAACAATGTCATAGTCGGCGCGAGCATCGAACTCACAATCGATCATTTTGGGGCGAAACTGGAGGGTCTCAACCGCCGCCTGATTGATTTCGAAACCGATTTTTAATGCATCACGCTCTGGGGACAAATTCACCGGTAGTATGATGTCAGCACACTCCGCTGTCGGGTTCATGAAAATGTCCGCGTGTACATGGAAGTCTAATGCGCGTAACGCCGCCAGATTGCGCTCAGCATCAGCCTGCGATACCACAAAGTTAGTACCGAAGCTCATCAATGCCCGAACTCGGTAAGGTAAATGTTCGGTAGCTGCACGGCTGAAATCGCGGGCGGTAATCCATCCGCGGGATGGAGGTCCAAGGGGCAGCTCAGAAAGTCCAAGGGCCTTCTCCTTCTGCCCTTTCGGTAACAGTGAAAGCTGATTGACGGTACGCGTCGGTGGCGGTGTCGGCCATATATTTCCGCCAGGTATATCGCACGCGCCCGTCAAGGCATACATACTCGCAATGGCACGCTCGATGGCAGTGGCATTGGTATGTTGCCCGACCCCCGTCCAAGAATGGTATGCCAGCTTTGGATTACCCTCGAGTAAGGCGTAAAACTGTATAAGTGCGGACCTATCTACCCAACTGACGTCAGCGACATGTGCCGGTGTAAAAGGTTCGGCAGTTTCCTCAAGCAAGGAGTAAACCGTCTTGGCGATAAATTCGGTACCGTTTCGATCGGTCAGCCGAAGTTCATGGTTGAGTTTGAAATCATCAGCCATTGCTTCAGAGGCCCAAGGATCGAATCTTCGCGGTACTCCACTCTTATCGACCACAACAAGATGCTTGGGCCCTTCCCCGCCCCAGAGATCTTCCGCGCGGACAAGATTGCCCGTTTGCTGGTTGACCAGCACGCAGGCGTTTGTCCACCGGCGGACAAACGCATCATTATAGGTGTTCGTTTTGATTAGATGGCGGATGGCGCCCATCGCGATCGCCGAATCAGCTCCTGGACGCACTCGCAGCCAAACGTCGGCTTGCTGCCCAGATCCATTTGGCTTGGGGTCAATGACGACAACCTTCGCGCCTCGGCTGCGAGCTTCGGCAATTCGACTAGCCTGGGCAAGCCATGTCCTTGCCGGATTATGACCCCAAAGGAGGATAACGTCGGCATTTTCATAGTCGGCAAAACCGATGCCGCGTCCGAAGGTTAGTTCATGGGCATAGTCCTTGTGCCAGCCACAAACCTCAACGGCGTAGATAAGATTGGGCGAGCCGAAGCACCTAACGAAACGTTCAACCCACTCGAAACTATCCACCATGGGGGTACCGCTCGGCGTGGTAATCGCAAAAGCAACCGCTTCGGGACCGTCTACGTCCCTGATGTCACCCAGATGGCTAGCAACTTCGTCAAGCGCATCGTTCCAAGAAATTGCCTCCCATTTGGGGTTCGGAGCGCCTTTGGGAGAAATTCGCCGTAGAGGAGTGCGTAGCCTCTCAGGACTGTGAACCATCTCGGGAGAAGCTCGCCCCTTCGCGCAAAGAGCACCGCCAGTTGGGTGGTCGCGTAAGGGCTCAATAGACACAACACGGTTACCACGCACAACCGTCTCTGAGCCACAGCGTGAACGGCAGAGCGTGCAATATCCCTTGAACCTTTGTTCAGTCATGAGCCGACCTCGCACTTTTAAATGCATTATTGTAGCGCGCTACAATAATGCATTTGGATTCTGGCCTTGTCAAAGGTAACGAATTATCATTGAAAAAACGCATCCAAAAATCTGAGTGAACACGCCAATGCAACAGAATCTTCGCGAGCGCATCCTGAAGCAGCTTCGCTCCGAAATCATTTCAGGTGAGAGCCTTCCAGGGACGCTCTACTCCGTCCCTGCATTATCAGCTGAGCTCGATGTTTCAACGACTCCCGTTCGTGAAGCATTGCTCGAATTGGCAAATTCCGGGTTGGTCGAGCCTGTTAGAAATAAAGGCTTTAGGGTTTCGCGACCGTCGATGAAGGAGCTGCAAGATCTTTTCGCTATGCGCGATCTTTTAGAAATACAGGCCGCAAAATTGATGATGGCCGATACGCCATGCGACACAGAACCGCTAAAACACTATGCCCGCGAAATCGAACGTGCCGTCAAGGAGGATGATGTTCGTGCTTATCTTGTCGCCGACCGTTCCTTTCACAATGCCATGTTCATGGCGTCTGGAAATGAACTGTTAGCCAAGACAGCACTCTCCCTTCGAGATAGGATGCGCCTCTTCGGTATTCGCTCGGGTGCAGGGGTGGACCGACAACGTGAATCAGTCGGGGAGCATTACAGCATTATTGAACTTATTGATGCCGGTGAGACGGGCGAGCTTATTACACTCTTGCAGCACCACATTCTTAGCTGGAGGCCAATATTTTCGGCGGCTCTAGAACAAGACGACCTTCGCACTCGAAAAAAACGACTTTTGGGGAGTCAGTCATAATGTTGAATGAGAATGAGCAAGGGTTGATCCTTCGGCTGTTTATGTAGGCGATCCGCAACCACGCCAGGTTAAAAAGAGACAAATAAGTATGGTTTCGCTCAAAGTGTTGCAACAGATCACGTGCATCAATCGTATCTTCGTGGATTACGAAGTAGTGACAGCCGGTACACCTGGTCTACTGTACACGAAGCGCGGAAACCGATGCCCCAAAACGGTCGCTGAGTTTCCTGCCAGGTAAGGCTGCCGCATAAAGGTCTGGTCGTTGGTTCACTACAGCATCCACTACCAGCCCACCATTGGATTCGCCCTGGACAACCAAACCAGTTTCCATCGTGATGCCTTGCGTTATAAGGAACTCACTGACCGCGATAAAATCATCAAAGACATTCTGCTTGTTCTCCAACTGTCCCGCTCGGTGCCAAGCTTTAGCGCTGCCTATCCCCGGCAGTTGATCCGTGCCGTCAGCAGTACCATCAAGCGTGAAGTGGCGCATCTGAGTATGCGCATCACAGAGATAAGTCGTCAGCAAATGTCCGCCGAACAGGGCCGCATCGTTCATGACATACTTATTCTCAGGTATGACAAGCTCGGTCGCCAATTCGGCATCGGCCAGATTGATAGCCACAACTTTACGTCTTTCGGCATCCGGTTGTTTCACGCCTGACAAACCGAAATATCCAGCTTCTCGCTCAAAATAGTGCTGGCCATCTACTCGCGCTTATAAGGGCTGCTGCCGAGTAAACTGGCAACTTTCAGCATATCGATAAAGAGCACAGGCCGTATGCTGGACTGCCTGATATTAAACTTTAGAAGCCCATTCAAGCTGCTTGCCGAGCTTTTCCACGAAGCTCGCCATGCTTTCCTCGCCTAGATCTACCGCCTTTGCCCCACCTCCAGCCACTAGCGTTACGTCGGAAATACCAATGACATTCAGTACTAGACGCAAATATTGAGTTGCGATATCGCGGTTCTTAATGGGTGAGCCCTCGGTGTATACACCTCCAGATGCGATCAGTACAGTTGCCTTCTTGCCAGTCACTAAACCGCTTCCATCAAAGCCAAGGGTCAAACCCTTACGAACAATGTGATCCACCCAAGCCTTCAGGACAGCCGGAACATTGTAATTGTAAACAGGTGTTGCAATAACGATGTGATCAGCGGCGAGCAATTCCGCAACAAGTTCGTCTGAAAGCTGCAATGCGGCAGCCATTTCGGGTGAATGTTTATCCGCAGGTGTGAAGTAGGCTTGTAGCCATGCAGCGTCAACGAACCGAAGTCCTGTCTCCAAAAGGTTGCGGTTGATGATGACACCATCAGAGTGAGCGGTTTCCCACTCTTGTACAAATCTCCGCGCCATGTTGTGTGATACTGAGCTTTCACCGCGAGGGCTAGCTTCTATAACCAAAAGCTTTTCCATTTTAAATCCCCAAAAAAGTAAAGAAGATAGCGCCGTATCGGCGTGTCTCTCCAAATGAGTGTGTTTGGAAAATATAAAGACATTTATTAATTACCGGAAGTGATTAAATTATGATTAAGTCAATCGGTTTTTATGATATAGATTGAGGGGAATCCACTTTGATAGAAAGCCTTACACTTGATCAGCTACGCGTTTTAGTGACGATTGCTGATGAGGGAAGCTTTTCAGCGGCGGGCCGGAAACTGGGTCGCGTCCAATCGGCAATTAGCCAAACGATCGCGACGCTTGAGGATATACAGGGCGTCTCGCTGTTTGAGCGTAGTGGCTACCGTCCCGTATTAACGGACACAGGACGAGTGCTTGTCGAGCAGGCGCGATTAGTATTGGCAAGCGCCGCTAGGTTTGAGGGAGTCGCTATGGGAGTGCGCATGGGATTGGAACCAGAGCTTGTCATTGCAATCGATCCTTTAGTTCCATCGGCACCCCTCATCGAAAGCCTATCTGCCTTAAACCAGACCTTTCTGAATTTGCCCGTCAATTTTTCGACCGAAGGATTGGGAGGTTCGCTGCGGAAGCTAAGAAGCGACTCGGCAGCCATTGGTATCTGCTTGCTGCTTCCTGCCATTCCGGATGATATGACTGCCTATCCACTGCTTCGCGTTCGGATGCAGGCTGTGGTAGCTCCTGGGCATCCGCTGGCACAACTTGGACGAGCGGCGACGCAACTCGACCTGGAGCCACATGTTCAGCTCGTTCTATCGGATCCGATCGATCCAGGAAGCGCCAACTTTGGGCTTGCAAGCGCAAGAATTTGGCGCTTCGCGGATCTTGGTCGACGGCTGGATTTTCTGCTGGGTGGTTTCGGTTGGTGCCGCATGCCAGAACATCTCATAGCGAAGTCAATCAGTGCTGGAAATTTGGTACCACTGCGCATTGAGAACGATCCAACGCCTGAGGAAGGGTTAACAATTTATGCCGCGCATAAGCGTAACCGGCCCCTAGGGCATGCTGGACAATGGCTACTGGATGATCTCAGAAGGCGTTTGCAATCTTAAGGCCGCATCTCTCTGTGGTGTGTCACTCCAGCGAGGCTGAACTAAGGCAGCTCTGAGTTGAACCTAATAGAGATGGCCCAAACGTAATTGTAAGAGCCGCAGATACTTGCAGCCAAGGTACTCTCTCGCTGCAAAGCAGGCATAGGATTTCCCCAACTGTATTTCCCTTGTTACAGACACAAAAAAGCCGCTGAAATCAGCGGCTTTTTCCTAATAGGTGGCGGAGGGACAGGGATTCGAACCCTGGGTAGGTTATTCACCTACGTCGGTTTTCAAGACCGGTGCATTCAACCGCTCTGCCATCCCTCCGGCTTATGCGTGCATATACTACCAGCTTTTCCTTGTAAGTCAACGCCCTTAGTACAATCGAATACCAACGCGAGTAATGTTTCCACCTTCCATCTCGCTGACTACCCAGTGAATGCCGTGCCAGTCCACATCATCCCCTAGCACTGGATGCCCTCCTACGCGCATGGCAACAAATTCAGCCAGCGTTATGCCCGCCTCTCCGTCGCTTAACGTTAAACCATAGGCTAGGGCCACATCTTGCATTAGTGAGGTGCCATCCAGCGTAAAGGTGCCGAAGAACTCGCGCTCCTGTTTTAGTTTCGCATCACCATTAAACAACCGATTAAGGGTATTCAAATCCGCTGAGCGACCAATAACGCAAATCACGTCGCCCAGTTGCAGGCGCGTACTGCCCTTCGGTTGCAGCATGGCGTGATTACGAAACAGCGCAGAAATTAATGCCCCAGAAGGAAAACGCAGCAGGCGAATAGGCACGTCTTCTAAATCTTGATTTTCTACGCCATAAACAAATAGCTCAAAGTCATTTTCGGGCAAAATACCCAGCGGACCCCGTCGGTTGGGGACGGTGCCAACCGGCACCTCTACCTTTAGGTATCGGGCCATTAGCGTTAGCGAGCCGCCCTGGACCAGCAGTGACATCAATACAACAGCAAAGGCGATGTTAAAGTACAGAGAGGCATTTTCGACCCCGCCTATAACGGGGAAGATGGCCAGTACAATCGGAACGGCGCCTCTCAACCCTACCCAGGATATGAAGAAGGTTTCGCGCCAGCGGAATTTGAAAAATGGCTTAATAGCAATCAGCACGGCCAATGGGCGAGCGACAAATATCAGCGCTAGCGCCACCAAGCTGGCAGGCAGCGCTACGTCCCATAGCTCACTGGGCGTTACTAATAAACCCAGCACCAAGAATAGGCCGATTTGACTGAGCCATGCCAAGCCGTCATGTACAGGCAAAATGAAATTGAGGTGCCGCCCCGGCTGATTGCCAATCATCAGACCGGTTAGGTAAATCGCCAAAAATCCGCTACCGCCCAATACGCTGGCGAAGCCGAAAACGCTAAATCCTAACGCCAGCGCTAACATTGCATAAAGGCCCGGTGCTAAGTCGAGCCAGCGCAGCAATTTGGCACTTAGCCAGCCACCGCCGATCCCAACAATTAAGCCAATTCCAAATTGCGAAATGAAAAATAGCAGCGTGTCCGTTGGGCCGCCAATCTCACCTACCAGCAACTCCACCAACATTAGCGTCAGGAAAATCGCCATCGGGTCGTTGGTGCCTGACTCTATTTCAAGCGTAGCCCCTACCCGCTCATTAAGATTAACGCCGCTGCCACTAAGCATTGAAAATACGGCAGCAGCATCGGTCGAACCAACAATCGCACCGACTAATAACCCCTGCACCAGCGTGAGATCAAAAATCCACATCGCGATTAAGCCAACGATACCACTGGTGATAAAAACGCCAAACGTGGCCAAAGAAAGTGCCGGTTTAAAACCAACCCGGAAGGTTTTAAGGCGAGTACGCAAGCCGCCATCTAACAAGATCATGGCAAGCGCGAGATGACCAATAGCAAACGCCATGGAGTAATCATCAAACACCACACCAAGCACGCCCTCTTCACCCGCCAGCATGCCCAGCCCTAGGAAAATAAGTAGTACAGGTACACCCATCATTGAAGATAAGCGGCTTGCCAAGATGCTCAGCGCCATCAGCGCGCCGCCCACCAAAAAGAACATATAAATTGCATCCATGACTCTCTGCCTCTACTTCAATACAGCGCTATTATTGCATGTAACCATTTAATTTACTGTGCCTTGACGGCTTACGCTTATGCCTAAAGGGCTGGTCAGGAGCTTTACTCCGCGGCTACACTTCGTCGTCACAAGATTTGGAGTTACTGACTATGCTGCGCTGCCGATCACGCCAGTGGCACTTTGCGTTACTCACCGTTATTGTCACTTTGTTGCTCTTCACTTCCGTTTGTCACGCTGACAACGACGATCAGAAAAACGACCAGACAGCGATTCCGCTGACGCTAGAAACCGTTGTGGTAGTGCCACCTTCACTGTGGACTCCTATTGAGGATATCAGCGAAGATAAAGTGCCGACCATGGCCCTGACACCGGCGCCTGCGCTAGAGCCACCGCCATTAAAAAACATTACGTTAATGCTGGATTGGTACTTAAGCCCCCAGCATGCAGCGCTCGTGGTGGCCAAAGAACGTGGCTACTATGCCGCTCAAGGCCTTGAGGTAGACATTCAGTCACCGGCAGATCCATCTATCGCCATCAAACTACTAACGGCCGGGGAGGTAGATTTAGCGTTAACGCGCCAGCCTTTGCTACACCTTTATGCCCATGAAGGCGCCCCTATTATTCGAATTGCGACACTGATTGAAACAGCATTAACAGCGGTAGTCGTAATGGGGCCTGAGCAGCTTGATAACGCAAAAAATCTAGCGGGATTGCATTATGGCTACACCACCCGCGAAGGACTTAATTTAAGTATCCCACGACTAGTGCCGCGCTCTGTACAACAAACAGATGATTTTTCTGCCCCTCAGAATTTACACTTTGATCCGACAAGAGCATTGAGAGAGGGCCAGGCAGACGCAGTGGCTGATGGTTTCTTTCACTACCTACCGCCGCAGCTAGCAACCGAAGGGATTACCACGCACTTGATACGCTTTGAGGAGCTGGACATCCCTCGCCACGATGGGCTAGTGGTGCTCGCGAACAGTGATTCCGTCGTGCGCCGCGCAGATACGTGGTCACGCTTCACAACCGCTATTGAAGAGGCGAGCAATTGGATAGTTGAAAACCATGACGCAGCATGGGCGCTATTAACCGCCACTCATCCCGTGCTCGACAATGACATCAACGCGGCCGCCTGGCAGGATATCTTACGCCGCATGGCACTGAGCCCTGCCGCCGTTGACAGTCACCGCTACACCGCATTTGAAACTTACTTGCTGCAAATGGGCCTTATAGACGACACGCTCCCTCTCTCACGTTTGGCAGTAGACCCACATGTACTCTAACTGCTTACTTATCGCTTGGGAGGCGCATGAGCGAAACCGCCCTCATTTTTATTGATTTAGAAACAACGGGAACACGCGCGACACGTGACCGTATTACCGAAATAGCGGCCTTAAAAATTGCTAACGGCGAGGTGATTGATCGTTGGTCGAGCTTGATCTACCCAGAGAGTAAGGTACCGGCACAAATTAGCCAGTTGACCGGTATAGACGATCGCATGCTAAGCAGCGCCCCACGATTTGTGCAGATAGCTAAGCCGCTGCGCGAGTGGCTTGGCGATGGGCATTTAGTCGCGCATAACGCACGCTTTGACTACAGTTTTTTACGCAACGAATTTAAACGCGCAGGTCTGGATTACCGCACATCGATTATCTGCACGCTACGCATATCGCGGCGACTAGCGCCTCAAGAGCGGCAGCATAATCTCAAAGCATTACTCAGCCGTTACGATATCATTCCCCTTTGCCATCATCGGGCTGGCGACGATGTCAATGCGCTGTGGTCGCTATGGCAGGCCTGGCAGAAGGAACACAGTACCGATACGTGGCAGAACCTTCTTAATGAAGAGCAGCGCCACCGCACGCTGCCTGCGCATCTTGATAGCGCTCAACTCGAAGGATTACCCGCCACGCCGGGTGTTTATTTATTTTATGGCCACAATCGACTGCCACTCTACGTGGGTAAAAGCATTAATCTGCGCAGCCGCGTGCTGGGCCACTTTCAGCGTGACCACCAGGACGATAAAGAGATGCGCTTGGCGCAACAGGTTCAGCAGATTGAATGGGAGGAGACAGCCGGCGACCTAGGCGCTCAATTGCGCGAAGCGCAGCTAGTGAAAAGATTAATGCCCATTATGAATCGGCAGCTACGCAAACAGGGAAAACTGGCGACCTGGCATTGGCCGGAAGGCGCAAACTGCCCCGAGCTCATTAGCGGTAGCGCCCTCAACCAACCACAGAGTAAAAAGCTGTATGGTTTATTTCGCAATGCAACGGATGCTAAGAAGGCACTTCGCTCAATCGTTGAGGAACACCAGCTTTGCCCACGCGTTATGGGACTTGAGAAGGGAAAGGGCCGCTGTTTTGCTAACCAGCTGGGCAAGTGCAATGGAGCGTGTAACGGGCAAGAGCCCATAGCTGTTCACACACAGCGCGCAAAGGGCGCGTTACAGCAACTGCAAATCAATGCATGGCCTTGGTCTGGCAGCATTGCTATTGAAGAGCGCCCGACAGGCAACTCCCCTCCTGCCTGGCACGTGGTTCGCCAGTGGTGCTACCTCGGTAGCGCGGCGAGCATTGAACAAGCCACAGCGTTAGCCGATACCCCTACGCTCTTTGATGTTGATAGCTATCGAATTTTAAACCGTTTTTTGCGTCATCCAGAGCAATATGGACTTACCGTTACAGAGCTTTGATCGCCATCTCGCTTATTGAGCGTTTAAAAAAATCTCAACGGCCTGCTGGAAAGCCTCAGGCTGATCGGCGTGCAGCCAATGACCGGCATTTTTAAGCGTTACGACGCGTGCGCTGGGCATTACCGCACGTAGTGCGGGTAGCATGGCGTCAGCGACATAAGGGGAATCAGCCCCACGCAGCACCAGCGTCGGCCCTTCGTAGGGTTGCTCACCGTCCGGCTCGCCAATAATATCGCTATAACCCCGTTTGATCTGATCTAGCCCCACTCTTAACGCCATCACGTTATCGTCGTTACGCACCAGGTTAGTCGCTAAGAAAAGCCGCGTGGGGCGAGAGTCGACATGTTCGCCCAACATTACATCGGCCTCACTGCGCGTTTTAGGCTTACCTTCACGAACGCTTTCGAGTGCGGCAAACACATCATCGTGGCCATGCTCATACGCGACTGGCGCTATGTCGGCAACGATCAGCGAAACAACCCGCTCAGGTGCTAGGCGGGCCAAGCTCATTGCTACTTTGCCCCCCATTGAGTGGCCCAGCACATGCGCACGCTCAATTGAAAGGCTGTCGAGCAGTGCTATAACATCGTCCGCCATCATTGCGTAGCGCATGCCCTCAGCATGAGGAGACCTGCCATGGTTGCGCAGGTCGACAGCAATGACCCGACGCGAGCGCTGCCACGCTTTCAAATGCGAGCGCCAGTTGTCAGCACTTCCTAGCAAGCCGTGAATTATCACCAGCGGAGTAGCGTCAGAGGCATTCTCATCAGCGGGCATATCAATACAGTGGAGATCAACGATGGCAGCGTCAGTCATACAAGCTCCTATGTCTTAGCAATGTTTTTAGGCAGTGCGCGGCACGCTATCTACCTGCCCTGTCCAAACAACTAAACGGCGCGATAACCAGGCGAGTAGCAGGCCATACAGTGGCAAGAAGAATAACAGGCTGATCGCTAATTTGATTGCATAGTCGACGGCGGCAATTTCAACCCAATGGGCCGCCATAAACGGATCAGGGCTGTTGTAAAACGCCGTAGAGAAAAATGCGAACGTATCGGCAAGGTTACCCAGCACCGTTGAACACACTGGCGCGACCCACCAGGATAACTGGCGTAAACGGTCAAACACCTGGACATCAAGCAGCTGACCTATCACATAGGCTAAGAAGCTAGCGAGCGCGATGCGAGCGACAAATAGATTCCATTCAGAAAGCGCTGCAATACCGGCAAAGCTCCCCCGTGGAAACACAACTGAGACCACGTAGGACACCACCAGGGCAGGAAGCATAACGCGAAGAATGATAGCGCGGGCGGGCCCTTTGCCAAATAAGCGCACTGTTAAATCAGTGGCTAAAAAAATAAACGGAAAGCTGAAGGCTCCCCAGGTGGTATGAAATCCAAACAGTGTAAACGGCAACTGAACAAGATAATTACTGGCGGCAATAATGCCAATGTGAAAGGCCACCATTACTAATAAGCAGCGGCGGTGCTGAGCGTCACTCAATGCGAACATGTCGATAAGCCTTTTTGTACATAAGAAGAGGGGTTAGGGAACCCTCGAGGTCATTAGCGCAAGGTGGCGCTAGGGAGCAGCATTATACGGCTTCTACCGCGCAATGAAAGCCGCTCAACTACGTGAGCGGCGTATGGCATCAATCAAAGCGGCGTGGCTTTGTGGGCGGCACCCACCGAACGCTGGCGCATAGTCGTATGAATATCGGCCAAGCTAGCAGGGTCATCAATGGTAGAAGGAATACCAAACTCTTTTCCATCAGCAATCGTACGCAGCAGCTTTCTCAAGATCTTACCTGAGCGAGTTTTAGGCAATCGATCAACCACTAACACCTGCTTGAAACAGGCAATAGGCCCAATGTGCTCACGAACTCGAGCGATTAGCTCTGCCTCCAGAGTCGCCTCATCGCCTGTGAAGCCATCTTTGGGAATCACCAGCCCGATAGGCAGTTGCCCTTTCAGCTCATCATGAATACCAATTACCGCACACTCTGCGACGGCAGGATGTGCACCCACCACTTCTTCTATCTCTCCAGTAGAAAGCCGATGCCCTGCAACATTAATAACATCGTCGGTACGGCCCATAATAAACAAATAGCCCTGCTCATCAAAATAGCCGCCATCACCGGTTAAATAGTAGCCGGGAAACGCCGCCATATACGCCGAGTGGAAACGCTGAGGGTCTCGCCATACGCCAATTAAGCAGCCTGGAGGCATCGGCTGCTTAATGACGACACTGCCCTGCTCCATAGGCTCAGCTTGGCCTCCTTCGCGGTTAAGCACCTGCACATTGAAACCTGGTACAGGGTACGTCGCGGAACCGGCTTTGGTCAGCATCGGTTCGATACCAGGCAAATTTGCCGCAATCGGCCAGCCGGTTTCAGTTTGCCACCAGTGATCAATAACCGGCACTTCAAGCAAGTCATCAAGCCAATGAAACGTCGGAGGATCAAGCCGCTCACCGGCGACGTAAAGATGCTTCAGGCTACTGATATCATATTTTTTCAGCAGCTCGGCATCGGGATCTTCTTTTTTCATTGCCCTGAATGCAGTGGGCGCCGTGAAGAAGCTGGTGACTTGATACTCTTCAATTAAACGCCAGAAGCTGCCTGCATCGGGTGTTTTAACCGGCTTACCTTCATATACAACAGTCGTGCAACCCAGCAGTAAGGGGGCGTAAACAATATAAGAGTGGCCGACCACCCAGCCTACATCGGATGCGGTGAAAAACACTTCACCGGGCTTCATGGCATAAATAGCCTCCATTGAATACGCCAATGCCACCGCGTATCCACCGGTGTCACGCACCACACCCTTGGGCTTACCGGTCGTACCTGAGGTGTAAAGTATATAGAGCGGGTCAGTACCCTTCACCGGGACACAATCGGCATATGGCGCTCCTGCGACTAACTGATCCCAGTCATAGTCGTTAGCGCCTAGCGGTGCCTGATACGCTGTGCGCTGGTAAACGACGCAAGCGTTTGGCTTATGAGCACTGAGAGTAATCGCCTGATCAATCATCGGCTTATAAGGCAGCACTTTACCTAGTTCGATGCCACACGAGGCGGCAACCACCACCTTGGGCTCAGCGTCTTCAATACGTGCGGCCAGCTCATGGGGTGCAAAGCCCCCAAAGACGACCGAATGAACTGCCCCCAACCGTGCACAGGCATACATCGCAATCAATGCCTCGGGAATCATAGGCATATAAATAATGACACGATCACCCTTTTCAACGCCTAGCTGGGCTAAGGCACCGGCGAAATGAGCGACGCGATCACGCAAGTCCCGATAGCTGATAGTTTGCTTAGACTGCGTGGCGGGGGAATCCCAGAAAATGGCCGCTTGATCACCTCTGCCCTGCTCAACGTGGTAATCCAAAGCTGCATAGCAAAGGTTCATTTCTCCATCGCTGAACCAGCGTGCGTGATGCTGATCGTCATAGCTGAGTATCGTGCGGGGCATCGTGTACCAGGGGATACGTTTAGCCTCCTCGGCCCAAAATGTTTCAGGGTGTTCAACCGACTGCTGGAAAGCATTGTGGTAGCGACTCATAGTGTTCTCATCGTTATTATGCAAACGCATTGTTGACACTGTATAAAGTAAATCGCCTTAGCACCCTCATACTATCGGCTAACGTGCCATAGAAGGATGCAACACCCCTTCTATTGTCGACAATGCACCAAAGGACTTACCATTGATAAACCGTTAAACAAAGCCTTGGACAAAACTCGCTAAATTACTGATCATTAAACAACTTGATCTTCGCGACGCGACGATGCCGAGATAAATTATAACAATGCATATAAATAAGCTTATGTAACAGTGTAGGCGAGGAAATCACTATGTCTGCTTCTACAAGCGCCGCGACACGTTTGCTTGAACACAACTGCCGAGCTATTGAGGCGGGAACCAGCTTACTGAAAGCATTGGCAAACGAAAAACGCTTACAAATACTGTGCTTACTTTCTGAAAAAGAGCTGTCAGTTACTCAAATAAATCAACAGCTTGCCTTGAGTCAGTCAGCTCTATCCCAACATTTAGCGATATTGAGGCGTGATGAGTTGGTCAGCACACGCCGAGAATCACAAACCATCTACTATTCATTAAGCAGTGAAAGCGCCAAAGCCATTCTTGATGCATTGGCGCACCACTACTCAGAATGAGTGCTAGCGGCGCTGCCATCCAGCCGCGTCGATCAGCCCTAGTGCCTTGAGCGCTGCTGTTTCGACACCCGCTGAAACGGCTAAGCCAAGCTTCCGGCCCATTGTTTTAGGCGCCTCAAGCTTGACGGTATAAACCTGTACCTGCGCCATACGCTCTGTCAAATAGGCTTCGCTGGTCCCTACGCTATCGACAAGCAGCTGGGGCAATGCCTCACTGCCGTACCAAATTTCACCGGTGGCCAGCGAGTCAATGTCCATGGTGGGACGACGCTCTGCAACATAGTGTTTAAATAATCGATGGGTGTTCTCTAAATCATCCAAGAACTTGTCTTTGCCTTCTTCGGTATTTTCACCAAGTACGGTCAACGTACGCTTATATTTTCCCGCGGTTAGCAACTCGACATCAATATCGTGCTTTTTGAGCAGTCTATGGATGTTAGGCACTTGCGCCACAACGCCTATCGATCCAATAACAGCAAAAGGAGCAGCCTTAATATGCTGCGCGGTACAGGCCATCATATAGCCACCGCTGGCCGCCACTTTATCGATGCATACCGTCGTAATAAGGCCCGCAGCACTTAGCCGGTCCATCTGTGCAGCCGCTAAGCCATAGGCATGCACTAAGCCGCCCGCTGACTCCAGCCGGATCACCACTTCATCCTCTTCACTAGCCACGTCGATAATGGCGGAGATCTCTTGAGCAAAATGCTCGGTTTGTGAGGCTTTTAAATCACCATGAAAATCCAACACCCATACACGAGATGCTGGTGGCGCTTGTTGATCGTTTTTTTGAACCTTTAAGCGCTTTTTCTCATTTTGACGAAATGTTTTTAGCAGCTTTTTACGCGCAGAAGGCAGCGCAGTGGCCAAACGCAGGCGGCGGCTACGATCCAATCGCTGGTCATTAAGCTGCTCAACACGAAGCGTCAGACCACGCTCTTTAGCTTGCCTAGAGCGAGTTACGAGCAATAAACCAATCACCAGCATCGCTATCACGATGGCTGTCTGGACTAAAAACGTACCTAATTCTGCAACCCATTCACTCATTTACGTTCTCCACTAGGTAATTAAATTCTAAAACAGAGACAGTGCTCACATGTATCCTAAAGACGCATAATTGTAGCGCTTGATTGAAACGCGCGTATGAAATAGTCTCGTCCCATATCCGATTGTTTCTTTGAACTACTATCGATAACCTTAAGCTAATTTATCTACTTACTTGCGAGATTTATGATGTCAACGACTACCCTTGATAAGCTGAAAGCACGTTTCAATCCAGAAGCCGCCAAGGGGATGAACGAAATTTTTCAATTTCATTTCTCAGATGCGGGCAGCCACTATCTGAACATTCAAGATGGCGCGCTTGATGTTCAAGAAGGCGAACACGATGACCCTTCCGTCAGCTTAAGCCTAAGCACCGAGACGCTGAAAGGCATCATGAGTGGTGACATCAACGGCATGACTGCGTTCATGACTGGAAAGCTAAAAGCAACCGGCAATGTGATGCTGGCCACTAAACTGACCAGCCTGTTTCCTAGCAAGTAAGCAAGTTTAAGCACGCGGCGTTCTTCAGCGCCAGCGTGCTAAATGTGTCTCGATAAGTTCACGCGATATCGAATACGGCGGTGGCAAAGACGGCAGCTGACGAGGGGAAAACCACGCCGCATCGCTGATTTCGACACCGTCAATACGTATGCGTCGCGTCGTTGCTTCGGCAAAGTAGCCAAACATCAGTGAATGAGGGAAAGGCCACGCCTGACTTTGGTGGTAGCGTAGTTGATCAATATGCACCCCCACTTCCTCAAATACCTCTCGATGCACGGCCTCTTCTGCAGACTCACCTGGCTCAATAAACCCAGCCAGGGTCGAATAGCGGCCCGGCGGAAAACGCGGGCTGCGGGCAAGTAGCATCGCCTCGCCGCTGGTCACCAAGGTAATAATGCACGGCGAAATGCGCGGATAATTACGATGTCCGCAGGCGTTGCAGTGCATCGCAAATTCGGCAGCCAGTTTGGTGGCAGAAGCCCCACAGCGGCTACAGAAACGATGATTTTCTAACCATGCGCCTACCTGTAAGGCTGTCGATAGCAGGCTAAACCATGCGGTGGGCAGCTCGCTCATCCACTGACGACCATCAATCCAACCACTTTCAGCCTGGGCCTCCACAAGCAGGGCTACGGGTTCATCATCCCAATAGCACAGCGGCTGCATCTGCTCGGTCCAGGGCTGAAAAGGCTGTAACGGAGTGAGTTGATCACTGCCGGTTAAAGGAGCGGGCGCCAATAAGCTACGTGATAGCCGAATAACACGCCCTGCCTGCTCATCATAGGGAATTTCTCGCCTAAGCATCGTTACTTGCGTCCTCAAA
This sequence comes from Halomonas sp. AOP5-B2-8, assembly GCF_052376475.1. Taxonomy (NCBI): domain Bacteria; kingdom Pseudomonadati; phylum Pseudomonadota; class Gammaproteobacteria; order Oceanospirillales; family Halomonadaceae; genus Halomonas; species Halomonas sp. AOP5-B2-8. Next base: position 80,830 of record NZ_JBQSVS010000003.1, on the reverse strand, counting down.
CCAAGTCAGCTGGTGTGCTTCACACTTAGCTTCATGCGCTGCTTGTTCCTGCTCGGTGGGGCGAACCACGCTCAGTTGACCGGGCGTTAGCGTTAAACGTTGAATCGACAGCCCTTCACTAGAGGTGTCGGTTTGCTGCTGCTCGGAGGCAGAGGCAGCATCTAATGTCAGCGCCGTTTGCCCGCCCGTCATCGCTAGATATACGTCAGCGAGGATTTCGGCGTCTAGCAAAGCGCCGTGCAGCACGCGGTGACCATTATCAATATCGTAGCGTTTGCACAGCGCATCAAGGCTATTGCGCTGACCAGGGTGCATTTTCCTAGCCATCGTCAGCGTATCAAGAACGCCGCAGTGCTCACGAACAGGCCCTAATGACAAACCGCTGCGATGCTTATTTAGCATGCCGAGCTCATGATCTATAAAGCCCACGTCAAAGGGCGCGTTATGGATCACCAGCTCAGCGCCATCAATAAATGCCCAAAACTCATCGGCTATTTTGGCAAACACCGGCTCATTGGCTATTTTAGCGTTATCAATACCGTGAATAGCCACTACTTCAGCATCGATATGACGCTCAGGATTTATATACTGGTGGTAGGTACGTCCAGTGAAACGACGATTAACCATCTCCACGGCACCAATCTCAACTAAGCGATGCCCATCTTTAGGGTCAATACCCGTCGTTTCAGTATCTAAGATGACTTGCCGCATCACACTTTCCTCTTCTGGTGCTCATCGATAGCCTCATTGGCCAGCGTGTCGGCGTGCTCATTGCCGGGATGGCCGCTATGCCCTTTCACCCAATGCCACGCCACTTGATGGCGCTGAGTCTCTTCGTGAAGGGTTTTCCATAGCTCGGCATTTTTAACTGGCTGCTTGGCGGCAGTTTTCCACCCCCGCTTGATCCAGTTATGAATCCACTGAGTGATACCTTGGCGCACGTACTGAGAGTCAGTCCACAGCGCCACTTCGCAGCGTGTATTGAGTGTGCGTAGCGCCATAATCGCGGCCATCAATTCCATACGGTTATTAGTCGTATCTGCCTCATAGCCTTTTAAGGTCTTTTCATGCTCACCACTCGCCAGCACGACGCCCCAGCCACCGGGGCCAGGATTACCCCGGCAAGCGCCATCGGTATACACCGTCACACAGGGTAGGTGCTCGGCAGCCATATTAGTCAATCTCTTGATCTCTCTTTGAATGCGTTGGAGCCTGATGCTCTTGATAGGATTGCAAGTGAGCGGATGAGCCAGAGCGGGTAACGCCTAATGACGCCGGAGACGCCGGTGCTTTTAATCCAAATCTCAGGCGCTGAACGGGCGCCTGGCGCTGCTTGCGCCGGGCAAGAATCATATAGCTTTCACCGAGTGGCAGGTTATGCCGACGCCCCAAAGACTCCCAATACTCACCACACTTGGCGTTTATGCGCCCTCTAAAGCAGCAATAGTCTACGCGCTGAACATCAAAGTCGACAAACGCCAACCAGTCGCGAAGGCGGTTCGACGAACGCCACTCGCCACTCCAAGGGTACTGCTGCTGGCGTTTACGCAACTGGCGGACAAGCCCACTGACGCCAATAGGATTAAAGCCAAAAAGCACTAAAATGCCATTATCAGCCGTTACCCGAGCAGCCTCTTTGAGCGTCAGATGAGCATCCGGCAGATGCTCAAGCCAGTGGTGAATAACCATCACGTCTAAACAGCGGTCTGGCAGTGCCAGTTGATCAGGCGGGCACACCAAGGTCGTATCTGAATGCGCTAGCTGGCGAGTTGGCGACCAGCGTATGGCATGCGGAATGGCTGACATTGTCAGCATTGCAGGCCCCATGCCCATTTCCAAACTGTGCCCGCCCACTCGCGTTTCAGCCACAGGTCCAAGACACGCCCGCTGAGACTCCCAAAGCGAGCGACCGGCCTCGCTTTGCCAATACGTTTGGCTATTTATCAAGCGCTTGGCGAGTGTTGTAGCCGTCGTCGAATTTGACATGAACAGCACTTCCCTCCAAAGTAACGGCTTTTAGCGCCTTTTAAGCACCAATTTAGCGCCATGTTTTGCATTTTTAGCTGCGTTTTACATTTATACGTTCTTTTTACCAGCTCTATTTTTTGACACTTAAAGGATCTCGCCGATGATGAGCGTGACACCGATTCCAGCCCTTAGCGACAACTATATTTGGCTATTAAGACAAGATACCAGTCAAAACGTTTGCGTGGTGGACCCGGGTGAAGCCGCCCCTGTAATCGAGTTTCTGGAGCGAGAGTCGCTACGCCTAGAGAGCATTCTGATCACTCATCACCATCATGATCATACCGGCGGCCTAGCCGAATTGATCAAACGTTATTCTCCGCATGTGATCGGCCCCAACAACCCCACCATTCAAGGTATTGATGAGTTTGTGGAGGATGGCGACCAAATCCGCATTATGGGGCGGTTATTTGAAGTCATGGCGACGCCCGGCCACACGCTTGACCATATCAGCTATTTTACGCCGGGCATCCCTGCCCTGCTGTTTTGTGGTGACACACTTTTCTGCGCTGGCTGTGGCCGTTTATTTGAAGGCACTCCGGAACAAATGTTCACAGCGTTGAAACAATTTGCGGAACTCCCAGAAGATACGCTGGTCTTTGCAGCCCATGAGTACACACAAGCGAATCTTGCGTTTGCTCGTGCTGCGGACCCTGATAATGATGATGTCAAACACGCCTTACAGGAGTGTGAAAAGGCCAGGGCACTGGATCGCCCGACCTTACCCAGCACGATAGGACGCGAGCTGAAAATTAATCCCTACTTACGCGTGGCCACCGATAGCGTGCGCCAAGCAGCTGGCACTCAGGGTATTAATGATAATGATCTCGCTACGTTCACTACTCTACGTGAGTGGAAGAACCGTTTTTAATAACGCTATCGAAACGAAACGAATGCAACTATGACCTATCGAACGATTCGCCAGCGCTTGATGCTGAGCGCTGGCAGCTCCGTCATTATGGGCCTAATTTTAGCCGCCGCTGCAAGTTCTCAGGCATCGGCGTATGAAGCATCAACATCGTCTACCGCCACCGCGCAATATGCTGCAAATACTGGCATGCCGGATGCTACACCAAGCCCCTCAGCTTTCCAGTCGCATTTTTGGGAAGCTTTGGAGCTAGAGCCTCAAGACGCCTGGACAACGCTACGTAAAAGCTTCCAATGGCAAGATGCCCCGCTCTCAGCAGATGCCCAAGCAAGGGTAGATGCGTGGATTGAGCACTATCAGTCAAGCCCAGAAAATATCGCCACCATCACTGAACGCGCAACACCCTGGCTTGCCTGGATTAGCCAACAGGTAAGCGAGCGTGGTCTTCCGGGCGAAGTTGCTCTAATTCCCTTTGTAGAAAGCTCGTTTGACCCCGCTGCCAAAAGTCATCGTGGAGCCGCTGGCCTTTGGCAGTTTATGCCCGGTACCGGCGACGCATTAGGCCTAGTGCGCAACGGCAACTATGATGGTCGGTTAGACGTTGTAACATCTACCGATGCGGCACTTGACTACTTAGAAATGCAGGCTGACCAGTGGTATGAAGGTGATTTAATGCTTTCATTGGCCGCTTACAATGCCGGTGCTGGGACTGTCAATCGTGCTCAGCACCAGGCCCAGGACCAGGGTTTAAACGGCGGTTACTGGGACCTTTCCCTGCCATATGAAACTATGCAATACGTGCCTAAGCTAAAAGCCATCGCAACGATTATCAATGATCCAGAACGTTACGGTGTCATTTTGCCTGAGATCCACTCTGATCCAGCGTTTGCAAAAGTGCAGCTAGCCCATGCGGTGAGCCTTTCTGAAGCTTCTCAGTTGCTAGATGTAAGCCAAACTGCACTGGCGGAGCTGAACCCCGGCCTGCTTAATGGCAGCATTGATCCGCGTAGTGCTCAGACGCTGCTAGTCCCTGAAGAGGTCGATGCTCAAGTGTTGGCTCAATTGGCACAAGGCAATAGCCCGGCATTCGCGCAAAACGCTAGTAGCGAGACACATCGCGTTGAGCGAGGCGACAGTCTTTCAGCGATCGCAGCCCAGTATAATATCAACCAGCAAGACCTAATACGCTGGAATGCGATTGATCGGCCCGGCGCTCTACAGCCTGGCCAATTACTGACGCTTTCAGAGCGCTGACACTATGCCGAGTAAAAATCGTCAGCGTTTAGAATAATCGTTGTTTTTAAGCAGCCATTGATCATACCGTACTGATAGCATTGTCATAACAGTAGGCTTTTTTCACATAGGAAATCACCAATGCCGCGTGGTGTATTTTTTGCGAAAACGTTGTTATTCGTCAGCTGCTTAGTTTTCAATGCATCGGCGCTCGCGATCGAGCAAACGCCTGATACCGAGGCGCCCTCCTACGTTGCTAAAAACAGCGTTGATAGAATCAGCGTTGATAGAAATAGCGTTGTCGGTGATCTAAATACTGATGAAAACAACGTAGTGCCGGTGGAAACGGTTCATGGGCTATCGCTCTATGATAGCCCCGAGCTCCCCGAGGACTTTGCCTACTTTCCGCATGTAAATCCCCATGCCCCCAAAGGTGGCACAATTACGCATACAGCAGTAGGCGCAAGCTTCGACTCTATCAATCCGTTTATTATTCGAGGCACCCCCGCCAGCGGCATTTCACAAATTTACGACACACTGATGGCCAGTAACCCCGGCGAACCGTTTAGTCTTTACGGCCTGCTTGCAGAAGGCGTGCGTCTTGATCCTGATCGGCACTGGATTGAGTTTGACCTGCGCCCAGAAGCACGTTTCCAGGATGGCGAGCCCGTCACCGCGTACGACGTTGTTTTCACGCTTAACCTATTACGTGAAAAAGGTAACCCGTTTTACGCCAGCTATTATGCGGGCGTGGAAGAGGTGATAGCACTCAACGAGCATCAGGTGCGTTTTACCTTTAACGATACCGAATCTAGAGAACTACCATTAATCATTGCACAGCTGCCTATACTGCCCCGCCACTATTGGGAGCAGCACGAATTTACGTCGCCGACACTCGTAGCACACCCTGGCTCCGGCCCTTATCGCATTAGTGACGTGGATCCCGGTCGGCGAATTACGTTTCAGCGCGATGAGAACTACTGGGGTAAAGATTTACCGGTCAACGTTGGGCGTTACAACATTGATCGCATTGTTTATGACTATTACCGCGACCGCGACATCGCCTGGGAAGCATTTAAGGCAGGGCTAACCGACTTTCGTGAGGACGCACGCGCAGCCACCTGGGCCATTGGTTACGACTTCCCTGCCTATGAAGAAGGCTTGGTGAAACGCCTAACCATTCCTGACGTCAACCCTTCAATGATGCAGGCCTTTGTGTTCAACCTGCGTCAACAGAAATTTCAAGATCCCCGGGTACGTGAAGCGCTTAGCCTCACTTTCGATTTTCCCTGGTTGAACACCAATATTTTTTACGATGCTTATAAGCGTACCGAAAGTTTTTTCCAAAATTCAGAGATGGAAGCCACCGGCCTGCCTTCTGAAGAGGAGCTTGCACTGCTAGAGCCCTTACGTGAAGAGCTTGAATCCTCACTTCACTCTGACCGCTTATTCACTGAACCATTGCCAATTGATATCCCCACTGACCTGCGTGAACGCCTTCGCTTAGCACTTTCGCTGCTACGTGAGGCCGGTTACGCGGTAGAAGACGGCGTGCTGGTTAATCAACAAACGGGGGAGCCTTTAAGTCTGGAAGTGCTGCTCTACGACTCGGCGCTGGAACGCGTTGTGCAGCCTATGTTGCGCAACATGGCCCGCCTTGGTGTACAAACATCACTGCGTATCGTTGATATCAATCAGTATTTAAACCGGCAGCGCAATTATGACTATGACATAGTGATTAGCCACTTCCCTCAGTCGAACAATCCGGGCAATGAGCAGCGCGATTATTGGACCAGCGCCGCCGCAGAGGCTCCGCAAAGCCGCAACCGCATGTCACTGGCTAATCCAGCGATAGATTCGCTGGTGGAAACGTTGATTCGCGCAGACGGGCGCGCAGAACTTGATACCGCTACGCGTGCGCTCGACCGCGTTTTGCGCTGGGGGTTTTACGTTATTCCTCATTACCATTCCGGCGAAAAGCGCATTGCGGTGTGGGATAAATTTGGCTATCGCGAACCTTTTCCCGCCTACGGCATGGATCTGGATGCATGGTGGGTCGACACCGATCGTGAAATAGAACTGCAGCGCCGCCGCTGACCCCGACTTAATAGCAACGGCTTATTGTCAAACATTCGTGGAGTGATCTGTGGCCCGCTATACCCTTCGCCGACTGCTGTTAATGATCCCGACCCTATTAGGGATCATGCTACTCAATTTTATGATTGTTCAAGCGGCGCCAGGCGGGCCCATTGATCAAATGCTAGCGCGTTTTGAAGGTGCCGACGCCATGGCTAGCACCCGTTTAGACATGGGCGGTGCGGACGTGCAGATTAGCGACGATTCCCGCGGTGCACGCGGCATTGACCCACGTTTTATCGAACAGCTAGAACAGCAGTTCGGTTTTGACAAGCCCGCACACGAACGCTTTATCGGCATGATGGCAGACTATCTTAGCCTTGATTTTGGCACTAGTTTTTTTCGTGACCGACCCGTGATCGAATTGATGATCGAGCGCCTTCCCGTCTCTATATCGCTTGGCCTTTGGACGACACTACTGGTGTATTTAATCTCCATTCCATTAGGCATTCAGAAAGCACTGCGCCATGGCTCTCGTTTTGATGTCTGGTCATCGGGACTCGTCATTGTCGGCTACGCCATCCCCGGCTTTTTGTTTGCAATCCTATTGATTGTTCTTTTTGCCGGCGGCACCTATTGGGACCTGTTCCCGTTACGCGGCTTAACCTCACCTGACTTTGACCAGCTATCGATACTGGATAAAGTGAAAGACTATTTCTGGCATATCACGCTACCGGTCATCGCTGCTGCTATTGGCAGTTTTGCCACCCTCACCATGCTGACCAAAAACAGCTTCCTTGATGAGATTCACAAACAATATGTAATTACCGCTCGCGCAAAAGGCGCCGATGAACGTCGCGTGCTTTATGGGCATGTCTTTCGTAATGCCATGCTCATCATTATCGCGGGCCTGCCTTCCGCGATGATCGGCATCTTCTTCACCGGCGCACTATTGATCGAAGTTATCTTCTCGCTTGACGGCCTGGGCCTACTTGGCTTTGAGGCGGTAATGCAACGGGACTATCCGGTTATTTTCGGCACTTTGTTTTTGTACACCGTGATCGGACTAATTCTCAAGCTGATTTCCGATCTGACCTACGTGTGGGTAGATCCGCGTATCGACTTTTCAACCCGGGAGTCGTGATAATGGCCTTACTATCGTCACGCTTATCACCTATTACTCGCCGCCGCCTGGCCGCGTTTAAAGCCAATCGCCGTGCCCGCATTTCCCTTTGGCTATTTGGCGCGCTATTTATTGTCAGCCTGTTTGCAGAGCTTATTGCTAACGACAAGCCCATTGTCATGCACTACGAAGGCCAGTGGTACGTTCCCTTGCTGGTGGACTACCCGGAAACCGAATTTGGTGGTTTTCTGCCTACACGCACCGACTATCTAGATCCCTTCATTCAGCAGCAAATTGATGACCACGGCTGGGCGCTGTGGCCGGCGAACCCTTTCTCTTATCAAACGCTTGATATGTATATGACGCAGCCCTCGCCTGCACCGCCGGACCGCCGCCATCTTCTGGGAACTGATGATCAAGGCCGCGATGTATTAGCACGCGTGATCTATGGGTTTCGCCTTTCCGTTGCGTTTGCGCTAGTGCTCACCGCAGGGTCACTCATCATTGGCGTTTTTGCGGGCGGTGTGCAGGGCTACTTTGGCGGTAAAGTGGATCTAATCGGCCAGCGCGTGACTGAAATTTGGTCAGGCTTACCGGTATTATTCTTACTGATTATTTTAGCCAGCTTTGTTCAGCCAGGTTTCTGGTGGCTGCTAGGGATTATGCTGCTGTTTTCATGGCTAGGCTTAGTGGATATTGTCCGCGCCGAATTCCTGCGGGCGCGCAATCTGGAGTACGTGCGCTCAGCGAAAGCAATGGGGCTCCCATCACGCTTAATCATGTGGCGCCACGTGCTACCTAACGCGATGGTCGCGACGCTTACCTTTATTCCTTTTTTATTCACCGGCGCCATCGGCACCCTGACAGCCTTGGATTTCCTTGGATTTGGCCTCCCGCCGGGCGCCCCTTCATTGGGCGAGCTGGCGGCACAGGGTAAAAATAACCTGCATGCCCCTTGGCTGGGCATTACCGCATTTATGACGCTAGCAGTAATGCTTTCGCTGTTGGTATTTATTGGCGAAGGCCTACGTGATGCGTTTGACCCTCGTCACGTGCAGCAGTCCCAGCGCCTAGCAGGTCCTAGCAAAGAGACTCAACATGTCTAATAACCCGCTCCTGCGCCTTGAAAACATAGACGTCGCTTTCGATGGCCACCAAGTCGTCCACTCGCTGTCGCTCACCCTCAACGCGGGGGAAACCCTGGCTATCGTTGGCGAATCTGGTTCGGGTAAATCGGTCTCTGCGCTAGGCATCGCTAATTTACTGCCCAACAATGCCACTATTCAAGGCGAGCGCTGGCTGGGAGAGACGAATCTTGCCAACTTAACGCCCAGACAGTGGAACGGCATTCGCGGCAATCAGCTCGGATTTATCTTTCAAGAACCCATGACCTCGCTTAATCCTCTTCATCGCGTTGGCAAGCAGATCGGAGAAGCTCTGCGCCTACATCAAGGTCTCAGCGGCCAAGCGGCACGTCAGCGTAGTAAAGTGCTGCTTGAGCAAGTAAAACTACCGCGCCCGGACGAGTTGCTTGATGCTTGGCCCCATCAGCTTTCAGGCGGACAGCGTCAGCGCGTGATGATTGCCATGGCGATTGCTAACAATCCATTACTGCTGATAGCCGACGAGCCCACCACCGCCCTGGATGTGACGGTGCAGCAAGAGATCCTTGCTTTGCTGCGCGAACTACGCGATCACCACGGAATGGGCATGCTGTTTATCAGCCATGACCTAAACCTGGTACGCCGCCATGCTGATCGCATCTGCGTGATGTATCAGGGGCGTATACAAGAAATAGGGTCAGTTGAGCAGGTCTTTGAGCACCCACAAAGCGATTATACCAAAGCGCTGCTGGCCGCCGAGCCAGAAGGTCGGCCGCAGGCCATTAAACACGCGGCCCCAGTACTTACTGCCCGTAAGCTAAGTGTCAGTTTTAAGCGCGCTAAAACGGGCTTGTTTAAACCGCAGCGCCCTGATTTTGTGGCCGTTCATCCGATTGACTTTCATATCGCACCAGGCGAAACCTTAGGTATTGTGGGTGAGTCGGGTTCAGGTAAAACCACGCTGGCATCAGCGGTCATGCGTCTGGTTGCGAGCCAAGGCGAGGTCATCCTTGGCAACGATAAATTAAGCAGCCTAACCGGCAACGCATTACGGCGTCATCGCCACCGTCTGCAGATGGTGTTCCAAGATCCTTATGGCGCGCTCTCCCCAAGGATGCCGGTGTTTGACATCGTAAGTGAGGGGCTGCGCTTTCACTATCCTCACCTGACTGATGCAGAGGTCAATCAGCGGGTTAATCAGACCCTGCGTGAGGTGGGATTACCGGAAAGCTGCGCTGCTCGTTATCCACATGAATTTTCCGGCGGCCAGCGCCAGCGCATTGCAGTGGCCAGAGCAATCATTTTAGAGCCAGAGCTTCTAGTGCTTGATGAGCCAACCTCAGCGTTAGACCGAACCGTTCAAAAGCAGCTAGTGACGCTGCTGCGCGACCTTCAAGCTCGCCGCCAGTTAAGCTATCTATTTATTAGCCACGATTTAGCCGTTATTCGTGCTATGGCTCATCGCATCATGGTGCTTAAAGATGGTGAAGTGGTTGAGCAAGGTGATTGCCTGGATGTACTTGTATCCCCACAGCATTCTTATACTCAGGCACTGATTTCAGCGGCTCACTTAACAAGCTAGGGGACTTATTATCCGAAATCGCGCGATGTTAAGCGGGTAGCTCTAACGCTAGAAGCCATGCCTTTTCGTCTGCTGACACGTTTTTGTTAATTTTATTGCTATACAAGATAACGGTATAAATCATCTACTCAAGTATCACTGCATTAGCCCTAAGCATAACAAAGCCGCGCCCCTAACAAGGGACGCGGGTTAAACTATTTCGGCATTTAAAATTTGAAGTCACACCAGCAAGTAAAAGCCTCTACTTAGAAGCTGGCAATTTCGGCTTCGGTTAATTCACGCCATTCGCCTGGGGCCAGATTCTCATCCAATGCAACATCACCGATTGAACTACGATGCAGCGAATTCACGTGATTGCCTAATGCAGCAAACATACGCTTTACCTGGTGGTAGCGCCCTTCCGTAATGGTGAGTTCTGCCTGAGTGGGCGAAAGGAGTCGTAACACAGCGGGCTGGGTCAGCGTTTCCTCACCATCAAGCATTAAGCCATCAGCAACTTGATTAATCGCCCAATCCGCGGCTGAGCCTTCCATCGGCTCAGCTAGCTCAGCGATATACACTTTGCCACAGCGGTGGCGTGGTGACGTAACGCGGTGCGACCAGTGACCGTCATCGGTTAATAGCAGCAAGCCGGTGGTATCTACATCCAAGCGCCCTACTGGCTGCAAGCGCTCGGCTTTGGGTAGATCTATCAAGTCGATCACCCTTGGATAGAGCCCACGGCGGGCGTTACATTCAACGTCCACTGGCTTATGCAGCATAATATAGCGAATGCCAACGAGCGCCAGCCGTTCGCCGTTGAGTACGACGACATCGTTATCCGTATCAATCTGGGTCGCCGACTGTTTAATGGGCTCACCGTTCAAGGTGACTTCACCGTTTTTCAGTGCCCGCTTGGCTAGGCTACGGGTTAACGGAGAGGTTTCACTTAAAAATCGATCAAGGCGCATCATTGACCCACTCCTTACAGCAGCTCAAAACGATCGGCATCTTGCCAAGCAGGGAATTTTTCACGAAAAGCATCAAGGGCAGTTTTATCCAACGTGCCCGTTTCTATAAACGGGGTATGGGCGGGGTGATCAATTAGCGGTTCGCCTTTGAAGTCGACCAATAAGGAATCGCCGCTGTAGGCAAGCCCCTTAGCATCTTCTCCAACGCGATTAACACCAATGACATAGCTTAAGTTTTCTACCGCCCGGGCTTGCAGCAGCGTACGCCAAGGGTGGCGTCGCGGTGCTGGCCAGTTAGCGACACAGAGAAGGGCATCATACTCGAAATGCTCCCCTTCTGCTGGCTGCTGCCTCATCCAAACCGGAAAGCGCAAATCGTAGCAGACACTTAGCAGCAGTTTAAAACCCTTTAGCTTAACGATATTGCGCTCTACTCCCATGCCATAGCGCTCATGCTCGCCGGCCATACGAAATAGATGACGCTTATCGTAATAAGTGATTTCACCGTCAGGTGTCGCCCAAATTAAACGGTTAAAAAAGGCCCCCTGCTCTTCAATCGCTACGCTGCCAGTCATCACACACTGGCGAGTTTTCGCTTGCGCCTGAAGCCAGGCAATGCTGGTGCTTTCCGCCATTGGCTGGGCCATTTCACGCGAGTTCATGGTAAAACCGGTGGCAAACATTTCCGGCAAGACAATTAAATCCGTATCGCGGCTGTCCAGCTCACCCAATAACTGTTCAAGATGTGCATGATTTGCATGAGGCTCCTCCCAACGCAAATCGCACTGCACTAAACTGGTTCGTAGTTCGCTCATTCAACACCTCCATTGCCAGTGTTATTTCAAAGTTTATGCTAGATTAGCATCTTTAAATAATGAGGCTGCCATGCTTCCCACATCAACACGCGATCCTGAAGCAGTCAAAGGCGTTATGTTTGGGCTCACCGCCTATGTAATGTGGGGATGTTTCCCATTATTTTTTGCCTTGTTTGACGGTGTTCCCGCCTTTGAAATATTAATTCATCGCATCATTTGGGCGTGCTTGTTTTTAGTCGGCCTCATCACCGTATTACGTCGCTGGTCCCCGGTTGTCGCCGCGCTTAGCGAGCCTAAACGCTTGGGCCGCGTGTTGGCCTGCGCGCTATTGATTGCCTTTAACTGGGGAATTTATATATATGCAGTGGAATCCAAGCAGGTACTGCAGGCAAGCTTGGGCTACTTTCTGACACCTCTAGTTAACGTTGCGCTAGGTGTTTTAGTGCTGCGAGAAGTGATGGCTAAACTGCAGCTGGTCGCGCTGGGCTTGGCCAGTGCAGCGATTGCCACGCAGTTCATGTTGATTGGCGAACTGCCTTGGATTAGCCTGATGCTGGCACTCAGTTTCGGTAGCTACGGGCTGTTTCGCAAACAGGTGCCGCTGGACGGTTTATCGGGGCTGTTTGTCGAGACGTTGCTGCTCTTCCCTCTGGCACTTATCGCATTAACGTGGCTTAGCTGGAACGGCAGCTCACATTTTTTACAAAATGCCTCATCTACCAGCTTGCTCATTGCCAGCGGGGCTTTGACCGCTCTTCCCTTAATGGCTTTTGCCGGCGCCGCACGCCGGCTTCGTTTGGCGACGCTGGGCTTTCTAATGTATATCAATCCCAGCATCCAATTTCTGATTGCCTTAACCGTATTCGGTGAGCCCCTAGGCGTTATCCAACTTGTGACCTTTGTGCTTATCTGGATAGGACTCGCGCTTTATTCATGGTCTGCATGGCAATCCCGCCCGGGTAATATGGCTGCTAGTTAAAACCATTGCATATAAGCGCTGCAACAAAATGAAATATCACTTACCCTTAATCTTCTGCCCCATCTACAACGCCTGGAATCCATGCTAAAGCGCTATTTGCCCATTCTGACGTGGCTCCCTCATTATCATAAGCGACTACTGGGGGCCGACGTGTTAGCGGGGTTGATCGTCACCGTGATGGTCATTCCTCAATCGCTCGCCTATGCGCTATTAGCAGGGCTACCTGCCGTCGTTGGTCTTTACGCCAGTATTCTCCCGCAGCTCATCTATACCCTATTTGGTACCAGCAAAACGCTTGCGGTTGGGCCGGTTGCTATCATCGCGCTAATGACCGGTGCGGCACTCTCTTCGGTGGCGGCAACGGGCACGGAAACGTATTTACAGGCAGCGCTGATACTGTCATTGCTCTCAGGCGGCATGTTGATGGTGATGGGTCTGCTGAAGATGGGCTTTTTCAGTAACTTTCTTAGTCATCCGGTCATTTCGGGTTTTTTAACCGCTTCCGGCATTTTGATTGCGGTAAGCCAGCTGGGCAGCTTATTAGGTGTTGAAAGTAGCGGCTTCACGCTGGTTGAGCGCCTATTTACGTTAGTACCTAACCTAGCCACCTACAATTTATCTACCTTACTGATTGGTAGTGGCACCTTGATTTTTTTGATTACGATGCGTCTGCGCGGTAAAGCCACACTACATAAAGTAGGTTTCCCCCTTTTCCTGGCAGATCTTTGCGCCAAAGCTGGGCCGGTATTTGCAGTAGTGATTACTACCTTAATAACCTGGCACTGGCAATTAGCCGGCGCGGGCGTGGCGGTGGTGGGCGATATTCCTAATGGGCTGCCCGCACTTAGCTTCCCCTGGGGCGACTATTCACTTTGGCAGTCGCTGTTAATTCCAGCGCTGCTGATTAGCTTAGTGGGTTTTGTTGAATCGGTATCGATGGGGCAAATGTTGGCGGCTAAGCGGCGTCAGCGCATTTCACCTAACCAAGAGTTAGTCGGCTTAGGTGCCTGCAATCTTGCTGCAGGTTTTACAAGCGGCATGCCGGTTACCGGCGGCCTATCACGAACAGTCATTAACTACGATGCAGGCGCGCAAACACCCGCAGCGGGCGCCTTTGCAGCGCTAGGCATTGCATTAGTAACGATGTCGTTTACCGGCTGGCTCTATCATTTACCTATTGCGACCCTGGCGGCGACGATTACCGTCTCGATTTTAACCCTCGTCGATATCCCCATGCTGCGCCAGACTTGGCGCTACTCACGTAGCGACTTTGCCGCCATGGCAGTCACCATTGTGCTCACGCTGGGTGAAGGCGTCGAAGCAGGCATCATTAGTGGCGTCACGCTCTCAATTGCGCTGTTTTTATATCGTACCAGTCGCCCGCACAGCGCTTTGGTGGGCCGAGTGCCGGGGACCGAGCACTTTAGAAATACCGCACGCCATGATGTAGAAACAGCTAGCAATGCAGCCCTGCTGCGAATAGATGAGAGCCTTTATTTTGCCAATGCCCGCTATTTGGAAGATACCGTTTATAACCTAGTGGCTAGCCATCCTGAGCTTGAACACGTGGTATTGATCTGTTCAGCGGTTAATTTGATCGATGCGTCGGCGCTAGAAAGCCTGGACGCTATTAACGCGCGCTTAAAAGACTCTGACGTAAAACTGCATTTATCTGAAGTGAAAGGGCCTGTCATGGACCAGCTCAAAAAAAGTGATTTTTTAGAGGCGCTTACTGGCCGCGTTTTTTTGAGCACCTACGCTGCCTGGCGTGAATTCTCCTAATTTTCCCAAAACAAAAGCGTTATTCAAAGCACGTATCTGAAAGCTATTTCATTGAAAGCTATGTCATTCAGAAACCAGGCCATCGCCTGGTTTTTTTATATCTGTCTGTTAAGCGCTAGATCAGTTCACCAGAACGTCATTGACAGCGGCCTAGCGGCTTCTCTACTATCAGCCGACCACTTAGCAAAACACAATACCGCATAGCAAAACACAAAGTAACAAAACGTAACCACTGCCGTCATCACAACACAATAAAGGAGCATTCCAATGCATCCATTTGCTCATCGCCTACTCCTCGCTGCATTACCTTTATCACTACTGGGTGCCGCGGTAAGCCATGCCAGTGAAGTTGAGCTTCCCAGCACCATGGCTTGGACTGCCTATGGCACCAATTCCAGCGGCTACGCGCAAGCCGTCGCTATCGGCAATATGCTGCAGAATAAATATGACTCTTCGGTACGTATCCTGCCTGGTGATAACGACGTATCACGCATGACACCTCTTAAACAGGGGCGCGTTGACCTTTGCGCCTGTGGCATCGCCAGCTATTACGGCGCTGAAGGCGTGATGATGTTTGCCGATCGCGATTGGGGTCCTCAGCCGCTGCGTATCATCACTACCTCAACAGCGTCTTTTGGGCTTTCCCTTGCGGTCGCCGGTGATTTAGACGTCGAAACGCCGGCTGATTTGGCAGGTAAACGCATCGCTTATATCCGTGGTGATGACGCCTTAAATAAAGGCACAGAAGCTTATTTGGCCTTCGGTGGTCTTACCTGGGATGACGTCGAGCGTGTTGACTACCCAGGCTACGGCCGCTCATTTGACGGCATTATCGCCGGCGATGTGGACGCTTCATTTACCACCACGGTGACGCCGCCAGCACAGCAGCTTGCCAGCAGCCCCCGCGGTATCAGTTGGCCGGTGTTAGATCCCAACGATTCAGCAGGCTGGGAGCGCATGGCAGAAGTCGCACCCTATTTTCGCCCTCATGAAGTGACCTCTGGCGCTGGCGACATTAGCGTCGACAATCCGCTGCCCAGCGCAAGCTACCCTTATCCAATCGTGGTTGCCAATCAAGACCTGGATGACAAAGTCGCCTATGGATTGATTAAGGCCCTTCAGGAAAATTTTGATGACTACAAAGACAATGCGCCTGGCGCTTTGGGCTATGCCTTAGAGTCGCAAGATCTTCAATGGGTAGTGCCGTTCCACGATGCCGTGGTGGAGTATTACAAAGAAATCGATGTATGGACGGATGAAATGCAGGCCCATCAAGACGAATTAGTAGAGCGCCAAAACGTTCTATTAATGGCCTGGGAAAGCTTTATGGAAGATGCACCCAGCGATGATGCTGATATGTTTACGGCTGATTGGATGCAAGCTCGCGCCAGCGCATTAAGCGATGCGGGTTTCGAACCAATCTTTGAGTAAAACGCCACGGGGCGGCACTGGCCGCCCTTTGCTGATCGACGGATCTTTCCATAACCACAGATACCTCGCCATGACTACAGATACCGCACCTGCGAATACTCAGCAGGTTAAAGAAAAGATCAGCCAAATTCGCCAGCTCCCCACCGCGCTGCGGTGGATTCCCGCCTCTGTTACCGTCATTTTAATGCTGATGACGTTGGATTATCTTTTTAACTTAGGCTTATTTACCTTTATCACCGGTCTTGAAACTCAATTCTATTACGCTGTTGTTGCGCTACTACTTCCTCTGGTCTTTTTACTTTGGCCGATGCGCAGCAGCCAGCAAGAGCAGCCAATCCCCTGGTACGACTATCTTTTAAGCGCAAGCACGCTGATCGTGGGCGGCTACTTTGTGTATAACGCGGTGCCTATTTTAGAACGTGGCTGGGCATTCGCCGCACCTGATATGGCCATCTATGCAAGCTACGCTTACTGGCTATTAATCGTTGAAGCCTCTCGCCGGGCGGGTGGTTTACCGATCGCGATTATTGCCGGCGTGTTCTCACTTTATCCCTTAGTAGCCGACATCGTCCCCGGCCCCATTCAAGCCTTTCCCTCGACGCTAGAACAAACGGCCATGTATCACACCATGAGCACCGAAAGCATCATGGGTGTACCGCTTCAAGCCTTTGCAGGCTTGGTGATTGGCTTTTTAGTGTTTGGCGTGGTGTTACAAAAAAGTGGCGGCGGCAAGTTTTTCATCAACCTTGCCTTTGCCCTGCTCGGCCACGTGCGCGGCGGACCGGCCAAAGTCGCCATTTTCTCAAGCGGCCTGATGGGCTCTATGAGCGGTAGCGTTATTAGCAACGTGCTTACCACCGGGGTGTTATCAATTCCCGCCATGCGTCGCATTGGTATGAGCCGCTCATTTGCAGGCGGCGTCGAAGCCTGTGCCTCCACGGGCGGTGTATTAATGCCCCCGGTGATGGGCGCCACCGCGTTTGTAATGGCCATGTTTCTCGATATTCCCTATTCGGCCGTTGCACTAGCCGCGGTAATACCCTCGGTGCTTTATTTTTTAGGCCTGTTTATTCAAATTGATGCCTACGCCGCGCGCCACGATATTAAAGGTCTGCCTGCCATAGAATTGCCCTCACTTAAGCAAACGCTGAAAGAAGGCTGGTACTTTATTTTCGTCTTCGCCTTGCTGGTATGGATGCTGCTGATTATGCAGCGCGAAGCCGTCGCACCGTTTTACGCTACTGCCCTTTTGTTAGTACTCAATCAGCTTTCTAAGCACAACCGCTGGGGCTGGAAAGACGTAGCAGACACGCTGACATCCGCCGCTAAGCTATTTGCCGAACTAATCGCCATTTTAGCCGGTGTGGGTATGCTGGTCGGTGCGCTTTCGATGACCGGCCTTTCAGGCACGATTGCTAACGACTTTATCAACATTGCCGGTGGCAGCGTCCCACTACTGTTAATCATGGGCGCAGTGACCAGCTTTGTACTCGGTATTGGCATGACGGTGACCGCTGCATACATCTTCCTAGCGGTAGCGCTGGCACCTGCCTTGATCCAAGGCGGCGGTCTGGATCCGATGGCCGTTCACATGTTCATCCTTTACTGGGGCATGCTGAGCTTTATCACCCCGCCGGTAGCGCTGGGCGCGTTTGCTGCAGCCACCGTCGCCGGCGCGCGGCCGATGGCTACTGGTCTACAAGCAATGCGTTTGGGTAGCGTGATTTACTTTATCCCGTTCCTGTTCGTACTTAACCCGGCGCTGATTATGCAGGGCGCGCCGCTAATGATTGTGGTGGTATTTGTGCAGGCGGTGATTGGCATCATTTTGTTTGCCTCTGCGATGCAGGGCTATTTGATGGGCGTTGGTCGATTGGGCTATGGCGCATTTCAGGAGATCATTATTCGCAGCCTGGTATTGATCTCCGGCCTGCTGCTAGCACTACCCGGCGGCGGCATGGTGCCACTTAGCCAGTGGGAACTGATTGCTCTGGCGGCAGCGGCTCTTGTGCCCGGCGTATTGCTGGCACGGCTGAGTCAGCGCCACCATCAGCAGTCACTTAGCACACCTGCCATATAGTATTGGCATCGACAACATACGTTAAATGACCCTATTGAATAGATCATTATTCATGTCATCAAATACAGTACGGGAGCCAACCATGTCTGTTCATTATCAGCGCCACGGCGATATTGGCGTTATCCAAATCGACAGCCCGCCGGTTAATGCCCTAGGTCATGCGGTGCGCAGTGGCTTAATCAATGCGCTTGAAGAAGGTATTGCCGATACACACGCGAGCGCACTGGTGCTGTTAGCCAACGGCCGTACGTTTATCGCCGGTGCGGACATTCGCGAGTTTGGTAAACCGCCCCAGGCACCGCTACTACCCGATGTTGTTTCCCAGCTGGAAGCCTGCCCCAAACCATTGATTGCCTCTCTGCACGGTACGGCGCTTGGCGGCGGCCTGGAAGTTGCGCTTGGTTGCCATTATCGAGTCGCGCTAACCGATACGCGTGTGGGGCTACCTGAGGTAAAGCTTGGCCTACTTCCGGGCGCAGGTGGCACGCAGCGTTTGCCTCGCTTGGTGGGTGTCGAGCGTGCACTAGAAATGATCACCAGCGGGCGTTTTGTAGGTGCTGAAGAAGCGCTTGAAGCGGGTATTATTGATGCCATTAGCGATGCTCCAACGCCACTTGAAGCAGGATTAGCCGCGGCGAAAAAAGTGTTAAACGCAGAGCAGGCATGTCGTATCACTGGCGAGCTCCCCCCGCCTGCGGCTAATGCCCAAGCCATAGCCGCCACGCTTGAGCATTTAACTCAGTCATCGCCAGCGCTTTTTTCGCCATTTCGCATTATTGAAGCGATTGAAGCCTGCGTAACGGCGCAGTCGCTTCAAGCCGGGCTTCGCCGTGAGCGAGAGCTATTTTTAGCCTGCATGGACTCCCCCCAGCGCGCGGGGCTTATCCATCTCTTTTTTGCCGCGCGCAGCCCGCACGTAGTGCCTGATGCTGAAAAAAACAGCGCCGCTAACGTAAGCAGATATAACAACGTGGCACTCCTTGGTGAGCATCCGCTGTTTGAGAGACTCAAAAAAGTCGCTCAGCGAGCCGGCATTACCCTGACAAATAAGCCCACCGATACAACGGAGCTGTGCGTATTGGCACCGGATTCGCAAACAGATGACGGCAGCGCTTTACCTGGCGGCATCCCCGTTATTGCACTGCAAGAGATCGATACACCAGGGCGTAGTGAGTCAATGCTAAGTCTGATCATCGTTGCAAACAGCGACATCGTTGAGCTGGCAAATATTAGCGCTGAGCCACTGATCCAGCAGCAGGCAGCGCTTACCTTGAAAGCACTGCGTATCAACGTGGTGGTAAGCCAGCAGCGTAGCTTACTTAATGCAATGCACGATGCCATGCAGCAGGTTTCAGCTGATGAGCAACAGTCAGCGCTTGAAAAAATCAGCATCAGTATTGCTGAACAGGGCTTCTGCTATCGCGAAAGCGATATCGATTTACTGGCCGTTGAAGCGCTGGGCTATCCACGCCACTTAGGCGGGCCACATCGCCAAGCAACGCTCGCAGCCGCGGCCAAGGACGCACAAAAATGAATCTGACCTTTAGTCCTGAAGAACAGGTCTTTCGTACTGAGGTGCGCCGCTTTCTTAGCGATTCATTACCCGGCGATATCCGCGAACGCGTTCGCTTAGGACGCTATCTACGTGCGGACGATCATCTTCGCTGGCAAAACATTCTCAGCGAAAAAGGCTGGCTGGCATCGAACTGGCCAATAGAACACGGCGGCCCCGGCTGGGGTCCGGTTCAGCGGCATATTTTTGATGAAGAGTGCGCCGCTGCTCATGCACCTACCGTCGTGCCCTTTGGGGTTAACATGGTGGCGCCAGTCATCATGAAATTCGGTACCGCTGAACAGCAACAGCACTATTTGCCGCGTATTCTTAACAATCAAGACTGGTGGTGCCAGGGATATTCCGAGCCGGGCGCTGGTTCTGATTTGGCGAGTTTAACGACCCGTGCAGTGCGCGACGGCGAGCACTACATCGTCAATGGCCAAAAAACGTGGACCACCCTGGGCCAGCACGCCAACATGCTGTTCTGCTTAGTGCGCACTGACTCGGCGGCTAAAAAGCAGGCGGGCATCAGCTTTCTACTGATTGATATGCAAACCCCGGGTATTTCCGTGCGCCCGATTATAACGCTCGACGGTGCCCACGAAGTGAATGAAGTGTTTTTAGACAATGTCCGCGTACCGGTCGAAAACCGCGTGGGTGAAGAAGGCCAAGGGTGGACCTGTGCCAAGTTTTTACTGACTCATGAGCGCACCGGTATCGCAGGGCTTGGCCACGCTAAGCAGGCGCTACGCCATTTGAAATCACTTGCTAGTCGTATTGAGCACCGTGGTAAACCGCTGCTGACGCTACCCAGCTTTCGCCTGCGGGTCGTAAAAGCCGAGCTTGAACTCATGGCGCTTGAAGTGACTAACCTGCGCGTGATTGCCGCTACCCGCAATGGCAGCGCACCCGGGGCGGAAAGCTCGCTGTTAAAAGTACGCGGGTCTGAGCTTCGCCAAGAGCTAAGCGAACTAACCCGCCGCGCACTTGGCCCTGCCGCCCTGCCATTTTTCCCTGAGTTTCTACATGGCGAAGCCAGCCTAGATGAAGGTTTAGCTCAACGTGCAGCTGGCAGCGCTCAGTATTTTAATCGCCGCAAGCTATCGATTTATGGCGGTGCCAACGAAATACAAAAAACGATCGTCGCTAAAACTATTTTAGGCATGTGAGGAGCGCAGCATGGATTTTGCTTTAACCGATGAACAGCGCATGCTCGAAGAGACGCTCACGCGCCTAGTCGCCGACCAGGTTTCACCCGAGCAGCGCCGCACGTTGCTTAATGCAGCCGGTACAGAGACATCCGCGCTATGGCGTACGTTTGCTGAACTGGGCATTCTTCACATGCCCTTTAGCGAAGACGTTGGCGGACTAGGCGGCGATGGCACCGATCTGATGATTATCATGCAGGCGCTGGGCCGCGGGCTGGTACCCGAGCCTTATCTCGCAGGCCTGCTGCTCCCCGGTAAGCTCCTAGCGCTTACTGCGAGCAGCACGCAGCAGCAGCGCTGGTTAACACCGCTGCTAGAAGGTGAACATCAGCTAGCGCTTGCCTGGCAAGAGCATCATGCTCGTTACGATGCCTTTGCCGTTTCTACTCAGGCGATCCAACGTAACGGCCAGTGGCTATTAACGGGCAGAAAGGACGTCGTAATGAACCTTAAAGCCGCGGCGGCGACGCTGGTTACGGCACGTGTCGAGAGCGGTAAACTAGGGCTATTCATAGTCCCCGCTGGCACTGCCGGTAGCACGATGCATCACTACCACACCATGGATGATCAGTCCGCCGGGGATTTAACGCTGGAAAACGTTACGCTAGCGCTAGACAACTGCTTGAGTGAGGACGTCAGTAACGCGCTTTCCGAGGTGTTGGCTATTGGCCGAGCGGCGCTGTGTGCCGAGGCTATCGGTGCCATGGAAACAGCCTGCGATCAGACGCTGGACTATATTAAAGAACGAAAGCAGTTTGGCTTACCGCTAGCAGCCTTCCAAGCGTTGCAACATCGTATGGTGGATATGCATCTGCACTTAGAGCAGTCTCGCTCGATGGCTATTTTGGCAGCGACTAGCCTGACGTTACCTCCCCACGAGCGCGATTATAAAATCGCGGCGGCCAAGGCATATTGCGGCGAGTCAGCTCGTTTTATTGCCGAGCAGGCCATTCAGCTTCACGGTGCCATGGGTATGACGGATGAGTGCTATGTCTCCAACTACGCCAAGCATCTGGTCATGTTCGACCACTACCTGGGTGACAGCGACTACCATCTAGAAACGGTCAGCGAACGTTTAGAGGTCGCTTAAGGAGCATAGATGCCAAATCAAACTGACGACTTAATTCATATCAGCACTATCGAAAATGGCGTTGTAGAAGTCACCATTGCGCGTCCAGAAGTGCGCAATGCGTTAAATGAACCCACCGCTCTGGCCCTTAATAACGCGCTGGCAGCGGTAGCGAAGGATGATCAAATTCGCTGCGTGATTTTACGCGGCGAAGGAAGTTCTTTTTGCGCCGGTGCTGACCTAGCAGAGTTTGAAAAGGCAGCCTCGCAGCCAGCCAGCGAACGGCTTGAAACACTCTTTCTGCCCGCCCTGCGCTGCCTGATGACGATGGATAAACCGGTGATTGCAGCAGTCACGGGCGCCGCGGCGGGCATTGGCGTTTCCTATGTTCTCGCCAGCGACATGGTCGTTATGGGACGTTCCGCCTACCTGAAACTTGCTTTTATCAACATAGGATTGATTCCTGACGGTGGCGCCTGCTGGCATTTAGTGCGTACGCTTGGCCATGCCCAGGCGTTTGAAATGGCCGCCCTTGCCACACCCATTTCTGCTGAGCGCTGCCTGGCGCTGGGTCTGGCTAACCGGATAAGCGACGATGACCAGGTACACGAAGAAGCGCGTAGCTTAGCGCAGATGCTAGTGGCGCAATCTCCCCAAGCTTTAAGTGCCACTAAGCGCGCACTGCGCGAAGCGGCGCAGCGTTCGCTTAATGACACCATGATCCTTGAAGGTGAACTGCAGGATCAATGCAAAGCCTCTGACGATTTTCAGGCCCGGGTGGCAGCATTTCGTCAAAGCCGCCGCAAATGATCTAGCGCTTTCTGGTAATCATGGCGCAGCGTGGCGACTTCTTCAGCTACGCTGCGAAGCGACGTAATCGCGCCCACGCCCTGCCCTGCGCCCCAAATATCCCGCCATGCCTTTGCCTTACTGCTACCGTCAGAGCCGTAGCGCATTGCGGCTTTATCGCCCTCTGGCAGCGTATCGGGATCAAGGCCTGCCAGCTCAATACTGGCGCGTAAATAGTTACCGTGCACGCCGGTAAACAGGTTGGTATAGACGATGTCTCCTGCCGCAGCATCGAGCACCATTTGCTTATAAGCCGCTTGCGCGTTGGCTTCTTGAGTGGCAATAAAGCGGGTCCCCATATACACCAAGTCCACGCCTAGCGCCTGAGCAGCTACAATCTGCTCGCCTTTAGTGATCGCGCCTGCGAGCACCAGCGGCCCGTCGTAAAAACGACGCACTTCAGCGACAAAGGCAAAAGGATTGAGTCGCCCTGCATGGCCGCCAGCGCCGTGGCATACCAAAATCAGGCCGTCGACACCGGCCTCAATGGCTTTTTGAGCGTGTCGCAGGGTAGTCACATCGTGGAAAACCAGGCCGCCGTACGCATGCACCTGTTCAACTACTCGATTAGGCGCATGAAGACTAGTAATAACCAGCGGCACCTTAAACTCGGCGCATAGCGCTATGTCGTGCTCCAGACGATCATTAGTGGGATGGACGATTTGATTAACGGCAAACGGCGCCGACGGGCTTTCCGGATGCTGCTTGTCATAGTCAGCTAAGCTCTGCGTAATATGACTCAACCACTCTCGGAGTACGTCGGCTGGGCGCGCATTGAGCGCAGGGAACGCGCCGACAATACCTGCCTGGCACTGAGCAATGACCAGCTCTGGCCCTGAAACGATAAACATCGGGGAGCCGATGACCGGCAGAATTAACGAAGCGGTTAGACGCGATAGCATGGAACGGCTCACTGGTTATTATTTTCAGGAGTATCAATAGCAAAAAGGCCCCGCATCGGGGCCCTGATGTATTACTCAAACGCTTACAGCTTACTCTCAAGCTCAGGCAGGATCTCAAACAGATCACCGACCAGGCCGTAATCGGCCACTTGGAAGATCGGCGCTTCGTCGTCTTTGTTGATCGCGACGATCACCTTAGAGTCTTTCATGCCCGCCAAGTGCTGAATAGCGCCAGAAATACCCACCGCGATGTACAAGTCTGGGGCGACGATCTTGCCCGTTTGCCCAACCTGCATGTCGTTAGGCACAAAGCCTGCGTCTACCGCGGCGCGAGATGCGCCAATGGCCGCGCCCAGCTTGTCAGCAATGCCGTCGAGCAGCTTGAAGTTCTCGCCGTTGCCCATGCCGCGACCACCGGAGATCACCACCTTGGCGCCGCCTAGCTCGGGGCGATCGGACGTCGCCAGTTCTTCTTTGACAAAGCGCGACTGGCTGTTTTCAACCACCGTATCGACCGCTTCTACAGGAGCATTGTTACCTTCGCCCACGGCATCAAAGCCGGTGGTGCGCACGGTCATCACTTTAAGCGCGTCATCGCTTTTTACCGTGGCAATGGCGTTACCGGCATAAATCGGGCGCTTGAAGGTGTCAGCGCTTTCGACGGCGATAATGTCAGAAAGCTGGCTGACGTCCTTCAATGCCGCTAAACGGGGCAGCACGTTTTTGCCGGTAGTGGAGGCGCTGGCGAGGATGTGGGTGTAATCACCGGCCAGCTCAACCAGCAGCGTGCCCATGGGCTCGGCTAGCTGATGGGCGTAGATGGCATTGTCGGCTACGCGCACTTTGCTCACGCCATCCAGCTTAGCGGCAGCCTCAGCGGCGGCTTGTACGCCTTCGCCGACAACCAGAACATCAATATCGCCACCCATCTCTTTCGCGGCTGCCACAACGTGGGCGGTGGCGCCAGCCAGTTGACCTTCATGCAGGTCGGCAAGTACCAAAATGCTCATAAAGTCAGCTCCTATTAAAGTACCTTGGTTTATTAAAGTACTTTGGCTTCGTTTTTTAGTTTGTCGACCAGCTCGTCTACCGAGGCAACTTTGACGCCGCCTTTGCGCTCAGGCGGCGATTCCACTTTGAGCAGGCTGACCTTGGAGGCCACCTCAATGCCGTAGTCGGCGGGGGTTTTAACATCCAACGGCTTTTTCTTGGCCTTCATGATGTCGGGCAGCTTGGCGTAGCGGGGCTCGTTGAGGCGCAGGTCGGTGGTCACAATCGCGGGCAACGTCAGGGCGATGGTTTGCAGACCCCCGTCGATTTCGCGGGTGACGTTAACGCTGTCGCCGTCGACCGCCACTTCAGAGGCAAACGTGCCTTGGGGCAAGCCGGTCAGCGCGGCGAGCATTTGGCCGGTTTGGTTATTGTCGGTGTCAATCGCCTGCTTGCCGAGAATCACTAGGCCGGGCTGCTCTTCCTCGACGACCTTGGCCAGCAGCTTGGCTACCGCCAGGGATTCCACGCGCTCATCGGTTTCAATATGAATAGCGCGATCGGCGCCCAGCGCCAGCGCGGTACGCAACTGCTCTTGCGCGGCCTTAGGGCCGACAGAAACGGCGATCACTTCCGTGGCCACGCCCTTCTCTTTAAGACGCACCGCTTCTTCCACGGCAATTTCGCAGAAGGGGTTCATGGCCATTTTGACATTCGTCAGATCAACGTCTGAATGATCCGCTTTAACGCGAATTTTGACGTTGTAGTCGATGACGCGTTTAACCGCGACGAGTACTTTCATACGAGATGCTCCGAGCGATTAATAAATTATCAAATTCCGCACTGCGGAATGTTATTCCAATTTATAGAACAAACAATAAAAAATTGGTCAGCAAAGGTCAAGCGCTACTCACAGAGTACTGCTAGTTAGAGTAGTGCTAGTTAACCCGCCTGCTCAAAAAGGAGACCAGGCAAACCACGCTGCCAGCAAAGGAATCGAGGCTACCAAAAACCGCCCATTCCAGCGATAGCCTATCTGCGTCGCGGGCACGCCCGTAAACCTCGACAAGATGAGCATAGAGGCCGTCATCGGCGAGGACATTAGCGCCAGCGCCCAGCCCACCATTAACGATGCGCCAATTAATGCAGGCGTTAGCCCTTCAATGCCTAAGGTTGGCAGCAGGCCGACCAATAACGTCACTGTTACGATAGGATTAACGCCTACCTGGGCAAGCCCGACCACCATTAGCATACCCAGCACCGCGTTAAATGCTCCCCACTGGTTCAGCACCACCAGCAGCGGCGCCAATTGCTGGGTATCGACTAGACCAACACATAGATGCCCTAAATAGCCCGCAGCCCCCAGCACCACAATCTCATTAGCACTGGGTGACAGCAGCCAGGGCAACTGACGATGTACAGCGCTAAGCGCGGCAGGCAGCCCCGCGTACCCCAGCTTTCGCCGCTGCCAGGCAAGCCAAAGCAATGCGCCGGTGGGCGCACCTAATAGCGCCGCAATCGGCAGGCGCAGTGCTAACAGCCATGCAATCGTAAATACCAGCGCCACGATACCCATCAGCAACACGCTAAACTGGGCCAACGGGCGCAACGATGGCGTAGACACTTGATCTCGATTAGCCGGAGGATGCGGCCCGGTCAAAAAATCAACCGCCCATCCCACTAGGAAAATGAGCACCGCCGCGCCCAATATATACGGCGCCAGCGCCAGCCAGCTAAGCTCGGGCAGACTCGATAGCACCACGGCCACGCCGATACCCATAGGAGAAATCAGCGGGGCCAGTGAAAATCCTCGCAGCAGCGCCAACATCATGCGCCGTTGACGGGCCTCTTGCACCCAAACACGCCCCTGGGCCGCACTCAGCGTATTGCTCTTTTCAATCATGGCGGCGAACAGATTGAGCACGCCGATATTAAGAATAATGCCAAATAGCGCTGAGCCAAGCGATAAAATCGGATAGCGCCGACTAGGCGGCTGAAGCAGCATGCTCTTGCCGCACCGGCGCACCAAGCGTGAACGATAGGCAGGCAGCCGCAGCATGCTTAACGCCACTACGAAGGTTGCGAAAAATGCAAAACGACCGCTGGCTTCAAACAGTAATTGACCAGGCGTGGATGAACGCCAAAATGCTAACGCTGTGAGCACGCCCGCGGCTAACAATAGCCCCTTTGCCATGCGCGTCAGCTGGCCAGCAAGTGTCGACAAATACAGCAGCAGCGCGGCAATGCCAACGGCTTGCCAAAAAAGGCTTCCGATCACCAAATGGAGCAGCGTCGCGAGAGTCACCACCAGCAAATAAGACACCCGCAGGCGGGCTTTGCTCACTCTACGGGCACGTTGGTCTGAGCTTGCGGTGTATCGTCAGGCAGGCCCTGCGGCGATTCGCTGCCGCTACGGCGACGAAATGACCCCTCACCCATCGCCACTAGGTTCCCGGCAGCATCAACGATATCACCGCTGCTCATATAGGTTTTCTGCCCGCCTCCGCGCAGCATTCCCGTTGCCCGCAGCACGCCCTGCTTAGCAGGCCCTACGAAGGTGGTGGTCAGGGAAAGCGTCATGCCACGGCGAATATTGCCCGGCACGTCGCAATGCAAACCTGCCAGGCTTAAGGCGCTGTCTAACATTGAGGCCAACACGCCGCCGTGAACATTGCCACTGCGGTTAAGATGTTTAGGTTCAATGATGAGCTCAACCACGACGCGTCCCAACTGCCACTCCACCACGTGCATACCCAGCAGTTCGTGATAGCCCATTAGCGCCTGTTGAGGCGTGTTATCGCAGTGCGAATCACTCATGAGTCGCTCTCCTGCTGTGCTAAATCGCGTAGTCGACCTTTCAGAATTTTGCCGCTCGCGGTGGAAGGCAAAGCATCCATTAACACGATTTGAGTGGGACGCTTATAGGGCGCCAGCCGTTCGGCGATGAAGGCTTTGAGTTCTGCCATGTCAACCTCAACGCCTGGCTCGCACTGCACGAACGCCACCACTTCTTCATTGCCTGCGATTTGGCGTCCCACGACGGCCGTTAGGGTAACCGCAGGATGTTCGTTAATAACCGCTTCTACGTCCGGGGGGTAAATATTAAACCCCGAACGAATAATCAGCTCTTTGCTACGCCCTACAATATACAGCTGATTGTCATGGTCTAGCCGAGCAATATCACCCGTATTCAGCCAGCCGTCATCGCTGAGCGTGACGCGAGTCGCTTCTGGCTGACGGAAGTAACCTTTCATAACATTGGGGCCACGAACCCATAGCTCGCCGACCTCATCGTCGGGCTGCTCGGCCGTACCGCTGTCGCTAAGCGGCTCAAGACGATACTCAAGTAAAGGCAGTACGCGGCCAACGGTGCTAGTGGCGTGGCTATCATCTATACGCGTTTGGCTAATCGTCGGGCTCGCTTCGGTTAAGCCGTAGCCATTGTGCAGCGTCTGACCAAAGACCGCTTCCACACGCTTTTTGGTATCGCTATCCAGAGGAGAGCCACCGGCGGAGATGTAAATCAACGCGGGAGCGTCTAGCGGGCGCTGTTCACGCTTTAAAAACTCTAGCGCGCGGGAATACATCGCCGGCACGCCTTGAAGAACGGTAATGCGCTCCTGCTTAAGCGCTATTAGCAGCTGAGCGGCATCAAAACGCGGCACGGTGTAGAGGCAGGCTCCGTTGTACAGCGACCCCATACACACCGAGGCAAGACCGAAAACGTGAGAAATCGGCAGCACGCCGTACACGCGCTGCCCGTGGCTTAGATGGCGCATGCCACCGGAAATCGACGCGATATAAAGTATCCCGCGATGCGTCAGCATGACTCCTTTGGGCGTGCCGGTGGTGCCCGAAGTGTAAATCATTGCAGCCACCTGTTCGGCACCGCTCGCGCTGACCGGCTCTGGCTCGCTTTCATATAGCGATGAGATGGCCAGCCCGCCCAGTTGAGGATGCTGATAGCGATCCGCACCATGTCGATCGGCGTGTTGGCAAGCCTCTGGCGAAGCATCACAGGTATAAAAAACTCGCCGCGGCTGGCAGTTGCCCTGAATAAGATCGACCTCCTGGGCCGAAAGGCGCGAATTGACGATGGCGACCCATACATTCAACTCACTGGCAGCCAGCAGCAGTACCACGAGGGCCCGGCAGTTTTCACTCACCGTCATAATACGATCGCCAGGGCGAATGCCCATCGCTGTTAGCCAGTCACAGGCGGCGTTGATCTCTTGGCCAAGCTCTGCATAATTCCAGCGGACGTGACCATCCACAATCGCAGGCTGATCGCCAAAAAGCCGTGCATTTTCAAGCACACGGGTACTGAGTCGCTCAGGAAGCTCTGCAATTAACTCGCTAGCAAGACGTCCAAAAATGGCCTCATCTGGCGCTTGATAGGAAACCGACAAAGCCATTAGGACGCCTCCCGCACCATATTACGAGCGATCACCAGCTGCTGAATTTGCGTCGTGCCTTCATAAATACGAAATAACCGCACATCGCGATAGAAACGCTCCACCGCATACTCAGACATATAGCCCGCGCCGCCATGAACCTGCACCGCGCGGTCGGCAACACGACCTACCATTTCAGCACAGAACAGCTTACAGCAAGAGGCCAGCGTAGAGACGTTTTCACCGTCATCCTTGCGCCTTGCCGCGTCCATTACCATGGCCTTGCCTGCGTAGGCTTCCGTTTTGCTGTCTGCCAGCATCGCTTGGATGAGCTGATGCTCGGACAGCGCCGCGCCAAACTGTTTGCGCTCCATGGTGTAACGCAGTGACTCTTCCACTAAGCGATCAGCCACACCGACGCAGACTGCTGAAATATGCAGCCGACCGCGGTCGAGTACCTTCATCGCTGTTTTAAAACCCTGCCCCTCTTTTCCACCAATAATATTGTCAGCAGGCACGCGGCAGTTATCAAAAATAATATCGCAAGTGTGAGCGCCTTTTTGACCCATCTTATTATCCGCAGGCCCGCGCACTAACCCTGGGGTATCGCCTTCAACAATAAAGGCAGAAATCCCGCCAGCGCCTTTATTATTAGGGTCGGTACGCGCCATTACCGTAAACAAATCGGCCTCTGGGCCGTTTGTTATGTAGCGCTTGGTACCATTCAAAATATAGTCATCGCCATCGCGCACGGCGGTGGTACGCAGGCTCGCAGCATCAGAGCCTGAGTCGGGCTCGGTCAGGCAGAAGGAACTTAGAATTTCACCGGTGGCTAAGCGCGGTACGTATTTGGCTTTTTGCTCTTCAGTGCCATCAATCAAAATACCTTGAGCACCAATACCGTTATTGGTACCAAACACCGAACGAAATGCTGGCGACGTTTTACCAATTTCCATTGCCACCAGGGCTTCTTCTTCCATCGTCAGGCCCAGGCCGCCGTACTCTTCAGGAATAGACAGCCCGAAAAGCCCCATTTCTTTCATTTCAGCTAGAATCTCTGCGGGAACCGCGTCCTCTTCAGCTAGCCGCGCTTCATTAGGAATTAGGCGTTCACGGACAAAGCGAGCGATGGTATCAACAAGCTGATTAATCAATTCGGGATCGCGGATCATGACGGCTCCAGGAGGCAAAAGATGGCTTTTTATCGTTAGACGTTAATGCTGATATTAGATGTACAATCAAATAGTTTCGCTATGCAAAACTAGTGTCCACATTGCTTGTCAGGCACTTTTGCATAGCCTAGGATAGCAGTCAATAATTGAAACACTATTTTGCAATGCAAAACAAAAGCACGATTGATCGCAAAATAAGCACCTAATGGCAGAGAGGATTTGGCGTATGTCTGGCGAACCAATAGTATCCCCCTTCACCACGCTTGGCATTGTGGGCACCGGCGCCATGGGCCGTGGCATTGCTCAGTTGGCGGCCCAGGCGGGTCTTCAAGTCATGCTATTCGACGTTAAAGAAGGGGCGGTAAAAGAAGCCAACGCATTTATCAACGGCCTATGGCAGCGAAACACTGAAAAGCAGCGCATCAGCACCGATCAAGCACAGCAATACAGTGAGCGATTGATTGAAGCACATGAACTTGCCGATCTCGCCCCCTGCGATATTGTCGTCGAGGCTATTGTCGAAAAACTGGAAGCCAAACAGGGGCTGTTTCGCGATTTAGAAGCAATCGTTAGCCTGCAGACAGTGTTAGCGACTAACACCTCATCGCTATCGGTAACGGCCATTGCCGCGACCTGCCAGCAACCCGAGCGGGTCATCGGCTTTCACTTTTTCAACCCCGTTCCGCTGATGAAAATTGCCGAGGTCATCCCAGGCCTGCGCACGGGCGAAGACGTGACCAAAAGAGTCAATGCCTTAGGTAAAGCCATGGGCCACTTCACGGCCCAAACAACCGATACGCCGGGGTTTCTGGTAAACCATGCCGGCCGCGCCTTCGGCACCGAAGCGCTGCGAATTCTTGGTGAAACCGTCACAGACCCGGCGACCATTGACCGTATTATGGTCGACCAGGGCGGCTTCCGGATGGGCCCGTTTACGCTGCTTGATCTCACTGGACTAGACGTCTCCCATGCAGTGATGGAATCGATATACCATCAGTACTACGAAGAAACGCGCTTTCGCCCTTCGCCATTAACGCGGCAACGCTTGGCCGCAGGCTTACTGGGTCGTAAAACGGGCGAAGGCTTTTATCGCTACGTAGATGGCAAGCAGCAACTGCCTGACGAGCCCACTATTGAGTCTGTGCCACCTTGCCCTGTGTGGATCAGCCAGGACGACCCACAAAGCGCAGCGGCGCTCACCGAATTAGTTACCGCGGCTGGCTGGCCGTTGGAAGCCGGGGCGCAGCCCACAGCGAAAGCACTATGCCTGCTAACGCCGTTTGGTGAAGATACCACCACCTGTGCACTCCGCCAGGGGCTAGAAGCCCAGCAGTGCGTCGCGGTCGATATGCTAGCCGGGCTCAATAATCGCCGCAGCCTGATGGCCACACCGATAACTCAAATTGCCTATCTTCAAGCGGCGTCTAGTTTACTCAATCACGACGGCACGCCTGTGAGCGTTCTTCAGGACAGTAACGGCTTTGTTCTTCAGCGTGTAATTGCCTGCATCGTCAACGTGGGTGCCGACATTGCCCAGCAGGGTGTGGCGGCCCCGACCACTATCGATCGCGCTGTTGAGCTGGGCTTAGGCTACCCCTTCGGGCCGCTGCGTATGGGTGACCACTACGGCGCTGCTCGCATTATGACCATACTCACAAATCTATGTGATGCCACCGGTGACCCACGCTATCGCCCTAGCCCGTGGCTGCGCCGCCGCGCTGCGCTTAACATGTCGCTCACCGCGGCGTAGTTGGCTCATATCAAAAACAAGGAGCATCACTATGCAAGACGCCTATATTTATGACGGTTTACGCACCCCTTTTGGCCGACACGGCGGCAGTTTAGCCACCGTTCGTCCTGACGAATTACTGGGATTGGCATTGAAATCACTGGTGGAGCGCAACCCTTTCGCACCCGAGAGCTATGAAGAAGTGTTAGCGGGCTGCACCAACCAGGCCGGTGAAGATTCGCGCAACGTAGCACGCCACGCTGGCCTCTTGGCCGGTTTGCCTGTCGAAGTAGCGGGGCAAACCGTCAACCGGCTTTGCGGCAGTGGCTTAGCGGCCATCATGGACGCTGCACGCGCAGCGCGGCTAGGTGAGGGTGAGCTGTTTCTGGCCGGCGGCGTAGAGTCCATGTCTCGAGCGCCCTACGTTTTAGGCAAAGCGGATACCGCCTATGCACGCACTCAGCCTATGTACGACACGGTGATCGGCTCTCGCTTCCCCAATCCATGGATTGGCAAAGAGTATGGCAGTCACAGCATGCCCGAAACCGCTGACAATATTGCCCACGACCTACATATTGATCGTGACGCCAGCGATGCCTTTGCAGCCCGATCCCAGGCACGCTATGCCCAAGCACTGGCAGCAGGTTTTTACGATGACGAAATCGTTGGCGTTGAGGTTTCCCAAGGTCGTAAACAACCGCCTCTGCTGGTAGATAAAGACGAACACCCTCGCCCACAAAGCACCGCAGACAAGCTGGGCAATCTAGCTGCTCTGTTTGAAGGCGGTGTCGTGACGGCTGGCAATGCCTCGGGGCTGAACGATGGCGCCGCGGCAATGATTGTGGGTACCAAGGCGGCTGGCCAAAACGTAGGTTTGCGCCCACGCGCGCGGATTGTATCAAGCGCCGTTGCTGGCGTTGCGCCACGCGTGATGGGGCTAGGGCCGGTACCTGCCTCGCAAAAAGCTCTGGCTCGCGCAGGCCTGACCCTAAAGCAGATGGATGTTATTGAAATTAACGAGGCGTTTGCCGTTCAGGTACTTGGCTGCGTTCAGCAGCTAGGGCTTTCCGCCGACGACCCACGTTTAAATGCTAACGGCGGCGCGATTGCTATCGGCCACCCGCTAGGCGCATCAGGCACGCGCTTGGCGCTCACAGCCCTGCGTCAACTAGAAGCCAACGGCGGGCGCTATGCGCTGGTGACGATGTGCATTGGCGTTGGCCAAGGTATCGCGACGATCATTGAACGCCTTGATGGCTGAGATAGTTTTATAACGGCCAGCTTTTCGCTGACTGGCTGCAAAGATGTGCCTAAATAGATATGCGATACTGGGCACAATAAGCCACCTATTGTTGGGACACTGCATGCAACCCTTTGACACTGATGCCGACGACCTGCAACTGTCTGGAAAAGATCGTAACTTTGTCACCGCGCTTGCGCGCGGCTTAGAGCTGCTGCGCGCCTTTGGCGCTGGAGAAGAGTATTTAGGCAATGCCGAACTCTCAAACCGTACCAATATCCCGCGCCCTACCGTTTCACGTTTAACCTATACGCTTACTCAGCTGGGCTATCTTCAGCACAACACTCATTTGGAGAAATATCGACTCGGCCCCGGCGTATTGGCGCTGGGCTACCGTTTTCTGGCTAATATGGGCATTCGCGAAATTGCCCGCCCACATCTGCAAAAATTTGCCGATGCTACCGACTGCAACGTTAGCCTGGGCGGCGCGGACCGAAGCGATATGGTGTATTTGGAAACCTGCCACGGCCACGGCCCGCTTATTATTCGTCTAGATACAGGCTCCCGACTACCCATCGCCACCTCCGCCATTGGTCGCGCCTGGCTGTGTGGCCTGTCAGAAGAGCGTCGCCAGCAGGTTCTCCAGGAACTGGCCGAAGCGTATGGCAGCGAATGGCCACGCTATCAAGCGGGCATTCAGCAGAGCATGCAAGATTTTGAAAGATACGGCTTTTGTCTTTCCGAGCAGGATTGGCAGCGCGATATTAGCGCAGTCGCTATGCCGCTAATATTAGAAGATGGCGCGGAGGTAATGGCCATTAACTGCGGCGGCTCGAGCCTGCGTCTTGATCATGATCGGCTGGTGAATAACTTAGGCCCGCGCTTAAAAGAAGTGGCCGCCTACATTAAGCAAGAGCTAGCGCCTAGATCCCGCTCTGCGCGATAGAGGCAACGCGAGAGGCTTTAACTAACGCTCGTTTGAATGCATCATAGCCTTCTAAAGAAGCGCATTAACATAATGAGCGCCAAGGAGTGGGGATGCCAAGCGAGTGGATAGCAGGTGATGATCAAGCACGGGCGCTACAGGGCGAATGGACGCTTGCCAATTACCGCTCTATCAAATCAGCGATTGCTCGAAGTGAGATTGGTAAAAAGTCACAGGAGCACATTTCATTAAAGGCTATTACTCGGCTAGATACAGCCGGTGCGACCCTGATTGTTGAGCTTATCGGCATTGAGAAATCGCGCACGGTTGCGCAATGGGCAGATGAACTGCCAAAAGAGCAGCAGGCGCTGCTCATTCGTATTGCTGAAGCTATGGACGCGCCGCTTGACGTTGAGCCCCCCTCTTATTCACGCATCAGCCAGGCGCTTGCAAGCGTTGGACAGCACATGGTGGCGCTGTGGTCGCAGCAGCGCCAGCTACTGGCGTTTATTGGCCTTGTGGTGGCCACGCTATGTCATCTACTGTTGCGGCCACGTCGCTGGCGATTAACGGCGACGGTTGCCCATATTCAGCAAAGCGGCCTTAACGCCGTGCCTATTGTTGCGTTATTAACCTTCATGGTCGGTGCCGTGGTGGCGTTTCTTGGCGCGACCGTGTTGGCAGATTTTGGCGCCACGGTCTATACCATCGATCTTGTCGCGTTCTCATTCTTACGTGAATTTGGCGTTTTGCTTGCTGCAATACTCTTAGCGGGACGAACCGCCAGCGCCTTTACCGCCCAAATTGGCGCCATGAAATCCAACGAGGAAATTGATGCCCTTCAAGCACAGGGGCTAGACCCCATTGAGCTTTTGGTGATTCCCCGAGTGATGGCCATGTTAATCAGCCTACCAATATTGGCGTTTGTGGGTATGCTCAGCGGCTTAGCCGGTGGTGCCATGGTAGCGACACTGTCACTGGATATTTCGCTGACGCAATTTATGAGCACGCTGCAAAAAGATGTGTCCGTGGTGCACTTTTTAGTTGGCCTTAGCAAGGCACCGATATTTGCCTTTGTAATTGCCGTTATCGGCTGCCTAGAGGGCTTTAAGGTTAGCGGCAGTGCCCAGTCGGTGGGCGCACATACGACGTCTAGCGTAGTGCAGTCGATTTTCATGGTGATTCTGATTGATGCACTGGCCGCGCTATTCTTTATGGAGATGGGCTGGTGATGCACTCAGACGTACCGAAACAGGACAAAGACCGCTCGGTGATTAACGTAACTGGGCTCGTCAACCGCTTTGGCTCTCACATTGTTCATGATCACTTGGACTTAACGCTTGAGCGTGGAGAAATTCTCGGCGTGGTGGGCGGTTCTGGTACCGGTAAATCAGTGCTTTTGCGCAGCATTGTAGGATTGAGGCGACCCAATGAGGGCACGATCAAAGTGCTTGGCACGGCACTTCATGAACTTGGTGAAACAGAACGCAGTAGAATAGAGCGGCGCTTTGGCGTGCTTTTTCAACAAGGGGCGCTTTTTAGCTCACTAAACTTGCAAGAGAATATTGCGCTGGCGCTAATTGAACACGCCAAGCTACCACGTGAAGATGCAGAGCATCTCGCCAGAGTGAAGCTCTCACTTGTCGGTTTACCGCCTGAGGCAGCGCTGCAATTTCCCGAATCACTATCAGGAGGCATGATAAAGCGTGCCGCCCTAGCCCGTGCCTTAGCACTTGATCCCGACATTTTATTTCTCGATGAACCGACGGCCGGGCTTGACCCCATCGGCGCTGCCTCGTTCGATCAACTGCTGGTAACACTTCGCAATGCGTTAGGTTTCAGTGTGTTTTTGGTTACCCATGACTTGGATACACTGTACGCCGTCTGTGATCGAGTTGCCGTGCTGTCGCAAAAACGTGTGCTGGTGGTAGATACCATCGATAAAGTAGCGCAAACGGACGATGAATGGGTGCAAGACTATTTTCACGGGCCACGTGGTCGAGCCGCACAACATGCTCATACCGCGTCTTCGCCTACTACAGACAGCCCGGAGTGACAGCACATGGAAACGCGCGCGCACCACGTTTTAATTGGTTTTTTCACACTGGCGACCGTGGCCGCAGCGCTGCTGTTTGCACTATGGATGAGCTATGCATCCGGGCAACGTGACTACCAGCCTTATCGCATTTTATTTGAACGTAGCGTTAGCGGTTTATCCATTGGCAGCACGGTACAGTATAACGGCATCGAAGTAGGCGATGTCACCGAGCTTACGCTAGACCCTGCTGACCCGCGCCAAGTGGTTGCCAATATCCGGGTGTACGAAGACACGCCGATAAAAACCGACACGCGAGCGAAGCTTGCGTTTGCGAGCATTACCGGAAGCATGTCGGTACAGCTTTACGGCGGCACGCCGGAAAGCCAACGGCTGATTGATCAAACTGATGCCGATGCTCCCTTCATTCAGTCAGACCCTTCCCCCATCGCAACACTGTTCGATGAAGGTGAGGATATGATCGAGAACATTAACGCCATTCTAAAAAGCGTTAACGACCTGTTTGATGATAACAACCGTGAACAGGCAGGCACGATTCTCAACAACATCGCCCGAATCACTGAAATGATCGCGAATCAGCAGAGTGCTCTGGACGAAAACATGGCGCTGTTCAGTGATGTGTCTCGGCAAGCGACCACGACCCTTGAAAGCATCGATGCACTTAGCCAAGAAGCCACGCAGCTACTACGCGAAGATGGCCGATTAGTGATGCAAAGCGCCGCCGACGCCAGCCGCGATGTGGCCAGCGCGGCACAGCGCGTCGAACAATTAGTAGAGACCAATGCTGGCGCCATTGAAGGCAGCCTGCAAGGCGCACAAGATATTGCGCCGGCGCTCTCGTCGCTTCGCTCTACGCTGAATACCCTTGACCGTATTACACGTCAGTTAGAAGACAGCCCGACGGACTTCCTTCTGGGCCGAGATCAGATAAAGGAGTTCCGCCCATGAACTATCGGCACACGGCGTTCATCTTAGTTAGCACCGCGCTGCTATTCACCAGCGGCTGTTCAATACTGCCCGAAAGTGAACCTGCAACGCTTTATCGTTTGCCCGCGGCCCCTATAGCTGTCGCCGCTTCTCATGCGCCGCTAGCTAACCAGCGTCTTGGTATTGCGGCACCGGAAGCGGGTTATTTATTGAGCAGCAACCGGATTGTGGTCTATCCCGAGCGCGCTATTGTCAATGTTTATGAAGATGCCCGCTGGCACGAAGATACGCCTGAGCTGCTGCAGGCGCGTTTGATAGATGGGCTACAGCAGAGCCAGCTGTTTGCTGGCGTAGGCAGTGATCGATTACCGCATGACTTGCTGCTACTCAGCGAGCTTCGCCATTTCCAAAGCGACTATGTTACCCAGCCACCGACGGTGAAGGTGCAGCTTGACGTGCAACTGCTAGGCACTCAAAACCGAACGCCTCTGGCTGCCATGGACTTTAGCGCCAGCGCGCAAGCTACCAGCGTTGACATTACTGATGTGGTGGATGCCTTTGGCCTTGCCAGCGATGAGCTGACAGAGCAGTTGGCAGCCTGGTTGGCACAGCAGTCAGACGTAATTGCTAATGCGCACAGCCACTAATGCCTGGCCGTTACTGCGTTGCCTGTTTCTTGACATATTCCCGCGGGTCGCGAGGATAAAAGCGCTCAGGCTGCTTCTCAAGGTGAGTAAAATAGCGGGTGTCTTTATAGGGCATTTTCATAAACCCAGATACTCCCAGGCCTTCAATTTCGCTAACCGATGCCAGAATGTTGTCCAGTAGCGTGCCAAACTCACGCTCTTTACCAGGGTCTAGTAACCGGTAGTAACTGTGGATTTTGAGGTGCTGAGGCAGTGCTTCAAAAATAATCATACCGGTGTGGTGAATATCGTTGAGCTGCTGCAGCACTCGCATTATTGAGGCAGGCAGCACCAGTAGCTCTTCAGGGTCAGGACCGTCTTCAAAATAGCTGTGCTGGCGCGTACGGTCTTCAAGCTCTGGCATCGCACTTAGCTCATAGCTGATGGTCATCGTTGATTCGCGGACAAATACGTCATCTGCTGAAGCACGCTCTAAGTGCAGGGTCTGGCGAGCATTAAACAGGCAACTTTTAAATACCCCCTGGCGATGAATGGCTCGAGCCAAGTGCACCATGTTATTGACTGCTTCTATAAAGGCAGGCTTGAGTGCCGGGTCGTGAAGGTTTAGCGAAGAGTCGATATATACCCCTTCCCGCTCCCAGCGCACCGCCAAACCACCCACTACCGGGTATTTGCCCAAGCGGCTTACCGAGGCCAAAAATGCCTTTTCAGTCTCGCCCATGCCTTGCATAAACTGCTTGTAATAGCGATCCAGCTGTACATCATTGACGTCATTAAGGGTTTCTTGGGCATTGGCTTCGCGTAGAAAAGCTTTGCGTGAGCTATACACAACGGTATCAATTTCCTGCTGAGCCGGGCGGCCCCAAACAGGTACCAGCGGCACATCGAGAGATGTGGGCAGATCGATCATCACTATTCTGGCCATTCGCGCCATATGATGTAAAAAATAGTCGCCGGCTTTACGCCGAACGTAAGCATCCGGATCCAACATGCCGTCCAAAGTACGCGCAAACTCCATAGGTAAGCCCAGCGAGCAGGCAGGAATAGCCCGGTGGCCAAAGCGGCAGGACTGAGCAGAAGCAAGAGCATACAGAGTGCCCGCAACACCCTGCTCATCAAACCGCGGCGATGAGAGCGCCCCGTTCAACTGCTCCTCTCCGATAAAGTAAACATCTCCTAGGCGGGCATTGGTTTGCTGCAGATTGTCCGACATTAGCTCCATCACGTTGGCGCCAACAAACTGCAGCTCGGCATCTAGCTGAGCAAACACCGATGAGCCCCAGTCGATTAGCGCAATCGATTCGTGCTCAGGGTCATACACCAAATTGGAGGGTTTGATATCACCATGAACCACCGCCCGAGACTTAGGCCCAGATTCCCGCCGCAGAGCCATAACAATATCGGCCAACTGAGCGGCAATGCGCACGATCAAGCGCGCAGAGAGACGCCCCTGCTTAAGCGAGATCTGCTCTAAATTCCAGCCGGGTGCACGCTTCATCACCAGAATAGACTGGCCGCGGGAGCGCTGATAGGTAATCAAGCCGGGGATTCGCGGATGCGAGACCTGATCAAGCATAAACGCCTCTTCTTCAAGGCGCTCTTGCAGATGGGTTGGCAAGGTGATGCGTGAAAACTTAAATACGTAATGAGCGGTAGCACCCTGCCGCGTGGCGCTACCGCCAAATACGAAGCCGTAAGCCCCTTTACCAATTAACTCAATGCCTTGGTAACCTAACTGAGTGAGCTGCGCTTGGCACAGCGCCACCCAGTCTTTAAGCTTACGGGCATCGTGGTGACTCAGCAGATATACCGACTGCTCTTCGGGTATATAAAACTGCTGAAGCGGTGCCTGAGACATCAACGTTACGCCAAATGGAGCAGCATGGCGTCCGGCGTTTCCAGAAACCCCTTCCAAGTATTACAAAAGCGCGCGATCGTCCCGCCATCGATAAAGCGATGATCACCTGCCCAGGTAATGGTCATGATGGCACGACGCACAACCGCGCCGCTTTCATCAAAACGCGGCAGCCACTGGGTTTTGCCAATAGCAACAATGGCGGCTTCCGGTGCATTGATAATCGGTGAGGCGTAGGTACCACCTAAAGCGCCGATGTTCGAGATGCTAATGGTGCCACCCTTCAGGTCGGCTTGATCGACTCTCCCCTCGCGGGCTGACGTCGTTAACCGGCCTACTTCACGGGCTATTTCCAGCAAGGTTAGCCGCTCAACGCGTTTAACGTTGGGCACCATCAAGCCCGCTTTACTATCCACCGCCATACCGATATTGCACTGTGGGTAGTAATGCAGTTCATTGCCCGCCGTATTTAACTGCGCATTGAGAATAGGCGTTTCAGCAACCGCCAGCGCCATCGCTTTCATAAAGAACGGCATTAACGTTAGCCGCTCGCCCTGAGCCTCTGCCAGCGGTTTTAAGCGCTCCCTTAACGATAGTAGCGCGGTAACATCAATCTCTTCGCCATAATGGAAATGCGGAATAGTGCTGGCCGCCTCCACCATACGTTTCGCCATGACGGCCCGTATGCCGCGTAACGGCTCGACCCTGGGCTCGGTGCCGTTGCCGGGCATTGCTAGCGCCGATTGGCTCGATGCCGCGTTAGCAGAGGCAGTAGTTGGCGACGCTTGGTCTAAATGCGCCAGCACGTCCTCTTTTAGCACTCGGCCATCTTTGCCGCTGCTCGCAATGTCCGCAAGCTTTAGGGAGTGCTCACGCACTAAGCGCCTAACGGCAGGGCTTGCAGGGACTTTATAGCCACCCGCGTACTCGCCGCCGGACTTGTGAGCGGCCGTGTCCGTCGACAAGTCTGAACCATGTTCAGGTAGCTCTACCGGCATTTCATCAGTGCCGGATTGGTCGGCTACCGACGAGGTTACAGAGCCAGCGGGCTCATGCTTAGCGTCAATTTGGTAGGCATAAAGCGGCGCGTGCACTTTAGCAATTTGGCCTTGAGGAACGTAAAGCTTGGTAACAATACCCGCCTCAGGCGCGGTGATTTCAACCAGTGCCTTATCGGTCATGACTTCAACGATCGGCTGATCTTCAGCGATGACGTCACCTTCAGCAACGTGCCACTCGACGACTTCACACTCGACAATGCCTTCGCCAATATCAGGTAGTAAAAAATCACTCATTGTTATTCTCCCCATGCGTTTTTAGGCGCTTTCAGCCGCTAAAAGTTAACGCTTTCGCGAATCGCTTCAAAGATTTTCAGGTGATCAGGCATGTACTCTTTTTCCAATACCAGCGGAAAAGGCGTATCAAGCCCTGTCACCCGGGCGATGGGCGATTCAAGGTAGAGAAAACAACGTTCTTGAATGGTGGCAGCAATTTCACCGGCGAAGCCGCCAGTTAACGGCGCCTCATGGCTCACGACTAGGCGGCCTGTTTTAAGCACCGACTCCACAACCGTATCGGCATCCCAAGGCAGCAGCGTGCGCAGGTCAATGACGTCACAGGTGATCCCCTGCTCTTCGGCCAATTCAACGGCTTTACTAATAACTTCCATCTGCGCGCCCCAGCCGACCACAGTGATATCCGTACCTTCTTTGATTACTTCAGCTTCACCAATGGGCAGCTGAAAGTCCTCTTCGGGCACTTCGCCTACCGCGGCGCGATAGAGACGTTTGGGTTCCAGAAAAAGCACTGGGTCCGGGTCACGAATAGCAGCCAGCAGCAATCCTTTGGCCTGATAAGGATTACGCGG
The DNA here is from genome assembly GCF_052376475.1 of Halomonas sp. AOP5-B2-8. Lineage (NCBI taxonomy): Bacteria > Pseudomonadati > Pseudomonadota > Gammaproteobacteria > Oceanospirillales > Halomonadaceae > Halomonas > Halomonas sp. AOP5-B2-8. The sequence continues at coordinate 39,398 of NZ_JBQSVS010000003.1, read as the reverse complement.
CACCACCACTTTTAAACCTGGCGTATGGGTAAAATAGGCTTCTGGCGACTGGGAGTGATAGAGCCCCCCCGCAATACCGCCACCGTATGGAGTGCGAATGGTCAGCCCACCGACGTTGAATAGGTCACCTGAACGGTAACGGAATTTGGCAGTTTCATTGACGATTTGATCGAATGCCGGAAAAATGTAGTCGGCAAATTGAATTTCCGCTACGGGCACCGAGCCTTGGGCTGCCAAGCCATTGGCAAACCCGATAATGCCCTGCTCAACCAGCGGCGTATTAAAGCAGCGCGATTTGCCATACTTCTCCTGCAGATGACTAGTGGCACGAAACACCCCGCCAAAAATACCCACATCTTCGCCAAAACAAATGACTTTTTCATCTTCTGCCATGGCGATATCCAGAGCGTTATTGATCGCCTGGAGCATATTCATTGTGGCCATGTTACGCCTCTCCCTGAGAATCAGTGCCTGAGCCGACGCCCAAATCTAGCGACTTGGCGCCACGAGGATAGGCATCCGGATAACGACGAATATGCCGCTTAAGCTGATCAAATTGACGCTGCAGCTCGGGGGTAATGTCGGCATATACATCACTGATTAAACTCTCAAGGGGCGGGGATGAGCGTTTTTCAGCGCGCTTCATGGTTTCCAGTACTTCACGACGCAGTGTTTCTTGCTGAGCGGTCTCTTCTTCTTCGCTCCACCACTGCTTTTTCAAAAGCCATTTGTGAAGCCGTAGCACCGGATCTTTGGCGCGCCACAGCTCTTCTTCGTCTTTAGAACGATAGCCAGAAGGGTCATCAGAGGATGAGTGTGCCGCCAGGCGATAGCTCATCGCTTCAATCAGTACCGGCTGGTTGCGCTCCACGGCGATTTTGCGTGCCTGACGGGTCGCTTCATAGACGGCCAGCACATCGTTACCGTCAACGCGAATAACGTGCATATGGTAGCCAAAGGCACGCGGTGCAATGCCGTCAGCCGCAAACTGCTCAACGGCAGGTGTTGAAATGGCATAGCCGTTATTACGACAGAAGAAAATAACCGGGACCTGGTGCACCGACGCCATATTTAACGCGGCGTGGAAATCACCTTCTGATGCGGCACCTTCGCCAAAGAAGGTTAGCGTGCAGTGACCGTTACCCGCGAGCTTTTGCCCATACGCATAGCCCGTTGCCTGTGGGATTTGTGTCGCTAAAGGCGACGAGATGGTCATGTAGTGAAGCTTACGCGACCCATAGTGAATTGGCATTTGCCGACCCTTGCCGTAATCCAGGTCATTGCCGAAGAGCTGATTCATAAACTCGTCAATTGAGAAGCCGCGATACATCAAGGCGCCCTGCTCACGGTACTGTGCCATGATCATATCGGCATCATTAAGAGCCGCAGCGGCTCCCACAACGGCCGCTTCCTCCCCGGTGCACTGCATATAGAAGCTGAGACGCCCTTGGCGCTGAGCCGCCAGCATCCGCTCGTCTAAAATACGCGTAGCGAGCATCGCTTGATAAATACGCCGAGCGTGGTCACGTTCAAGGGCGGGCTCTACGGCACCTGGGTAAAGATCACCTTCGGGATCAAGCAGGCTAAACGTGGGTATCGAAAGCTCATCACCGGTCATAAAATCCGGCTGGTGTACGTACTTTGTCATGAATATTGTCCTTGTTTTACCCCTTATGAGGGCAGTGTTGCTGGTTAAGACCATTCATGCCAGTGGATTTATCTGCCATTGGCCAACACAACTACTGCGACAGTAACGCAGCACAAGGATTTTAGGGATGCTACTTAAGACGCAGAGAGACGAGAACGCAGCTGGCGTTGCAGCACTTCAAACAGACTATCGACCGATAACGCCAATAACGCAATCGTCAGTGCCCCCTGAACGACATAGGCCATATTGCCATTAACGATGCCGGAAATAATGGGGTCGCCCAGGTTGCTGGCCCCGACGGTCGCGCCTAGTGCGGCCGTGGCGATATTAATCGTCACCGACGTGCGGATGCCTGCCAATATAACTGGGGCCGCTAAAGGCAGCTCTACTTGGCGTAATATTTGTAACGGCGTCATGCCCATTGCATGAGCCGCGGTTATAAGCTCAGCATCAACTTCTTGCAGCCCCGTAAGAGTGTTACGCACAATGGGAAGCAGCCCGTAAAGCATTAACGCCACAATGATAGGCAGCGTACCAAAGCCCAGTACCGGCACTGCCAGCGCTAAGACGGCCACCGGCGGAAAGGTTTGGCCCAATGATGCTACCTGGCCTACCAAAGGGAGAAAGTCGCTCCCCCGCTTGCGGGTGACGGCAATCCCCGCTGAGACACCAACGCTAATCGTCACCAGCGCCGCGATGCCGACAACAAAAAGATGGCGTCCGAGTAGCACATAAAAATCGGCGCGACTGTAAATCACCTGCCGAGCATCGGGTTCTACCCAGTGAAAAAGTGGCTCAGCAGCAGACATTCCCACAACGCTGATAAGCAGTAGCGAGATCCACAGCAGCGGCCATCGCCATAGCGAATTACTCACGCGAACTGCCTTTGTCCAGATGGGCTTCTTTTACAATTTTGCGTAACGAAAGCTCGCCGACAGGTACATCATGCTGATCGACAACGGTTAGCCGATCGCTATGGTCGCGTAGCATCATAGATAGCGCCTGGCGCAGTGAAAAGTCCGCGGGAATACGTGACTGGGCAGGCAGCGCTGAACCCAGCGAGTTCATGTGGTCTTTAACCCGCGTTAGTGCCGCTTGTTTCAAGCCCCGCTCAAGGCCGCCTAGCAGCGATTCAACAAAAGGATCGGCGGGATGCTTTAACAGCGCAAGGGGTGAGCCCTGCTGGACAATCCGCCCATCTCGCATGACAACCAAGTGGTCGGCTAGCTTTAGCGCTTCGTCCATATCGTGAGTCACGAACACAATGGTTTTGTGCATTCGCGCCTGCAGTTTTGCTAGTTCATCCTGCAGTTTTTCACGGGTGATAGGATCAAGCGCGCCAAAGGGTTCGTCCATCAGCATAATATCGGGATTGGCAGCGAGTGCGCGCGCAACGCCTACCCGCTGCGCTTGGCCACCCGAAAGCTGGTGGGGATATTTATGCCCGAACTCTTCGACCGGCAAGCCCAGCAACTGCATCAGCTCTTCTACACGCGCCTGAACGTCTATTGATGGCCACTTTAACAACCGCGGAACCAGGCCAATATTGCGCGCCACGCTCCAGTGAGGAAATAACCCCGTATGTTGAATAACATAGCCAATCCGGCGGCGTAGTTTTACCGGGTCGTACGTTTCGATCGACGCTCCATCGAGGATGATTTCGCCCTCGCTATGCGCGATCAAGCGATTAACCATACGCAGCGTCGTCGATTTACCGCAGCCGGAGGTGCCGACTAATGCGCAGAACTTGCCTTTGGGTATCCGTAACGAGATATCGTTTACCGCGATTTCACTGCCAAATCGCTTAGAGACGTGCGCAAGCTCAATCATCTTGTCCCCCCGGGGCTCAGCGCTTCAGCCAGCGCCCCCAAACCTGCATCAACTACGAGAGCCAGCATTAAAATAGGCAATGCGCCAAGCAAAACCATATCCATTGCCGCCTGACCTAAACCTTGAAAAATAAAGGTGCCAAGGCCTCCTGCACCAATCAGCGCCGCCACGGCGGTCAATCCAATAGCTTGAACTGTGGTAATGCGAACGCCCTCTAACAGCACCGGTAGCGCCAGCGGCAGCCGTACCTGCCAAAATCGCTGGCTAGCACGCATGCCCATACCTTTGGCAGCCTCTAATGTCACAGGGCTAACCTCTTCAAGCGCGGTATAGGTGTTACGTACCATGGGAAGCAGGCTGTAGGCTATTAATGCGATTAAAGCAGGCGTTGTGCCAATACCGCTAACCCCAAGCTTGGCTAAAAAAGGCACGTTCACGGCAAGCCAGGCAAGCGGTGCCAGCAGTAAGCCAAACAGTGCAATGCTAGGAATCGTTTGAAGGAAATTGAGTACCGTGAAGGCGACTTTCTGTAGCCGTGCGTAGCGGCGCATTAATAGCGCCAGCGCAAGCCCCAATACAATGCTCACGCTAACGGCAATACCCACCAGCGTCATATGCTGGCCAACAGCACGGATAAACAGCTGATCACGCGCTTTAAACTCTTGCACCAAAGCAAGACTATCTAACCAGAGCGTGGCGCACAGCCACCACACTAAGGCAATGCCACTGAGCAACAGAGTGGGCCATAGGCGTGTTAGGTTTAGGCGTAAACGCAGCTCTACCAAGCACAGCAACAGTATGAACAGCGTCACCCAGTACCCGGCTCCCAGGCCTAAACGCGCCTGGGCAAGTTCAGGCTCAATTAATAAAAAGCTGCTGACTATTAATCCGAACGGCATTAAGGCCATTAGCATAACCACCACCGCTAGCAGCGCTTGGTAGTGGCGCTGACTTGGCTGCCACGCTAAAAAACTAATGGCGCAGAACAGTAGCGTGGCTAACAGTGCACCGGGCCAGCCAAACGCTGCCGGGGCACTATAGCCGGTTCCCAATACAATTCGATTGGGGGCCATGCTCACCATGTCTAATGTCCAGAATGCCGCCAGCATGACAATGCTAAGGCTAATCAGCACAGCATTAGGGTTCAGCCCATCTCGGTGGATGCGGGGGGTCGGCAGTGCATCCCGTAGCGACATTAATGAATCATCCTGAGCATCAAAGACTAGTGATTAACGAGATCAGGCGCTACTGATCCAGCGTGTCAAGATAGTCACTGGCCACTTGGGCCGGCGATAAGCCGTTAACCGCCACATCGGCATTAAGCGTTTGCAGCGTATCTAAGTCGAGAGTGACGAACACTTCGTTAAGTAACGCTTCCATTTCCGGATACTCGGACAGGACACTTTCACGTACTACGGGCGCAGGTTGATAAACGGGCTGTACGCCCTTGGTATCTTCCAGAACCACTAAACCCAAGGCTTTTAATCCGCCGTCCGTGCCATACGTCATAGCGCCGTTAACACCGCTGGTCTGCTGCGCTGCGGCGCGCATAGTAGCGGCAGTGTTACCTCCGGAAAGCACCAGCAGCTGATCATCGCCCAATGTAAAGCCATAGGCTTGCTGGAACGCTGGAAGCGCTAGCGCTGATTCTACAAACTCAGCGCTAGCCGCAAATTTGAACGCGCCACCGTCAGCTAAATAGGCGGCCAGATCATCGAGGCTTACTAGATCATTCTCGGTGGCGACGTCTTCACGGATACTCATTGCCCAGGTGTTGTTAGCGCTAGCAGGCTGTAACCACACTAAGCCTTGCTCGGCATCGCGTTCTCGAACGGTTTCATACGCCTTGTCAGCGTCATTCCACACGCCGCTGTCGGTCATATCAAAGAAGAAGGCGCCGTTCCCCGTGTACTCTGGGTACACATCAATTTCACCAGCTTCTAAGGCTGTACGAACCACGCTGGTAGCGCCTAGCTGCAAGCGGTTTTCGGTAGCAATGTCATTGCGCTCAAGAGTCTGAATAATCAGCTCACCCAGCACGGAACCTTCCGTATCGATTTTTGATGAGACGACCACCGGCTCATTAGCGCTGGCGTAAGAGAATGCCGTCAAAGATACGGCACAGGCACCGATCAAGGGCTTAACAGTGAAGCAATTAGCCATGAAAGAATTAGCAGAAAAGCGCATCTTGGAATTCCTTTTGCAGTGGGCTTTTGTCGACTAAGGCTCTTATCCAGTATAAGAGCCTTCAGCGCCTTGAGTATAAGAGCCTTCAGCGTCTTGAATATAAAAAGACCCTTAGCGTTTAAGTCAGAGCCTATCTCAGCCAAGCCATTTAATGGATATACGCTAAGGCGCTTCAAAGATCCAAGACGTGCCTTCCCGAGCATCTTTAAGAATAATGCCTAGCGCTGCAAGCTCATCGCGGATTGCATCGGCCTGGGCAAAGTCTTTATTCGCTTTGGCCGCTATGCGCTGCGCTATTTTAGCGTCAATCTCGCTTTCGCTAAGTGGCATAGCCAGCTGCGCGCCCTGCAAGAAGGTTAGTGGCACTTGCTGAAGCAGCCCCAAAATAGCGCCAAGCTGCTTTAACTCAGCGGCCAGGCGAGGCGCTTCTTCAGGCTTTTCCTGCTTGGCGCGATTGAGTTCTCGCGCTAATTCAAACAATACGGCCAGCGCTTCTGGAGAGTTGAAATCATCGTCCATGACCTGAGTAAAACGCTCACGATAGGTCGACGCTGTGCTATTTGCGACGCTAACTTCCACATCCTGCAGCGCCGTGTATAAGCGAGTCAGTGATTTTCTTGCTTCCGTCAGTGAATCTACTGAATAGTTAATAGGGCTACGATAATGGCTCGCCACCAGCAGAAAACGCACTACTTCGGGGTCGTGTTCGGCCAACACGTCGCGGATGGTAAAGAAGTTGCCCAGCGACTTGGACATCTTCTCTTGATTCACACGCACTGCCCCAGCATGCATCCAAGTATTAACGTAAGTTTTGCCAGTGGCCGCTTCGCTTTGGGCAATTTCATTTTCATGATGCGGAAAGGTTAAATCCGGCCCGCCGCCATGAATATCAAACGTATCGCCCAAACAGCAGGTCGACATCGCAGAGCACTCAATATGCCAGCCAGGGCGACCGTTGCCCCAGGGCGACGCCCAGTGAGCCTCGCCCGGTTTAGCCGCTTTCCAGAGGACGAAATCGAGCGGGTCCTCTTTGTTGACATCAATATCAACCCGCGCACCTGAGCGCATATCGTCAAGCTGGCGGTTGTTAAGCTTGCCGTAATTTGCAAATTTACGTACCCGATAATAGACATCTCCATTATCAGCCGCGTAGGCATAACCTTTTTCAATCAACGTTTCAATCATGGCCACGATATCGCCAATATGCCCGGTGGCGCGCGGTTCGTGACTCGGCGGCAAGACGAATAAACGCGCCTCATCTTCGTGCATGGCTGCGATCATACGCTCAGTCAGTGCCGAGATGCTTTCACCATTTTCATCAGCGCGCTTGAGGATTTTGTCGTCGATATCGGTAATATTGCGTACGTAGTTGACCTCGAAACCACGCTCACGCAAATAGCGCGTGATGACATCAAAGGCGACCATCACTCGGGCATGCCCAAGGTGGCAATAGTCATACACCGTCATGCCGCAAACATACATGCTCACTTTTCCCGCCACTAGCGGGGTGAAAGGTTCTTTGCGTCGCGTCAACGTATTGTAAATATGCATATGCCTATCCATGTTTCTCAGCCCTTAACCCTTCTGCTTGATTTTAGCCCAGCTATCTTTCAGACCCACGGTACGGTTAAACACGAGTTTTTCCGGCGTGGTGTCGTGACGATCAGCACAGAAGTAGCCGACACGTTCAAATTGAAAGCGTGACTCAGGAGTAGCTTCAGCAAGGCTAGGCTCTCCAATGGCGTAACACACCACCAAAGACTCAGGATTTAAGTGCTCAAGGAAATCGACATCTTTATCACGATCAGGCTGCTCAATGGTGAACAGGTTGTCATACAGACGCACTTCTACCGGCACGCCGTGAGGTGCGCTAACCCAATGAATCACACCTTTAACCTTACGCCCTTCAGGGTTTTTGCCCAGGGTGTCAAAATCAACCGAACAGTGCAGCTCGGCAATCTCACCGGCGGCGTCTTTAATGACCTCATCGCAGCGAATCACATAGCTATTGCGCAAACGGACTTCTTTACCTGGCGCCAGGCGGAAGAATTTTTTGGGCGCATCTTCCATGAAGTCTTCTTGGTCGATGTAGAGTTCCCGAGTGAACGGCACCTTGCGCATCGGCATATCATCGCGCGCTGGGTGCCCAGGCACTTCGTACATTTCTTCGTGGTCTGCCGGAACGTTGGTCAGCACGACTTTCAGCGGCTTCAATACGCACATGGCTCGCGGTGCATTGTCCTCAAGATCCGAGCGAATCGCGTGGGTTAGCATCGCAATATCAACCAAGCCACCATCAGCGCGAGTAACGCCAATCATCTCGCAGAACTTTCGAATAGACGCCGCCGTGTAGCCACGACGACGCATGCCAGAAATAGTCGGCATGCGCGGATCGTCCCAGCCATTGACAATGTTTTCATCGACCAGCAGCTTCAGCTTGCGCTTGGAGGTAAGCGTATAATCCAGATTTAGCCGGGAAAACTCAATTTGGCGCGGTTTGGCAGGCACCGGCAGGTTGTTCAAAAACCACTCGTAAAGGGGGCGGTGATCTTCAAATTCCAAGGTGCAGATTGAGTGAGTAATGCCTTCGATGGCATCCGACTGGCCGTGGGTGAAATCGTAGGAGGGATAAATTTTCCATTTATCGCCCGTTTGGTGATGGCTGGCGTGACGAATACGATAAAGGATGGGGTCGCGAAGATTGATATTAGGAGACGCCATGTCAATTTTTGCACGCACGACTTTTTCACTTTCACCAAACTCACCTTCACGCATGCGCGCTAGCAAATCCAGGTTCTCTTCGGCGCTGCGCTCGCGATAAGGGCTAGGCTTGCCTGGCGACGTCAGCGTGCCGCGGTACTCACGAATTTCATCGGGTGAAAGATCGTCGACATAGGCCTTGCCTTCACGCATCAAGTGCTGCGCCCAGGCGTAAAGCTGATCAAAGTAGTCCGAAGCAAAACGCACGGGGCCTGCCCACTCAAAGCCTAGCCAACTGACGTCTTCTTTAATCGCATCAATGTAGGCTTGCTCTTCTTTCGCCGGGTTGGTGTCGTCAAAACGTAAATGACACTCGCCACCCAGCTGCTCCGCCAACCCAAAGTTTAAACAGATCGACTTCGCATGGCCGATATGCAAAAAGCCGTTTGGCTCCGGTGGGAAACGTGTCACGATTTTAGTGACCTGGCCGCCCTCGATTTCGTCGCGTACTTGGTTGCGAATGAAGTTCGGCGCTGGGGTGGTCTCGTTGGTCATGATTGTGTTGATAACCTCTGGTGGATGGCGTACTAAGCAATGAAGGCATGCCGTGAAAACATCCCGTAAAAACATCCCTTAAAAACATAGGATACTACTATGGGCCTTCGCGGTGCAGGGCAAAACAGCTATTATAACGTGACGCCGATGCACAGCGCCAAGGCGAACGCCTTTATTGAACAGGAATTTATCAATGATCGTATTACAGACGAACCACGGTGACATCACCATCGCTCTTAACCATGAAAAAGCGCCGATTAGCGCGGCGAATTTTGAACAATACGTCCGCGACGGATTTTATGACGAAACGTTGTTTCACCGGGTAATCGACGGATTCATGGTTCAAGGCGGCGGTTTTGATAAGAACTTTGAGCAAAAACCTACCCGTGACGCCATTGACAATGAAGCTGACAATGGCTTGAAAAACACTGTTGGCACGCTGGCCATGGCTCGCACCCAGGACCCAAATTCTGCTACTGCGCAGTTTTTCATTAATGTAGGCGACAATAGCTTCCTAAATCATAGCGGCAAAAACCTGCAAGGCTGGGGCTATGCGGTATTTGGTGAAGTCGTTGATGGTATGGATGTTGTGAACGAGATTAAAAACGTAGCGACTACTCGCCGCGGGATGCACGCCGATGTGCCTGCTGAAGATGTCATTATTGAGCGTGCCTACGTCAAAGACGCTGAATAACGAAGGCCGGGAGCTTTATGCGCACACTGCTTGTTGCAGATCTGCATCTGAGTAGCGATACCCCTGAGCTTAATCAGGGGTTTTATGACTACCTAGAACACACCGCCTCTGGCGCCGATGCCCTATATATTCTGGGTGACTTATTTGATGCTTGGATTGGCGATGACCTTCTTGACGCTACCGCCCATCCGCTCAGCCGGGTTGCACAAGAAGTTATTCAGCGCTTACGTAAGCTGAGTGACGATGGCACCCACATCTATCTGATGCACGGTAACCGCGACTTCCTGCTGGGTGAGCGCTTCGTAGCGGCCTGCCAGGCAACGTTGCTGCCTGATGTTCACGAGGTGGAAATTCAGGGCATCCCCGTTGTATTACTGCACGGCGATAGCCTGTGCACCATGGATCAGGCCTATATGGCTTTTCGAGCACAGTCGCGTAATCCAGAGTGGCAAACACAGATGCTTGCCCTGCCTTTAGAGCAGCGCTTGGAGCTAGCCAAAAGTCTGCGTTTGCAGTCAGGGGAAGCCAACGCAACGAAGGCCGAGGCAATCATGGATGTTACGCAGCAAGAGGTCACGTCGCTGATGGAGCGCTACAGCGTTGCCACCATGATTCACGGCCACACACATCGCCCATTGGTACATGATGTGACGGTGGAAGGCGTTCCAGCCAAGCGCTATGTGCTGGGCGACTGGGATGCCCAGCATGGCTGGGATATCGTTATTGAGACCACTGGCATAGCTACGCCACAGCTACGCCAATTCACACTGGCCCAACTGCCCAGCGCCTGATTATTGAGTCGCTTCACTAAAAAAGCCGATCACGAAGATCGGCTTTTTTTTGCAAACAGGCAATACGATTTTAACGCTCGATGTCTGCATCGCTGTGCAGATCCTCAATCAACCCCTGTAGAACGGATTGAGCGCGTAGCTGCTCAGACATTTGGGTGACAAACGTCTGCATTTGCTCATCGACTTCCCCATCGCTAACGCTATCGAGCGCCACAATGGCGACGCCTTGCGGCAGTTCAACCGATGCATAGACACTCTGATCTTCTTCAGGGTGCTTCATGCGGAAAGCTTCTTGCACAATGGATTGAGGCACCGTGGTATCGGCCTGGCGACTAACGTTATCAGCCTCTAGCCAGTCAATATCGGCTTGGCCGCTACCTTTCAGCTGGGTGATTAACGCCTGTGCTTCTTCTCGTAACGCCTGCTGCTGCTGTTCGGCTGCTACAGAAATCTCAACCTCTTCTCGCACATCATCAAGCGATAGCAGCGTAGCATCGCGCTGTTCGGCAACCCGCAGCACCATGCGCCGATCCGGATCGAGCTCAATCACTTCGCTGTTATAGCCTTCCTCCAGTACGTCGCTACTGAAAGCAGCCGACATCACGCCAGGTTCAGACAGCACTCCCTCGCTTTGATCATCGCGGCCAAGCCAGTCACTTTCATTGAGCGTTAAGCCAATCTGGTCGGCAACGCCTTGCAAGTCATCCGCGGCAAAGCTTTCATCGATTAGCTTCTGAGCCTGCTGATTAAAATCACTATCAACATCACGCAGGGCTACTTCACGCGCTAGCTCATTACGCTGCTCTTCAAACGAAGGGCCTTGGATATCCGTTACTTGGATAATATGGAAAGCACCGTCCAACTCTACAGGCTGAGAAATGCCACCTTCCTCAAGGCCAAAGGCAGCCTCATCAAACGCATCGCCAAAGAAACCGCGGCTAATAACCCCAAGATCACCGCCCTCTTCAGCGCTGGCGGTATCGTCAGAGTAGCGTAACGCGGCTTCCTCAAAAGACTCACCGCCATCCAGTGCATCGCGTGCGGTTTCGGCTAAGGCCTGAGCCTCGTCACGGGAGCGTTCACCACCAAAGGTAACCATGATGTGCGAAACGCGGCGGTCAGCATCACGATTTTGCTCGCGCCATGCATCCAGTAGCGCGCCTTCATCGACCTCACTCTCTTGCGCCATCGCGCTACGGTCAAGTAATACGTACTCAAGGCGTACCTGCTCAGGCCGTTCAAAGCGGGCTTGATTAGCGTCGTAATAAGTCTGCATTGCCTCTTCGCTGACGGCGATATCAGCTTCTAAATCTGAGCCATCTAATACGACATAGCGGAAATTACGCTGCTGACGCTGTAGCTCTGCCAAGCGGCTCTGCTCATTAGGTAGGCTAAAGTCGCTAAAAGCGAGGCCCTGCTGCAAATGCTGGCGCTGGATATCAACGCGTAATTCATCGCGGAACAACATCGGCGTATAGCCGGCACCCGCTAAGCGATTACGAAATACGTCAGCGGAGAAACGTCCATCCTGATCATGAAACTCAGGCAGGCCGACAATCATCTGATCTAACTGCTCATCAGAAACGCTAAAACCACCGTCTTTAGCATACTGAGATAGCAGTTGCTGAGTGATGAGCTGATCGAGCATATCGCTACGCAAGGCGCGCTCTTGCTCTGGTGGCACCTGCCCTGAACGGAGCGCTCGCTGCACCTCTAGCTCAACCTGCTGACGCATAATTGGCTGGCCATTAACGCTCGCCACTTCATTCGGATCACTACCAAAAAGCCCGAACAGTGACTCAATCCCGAAAAATGCCATGGCCGCGACCATAACACCGATAATAATTTTGGCACCCCAGCTCCTGGAGCCATCTCGAATACTTTGCAGCATGCTAGCCTCAGATAGTCACAGCCAAACACATCGACCCGCCAAATCTTAACAAATAGGGGCCAGAAAATAACATGGGCGCATCGCCAGTGCGATGCGCCCATTGGTTACAACAAACGCTGCCAAATTAGTTAACGGCGTCTTTCAGCGCTTTACCTGCTTTGAAGCTGGGTACTTTTGCAGCACTGATCTGGATCGGCTGACCGGTTTGAGGGTTGCGACCAGTTCGAGCGGCACGCTCTTTGATTGCGAAGGTACCAAAACCTACCAGCGATACGCTTTCACCTTTCTTCAGGCTACCGGTGACAGACTCTACCATGGCATCCAATGCACGGGTTGCCGCTGCTTTAGGAATATCGGCAGATGCGGCAATGGCTTCAATCAGCTCGGACTTATTCACTCTTCACCCCTTGACTATTTCAAAAAAAATGGCTCTGAACGGCATGGCACCGATGGGTATCACTATCAAAGCATAGCTGCGTTTTATAGCAATGCCTCTAAAGCTATGTCAAGCAACCCATGTCGAGCAACCATGCCTCGAAATACCCGCCACACAAGACAGCGGGCCAAAATATTAAGTAAAGTTAAAGATCAAAAAGAGCTTTAACCGCTTAATGGGTACTAGCAACGACGTCACTGTTAAACGATGCTTCAGTATTTTTTAACTGCGCACCTTTTTCTACTTTATCAGCTAACGCTACGGCTAAGACATCATCAATCCAACGTACAGGACGAATATCCAGTGCACCTTTGATATTATCTGGTACTTCCTTGAGATCACGGCGGTTTTCTTCAGGAATCAGCACTGTCTTTATACCACCGCGGCGAGCTGCCAGCAATTTCTCCTTCAACCCACCAATGGGCAACACTTCACCGCGCAGATTAACCTCACCGGTCATGGCAACATCACAGCGCACTGCGCGCTGGGTATAAGCGGAAACAATCGCCGTTACCATCGCAATACCGGCACTGGGGCCATCCTTCGGCGTAGCTCCTTCGGGCACGTGGATATGCAGATCCTCTTTCTCAAATCGATCGGGATCAATTCCATAAGCTTCGGCCCTAGCGCGAACCACTGTCTGGGCAGCACTTACCGACTCTTTCATCACATCGCCAAGAGAGCCCGTTTTGTTGATTCGCCCTTTACCGGGCGTAACAACGGACTCAATATTAAGCAGCTCACCACCCACCGATGTCCAAGCCAAGCCTGTAACTCGGCCGATTTGATCTTCTTGCTCAGCCAGGCCGTAGCTATAGCGACGCACGCCAGCATAGTGCTCAATCTGCTCAGCAGTTAAGCTCTGTCCCGCCTGGCTAGCCTGCGGGTCATTTTCGTTTTCAATCCGTTCGCGCAGAACTTTACGCGACACCTTTGCAATTTGTCGTTCGAGTTCGCGCACACCCGCTTCACGGGTGTAATAGCGGATAAGTTCTAACAACGCGCTGTCTTCCAACGTCAGCTCATCGCCTTTCAAACCGTTAGCTTCTAACTGCTTCGGCAACAAATAGCGCTTTGCGATTGCCAGTTTTTCATCTTCGGTGTAACCCGGCAGACGAATAATTTCCATGCGATCGAGCAGCGCACTGGGAATATTCATCGAGTTTGCCGTGCAGATAAACAGTGTCTCAGAAAGATCATAGTCCAGCTCTAGATAATGATCACTAAAGCTGTTGTTCTGCTCAGGATCCAGCACTTCGAGCAGCGCAGAAGCAGGATCACCACGATGATCCATACCTAACTTATCGACTTCGTCTAATAGGAAAAGTGGGTTTTTGACACCAGCACGACTCATACGCTGCATCAATTTACCAGGCAGCGAACCAATATACGTACGCCGATGCCCACGAATTTCTGACTCATCGCGTACGCCGCCCAGTGCCAAACGCACATATTTGCGGTTGGTGGCACGGGCAATCGATTGACCAAGCGAGGTCTTACCCACCCCTGGCGGGCCAACCAAGCATAGTACAGGCCCCTTCATCTTACGCACACGCTTCTGTACAGCGAGATACTCGAGAATCCGCGCTTTGACCTCTTCTAAACCGTAATGATCCTCATCCAACACCTGCTGAGCTTTTACCAGATCATGCTTAACGCGGGTGCGCTTTTTCCACGGCACCGCTACTAACCAGTCTAGATAAGAACGCACAACGGTGGCTTCTGCAGAATTAGAAGCCATCATTTTTAATTTATTAAGCTCTTGAGTGGCTTTGTCAGAGGCGTCTTTGGGCATGCCTGATTCTTTAATCGCCTTCTCGTACTTCTCAGCCTCATTAGGTACATTATCAAGGTCCCCCATCTCTTTCTGGATGGCCTTCATCTGTTCGTTGAGATAGTACTCGCGCTGGGTCTTTTCCATCTGCTCTTTCACTCGAGAGCGGATGCGCTTCTCCACTTGAAGCAGATCAATTTCAGATTCGATCAGAGCCATCAAATGCTCTATACGATCACGCACCCGATCCATCTCCAATAGCTCTTGCTTATCACCAATTTTGAGCGATAAGTGTGCACAGATGGTATCTACCAAGCGGCTTGGATCCTCAATCCCTGACAGCGAATTCAATACTTCATTGGGGACTTTTTTAGATAACTTAACGTACTGTTCGAACTGGTTGAGCAGCACCCTCACCAGCGCTTCTTGCTCACGAGAGGTCAACGGCTCGCTTTCCCGGGGCATCAAATATGCCTGGGTATAGCCAGCCGCGTTTTCTTCAACGTCCAAGACATCCGCGCGAAAACTACCCTCAATAAGTACTTTAACCGTTCCATCTGGCAGCTTAAGCAACTGCATAATGTCAGCCACGGTACCCATGGAATAAAGATCGGCGTTATCTGGATCATCCTGAGAAGCTTCTCGTTGAGCGACCAGCAATACACGCTTATCAGCCTCCATCGCCGCTTCGAGCGCCTGGATAGACTTTTCACGACCTACAAAAAGAGGTATGACCATTTGCGGATAAACAACGACATCACGCAATGGCAAAAGGGGTAGACACTGAGTCTGTTCGGCGTTCTGCTGCATCGCAGACGTTCCTCGGCAAATCGGATGAGTACTTAAGGAGTACTTGGAAAAGTACTGCATAGTCTTAACAACGCTTGCCTAATTAAGCATTCGCATTGAGCAGACTACGTAGTAACACTTCACAACAGCGCTTCATAAAAACAAGGGGCCGCCTAGGCGACCCCTTGGATTAGCGCAAGCGGTTAAGCTGGGCCACGACACTTGACTAACGCATTAGCCATCCGTGCCGTCAACAAGGGCTTCTTCTTGCTGAGAGTAGATCAGCAGAGGTTCACTTTCACCCGCAATGACTGAGCCATCAATGACCACCTTACTGACGCCTTCAAGCGATGGGATTTCATACATAGTGTCCAGCAGTACCGACTCTAAAATAGAGCGTAGTCCGCGTGCACCTGTTTTGCGTTCCATGGCTTTTTCAGCAACCGCACGCAATGCTTCGTCTCTGAACTCAAGCGTTACGCCTTCCATGTCGAACAGCTTAGCGTACTGCTTGATCAACGAGTTTTTCGGCTCGGTAAGGATCTGTACCAATGCATCTTCGGTCAGCTCCATCAGCGTTGCAATAATCGGTAAACGACCTACGAACTCAGGAATCAGACCGAATTTCACCAGATCTTCTGGCTCAACGTCAGCGAGAAGCTCGCCCACGCCACGAGAAGACTCTTTGCTCTTAACCGCAGCATTGAAACCAATACCGCCTTTCTCCGCACGGTCACGAATAACCTTATCGAGGCCTGCAAATGCACCGCCGACGATAAACAGAATATTACTCGTGTTGACCTGGACAAACTCTTGCTGAGGATGCTTGCGGCCACCCTGCGGAGGCACTGACGCAGTAGTCCCTTCAATCAATTTGAGCAGCGCCTGCTGAACGCCTTCACCCGACACATCCCGCGTTATAGAAGGATTGTCAGATTTACGTGAAATCTTGTCGATTTCATCGATATAAACGATGCCGCGCTCGGCTTTTTCGACATCGTAATCGCACTTCTGCAGCAGCTTTTGGATAATGTTTTCAACATCTTCACCGACGTAGCCGGCTTCCGTTAGCGTTGTTGCATCAGCGATAGTAAACGGCACATTCAATAGACGCGCCATGGTTTCTGCCAACAGCGTTTTACCACTACCAGTAGGTCCAATCAGCAGAATATTTGATTTGCCTAGTTCAACATCACCGTCGCGTCCATCTGTTTTCAGGCGTTTGTAGTGGTTATATACCGCTACGGATAGCACCATCTTGGCGCGATCTTGCCCAATGACGTAATCATCCAGAGTATGACGTATTTCGCGGGGCGTAGGTAAACGCTCCTCGTCGCTCTCGGCATCGGCTTCGAGAACTTCCTCGCGAATGATGTCATTACATAAGTCGACACACTCATCGCAGATATAGACGGACGGGCCCGCAATCAGCTTACGTACTTCGTTTTGGTTTTTGCCACAAAACGAGCAGTACAGCAGTTTGCCACCTTCGTCCTTGCCTTTGCCGTCGGCCATTCGTATACCTCTGTCACTGCGGCGGCTAACGCCGCCGAAAAAGCTCGTTAGAAAAGCAGAATCCTATCACGCTATCAGGATGTAGGCCGCTTATCCAGCACTGCATCAATCAAGCCATACTCTTTGGCTCTATTGGCGCTCATGAAATTATCGCGGTCTGTATCACGCGAAACGGTTTCAATATCCTGCCCCGTATGATGAGCAAGAATTTGATTCAGCTTCTCGCGAATACCAAGAATTTCACGGGTATGAATTTCGATGTCAGACGCCTGGCCTTGATAACCACCTAGCGGCTGATGAATCATCACTCGCGAGTTAGGCAAGCAATAACGTTTTCCTGCTGCCCCTGCTGTTAGCAGCAGTGCGCCCATACTGGCCGCCTGGCCAATGCAGACGGTAGACACATCGGGCTTAACAAACTGCATAGTGTCGTAAATCGACATACCTGCAGTGACCGACCCACCCGGTGAATTGATATACAGGTGAATGTCTTTATCCGGATTTTCTGACTCTAGGAACAGCAGTTGCGCGACGACCAAGTTAGCCATGTAATCTTCTACAGGCCCTACCAGGAAAATGACACGCTCTTTCAACAAGCGTGAATAAATGTCGTAGGCTCTTTCCCCTTTGGCGCTCTGCTCAACCACCATGGGCACTAAACCGCCGGCATTTTGAATATCGAACTCACTCATTCAGGTGATTCCTTGCGTCCGGGAAGGGAAAGGCGCACCGAAATGGGTGCGCCACGTTCCAGGGTGTTAGGCGCTAGCTTGCTCGCCTTCCTCTTCAGCACCCTCATCTTGCTCTGCCTGCTTTTGCGCAGCGGCAAGGGCTTGCTGATACGACATTTCTACGTCTTTCACGTTCGTTGATTCAAGCAGCTTGGCTACCGCTTTTTCTTCGAGAATGGCAGATTTAACCTGGGTTTTCAGCTGCTCGTTACCCATGTAATAGCTGACAACCTCGTCAGGGTCTTGGTACTGTTCAGCAAGCTCGGCCACTTTCGCTTTGATTGCATCATCATCAGCATCAAGCTCATTAGCCTTAATAACTTCAGCCAGCAACAAGCCAACCTGAACGCGCCCTTTAGCCTGCTCTTCAAAAAGCTCATTCGGCAGTTGGCTGACATCAAAGTCTTCGCCCAAACCAAACTGTTGCGCAGCTTGACGCTTCATGCCGTCCGTTTCTTGCTGGACTAAGCCGCTAGGCACAGGGATGTCATTGACATTTTTAAGCGCATCAAGCACTTGCTGCTTAACGCGATTATCAACGGCCTGCGACGCTTCACGGGTCATGTTTTTCTTGATTTCAGCGCGGAATTTTTCCTGGTCGCCGTCTTCAACGCCAAAGCGTTCGATGAACTCAGCGTCAACGTCAGGTAGTTTCTGACTGCTGACCTTATGAACCGTCACTTTAAACGTCGCTTCTTTACCGGCTAAATGCTCTGCCTGGTAATCAGCAGGGAAAGTAACGCTAAGCGTTTTATCTTCGCCGGCTTTAGCACCAATCAGCTGCTCTTCAAAACCGGGAATGAAGCTGTTTGAACCGATAACCAGCGAGTGACCTTCGGCGTTGCCGCCTTCAAACGGCTCATCACCGATAAAGCCTTGGAAATCGATAGTGATTTGATCGCCATCCGCAGCAGCGGCATCAACTTCTTCCCAAGCTGCATTTTGCTTGCGCAGCGTATCGATCATTTCATCAACGTCGGCATCGCTAACTGAAACGACAGGACGCTCAATGTCAGTCCCTTCGATGGAAGCCAGCTCTATCTCCGGATAGATTTCCATTACCGCAACGAACTCTAAATCTTTACCGGCTTCGTTGACGGAAGGCTCAATTTTCGGGAAACCCGCTGGATTTAGGCCTTCATCAGTAATGGCACGCACATAGCGTTCGCGCATCACTTCGTTTACTACTTCATTGCGCGCATCTTGGCCGTAACGCTGATTAACGACAGCCATCGGCACCCGACCCTGGCGAAAGCCGTTCAAACGAACATTCTTCGCGGTGTCTTTCAAGCGAGCACTAACAGCCTCGTCGATTTCGGCCGCCGGCACTTGAATAGTAATACGGCGTTCGATCTGGGAGGTCGTCTCGACAGAAACTTGCATGAATTGTCCTCTAACGGCTTGGCGTTGTGTTGATTGCATGTAATAAGTTCAAGGGGGCAATTTTAAGAACCCCGACGCATGGTCGCAAGCGCCATGCTCGCAACATGGGGGCAGTGATTTTAAAAACAAGGCAATACGTGAGCAATTAAGTGCTTTAGAACGTATTTAAGGCCGTTATTAGCTCCATGTTACGTAATCTGTACCATTCTACTGCTTTGTACCTCTTGCAGCGAATTTTTCAATCTTTACCGACAAAACTATTCTGCCTGGCGCTCTGTCTTCCACCACAGGCTCAGCGTATGCATGAGCACGCCCAGGGTCGCGCCATGGGAAATAAACACCTGCCAACTGATCCAGTCCGTAAATAGCGCATGCCAGCACCCCATGGCGACCATTCCGAAGAGCATCATAACAACAAGACGCTTGAGCAATGCAGGCAGTTTTTGGCGTGCAGTGGATGACAGCATTCGCCACTGCACGATAGCCGCCGCAGCCACCAAGGTGAAAGCAGCTACGATCAGAATCTGACGCGTTTCGTGACCACCGGCTAGATAGCGCGGCAGTGCCGCCAGCATCAGCACACATAAACCCAGCGCTACGCTAATACGTTCCGGTGAGGTAGGGGCTCGCTGCATTACTTAATCTACCTTCAACTGCTGAGCAACAATCCACTCTTCAACCCAGGGAATGGCAGCATCATCGGCCATAAATGTTTCCATCGCATCGATGTCTAACCGCTCACCTAACCGAGTAGCACCATGATCTTCTAGCAGCATGTCTAACGCTCTGCCTGCGCCACAAAATGTATCGCCATAGGAGCTATCGCCCAGCGCAATTAAACCGTAGCGCAACGATGAGAGCGATGGGCTTTGATCGCGCAGGTGACGAACAAAAGGAACAAAGTTACCGGGAAAATCGCCACTGCCCGTTGTTGATACACAAAATAGCGCCAAATCAGCGTCACTTTCGGTAATGTCAATCAAGGCTGGCTGTTCAGAAATAGTCACCGTGTAACCGGCCTGCTCAAAAAGCGGCTTTACCTGCTCTGCAACATCTAACGCGCCGCCATACATTGTACCCACGAGAATATTCAGCTTCGGCATCGTCACTCCCCTGTTAAAAGTACCCACCATCAAGTCGGCAGATACCCGATGAATTCGCTCAAATATTAACATGGCCAGATAAAATGAAATACGCCCCAGCGCGCTCAGCCAAGACAACGCAGAAAAGCCCTTTCACCACGATATCCAAGCAAAAAAAAGAGCGCTCAAGAAGCGCTCATTTCTGTATTTTAAAAGCGTATATTTAACGAGCAAGGTTTGGCGACAAGCTCAGGTGCAGGAAAATCACTCTGCACCTAAATAGTGCTCTACTTGTTGCTTGAGCTTTTGGCCTGGCCGAAAGGTCACCACGCGCCGGGCAGAAATTGGAATTTCCTCACCGGTCTTAGGGTTCCGTCCAGGACGCTCTCGCTTATCACGCAAATCAAAGTTACCGAAACCCGATAACTTTACCTGCTCATTCTCACGCAGGCAGGCTCGAATCTCTTCAAAAAAAGCTTCGACCATAGCCTTCGCTTCTCGCTTAGACAGGTCTAGCTCTGCATGCAAATGTTCAGCCAGCTCTGCTTTGGTCAACGCACCCATAGGGCTTCTCCTTTTCATTGAGGCAAACACAGCAGCAAACGCATTGCCAAGAACGTGATAAGCGGCGTAGCGTAACCTTAGTTATTATCAGCCGCGCAGCTCAGCATCAAGTTCGACACGCACTTGTGTCACGATTGAATCGACCAACTGATTGATTTCTTCATCGTTTAGCGTGCGCGATGGATGCTGCCAGGTCAAGCCCAACGCAATACTCTTGTATCCATCAGCGACGCCCTTGCCCGAATAAACATCAAATAGTTTGATATTTTGCAAGTAATCACCGGCATTCTGCTTAGTACAGTCAAGCAGTGCCTGAACGGGCGTTGCATCGCTCAGTATAAACGCGAGATCGCGACGCACCTCAGGAAAACGCGATAACGGCTCAAACGCTGCAATCTGACCCTGGCTTAGAACGTCCAGACGCACCTCAAACAACACCGCATCCATCTTTAAGCCCAGCGTTGCACGAACCTGCGGGTGCAGAGTACCAACCCAACCTGCCGGCTTGGCGTTATACAATAGCTGAGCGCTTTGCCCTGGATGAAGTGCAGGATGCTCTGCAGGCTCAAACCGCCAAGCGCCTGACTCACCGCCCAATGCCAGCAAACTTTCCAAATCGCCTTTCAAATCGTAAAAATCAACACGCGCTTTAGCACCGCTCCAGCCCTCTGGTTCCCGCGCACCACAGACCAATGCACCTAGCATCGGCACTTGCGACAATGCATCCAGCTCACCGTTAAATACTAGACCGGTTTCAAAAAGACGCACCCGCGATTGCTGGCGGTTAAGGTTGTATTCCATGGCACGCACTAAACCTGGGAACAAGCTCGCGCGCATTACCGACAAATCAGCCGAGATAGGATTAGCGAGCACAGGAGAAACAGCGTCAGGCAAAATAGCGGCCTGCAGCTCAGGGGCAACAAAACTATAGGTGATCGCCTCTTGGAAGCCCCGAGCAACCATCTGGCGGCGTAACTGTGATGTGGTGAGCGTGGCCTCATCAGCAGAACGCAAAGCTAAGCGTGCCGCAGGACGACGTACCGGCAGATTGTTGTAGCCGTGAATTCGCGCAACTTCTTCAATAAGGTCCTCTTCGATGGCAACATCAAAGCGCCAACTGGGCGCAACCACGTTCCAGTTCCCCTCATCCAGACTGACACTTAGCCCTAAACGCTGCAAAATATCGGTCACGTCATCGCGATCAAGCGACTTGGAAAGCGCCATTTCCAAACGAGCACTGCGCAACACTATCGATCGCTGTTCAGGCATATTGCCAGCACTTTGCACGTCAATCGCCGGCCCGGCCTGACCACCACAGATATCAATAAGCAGCCGGGTTGCCCGCTCAACGGCTAGCGGCGCTAACTGCGGATCGACGCCGCGCTCAAAGCGATGTGACGCATCGGTGTGCATCCCGTAAGAACGCGCTTGGCCAGCAATAGCAAGCGGTGTAAAAAAAGCAGACTCAAGGAAAATAGTATGCGTATTTTCATTAACGCCAGAGTTTTCTCCGCCCATCACACCTGCCATCGCTAACGGACCGGAATGATCAGCAATCACTAGCGTTTCAGACCGCAGCGCCACGTCACTGCCATCAAGCAGCGTTAAACGCTCGCCAGGCTTGGCCATACGCACAACGATGCCGCCTTGCAGGTTATCATGATCAAAAGCGTGCAGCGGCTGCCCCAACTCCAGCATCACGTAGTTAGTGATGTCGACCACGGGATCTATGGAGCGCACGCCGCTACGACGTAAACGCTCGACCATCCAGAGCGGCGTTTCAGCCTGCACGTTGATGCCTTTAATAACGCGACCAATATAGCGCGGACACTGCTCTGGCGCCTCGACACTGATAGCAAAATTATCGTCAATATCGGCAGCCACCGGCGTGATTTCTGGCCCATTAACCGCCAAACGGTTAAGTACACCCACTTCGCGCGCCAACCCCTTAATACTTAAGCAGTCACCTCGGTTGGGCGTCAGATCAACCTCAATAGTCATATCATTGAGGTGCATATACTCTCTAAAATCGGCACCCACGGGCGCTGATGCCGACAGCACCAGGATGCCAGACGACGTATCTTCTTCAAGCCCCAGCTCCGAGGCTGAACAAATCATCCCGCGCGACTCAACGCCACGCAGTTTCGCTTTTTTGATTTTAAAGTCGCCCGGCAGCACACCACCCACCTGAGCAAAGGCAATTTTCTGGTTTACATCAACATTGGCGGCACCACAAACTACCTGAACAGGATCGCCGGAGCCATCGTCAACGGTGCACACATTTAGCTTATCCGCATCAGGGTGTTTCTCTTTACTCAACACCGTTGCCACCACCACGCCACTAAAAGCAGCGGCCACAGCTCCAATAGCGTCGACTTCCAAGCCGGCCATGGTGATTTGATCAGCGATTGTCTGCGTATCAAGCTGCGGCGATACCCACTCACGCAGCCACTGTTCTGAAAATTTCATGGTTTTTCCTGTATTCGGCAGCGGTCTTAAGCGAATTGGCGTAGAAAGCGCAGATCGTTTTCAAAAAACAGGCGTAAGTCATTAACGCCATAGCGCAGCATCGCTAAACGTTCAGCCCCCATTCCGAAGGCAAAGCCGGTGTAGCGCTCAGCATCGATACCTGCGTGACGGAAAACCTCAGGATGCACCATGCCGCATCCCATCACCTCTAACCAGCCGCTATGAGAACACACGCGGCAGCCCGAACCACTACACATCACGCACTGAATATCCACTTCGGCAGAAGGCTCAGTGAATGGAAAGTACGAAGGACGGAAACGTACAGAGAGATCGTCGCGCTCAAAAAATGCTTGCAGAAAATCTTCGATGGTACCTTTTAGATCTGCAAAGCTAACCCCTTCGTCGACCAGCAAACCTTCCACCTGGTGGAACATTGGCGTGTGGGTCAAGTCTGAATCGCTGCGATAAACACGGCCCGGGCAGACGATACGAATGGGTGGCTCGCAATCTTTCATCGTACGGACTTGCACTGGCGAAGTGTGAGTACGCAGTAACCGCGTAGCATCAAAATAAAAGGTGTCGGCCATACCACGAGCAGGATGGTGCGCCGGAATATTAAGGGCTTCAAAATTGTGATAATCATCTTCAATTTCAGGCCCAATCGCCACATCGTAGCCGATGCGTGTAAACAGTCCTTCAATACGCTCAAGCGTTTGAGTAACCGGATGCAAACCGCCCTGGGACTGATTGCGCCCTGGCAACGTGACATCGATGCTCTCCGCAGCCAAACGCGCATTTAACGCAGCACTGTCAAGCTGCTGGCGTTTAGCATCAATTTCGCTGGCAAGCGTTTGCTTAGCCTGGTTAATACGCTCACCCGCAGCAGGTCGCTCTTCTGCTGACAGCTTTCCCAGGCCTTTCAGTAAGGCAGTTACCTCACCTTTTTTACCTAAGTAGCTTACTCGTAACTCGTCTAGTGCAGCGACACTCTGCGCGGCCTGAATGGCGTCGCGAGCCTCAGATACCAGAGTAGGAAGGTGATCCATCCGTTTCACTCCGAATTAAGCGATGTCCATCTCTGAAGATGGCGTAGCACGTTGAAGGTGGCAAAAAAACAGGGGAAGAGCGGCTGCTCTTCCCCTGGATGGGTCACTCTGAAATGACCTCAGGCACGTTACACGGGCAAGTGCCCAGTGCAATTTACCTTATTGGGCAGCCTTGGCTTTTTCCACGATGGCAGCAAATGCAGCCTTTTCGTGTACTGCCAAATCGGCCAATACTTTACGGTCGATTTCGATCCCAGCTTTCTTAAGGCCACCAACAAAGCGGCTATAAGACATACCGTTGATGCGAGCACCGGCGTTAATACGCTGGATCCACAGTGCGCGGAACTGACGCTTACGGTTACGACGGTCACGGTAAGCGTACTGACCAGCTTTGATAACGGCTTGCTTGGCAACGCGGAATACACGCGAACGGGCACCGTAGTAACCTTTAGCAAGTTTCAATACTTTTTTATGGCGACGACGCGCTACTACGCCACGTTTAACTCGAGTCATAACACACTCCTGACTTTAAGGCTGAGGCAAAAAAATTGTGCACTCAGAAAAACGAAAACCCGAATTATAAATTCGGCAGCATACGCTGGATAAGCGCTTTGTCGGATGCGTGAATCTGCTTCATACCACGCAGTTGACGCTTACGCTTAGTCGATTTCTTGGTCAAGATGTGGCTACGAAAAGACTGCTTATGCTTAAAGCCATTAGCGGTCTTTTTAAAGCGCTTCGCAGCGCCGCTGTTGCTTTTGATTTTCGGCATGAGGAATACTCCGCTCGATATTTTTTAGAAAATCCAGGGCCGACCACCGTGTTATCGGTGGCCCGTTGGCATCGCCGTTGGATCACTTCTTTTTCGGGGCAATAATCATGATCATCTGGCGCCCTTCCATTTTCGGGAAAGACTCTACCAAACCGATCTCTTCCAGGTCAGCCGCAATCCTTTCCATCAGCTTACGCCCGATGTCTTGGTGCGCCATTTCACGACCACGGAAGCGCAATGTGACTTTGCCCTTATCACCACCTTCAAGAAAGCGCGTCAGGTTTTTCAGCTTGACCTGATAATCGCCTTCATCGGTGCCAGGACGGAATTTAACTTCCTTAACCTGGATTTGCTTTTGCTTCTTCTTTTGAGCCGCTTTCTGCTTCTTGCTCTCAAAAACGAACTTACCGTAATCCATTATCTTACAGACAATGGGATCGGCATTTGAAATTTGCACGAGATCTAAGCTTTCGGATTCAGCACGCTCTAACGCTTCGGTGGTAGGCACTACGCCTAACTGCTCACCGTCGCTACCGATAAGACGTACTTCTTCTTCAACGATTCGCTCGTTCATTGGTGGGCGTTTATCTGCTGGACGCCCTCGCTGGTTGCTTCGCTTGATCGCTCCGTCTCCTTAGGCAATTGACGATGTCGCCAGGGCTGCTCTCTCGGCGGTGTGGCGCTCAATAAACTCATCGACCGTCATTGTACCGAGATTTTCGCCGCTACGTGTTCGTACGGCCACTGAGTCAGCTTCGACTTCCTTATCTCCTACCACAAGGAGGTAAGGAACTTTCTGTAACGTATGCTCACGGATTTTAAAGCCGATCTTCTCGTTCCTCAAGTCCGCTTTTACACGTAAGCCACTTTTTTGCAGGCGTTTCTCCAATTCTAACGCATATTCACGCTGTGAATCGGTAATAATCATGACGACAGCCTGCTGTGGAGCCAGCCATAATGGCATAGCCCCCGCATAATGTTCAATCAGGATGCCAATGAAACGCTCCATGGAGCCTACGATAGCACGGTGCAGCATGACTGGCGACTTTCGCTGCCCTTCTTCGGTCACATACTGGGCACCGAGGCGCTCGGGCATCATGAAGTCAACCTGCATGGTACCCACCTGCCACTCACGACCCAAGCAGTCTTTCATATGGTATTCAATCTTGGGGCCATAGAAGGCACCCTCACCCGGTAGCTCTTGCCACTCAACATCGCAAGCTTTCAGCGCACTACGCAGTGCATCTTCGGCACGATCCCAAACGTCATCACTACCAATACGCTTTTCTGGGCGAAGCGCAATCTTAATCGCGATATCTTCAAAACCGAAATCGCTATATACCTTGAGCGCCTGACGATGAAAGTTAGTGACTTCGGGCTCAACCTGAGCCTCGGTACAAAAAACATGGCCATCGTCTTGAGTAAAGGCCCGTACACGCATAATGCCGTGCAAAGCACCTGAGGGTTCGTTGCGATGACACCCACCAAATTCACCAAAACGAACGGGTAATTCACGATAGCTACGCAAGCCGGAATTAAACACCTGAACGTGGCCAGGACAATTCATCGGCTTAAGAGCATACTCACGCTTTTCAGACTCGGTAAAAAACATACCGTCTGCGTAATTATCCCAATGGCCTGATTTCTTCCAAAGCGATACATCCATAATCTGAGGACAGCGAATTTCTTGATAACCACCTTCTTTATAGACATTACGCATATACTGCTCGACCTGCTGCCATAGCGCCCACCCATTGGGGTGCCAGAACACCATGCCCGGCGCTTCTTCTTGCATATGGAAGAGGTCAAGTCGGCGGGCTAGCTTGCGGTGGTCACGCTTTTCGGCTTCTTCGAGGCGCTTAATGTACGCTTTAAGCTGTTTTTTATCGCCCCACGCAGTGCCATAGATACGTGTAAGCATGGTGTTATCAGAGTCACCGCGCCAATAGGCACCCGCAAGCTTTGTTAGCTTAAAGGCCTTTAAATGGCGAGTATTCGGCACGTGCGGACCGCGGCACATGTCGGTATATTCTTCATGATGATAAAGGCGAATGGAGGCGTCATCGGGAATAGCGCTGATAATATCCTGCTTATAGGGTTCATCACGCTGTACAAATGTCTGCATAGCCTGATCGCGATCTACGTATTCGCGCACCACATCGTACTCGCGCTCAATCAGAGACTGCATGCGCGCTTCGATAGCTTCTAGGTCATCTGGCGTGATGGATTGACCAAACTCAATATCGTAGTAAAAACCGTCATCAATGACCGGCCCAATGGCCATTTTGGCGGCCGGGTACATCTGTTTAACCGCATGACCAATCAAGTGGGCACAGGAGTGGCGGATTATTTCTACGCCTTCATCATCCCGCGCAGTAATAATAGAAACGCGGGCATCTTGCTCAATCAAATCAGCAGCATCGACCAGCACACCATCAATCTTTCCAGCAATGCAGGCCTTAGCCAAACCAGGGCCAATGGATTCTGCAAGCTGCATAATGGTTAGCGGCGCTTCAAACGTTTTTTGACTGCCATCAGGCAGGGTCACAATAGGCATTCAGGTTCCTTGAGCGCAGTGGTGATCCATACCAAGGATCACATATCGCTATCAATGGTCTTGGGAGGCACTTAGCTTAACAATATAAACAGCGGCCAGCCTAGCAGACTGAGCGCTGCCTCAAAATAAAAACGGGAGGCCAAGGCCTCCCGCTTCTTTACCAAACTCTTGCTGACTAATCGCTATCTACGATTAGCAAAACCAGCAAAAATAGGTGTGATTACTTCCACTCGTCCAATTCTACGCGACGGTTCTGGAAGCGACCTTCTTCAGTTTCATTAGAGGCTACTGGCTGCTCTTCACCGAAACCTACAGACTGCATGCGGTTAGAAGCTACGCCGCGGCTAGCTAGGTAGCGCGCAACAGACTCAGCACGCTCTTGTGACAAGTTTTTGTTGTACGCATCAGGGCCGCGAGAATCTGTGTGGCCTTCGATGCTTACACGTACGTCGGTGTTGTTTACTAGACGCTCAGCAACACCGTTAAGTACGTTACGTGCATTAGAAGTCAACTCTGCAGAGTCGAATTCAAAGTTAACGTCTTGGAGTACAACGCTGTCCGGGCAACCCAGCGCATTAACTTCTACGCCTGCTGGGGTGTTCGGGCACTGGTCACGGTAGTCAGGCACACCGTCGTTGTCGGAATCAAGCGGGCAACCGCTTGCGTTAACTTCTACGCCAGCAGGTGTGCCTGGGCACTGATCACGGAAATCAGGCACGCCATCACCATCAGAATCTAGCGGGCAGCCCTGTGCGTCAACTGCAACGCCAGCAGGCACTTCACCGAAGCTAGGGCACTGAGGAGCGACAGGCTCAGGCGTACGATCAGCACACAGCAGACCACCAATAGCGCCACCAACAACAGCGCCTGTAGCGGCACCACTTTCTTCGTCAGAATCGCCGCTAACTGCATAGCCAATGCTGCCAGCGATAACACTGCCTGCCAAACCGCAAACAAACGGGTGGTTGTACCAGCTGCTGTCACTGCTAGCGCTTGATTGGCCGGAAGACTGAGAGGCCGAGCTGGCACAGCCAGATAGACCCACTACCAGTGCGGAACCGATTAGCAAGCCAGTCGTTGATTTTTTCATGTAAAACTCCTTCTTGATCCAATGCTGAAATGGTCTTAAGTGACCAAATCTATCCAATGCTTCTTATTTGCGAGAGCATCCATTTTTCGCCTGTTTCGCATTACTAAGTACAGCGCACTCAATCATAACGAAACGGTGTGCCTATCATTAACGCTTAAGCGCAAGAAGGCAACAATGCCAAGATATCAACTTCTTGCCAATACCGACATCATTCAGCATAGCAAAATTGCCACAATGGGCACTAAAAAGTTTGCGATGCCTTTTGGCGGCTCATGCCGCACAAAACTGATACTTCTTAATATAATCTCAATGCAATACATCTGCACCTTTGGCCCGCCATTCTAATACAGCTTTAGCCGCCGCCACTACTGCTTCTCGCATATCATCTTCTGCTGCTAATCTTTCTTTATCTTCTTGCATACGTTCACGGGCTGTCAGCTGCTGACGAGCCGAGTGAGTGTTCAAATGTCGCGTGCGATTAAAGTGCTCACTAAACGCTTGAAATGCCGGCCTTTCAGCCAAGCTAGAGTCAACAATCTCTAGTAGTACCTTACAACGCCATGCACCCTCAGTGATATCGACTTGCTGCTGAACTAATGCACTCGCCACATAGTCGAGATTTTCTAAGCTGTTCTGAAGCGCACGGCTATCTTCATCGCGTCGATACGCTTCTCTGCGACCAACCTCTTTGCGCAAGCGCCATGCATACAGGCACAGACCGATAACGACAGCAAGCGCCATCACAAATAAAATTAACGCCCCCGTTGAGCTCATAAAACCTCTCATTAAGCGTGTAAATTTCTTGACGAAAATTGTACACCCTTATACCCCCAATAAGCTAATAGCATATAATGATGAATATTAACGGCACCATAAGTCTCACCGGCAGGCCACAGACAGGCTTATAAAAACCCTTACGCTACGCCAGAATGTCCGACTGCCAGCATCACAGTCAAACAAGGCGGATAATATGCAGATCAGGGAAGAAATCTGTGCATTTACATGCAGACAGATGCCAATCTATAGCTTCAAATATGTAATAATCGACGCTAACTTATACGAATCGCGCCACCCGATGGAGTGCCTTATGATCAAGCGTCGCCCTACCCTGCGTATTAAGAGCGGCTTAGCTCTTGCACCGCTTTTATTGTTGGCAGGTTGCACTACTTATACTTGGCCGGATGGCTCAAAGAAAACCGTCATTGGTGTGGTACCCGATGATGAAAATCAACGCTATGAAGAGCAACAAGCTGATGGCGTACGCTATCGCATTCCCGATGAAATCCCTGACACCCGCAGTGAATAAATATGCAGTGAATAAACATAGTTTGGCTAATATAAATGAGGTCTGCTCACGGCTGACCTCGTTTTTTAGTATACGACGTCGCAAGTGCCGCTAGCGGGTCTTCAGGCCATGGGTGCTTGGGATATCGGCCGCGCATTTCCTTGCGTACATCTGGATAACCATTTTGCCAGAAGCTGATTAAATCCTGGGTGACTTGCACGGGCCTACGCGCAGGCGAAAGTAAATGAATCATCACTGCAACGGCTCCATTCGCCACCGTCGGCGTTATCCGCCAACCAAACGCTTCTTGCAACTTTAAAGCCAGTACTGGCGGGCGCTGTGAAAGGCAAGGCGCATAATCCAAACCAATATGTTTACCACTGGGCACATCGAGTGCTAACGGCGCTAGCTGTTCAAACTCAAGCTGCTGCTCCCACGTCAATGTATTGAGCAAATAGCGCCCTAGCGGAAGTTTTTCAATTTGACTCAGCCGATTTATACCGATCAAGTAGGGAGCCAGCCAGCTTTCTAGCGATGCCAGTAGTGCCTCCTCCGACCAATCCGGCCACGCTGCTCCAATATTGTCGCTCAGTAGTGACATCCTCCCACGCAGCTGCTGCAGCTGATCGCCTAGCAACCACCCGGGCTGCTGTCGAAGCGCGCCCAACAGCGCTTGTTTCACGGCCTCTTCGGGCAAGCGGGCTAGAGGCCGCCGGGCAATCACAAGGCTACCGTGCGCCTGCACTTCCTCACCAACTAAGCGGCCCTGCTCTTGCGACCATTCCACGCGTGACTGCCACTGGCTAATGCCAGGATATAGGGAGCACAGTGACGCTAGCGCCAACGACTCGCCGGTTACTATCCGCACCGGACCATTTGCCGCGCTATTGATCGCGATCGCCACTATATATGCCTGATGCGCCAAGGTATTACTTAATGACAGCGTGGCCGTTTTGCCATTGGCGAGTCGAAATTGGCCAGGACTTAGCTGTTGGCCAATGCGCTCAGGATAGGCCAACGCTAAAAGAGGCCCTAGGGGCTCTAGCACCGCATCGCTAATGCGCACGCCTGCTTTTTTAGCCAGCCTTAGCGCCTCACGCTGCCAGTTTGGGAAACGCTTCGGATGGCGAAGCCGCTGTGCTAATTCATCGGCCAGAGAACTCTGCGCTGTTTCACGCCCCTCCAACAGTGCGGCCAAGCCACAGGCCAGCGGCAGCGCTTTTAAATCACCGGCGCGCTCTAGCATTGCGGCTATTCGGGGAGCTACCGGCCACTTGGCACAACGGGCACCTAGCGGCGTTAGCTTATGATATTGATCTAATACGCCTAGCTGTATCAGCAGCGCCTGACCACTAGACCAAGCGCCTTTTGGTGGCGGTGTGACCCAACGCAAATCCTCTGACGACGAGACTCCCCAACAGGCCAGCTCAAGCACAACGGCTGAAAGATCCGCTTGCTGGATTTCCGGCTCGCCGTATGGCGCCAGCGTCTGCTCTTGAGCCCAAAGCCGAAAACACGCCCCTTCACGCTGCCGCCCAGCCCGCCCCCTGCGCTGATCAGCGCTCGCTCGGTTAATGCGCCGCGTCGTGAGTCGGGTTAATCCGCTTCGTGGATGAAAAAGAGGTACCCGCTCTAAGCCACCGTCGATGACGACGTTCATTCCATCAACGGTAATACTCGATTCAGTAATGGCAGTCGAAACAATAATGCGCTGCTGCGATGCACTCGGTGCCAAGGCCGCCTGCTGCTCAGCAATACTCATCCTTCCGTGCAGCGGCCGTACCGCCATAAGAGGCATAGCGCTGTTCAGAGCAGCAACGACGCGATTGATCTCCGCCACGCCGGGCAAAATCACCAGTACATCTTGTGTGCCTGGCATTGCAAGCGCCTCATTGAGAACACGCAGCGTATGATTGGCATCACTCTCACCGCTCAGGCCAGGACGATAAGCGGTTACTACGGGATACTGGCGACCTTGACACTCTATGACAGGAACCTGATCGCCCAGAATTCGCTTAAGAGCATTAACATCCAGCGTTGCCGACATCACCAGCAGGCGTAAATCGTCACGAATGCTGGCTTGAACATCCAATGCCAGCGCCAGCCCAACATCGGCATCGACGCTGCGCTCATGAAATTCATCAAAGATGATGCCAGCAACGCCTTCAAGCAGCGGATCATCCTGGAGCATTCGAGTGAGCACGCCTTGAGTCACTACCTCTAAACGAGTTTGCGCGCTAACACAGCTGTCGCCACGCATGCGATAGCCTACCGTTTGCCCAACCGGCTCACCCAGCTGCTGAGACATAAAGCTAGCGGCTAAACGAGCGGCAACACGGCGCGGCTCTAACAAAAGCAACTTCTGACCTTTCGCCCACTCAGCCGTTAGTAGCATCAATGGAACGCGCGTTGTTTTGCCCGCTCCCGGCTGAGCAATCAGCATTAGCCTATTACTGGAGGCTAAAACAGTTTTAATAGAATCTAGATGCTGATCAATAGGTAAGGCGCTCATGATAGGTTCATTTATCCATCAAAGAGACGCCAGAGCCGGCCTGTATAACGCCGCACCCTTTTAAGATAACGTGCTCAAGAAAGCAGGAAATAGACTCAAGGTCCTCTGGTGTCAATGCATCTCGCCCTAGAACGCCGCTAACTTGGGCGCTATATTCAGTGTAGTGCTGAGTAGCTGACCAGATTAAGAAAATTAACCACCGGGGATCCACAGCATCCATTTTACCCTGCGCAGACCACTGACGAATGATAGCAGCGCGCGCCTCGACCCAATCGCGTAACTCGCCGGCTAAATAATCACTTAGAAAAGGCGCGCCCGCTAAAATTTCCGCCGCAAATAATTTTGATCCCGCTGGATAGCGCTGGCCAAGTATCATTTTTGTACGAATAAAGTCAGAGAGTACCGTTGATGGATCACTATCCGGAGTAATGTCTTCAAGGACTTCGTTCCAGCGGCGCATCATGCGGTCAAGCAATCGCATATAAAGTGCCTGCTTACTTCCCATGTAGTACAAGACATTCGCTTTAGGAAGCCCGGCTTGATCAGCAATTACTTGCAAACTCGCGCCACGAAAGCCGTGTTGAGAAAAGACCAGCTCAGCGGCAGTAAGAATACTGGCCTCTATTTTTTCACGACTCGGAGTTTCATAGCTGGTAGATACAGCGGTCATCAAACGTGTTCCTTAAATGATTGCCTAACGTACCTGGAACACATTGTTCGGCAGGGTTATTGGCTGCACTTAAACGTCACATCTTACACCAGCCTGCCCCAAGGTGGTGCGGTGAGCAAACACTTGCAAGGTGAGATGTTTTATCCCAAGCTCAATACATATTGACCGATCGGTCAGCACAATCCTGGTCTATACGATCACAGTGGAGTTTGTCATGGCAACGATTGCGTTCCTACTCAATGGCACCCTTCAGCGGTGTGACGTTTCACCCGATACGAGTATTTTAACCTTATTACGCGAGCATTTGGCTCAAACAGGCACTAAAGAAGGCTGTGCATCGGGCGATTGTGGTGCCTGTACCGTGGCGATCGGTGAATCAACGACTGGAACGCAAACGTTTAATAGCGCTAATGCATGTATTACACCAGCCCATCAACTACAGGGGCGGCATTTAGTAACCGTTGAGGGATTGGCGAAAGAGAAGCACCTACACCCGGCGCAACAAACAATGATTGAGTGCCATGGCAGCCAATGCGGTTTTTGTACGCCGGGCATTGTCATGTCTCTTTTTACCCTGCATGACGATATTCATCAACGCTCTGCTCCGCTATCACCGGAGCTAGCACAAGGAAGATCTGAAGAGCTATTTCAAGAACTATCTCAAGAACTATCTCAAGGACTATCTCAAGAGCGCCTTGAAGCAACGCTGGGTGGCAATTTGTGCCGCTGTACAGGCTATCGCCCTATCCGCGATGCGGCGTTACGTATGAATGACATATCCTATGAGCGCCCCAAATGGTTTGACGCGGCGCTGCCTGTAGAAAAAGGTGAAACGCTATCAATAGATTCAGAAGGTAACGCTTCTTTTTTTGCCCAGCCAGAGTCTCTTGTCGAACTAACACAACTACGGCATCGAGCACCTGACGCACGTCTTGTGGCGGGTGGTACCGATCTGTGGCTGGAAACCACTCAACGCTTGGCAACTCTTAATCAATTAATCGATATTTCCCGGGTTAGCGAGCTTCTCATCATTGAAGAGACAACGTTTGAGGGCCAGCCCGGCTGGTGGATAGGCGCAGGGGTCACTTATTCCAGACTTTATCCGTTATTTAAAGAGTACTTCCCCGCCTTTGCTCATCTTCTACACCGGCTGGGTTCTGAGCAGATTCGCAACCGAGGAACCCTCGGTGGCAACATTGCTAATGCCTCGCCCATCGGTGATACACCGCCAGTGTTGCTGGTATTAGGCGCCCAGGTAGAGCTCGCCAGTACAAAAAGACATCGCTGTCTGTCGTTAGAGAATTTCTTTCTCGACTATAAAAAAACCGCATTAGCCGCAGATGAAGTTATCTCTCGCATTTTCATTCCCCAACCTGCTAAAAACCAACAACTACGGGTGTGGAAGCTATCCAAACGCCGCGAAGATGATATATCTGCAGTACTTGGCGCTTTTAGCTACCGCTTGGAACAGGACGTTATGCGAGATGTGCGCATTGCCTTTGGCGGTATGGCCGCAACGCCCAAGAGAGCCTTGAACAGCGAAGCGGCATTAGAAGGTCAAACGCTTTCACCAGGCGGCTTTAGAGCGGCCCAGCAAGCCCTCGCCAGCGACTTTCAACCGATGGGAGATGTGCGCGGCAGCGAACATTACCGTCAACAGGCCGCTGCCAACCTGCTGGAACGGCTTTACCTGACGCTTTCAGCGCCCAACCAGGAGGTCATGCTCCATGCGTACGCTCACTAAACTGGATGGCGATAGCAGCCGCGCCCGCCGCGGACTGCATGACCACATTCAAGGGTCGGGTCCGCTAGCCCGCCATACCATTGAGAACCATGCCGTTGACAACACGGGCTCACGCCAAGCGGGCAACCCTAGCTATCATGAAAGTGCCGAGAAGCACGTGACTGGAAAAGCGGCGTATATCGACGACTTAAAAACGCCTGCCGATGCGCTGCATATTGCTCTTGGTTTGTCCCCCATTGCGCACGGCACTTTGACCAAGCTAAATCTCGACGCAGTGAAGCAAGCGGCAGGCGTTATTGATGTCATTACCTTCCACGACGTACCTGGCCATACTGACATAGGGCCAGTGTTTCCTGGCGACCCCATTTTTGTTGATACCAACATTAGCTACGCAGGCCAATGCCTGTTTGCCGTTGCAGCGACGTCACTACAAGCAGCCCGACGAGCGGTAATCCTCGCAAAGATTGATATTGACGAACAACCTGCCCGTCTAGATCCGGTCGAGGCTACCGAGCGCGAAGAATTTGTGCGCCCAACCCACGTACAAGAGCGCGGGGACTGGCAGCAAGCCTTACATCATGCCGAGCAACTCATCGAAGGCAACCTGTTCATCGGCGGGCAAGAGCACTTTTATTTGGAAGGGCAAGCTTGCGTTGTGCTGCCAACCGAAGATGAGGGCGTGATTGTCCAGACCTCTAACCAGCACCCGAGTGAAACACAAAAGCTCGTTGCGGAAGTGCTTGGCATTCCCTTTCATGCGGTAACGGTCGAAGTTCGCCGCATGGGTGGGGGCTTTGGAGGAAAAGAAACCCAGGCATCACCATGGGCTTGCATTGCCGCCATCATCGCCCGTCGTACTGGCAAAGCAACTCGCTTACGGCTGCCCCGTCGCGAGGATATGCACGCCACGGGAAAACGCCACCCCTTCCATAATCGCTATAAGCTTGCGATTGACGCGGAAGGGGTTATCCAAGGCGGTGAAATTACCGTTATTGGCGACTGCGGGTATTCACCGGATCTTTCCGACGCTATCGTTGATCGTGCGATGTTTCATGCTGACAATGCCTACTCGCTTGGCGATGTGAAAGTAACCGGACACCGCGCCAAAACACATACGGCGTCCAACACGGCGTTTCGAGGCTTTGGTGGCCCCCAAGGCATGATGATCATTGAAGCAGCCATGGATGATATCGCTCGCCAAGTGGGCGAAGACCCTCTAACCATCCGCAAGCGCAATTTTTATCGTAAAGGTCGTGACGTTACCCACTATGGCCAGCAAGTCGACCAGCAGCAGCTTTTGCATACGCTGGTCGAGACGCTGGAAAAAGACAGCGACTACTGGGCACGCCGAAAAGCGATTAGCGCATTTAATGTTAATAGCCCAGTGATTAAAAAGGGCCTCGCGCTCACTCCGGTTAAGTTTGGCATTTCATTCACTGCCCAGCACCTCAACCAGGCCGGTGCACTACTACACGTATACACCGACGGTAGCGTCATGATTAATCATGGCGGCACCGAAATGGGCCAGGGACTGCATACTAAAATCTGCCAAGTGGTCGCCCGGGAACTGGGTCTTGATTTAGACAATGTGCGCATTAGCGCAACACGTACCGACAAGGTACCCAACACCTCACCCACCGCTGCGTCTAGCGGCGCTGATTTGAATGGCATGGCGGCACGCGATGCGGCGAGCAAGCTGCGTGAACGCCTTTTTGACTTTGCGACCGAGCACTTTTCTGAGGGACTAGACCGTGAAGGCATGCGCCTGGCAGATGGTATGCTGATCGCGGGTTTCGGGGAAAGTAAGCGCAGCATTCCATGGGGTGAACTGATTCAAACGGCTTATCTCCATCGCATTTCACTATCAGAAAAAGGCTTCTATGCCACTCCGCTGATTCACTATGATCGCTCAGTCGGCCAGGGTCGCCCCTTTTACTACTATGCGTTTGGCGCGGCGGTAGCCGAGGTCAGCGTGGATACGCTCAGCGGCGAGTATCAGGTCGATCGTGTCGACATCTTGCATGACGTGGGCGAAGCACTGAATCCAGCTATTGATATGGGGCAAGTAGAGGGTGGCTTTATACAAGGGATGGGCTGGCTAACCAGTGAAGAGCTAAAATGGAACGACAAAGGTGTGCTCGTTACAGATGGCCCTGCGACCTATAAAATCCCTACCTTTGGCGACCTACCCGCTGTTTTTAACGTTGCCCTGCTGGAAGGCCACCCTAACTCCATGGCAAGCCTTTATCGTTCCAAAGCCGTCGGTGAGCCCCCTTTTATGCTGGGTATTTGTGTATGGTCGGCGCTGCGCGATGCGCTTTCTAGCTTAACGGACTACCAGTTATCGCCTCATTTAGATACTCCAGCAACCCCTGAACGCGTCATGCTCGCGGCAAATTTGATTAGGAAGAAAGCGCTGTGACTCTACAAATCGCCAACACATGGCATGCGGCGCTTGATTACTTTCAGCGCACAGGCACACCACATGTTCTCGCGACCCAGATCACCAGTGCAGGATCGACTCCCCGTGAGCCTGGCGCTCGAATGATCATTACCGAAGATGCTATCTTCGATACGCTAGGCGGCGGTACGTTTGAGTGGCAAACCATTGCTGCCGCACGTGCGCGCTTGGCAGAACAGTGTTACGGACTCAGCTTAGAAGCCTTTTCATTAGGCGGACGCAGCGGCCAGTGCTGCGGCGGTTTCGTCAACATACTGTTAGAAGCCTTTTCAGGGTCATCAGCAATGCTTGCCGTGTTTGGTGCAGGCCATGTTGGCCGTGAAATCGTTAAGCTAAGCGCCCCCTTACCTTGGCAGCTATATTGGTACGACAGCCGCAGTGATGCCTTTGATAATATTTGTGAAAACACACAACGTCACCCTCGCCTGACCTATCAAGCGCTACATGATGCTCAGCAATGCGTGGCCGAACTGCCGTCATGCGCACATGCGCTGGTACTCACGCATCAACATGATGAAGATTACGCACTGATTGCAGCGCTTATTCAGCGAGATGACCTAGGTTCCATTGGGTTAATTGGCTCTGAAAGCAAATGGGCAAGCTTCCGTGGGCGCCTTCAACGTGATGATTACACCGCTGAACAAATTCAGCGGGTACGCAGCCCCATCGGCTGTCTTCATGGTAAAAAGTTGAGCAATAAGACGCCCTATGCGATTGCTTTGACTGTGATCACTGAGCTGCTCTGGCTGGCTGACACGCCTGCCCCACAGGACACTCGTGGCCTCGATCCTCAGGCGCTGCGAGCACTATTTGACGAATCCTCTACTACCACGAGTTGATATGATTTCCTCTACCGATACGCTTATTCGCGCCGAATTGATTAGCTTTGCACGCGATCCTGGAAACGGCGACACACCACAACCGGGTAGCCTCGAGCACTATGGCGATGGATTACTTTGGTTAAAAGGCCAGCATATTCATGCCGTAGGACATTTTTCGGAGATAGCACCCTCGCTGCCAGAGGGTAGCCATGTGCTGGACTATCGCGATAAATTAATCATGCCTGGGTTTATTGACACCCATGTGCACTATGTCCAGCTCGACATTATGGCATCATATGGTCGACAGCTACTGGACTGGCTAAACGATTACACATTTCCGGAAGAGTGTCGCTTTGCCAATCATGCGCATGCTGAAGCTTTATCTAATGCGTTTTTAGATGAAATGCTGCGAGCAGGTACTACATCAGCCCAAGTCTTTGGCTCTAGCCATCCTGGCTCGGTAGATGCCTTTTTCACAGCCTGCCAAAAACGACAGCTGCGTATGCTCGTTGGCAAGGTGCTGATGGATCGCAATGGCCCAGAGGCGCTGATGGACGGCGCATCTGGCATTGCAGATAGCGAGCGCCTCATTGAAGATTGGCACGGCAATGGCCGGTTGGGATACAGCGTAACACCACGTTTTGCGCCGACATCGACCAAGACACAAATGGATGCTGCCGGCGCTCTTCTACGCAATGATTCAAGCCTTTGGCTACAAACACACTTAGCCGAAAATAGCGGTGAACTAGATTGGGTAGCTGAACTTTTCCCAGGCAGCCGTGACTACCTAGCAGTTTATGAAGAGGCAGGCTTAGTAGGCCCTCGCAGTACTTTTGCACACGGCATTCATCTGACTAACGGCATGCGTCAACGCTTAGCGGATAGAGGCGCTAACATTGCTTTTTGCCCTAGCTCCAACCTTTTCCTTGGCAGCGGTTTATTTGACCGAGAAGCAGCCGACCAAACAGGTATGGCATTTACATTTGCCAGTGACATCGGCGCAGGAACGGATCTATCAGGCTTTGCAACGCTCAAAGCTGCCTACCAGGTGGGCCAACTAGGCGGGCAACCACTTACCGCATGGCAAGGATTTTATGGCTTAACGTTGGGTAACGCTAAAGCTCTCTCTTTGGACAGCTATATTGGGCGTCTGGCTCCTACTCTGGAGGCCGACTTCATCGTCATCGACACTCGGGCGACACCATTACTGTCTCGACGAGCAAGCCATTGCACAACGCTTGGGGAGCGGCTTTTTGCCTTGATGATGCTGGCCGATGATCGAGCTATTTATGAAACCTGGGCCGGTGGTCAATGCCAGCATCGCAGAGACCTATAACAGCATGCTTAAAGCCGCTTCATAAGCGGCTTTAAGACTTTGTGTATCTCGCAAATGAATCTCTA
>NZ_JBQSVS010000002.1:0-637686 GCF_052376475.1 Halomonas sp. AOP5-B2-8 | reverse complement strand
GAAACATTTTTCGATGACCTGAAAACGCTAACCTGCTGACAAACCGAAGGTTTTCACCTTCATCCACCGCTGGTAACGCTAGGCGCCCCCGGCAGCGGATGCGTACTTTATGGCTTCCCAGATGAGATTGCAAGCAAAAGAAGCGGAGAGCATAAAAAAACGGCGGAAGACCTCCCTTCTGCCGCAAACCACGTTTAGAACAACGCGCAGAACAACATCATTAGAGAGCACTCATTAGCGCTTGCGTTGCTGGGCCAATGCTAGCGCCTAAAAATTAAGACCTGTTATTAAATTTCAAAACCTAAGCCAAAGTCCTCACTAGAGATGGCCATTAAGCTCGCGGCACCCGCACTTATCATTTGTGCGTGCGCACGAGTGCGCGGCAGGAGCCGCTGATAGTAGAAGCGCGCAGTGTTTAATTTCGCGGCATAAAACGCTTTATCAGACTCGCCCAAGGAGCTCGATGCCTGTTTGGCCGCACGGGCAAATAGATACGCTAACGTGACGTAACCTGAGTACATAAGGTAGTCAACGCTAGCCGCACCGACTTCTTCGCGGTCTTGCATAGCTTTCATACCCACGCCCATGGTCAGCT
Organism: Halomonas sp. AOP5-B2-8; assembly: GCF_052376475.1. Classification (NCBI taxonomy): domain Bacteria; kingdom Pseudomonadati; phylum Pseudomonadota; class Gammaproteobacteria; order Oceanospirillales; family Halomonadaceae; genus Halomonas; species Halomonas sp. AOP5-B2-8. The sequence continues at coordinate 637,091 of NZ_JBQSVS010000002.1, read as the reverse complement.
CACCCCACTCTGCATTCAACTTGGCAAGCGGCTCGATGAATTCGTTAAGGGCGGGATTATCAGCCTCGGCTTTACAAAATCTATGGATCTCTTTGGTGAATACTTTTAGCGACTCACCCTGGCTCATAAGCACTTTACGGCCCAATAGATCAAGCGCTTGAATACCGGTAGTACCTTCATAGAGGCGAGTAATGCGTGCATCACGCACTAGCTGCTCCATCCCCCACTCTTTAATAAAGCCATGACCACCGTAGATCTGTACGCCTTCGTTAGTACATTCAAAACCAACTTCGGTCAGGAAAGCCTTAACGATAGGTGTTAGCAGACCAAGGAGAGTTTCAGCATGATCTCGCTCTTCACCTGGCTCACCTTGTTCCACCACGTCGAGCATTTGGGCAGCGTACAGCACCAGCATGCGCCCGCCTTCCGCAAACGCCTTTTGCGTTAGCAGCATACGGCGCACGTCCGGGTGAACGATAATCGGATCAGCTGGCTTATCAGGCGCCTGCTTACCCGACAGCCCACGCATCTGTAGTCGATCCCGCGCGTAGCTCAGTGAATTCTGGAAACTCGCCTCAATCAACCCAAGCCCTTGAATACCTACGCCGAGACGCGCAGCGTTCATCATAGTAAACATGCACGCCAGCCCTTTATTGGGCGGCCCTACTAAGTAGCCTATTGCGCCATCGAAGTTCATCACACAGGTAGCATTACCATGAATGCCCATTTTGTGCTCGAGCGAACCACAGGTGACGCCATTCCGCTCCCCCACATTACCCTGAGAATCGGGTAAGAACTTAGGCACTACAAACAGTGAGATACCTTTAGAGCCTTCTGGCGCATCAGGCAGTTTTGCCAGCACTAAGTGGACAATGTTCTCTGCCAAATTATGCTCACCGGCAGAGATAAAAATCTTGGTGCCCGTAATTGCATAAGCATCACCATCAGCAGGCACTGCCCGCGTTTTGATTAGGCCGAGGTCGGTACCGCAATGGGACTCGGTTAAGCACATAGTGCCGGTCCACACACCCTCCACCAACTTAGTGAGATACGTCGCCTTCTGCTCATCAGTGCCATGGTGACGCAGAGCATCAGCAGCGCCATGCGACAGACCTGGATACATACCCCACGCCAAGTTAGTGGCACAGATCATTTCCGAAAGCAGCATGGCTAGCGAGGGCGGCAACCCCTGCCCACCATGCTCAGGGTCAGCAGCCAAACTTGGCCACCCACCTTCTACGTACTGCTGATAAGCTTCTTTAAAACCGCGAGGGGCTTTAACCTCCCCTCCTTCTAGCAAACACCCCTCTTCATCTCCACTTTGATTAATCGGTAGTAACACCTCGCGGGCAAACCGAGCTCCCTCTTCCAAAATAGCGCTGATCACATCAGGCGATGCATCATCGCCACTTGGAAGCTGTGCGTAGTGAGCGGGGTAATCAAGCATCTCGTCCATCACGAAACGCATATCACGAATAGGGGCTTGGTAGCTGGGCATCACACTTCTCCAAAAGAAGGGGGTATTGAAAGCCGATAAATTGCTTTTAGACAAACAACTTTCAAACACATGTTTGAAAACTAGCGCGAGCGCTCTATAGAGTCAAGCGAGCGTTTTAATTTAGCCTAGAAGCGCATTACAACTTTGGCCGCCAACTCAACATGCTATAGCCTCTAAACATAAAAAAACTCGCCAGTGATTCGCTGACGAGCTGCCATAACTTACTGGGAAAAACGACTACTGCATGCGAATGCCGCCATCCAAGCGAATCAACTCACCATTCAGCATAGCGTTGGTAATAATTTGCTCCGCTAATTGAGCGAACTCGTCTGGCTTGCCTAATCGCTTAGGGAATGGCACCGCAGCGGCTAGCGCCTGAGCGGCTTCATCAGGAATCTCGCTCATCATCGGCGTTTCAAATACCCCTGGGGCGATTGCCATCACGCGGATAGCATGCCGAGACAGCTCACGCGCGGCGGGAAGGCTCATCCCCACAACCCCCGCTTTAGAGGCACTGTAGGCACACTGCCCCACCTGCCCATCGAAAGCCGCAATAGACGCAGTATTGATAATCACCCCACGCTCACCGCTTTCACTAGGCACATTTTTCGCCATCGCTGCGGCGGCAAGGCGCATAACGTTAAACGTGCCCACCAGATTGATATTGATCGTTTTCTTATAGCTTTCTAGATCCGCCGGAATACCGTCTCGATCAACCAGCTTTGCCACACTTACCACGCCCGCACAATGAACCACGCCCGACAGCCCGCGCTCACCGCCTAGCGCAACGGCTGCGTCCACCGCTTTCTGCATCTGTTCAGCAGAGGTGATATCAGCAAGGACAGCCTGTGCGCCTGCCCCCAACTGCTGGGCATGCGCATTCACGCTGTCGTTCAAGTCGCACAGAACGACCCGTGCACCCGAGGCGACTAAACGCTCAGCGGTTGCTGCGCCCAGCCCTGAGGCGGCGCCGGTAATCAAAAACGTACTGTCCTTAACCTGCATAACTGGATTCCCTATGGTGGTTACAATGACTGCCTTGACTTGGATTCTTCTACCGCTTGAGCGCGTAGCTTAAAGCGCTGGATCTTTCCGCTGGGAGTTTTGGGTAGCTCATCGACAAACTCTATGATGCGTGGGAACGCATGCGTCGAAAGCCGCTCGCGTACTCGCTGCTTGATTTCATCGGCGAGGACATCACTGGGCTCAAAGCCTTCGCGCAGCACCACATACGACTTAATTACCTCGCCTCGAATTTCATCTGGCTGCCCTACGGCTGCCGATTCAGCGACCGCAGGATGCGTCATCACGCTGTTCTCAACATCCGTTGGCCCAACGCGATAACCTGCCGTGGTAATAATGTCATCATCACGGCCGGCAAACTGAAAGGTGCCATCTTCATTGCGAATCACCACGTCTCCGGTTAGGTAATAACCTTCCACAAAGGGATTTTTTTCCTGCCAGGTATATCCTGGAAAGAAGTGCGCTGGCGAGTTCTTGATATCCACCGCCAGAACACCAGGCTCCCCTGCGGGGAGTTCGCGATACTCCGCATCCAAAATGACGAGACGGTAGCCCGGCATCGGCACGCCCATGGCGCCTACGTGCTTTAAATGATCAAGCGCATGATGGTTATTACAGGTCATCCCCGTTTCGGTTTGACCGTAGTGATCCATCACCGAACAGCCGAGCGACCTTTCTACCCAGGTAACCACTTCGGTATTTAAAGGCTCTCCTGCTGAACTTGCCGCTCGCAGCTCTAACGTTTCATGCGCGTCATCAAATAGGCCTGAGGCCTTCATCAAGCGATAAGCAGTGGGCGCGGCGGCAAAATTGGTAATGTGGTGGCGCTTCATAAACGCCAGCGCCCCTTCGGCACTAAAGCCCGCCTCACAGAAATGCGTGGTTACGCCCAGCAGCAGCGGCCCGGTGATCGCATAGTAAAGGCCATAGGCCCAGCCTGGATCAGCCATATTCCAGAAGCGGTCATCGTCGCGTAGGTCAATGGCGAGCTCCATATAGATCGCAAATGCCGTCATGCCCGCCAGCGGAACCGCCACCCCTTTTGGCTTGCCCACCGTGCCAGAGGTAAACATTTGCAGAAATGGCTCATCAGGCGAGAGCCTTGGCGGACTTTCGCTCATTGACGTATGCGTCAATGCAGCTTGCCAGTCGTGATCATCGGCATGCTCGCTGGTTTCACCACCGACGGCTAACACCGACGGACACTGGCTCAAACCATCAAACTTATAGCGATTGGCGTGATCAGTTATCACAAGTTTGGTATCGGCACGCCCTAACCGATAGTCCACGGCATCAGGACCAAACGCGGTAAACAGCGGCTGGTAAACGGCACCGATACGCCATGTTGCTAGAACGGCAATCAACAGCTGCGGGGATCGTGGCAACATGCAGGCGATGCGATCGCCCTGGCGTAGCCCTTGAGCTTGAAACCAACCGGCAAGCATCGCGCTTTGCTTATCAAGCTCGGCGTAAGTCAGCGTATTAATAGCGCCTTGGGAATCTTCCTGAACCAACGCCAGTAAGTCACCACGTCCTGCACGCACATGACGCCCACAGCAGGCCTCAAAAGCATTAAGGAAGCCGTCTTGGTGGTCATCTAAGCGAGCAATGACGCTATCGATAGAAAAGCTATCCAGGTAGTGCTGGTAGTCGGGCAGTGTGTGCGGTGTCGTGGTCATGATGGCTCTCTGATGTCGTCGGTAATTGTTGTTGGTAATGAGCACGTAGCAAGCGATATGGGAACAGGCAACGCCTATAAAACATCCGTTGACGTTAACGGAACTTTTGAGATAAAAACAACGCTAAAAGCAATCGCCTTGGAGAGCAAGCATTCTGATGGTTTAAGGCACTAGACGTTGGTCGGGGCTAGCCAATGGTATACAGCGGGATATCAATCAGCGGTGGGCATTATCATAGCGACAAGCTCGTCAGCGAGGTCATCGGGTGAGCGAGAGCCGTTGGGGTCGTACCAACGAACGGTCCAATTCAAAGCCCCCAGCACAAAGCGCGACACAAGAAAACGATCACCATGGATTAATCCTGAGTCCAGCGCCTCGTCAATCACCGAGACCCACAAAGCCTCATAAGCATCGCGTAAATGACTGAGATGAGCGCTCGCCACAGGATCAAGCCTACGCCACTCAAAGAGCGCCACTACATGGGCATTGCGGTCGGTAAATAAGGTTTCAAGGTGGGCACGCGCCATGGTGCGTAAGCGAATTTCCGGCTCGGTGGCGCACTCATTCAGGGCTTTACGTGCAATCAACAAGGCATTTTGGGTGCCCTCTTCAATCACCGCCGCCAGAATTTCCTGCTTATCTTTAAAATGATGAAACAAGCTACCGGATTTAATGCCCATTTCCTGCGCCAGCATGCGCACCGTGGTGCGATCGAAGCCTTCTTGGACGAACAGCTGAGCGGCGAGACGCGTCAATTCCTTGCGGCGTGGTGATGCATTCATTACATTCATGTCATTTACACTAGCGCTTGCTTGGTTACTCTGGAGAGAACCACAGCGCTGCCAACGGGTCAACGTGTCACCCACCACTCGGCATGATAATCACAATAAACTGGAAGGAGATTGAACATGAGCAGCCCCACCGATGTTGTATTTCTAGCCGCTAAACGTACGCCGATGGGCGGCATGATGGGCAGCCTTGCCACGATGACAGCGCCACAGCTTGGCGCAACCGCCATTAAGGCGGCGATTGAAGCGTCAGGTATCGACCCCGCTGCGATAACCGAAGGAATTATGGGCTGTGTACTGCCCGCGGGCGTTAAACAGGGGCCTGCTCGCCAAGCCATGCGCCAAGCCGGCATACCCGATGCCAATGGTGCCACCACCATTAATAAGCTGTGCGGCTCTGGAATGAAGGCTACCATGCTTGCCCACGATCTTATCAAAGCGGGCAGTGGCGATATTGTGCTGGCTGGCGGCATAGAGTCCATGTCTAACGCACCTCACATTCTGACGAAGGCACGCGGCGGCTATCGACTGGGACATGGCGAACTAAAAGATCACATGTTTTTAGACGGACTGGAAGATGCTGAAACGGGAAAACTGATGGGCGTCTTTGCCCAAGACGTCGCCACTCAGCGCGGCTACACTCGCGAACAGCTTGACGACTTCGCTATCGCGTCTCTTGAGCGCGCGATGGCCGCGACGAATGCAGGCCACTTGACCAACGAGATGGCCCCCGTCACCGTTACATCTCGCCACGGAGACACCGTTGTTGAACATGACGAGCAGCCCTTTTTAGCCAAACTAGACAAAATCCGCCAGCTCCGCCCTGCTTTTGCCAAAGACGGCACCATTACCGCGGCCAACGCCAGCTCCATTTCCGACGGCGCCTCCGCACTCATCTTGGCCAGCCAAGCAGCGGCCGAGCAGCACGGCATTAAACCACTCGCGCGGATGGTGGGTCATTCAACCCATGCCCGCCACCCAAGTGAGTTCACCATTGCGCCTGTCGGTGCGATTGAAAAATTGATGAAAAAGCTAGGCTGGGGCGTTAACGATGTGGATTTATTTGAAATCAACGAAGCCTTTGCCGTCGTGACCCTGATGGCCATGGATGATCTAGGGCTGCCCCATAGCAAGGTCAACGTTTTTGGCGGCGCCTGCGCCCAAGGCCACCCAATTGGCTCGACTGGCTCGCGCATTATTGCCACGCTGATTCATGCCCTGCGAACACAAGGTGGCCGACGCGGCATCGCAAGCCTGTGTATCGGCGGAGGTGAAGCGACAGCCGTCGCCGTTGAGTTAATCGACTAATCAATGGCACATAGCTCGTTGTGACAAGAGCCAACGTCTCTTTTTAATAAAAAAGACGTTGGCTTAAAGCTTAGTCATTAAAGCTTAGTCATTAAAGCTTAGTCATTAAAGCTTAGTCATTAAATCTTAGTCATTAAATCTTAGTCATTAAATCTTAGTCATTAAAGCTTAGTCATTAAAACTGAGCCATTAAAACTTAGCCAATTAAGGTACTTAACCGAAGCGTCCGGTAATATAGTCGTGCGTGCGCTGATCCCGTGGGTTAGTGAAAATAGTATCGGTACTGTCCACTTCCACCAGGTCTCCCATGTGGAAAAAGGCGGTACGGTCAGCGACGCGAGCAGCCTGTTGCATATTGTGCGTTACCATCACAATGGTATAACTCTCGCTCAGCTCATCTATCAACTGCTCAATTTTCGCTGTTGCGATTGGGTCGAGCGCCGAACAGGGCTCGTCCATCAAAATGACATCAGGGCTAACGGCCACGGTTCTGGCAATACATAGACGCTGCTGCTGCCCGCCGGATAGGCCCGTGCCGGGCTGATCAAGGCGATCCTTAACCTCGTCCCACAAGCCCGCACGACGCAGGCTGCTTTCAACGATATCGTCTAACTCTGCCTTACGCTTTGCCAGTCCGTGAAGACGCGGCCCATAGGCGATATTTTCGTAGATCGATTTAGGAAACGGGTTAGGCTTTTGAAACACAATGCCGACCTGAGCCCGCAGTAGTACGACATCGCGATCCGGAGCATAAATATCGTTATTATCTAACGTTATTCTGCCTTCGACACGACAAATATCAATAGTGTCGTTCATCCGATTCAGGCAGCGTAAAAACGTTGATTTACCGCAGCCCGAAGGGCCGATAAAGGCCATTACTTCATTCTCGTAAATATCGAGATCAATCCCATTAATCGCCTGAGCATTGCCGTAAAACACTTCGACGTTTTCAGCGCTCATTTTCACTTTATCTTTTGCCTTACTGGTGCGGCTCTCGCCGTTACCCACACTCACCATAGGCGAAGGTATATTAGGCTGTGTAGAAGTATTCACTTACCACCTCGTCTCGAATTTTTTACGCAACCAAATCGCCAATGCATTCAAGCTAAGCATCAGCCCTAGCAACACGATGATGGCTGCTGATGTGCGCGCTTCAAAGAAATTGCGCAGCTCATTGCCCTGCCAGAGATAAATCTGTACAGGCAACGCCGTTGATTGTTCCAGCGGCGTACCCGGCACGTTGGCCACAAAGGCATTCATTCCAATCAGCAGTAACGGCGCCGTTTCACCTAACGCTTGTGCAATACCTAGAATAGAGCCGGTCAATATACCGGGCAGCGCCAGCGGCAGCACATGGTGAAAAACGGTTTGTACTTTCGATGCCCCAATACCCAACGCCGCTTGGCGTATGGAAGGAGGGATCGAACGCAGCGATGCGCGCGTGGTAATAATGATCGTCGGCAATGTCATTAACGTTAGCACCAAACCGCCGACGACCGGTGCTGATAGCGGCAAGCCAAAGTAGCCAATAAAGATGGATGCCCCCAACAGGCCAAAGACAATGGAAGGCACAGCGGCCAAATTATTGATGTTGATTTCGATCAGATCGGTGAGACGGTTTTGAGGCGCAAACTCTTCAAGATAAACAGCGCTCGCGACACCGATAGGCACCGACAGCAAAATGACCACCATCATCATAAACAGAGAGCCCATAAAGGCACCTGCCAAACCTGCTGACGCCGGTGAACTGCGCGAATCCGTATTGAGAAACAGCGATGTGCTGAAAGCATTCTCAATGATGCCTTCATCACTGAGCCGATCAGCCCACTCACGCGTTTGCGGGCTAAGCTGCTGACGCGCATCCGGTAAGCTGCGATCTATATTGCCTTTGATCCATACATCCACATTGGCGCTGGCAAGCAGCTTGACCTCGACAGTTTGACCAAGCAATGAAGGCTTTTCAATAAACTGGTCGCGTAATGCAAAGCGCTCGCCAGAGGCCAATAATGCCCGCAAGTCGCGCAATTGGCGAGACTCAACATCCACGCCTAATGCATCTTCCATTGCATTATCAATCAGTGACTGCCAGTTGATTAAACTGGCCTGCGTTAGCCATGCGCCATAGCGTTCATCAAATGCAAGCTGGGTCTCGCCATCTTCACGCCGCGGCTTTTCATCCAACTGAATAACCTCAGGGTCAAAATACACGTCGGTGTAAACCGTCGACTGCCAAAAAGCAGGTACGCCACGCGCAAGAATACTCGCGAATAAAATGATTACCAGAGCCATGCCCGTTGTCACAGCGGCTAACCCCACGCGGCGAAAGCGGGTCTCTTTGCGGTGTCGTTTCGCCAGCGATTTTTCGATCGTCATCAGACGGTGCTGTCGACGCTGCTCAATCGTTATAGACATAGTCGCTTACTCGTATTGCTGGCGATATTTACGCACCACAACCAGTGCGATAACGTTCAAACCTAGGGTAATCACAAACAGCGTCAAACCAAGTGCAAACGCAACCAGCGACTGCGGGCTGGCAAAATCCATGTCCCCGGTCAGCTGATTAACAATGGTGACTGTGATGGTTGAAACCGCTTCGAAGGGATTGCCATGCAGCACTGGATTATTACCCGCGGCCAATACCACAATCATGGTTTCACCAATCGCCCGACTGGCCGCCAACAAAAAGGCCCCGACGATACCCGGCAGTGCTGCCGGCAAAACTACTTGGCGGATCGTTTCAGACTTCGTTGCACCTAGCCCCAGCGCACCATCGCGCAGCGATTTAGGCACCTGGGTAATAATGTCGTCGGAAAGCGATGAGACAAAAGGAATAATCATAATCCCCATCACCAGGCCGGCGGTCAGTGCGCTGGTGGTACGGATATTGATACCGATGACATCACCGACACTCGACAAGAAAGGACCAATGACAATCAGCGCGAAAAAACCATAAACAATCGTTGGAATACCCGCTAACACCTCAATTACCGGCTTAGCGATATTACGCAGCCAGCGAGGCGCGTATTCGGCCATATAAATGGCTGTCATGAGACCAATGGGGATGGCCACTAAGAGGGCAATGGCGCTCACCATCATGGTGCCCCATAGCAACGGCAGGAGCCCAAATTCGCCCTGAGCACTCGACCCGGCGGTATTGAAACGAGGATTCCAAGTGGTTCCCAAGAAAAATTCAGCGGGGCTAATAAAGCTGAAAAACTTTAAAGCCTCTCCCAGCATGGAGAGCACAATACCCACCGTGGTAAAAATCGCTACTGCCGAACAGGCTGCTAAGGCAAAGGTAATCACCCGCTCAACTTGGTTTCTAGCGCGCCACTGGGGTGAAATATGCCGCTTGGCATATGTCAAACCGGCGACCACTAACACAGCCATTAGCGCGACGAGACTTAGATTTTCATAGGTATGCAGGCGCGCCATATGGTTGGCAGCCGCCAGTTCTTGGGCACTTCCACCGCCGGCAACACCACGCCCTTCGGCTAGTACGGAAATACGACGTAACGTTGTTTCAAGCTCCCGTCCGCTCATGCTAGCCACCAACTCATGGGGCAACTGATGAGTAACGAGCATCTCAATAAGCTGGGGCGCTAAGAAAGACCACAGCAAAAACAGCACTAAGGCTGGCAGCCCGCACCACAATGCAACGAGCACACCGTAATAGCCCGGCCGCGAGTGCATCCTGACATCATTTTCTGCCGCAACCGCACGGCTTCGTGTCAGCCCTAAGTGGTAAGCCAGGGCCATGATCACGAGCAGTGTGGCTATCAAGGCAATGTTGCTCATTATCTCTCCGCCTGTGATTTTCTACATTTAAGCGCCGGCATCAGATCATTGATGCCGGCGCGACTGCCAAGCGAGTTAAGTGTTAATCGATGGCAAGTAGGCCCGTATTTACTCTGGGCTAACCACAGTGCGGGCTTGGAACTGCTCAAGCGCGGTTGCACGCTCCTCTTCATCCAGTGGAATAAGACCAGCATCTTCCAGCGGGCTGCCGTAGCCTGACACCATGTCGTTCAGGAAGTATTCGGTGTATTCGGCCAGACCCGGAATTACGTCAAGGTGCTCACCTTTCACGTAGAAGAACAGCGGACGAGAAATCGGGTATTCGCCCGAGCCAATGGTTTCCAGACTTGGCGTTACGCCGTCAACGGTGGCCACTTGTAGGCGGTCGCGGTTCTGCTCGTAAAAGCTAAGACCAAATACGCCAACGGCGTCTGCTTGAGCATCTAAACGCGCTAGCGTTTCGGTGTAGTCGCCAGCAATTTCAACGATACGGCCATCGCCACGTAGGTTGACGCAGGCATCACCCTCAACCTGGGCGTCGCTTTCACAGCCAGGGTGGATGACTTTCTCTTCGAACACTTCACGGGTGCCGTGGTTTGAAGCGGGGATGACCAGCACAATTTCCTGGTCTGGCAGGTCAGCATCGATTTCTGACCAACGGGTATAGGGGTTATCCACCAGTTCGCCGTCTTGGGTAACTTGGGCTGCGGCGGCTTTGAAGACATGGTCTGGGGTCAGTTCAAAGGCTTCGCGGTCTAGGCGCGAGGCAAAAACAATACCGTCGTAACCGAATTTGACCTCAAGTATTTCATTGACCCCGGCCTCATTACAGCTCGCTACTTCAGCGCTACGGATGGCGCGTGAGGCATTAGCAATATCGATGGTGTTTTCGCCAACGCCTTGGCAGAACTGACGCAAGCCACCACCAGAGCCACCAGAGCCAACGACCGGTGTACCGAACTGAGAAAAAGTATTCCCAAACTCTTCAGCAACGATACTGGCAAACGGAAGTACCGTAGAGGAACCCGCAATCTGCACGGTATCGCGCGCCATTGCAGTAGCGGAAACGCCAGTGGCCAGGGCCGCTACTACTGCAACACCTAATGTCTTCTTAGCTACATTCATCGTCGTGTTCCCCTCTGGTTTAATATCCGGTTAGCACTTAGCTTCCGGAAGAGCTGGCCCAATGGCCTTGCGCAAAGAGGAGTCTGCACACGATCGATTGCAGAAATATGACAGTGACCAATTATTGCTATTTTTTTAACGTCACACTAAAAGCCCTATCGCTGCTAGCGTACACAGCGTTAGTGAAGCACCCTGCAATAGGCGTCTGTCTAAGCGATGTGCTAGCGCACCTGCCAGCGCATTACCGATAAGCACCGCAGGCAAAAAAGTCAGCGCCATTTGAAAATGCCATAGCTGAATTTGATTCGCCAACGCGAGAGTTATCAGCGTTAGCGTAGAGGTTAAAATAAAGAAAGCGGCCAGATTGCCGCGCATTCGATCAACCGGCAAGCCGTGCATCAACAATACGATAGGCGGGCCGCCAATAGCCGCAACGGTACCGAAAATACCGGACAGAACACCCGCTCCAAACAGCGTTACACGGTTCACCGGCAGCTGAAAACGGCATACAGTGACTAATACCGTGAACAATACGATAACGGCAATCAGCTTTTCTAAGATCACCATAGGGGCCACAAGTAGCAGCCAAACACCCAGCGCATTACCAGGCAGGCGCCCTACTAACGCCATTCCAATAGCATCCAGCCGCACCTCGTGCCAATAGTGGCGCACCATCATAAGCGAGACAGTCAGCCCAAATAACACCAGCGTGACCGGCACTAGGCGAGGCTCCAACATCAACAGTAGCGGTGCCCCCACTACCGCCAACCCGAAGCCGGTCGCTCGCTGAACAAAAGCACCAAGCATCAAAACCGCGGCACAGGCAAGCCAGGTATCTAATGGCAGGTTGATCCAGGCAAGCAGACTATTCATGTGTGCTGTTCATCCCCGTAGCTCATCCACCGCAGGTTTCTTGGTTAGCTTGCGTACCCCAATATTGCCTAGCAACGTCGCACTCAGCATGGTGAGAACCATTGGCCACAGATGCTCTACTTCAAACAGCCCAACCATGACACCGGCAAGCGCTCCGCAGGTGAATTGGATACCGCCAAGCAACGCCGTTGCCGTTGCGCTGATATGCCCAAAGTGATCCAACAGTGCGGAAATAGCGTTAGGCGTAATCAGCCCAATCATGCCGGTAAATAGCATAATGAGAGGCACCACAACGAACAGTGAGGCTATATTTAAAGCGGTAACAAGCACCAGACCCAGCGCGGCGACTAACTGCACTAGTAGTCCTAAACGTAAATTTTGTTGCGGTGAACGCTTACGCAACAGATGAATATTGACGCGATTTGAGAGCGCAATAACCAATACGTTCACCCCAAACACCAGAGGGTAAGTAACTGGAGACAAGCCAAAATAATCTAGATACAGAAATGGCGACGCGGTTACAAACGCAAATAACCCGGCAAACGAAGAAGCAACGGCGCAAATATAGCCCATACCTTCCCGGTGCTTAAGCACGCTGGCATAGTTACGGATAACTTGTCGTGGTGACGCTGCCGGTAATGACATATCCCGCGTTTCAGGCAGACGCGTGCCTAAAAGCCATAATAAGAAGCCGGCATAGACCGCTAAAAATACAAAAATTAGCCACCATCCGGCAATATGAAGCAACAAACTGCCGACTGCCGGCGCTACTAGCGGCGCCAGCATCATAATCATCGCCATGGTAGACATGACTTTGGCAGCCTCTCGGCCACTAAAACAGTCGCGCACAATCGCGGCCGAATTGACCACGCAGGCACCTCCGCCAAGCGCTTGTATAAAACGCCAGAAGAGCAGCGTAGACAAACTATCCACCGTGGTAATCGCTAAGCTTGCCAGCATAAAAACGACTAAACCACCCAGCAGTACCGGCTTGCGTCCCATTCGATCAGATAGCGGACCAAAACAAAGCTGGCCTAATGCAAAGCCAAACAAAAAGACGCTAATAGAAAGCTCAGTCCGATGAATGCTGGCATCAATACTGTCAGCGATGATGCCTATAGCGGGCAAATACGCATCAATAGCAAAGGGAGCAAGAGCAGTATTGGCAGCAACCAGCAGTGCCACCCGACGAGGATTAAGGTGCATGAGGCTCCATAGGAGGCACAACAGGTGCGCACAGGGATAGATAGGCCGCTAAGCATAGACGATTTGATTACATTTGTCGGTATTTACACGCCATTACCACTGCCTCGTTAATCCCTATAGGACTAAAAGAGCTAGATAATCAGGCGAGCAATTTAAATAACAACAGATAAGCAGGCACGCATACGAGAACGATCATAAAAGGCAGAAACACGACGATTCAGCGTATTGCGCAATACCCCGTTAGCATATGCGCTCTAGCCGCAAGGTCAGTTCACAGACGTACTAGCAATGAGTTGCAGCACACTGCGACTCAAGCATCTCAACCAGCGGCTGAAACTGCTCACGGTTGTGCTCATTCATATGCATTAAAATGCGATGGGCCTCGAGAATTCGCTCACGCAGGCCTTCTTCGTCTGCGGGCTCTTCAGGCAATTCTTCAAGTGCATCATTGAGCGCGACAGGTTGCTGCAGAGGCAAAGGCGCTTCCATAAGAGTAAAGAAGCGCGCGAAGCCCATTACATCGAGCATTTTGCGAACGTCAGGATTATCGACAATAATGGTTGGCGGCTGCTCCAAGCGCCCTTTGACGGCCATCGCAACCTTAGCGAGAAAGCCCAGGGCGGTGGAGTCCACATTGGTGGCTTCTCGCAGGTCAATCAATACGGCGCGCAGCCCTGGCGTCTCGGCAAGACGTTGAGCTTGAGAGTCCAGCGTGGCGCATAGCGTCAAGCGCACATCGCCGCACAGCTTTAAAACAAAAACACCAGTATCGAAAGCCGCTTTTATGCGACCTTCTTCAATCAGCATGACCAAATCCGCTCACCATCATGATTGTAAGATCATCGGGTAAAGCATCGCGCTCCTGATTAGCGTCAAACTGTGCATCTCCTTTAGCAAGGAGTGCATTAGTTCCCACTAACCTATCGCGCAACTGCTCAAGCGTTACACTCTCGCTTACTAATTGCTCAAGCTCCTTGAGCCGCGTGTCGAGCGTTTTACCCGGCAAGCATTCCAATACACCGTCTGAACATAGCCACAAACGAAACTCAGGCGGCAAGGAACAGCTCAGCGAAGGATACTCTACATCGGGGAAAAGGCCTACCGGCATTCCTTCGCCCTCTAAGCGACTTAGCTTTCCTTCTGCCACTAACAGGGGCATCGGCAGCTGAGCGCCGAGCGAATAGTGAAGAGTCTTTGCCTCATGGTCAATAACACCGACAAATAACGTCGCGTGCTTGCCAATGTCAGTGCCCTGCAGCTCACGGTTCATTGCCGTTAACCAGTCCGGCGGTAAGTCCTCAGGCTTCTGCCCATCCCACTCACTGAGCCAGCGGTTACATAAATACTTTAGTAACACCGTCACAAATGCCGATGAGGCGCCATGCCCCGAAACATCCGCAAAATAAAAAGCGCTATAGCGGTCGTTATAGCGCTGATAGTCTAGAAAATCCCCGGATAAATACAGCGAGGGGGCAAACCAGTAATCGAAATACACCCCGTTGATGACTTTAGGATGAATCGGCAGTAAGCGCCGCTGGATATGGCCCCCACTTTGCTGGTCCATACGCAGCAGCGCTAAATGCGTCTCTAGGCTTTCATTCAGCTCAGCTAGACGCTCGTGGTCGCGCTCACGCTCCAGGGCAAGATCATTAAGCTCTATCGCTTTGCGAATCATCCGTCGTAACAGCTCGGCATGGCGCAAAGGATGAACGATATAGTCCACTAGGCCAACATCAATCGCCTTAATAAGATCCGCATCTTGGCGCGAGTCGCTGACCACCAGCGTCGGTAGGCGCCGGGTTAGCTGCGACCACTGCTGCCTAGGAACCGCTCTAGCATGCGCGACAATAAGCACTGTGTCAGCGGGGAGATGCTCAATATTCTCTGATGCAAACACCCACATGCCATCACAGGTAATAGCTTCAGCCAGCGCATCGCGCTCACAACCCGGTTCGTCGATGACCGCGATCAACTGCTTAGAATGATCCATCATTAGCCTCAATCGGCGCTATTATCGCCATCAACGCCGTCATCACCAAAGTCGCTCTCATCAAAGTCGCTATCATCAAAATCAAAGGCATCCGCGGCAAATGGGTCATCGCCCAGTTCTCCATCACTCACCTCAAATTGACGACTCTGTAAGAAAGCATCACGGATAAAGCTATAACGATCACCGCGGATCAACGCCTCCTGATCAAGCAAGCCTGCACGAACATCGATTAGCCGCAGTGCAGTAAGGCTTATACGAGCGGTATCATCATCGACATAGGTGACCGGATACGCAGCCAGGTCGGCAGGTAAGCCGGTAGTATCGCGCAGCGTGCTTGGGCCTAATAAAGGCAATACAAGATAGCGCGAATCATCCCATCCCCACACTGCTAGTGTTTGGCCAAAATCTTCTTTATCAGCGGTAATTTCCATTAGGGTGGCATAGTCCAATAACCCGCCGACGCCCACTGTGGAGTTAATTAAAAACCGTGATGTGGCCAGGCCCGCGTTTGCTGGCTTACCCTGCAGAAGGCTATTAAGCGCCGTTCGCACTTCGCCCAAATTGGAGAAAAAGTTACCTACTCCTGTTTGTACCGGGTCAGGCGTAACCGTTCGGTAGCCCTGAGCGACTGGCTTTAGCGCATAGCGATCTAATACGTCGTTAAACGCAAACACTTTGCGGTTAAAGCCTTCCCAAGGATCATCAGGGTTAGTGTCTTGCGCCACCTGCGTGCTGGCACAGCCGCCGGTGGCCAATAACGCCACCAATAGAAGAGGCAATCCTTGTGTACGCCACGTAAGCGCTGGCTTTTCTTTATTTAAAAACGGCTGCATGACATTTTCCTTTATCCATTTCAACGCCACGTTACCGGCGGCGAACTACCACACTTCCAGCACTGTAACCCGCCCCGAAGGAGCAAATCACGCCAATGTCGCCTTCTACCAGCTCTTCGCGATGAAGGTGGAACGCAATAATCGACCCAGCGGAGCTAGTGTTCGCGTAGCGATCCAAAATAATCGGCGCCTGAGCGGCACTCGGGTCGTAACCAAGCACTTTACGGGCAATCAAGTCATTCATATGCTGATTGGCTTGATGCAGCCACATACGCTTCAAATCACTGCCATTCAACTCCAAAGATGCCAAATGATCGGTGATCAATTTAGCGACCATTGGACAGACCTCTTTAAACACCCGCCGCCCTTCTTGCACAAACAGCTTATCAAGGGCCAGCGGGTCACTGTCCGTTACACGGCTGAGAAAACCCGCATTATTACGAATTGCATTGGAAAACTTGGTAACTAGGCGCGTACCCAGAATCTCAAACTGTTCATCGGCAGCAGCAGTTGCACTATTTTCCAGGACGATGGCGGTGCAAGCATCACCGAAAATAAAGTGGCTGTCACGGTCTCTGAAATTGAGATGCGCCGAGCAAATTTCCGGATTGACCACCAGCGCGCGCTTAATGCTTCCAGACGCTATCGCATTGGCCGCTGTTTCCAAAGCAAACGTCGCTGAGCTGCAGGCGACATTCATATCAAATCCATAGCCGCTGGTACCCAGTGCTTGCTGCACTTCGACTGCCACGGCGGGATAAGCACGCTCTAAATTCGAGCAGGCAACGATCACCAGCTCAATGTCGGCAGGGTCAACGCGCGCTGCGGCCAAAGCTTGGCGCGCTGCGGCGGTGGCCATTTCACACTGAAGTGAGGGTTCATCATTATTCCGCTGTGGCAGTTTAGGCCGCATACGCTGTGGGTCAAGGATACCTTGCGCATCGAGGACGTAACGATTCTTAATACCTGATGCTTTTTCAATAAACTCACTGCTCGAATGGGCGAGTGGCTCACGCTCTCCCCGGCCAATAGCGTCAGCATGCTGGTGATTTTCAGCGTCTACCCAAGTATTAAATGCCGCCACTAAAGCGGCATTATCAACGGCGTGTTCCGGCGTATAGAGGCCTGTCCCGGTGATCACCACATGTGTCATGCCAATCTCCTTTTAGCGGCTTGCCGAGGTAACTTTCGGCGTAACCATAATGTTACTGTGTGCGTAAAATAGCGCTTTTTCCAGCAACTTTTTTTCGACACCGATTTTGGTCAACACACTAGGCACTAATAATTTCTTGCCAGCGCTTTTCTAACCGTTTTACCGAAACCGCCATCTTAGTACCCTGCTGCTGAGCGAACAGTGACACCCTGAGCTCCTGCAGCCACCAGCCGAAAGCAACCAGTTCGGGGTCTTCCACTTGGCCACGCCGCTCACTCTTACGCCGCGCATCAAAACGCGCCTCCAACGCTTGAACATCGTGCATCATCATTTGATCGCGGCCGCGCTCACGGGCGGCCTTTTCAAGACGTATCAGTGCCGCTTCGGCGTAACGCGGGTATTCCTCAAGCCAATCGCCGGCATTGCGAATAAAGCCGGTATAAACCAAGCGCTGCATTTGTGCACTGACATCGCTATACACCAGCGCAAGGGAAAAATTGAGCTTACCTTTGAGCAGTTTACTAACCGCTAAGTGCCCTTTTAGCGCGGCCTCTACCCGTAATAGTAAAGCACTCGCTGCGTTAACAAGCTGATGCTGGGTATCGTTGAGTCGTTGGCTCAACTCCCCCGCCGAGCGCGGCAGCGGATGCCGAGCCACCACCTGAGTAAATACAGCCAACAGCAGATCATCGACCAGAGCTTGCTTACTCCCCACTTTAGCAAACAGCAGTGCGCACTTCTCAACGCCAGGTAACTGCTTAATTGCTTTGACCTGCTCCGGCAATTTGGCAATAGCTAGCCGGGCAATGCCCTCCTGATGGGCGGCATCGGCTTTGGCAGGGTGATCGAATAGCGCAACTTTAAACTCGCTCGCTTGCGCCACTAGAGCCGGATATGCCTCAACGCGAATACCGGCCTGGGTGGTGATGCGGGAAGCCGGTAACGGGGCCTCAGGCAGACCGGCAACGGCAGGCTCAATGCTGACCTGTTCGGCCAGTGCTTGAGCACCTGCGCTGGCCGCCGCTTCATAGCGCCGTTCTAAGGCGCGCAGATCGCGCCCCTGGCCCAAGGTTTCACCCGCGTGATCCACCACGCGAATATTCATAATCAGGTGCGGCTCAAGCAAATCTAAGCGCCAGTCTTCGAGCTGCACGCGCGTCGCTGTGCGACGGCGAATAAACTCCCCAAGAGCCTCGGTCAATGGGCGCTGATCAGGCACCAGGGTTTCCAGCGCAGCATCGACCCAATCGGGAATTGGCACAACCTGACGGCGAATACTTTTCGGCAGCGACTTCAATAGCGCAATGCATTTCTCACGCAATAGCCCGGGTACCAGCCATTCTAAAGCATGCACTGGCACCTGCGGCAGCATGGCCGCGGGAACGGTCAGCGTGATGCCGTCGTCTTCAGCGTCAGGGTCAAAATGATAGCTAACCGGATATGCAACGCCAGCCAAGGTTACATAATCGGGATACTGCGTCTGGGTGACATCGTCAGCATCGCGCGCTTTTAACGACTCAAGATCGAAATGCAGTAGCTCTGGATCACGCTGCTCGGCTTGCTTGCGCCAGTGTTCAAACCCTTTGCCGTTAACCGTTTCGGCGGGGATACGCGCATCGTAAAAATCAAAAAGCGTGTCTTCATCGACCAAAATATCGCGCCGTCGAGCGCGATCTTCTAGCGCCTCGACTTCACTGACCAACGCTCGGTTGTGGGCGAAGAAAGCACCTTTAGTCTGAAACTCACCCTCCACCAGCGCGCGGCGAATAAACAGCTCCCGAGACTCCTTAGGCGCTATTGGCCCGTAATGAACGCGGCGCCTCGCGACAATCGGCAGACCAAACAACGTAACCTGCTCAAATGCCACCACCTGTGCCCGCTTCATTTCCCAATGCGATTCGCTGTAAGTGCGCTTTATCAGATGCTGCGCCTGAGGCTCAATCCAGTCTGGGTCAATTTTGGCCACCGTGCGGGCAAATAGCTTTGACGTCTCGATCATCTCAAACGCCATCATCCACTTGGGTGATTTTTTAGCCAGCCCAGAGCCGGGGTGAATCATAAACTTTCGGTTGCGGGCGCCCAGATATTCACGGTTCTCAAGCAGCGTGCCCAAATTAGAAAGCAGCCCTGATAACAGCGCCTGATGCAGCTTGCCCGAGGTTTTGCGCCGCATCTGTCGAGCCTGCTCTTCACTCTCTTCTTCGTTGCGTGGCAAGGGTGCAGGTACATCAATATCCATATCTCGCAGCAGCTGACGCAGCTGTCGGAAGGTGTCGTGCCATTCTCGCATGCGCAGGTAGTTGATGTAGTGCTCGCGACACCAGCGCCGCAACTGGTTTCCGGACAGCGCTTCGCGGGCATTTTCGATGCCGTGCCAAAGGTTCAGCAATGCAACAAAGTCTGAATCCGGGTCGTGCCAGCGCTGGTGTGCTTGATCAGCGGCTTGGCGCTTATCTGCCGGCCGGTCGCGGGGGTCTTGAATAGCCAATGCCGACACCACAATCAGCACATCGCGCAAACTACCCATGTCCACGCCTGCCAACACCATGCGCGCTAAGCGAGGGTCAATCGGCAGCCGCGCAAGCTTACGACCCAGCGTAGAGAGGCGCTGCTGCTCATCCACGGCGCCCAGCTCGAACAGCAGTCGAAAACCGTCTTTAACAAAGCGGCTATCCGGCGGATCAACAAAAGGAAAAGCTTCTATATCGCCAAGCTTGAGGCCCAGCATTGAGAGAATCACCGAGGCTAAATTGGTGCGCTGAATTTCAGGGTCGGTAAAGCCTGGCCGAGATAAGAAATCTTCTTCGCTGTAAAGGCGAATACAGACCCCTTCCGCAACCCGCCCGCAGCGCCCTTTACGCTGATTCGCGCTCGCTTGACTGACGGCCTCCACGGGCAGGCGCTGGATTTTTGACCGGTAGCTGTAACGGCTGATACGCACAAGCCCTGGATCGATCACATAGCGAATGCCGGGCACCGTCAGCGAGGTTTCTGCAACGTTGGTCGCCAGCACAATTCGGCGCCCGCGGTGCGAGGCGAAGACACGGTTTTGCTCTTCGTTGGAAAGGCGTGCGTAGAGAGGCAGAATTTCAGTGCCTTTTAAGTCCGCGCGGCGCAGCGTATCGGCGGTTTCACGAATCTCACGCTCTCCGGGTAAAAACACCAGCACATCGCGAGGGCCATGCAACCAGCCTTTATCACGTTCAATGGTCTCGAGTTCTTCTACCGCGTGCAGAATACCCTCTTGCAGCGTGCGATCGTCTTCATCGTCTTCGTCACGTACCAGCGGCCGATAGTGCACCTCAACGGGATAGGTCCGCCCGGTCACTTCCACGACCGGTGCAGGCGTCTTAGCGGTACCGAAATGCTCAGCAAAGCGCGCCACGTCAATGGTAGCCGAGGTAATAATAACTTTGAGATCGGGCCGCTTGGGTAACAAACGCTTTAGATAGCCCAGCAGAAAATCGATATTCAGGCTTCGCTCGTGAGCCTCATCGATGATGATAGTGTCATAGCGCAGCAACAGCGGGTCGTGCTGAGTCTCAGCCAGCAAGATACCGTCCGTCATTAGCTTGACTAACGTGCTCGGCGTACTCTGATCATGAAAGCGTACCTGATAGCCTACCTGCTCGCCCAAAGAGACGTTCAACTCTTCCGCCAAACGCCCGGCAACGCTTCGAGCCGCCAAGCGCCGTGGCTGGGTGTGGCCAATCAAGCCACGACGGCCACGCCCCAGCTCTAAGCACATTTTTGGAAGTTGAGTGGTTTTGCCTGAGCCGGTCTCCCCCGCCACCACGACGACTTGATGATCACGGATGGCGTTAAGAATATCTTCTCGCCGCTCAACAACCGGTAGTTCAGGCGGATAATTAAGCGCGACCTGCTGCGCCTGACGTAGGCTAAGCAGCTGCTGAGCACGGCTGATCTCGCACTGCACCTCATCCAAACCACGGCTGATAGGCTTGTTATCGCGCAGGCGACGGTTCAAACCACTCAGGCGCTTCTCCAGCCTCTCTGTATCGCGCAGCATCACCTCCCCCGCTGCCTGTGTCAGCGATGCAAGGCGTTGGCTATCGGTGGGGGCTGTAGGGATGTCAGTGGTCACGATTGAGTAGGCTTCCATTCGCTTGAGTGGCACAAAAAATCAACCCGCTCAATTGAGCGGGTCGTAAGCACAGCCTCGTAGTGTAACGCTTTCATTTGCTTGACGCCTAGCACGGCGCTGGGTACGCGTTAAACGGTTACCCTTTAGGCGCTTCTTCGTCACGCAGCTGGCGGCGCAGAACTTTGCCCACGTTCGTTTTAGGCAGTTCATCACGAAATTCGATAACTTTAGGCACCTTATAGCCGGTGAGCTCTTTTTTACACCAATCACGGAGTGTTTTTTCATCAAGCTGGCTATTTTTGCTTACGACAAATAGCTTGATCGCCTCACCGGAGTTTTCATCCGGAATACCTACCGCAGCCGACTCAAGCACATCGGGATGAGAAGCCACTACATCCTCAATTTCATTGGGATAGACATTAAAACCAGAGACCAGAATCATGTCTTTTTTCCGATCAACAATGCGGATGTAACCATCATCTTGAAGTATGGCGATATCGCCGGAGTGAAACCACCCACCCTCATCAATGGCCGCGCGGGTGTCATCCTCGCGCTGCCAGTAGCCTTTCATCACTTGTGGCCCTTGTACGCACAGCTCACCTGGCTCGCCCATGGCGACGTCGTTGCCGTCGGCATCAACAACTTTGACCGCAGTACCCGCCACGGGCTTACCAATCGAGCCCAGTTGAATGGCATCAGCAGGATTAAAGCTGACGATAGGCGATGTTTCAGTCAGCCCGTAGCCCTCAGCAACCGGGCAGCCGGTCGTTTGTTCCCAGCGCTGCGCTGCGGCTTTGGTCAAAGCCATACCGCCAGAAATCGTCAGCTTTAAGTTAGAAAAATCTAGCTGTTTGAAATCGTCACGGTTACAGAGGGCATTAAACAGCGTATTCAGGCCAATGAAGGCGGTAAAAGGCAGCCCTTTGAGCTCTTTAATAAAACCATCCAGGTCACGAGGATTGGTAATCAACAAAGAGTGGTTGCCGGTCTCCATCAAAAATAGGCAGTTAACGGTAAACGTATAAATGTGGTAAACCGGCAGCGGCGCAATAACGAGTTCTTCGCCATTACGCAAGCGGGCGCCAATCGCTTCACGTGCTTGCAGCATGTTGGCGATCAGGTTGCGGTGCGTCAGCATGGACCCTTTGGGCGTCCCGGTCGTGCCGCCGGTATACTGAAGGGCCGCCAAGTCATCGTGCGTCTGCTTGACCTCGGTATGGCTTAACGAAGCGCCTTTTTTCAAAGCATCTCGAAAGTCAGTCGCGCTGGGTAGCGAATAGGCGGGCACCAGCTTTTTGACGTGTTTAACCACTGCGTTGATTAACCAGCGCTTGGGTATATCGTGTAAATCCCCGAGCTGAGTTACCACAACGTGCTTGATATCCGTTTTATCGAGCACTTTCTCAAGCTTGTCCGCCATATTGGCCAGAATAACAATCGCTTTCGCGCCAGAATCTTTGAACTGATTCGCCATTTCCCGTTCGGTATAGAGCGGGTTGGTATTGACCAACACGAGGCCTGCACGCAGCGCGCCAAAGACTGCCACGGGGAATTGCAATACGTTGGGCAGCTGAATGGCTATTCGGTCACCGGGCACCAGGTCAGTTTCGTGCTGTAGCCAGGCGGCGAAGCCCCCCGATAAGCGGTCAAGGTCGGCAAAGGTCAGCGTTTTCCCCATACAGGAAAAGGCAGGCTTTTCTTTAAAACGCTCTACTGCGGAATGAAAAACATCTGTGACTGAATCATATTGATCCAACCCTTCAAGCGCTGGGCCACTTAAAACGGCGGCGTTGGCGTGTTCGCTCATGGGCAATCTCCGCTATCCGTGTCGGCGAGATCACCGACCTTGTTATTGTCGCGAGGTTGAGAGCACCAACGATATACGACGCGTAAAGGGCTGTAAAACGATCGATTAAAACCTACGTTTCAACCTTAGCCTAGCGCCAAATACGTCTTATTCATTGCTCACTCTCACCTGCTACTTTAGCAACTCATTCATTTATGGACAGTATCGCGCCTGAATTTCTCCATCGCGCCAGACTAATAGCTCACCAGGCACCATTTTCTCCCAGGCTTCATTATGGGTAAGTGGCTCAGTGGCAATAACCGAAACAATATCATCGGGGGTGGTATGCTCAGCGAAGTTGACCGTCATTTCAGCATCAGATAGTTCAGCATCGCCAAACGGCGCGCAGCGCGTTATGTGCGCAAGCTTAGTAGCGCAAAAGGTATATAAATAATGGCCGTCGGAGAGCAGCATATTGAATACGCCTAGCGCTCTTAACTGCTCACACAGTTGGTGTAAACGCTCCCACAGGCTTTCAAGTGTATCGGGCGGTGTCGGAAAGGCTCGTCGTAGCTCGCCTAGCAGCCAACAGTAGGCATGCTCACTATCCGTACTGCCCACCGGGGTATAACTGCCTAACGGTAGATTTTCCCAGCTGCTTAACTGACCGTTGTGCGCATAGCACCAAGGGCGCCCCCACATTTCGCGCATAAACGGATGCGTATTGGACAACCGCACTCCGCCCACATTGGCTTGCCGGATATGGCTAATCACCACATTGGACTTAATGGGATAGTCGCAAATCAATCGAGCAATAGGCGAATTGACCGAAGGATACGGATCTCGAAAATCGCGATAGCCGCCTTCCTCATAGAAAGCGATACCCCAGCCATCACGGTGAGGGCCCGTCCCGCCCCCACGGTGTAAAAAGCCCGAGAAGCTAAAACAAATATCAGTGGGTACATTAGCGCTCATGCCCAATAACTCACACATGCCTAGCCACCCGTAAAGATCTCAACATAATCTGGCACGCAGGACCTCTCACAAGGGCAATCACCCATGCGCATAAAATCATTAGCCAATCACCGGTTCACGACGGCGTGAAGGCTGCGCAACACCGTCGCGCTCTTCGTCCTGCTCGACATAGTCGTATTCATCAGGGCGACGCCACCACCACAGAGCGACACCAATAAGCGCACCCACGGCGACGCCAAATATCAGCCACATCAGGCCTCCACGCAGCGCTGCACCGTTATGTTCTAAAAAACCCACCGCTGACACCATCGCCGACGGTGCCCAACCGGTATAGAATTCACCCTCCTCTATCAACGGCAGCCGAAAACTAGCGGGCATCAGCACGGCGCCAGCGACACACCATGTCAGCACCAGCCGTGGCAAACGGGGCAGCAGAGATAGCGCAAAGTAAACAGCGACAATCACTAACAGCGCTACGCCGTAGTAACTTAACCACAACATTGACGTTGAATTTGCAATTAACATAATACCCCTCATGTGGGTGAACTCACCCGACGTTGATTTCTCGTTATGGTACCTATGAATTTATGAAAGCACAGCCAAGCATCCACTCAAACTTACCCGCTGCGCGCTATTATCGCGCTAATGACCCTCAATGGCACTGGTTAGAAAAGCGCGATGATTCAGAGGTTACTGCCTTTTTAGAGGCTGCCAATGAGCAGCAGGCTGCTTGGTTCACCCCGCTAGCACCGCTAGAAGAAGCATTATATCAAAGCCATTTGGCACGCCGCGAGCTTGCAGTGACTAGCCTTAAGACAGCGCTTGACCACTTCACGTTCTGGAGCGAAACCGGCGCTAAAGATGATTACCCCTGCTGGTGGCGTCATCCTAACGCTAGACACGAACAGCAGGAGTGTTTTTTTGATGTCGGTGCCCGCGCCGCAGAATATGACTTTTATGACATGGGCGATATGGCACTCTCCCCGGACGAGCAGTGGCTAGCCTGGACGGAAGACACTCAGGGCGACGAGCGCTTTACGCTGTGGCTAAAAGCACTGCCTAACGGCCAGCCCCTGCAATTATTAAGCGATATTGGCGCAGGCCTTTGCTGGGCAGAAGATCAAACAGCAAAGACGGCAACGCTGCTGTTCACGCGCTTTGACGACACCCAACGCCCAGATAGCGTATGGCGTCTACCGCTGGCGCTGACAGAGCCACATGCCGCAACGGCCCCCATCCTTGTGTTACGCGAAGATGATCCTGAATTTTGGCTCGGTATCGGCAAAACCCGGTCGAAAGCGTGGCTACAGCTTGAAAGCGGCTCAAAAGATACTAGCGAAATTCATCTGGTACCGGCGCACTCTCCTGCCACTACGCCGATATGTATTCAAACACGCCAAGCAGGCGTTGAGTACAGCATCGACCACCGTCCTGGGTCGTTTTACCGCTTACACAATCAATCCGGCGCTCACTTTCAACTTGATCACCTGCCGGAAAGCCAGCTTGGTCAGCCCCAGCCTATGTGGCAGACACTCATCGGCCACCGCGAAGATGCAACGCTTGAAGGCATTGATGCATTTTCTTGGGGACTAATGCTCGCTGAGCGTGACCATGCCCAGGCACAGGTGCGCCTACGGCGGCTTGTCTTAGATGACCAGCATAGCTGCACCTTGGATGAGTATCTGGCACTACCCGAGCAGCCCTGCTCACAGCTATTAGAAGATGCACCTCATTTCGATAGCCAGGTGCTTCAACTGCGCGAAGAGTCCTTTATCCAGCCGCCCAGCTGGTTCGCGCTCGATCTTACGAACGGCCAGCGCACGCTGCTAAAACGCGTGCCGGTTTACGGCAATCTTTTGCCCGAACAACTGGTCAGCCGCCGCCTATGGGCGACAAGCCAGGATGGCGAGCAGGTGCCTGTCTCAATCGTCATGCGTGCAGACCTGGCAGACCAACCTCTGCCCACACTGCTGTACGGCTATGGCGCCTACGGCGAAGCGCTTGATCCATGGTTCTCTATCGCACGTTTAGAGCTACTTGAACGCGGTGCAGCCTTTGCCGTTGCACACGTGCGAGGAGGCGGCGAACGCGGCGAACCCTGGTACTTAAACGGCAAGATGGCCCACAAAGAAAACAGCTTTAATGACTTTCTGGCCGCGCGTGAGGCGCTTGTTGAACAAGCTGTCAGTGACCCTCAGCGCATAGTGGCCTGTGGCGCGAGTGCGGGCGGATTATTGGTCGGCACCTGCATCAACCGAGCACCCGAGGCGTTTTGCGCAGCACTGCTAGACGTGCCCTTCCTTGACGTATTACGCACCATGCAGAATCCTGAGCTTCCCCTGACCACCGCGGAGTATAGTGAATGGGGCAATCCCGAAGAAGTCGAAGTGGCCGAGCGAATTAGCGGCTATTCGCCGATCGATAACATCAAATCTCAGGCATATCCTGCACTCTGGATTGAAGGCAGCTGGTTCGACACGCGTGTGAGTTACTGGGAGCCTGCCAAATTCTATGCCCAGGTATCTCAACAGCAGCAAGGCTCAGCGCCTATTCTAATGCGCACTGATATGAGTAGCGGCCACGGCGGCGCGTCAGGGCGTTTTAAAGCGTGGCAGGACACCGCAAGGCAAGATGCCTTTATTCTGTGGGCGATGGGGCTCGCGGAACAGCCAACGCCCAGCTAACCCCAACATTACTAGCCTACGCAAGAGTCACTTTAAAGCAGCGCTTCAAGCGCTGCTTTTTTAATGGCTGTCAATAAACACCACTGCTGAGTAACCCTCGTCAACAGCGCGCATCAACCTTTATGAAAATACTTTCCATAAAATATTCACAGACCAATAAAAATACGCCATACTAGACATTAGTCGCATGCACTAACGTCTAATCAAGGCTATCTGGAGATATTATGAAATACCAAGACCATTTTCCCACTATTTGGGATGCGCCACGCCAGAAAAAAGCTGCAAGCAAAAAGCCAGCAAACGCAGCGCCTGCTAAACAAGAGCGTTCAGCATTTAAGGACGTGTTTCTGTCTATTTGGGATTCGCCTAAATCCAACGCTTAAATAAGCGAAGGTTACATCGGCAGAATCGCGATGATGTGGGATTCTAGCTGTTTTTCTGGCACATCATCTTGCGATACAGCAAAACTGCGCACACTGATCCCCTTGCGATGAACCCGCTCTGCATCGTTACTCAATAGCGGATGCCAGCCGGCCAACTTGCGCCCTTCCGAGACTCGCCGATAGCCGCAGCTTTGTGGCAACCAGGTGAACTCTTTGACCAGTGCAGGCGTGAGCTGGGTACAGTCAGGTACGCTGTCAAAACGATTCGGGTAGTCACTGCATTGGCACGACTGAATATCCAGCAAACGGCAGGCAACGTTAAGCACCGCTAGCTCTTGGGTTTCTTCATCGTGCAACTTTAGCAAGCAACACTGCCCGCACCCATCGCACAGTGCCTCCCATTCTGGCGGCGTGAGTTCTTCAAGCGTAAAGCGCTCCCAGAAACGTTCGCGCATGGTGGCTTTCATCGCCTCCTCCTTCATTGTCACGCGGCAACACACGCTATAAAGCTGTGTTTTGGCGACTGAGTGTTTCAAACTTAATGCTTCAAACTTAATGCTTCAAACTTAGCGCTTCAAATAAAACCGGCCATAACGACTGAAAATCTTGCTCTAGCCTTGGATAATCGTCATGCAGCCACGGCACAAGCGCCGCAAGCTGATTCGGGCCGGATAAGCGGCGCCCAATGCCAGCAACGGCACGGCAAGTGAATTCAAAGTCAGCGTAGCCTCTTAGCCAGTCATGCTTGACCAGCAGCGGCATCATGCCAGCCAAGCGATTGGGGGCTGGGCGCGTCGAAAGCAGCTGATAGCAGCGCTCAATCAACTGCTCGTGATCTTGTCGGCCGGCCATATCCCTGGCTAGAAAATGATCCCAGACCATATCTAACGCGATTCCTGCATAGCGGCGCTGAGCGGTTGGAGCGCGGCACCTTGCCCCCGCAACACAGGGGTGGCTATCAACCCATGCATCCACGCGGCGGTGATGCCGAATACCCAGGGCAGTCGCATCCGACCAGCCGCTTAAATCGCGACCTTTAACGCCGTCAGCAATTAGATTGCCGTATAGAAAATCATCGCTACCGGCACGCGCCAGCCACGCATGGGCTAGAAAATTCATTATGCCGGCTATTCAGCGTCTGAGCGTGATGCAACATGGGCACGGTGCACATCAAGCAAATAGGCTTCTTTAGGAGGAGGCATCTGCAAATAATAACCTTTGTCCTTAATCCCTTCGACCACATCAGCCGCACTGACGCGTGAAAGCTTTTTGTCAGCCGTCAGCAGCATGGTAAACACAGGCAGCGGTTTGCCAAACGTCTCCATGAGTAATTCTGGCACCTGTGTCATCCCCTGACGCTTATCAACGTATAGATACATCTCGTCTTTACGCGAGCTTTTGAAGACATCACAAATTAACTTATCGCTCATGAAGGCAGCTCCTCAAGGGCTTGAACTAGCGCAGTATTCAAACACTCGCCACGCCAACCGCTGGGTAATGAATGCGGCTCACTGGCCAAATCCTGCATCACGAGCGTTTCAATATCTCGACGACGCATCAGCATTTCAGGCGCCATGCCTAAGTCATCGGCTTTGGCAGTGGTCACTTTTTTAAGCGCTTTAAAGCGCGTTTTAAAAGTAGGATGCATGGGGTCAGGCCAGCGCACTGGCAGGGCCGACTCGTCGCAGTGCTGTGCCTGCTTTACCATTGCTAACAGCGTGTCACCCTCTTTTTTAATCAGCACTGGCTTAACGCCTTCCACCTCGGCTAGCTCAAAGCGATTGCCAGGCATTTTTTCTGCGATCGCAAACAGTAACTTATCACTAATTAGCCAATTACGAGGTAAATCACGCCGGCGTGTCTCACCCTCGCGCCACGTGGTCATTAGACGATACGCCTCCATTTGGCGAGGCGCTAAGCGCCAAAGCTGGCGTTGCCGGGTATACCACTGCTGATCGTTTTCAACACTGCGACCCGCCTGCTCAATTAAAATGGCGCACTCAGCATCCACCCATTCACGGCGACCCAACACAGCGAGCTTCTCAGCCTGGAGGCCCCATACTTTCAATAAATAAATAACGTCTAGCGCAGCGTAATGGCATTGCGCTGGCGTTAATGGGCGCACTAACCAGTTTGAGCGTGTTTCCTCTTTAGGAAGCGTTTCATCGAACCAAAATTCGACCAGCTTTTGATACCCCATGCTGGGATTTTCGCCTAAAAAACCCTGCGCTACCTGCGTGTCCACTAACGGCGTAGGCAAAACGCCTGCCCAGCATTGAAATACTTCCAAATCCTCGCTGCAGGCATGCAGCAGCTTAATCGCGCTATTTTGCAGCAAAGCGCGGAATTTTTCGGTACATGGCACCGCCACTGGATCGATTAAATAAGCCTCCTCTCCCGCTGTAAATTGCAATAGCGCAGGAACAGGGAAAAACGTGTTCTCTCGGAAAAATTCGGTATCCAGTGCAATCACTGAGGCATCGGCTACTTGCTCACACGCTGCATCGAGCGCATCGGGGGTATCAAGCCATTGAAAAGCGGGAGTAAGAGAGGACAAAAGCATTCTTCCAAGTTGACACACAATCGCCAGAGCGTTTGCGGTTAGAGAACTACTGAGTAAGTAGGCTTATTCACTGGTAAAAGGCAGGCGCCCATTAAACGCGCGACTCAATGTGCCACCATCGACGTATTCCAGCTCACCCCCCATTGGCACTCCGTAGGCTAGCCGAGAGAGCTTGACGCCATATTCAGAAAGCTGCGAGGCAATATAATGAGCCGTCGCCTCACCTTCGATGGTTGGGTTAGTGGCCAGCACCACTTCTTCGACCAGCCCTTCTGCAACGCGCGCTTCAAGCAAATCTAAACCAATCGACTCGGGGCCAATGCCGTCCAGTGGCGAAAGGTGCCCATGCAAGACAAAGTAGCGCCCCTTAAACCCACCGGCTTCTTCAATGGCCAACTGATCAGCAGGCGACTCTACGACACATAGCAATGCATCGTTACGTCGCGCACTCTCACACAGAGCACAAATTTCAGCCTCTGTAAGGGTACGGCAACGCTGGCAGTAACCCACTTCCTCAATCGCTTGCTGAATCACCGCGGCAAGACGTTGCCCGCCTGGGCGCTCGCGCTCGAGGAGGTGCATAGCCATGCGTTGGGCCGTTTTAGGTCCAACGCCGGGCAGAACGCGAAAAGCCTCCATCAACTGCTCAACGAGGGGAGAAAAGCGCATTGCTTAGAACGGCATCTTAAAGCCGGGAGGAAGACTCAGCCCGGACGTCGCTTCTTCCATTTTCGCCTTAGAGCTAACTTCTACTTTGCGTACCGCATCATTAACCGCCGCCGCCAGCAAATCTTCCAGCAGCTCCTTATCTTCTTCCATAACGCTAGGATCGATGGTCACATTGGAAACGTCATGGCGACCGTTCATTGTAACTTTCACCATACCAGCGCCCGCTTCGCCCTGAACCTCAACCTTGGCGACTTCTTCCTGGGCGTGCTGCATCTTTTCCTGCATTTCTTGGGCCTGCTTCATCAAGTTGCCCATTCCACCTTTAAGCATGATCCGATCTCCAATATGGCTGAAAAAAAGTCTAAGGACGTGACTCACAGGATGCGCTGTTAGCGCAATTGCTCGGCAGGCTTCACGCTGGATTCTATCAGCTTTGCGCCAAACGCCTGCTGTAACTTTTGTACATGGGGGTCATGGTTGAGCAGATCAACCGCCTGAGCGTGCCGCTCTTTATTAAGGCGCTCCTCACGTTTACGGGGAGTTTCAACATTGCTAGGCAGCTCTGCGACGTAAAATGCCACTCGGCGCGGCTTTCCCTGCTCGCCAAGCGCACGCTCGATACGCGTCTGATGAACTTCCGCCTGCATAGCCGCTTGGCTTGGGTCTAAGCGCAGCGTTAACAGCTTGCCATCATCGCTTTCTACTAAACAGTTGCCAGCAAGGTTGCGCGTCAAACCACCCAGACCGAGAGAATCAAAAGACTGCAGCCAGAGCGCGTTATCCAAAGTATCTGAGCCATTTTCTGCCATAGCATTCGATGGCATCACGATGTCTGGCTCTGGCTCTGGCTCTGGCTCTGGCTCTGGCTCTGGAAAAGATGCTGGTTCTGGTTCCAGCTCAGCAACAGGTTCGGGGGCAGAAACAGGCGCAGGCTCGGGCTCGGGGGCCGTCACTTCGGTGTCAACTGACCAAGGTGGTGGCTCTTGAAGTGGCGGCTCCTCTTGAATCACAGGCCCTTCAGACTCCGCCTGAGAAGGCTGGGCTGAAAAGGCCGTTTGAGGAGCTACTTCGCCGCGCTGATCACTCTCTCGGTGACTCTCACTGGGCGAGGGCTCAACAGGCGGCGAAGGTGCGGGCAAGGCAGCGGATGTGCTCGCAACCTGGGCGGCAGCATTGATATCACCGGCGGTTATTCCGGAAGGCTCACTTCTCAGCGGTAGCGGCGTACGCGGCGGCTTCGGCACACCTTGGGGTCTAAAGGCCAGCATTCGCAGCAGGGTCATCTCTAATGCACTGCGTAAATCCGGCGCGTGCACCATGTCGCCACGGCCTTGAATACCGATTTGATAATAAAGCTGTATATCTTCAGCGGTAAAACGACTCGCCAACTGTAAGATCACGTCACGATCGCCGTGGCTATTATCAACGGCGTCCGGCACCATCTGCGCAACCGCTAAGCGGTGCAACATACTTGCAAGCTCGTCCAATACAGCGGCAAAATCAGGGCCCTGCTCTGCAAGCTGGGACACTTCTGCCAGCAACCGCTGCACGTCGACATCGGCTAGCGCTTCTGCCAGCCCCAGAATATGGCGATGATCTAGCGTGCCCAGCATTGAGGCTACATCGGCATGCCGCACCGAGCCTTGACCAAATGCGATGGCCTGATCCGTTAAGCTCATGGCATCACGCATTGAGCCTTCGGCGGCCTTACCCAGCAGCCACAGTGCGCTTTCATCGAACGCAACACCTTCTTCACCCAACACATATGTCAGGTGCTCAACCACTCGCTCAGGCGGCATGTGCTTGAGCGTAAACTGTAGACAGCGTGAGAGCACGGTCGGCGGCAGTTTTTGCGGGTCGGTGGTCGCCAGCAAGAACTTAACGTGCGGGGGTGGCTCTTCTAATGTTTTCAGCAGCGCATTAAAGCTGCTAGTGGAAAGCATGTGTACCTCATCAATCAGGTACACCTTATAGCGCCCTTGGGTGGGCGCATACTGCACGTTATCTAGCAGCTCGCGGGTATCCTCCACCTTCGTGCGTGAGGCTGCATCAACCTCGATCAAGTCAACAAAGCGGCCTTCATCGATAGCCTGGCAGCTCGCACACTGACCGCAGGGAGTAGAGGTAACGCCCTCCTCTCCACGCCCGTTGGCGGTGCAGTTCAAACATTTGGCAAGAATGCGTGCCAGCGTGGTTTTACCCACGCCACGGGTGCCGGTAAACAGATAAGCATGATGCAGGCGGCCCTGATCAAGAGCATTGACCAAGGCGCGCTGAACATGGGCCTGGCCCACGAGTTCGTGGAATGTGCGGGGTCGCCACTTGCGGGCCAGAACCTGATAGCTCATGAAGCTGTTTTTCCTTCGAGAGGGTAATGCTTAAGCGTTGTCGCCGCCTTCTACCGCACCAGCGCGCTGAGCAGCGGCTTTTACTAGCTTTTCCAATTCGCCGCTTTGATGCATTTCTACCACGATGTCACAGCCGCCTACGAGCTCACCTTCAACCCACAGCTGGGGGAACGTCGGCCAGTTAGCAATTTTCGGCAGCTCGGCGCGAATATCCGGATTATCGAGGATATTAACGAACGCAAAACGCTCGCCACAGCTCATCAGCGCTTGAATTGTCTGGGCAGAAAAACCGCACTGTGGCAGTTGCGGAGACCCTTTCATGTAGATGAGGATTGGGTTTTCGCTAATTTGGCGCTGAATGTTTTCGGCAGTCGTGCTCATACAATTTTCCTCGCATAAAAATAGCCGGAGCCCACTCACTAATGCTCGAGTGGAACGCTAGGCTTAACGTGTAGGCATCATTCTACGCATGCCGTACGCGTTGCGCATCCCCTGCCGCATCGCTAGGATAGTGTTTTTGCGCGGAGAGAAGCCCCTATGGCGACACGCCATTTCCTGACCTTGCTAGATTTGTCCCCGGATGAGCTGGACTATTTAATCCAACGCGCCATTACGATTAAGACCAATCTTAAGGCCCAAGGCCCTGTTTATACACCATTATCCAACCGCACTCTGGCGATGATCTTTGAAAAATCATCAACGCGCACGCGGGTGTCGTTTGAAACAGGAATGGCGCAGTTTGGTGGCCACGCACTATTTCTCTCTCCCCGCGATACGCAGCTAGGCCGCGGCGAACCGATTGAAGACACTGCTCGCGTACTGTCTGAGATGGTCGATGCGGTGATGATCCGCACGTTTTCACATGCAGGGCTGGAAACCTATGCCAGCGCTAGCAGTGTGCCGGTCATTAACGCGTTAAGTGATGACTATCACCCTTGCCAGCTACTGGCTGACGTAATGACCTGGACCGAGCTACGCGGCAGCGTTAAGGGCCGTACTGCAGTATGGATTGGCGATGGCAATAACATGTGCCATTCATGGATCAATGCTGCCCGCCAGTTCGGCTTTCATCTGCGCGTATGCTGCCCAAAAGGCTACGAGCCGCGCGCTGACATAATGGCGGCCGCCGGCGATCACGTTAGCATGCTGCATGACCCTCAGGCAGCGGTCAAAGACGCTGACTTAATCACCACCGATGTTTGGGCTTCAATGGGACAGGAAGAAGAACAGGCTAAACGCGAAGCAGACTTCGCAGGCTTCCAAGTCACCGAAGTGATGCTTGATGGCGCCCGCCAGGACGCGCTGTTCTTGCACTGCCTGCCGGCTCATCGCGGCGAAGAGATTAGCCTCACCCTGCTCGACGACCCTCGTGCGGTCGTTTGGCAAGAAGCCGGCAACCGTTTACACGCACAAAAAGCGCTTATCGAATTTTTGCTACTAGGCAAAATTGCAGCGTAGCCGCTGACATTAAGACAAAAAAAGCCTCGCTTAAACCGCGAGGCTTTTTTATCGATGATCGATAACAGTGAATATAATGGTGGAGCCTAGCGGGATCGAACCGCTGACCTCAACACTGCCAGTGTTGCGCTCTCCCAGCTGAGCTAAGGCCCCACTTACTGCTCGTACCTGCAGCGAGGCGGATACTACGATGAACATTTATCTCAGTCAAGTTTTTGAATCACCTGCTTTTATCTAATTCTCCTTTGTTGTTAGCTGTGGCACCCTATATGCAGTTAATGTAATAGATTAGCGTACAAGGCCAACGCCTGAGCCCAAGAAGTTTCCATGCAGGAGCCTGTCCATTGATCAGTGTCCTTATCGCCGATGACCACCATCTCGTTAGAACGAGTATCGCCCACCTACTAAACGAAGAGTCCGACATTAAAATTGTAGGCGAGGTCGACGACGGTGAAAGCGCGGTAACTCAGTGCCGTCAATTGAAGCCCGATATCGTGCTGATGGATATTCGTATGCCGGGGATTGGCGGGCTGGAAGCAACGCGACGCATTCGCCGCACGATGGAAGACATTAAGGTCCTCATCTTGACCGCACACATGGAGGACAGCGTACTGAGACGTATGCTCGAAGCCGGTGCTTCAGGTTTTTTAAGCAAAGGCGCCGGTGCGCTAGAAATGACCGAGGCCATACGACAAGTGTTTCATGGCGGCCGTTACGTCAGCCAGGAAATTGCTCAGCGCTTAGCACTTTCTCATTTCACCAATGAAGACAATCCTTTTAGCCACCTCTCCCACCGTGAGCTACAAATCGCGCTCATGATTGTTAATTGCCAGCGGGTGCAAGATATTTCTGACCGTCTACATTTAAGTCCTAAAACAGTAAACACCTATCGCTATCGACTCTTTGATAAACTACAGGTTGCCACTGACGTTGAGCTAACGCATTTAGCGCTTCGGCATGGGCTGGTCGAGGGGTTTGACACGACCCAAATATAACCCCACCTTCCGCTGTAATCGGGTACCGACACGCTGATATGACCTTTGATTCAAAACAGTTCTTGAGCTCCGTGAGCACCTCCCCCGGGGTTTATCGCATGCTCGATGAACAAAGCAATACGCTTTATGTCGGTAAGGCCAAGCGCCTTAAAGCACGCCTATCCAGTTATTTCCGCGGCCAGTTGAACACCAAAACCCAGGCGATGGTTGGCCGCATTGCCGACGTGCAAGTCACTGTTACACGCACGGAAACAGAAGCGCTGCTACTCGAGCAGACGCTAATCAAACAGCTGCGCCCGCCGTACAATATTTTGTTGCGTGACGACAAATCGTATCCCTTCGTGTTTGTCACCGACCGCCATGCTTACCCAGCATTAGAGTATAAGCGCGCACGTCAACGGCGCGACGATGGCCGCTATTTAGGCCCCTACCCTAGCAGCGGAGCCGTGCGCGAAAGCCTATCGTTGATGCAAAAAATATTTCATATCCGCAACTGCGAAGACAGCGTATTCGCGCATCGCTCGCGGCCATGCTTGCAGTATCAAATCCAGCGCTGCAGCGCGCCTTGCGTTGACTATATTTCGGCAGAGGATTACCGCCGTGACCTTGAACATGCGGTGATGTGCTTAGAAGGTAAAAGTGAAAATGTGACCCAAGAGCTGGTGGCCGCGATGGAGGCAGCCAGCAAAGCGCTAAACTTTGAGGAAGCCGCACGCCTTCGGGATCAAGTACAGCAGTTGCGCCAGCTTCAACAGCGCCAGTTTGTCGACACCGGCGGCGGCGATGCGGATATTTTCGCGCTTGCCACGCGCCCCGGTGCGCTGGGCGTTTCTGTTCTAAGCGTTCGCGATGGCCGACTACTGGGCGCGCGCCATCACACGCCGAAAAACGATCTAGACCTGCCGATTGAGATACTGCTGACGGAAGTCGTCAGCCAATATTATTTTGGTCAACCGCATAACGTGCCCAGCGAAGTCATCACCAGCCATCCGTTAGAGGACAGCGATCTGATTGCCGAAGCGCTGACCCAGCAGGCGGGCAAACGAATCCGGGTGACTAGCCAGGTGCGCGGTCACCGTGCCCAGTGGCAGCAACTCGCTATTACTAACGCAGAACAGCAGTTGGCGTCACATCTCGCCAACCAAACGCAGCTGACCCAACGTTTTAGCGCCTTACAGAAAGCACTGGAGCTAGACGAAATACCCCAGCGCCTTGAGTGCTTTGATATTAGCCACAGCCATGGCGAAGCCACCGTTGCCTCCTGCGTTGTCTTTGATCACCAGGGGCCGCGTAAAAGTGACTATCGGCATTTTCGCATTGAAGGAGTAGCCGCAGGCGATGATTACGCAGCCATGCAGCAAGCGTTGACACGCCGCCTAAAACGGGTAAAAAGTGGCGAAGCGGTGGCGCCCGACATTTTGATTGTCGATGGCGGTAAAGGTCAGCTCAACATGGCTCGCGGCGTGTTTAAAGCATTAGATATTACCAATATCATTCTACTCGGGGTTGCCAAGGGCACAACGCGTAAGGCGGGGCTTGAAAGCCTATTCTTAGAAACAGCGGACAACCCCCTCAACCTAGACCCCTCCTCGCCGGCGCTGCACCTGATACAGCACATTCGGGATGAGTCACACCGCTTTGCGATTGCCGGACATCGCGCCCAGCGCGACAAAGCAAGACGCACGTCTACCCTACAAGACATTCCTGGCGTTGGCCCTAAACGTAGACGAGAGTTATTACGCTTTTTTGGCGGCCTACAAGGCGTACAAAAAGCCAGCCGCGATGAACTTATACGCGTACCGGGTATCAATGCGGCACTCGCCGAAAGTATTTACCGGGCGTTAAACGGATAAACATCCTGTTAGCATGGATGCTATCGGCTAAGGGGGATAGAATGACTCCAAACATTTCGAATCCTATGATTTCCAGCAAGGATCGCTTCCTGCGATGAATATACCCAACATACTGACCCTGGCGAGAATCGCCTTCATCCCGCTACTCGTGGTGCTGTTTTATCTCCCGTTCAACTGGAGCATGCCCGTGGCAGCGGGGCTATTTGGCCTAGCCTCGATTACTGACTGGCTGGACGGCTATTTAGCACGCCGCTGGAATCAGTCAACGCCGTTTGGCGCTTTTTTAGATCCTGTGGCCGACAAGCTCATGGTCGTGGTGGCCCTGGCACTATTAATTGAACGCTACGACACGTTAGTGCTAACGCTTCCCGCCCTCGTCATTATCGGCCGGGAAATTGTTATTTCAGCTCTGCGAGAATGGATGGCGGAAATGGGCAAGCGTGGCATGGTGGCTGTATCATGGGTTGGCAAGCTCAAAACAACGCTACAAATGGTCTCCTTACTCATTCTACTGGCTTTCCCGCCAGCGCACCCGCTTGCGCTGGTAGGCGTTGTCGTAGTGTATGTCGCCGCTGCTCTAACGCTCTGGTCAATGATTCAGTATCTAAAAGCCGCCTGGCCGCATCTCAGCCGTTCGATGTAACTAGTCGCTCCGTGTAAGCTGCTGATAAATAAATAAGTAACAATCTAAGATTGATTGATTGACAACTCGGTGGTGATCCGTATAATTCGCCATCGAGTCGAGCGGGAATAGCTCAGTGGTAGAGCATCGCCTTGCCAAGGCGAGGGTCGGGAGTTCGAATCTCCTTTCCCGCTCCAATGACTCTTGAGGCTGGATGGCAGAGTGGTTATGCAGCGGACTGCAACTCCGTGTACGCCGGTTCGATTCCGACTCCAGCCTCCACATTTCTCGTGTAGCAATGGCTTTTCAAAGCACCATTTTTCAAAGTTTTTTTGAAAAAAATTTGAAACAACATTGCAATGATTTGCCCGGATGGCGAAATCGGTAGACGCAAGAGACTTAAAATCTCTCGGGGGAAACCCCGTGCCGGTTCAAGTCCGGCTCCGGGCACCATTTCTTTTGTTTGACTCTTCATTTCTCTTCAGCTTTTGGCTGCCCTCCTTTCTATTGAGTTAGCTATTCTTATTGCCCCAGGCGAACGCTTGCAGGGCCTATTTTGCGTTCAGCAATATCGTCATTTAGTCATTGTCACGCTATGATGCTCGGCTTTCGTTCGCCTAGACACTGACCGTGAACTGACATCCGGCAAGCACGCGAACCAACAATAAGGAGCGGGCATCATGAGCACGCCAACACCCGACGTACTGATCATTGGCGGCGGCGTTGCCGGGTTAACGCTTGCTCTGGACATTGCTGACCACCTGTCAGTAATGCTCGTGCGCCCTGCTCAAGACGACCAAGGGGCCAGCCGCTGGGCACAGGGCGGTATTGCCGCGGTTCTTTCACCTGACGACAACCTCGAAGCACATATTAACGATACGCTGGTTGCGGGGGATGGCCTGTGCGATACAGAGGCCGTTCGGTTTACCGTCGCCAACGGCCCCTCCGCCATTCAGTGGCTGATCGATAAAGGCGTTCCTTTTACGCCTGAGACCGACCCTGACGCACGCTACCCGTATCATCTGACTCGTGAGGGTGGCCACAATGCCCGACGCATCATCCACGCAGATGACGCCACGGGGCGCGCCGTGGTAGAGACGCTATTAGATAAGGTCGCACAG
This sequence comes from Halomonas sp. AOP5-B2-8, assembly GCF_052376475.1. Lineage (NCBI taxonomy): Bacteria > Pseudomonadati > Pseudomonadota > Gammaproteobacteria > Oceanospirillales > Halomonadaceae > Halomonas > Halomonas sp. AOP5-B2-8. The sequence goes on along the minus strand of NZ_JBQSVS010000002.1, from coordinate 598,255 downwards.
CATCCACGGATTATGCAGCGCAACGACCTAACAATCGTTAGCTTATCACAAGATGATAGCGGTAGGTGTCGAGGCGCCTATGGCAGTGATCTTAACCAACAGTGGCACTCGATTACGGCACGCCATACCGTTATCGCCACCGGCGGTGCCAGCGGGCTTTATCAACACACCACAACGCCAACCCCAAGCAGCGGCGAAGGCATGATGATGGCCGCCGAGCTGGGCGCCCAGCTAATGAATTTGGAGTTTCAGCAGTTTCATCCGACCTGCTTATTTGACCCTGAAGGCCCCGCCTTTTTGATCAGCGAGGCAGTGCGGGGCGAAGGTGGACACCTGCTAAATGAAACCGGGCAGCGCTTTATGCTGGCGCTGGATCAACGCGCCGAGCTGGCGCCTCGCGATATCGTCGCCCGCGCTATTGATACTGAGATACAGCGCGGCACGCTCGGCCACGTGTGGCTGGATATTCGTCATCTAGGCACCGAGGCCATTCGCCACCACTTCCCTACCATTCAAGCTCATTGCATCACTCGGGGCATTGATATTACCCAGCAAGCTATCCCTGTGGTGCCTGCCGCCCACTATAGCTGCGGCGGCATCGCCACCAACCTGCAAGGCGCTACCAGCGTTATTAACCTTTATGCCATTGGTGAAACGGCATGCACAGGCCTGCATGGAGCTAACCGAATGGCAAGCAACTCGCTGCTTGAGTGTTTGGTGTTTGCTAGGAGCTGCGCACAAGCACTATTAGCCTGCGCGCAAAAACAAGACAAAGGCTTACACCGCGATGAATATCGTCCTCCCGCCCAACCTGCGGCGTCCGCTATTTCTCAATCGGCACTGAAGGACATTCGCCAGCGCATGCGTCAAGTGATGAGCCAGCATGTGTGCATTGTGCGCAGCAATGCGGGATTAAAAACGGCCATGGAGCAGCTAAAGGCGCTGTTAAACAGCGCGGAAGGACTTGAAGGCATCCAAGCAGCCCCAGAAGGCCGTCGCCTAATTCAGGCACTGCAGCTGGCCATATTGACAGTACTGGCTGCCCAGCAGCGACGTGAGTCACGCGGCCTGCATTTCACGACCGATTGGCCTCATCAGCAGCCTAAACCCACCGCTTCAATGCTCTCAAGCATGCATCTAGCGCCCGGGACGATGAAATAGCCGCCTTACTTCACGCAAGCGCTCTGGCGGCGCACTGTCCGGCCAAAGCCAAATCCTCTGCTTTCCCACGTAAAGACCGATCAACCAAGGCCCCAAGTAGTCGCAGCGCACTTGATATTCATCGCCAAGTGATGGGCGGCTACCCGCCGACTGCTCTGGATCAAACGGTAGCAGCCAGCGGCCATAGCATGACGATGCCGTTGAACTAAGGCTAAGCACGCCTTTAGGTGCTTGAGTGTAAGCACGCCAGAGGCCGATAGCCCCTAGCGTACTCACCAGCATCAGCGCTAACGCACCGCCGACCCAATAGCCCAGCGCCGCCAATCCAGTAAAAAGGCAGCATTGTGCTGACAGCCAATAGTTAGAGGGTGCGATAGGCAGAATTATCGGTGGTTTCAGCATGTTCAACAATCATTTGTACAATGCGACGCTGGCTGGCTTCTTCAGGCCACTCCCGATGCATGAGCCAGACAAAAAGATCCTGGTCCTCACCTTCAATTAATTGCTCATAGGCCAGCTTATCCGCATCACTAAGCTGATCAAAGCGTTGCTCAAGAAACGGAATTAGCAGCAAATCAAGCTCCCACATACCTCGGCGGGAGTGCCAATAAAGCCGCTTGCGCCGTACAGCTGCAGGGGATGTGTCGTCGCTCAACGTCAGCCTCTCAAGATCACAAAAATGAAAAGCCAGTATACCTAAGCTACAGGGTCGCGCCAGCGCCACACTTCGCCTATGCTGCTAATGGGTCTAGAACCTTGTTTTATCTGAATTGTTTTATATTCAATAGCGCAGTATGCTGAATTTGATGTTAGTGAGGTCGGGAGCGCGTCACGGCCTTCAATGTTCGCAGGGAGCTAACCGATGACTAAATCTGAATTAATCGAACAAATCGCGATGCGTCAACCGGAGTTATCCGCCAAAGATGTTGAAACGGCGGTGCGCATTATCCTAGACGATATGACCGACGCACTATCGAGTGGCGGTCGCGTTGAGATCCGCGGCTTCGGCAGCTTTTCGCTGCACTACCGAGAGCCGCGGGTTGGGCGCAACCCCAAAACGGGCGATGCCGTTGATTTAGAAGGCAAGTATGTGCCGCACTTTAAGCCGGGAAAAGAGCTGCGTGAGCAGGTCGACGCTAGCCGCGCTCTTGGCTACTAGCGATCAGTTATTACACTGCCCGACCGAATCTGGGATGACGTCGGGCCTTGAGTCGTACACAATAGAGCTACCGTGAATGTCACAGACTAGGGAACTCTCATGCGTTGGATAAAAGGGCTGATTTTAGCCGTTATTTTGCTGGCAGTCGTACTGGTAGGCATCCTGTTTGCCGTCAATAATCAGCAAACGATTGCCTTGAATCTAATTTGGCTAGAGCTACCGGCAGTATCGCTTTCGGTCTGGCTGCTAGCAACATTAGTCTTTGGCGTTCTGCTGGGCATGCTCGCGATGTTAGGTGTTTACGTGCGACTGAAAGCAACGCTAGCACGCAGCCAGCGGCATAATAAGCAGCAGCGTAAGGAACTCGATAGTCTGCGTACCCAGGAGTTCAAGGAACTGGCATAAATGCTGGATACTGCGCTGCTAGGCGTATTACTCACCGCTATTGCTATCGGCTACGGGCTAGGTTACCGGCAGGCTACGCGCCGCCGGCAGCAGCATCCATCGTCCGCGCCGACTTCGCAGGTCTTATCGCGAGATTACTTCGTCGGGCTCAATTACCTGCTTAACGAGCAGCCTGACGAAGCCATTAATACCTTCATTAACGTGCTGGCGGTGAACAGCGACACCGTAGATACGCACATTGCCCTGGGCAAATTATTTCGCGCCCGAGGCGAAGCTGATAAAGCGGTAAGCATTCACCAAAACTTGTTAGCCCGCCCAGAGCTCCCTCAGCATACCAACGAACAGATCCAGCTAGAGCTTGCTCGCGACTTCATGGCACTCGGCGTCCATGACCGAGCTCAACGCCTGCTTAATACTCTGCTGGAAAATAGCACCGACGATAATCACCGCTATGCTGCCAAACAGCTGCTCATCGATTTATTAGAGCGTGAAAAAGCATGGCGAGATGCGTTAGAAGTAATTCAGCCCATACTCAAACAGCGCCCGGCAATGCGACGCCCCGCAGCCCATTGGCTATGCGAGTTAGCGCTCGAAGAAATCAGTGAAGCCAGCCGGGCACTGGCGAAAAAGCACCTCAAAAAAGCGCTTCAACTGGACGAAAACTGCGTTCGCGCTACCCTGCTACTGGCTGACCTAGAGATGGATAACGGCCATTATGGCCGCGCCATTGAGCGGCTGGATTGCATAGTGCATCAAGAAACCACACACATACCGACGATGTTGCCGGCGCTTAAACGCGCCTACTTACGCCAAGATGACGAAGCGGGCTATGAAGCACACTTGTTTCGACTGCTTGAGCAAGCACCTTATACCAGTATTATCATTGCGCTGGGGGAGCTCGTTCATCAACGTGACGGGGTCGACAAAGCCATTACGTTGGTCGGCGAGCGCTTGCGCGCCGTGCCTAGCCTAGGCGGACTGGACTACTTAATCGATCTTTACATTGAAAGCCAGCGACAAAGTGGCAAAGAAGCCCCTGATACGCGCCTGCTATTGCTTAAACATCATACTGATGCGCTGCTTCTAAACCGCACGCGCCACCGCTGTCAACGCTGCGGCCTTGCTAGTGATGCGCTTCAATGGCAGTGCCCCAGCTGTCGTTACTGGGGAACGATAAAGCCCATTATTGGCGTAGAAGGTGAATAGCATCTCGCCATTAGCCACTTCCACCTCCTAACCCACCTGTGCACTTGCTTTGACTTAGCGCTGACCCAACTCCTCTTCAACCATATGTAGCGCGGCCATAGGATCATCAGCTTGCGTGACAGGACGGCCGATAACCAAGTGCGTGCTGCCTGCTTCAATAGCCGCGCTAGGCGTCATAATCCGCTGCTGGTCATCAACCGATGCAAACGTAGGTCGAATGCCAGGCGTCACTTTCAAGAAGGCATCGCCGCACAGCGTTTGAATGTCAGCAGACTCCTGCGCCGAACACACAACACCTTGAAGGCCGCTGTGTTGCGCCAGCAGTGCTAAGCGCTCTACGTGCTCCTTGACCGAGATATTGATACCGATATCGGCCAAATCATCGGCCTGCATACTGGTTAATACAGTAACGGCAATCAGGTGAGTCGTTAAATGCTGTTGCTCTAAACGCTGGACGGCCGCTTCCATCATCCGCCGGCCACCGCTGGCGTGCACATTGACCATCCACACGCCCTGCTCCGCAGCCGCCTGCACGGCACTCGCCACGGTGTTAGGGATATCGTGAAACTTAAGATCCAGAAACACTTCAAAACCGCGCCCGTGTAGAGCATCAAGCACCGCAGGCCCACTGCGCGTAAACAGCTCTTTACCGACTTTCACCCGGCAGCGGGCAGGATCTAACTGGTCAGCCATGCACAAAGCAGCATCTAACGAGGGATAGTCTAGCGCAATAATAATCGGGGAATCAGTGGCCACAACGTTGCTCCAAATACGTTTTCAGCCATTATATCAGCCTCCCCCCTCTTCTCGCGCCCTGAGTTTGTAAGCCATTTGCCATATTCCCGTAGCGAAAAACTTACAACTGCTGTCACACATCGCTGACATAATCACTCCACATATAGCGCTAAGTTAACTATGGCGCGACGTTTATTGAGATGATATTTATTGTTTACAACGGTAAAGCTCTTTATTACATGGCGCCGGCACTATTTATTAAAAAACTTCATTAACAACCGTTATTAAAAGGATCACAAGATGAACATGACACTTAAAGGAATGTTAGTAGCACTACTGCTAAGCGTCAGTTTAGGACTTTCAAGCAACGTTCTAGCGCAGCAACTGGCCCCCATCAATGTTAACACTGCCGACGCTGAGCTGCTGGCAGAGCTGCCGGGCGTTGGCCCAAGCAGAGCAGAGGCCATCATTGAAGAACGTCAAGCCAGCGGTGCGTTTGATAGCGCGGACGACCTTACTCGCGTAAGCGGCATTGGATCAGCCACCGTTGATCGCATGCGCGACCAGGTAACCTTTGAAGATTGAAACAATAGTCCTGATGAACTTAGTCCTGATGAACCTAGTTCTGATGAGCTAACTCTAATGAATCAGCTCTAATAAACTAGCCCTGATAAATAGCTGCCCGGTAGCGCCGAGACGCGCCGGGCATTATTGATAGCGGCACTTATATCATCCACGCATCCATAAACTTATGAACCGGCAGCTGCTCCAGCGCTATCTGATCGCTGCATAACTGCGCAATTTTATGGCAGCGATCTTTTGCAAACCGCGTCGCCAGGTGATGTTTAAACTTATCGATCAGGAGCGGCATCCCCTCTTCCCGCCGACGCCGATGGCCAACCGGGTATTCCACGGCAACGTTATCAGTTGCGCTTCCATCGGTGAAAAAAACCTGCACGGCGTTAGCGATCGAACGTTTTTCCGGATCATAATAATCGGCCGAATACTCAGGGTTCTCTTTTACCTGCATTTTACTGCGCAATTCATCAATCAACGGGTTCGCCACATGGAAACTATCTTCATAGTGTTCAGCACTAAGTGCGCCGAAGATAAGCGGGACTGCGGTCATGTATTGCAAGCAGTGATCACGATCCGCGGGATTAGCTAGCGCGCCGGTTTTGGAGATAATTCTAATCGCCGAGTCGTGCGTGGTAAGCACAATTTTATCAATATCGGCCAAGCGATTTTTAACCTGCGGGTGTAACGCCACGGCAGCCTCGCAAGCCGTTTGCGCGTGGAACTCGGCGGGAAAAGAAATCTTGAATAAGATATTTTCCATCACATAGCTGCCGAATTCGCGCTGAAACTGAAAACGCCGCTCAGCCGCTGGCTTCAGGCTTAGATCTTTATTGGCATGGCTAAACAGTACATCGTAGAAGCCCCATTGCGGTGCCGAGAGCACACTGGGAATGCCCATTTCACCCCGCAAGGCGATATCAGCCAAGCGTACGCCTCGCGAGGTAGCATCGCCGGCCGCCCAGCTTTTACGTGAACCCGCGTTCGGCGCATGACGATACGTTCGCAGACTTTGGCCATCGGCCCAGGCATGAGAAAGCGCTGAAAGCATCTGCTCTCGATTGGCTCCGGAAAGCTTGGCGGCCACCGCGGTAGACGCCACCTTCACTAACACCACGTGATCTAAACCCACGCGATTAAAGCTATTATCCAACGCCAACACGCCCTGTATCTCATGGGCCATGACCATGGCATTGAGCACATCGCGCATCACCAGGGCCGCTTCGCCTTGAGCAACCCGCCGCTGGGAAAGGTGATCGGCAACGGCGAGTATCGCGCCGAGATTATCGGAAGGGTGACCCCACTCGGCGGCTAGCCAAGTGTCGTTGTAGTCCAACCAGCGGATAATACAGCCGATATCCCACGCTGCCTTAACCGGGTCTAAGCGTAGCGAGGTGCCCGGCACTCGAGATCCAAATGGCACCATAGTGCCTTCAACAATGGACCCCAGATGCTTCGTGCATTCAGGAAAGCGTAGCGCTAGCAGCCCACAACCTAGCGTGTCCATCAGGCAGTAACGCGCTGTTTCCAGGGCCTCAGAAGAGGCTACCTGATAATTCAATACGTAGTCGGCAATAGCCTGTAGCTCAGGATCATAGTCCGGGCGCTCATTGGCTTCGGATGTTGCGGGTGCTCTAGTGGACATAGTGCTCTCCTAATGGATAACCGCCTATTCAGTATGGCCTAAAAGCTGTCACCGGGAATTCTCACGACGCCCTCCATCAGTACCCGCGCGCTACGGCTCATGATGGCCTGATCAATCTGCCAGCGTCCGTCAACCAGATTGGCTTCAGCGCCAACACGCAAACTGCCCGAAGGATGGCCAAAGGTAACCGCCTGACGCTTATCACCTCCAGCGGCCAGATTAACCAGCGTGCCCTCAATGGCGGCAGCCGCCGCAATGGCCACCGCAGCGGTACCCATCATGGCATGGTGCAGCTTACCCATCGAGAACGCCCTCACCAGCAAGTCAATATCGGCGGCCTGCACAGGCTTCCCACTAGAGGAGACGTAATCTACAGGGGGCCCAATAAACGCCACTTTCGGCGTGTGCTGTCGATGGGCAGCTTCACTCACATCGTTGATCAGCCCCATACGTACGGCGCCGTAAGCACGAATGGCTTCAAACATTTTAAGCGCGCGGCTATCGCTATTAATCACATCCTGCAGCTCTGCCCCGGTATATCCAACGTCTGCCGCATTGATAAACACCGTAGGAATGCCTGCATTGATCAGCGTGGCTTTTAACTTGCCCACGCCTGGCACATCCAGATCATCAATAAGATTGCCCGTAGGAAAAATCGCCCCTTCACCATCAGCGGGGTCCATAAAGGCCACCGCAATTTCAGCAGCAGGGAAAGTCACGCCATCGAGTTCAAAGTCACCGGTTTCCTGCACCTGCCCATTCACAATAGGCACCTGAGACACGATAGTTTTCTGAATATTGGCCTGCCAAATTCGCACCTCAGCCAAACCGTTTTCTGGAATGCGGGCAGCCTCCACCAGGCCATTGGCAATCGCGAAGGGACCTACTGCCGCCGAAAGATTGCCGCAGTTGCCGCTCCAGTCAACCACCGGTTTATCGATTGAAACTTGCCCAAAGAGGTAGTCCACATCGTGCTCGGAAGACTCACTTTTAGATAGAATCACCGTTTTGCTGGTACTCGACGTTGCGCCTCCCATTCCATCAATTTGCTTTTCATAAGGGTCGGGACTGCCAATCACTCGCAGCAATAGCCGGTCCCGCTCGGGCCCGGCTTTCTGCGCCACGCTAGGTAAATCGCTGAGCTTAAAAAACACGCCTTTACTGGTGCCTCCACGCATGTAGGTCGCCGGTATTTTTATTTGTGGCGTACTGGCCATAATGCTATCTCCTAAAAGCTAAGCGGCAGTTGATTCAAGAAAGTCCTGGGCAAAGCGCTGTAAGACGCCGCCGGCGGTGTAAATCGATACTTCTTCCGCGGTATCTAGGCGACACTTCATCGCCACACGCTCGCTTTCACCATTTTTTCGATGAATAACCAGCGTGAGCATCGCGCCGGGCGCTGCCGCCCCTTCGACATCAAATATTTCAGTGCCATCTAAACTCAGCGTCATACGCGTGGTGCCCGCTTCAAACTCCATGGGCATTACGCCCATACCAATCAAATTAGTGCGGTGAATACGCTCAAAGCCTTCGGCGGCAATCGCTTCGACGCCCGCCAGCGCAACGCCTTTGGCCGCCCAATCCCGCGAAGACCCCTGCCCGTAATCCGCGCCGGCAATAATAATTAACGGCTGTTTGCGCGCCATATAGGTTTCGATGGCTTCCCACATGCGGGTCACCTCACCTTCGGGCTCAACTCGCGCCAGCGAACCCTGCTTTACGCTGCCATCAGCCGCGCGCACCATCTCATTAAACAGCTTAGGGTTAGCGAAAGTGGCGCGCTGGGCGGTTAGATGATCACCGCGGTGAGTGGCGTAGGAATTGAAGTCTTCCTCAGGCAGGCCCATTTTGGCCAGATACTCGCCCGCAGCGCTGTTCAACTGAATAGCGTTAGAGGGCGACAGGTGATCGGTGGTGATATTGTCAGGCAAGATTGCCAATGGGCGCATTCCCTTAAGCGTGCGCTCTTTGGCCATGTTGCCCTCCCAATACGGCGGGCGGCGAATATAGGTACTCTCAGGGCGCCAGTCGTAAAGCGGGCTCACCAGGGTACGGGCGCTTTTGTCCAGGTCAAACATAGGAATATAGGTCTGCCGGAACTGCTCGGGCTTCACCGCGGCTTTAACAATGGCGTCGATCTCTTCATCGGCCGGCCATATATCTTTCAAGGTAACGGGATTACCTGCTTGGTCGATACCCAGCACATCCTTTTCGATATCAAAGCGTATTGTGCCCGCAATAGCGTAGGCGACGACCAGCGGCGGCGATGCTAAAAAAGCCTGCTGGGCATGAGGATGAATGCGACCATCGAAATTGCGGTTGCCGGAAAGCACGGCCGTCGCATAGAGGTCGCGATCAATAATTTCCTGCTGAATAGTCGGATCAAGCGCCCCGGACATCCCGTTGCAGGTGGTACAAGCGTAGGCAACCACGCCGAAGCCGAGAGTTTCCAGCTCACTCATTAAGCCAGCTTCTTCCAGGTACATCTTGACGGTTTTCGAGCCAGGCGCCAGCGATGACTTTACCCACGGCTTGCGCAATAAGCCCAGTCGATTGGCGTTGCGAGCAATCAGCCCTGCCGCCACCATGTTACGCGGGTTAGACGTATTGGTGCAGCTGGTGATAGCGGCGATAATAACCGCGCCATCAGGCATCTTGCCGGCTTTCTCTTCTTCACGTGCGGCATCAAGCCCTACGGCAATACCACGTTCAACAAGCTCTGAGGTGGGTAGGTGAGCGTGAGGATTAGACGGCCCCGCTAGGGTGCGATGTACAGAAGAAAGATCAAAGGTCAGCACTCGCTCGTAGGTAACGTCAGCTAGACTGTCTGCCCATAAGCCGGTGTGTTTGGCATAGGTTTCTACCAGCGCCACCTGATCATCTTCACGCCCGGTAAGCTTCAAATAATCGATGGTTTGGCCGTCGATATAGAACATCGCCGCCGTGGCACCGTACTCAGGCGTCATATTCGAAATTGTGGCGCGATCGCCCACGGTCAGCGCATCAGCCCCTTCGCCATAAAATTCTAAGTAGGCCCCCACTACCCGCTGTTTGCGCAGAAATTCGGTAATCGCCAGCACCATATCCGTGCCGGTTATACCCGGCTGCAGCTTACCGGTTAACTCTACGCCCACAATATCCGGTAGGCGCATCATGGATGCTCGACCCAGCATGACGCTTTCGGCCTCCAACCCACCTACACCCACTGAGATCACGCCCAGCGCATCGACCATCGGCGTGTGGCTGTCGGTGCCCACACAGGTATCTGGATAGGCAATGCCATCGCGGTTCTGCACCACCGGCGACATTTTTTCCAAATTAATCTGATGCATGATGCCATTACCCGGCGGGATGACATCGACATTTTCAAAGGCTGTCTTAGTCCAGTTAATAAAGTGGAAGCGATCGTCGTTACGACGATCTTCAATCGCTCTATTTTTTTCAAAGGCGCCTTCTTCTGATCCTGCGTGCTCCACTGCCAACGAGTGGTCAACAATTAGCTGTGTCGGTACAACGGGGTTCACCTTGGCGGGATCACCGCCCCTCTCGGCAATGGCATCGCGCAGCCCGGCTAAATCGACCAAGGCAGTCTGGCCGAGGATGTCATGGCAAACCACGCGGGCTGGGTACCAAGGAAAATCCAGGTCACTCTTGCGCTCAATCAACTGCTTGAGTGCATCGGTCAGTAGTTCAGGATTGCAGCGGCGTACCAGCTGCTCAGCCAGCACGCGGGAGGTATAAGGCAGCTGTGCATAGGCACCGGGCTGGATATCTTCAACCGCCTCGCGAGCATCAAAGAACTCAAGCTCGGTGCCAGGCAGCGGTTTTCGGTAATCGGTATTCATAGCAGACGCACTCATAGCAAGCGAGGGGAGAAAAAAACAACGCCGGCAGCCAAAGCTGCCGGACAGCTAGCCTGATATAGCTAGTTAATGTCGCTAGGTGAATGAACAGTAAGCTGAGCTTAGTCGACTAGCGACGTGCTTCAATCGGCACCCACTCACTCTTCTCAGGGCCCGTATAATCAGCGCTCGGACGGATTATGCGATTGTTAGCGCGCTGTTCAAACACATGGGCCGCCCAGCCGGTGACGCGCGACATGACAAAAATCGGCGTGAACAGTTTGGTGGGAATATCCATAAAGTGATAAGCGCTAGCGTGGAAAAAATCAGCATTACAGAACAGCTTCTTCTCGCGCCACATCACCGCTTCAACACGCTCGGAAACGGCGTACAGGACATCATCGCCCACATCGTCAGAGAGCTTTTTCGACCAGTGCTTGATAATCGCGTTGCGAGGGTCAGACTCACGATAAATCGCATGCCCAAAGCCCATGATCTTGTCTTTGCGCTCAAGCATGCCCAGGATCTTGGTTTCCGCCTCTTCCGGCGACTGCCAATCCTCAATCATCGCCATGGCGGCTTCATTCGCACCGCCATGCAGCGGGCCACGCAGCGAACCAATCGCCCCGGTTACGCAGGAATGCATATCAGAAAGCGTTGAGGCACACACACGAGCCGTAAAGGTAGAGGCATTAAATTCATGCTCGGCATATAGAATCAGCGATACGTTCATTACTCGCGCATGCAGCTCAGAGGCCGGTTTACCGCGCAGCATATTGAGAAAATGACCGCCTACGGAGTTATCGTCGGTTTCAGTATCGATGCGCACGCCGTCGTGGGAGAAACGATACCAGTAGCAAATGATAGAGGGCAGCACCGCTAACAGGCGGTCTGAGACATCCTGCTGCTGATCGAAGCTCTCCTCGGTTTCCAGATTGCCCAGCATTGAGGTACCTGTGCGCATCACATCCATAGGATGCGCATCTTTGGGAATCTGCTCGAGCACGGCCTTAAGCGCATCGGGTAGCCCACGCAGGCTTTTCAGCTTGCTAATGTACTCACTCAGCTCGGCTTGATTGGGCAGTTTTCCCTTTAGCAGCAGGTAAGCCACTTCTTCAAATTTGGCTTTTTCAGCCAGCTCTTTGATATCAAATCCACGGTAGGTCAGGCCCGAGCCTGTTTTACCTACCGTGCATAGCGCAGTACTGCCAGCGCTCTGACCACGTAGTCCTGCACCTGTCACGGGTTTATCAGCCATGGTGTGTCTCCTATCGCTACTTTTATTTTGAGAATTTTATGGAGGTATCTTGTGAGCGCGCAGTAAGCGATTACCTTGGGCTCACGACCCTGGTGTAACGCTTATTGGCCATCGCCTTGCTCAACGAATAACGCATCCAGCTTCTGCTCAAAATCGTGGTAATTCAGAAAATCGTAAAGCTCGTCGCGAGTCTGCATCAGTGGCACCACCTCTTTTTGGTGGCCGTTATCCAGAATACTTTGATACACCTGCAGCGCCGCCGCATTCATGGCGCGAAACGCAGAAAGTGGATAGAGCACCATGCGGCAGCCGACCTCGCCCAGCTCTGTTTGCGTAAATAGCGGCGTGGCGCCGAACTCGGTGATATTGGCTAAAATGGGCGCGTTGACGCGTTCACAGAAGGCTTTGTAATCATCCAGCGTGTGTACCGCCTCAGCGAAGATGGCATCAGCACCGGCTTCAATACAGGCATTTGCGCGCTCAATGGCCGCATCCAGGCCCTCTTTTTGAAACGCATCGGTGCGTGCAATCAAATAAAAATCGGGATCGATTTTGGCATCGGCAGCAGCCTTGATGCGGTCCACCATTTCCTGCTGAGACACAATTGCCTTATTCGGGCGGTGACCACAGCGCTTCTGAGCGACCTGATCTTCCATGTGAATGGCAGCAACGCCTGCACGCTGCATCTCTTTAACCGTGCGCGCAATATTGAAAGCGCCTCCCCAGCCTGTATCGATGTCTACCAGCAGCGGCAGTTCAGTAGCGCCGCAGATCCGGTGAGCATCTTCGACCACGTCGTTCATGGTTGTCATACCCAGGTCTGGAAGGCCGAAAGAAGCATTAGCAACGCCACCACCGGAAAGATAAATCGCCTGGTGGCCCACTTTATCCGCCATCAGCGCGGTGTATGCATTGATGGTGCCTAAAATGGGCAGCGGGCGATTGGCTTCAAGCGCGGCGCGGAAACGAGCGCCGGGAGTCATCTGTGACATGGGGCATTTCTCCTATTTAATGTGTCGTTATTGTTAGCTATTTTTAACGCTGCAATGTAGATGTGGACTGTTCTAGGGCTGCTGCATAGCGGTCAGCCACATTGGCTCGAGAAGCGCTTACATGGCGGCGCATCAGCAGCTCTGCTAGCTCCGCATCGCCTGCTTCGATAGCATCTACAATACGGTGGTGTTCCACAAAAGCGCGCTGCGGGCGGGTGCCGCTGGCACTAAACTGGGTGCGATACAGGCGCACTAAATAGTAGAGGTCATCGCACAGAAGGTTCATCAGCATTTTATTGTGGCTGCCCTGAACGATGCAGTAGTGAAAATCAAGGTCACCTTCACGTTGATAATATGCCTCGCCTCGTTGCAGATCGGCTTGACCTTCATGTAGCGCCAACACATCACGCAAGCCTTGAACCTCTGCTGCTGACATATGCTCAGCGGCTAGCCTAGCGGCCATACTTTCCAAGGCTTCGCGCAGATCAAAAAGCTCTAAAAGCTCTTTCATGGAAAGCTGAACCACGCGCGCGCCCACGTGAGGAACGCGTTCAATTAAACGGTGTGCCTCTAAGCGCCGCATCGCCTCGCGTAGCGGTCCGCGTGAGATACCGTAAGTTTTCGAAAGCCCGGGCTCGGTAATTTTACTGCCTGGTGCCAGTTCACCACGCACAATGGCATCCTGAAGCTGGTGAAATACCCTCTCAGCAAGGGTACGAACTTCCGGCAACGTTGCAGTTGAAGCGGCGATTGCGAAAGGAGCGCCCTGTTCGCCCGCCGTTTCAGATAGCGCAGCAGCGGCGGCAGAGGAATGAGAAGTAAGTGTTGCCATAGATAATTGTCGACAATTGAAAAGTAAACAAACTCTAGCGCGTGCAAACTGCACCGTCAACCAGGCGAGCCAGCCGATTTTATGCGTCTTTCGTCGTATAAATAGACTTATCCGAAACAGACTTGTCAACAATCGCGCCATTTTAAACACACTACCGTGACACCGCCTTTTTTGCTTGAACTCGCCAGTGCGTGAAAAAGGCGTCGAAGCCTAGCGCTGGCGTCATTTGGCAAGCCCCTCTAAAATGTCACGCCCCTCTTAACTGGTTAGGCGTTTGCTTCATGATCAAGGCATTAACGATTACTGCCCTGCCCTATTCGACCGACCCTTTAGGTGCATTCGCCTGCCTGCGCAAACGCCCTGGCGCCGTTCTGCTCGATAGCGGCCGACCTATCGCCAGCGGCCGCTTCGACATTCTTAGCAGCGACCCCCTCGCCACCCTTGAAGTGAGTGGCGATGGCATAGTGAGCGTGGAATCCAACCAGCTTAGCCCTCCGGCTCAGCTGGCCAACGATGCGTTCGCACATCAGCAGTGGCTATTAGATCAGCTTGCAATCCCTAATCAGCCTAGTGAGCTACCTTTCCTGGGTGGCCTGATTGGCTACTGGAGCTATGACTTAGGCCGTAATACGCTGTCTATCTCGGGCCTGAAAACCAGCGCTGTATCACTACCCCAGGCGCGCCTAGGGCTTTACGACTGGTGCATCACGTTTGACCACGCAGCCCAACAGGCATGGTTAATCGCCACACCAGAGCGCCGTAAGGAAGTAGAAAGCTGGCTTGCTCAAGAGCCAATGCAAGACAGCGTTTTTACATTGAGCAGCACATTTAAGGCTGAGCAGAGCCATGCCGAGTACGTCACGCGCTTTGATGCCGTTCAGCGCTATATTCGCGCAGGCGACTGCTATCAAATCAATCTGGCTCAGCGCTTTTATGCTGACTATCAAGGGGATGAATGGCAGGCGTACCTTTTGTTGCGAAAAGCAACACCAACGCCTTTTTCAGGCTTTATGACCTGGAATGACAAAGCCGTGCTGTCACTTTCGCCTGAACGCTTTATTCAAAGCCGCGATGGTCAAGTGGAAACACGCCCGATTAAGGGCACTCGTCCTCGTGGTCAAACGCCCGACGAGGATAAGGCGCTAGCTGAGCAGCTTCTGAGCAGCCGCAAAGATCGCGCTGAAAATGTCATGATTGTCGATCTACTCCGCAACGACCTAGGCCGCGTGTGTCTACCAGGCTCTATTCGCGTGCCGCAACTATGTCATTTAGAGAGCTATCCTAACGTTCACCATTTGGTCAGCGTGGTGCAGGGAACGTTAGCCGATGACTGTAACCCTCTGACGCTTCTCAAAGCCGCCTTTCCCGGTGGCTCAATTACCGGCGCACCGAAAATTCGCGCCATGCAGATCATCGACGAGTTAGAGCCCTGCAAGAGAAGCGTCTACTGTGGCAGCTTGGGCTACGTGGATGTGCGCGGCAGCATGGATACGTCTATCGCTATCCGCACAATGGTGGCAGAGGCTGGGAAACTACACGTATGGGGTGGTGGAGGATTAGTGGCCGACTCTCAAGCCGACGAGGAGTATACCGAGACCTTGGATAAAATCCGTCACCTCATCGAGGCTTTGGAATAAGCAACGAAAATAAAATATCAAAAAGGAATATAAAAGCCTAACCAAACGGTATTGGGGGAACCTGACTTGAATTTGATAGCCTAGCGGCTGATGAGCTTAGCAGCGATGACTCTACACCTGAATAGGAGGCCATATGTCCTCAGAGCTTGAAGCGATTAACCGCGACTTCGCCAATAACCCCCAAGGGCTAATTGAATGGGCGCTGTCCCAGGGCGCGCGACCTATCTGCACCACTAACTTTCGCCCCTTTGAGGCGGTGATTCTGCATATGGTAAGCCAGGTGCGCCTCGACATTCCTATCGTATGGATGGACAGCGGCTATAACACCGAGGCCACGTACCAATTTGCCGATACGGTTATCCAACAGCTCGATTTAAAGGTTATTAGCTTTTTACCTCGCCGTACCCGCGCCCATCGCGAAGCGTTGGATGGCCCCATGCCGGGCATAGATGACTCGCGCCACGCGGTCTTTACGCAAGAAGTAAAACTTGAGCCCTTCGAGCGCGCACTGAGTGAAATGCAGCCCGACGTATGGTTCACCGCGCTACGCGCTGAAGATACCCCTGAGCGCGCTAAAATGCAGCCGGTCAGCCGTAACAGCGATGGCCTATTGAAAGTGGCCCCGCTGCTGCAGTGGAGTGCAAAGGACATGTACCAGTATCTAGAGGCGCATGGCCTACCCAACAACTTCGATTACTTCGACCCGACCAAGGTTGAAGAGAAGCGCGAATGCGGACTGCACTTACAGCATTAGTATTCACAGAATAAATACTTACAGCATTAATACTCAGGCAGGTCTATGTCATCAAACAAAGATTGTTCATGACGTGGACCTGCCGTTAACGCTTCATCGACGAGATCACGGGTTAAATGCGGCGCAAAGCGCTGTAAAAAGTCATACATGTAGCCACGCATAAACGTACCGCGACGAATGCCGATTTTGGTTGTAGAGCTGGCGAATAAGTGGCTGGCATCCAGGGCGACAAGATCAGTATCAATCGCCTCATCGACCGCCATATGGGCCACTATTCCGACCCCCATTCCCAACCGCACATAGGTTTTAATCACGTCGGCATCTGCCGCCGTCAGCACAACATTGGGCGAGAGCCCTTTAGCTTTAAAGGCATCGTCTAGCTGCGAGCGTCCGGTAAAGCCAAAAACGTAAGTGACCAGCGGATGCTCAGCCAACGCTTCAAGCGTTAAAGCCCCCTGGTGGGTTGCTAACGAATGGCCTTTAGGTACCAGTACACAGCGATTCCAGCGATAACACGGCAGCAGCACTAAGTCGGTAAACAGCTCTAATGACTCAGTGGCAATAGCAAAATCTGCCTGCCCTTCACTGACCATTTGCGCGATCTGTTTCGGATTACCCTGCTGCATATGCAGTGCCACATCAGGATACTTTAACGTGAATTCGCTGATAATCGGCGGCAATGCATAGCGCGCCTGGGTATGCGTCGTCGCGATTGCCAAGCTTCCCCGACGCTCATCGCTATGCTCTTGGGCCACCTGCTTGATATTATCCGTGAGGCGCAGAACTTGGCCAGCCAGATCAATAATCGACTGCCCGCCCGATGTCACTCGTGTCAGGTGCTTACCGCTACGGGCAAAAATCTCCACACCTAACTCGTCTTCTAATAAACGAATTTGTTTAGAGATACCTGGCTGTGAGGTAAATAGGCTTTGTGCTGTGGCTGAGACGTTCAAGTTATGCCGACTGACTTCCCAGATATAGCGGAGCTGTTGTAGCTTCATATCCTCACCTTATTTGTTGTCTATACAGACCATGCCTGGGCGTTCATTCTGACCCTGCAGCGGCGATGCGTTCAGTCATCGCCTTGGCGACAGCGCCCTACATAATACCAGATAGAATAAAAAACACATTGATAATACTTTTATAGTATAAAAAAATCGCCTGACAGGCACTCATTAATTTCTACTTTTGTGATCATTTACCGCACAGGAAATTTGCCAGCAACCTTCGCGAACGCTAACATCTGCCCACGATTATCGTGATAAACAGGAAGCGCTGTGAAAGAGCGCCAATTGATCGCGTAATGACCGTTGCTCCATTTGAGGCAACGAAACAGTAAGAGCAACGCAAACGGGAGAATCAAATGGCTAATAATGTTGATGTCACCAACGCCAATTTTGAGCAAGAAGTCCTCAACGCTGAACAGCCTGTGCTGATGAAATTCTGGGCGCCGTGGTGTGGGCCGTGCAAAGTGATGGCCCCGGTCGTTGATGAAGTGGCTGCTGAACGTCAAGACAGCCTGAAAGTGGTCAGTGTCAATGTCGACGACGCACCTGAAATTGCCGCTGAGCAAGGTGTGCGCGGCGTTCCTACCGTCATGCTTTTCAAATCTGGCACCAAAGTTGCTTCATTAGTTGGCGCACAATCCAAATCACAACTGACGCAGTTCATTGAACAAAACGCTTAATGAATGCGCCTAGCACGTGAAACCGCCGCCGACCTAGTCGGCGGTAGTCATTCTCTTCCCCCCGCGCTTTACGCTATTTTTCACGCTTCCATGGCGGCAGCCGTGCATCGCTAACCCTAGTATCTTTTAAACGACGCTTTCCAGGCCCTAATAAGCGCGCCATCCATCGGGTTTGTGGATGACTATCCAGCGCGATCTTCAATGTCATCGTAAGCACCACTGAGAGCAGCATCCCCGCAGCACCAAAGATCCAGCCCCATACTACCAGTGATAAAAATGCGACAAAGGTAGAAAGCCCCAACGCCTGCCCCATCACCCGCGGCTCAATCAAGTTGCCAAGTACAAAGTTGATGACCAAGTAAGCCGAGGCTAAAAGCATTGCCTGAAAAGCACCGCCATCTTGAGCAACCAGCAGCAAGAGTACCGGCGGGATAGCCGCTAGCGCAGAACCGATATTCGGAATGAAGTTTAGGGCAAAGGCCAATACCCCCCACAGCAATGCAAACTCGACGCCAATGATGACGCATGAAAGCCAAACCAGCACCCCAGTGGTCAGGCTAATCGCGGTTTTGACCGCTAAGTAACGCTTTAACGTTAAGCTAAATTCGCTGAATCGCTTTAAGCTCGGGGCAGGATTTTCAAGCGCTCGCGAGATTTTATCGCGAAAATTGAGCGTCTCAAACAGCATAAAGATGACTAGTAATCCGACGATACAGCTTTGCATGAAGAGATTGCCTATCTCTCCTAGCAAGGTTGGCACCCAAGAGTCTTCATCATCCATGGCAAACATTGAGTTCACCTGATCTGGATTAACGGCCATACCGTGCGCAGACAGTGCATTGAGCAAATTCCAATACTGCTCGTAGAGCCGAGACTCAATATCCGGCAACGCGGCCAAAAAAGTGCTAAAACTATTCACCACCAGCAAGCCGATAAGCGAAAGAAACCCCAACATCACCATTAAGGTGAGAAAAGCCGATAAGCGCAAACTCAAGCCACAGCGGTGTAGCCATTGCACCGGAGAGGTACATACGACGGCAATAAATATTGCCAGCAGCAGTGGCACCAGCAAATCAGACCCAACCTTCATTCCCGCAACGATCACTACCAGCGAGGCGAGTGCCAAGGTGGCATGAAGCGGAACCGTACGATAATCCTCGTCCGATAATTTCGACATAAACCCATCCCTAGACTGTTGTCATATTCATAGTGATTACCAGCACGATAATGCACTAACCGTGCAAGCAATAAGCAACTGTTTTGCATCCATTCTTCAGCACTGAACTTTCCTTTCCAATGCGTTTCCAAGCATTGAAGATAATTAACATTAGCCTACCGACAGCAAGGACATTTCATATGATAGCGACATCACTACGAACTCAACGATTTGCTTCTAATCGGCTGCGTTACAGCCTGCTAGGCGGTGCTCTAGTGGCACTGCTTAGCGCACCTCTTGCTCAAGCATCGCCCCCTCACCAAGCGCCACCCAGCCTGCATGTGCAGGCACAGTCATGGGTTGAGGTAGAACCTGACAAAGCGACGCTTAATGCTCGACTATGGGAAAATACTCCCGCGCTTTCCACTCTAGAAGAAAGTGATAGTAGCGCACTAACCGATGCACGTGAGCGCTTAGAGACCCGCGCCCGCGAATTAATTGAGCAGATGGAAGCGACCGGCCTCGAACGCAGCGCCATCAATGCAGGCTCATTAAATGTCTATCCCGAGCACGTTCAAGGGCAGCGTAACGAAGACGGCGAGCATGAAACCTTGCAGCGCACTCGCCTTGAACGCCCGGTCACCGTTGAGCTAACGGACCTAGATCAGTTAAGCGAAGTGTTAGACGCACTGATCGCTGCTGGCGTCAACGCGCTAGATGGCGTTCAGTTCGATTTACAGGACCGCGACTCAGCCACTGACGAAGCGTTGGTTAAAGCCCTTGAAAAAGCTCAGCATAAAGCGAACCTAATGGCAGGTAGCTTAGATGCCGAACTTGACCACGTGCAGCGCATTGAAGAAACCCAGTCACCGATTTTCCAACCGCGCATGATGATGCGTGCTGAAAGTGCTTCTGCCGATGCTAGCCAATCCGGCGGCGCCAGTGACTACAGCCCCGGCACCATCCGTATTGATGCCGGCGTTAGCGTTGAGTGGGCGCTTAAAGGGCCAGACGCTCCAAACCGCCAAGGTAGCGACGTAGCGGCTCAGGAATAATTACCGAGCCATCCGCCTGCTGGTGGTTTTCAAGCACCGCCAGCAGGCAGCGCCCTACTGCCAACCCTGAACCGTTCAACGTATGTAGCAACTGCGGCTTCTTCGAATCTGGATGGCGATAACGCGCCTGCATGCGCCGCGCCTGAAAATCCTCGCAGTTTGAGATCGAAGAAATCTCCCGATACGTTTCCTGACTCGGCAGCCACACCTCTAAATCGTAGGTTTTCGTCGCACCAAACCCCATATCCCCGGTACACAGCGTTACCACACGATACGGCAATGCTAGCGCCTGTAAGATAGCCTCGGCGTGGCCACGCATCTCTTCAAGTGCCGTATAGCTGTTCTCAGGTTCTACAATCTGAACCATTTCAACTTTATCGAATTGATGCTGACGAATCATGCCGCGAGTATCGCGACCGTGCGAGCCTGCTTCAGCGCGAAAACACGGCGTATGCGCCGTAAGCTTCATCGGCAGTGCCGCCTGCTCAACAATTTCATCGCGAACGAAGTTCGTCAGCGGTACTTCTGAGGTAGGAATTAAATGATACCCGCGCTCATCATCCAGCTTAAACAGGTCTTCGCCAAACTTAGGTAACTGACCGGTCCCCATTAGCGAATCGCGGTTCACCATATACGGCACATAGCACTCTTCGTAACCGTGCTGCTCCGTTTGGGTGTCCAGCATAAACTGCGCTAATGCACGGTGCAGCCGCGCGATAGGCCCACGCATCACTGCAAAGCGAGCACCGGTAATTTTAGCCGCCAGTTCAAAATCGAGATAACCCGACTGCTTACCCAAATCAACGTGATCTAAAACGGTAAAATCAAATTCGCGGGGCGTACCCCAGCGGTGCAGTTCAACGTTATCGTCTTCATTCTTACCTTCCGGCACGCTGTCATGTGGCAGGTTGGGAATACCGCTAATCGCATCATCCCATTCGGCCTGCACAGCGGCCAGCTCTAGCTTGGCAGCGTCCAAACGATCGCCTAAATCGCTGACCTCATCCAGCAGCGGCTGAATATCTTCACCGCTTGCCTTCGCTTTACCAATCGCTTTAGAGCGCGTATTACGCTCGCTTTGCAACAGCTCGGTTTGCGTTTGCAGCTCGCGGCGGCGCGACTCCAACGCCTGCAGTCCCGCTTTATCAAGCACAAAGCCCCGGCGGGCCAGTTGTTGAGCAACCGTGTCAAGATCACCGCGCAGCAGTTTCGGATCGAGCATGAATCCTGTCCCTTGGCCTGAAAATAATAAGAGCATCGCGCCAACGCGCGTGCATAAAGGCGCCTATTGTAGGCAAAAGCGCGGCAAGGAGCCATGACTGGTAGCATCAGGCTCGTGTTTAGCTCCACGTCCGCGCCCCATCATTTCCCAAAAGTGATAAAGTGCCCGGCGATTCGACTGGCGAATCACCTAAGGATAGGCCTTTACACTTTGATAGGAGGTGGGCAGTGCCAGAAGCAACACAGCAAGGAAAATTTGCCTGGTGGCGAAGAATAGCCTTATGGAAAAAGATCTTGGCCGGCTTAGCGCTAGGCATTCTAGCGGGGGCTATGCTGGGCGAGACCGCCAGCGTATTTAAGCCACTCGGCGATATTTTTATCAACGCGATTATGATGCTGATTGTGCCGCTGGTGTTTTCTACGCTGGTGGTGGGCATTACCTCGATGCGCGACCCACAGAAAATGGGTCGCATTGGTGCCCGGACGATTACGCTCTATTTGATCACCACGGCCTTTGCCATCAGCATCGGTATGCTGTTGTCTACTTTGCTGCAGCCGGGGGTAGGCGTCAACTTAAGCTTCGATAGCGAAATTGCTGCAAACGAAGCCCCGTCGCTGATCTCTATTCTGGTTGATTTAGTGCCACGCAATCCGCTGGACGCCCTGGCCAACGGCAACATTATGCAGATCATTGTGTTTGCCATTGGCCTGGGTATTTCACTGACGCTCATTGGCGATAAAGGCGAGCCGGTGATGAAGGTGTTCGACAGCTTCGCCGAAGCCATGTACAAGCTCACGGGTATTGTGATGGCCTTTGCACCCTTTGGCGTATTTGGCTTGATCGCGCACGTCTCGGGCCAATACGGCTTAGAGATACTGCTGCCGCTGGCCAAGCTGATTGGCGTCGCGTATCTCGCCAGCATCCTCCACGTCCTGCTGATCTACTCCGGCTTTATCTATCTGATTGGGCGCTTAAACCCCATGCGTTACTTGCAGGGTAGCCTGGACGCTATTGTGGTGGCATTTTCGTCCGCTTCTTCTGCCGGCAGCCTGCCCATATCTATCCGCTGTGCGCAGAAAAACCTTGGCGTTTCCGAAGGTGTTTCGGGGTTCGTGCTACCGGTAGGCGCCACCATCAATATGGATGGCACAGCGCTTTACCAAGGCGTGGTGGTGCTGTTTATCGCCCAGATGACCGGTACTGATTTGAGCATGATGGACTACGGTATGATTGTTGCCACCGGCACGCTGGCCTCGATTGGCACCGCGGGCGTACCGGGTGCTGGCTTAATTATGCTCTCAATTGTCATGGCGCAGGTTGGCCTGCCGCTAGAAGCGATCGCGGTCGTCGCAGGGATTGACCGCATTCTTGATATGGCGCGCACCAGTGTCAATGTCGCCGGTGATTTAATGGTAACAACCCTAGTAGGTAAGAGCGAAGGTGAGCTCAACGAAACCGTCTATAACGCCCGCCAGACCTAACACGGGCCGTTATTCATCAAAACGTCCGCCTGCTGCGCTTTGCAGCAGGCGGCGGATTCAAGCTTTTCCCACTCTGCCGTTGCGATTGGCGCTGTTTCGCGGCAACCTAATCCCTATCCAATTTAGACGTTATTCAATTTAACCATTCTCTTAGCCGAGCACCGCTGCTATGCCGACTGCTTTTGATCAAACGCTCGCCGCCATTGATGCACTGCATGCGCAAGACCCCCGCACCAGCATTCTAGCGGATGGCACGTCAACACCGCAGGAACTGGCCTATGCTCAGCGTATGAGTGGCTGGTTAGATCGCGTACACGACGCTCCTGATAAAGTACTGCGCCTAGCAATACGTGCTCAGCACCTGCAACGCTGGCTAGTACCGCGCGAGCAGTACCCCGAAGGACGTGTGGGCTACCTCACCTGGCGCCGCGACCAAGGTATTCGTGCTGGAGACACTACCGCCCAGCTAATGCACGATACAGGCTTTTCAGCCGAAGACGCCGAGCGAGTCGCCACCATTATTGGCAAAAAAGGCCTGGGACGCGATGCCGATGTGCAGGCATTAGAAGACTGTGCCTGCCTCGTTTTTCTAGAGAATTACTTTGCAGATTTCTCACGCAAGATTGAGCACGAGCATATGGTGCGTATTGTGCAAAAGACTTGGCGAAAAATGTCGCCCCGTGCCCACGCACTGGCCTTAACGCTGCCTATGTCAGACGCCTCGTTAGCACTGGTCAAAGAAGCATTGGGTGCCGAATAAGATGCCTGCAAGAAATTGGGTAAATCATCACGTTAAGATGCAGCTAGGCAGCCGCTGCGGTAAAGTAGCCGACTTCCTTTATTGCACCCCCGGCACTGACGGCTTAATCACCTATGATTGCACCCCTGGACACGCGTTCCGCTCCGTTTGAGCGTTTAGGTAACGCCTATGTACGTTTTCTCGAAGCTCTCAAAACACGCGGCTTTGAAGGCGACATTGCCCCTGATTACGCTCACCGCACGGTATTGGCAACCGACAACTCTATTTACCAGCGCCTGCCCCAGGCAGCGGTTTACCCCAAGCATGCCGAAGATCTAGAGCGCCTAGCCAAACTCGCCGCACAAACAACTCATCGAGGCGTTGTATTGACACCACGTGGGGGCGGCACCGGCACTAACGGCCAGTCACTGACCGACGGCATTGTGGTCGATGTCTCTCGCCACATGAATAAGATCCTTGAAATAGATACTGAGAACCGCCGGGTGCGCGTACAGGCCGGGGTGGTAAAAGACCAGCTCAATGCCGCTTTAAAACCTTACGGGCTGTTTTTCGCCCCGGAGCTTTCGACCTCCAACCGCGCCACCATCGGCGGTATGATTTCAACGGATGCCAGCGGCCAGGGCAGCTGCGAATACGGTAAAACCCGCCATCACGTATTGCAACTGGATACGGTCTTACTCGGCGGCCAGCACCTGCATAGCCGCCCGCTGAACTCGGACGAAGAGCACAGCGAACGCCAAAAAGAAGGTGTTTTAGGCCGCGTGCATACCATCGCCGCCGCGATTATCGACCAGCAGCGTGATTTGATAGAGGCAAAATTTCCGCCTCTCAATCGCTGCTTAACCGGCTACGACCTGGCCCACCTGCGCGATGACGAAGGCCAACTCAATCTCAACAGCCTGCTATGCGGCTCGGAAGGTTCGCTGGGCTTTCTAAACGAAGCGGTGCTGAACGTGCTGCCGATTCCCAAGCACTCCACCCTGGTCAACGTGCGCTATACAAGCTTTATGGATGCCCTGCGGGATGCTAAAGCACTGATGGCGAGTGCCGCACGGCCCACTTCGATTGAAACGGTCGATGATAAAGTGCTCCAGCTCGCCATGGAGGACTTTGTTTGGGATAGCGTGGCCGAGTTTTTCCCTGCCACCGGCAGCATGCCGATTCGCGGCATTAACCTGATTGAATTCAACGACGATGATGAGAAAACTCTCGCCGACCGCGTACGGTTATTTACCGACTATCTAAGCCAAGATCCAACGGTAGAAAGGCTAGGCTTTACCCTGGCAGAAGGACGCGCCCAGATTCAGAAAGTTTACGGCATGCGCAAACGCTCGGTGGGACTGCTGGGCAACGTCCAAGGTGAAAAACGGCCGATTCCGTTCGTGGAAGACACCGCCGTGCCGCCAGAACATTTGGCTGACTTTATCGCCGAATTTCGTGCCGCGCTGGATGCCCGCAATCTCACCTATGGCATGTTCGGCCATGTGGATGCAGGCGTACTTCACGTGCGCCCCGCCATCGACATGAAGGACCCGGAGCAGGAAACGCTGATTCGCGCCGTCTCCGACGAAGTAGCCGCTCTTACCCAAAAATATGGCGGCCTGCTATGGGGTGAACACGGCAAGGGCGTGCGCTCAGAGTACTCGCCTAAGTTCTTTGGCGAGCTCTACCCTAGCCTTCAGCGTGTAAAAGCTGCGTTTGATCCTTACAACCAGCTCAATCCGGGCAAAATCGCGACGCCGCTGTCCACGGCGTCTGAAGACGTGGAGGCAACGGCCACGCGTGAGCCTAGCCAGCTAATTGCCCGCGAGCGTGACCCAGAGCTGCTGACCATTGATGGCGTGACGACGCGTGGCCAGCTTGACCGCACCATCGATGAGCGAGCATGGCAGGCCTATGACGCCGCGGTATACTGCAACGGCAATGGCGCCTGCTATAACTACGACGTTGACGATCCTATGTGCCCTTCCTGGAAGGCCACTCGGGATCGCCGTCACTCGCCTAAAGGCCGCGCCAGCTTGATTCGCGAATGGCTGCGCTTACAGTCCCAGGCGGGCATTGACGTCGTGGAAGAGTCACGCAAGAAAAAGGCCGAAGGCGGCTGGGGATTTATCAAAAGCTTTCCGCGCCGGATGGCCAATAGCCTAAGCCGCAAACAACATCACGACTACTCTCATGAAGTTTACGATGCCATGGCAGGCTGCTTGGCCTGTAAATCGTGCGCAGGACAGTGCCCGATTAAGGTCAATGTTCCCCAGTTCCGCTCGCAGTTTTTAGAAGTTTATCACGGCCGCTATCTGCGCCCGTTGCGCGACTATGTCATCGGCGGCACCGAATTCATGCTGCCCTCTCTGGCCAAAGCCGCTCCGCTGTATAACGCCGTGATCGGACAGCGCTGGATCGAAAAGCTGATGGGCCAACAGCTGGGCATTAGCGATTCGCCAGCGCTTTCACCGTCAAGCGTTAAAAAGCAGCTACGGGCCTGGGGAGTGGCCGAAGCAACGCCCGCAGCGCTTGCCATCCTCACCGAGCAGCAGCGCGCCAACAGCGTGATCATTGTTCAAGATGCCTTTACCACCCATTTTGAAGCCACATTGGTCATGGATATCGTTGAGCTACTCTCGCGGCTTGATCTACGGGTATTCGTAATGCCCTTCTCTGCGAACGGAAAACCCCTTCATGTGCAGGGATTTCTGGGTGCCTTTGAGCGTACCGCAGCCAAACAGGCCAAACGGCTGCGTACATTGGCACGCTTTGACATTCCGATGGTGGGCATTGATCCAGCGATGACCCTGACGTACCGTCAAGAGTATGTGAAAACGTTTGGGGATCAGGCAGTGCCCGATGTAATGATGCTCCAAGAGTGGCTAGTGACTCGCCTTAACACCTTAGCGCCTAACCAGCTAACGCTCACCGACCCGGGCTTTAAGCTGCTATCCCACTGCACCGAGAAAACCAATGCGCCGGCCAGCCCCAAGGCCTGGCAGCAGGTGTTCGCGGCGTTTGGTTTAGAGCTTGAATTGATGGCCACCGGCTGCTGTGGCATGTCCGGCACCTATGGTCATGAAACCCGTAACGTGGCGACCTCAAAGGTTATTTATGCTCAGTCTTGGCAGCCGCAGGTGGAAGAACCGCACAATACAGGCAGGCTGTTAGCGACCGGCTACTCCTGTCGCAGCCAGGTGAAACGTTATTCCAGCCAAACCCTGCGCCACCCGCTTCAAGCGCTGCTTACGCTCTTACGCAGCGCTTAACGGATCGATAGCCAACAGGCTCGGCGCTGAAACTCAGAAGAAAAGAGTCTTCAGCGCCAGGCCTGGGTCACTTGCACGCATAAAAGCCTCACCGACCAAGAAGCCGTTAACGCTATGATCACGCATTAGCTTAACGTCATCGCGGGTATGAATACCCGACTCGGTGATCACCGTGACATGCTCAGGAATCCGCGATAGCAGATCAAGCGTGGTGTTCAGGCTAGTTTCAAACGTATGCAAATTACGATTATTAATGCCTATCAGTTTCAGGTCGAGCGCCAGGGCGCGCGTCAGCTCATCGGCATCATGCACTTCCACCAGCACATCCATCCCTAGCTTGTTGGCCTGCTGATGCAGATCGCGTAGCTGACTATCATCTAACGCAGCAACAATCAGCAAAATGCAGTCTGCACCAATTGAGCGAGCCTCTGACACCTGATAGCCGTGAGTAATAAAGTCTTTGCGAATCACCGGCAGTGAGCAGACATCACGAGCGGCAATCAGATAGTCTTCATGGCCCTGGAAAAAATCAGCATCGGTGAGCACGGAAAGGCATGCTGCACCCGCCTGCGCATAGCTTTTAGCAATATCCGAAGGATGAAATTCTTCACGAATCACGCCTTTTGAGGGCGAGGCTTTTTTCACCTCAGCGATAATGGCCGGGTCGCCTGTCGCAATGCGCGCATTGAGAGCGTTAATAAAACCGCGCGGTGCGCTTTGCTGCTCACCTAGCGCTAGCAGATCCTGTTCTGAAACTGCTTGACGGCGCTCAGCCACCTCTTGGTCTTTACGGGCCAGAATGCGCGTTAAAATAGTCGGCGTTGCCTGTTGAGTCATGGTGATCTCTTCGTGTTTAAAGCTTATCTTGTTTAAGAGCCTACGGCTTAAAAACGCTGGTAAAGTGCGAAAGCTCTTTAAGCTTCTCAAGCGGCAGTTTGGACGCTTGTGCATCCTGGGCCACCATTACGCCTTCTTTTAACGTGTCCGCCACCCCAGAACAATAAAGCGCTGCACCGGCGTTCAGCGCGACGATATCCGCAGCGGCGCCCTCACCGGCCAAGGCTGCTTTAACTAAGCGCAGGCTATCTTCTGCATTGTTGGCTTTAAGCGTGGCAAGGCTCTGACGCTCAATGCCCAGTTCTTCGGGTGTCACCGTATATTGGCTAATTTCGCCATCTTTGAGCTCCGCAACCAGAGTGGGGCTCGCCAGCGAAATCTCATCCAAGCCATCTTCTGAGTGCACCACCATAACGTGCCGGCTGCCCAGCGTTTTAAGCACTTCGGCCATTAGCGGCACAAGCTCCGGAGCGTAAACGCCTAGTACCTGATTAGGCGCACCGGCGGGGTTCGTTAACGGACCTAAAATATTAAACAACGTGCGAACGCCCATCTCGCGGCGAGGCCCAATAGCGTAACGCATAGCCGGATGATGGTTAGGCGCAAACATAAAGCCTACCCCCACCTGCTCGATGCAGCGCGCTACCTGCTGGGACTTAAGATCAAGATAAATGCCCGCCACGTCGAACAGATCAGCACTGCCAGACGATGATGAGACGCTGCGGTTACCGTGTTTGGCCACATGAGCACCCGCTGCGGCGGCGACAAAGCTAGCAGCGGTCGAAACGTTAAACAAATTGGCACCATCGCCGCCAGTCCCCACTATATCTACCACGTTATCAACGTTCAGCTCGACACGTTTCATTAGCTCGCGCATTACCTGGGCAGCGGCGCTAATCTCTAGCGCGCTTTCGCCTTTCATGGCTAACCCCATCAGCAAGGCGCCAATTTGCGCATCGCTGGCATCGCCGGTCATGATTTGGCGCATCAAAGCATGCATGGTGTCGAAAGAGAGGTTTTCGCGGCGCATTACCGCATTAATCGCATCGCGCATTTGCATGAGCAGAGGGGCCTCTAAAGCGTGTGAAACCGGCAATCAGCCGCGTTTTAAAAAATTGGCCAACAGCTCATGACCTTGGCGGGTAAGAATCGATTCGGGGTGAAACTGTACCCCCTCGATATCCAGCTCACGATGGCGCAGCCCCATGACTAAATCCGGCGTGACATCATCATCGCCTGTCCAGGCAGTCACTTCTAAACAATCGGGTAGGCTCGTTTTATCGACCACCAAAGAATGATAGCGAGTCACTTGCACGGGGTTCTCCAGCCCTTCAAAAACGCCGTGATTATCGTGCCATACGTCTGACGTTTTGCCGTGCATAACCTGCGGGGCACGAACCACTTTACCGCCATAGACTTGGCCAATGGCCTGATGTCCGAGGCAAACGCCTAAAATAGGCAGCTTGCCGGCAAAGTGTTCAATCGCCGCCATGGAAATACCTGCTTCATTGGGCGTACAGGGGCCGGGCGATACCACTAGGTGCGTAGGCGCCAGCGCTTCAATCTGCTCAATGCTGATTTCGTCATTACGATGGGTGATCACTTCAGCACCCAGCTCTCCCAAATACTGCACGATGTTAAACGTGAAGCTATCGTAATTATCGATCATTAAGACTTTTTGCACTGACTGTCCTTTCGCCATTGCCCCGCTTACTCCCTCGCCTTATGAAACTGCTAATAAAAACGTTGGACTCGATGATACCGCAACCAAGCACTTCCTTGCAGGGGTTAAGTGTGGCCCTTCATCAACAGTGCTTGAAAAGAATAAACCGTTCCGTTCAGTATAATGCACGCTATGCTTAGGAATGGACCATTTTTCAGACTAATGGCTCCTTTCTCTCTACATAGGCCGCTGCATTGGAACTGGCAACGGGCCACCGCAGTCTTTATTATCTGCCATCTTTTTTCGCTAGTTTTTAAGTTGGTTTTTCAAGTTCGTTCTTCAAGTTCGTTAGGAGCGTGGGATGTTAAAGCGGGTTACCTGGATGAGTGCGCTCTTATGCGCTGCGGTGTTAAGCGCTGCGCCAGCCTATGCCAACCCCACAATAAGCGTTATTGCCTCGTTTTCTGTCATGCAAGATCTGGTTAAACGAGTCGCCGGTGATACGGTTAGCGTCAACGTGATTGTACCTGCAGAAGAAGATGTTCACCGCTGGGAGCTAACGCCGCCCAACGTGCTCGATATGGAAGATATCGATATCGTGTTTTATAACGGACTGGGGTTAGAGCCCTGGATGCACCATGTTGAGGCGATGTCAGGTGACCGTCTCACGTTAATAGAGGTAGCCGCTCAAGCGGATTACGCGCCGATAACGATCTCTACCGGGCTGCATAAAGGCGAGCCAGACCCCCATATGTGGATGGACCCTCAAGGCGCTGCCGCCTACATTGATGTCATTGCTGACGTGCTGGCCGAACATCTGCCCGACCAGGCCGATGCGTTTTATGCGCGCGCCGAAGAAGCAAAGAAAGCGCTCTCGATCATTGATCAGGCGGTGAAAGAGCGCCTTGATGGGATTCCGCAGATTAATCGCACGCTGGTTACTAGCGAGGCGGGCTTTGGCTACTTTGCACGCGCTTACGCATTTCAGGCGTTTGGGGTATGGGGAGTGAATCATGAGACTCAAGGCAGCGCGCTGGCGATGGCTAAGATGAGCGAGTATCTTGCCGAAAAACGTCCCTTAGCGCTGTTCTACGAGAGCACCACCCCGCAGATACACATGGATGCCTTGTCACGCGAAACATCACTCCCTCTAGCAGGCCCCTTGTACGTCGATGCACTAAGCAATACCGATGGCCCGGCAGCTAACTACTCAGCCATGCTGCGCCACAATGCGGAAGTGCTGCATACCGCGTTAGGAGGCGCAACGGCCGAGTAATCGGCCAAGAGTTAAAGGTTGTCTAAACCACGCTCAGCCATGGCCACTGCACTGAAAATCGCGCGTCCCTTATTAAGCGTCTCCTGCCACTCCATTTCAGGAACTGAGTCAGCCACAATGCCCGCCCCGGCCTGAACATGCAGCTGGCCGTCTTTAATCACCGCGGTACGGATGGCGATCGCAGTATCCATATTGCCATGCCAAGACAAATATCCTACCGCTCCGGAATAAATACCCCGTTTAACCGGCTCAACCTCATCGATAATTTCTAATGCGCGAATTTTAGGCGCCCCGGAAACCGTGCCAGCGGGGAAAGTGGCACGCAGCGCGTCCATCGCCGTCAGGCCCGGCTTCAGCTGTCCGGTCACGTTGGAAACGATATGCATCACGTGAGAATAACGTTCTACAACCATCTGGTCGGTGACTTCAACGCTACCGGTTTGGCAAATTCTACCGACGTCATTGCGCCCTAGATCAATCAGCATGAGGTGTTCTGCGAGTTCTTTAGGGTCCGCCAGTAGCTCTGCTTCTAAGGCATCGTCCTCTTCCTCATTTTTGCCACGCTTGCGAGTACCGGCAATCGGTCGTACGGTCACCTCACCGTCTTCCATCCGGGTTAGGATTTCCGGTGACGAGCCCACTACGTGATGATCGCCCAAGTTAAAGAAAAACATGTAGGGCGATGGATTCAGGCTGCGCAGCGCGCGATATAGATCGAGCGGTGATGCCTGATAAGGAATCGACATACGCTGGGAAGGCACGCACTGCATGATGTCCCCTGCCAGCACGTACTCTTTGATTTTATCAACAGCGGCTTTAAAGCCGTCTTCGGTAAAGCCTGAGTTAAAGTCGCTCTCCTGCACGGGCTGTCGGTCGCTGCCGGCATTGTTGGGGCTGATGTGCGCTTCGCGCAGGCGGATCTCAACATGTTTCAAATGCACTTGAGCCCGCTCTAGGGCATCTGGCTTGGCAGGATCAACGTGGGTCCAGATCGTTAGTCGACCGGAAAGATTGTCGAATACCACAAAGTCATTGCACACCATGAGCAGAATATCTGGCACGTTCAGCGGGTCAGGCTTATCTGCGCCGCCGCGCAGGCGCGGTTCGATATAGCGAATAGTGTCGTAGCCAAAGTAACCGACTAGCCCGCCGTCGAAACGCGGCTGATCGTCTAATTTGGGGACTTTGAAACGACTCTGGAATGTTTCAATCCACGCGAGGGGATCGTCCACTTCAGTGACCCCAGCGGCTTCACCCTCTTTAATATGGTGCACCGTAAAACCACGTACTTCGATACGCTCATGGCTAGGCAGCCCAATCATGGAGTAGCGGCCCCACTTTTCACCACCTTGCACGGACTCAAATAAGAACGTCCAGGGCGTATTGGCGAGCTTTAAATAGGTCGATAGCGGCGTATCTAAATCTGCCAGCACATCACGCGAAACAGGGATTCGGTTGTAGCCTGCCTGGCTAAGCTCTTGAAAACGTTCCGGGGTCATCATTAAGCGGTCCTTGTCGCATGGGGTGCAGTCATCAGCAATTCGGTTAGCGAACTGACTATCAGATCGGGGTGACTGTGTTCAATCGGCTCGCCATGATTATAACCATAGGGCAGCGCAAGCGTCGTAAAGCCCGCTGCTTTACCAGCAGCCACATCATGGCGCGAGTCGCCAACCATCACACACTCAGAAGGGGATATTTGACACCTATCAGCAGCGTGCAGCAGCGGCAACGGGTGAGGTTTCTTTTCTGCCAGCGAATCACCGCCAATCCAAAGCGTGAAATAATCGATTAGCTTGAAATGGTTGAGTAACGGTTCAATAAAGCGCTCAGGCTTATTAGTGATTAATACCAGTGTCATGCCGTGCTGATGCAGCGCCTGGAGCGTTTGGACAACTCCCGTATAAAGCGTCGTGAGGGCATTGGGCGCGGCGCCATAATGCTTCATAAAAGCCTCATACGCGCACGTTTCAAGCGCTGGCTCTGCCGCCTCTTCCCGCGCCCAGGCCAAAGCTCGCTGCACTAATACAGGCGCCCCGTTACCCACCCAGTTGCGCACCTGGTCTTCACTCGGTTCACGCAGCCCTAACTCACGTAAGGTAAGCATGACAGCGACAGCAAGATCCGGCACGGAATCAATCAACGTGCCATCCAGGTCGAACGCAATCAGTCGCTTGCCCTGTAGCACTGAATGTAATGCCGAGTGTCGTATTGAATGCACCTTGATTGCCCTCTCACTTCATTCGCTGCTGAAAAATCTTTCGTTAGCCACCCATCTTACCCGCTCTAGGCCAACTTTCGCATTAGTCAGAAGCTGAAGAAACTTCTATGCTATGGCTAATTTAGCCATGGAGGTAATAATGACCACTCCCACCATTGTGATTGTCGGCGGCGGCGCGGGCGGCTTAGCCCTCGCCACACGCTTAGGACGTACCTTAGGTAAGCGAAAACGCGCAGAAATTGTGTTGCTAGATCGCGATACCACACATGTTTGGAAGCCGCTGCTCCATGAGCTGGCTACCGGCGTGCTTAATTCCAGCATGGACGAGGTGGACTATCGCGGGCATTCGTCTGCCCACTTTTATCGCTATCAACGGGGCTCATTAACGGGCATAAACCGAGAGGAACGACGGCTGCAGCTAGCGCCGATTCAGGATGAGCACGGCCTTGAAGTATTGCCCGCCAGGGAGCTCTCGTATGACTATTTAGTGATGGCGCTGGGCAGCATTTCAAACGACTTCGGCACCCCCGGCGTTGCTGAGCACTGCCACTTTATCGATTCGCCGCAGCAGGCTAAAGCCTTCCAGCGCGACATGATCAACACCTTTTTGCGCTACACCGACCCGACGCTGCGCCAGCATACTCAGCTAACCATCGGCATCGTCGGCGGTGGCGCAACCGGGGTTGAACTCGCAGCGGAGCTGTTTGATGCCTCGCGCATGTTGAATGCCTACGGCGTCACGTCATTAGATCATCAGACAATCAGCGTTCACTTATTGGAAGCGGCGCCGCGCTTGCTGCCAGGCCTTGCTGAGCGAATCAGCCAGACGGTTAAAACTGAGCTTGAAAGCATGGGGGTGACCGTTCACACCAACACCGCCATTAAAGAAGCCCAGGCGCACCAGCTGGTAACCAATGACGGCGAAGTGATCGAAACGGATATCAATGTGTGGGCAGCCGGCATCAAAGCACCGCCCTTCCTGGCGGAGCTAGGATTAACGACCAACACTAAAAACCAAATCAACGTAGCCACCACGTTACAAAGCGTCGATGACGAGAGAATCTTTGCTCTGGGCGACTGCGCAAGCTGCCCGATGGGTGAAAGCGGTACCGTGCCACCCCGTGCACAGGCGGCCCACCAGCAGGCAACGCTACTTGCCAAAAATCTGGCCAATCACTTAGCGGGCAAGCCGCTTGCTGACTTCCGCTACCGTGACCATGGCTCGCTGGTATCACTTGCGCGCTACGACGCGGTGGGCAATTTAATGCGCAGTTCGGCCTCCAAAGGATTGTTTTTAGAAGGCTGGCTGGCTCGTCAGGCATACGCCTCGCTGTACCGCATGCACCAGCTGTCTATTCACGGGGCGCCGAAAACAGGACTGTCTTGGCTAGTAGACAAACTCAATCGCTATTTAAAACCGCGCATGAAGCTGCACTAAACACCCCGCTATTTTGTCGATTACGCCTTTGCCAGCGCTGCGCGCAGCTGTTTGATAACCGTATTGTAGCCGTGCGGATCGCTGGCCTGGTGAGCACTGAAGATAGCTGATCCGGCAACAAAGGTATCGGCGCCGGCGGCGGCAATATCGGCAATGTTGTCTACCTTCACACCACCATCGATCTCCAAACGCATAGCATAAGGAGAGGCATCGATGCGCGCCCGCGCTTCGCGCAGCTTATCCAGCGTTCCAGGGATAAAGGACTGGCCACCAAAGCCTGGATTGACGCTCATTAGCAGCACCATATCGACTTTATCCATCACGTAATCGAGGTAGGAAAGCGGCGTGGCCGGATTAAATACCAGACCCGCCTTACATCCACCGTCACGGATTAGCTGCAGCGAGCGGTCCACGTGCTCAGAAGCTTCCGGATGAAAGGTAATGTAGCTGGCACCCGCTTCGATAAAATCATTAATCATACGATCGACCGGCTTGACCATTAAATGCACATCAATAGGTGCCGTCACGCCGTGCTTACGCAGCGCTTTACACACCATGGGCCCAATGGTCAGATTGGGCACGTAGTGATTGTCCATCACGTCAAAGTGAACCACATCCGCACCGGCAGCCAGTACGTTATCCACTTCCTCACCCAGCCGGGCAAAATTAGCCGATAAAATAGAAGGGGCAATTAAAAAATCCTGCGCAGCGGTCATATTCCAATCCTGCTTATTAATCAGTAGACGAGATTAGCTCCCGAATGCCTGTGGGCACAGGCAAGAAAGCATAGCCAGCGACCTATCTTACCAGAGCCAAACCCAAGCCACTTACTAAGCAGCAGCATAGGCCGCCAGGCATATATTCTTAAATAGAATATAAAGCATGATTGTAATTCCACATTGATAGATTTAATCTTGCCAATATTGCGCTGCTAAGCGCCTACCGCTCGAAGGAGTTTGTCCATGTCAATGCCAACCATTTTCAGCCGCAGCCTGATTGCCATCGCGCTAGGCGTTACCGTGAGTGGTGTTGCGGCAGCGCAAGAGCGTGAACTGCTTAACTCATCGTTCGATGTGGCTCGAGAACTGTTTGCCGCCATCAATCCAGAGTTTCAAGCGAAGTGGCAAGAAGAGCACGGCGAAGAAATTGAGATTAGCCAGTCGCACGGCGGCTCTTCTGCCCAGGCTCGTGCCATTCTGCAAGGTTTACGCGCCGATGTGGTCACATTTAACCAAGTAACCGATGTTCAGGTGCTCGCGGATGCCGGGCTCGTTGCAGAAGATTGGCAGCAGGCCTTCGAAAACAATGCGTCGCCCTATTACTCAACGACGGCTTTCCTGGTCCGCAAAGGCAATCCAAAAGGTATTGAAAGCTGGGACGATTTGGTAAAAGAAGACGTATCAATGGTCTTTCCGAACCCCAAAACGTCTGGCAATGGTCGCTACACTTATTTAGCGGCATGGGGTTTTGCCGATAAAGAGTTTGATGGCGATGAAGAACAGATCGAAGATTTCATGCGCACGTTCTTAGCCAATGTCGCCGTATTTGATACCGGCGGTCGTGGCGCAACCACTAGCTTTATCGAACGCGACATTGGCGATGTGCTAATTAGCTTCGAGTCTGAGGTCAACAATATTCGGCGTGAATATGGCAGCGACGATTACGAAGTGATCGTACCGCCGATCAGCGTTTTAGCTGAATTTCCTGTCGCCGTGGTAGAAGAAAACGCCGAGCGTAATGGCAACAGCGACTTAGCGCAAAGCTACTTGGACTATCTTTACACTGAAGAGGCTCAGCGCCTGCTAGCGGGCTTCAATTACCGCGTGCATAACGAGACCGTGGTAGAAGAATTCGCTGATCAATTCCCAGAAATTGAGTTATTAAAAGTAGAAGACGTGTTTGGTAGCTGGGATGACGTTATGGGCACTCACTTTGGTAGTGGTGGCATTCTTGACCAGTTACAGCGTCGCTAATAACTCTCTATGAGTAAGCCTCAACTATGAGTCAACTCGCATCTTGGCGAACCGGTAGCACACGCGTGCTGCCGGGCTTTGGCCTGTCTATGGGTATCAGCGTGCTGTTTATATCGCTGGTGCTAATGCTACCGATTACCGGTCTGTTCGGCCAGTTAGCGAAGCTTAGCCTTGCCGAGTACTGGGCCATCATTACGGAAGGTCGCGTGGTGGCAAGCTACATGGTCACCATTGGCGCAGCTGCAGTGGCGGCGCTGATTAACGCCGTGTTTGGGCTGTTACTAGCATGGGTGCTGGTGCGCTATGAGTTTCCCGGCAAGCGCTTACTAGACGCGCTGATGGATCTGCCCTTTGCGCTACCGACGGCCGTTGCCGGCATTACGCTGGCCACGCTTTACGCCAGCAGCGGTTGGATGGGCCGATTACTCGAGCCACTGGGCTTTCAAGTCGCCTACACCTGGGTAGGCATTGCGCTCGCCATGGCATTTACCAGTATTCCGTTTGTTGTTCGTACCGTACAGCCAGTGCTGGAAGATCTGCCAATTGAAGTCGATGAAGCTGCTATGTCGCTGGGTGCAACCGATGCGGTCGCCTTTCGTCGCGTCATCATGCCCCACCTTTGGCCTGCGTTAGTCACCGGCACGGGGCTCGCTTTTGTGCGCTCGCTAGGCGAGTTCGGTGCCATTATCTTTATCGCTGGCAATATGCCTTACGAAACAGAAATCACCGCGCTGATGATCTTCGTCAAACTGCAAGAATATGATTACGCAGGCGCATCAGCGATTGCGTCAGTGGTGCTATTTGTATCGCTGGCCCTGCTGCTGGCTATTAATATTTGGCAGGGCCGTTTTGTGCGCCGCCTGCACGGAGGTAAAGGGTAATGCGTCGAATTGGGGATTCGCCATTTATCCGGCGCCTGCTAGTGGGTGCAGCCCTACTGCTATCAGCGCTTTTTTTGCTATTGCCACTGATTGCCATTTTTGCCCAGGCGTTTTCGCAAGGCGTGATGGTGTTCTGGGCGAATGTCGGTAACACCTTCACCTTGCATGCGATTGGCCTCACTCTGATGATTGCGCTGTTAACCATTCCAGTCTGCCTAGTGTTTGGGGTTGCGCTGGCCTGGCTGGTCACTCGTTTCAGCTTTCCTGGGCGGCGCATTCTGCAAACGTTAATCGACATTCCCTTTGCAGTATCGCCAGTGGTCGCCGGGCTTATTTATCTGCTGCTTTATGGCCGCAACGGTTGGATCGGTAGCTGGCTCGATACTCACGACATTCAATTGATGTTCGCGTGGCCCGGCATTTTGATGGTGACCATTTTTGTCACCTGCCCGTTCGTTGCCCGAGAGCTTATTCCACTCATGCAGGCGCAGGGCTCTCGTGAAGAAGAAGCGGCCGTCACGCTTGGTGCTTCAGGTTGGACCACCTTTCGCCGCGTCACGCTGCCCAATATTCGCTGGGCGCTGCTTTACGGCGTCATTCTTACCAACGCCCGTGCAGTCGGCGAATTTGGGGCCGTCTCCGTGGTCTCAGGCGCTATTCGTGGCAAAACGAATACCCTGCCACTGCATCTTGAGCAGCTCTATCAAGATTACAACGCCGTGGGCGCATTTGCCTGCGCAGCGTTACTCGCATTCATTGCCCTACTCACGCTCGCGGCCAAGGCTGGGCTGGAATGGCGCGCATCGCGCCGGGAGGCATTTGCATGAGCATCCGTTTACATAATATTGCCAAGCATTTCGGCAGCACCCAGGCCCTAGAACCTATCAATTTAGATATTCATGAAGGCGAACTGGTCGGCCTACTGGGACCATCAGGGTCAGGCAAAACCACCTTGCTGCGCATTATTGCGGGCTTGGAAAATGCCGATCATTCTGCACAGCCGGGTAAAATTTTGTTTGGCGACCGCGACGTGACGAATGTACATGTGCGCGATCGGCGCATCGGCTTCGTGTTTCAGCACTATGCGCTGTTTCGCCATATGAGCGTGTATGACAACGTCGCGTTTGGGCTTACCGTTCTGCCGCGCAAACGCCGCCCTAGCAGCGGCGAGATTCGCGCCCGGGCGTTTAGATTGCTAGAAATGGTCAAATTGGAGCATCTAGCAAATCGCTACCCTGCGCAGCTTTCAGGTGGTCAGCAGCAGCGCGTTTCGCTGGCTCGCGCCCTGGCGGTCGAGCCTGAGGTGCTGCTATTGGATGAGCCGTTTGGCGCCCTAGATGCCAAGGTGCGCCAAGAACTTCGTCGCTGGCTGCGCCATTTGCACGATGAACTCAACTTCACCAGCGTATTTGTGACCCACGATCAGGAAGAAGCGTTGGAGTTGTCTGACCGCGTCGTGGTCATGAGCAACGGCCGTATCGAGCAGATTGATACGCCTGATGAGCTTTACCGCGCCCCCAAGAATCGCTTTGTGTTTGAGTTCCTGGGCGACGTCAATCACCTAGAAGGTAACGTCAGCAATGGCGTATTAACCTGCGGCGACGCCTATTGGCACGTTGACCTGCCGGATGGACATGAGGAACTACTGCTACGACCCCACGAAGTGCGCCTAACCGAGCAGCCCACATCAGAAAGCCACCTGCCGGTCACCATCACTGCGATTTCGCCCGTCGGGGCTGAAGTGCGCGTAGAGCTAGAGGCAGATTGGCTAGCCCAACCATGGCTGGCCACCGTGCGTCATACTGACTTTGAGCACTTGGCATTGCGCCGCGGGCAGCGCTTATTCGCCCATCCGCGCCACTGGCGACGCTTCCCTAAGGTGGCGTTGAATACAGCGGCACAAACACACCTAGCTTGAGCATACCACCAACGCTCAGGGCGCGTTATACTGGTATTTTAGCCACCGTGGAGGAAGACCATGCTTCGGCGTCAATTTATACGCATGTCAGGTGTACTGCTTGCCAGTGCATGGCTAGCCGGCTGTGCTAGCCCGCAATATTTGCAGCTCAGCCCTGAGCGCAACGCCGATGTGCCGCAAACTGGCTCAGGCCAACAGGTCACGGTGATTGCTCAGGATGGACGCGACAGCGACATTATCGGCAATCGCGCCGGCGGCAATATGTCGACGGCGCAGATTACGGTTAGTAGCCACGAGCTGATTCCGCGTTTGCAGGAAGAGGCCGAGCGCGCCGTGCGTGACATGGGCTTTAGCCCGACCACCGAGCCGGCCAACGGGCGCCCAAGCCTAACGCTAGAACTGGCCAACCTGAACTACGCCCGAGGCGAGAGCGGCCAGCCGTTAGTCGATGAAGCGCGTCTGGAAGGCGTATTTCGCGCTATCGCGAAAAATAAGGGTACCACCTACACCGGTACCTATACATCACGCCGCACCCAGGGATACGCGCTTAAGCCTGACGCCGACAGCAATGCGCGCATGCTGAGCGATCTACTCAGTGATGGAATGAATCGTGCCTTTAGCGACCCTGAGTTAGGTCGACTGCTGGCTCGCTAATCTGCTTGTCTTGCCTAGCGTTATTGATACGGGCCACGCCGCTATAGGCGTGGCCCGCGTCGTTCTAGCGCCCATATACTTTCTGTTCGACCACGCTCATCCGGGCTACCTTCCTCCAAAAACGTTAGCGTGAAGTTAGCTTTGAACAGGTTTTCAATCTCGCTGGCCGGCACACTGTAGGGTGGCCCAGCCCCCTCTTCGCTGTGTGACAAACTAATCAACAGGCCTTTGGCACCTGGCGGCACCAATTGAGCAAGATGAAACGCATAGCGCTGACGCGTCGCTGGCGGCAGTGCAATCAGCGAAGCGCGATCATAAAACGCCCCAATCTCAGCAGCCTGTTGAATGTGCAGATGAAAGAAGTCGCCACACCATAGTTCGACGCTGCCTTGCCGGGAAACGGTAAAACCCGCCTGGCTATAGCGTGATACCGCAGTGCTGCGCTGTAGCAAAAACTGTTCGATAGCCTCGGGCGCAAACTCAATACCCAGCACTGAATGGCCTATATCGGCCAACCAGCGCATATCGACACTCTTACCACACAGCGGCACCAGCACTTTAGTGTCGACATCAACATCCAGCGAGGCCCAATGACGCAGCAACGCCGGATGCGCTTGCTGCAGATGAAAACCAATACGCCCTTCCTGCCAGCGCTTGCGCCATTGCTCGCTCATTATCTAGCCGCCTTGCTGCTTGTGATCACTCAAACGCTTATCCGTAGCGAATTAGAACCAGCGGTCACGCTTTTTACGCCGACGCGGCAAGTGTGGAACAATCAGGCCCACCAGCAAGCCCGCGCCCGCCACACCGCCGCCATACATAAAGTAGCGCATCAGAAGGTCTTCTTCCTGCGTTTCTAAGCGGGCCTGAAGCCCCCTTACCTGCTGGCGAGACGTTTCTGATTGGCTATCGAGCTCTTGATTGCTGGCTTCAAGCTCCGCAATCCTACGCTCACGCACGTCTAGCGTTTCAGTCATTGAAGAAACTCGCTGCTCCCAGGTGTCATTAATGCCATCGAGTTCAGCGGTTAATTCTTCTACCTGCGACTCTAACGCGGGCAACTGTTCGACCGCACTAGGGGTTTGCTGAAGCTCATCGCTCAACACCCAAACCGCATTGCCATCACCGTTGCGAACCCGCGTGTAATTGCCGCTGGTCTCCAGCACATCGACCTGTTCACCGGCATTAAGCGTACCAATAATGCGGTAGCCATCGGTCGGACCGCTACGCACGTAGGTGCTAAGCTCATCGGTTACCCACGCCTGATTATCAGACTGGGCAGTAGCATTAATACTCGCCACACTGAGCAAAACACCGGCCGCAGCGGCGTAATAATGAATACGAATTTTATTTACGTGCATGACATCATGTCCTAGTTAAAAACGCTGCGAGGCGGACGAAGCCAACAGCGCTTATCGCTTAACTTAGCGGTGCGCTTATCTTATACGCTTAACCTTCTCCGCGCGGTGGCAACGGAAAGGGACGGGGGAACTCTGCTACCCGCGCATCGGTTTTGACTGCTTTCAAAGGGCCTTCGCGCTCTACTTCATCGATGCGAACAATAGCATTCAACGGCAGATAACTTCGCTTAACGCCCTCGAAAGTTCGCTGTAGCTTCTCAGTCGTAGGATCAACCACTACACGGCTAGCATCGTCAAAGACAAACTCCTCGACTTCAATAAAGCCCCAGAGTTCGCTTTGAAAGATTTCTCTGACGTATAAATCCCATATTTCACCCTGCTGGTGAACCACTACACGGTAGATCGGCTTGGCCGCCATCTTGGCCTATTCCTCTTGCCACTTGTACATGAAGTTGAACCGCCTAGCTTACCATAGACACCCCTCTACGCCTTTAGCTATCCCAGCGTTAATGGTTTAGCGCGCCCCATTAGCCGAGCCTAGCTGCCTTCGTGTATGGTGATGTACGTAGTTTGGTAATTCTGTTCGTTAACCAAGTAGGAGCCATCAACATGCAAAAGGATCCAAATAAGGGCTATATCGCCCTGTTAGGCTGGAGCCTCAATGCGATTGAAGCGGCCGAAAATTTTGACCGTCGCTACATTGTCGTTGCACCTGATTGGGCTGAAGAGTATTGCCAACAACACAATATTCCCTACGTGCCCTGGAACTTTGAACGCCTCAATGATCGCTCCATTGAGATTGCCGAGACACTCAAAGAAAAAGGCGTTGATGTTGCCATTCCGCTCTACGAAGAAACCGTTGAGTGGGCGGGCGCTATCAACTCTTTGCTGCTTGATAATCCGCGCATTTACGGTCAGTCGCTACTGCTCCGCGATAAGGCACTCATGAAGCGCCGTGCACAGCTAGGCGGCATCCGCGTAGGTATCTTTGAAGAAGCCCACGACAAAGAAGACGTTGTGCGCTTTCTCAAGCGGGTTAACCAAACGCTGCTTAAGCTAGATGGTGACCCCAACGACCCGATTCACCTCAAGGCCTTTGATAAAGCGGGGTGCCTAGGCCACCGTGTTATTCGTACGCCGGATGAAGTAGATACCATCCCCGACGAAGAGTTCCCGGTGCTGATGGAATCACACCTGGACGGCTGGGAATTTGCTGTCGAAGCGTGGATTCATGATGGTAAAATCGCCTTCCTGAACATCTCTGAATACGTGACATTGGGCTATTCAGTGTTTGTGCCCGCGTCTCCAGAGCTTGAAAAATACCGAGAACAAATTACTCAACAAATCGAAAAGCTTATCAAAGCCTTTGATATTGAGTTTGGCTTGATCCATCCGGAATACTTTGTCACTAGCGACGGTGAAATGTACTTTGGCGAGGTTGCCTACCGCCCGCCGGGCTTCAAAGTATTTGAACTGCTTGAGCGGGTTTACGGCTTCAATGCCTATCAAGCCTCTATGCTGGTATTTGACCCGAAAAGCAGCAAAGAAGAAGTGGCAAACTTCTTCCCAAAAGAAGTGGTCGATGCCAATGGCTTTGCCGGTTGCTTTGGCGTTTACCCACGTCGCCGAGTGGTCAGCCGCCTGGAAATCCCGGAAGAAACGGAAGATCACCCGTACTTTGAGTCTCATGAGTTAACCTCACCGGTAGAAGAAACCGTGACCAAGCGCACCGCGTTTGGTACCCATTGGGGTCTGATCTACTTTAAAGGCGAGGACGCGCATACGATTCGCGATCTGCTAAAACGCCAAGAAGATCTCGACTTCTATGTATAATCCCTGCTAATGCTGGGATAAGGAGTCACCGTGAAGACAGATCAACTCGCGTCTTCTCAGGAAGATAGTAAGCTCAGTGCACTATTGAGCAAATTTGATGATGCTGTGCGCCTGCTTACGCAGGCGCCCGCGTTCTCAAAGCCCGCTAAGCTGCCGCGCGTACTCGACACTGCGCGGCGCGTGCTACTACAGGATGGCGGTTGTGATGCGCTAGAATCTCGCGCGAAAGCGTATGAGGATGCTGGCATATTCTTAGGCTCGGATTGGGAAACACCTCAATATTTAGTGCCTACGCTGACAACCTTCGCGCTAAAAAGCGCGGATGCCAATGTCCTCGTGATTGAGGCATTAAGCGAGCTCAGGCTCCTCGCTGTGGCCAAGGGCGATGTCGAACATTCGCTCATTTCCAAAGAGAATGCCCACCATTATCTGACGCAAGTCATGGCCATCAATCTGTGGCTGCTTTTTTTGGCACCGAGCGAAGCGGAGCGCGAAACCCAAGGCCGGCTGGCCACTATTCCCCGCCAGCTTTTCCAGCATTTAGCCGACAGAATTGGCTACGAACACATCATTGATCAACTGATTGAAGAGATTTGGCGCATTTTGAAGCAGCGTCCGATCCAAGTTGATTCGATCAAACAGATGATTACCCAGATTGCACTGTGCCAGGCTAATCCTGCGATTGATCTTGGCATTAGCGGCCAAGGCGCCGATCGGCTGGTCAGTTCTCTCTATGGCACCACCCAAACCTGTCGCGAAGATCCCGGTGTCGACGTTTATCGCGAACGACTTGAACACATGGATCAAGCCGCTTTACAGGCTGAATCCACCGGCTTTGCCCGAGCGATGCATGATACCGGGCTAGTATCGCCTTACCATACCGTGCTGCTCAGACATTTGCTGGAAGAAGGCGACCACTTGCTTTCTGAAGCACTGGGCCTTTCATCTACCGGCCGCGACTGCCTGTTGTGTTACCGCGAACTGGTCCAGGCGCTGATTCGTGGCGGCGTTTATCCTGCTACGGCGCAGGCGGTCTATGGGCTTGCGTTAATGTTGGAGCGAGGCATTCTTTACCAGCCGCCGGTCGCGCCAGCAATGTGGCGCCAGCTGAACTTGCCGCTATCTGAGTGGGCGCAGTCTCGGCTTAACATCGCTTACGGCGACAGCGTTTCTCCTCGAGCGCGTCTCATTGAAGGCGTGCTGTGCATGCTGGGATTGCCGCTGGGGGTTGGCCAGGGTAATAACCCCACCTGCCAATCTGCCCGCGCACTTTCGATGTGGGCCTATAACGACCCCGACTATTTGCTACAGATGGTGGCGTGGGCAGCACGCGATGACGAAATCATTATGCATTTTGAGGGGCAGGCCATCTCATCAATGGAAAGCCTGTCTGGCGTTGCCACTGAGCTACCGATGGATCTCGATCCGGTGTCGCTGATTGTGGTGCCCCACCTGGATCGTATCTATGCAGAAATGGGTCGTCGTTGCATTGGCCGAGAAGGCGACCCTCACCGCTGGGTAAACCCTGAGTTCCACGGCTGGTGGTCGGGGCGTGGTTTTCGTATTAATGTCGATGTAGCGACGGGCCAGCTAATCGATGTGGATGATTTCGTGCGCCATTTCTACGCCTGCTATCATCCTTATTACAATGGCAATCAGCCGCTGATTCATCCGCAGCCTGCGGGTATTGCCATTACCGATAGCGCAGCGCGCTTCATCGGCTGGCATGCGATTACTATATTGCGTGCGTCTCTCGATCCTTCAGACGTCATGCGGATTTATTTCTATAACCCCAACAATGACAGTGGGCAGGACTGGGGTAACGGCGTTCTCGTCAGTACGTCTGGCAACGGTGAGCGCTTTGGCGAAGCATCGCTACCTTTTGAGCGCTTCGTCTCGCGGCTGTATATTTATCACTATGATCCTCTAGAGCGTGGTGAAATAGTCTCTGTGACGAGCGAGGAGCTTGAAAGCGTCAAACACTACCTACACCGTAGCTGGGGCGC
This sequence comes from Halomonas sp. AOP5-B2-8, assembly GCF_052376475.1. Classification (NCBI taxonomy): domain Bacteria; kingdom Pseudomonadati; phylum Pseudomonadota; class Gammaproteobacteria; order Oceanospirillales; family Halomonadaceae; genus Halomonas; species Halomonas sp. AOP5-B2-8. The sequence goes on along the minus strand of NZ_JBQSVS010000002.1, from coordinate 553,377 downwards.
TGCGCGCTTGCCGCCTACCGAACTCCAGGCAGATGCTGGACCAAATGCATCTTTAGCCCCCAATGCACCCTAGGCATGGGATAACCGAGCTGCTTAACGACACCCCATATACTCATGATACGACTTGATCAACTGTTGGTCAGCCTAGGGCTGGCCAACTCACGTACGCGCGCCCAACGACTGATTCGCCATGGCCGGGTCAGCCTAGCTAACAGTGGCAGAGTACTCACTAAAGTGTCTGAAAAATGGCCCGACACTACTCGCTTTATCGTTGAAGATGACCCCGAGGAGCGCTACGTATCCCGCGCAGGCTTGAAACTGGAAGGAGTGCTTACAGCGCTTGGCCTTCGCTTTGACGGCTGCGTTGTTTTGGATATTGGCCAGTCAACCGGTGGCTTTACTGACTGTGCGCTACGGTTCGGTGCTCGCCATGTCATTGGCGTGGAGGTCGGCCATGGCCAGCTTGCAGAACAGCTGCGTACTGATCCACGCGTTACCTGTCTGGAAGGCCTCAACGCACGGCACATGAGCAGCGCAACGCCGCTCATTCACGTTCTTGCGGACCAGCCAATACACGTTGCCATAATGGATGTTTCGTTCATATCCCAAACGCTAATTTTGCCCGAGGTTGCCGCGCTATTACCGCCTGACGGGCAGTTAATCTCACTGGTTAAGCCGCAGTTTGAGTTAAGCCCCGGCGCGTTGGACAAACGCGGCGTAGTGCGCGATGCGACACTTTTTGCCGATGTAGAGGCTAGCATTCGAAGCGCTTGTCACGACTGCGGGCTCACCATACGCCACTGGCAGGAGAGCCCTATCACCGGCAGCGACGGCAATCGCGAGTTTCTTTTACATGCAGCGACAGAAGCTTAGCTTGGATCAGGGCGTAGCACGTTTGAGGACGGCCGCGCTGCAGACTGTACCTTAACCGCATCGCCCTGATCTCGGTGTAACCATACATCCATCTGCTCAAACGCTACGCGAACATTCTCTTCACGGAATAGCTCATCTACCCGGCAGTTGACTTCATCGGCGGCAAACAGGCGGTCGACCAAGTCATTAACAAAAATACGCAGCTCAAAATTAAGGCTGTGCTGCCCGTAGTTTAAGCAAAAAACCTGCGGCTCCGGGTCGGTTAACACTCGGTGGTTTTCATCGGCAGCCTGGCGCAGTAGTTGGTGCACCTTGGGCATATCCGAGCCGTGAGCCACGCCATAGGTGAGCACCACGCGCGTCACGTTATCCGACAACGACCAGTTAATCAGCTGGTCGGTTACAAATGTCTTATTGGGAATAATGATCTCTTTACGATCAAAATCGGTAACCGTGGTCGCACGGATACGAATACGGCTGACAGTCCCATGTAGATTACCTATCGTGATGGTGTCGCCTATCCGTATTGGGCGCTCAAACAAAATGATAAGCCCAGAGATAAAGTTGGCGAAAATCTCCTGCAGTCCAAAGCCTAACCCCACACTCAATGCTGCCACGAGCCACTGCAGTTTATCCCAAGACACGCCGAGCGTGGCCAGCCCCATCACCACCCCAGTGCCCACAATGGTATAAGAGAGCAGCGAGCTAATTGCATAGGCGCTGCCCTGTTTCAACGACAGCCTGGATAGCACCATCACTTCCAGCAGACCGGGCAGGTTACGCGCCATAATAAAGGTAATAGCGACGACCAGCAGCGCAGTAAAGACGTCGGAGATTGACAGTACGCTGTCGACTAAATCACCCTCTTGAGACTCCCAAAGCGACACATGGTCTAAATAGCCAAGCACTGACAATAAGTCTGCCCACACTAAATAGAGCAGCGCGCTGAAGCCAATCAGTACAATCAACTTAGAAAGCCGTAAGGATTGGCTGTTAATTTGCTCCATATCGAGCGGCGGCTCTTCGACTACCTCCAGCCCGCCTTCCGCACCCTCCTGCACCTGAGCACGACGGCGAGCCAGCGCACGGCGATAAGCGAGGCGTCGAGCAGCTACGGCCAAGCTTCTCACCAGCGTCGCTTCCACCACCACCCACAACCCCAGCAGATAAAGCGTAATGGCAAACCTGCCCACTAAGCGCAGCGCGGTATATTCGTACCCCAACACCACAAGGCCAAGCAGCATCAGCGGAACCGCTGCCATCGCAAGCCCCAGCAATAAGCGAAACAGCCGCACACCAAATACAGGGATATGCGCCAGTATTAACTGCGCTAGCCACCAGCTCATGGCTAATAAGCCAAACGACAATAGCGCAAAAGCGACGGGGCGCAGTGCTAACGGCGTTTCCATTTCATCCGACATCGTCGCAATCGCAATGACCGGCACCAGGGCAACGCCGAATCCTCCCAGAAGTTGACGCAACCGTGCGGTATATTGCGGCGACCAGGTAAAGTGGCGCTCTGCGACTCCATCCGCGACCAGCAGCCTGCGCACCCATGCCACCACGCCCCAACTTAAGGCCAACTGAAGCAACCCTGGCGCAACGCTAGTGGCTAAAGGCCCAGCCACTTCAAGCAGCCCAATGCCAATGCCGGCTAGCGCGAGCGGGCCCGGAAGAGCCAGCAGTGCATTAAACAGCACTGCTTTGGGAGTATGTAGCTGAGTGTCGCTTTTCAGCCGACCAATTTGCGAATGTATGTCGGCCAGGCGCGTTTTGATTTTGCGCCGCAAGCCCATTAGTACGATGCCAAGTAAGAAAATCGGCGCTCCCTTTAATACTTCCCAAGAAAGTCCCTGCCAGCGGGTAGGCAAAATAGCGCGCCACTCTCCTTCACTCCACTCTAACAACAAATTGTGAGGCAATTGCCGCAGCCAGCCAAAGTCCAGCGGGCGGCTATTGGCGACCCAGAAAAGCTGCTCATCAATCGTTTCGCGCAGCTCGCTGGTGGTAATAAGCAACTGCTGCTGATTCAGTTGAAGCTCAATCGCCGCGCTTAACAGGCTTCCATAGGATTGCTCTAACTGTTCAACCAGTTCACGGCGCGACTGATACAGTCGAGAAAGTGAGTCTACCAGCCCCGGGGTTGCCTCTATGCCCGCCTCTTCTAAGCGCGTCTCGGCAAACTGTGCGCTCTGACGAAGCTGGTCTCGCTGACGTACCAAATCAAACTGCTTTAAACGCAGGTCCGCTATTTCATCCTGCAAGTCTCTCCGCACTGATAGCGGCGGTAGCGACTGGCGCTGTTCGCGCAGAATACGCGACAGCAGCTGACTACCGCGTATCGCATCAATCTGCTCATTGAGGCTGCGCTGCAGCTGTCGCACATGCTCTAGCTGGCGCTGGGCTTCTATGTTTTCGCGCACAATGCTGTTAGCACGATCCGTTGCGCGCAATAACTCTTGGCTTAAAGTTTGATTGGTTTGCTGTACTTGCAGCACCACTGGATGCCCGGCGGCAATTAACGGGTCATCTCGCGCGGCGTCAGCGATGGCCTGCTCAGAGGCCAGGCGTCGCTGCTGATCTATCACACCTTGCAGCATGCCCAACTGCTGTTCTTGGTAATCGATCTGCAGCATCAGTACATCGCGGCGCTGTTGAGCTAGCTCACGTAGCCGGCTATTAGCGCTTAGCTCTCGCTGATTAAAACTCACTTCACGATCGGCCAGTATTCGCTCAAGGCGCAGCTGAATCAGGGCCGCATCATTCAGTGCGGAAAGCTGTCGATCTGCTAACAAAGCCTCGCGCTCATCGTGCTGTCGGCGTAAACTCTCGGCGCGCTGAAGCGTTTCAGCAATATTTTGCTGAGCGCGCTCTGGGAGCGTCTGGGCAGCAAGTAGCTGTGAGTTCACTTCGGCTAACTGGCTTTGCAGTTGCTGAAGCTTGACCACTGCCTGCGTTTGCATTGTTTCTAGCTCATCTAGCGGCCGATCGCTTAAATTAGCCACTGAAAGCTGCTGCGAAGCTTCTTGAGCATCGCTTAAATCACGCTGTAAACTTGCCAGCAGCTCTGGGGCCTGCTCAACACGGGAGTCTAAGGCATTCAATCGCTCATCGACGGACACCAGCCTTTCGTACGCATCTAGTGCCGCCTCTAAGGCTTTTTTATCGCTGGCCTGCTGGTTCGTTAACGCTCCTTCATTTGATTCTAATTGAGCGAGCCTTGATGCCAATTCAGCTTGTTCGGGCACGCCATCCAGCGCATCGGCCTGAAGCGAGGCATAAGCTTGAGAAATAGCAGTGCTGCTGATGGCCAGCAGAAACAAACACGTTACTAACCATTTACCGGCGTATCTAACCACGTTACTTATGCCTCGTTGACATCGAAAGCTCCGCAAACACGGATAATTGCCCCATTGTCAGACGTTCTGATAGCTAGCGCAATCAGAGGTATTGACTTCACGATGTAGCGTGATAGAAACAACCTTGGCATTTGCCTCTTTTAATCATTTTGCGAGCCACCTTGATGGTCATCCGAAAACGGTCGTTGCGAAAACTTATTACGCTGCTCAGCCTCGCCACTGCTGTGAGCGCCGCGAGTGCAAATGCCTTTGCTGACTCACAGGCAGAAATTGAGGCGCGTATTAATGCCCTCAATACCGAGCTTTATGAGCTTCGTCAGCAGCTTCAGCAAGTAACAAGCCCCGAAGACGCAGCGCTTGGCTTACCGGTGGAGCCGCTGCCGCAGGAAGTGGCGCTGGAAGACTTAAGCGAGCGCCGGCTGCTTGAACAGGAATCGAGCCAAAACCCATTTTCGATCACAACGCACCGTACGAATTATCTGTTCCCGGTCAGCTATAACGCCAACCAGAACCGCGAAAATTTTCGCAATATTACTGAAGATGCTTCAGTGGATAGCGTGGAATTGAAATTCCAATTCAGCGCCAAGGTTAATCTCGCCGAGCAGGTATTTGGTAATTATGGTGATGTCTTTTTTGGCTACACTCAGCGCAGCTGGTGGCAGGCCTACAACACAGATGCCTCATCGCCCTTTCGGGAAACTAACTATGAGCCTGAAATATTCATCGACTTTAATAATGCCTGGAGTGCACTTGGTTGGGTGAATACCCTCAACCGCGTATCGTTTAACCATCAGTCTAATGGCCGCTCAGACCCGCTGTCCCGTAGCTGGAACCGGGTCTATCTGGAAAGCACCTTTCAGCGCGGTGACTGGGCCTTCACCGTGGCGCCGCACTGGCGGGTACCGGAGTCGCAAGAAGATGACGACAACCCAGACATCGAACGTTTTATGGGTTACGGCGACATCCGCCTAGCGAAACGTCTTAATAATAACCATGAAATGAGCGGCCTGCTGCGCGGCAATCCAAGCGCAGGCAACTATGGCACCCAAATTGATTATAGCTGGCCAGCGTTTAATACGCTGAGGGCGCATGTGCAGTATTACTACGGCTATGGTGAAAGCCTGATAGATTATGACAATCGCGTTCATCGCCTGAGTATTGGTTTTAGCTTAAATCCATTATTTAGTGCGACAGGGCTGAACCGATAGCAGCATTTACTTGTCTCTTACGATGTGGCTGCTATGCTTACAGCAGCCTTAATCATTCACTCGTCAAAGGAAAGACACCATGGCTAAACGTCAACTCCCCTTCTCTTCTCAGTCAGATCAACTTAAAGACGACCTGCGTCATTTGAGTGAAACGGTTGAAGAACTTATGAACGCGACGGCAAAGGACGCTAGCGGTGAGATGAACGACCTTCGCTCGCGTGCCGAGCGCCGCCTTAAAGATACTCGCGCTCGTTTGGAAGAACGCGGTGAGCGTATCTATGATGAAGCGCGTGATTCACTGAACCACCAAGCTGATGCTTGCGACCGTTACGTCCATGACAATCCTTGGACAAGCATTGGTATTGGCGCAGCGGCAGGCCTAGTTGTGGGTATGCTGCTCGGTCGTCGCTAATGGCCTTGGGTCCTACCCAACGCGTCTTCTCTGCCGCCAAACGCTTGCTGAACTCGCTGATTGCTAATAGCGAAACCCGCCTGCGTTTGGCGGTACTTGAATTAGAAGAAGAGCGTGCTCGCCTAGCAGTTCTGCTTCTTTTGGCAGGGGCAAGTTTGGTTCTGCTGTTATTAGGCATTGCCACCCTGACCGCACTGGTAGTCGTGCTATTTTGGGATACCTACCGCTTAACGGCTATTGCCGTTAGTGCCGCCGTTTTGATAGGCGCCAGCGTGCTATTTGCTGTTATTGCGATTCGCCAATCGAAGCGCCACTCGCTCTTGAAAGAAACGCTTAAACAGCTTACGGCTGATAGAGCATTGCTTGAGGAGCATGAGGATGAAACCCGCAAAAACAGCTAAGCCGTTAGTTCAGCCTTTAAGCCGCTCTCAGCGCAAGGCACAGCTACTTGCTGAGCTGGAACAACAGCGTGTGGACATCTTGATAGAAAGTGCATTTTTACAGCAGGCAACGTCACCGCTAGATAAAAGCTGGAAAAGCTTCAAACTTCCGCTTTATTTCATTGGTGGCGTTGCTGCGCTGAAGCTGGTACGCCACCCAGGGGGCGCCATGGCAGCAGGCAGGAAAGCGCTTGCGGGCTATATGCTCTTCAAAAAACTTAAACTATTAGCCAAAGTGGCGACTTAAAACGATAGCGAGCAGTTGATCGGCGTGAACCGCTGCCAATGCCTCGTGAATTGAATGAAAAACGAGGCCTTGGCACCGATTTTTACCATGCCATGGCTTTGGCGCAGTTAGTCTAGTCAGGTCCTAGCAAGATTGCCCACAGGCTACCCCACTGGCCCACGCCCACTGAAAGTTGTACCCCCCCAGTTCGCCCGTTACATCCAAAACTTCACCGATAAAACGCAGTTGAGGCAAGTCCTTAACTTCAAAGGTCTTTGACGACAGCTGATCGGTATTAATCCCCCCCATTGTCACCTCTGCAGTGCGCCACCCTTCGGTGCCAGATGGCTTTAGTTGCCAGGCATTTAACCTTTGCGCCCAGGTATCCAAGGCCTGATTAGAATAGTGAGCCAAGGGCCGTGCAGCATCATCCTCGGGATACCACTCTAATAGTGCTTGGGCCAAGCGCTTAGGAAAGCGTTCGCCCAGCCATGTGGAAAGCTGACGTTTGGGCATATGCTGACGAGCATCACGCAGGGCACTAGCCGCATTTTCACTCGGGAGTAAATTAATACTGATGCCTTGCCCCGGCTGCCAAATACTGGATATCTGTAGTATGCCGGGGCCGGATAAGCCGCGGTGGGTAAATAACATGGGTTCTACAAAACAGCGATCACCGGCACTTACTGCCACCGATGCACTGACGCCTGAGAGCTGAGCCGCGCGGTCTTTCCATGTATCGCTGAGCGTAAAAGGCACTAGCCCAGGCCGCGTCGCTAAAACCTCTAAACCAAACTGGCGAGCTAAGTCATAGCCAAAGCCTGTCGCGCCCATGGTTGGAATCGAAAGCCCTCCGGTTGCCACCACTACCACGCCAGCATCAATCGCTCCCGCCGACGTGCTAAGCCGCATAGCGTCGCCTTTTCGCTCTACGGCGCTGATTTGAGTACTCAGCTGGATATCAACCCCTGCCCATTCGCACTCGGTTATCAGCGTGCGCACTATTTCTTTAGCCGAGACTGCGCAAAATAATTGGCCTGGTGTTTTCTCGACGTACTCCACTCCGTGTCGTTCTATCAACTCAACAAAGTGCTCAGGACGGTAACGTTGAAGCGCCGAAATGCAAAAGTATGGATTTAACGAGTAAAAGTGCTGTGGCGTAGTGCCAAGATTGGTAAAGTTGCAACGGCCGCCGCCGGACATCAAAATCTTTTTGCCCGCTTTATTCGCATGATCTAGTACTAAGGTACGTTTGCCGGCATAGCCCGCTTGAGCAGCACACATCAATCCAGCCGCTCCAGCACCGATAACGACAACGTCATAAATCATAAGAAACTGCTCATAAAAGGGCCACTTACTCTGTACAAACAAACATTCTAACAGGGTCAGGCCTTAAAATTATCGACTAACACTGAGATAACTATGCATTTTCCCTTTCGCCGACGGCTATTTTCGCGACTCATCCTAGTTACTCTCACTCTGTTGCTATCCAGTCTAACGTTTGCTCAATTACCGCCCTCAGTCATCGGCACGCGTGCGGTTATGACCACATGGTCTGATCCTTTAGAGGCGCTAGGAACGCTCAGTGCGGAGGAAAGCGTCGTGCTATCCACCACGGTGACTGAGATAGTGGCCCAGATCAATTTTGAAGACGGTGAGCAGGTTGAAGAGGGGCAGCTACTCATCCGCTTAGATGATACAGAAGAACAGGCTCAACTAAGATCCTCTCAGGCGTTGCGCGATGAAAGACGTAATGCCTCGAACCGCGCCTCTCAATTACAAGAACGTAACCTAGCAGCCAGAGCCGACGTTGAAGATAGCCAATCGCGGCTGCGCCAAGCAGAAGCCGATATTCAAGCCATAGAAGCCCGGCTGGCAAATTACCGGCTGCGCGCGCCCTTCAGCGGCCGCGTTGGATTTCGCAATATCAGCATCGGCGCGCTGGTAACACCAGGAATGGATTTGGTGACGCTCGATAAACTGGATGTAATGAAGCTCGACTTCAGTGTCCCAGAAGTGTTTCTTGGCCGAATCTCACCAGGCCTAATGCTACATACCGCTACCGCCACGTACCCTGACGACATCTTTAATGGTCAAATCGCCACTATTGGCACGCGCGTGGACCCGGTTACGCGTAGCGTTAATGTGCGCGCAGTACTCGACAATACCGATGGCCGGCTACGGCCGGGGATGTTAATGCAAGTCATTGTTCAGCAGCGGGTTCGCGACGCGGTAGTGATTCCTGAAGCCGCCATTGAGCCCAGCGGTGACCGACACTCAATCATGCTTATCGAGCAAAGCGAAGATAGCACGCGCCTCGCCAAGCGGATTGTTTCGATTGGCGAGAGACGCTATGGCGAAGTTGAAATTTTGGAAGGGTTAGCCGCCGGCGAACTCGTTGTGGTTCACGGACTGCAGTTGGCCCGCGATGGCCAGGAGGCACGTCTGCTTGGTATCGCTGACAACGAAACCAGCATTCGAGCGCTGCTAGAGGCCGACCGTTAATGCGATTATCGGATATTTCTGTTCAGCGCCCGGTACTGGCGATGGTGATCGCGGCACTCATTATTGCCTTTGGCTTAATGGCGCTTAACCGCCTACCGCTACAAGAATATCCGACCATTGATCCACCCGTGGTCACGATTGACACCCGCTACCCTGGCGCGTCCGCAAGCGTCGTTGAAACGCGCATTACCCAGGTGCTTGAAGACCGCATTGCCGGCGTGGAAGGCATTGATCTAATTACCTCACAAAGCGAGGATGGCCGCTCTCGGATTGAAATAGAATTCTCGTTAGACATGGATATCGATGCCGCCGCCAATGATATCCGCGACCGCATTTCCGGGGCGCTGCGCAACCTGCCCGATGACGCTGACAACCCTGAAGTCACCAAAGCCGACAGCAGCGAAGAAATCGTTGTGTGGATGAGCCTTTCTGGCGAAGACTACTCCATTACCGAGCTGACCGACTATGCGAACCGCTTCTTGGTCGATAGCCTTTCTGTGCAGCCAGGCGTGGCACGCGTTCGTGTCGGTGGCGGCAGCGACTACGCCATGCGCGTGTGGGTTAATCGCAATGCGCTGGCCGCGCGTGGATTAACGGTCAGTGATATTGAAGATTCACTACGGGCAGAAAATGTCGAACTGCCGGCGGGCTCGATTGAATCACAGGATCGTCAGTTTATTGTTCGCCTTCCACGCAGCTTTGCAAGTGCCGAAGACTTTCAGCGCCTCGCGCTCAATCAAGGTGACAATGGCTATCTTGTGCGCCTTGCTGACGTTGCCCGCGTTGAAGTTGGCGCCGTTGAAGACCGTACAGTATTCCGCTCCAACGGAGTCCCCATGGTAGGTCTTGGCATGATCATGCAATCGACAGCCAACGTCATTGAGCTATCTGATGCGGTAAAAATAGAGCTTGAACGCCTGCAAGGCACTCTGCCAGAAGGAATGTCGCTGAGTTTAGATTACGATGCTTCGCTGTTCGTCTCCGGTGCCATCGACCAGGTTGTCATGACGCTCTTTATAGCCATGGCCCTAGTTGTGGTCGTGATTTTTCTTTTTTTAGGTAATCTACGCACGACATTGGTGCCCGCCGTCACCGTACCTATTGCGGTTATTGGTGCGTTTACCGCCCTTGCCGCGATGAACTTCTCGATCAATCTACTCACCCTGCTTGCCCTGGTGCTGGCGATTGGCCTGATTGTGGATGATGCCATCGTGGTGCTTGAGAACATCAATCGTCGTATGCACGACTACGGTGAAACGCCCCTCGTCGCGGCCTTTCGCGGCACTCGGCAAATTGCCTTTGCGGTGATTGCCACCACTCTCGTGCTCGTCGCCGTTTTCGTTCCACTCAGCATGTTGCAAGGTGATATCGGGCGACTGTTTTCCGAATTTGCGCTGACCATGGCCGCGGCCGTCGTTATCTCAACGTTATTAGCGCTGACGCTAACGCCAATGATGGCTTCAAAGATTCTTAAGCCCGGCATGCACGATAGCCGTATTGGTAAGTCAGTACAGTGGCTGCTTAACGGCACGCAGCGCCGCTATCAAACATCCTTAGAGTGGATGCTTAGGATGCGCTGGCTGGTCGTGGCTATGTTTATCCTGCTGATTGCCGCCACCGCTTGGCTCGCCACGGCGCTGCCGAATGAATACACGCCACAGGAAGATCGCGGCAACTTCATCGTCTTAGTCAACGGGCCAGAAGGCGCTACCTTCAGCTACATGATGGATTACATGGACGAAATCGAGGCGCGTTTGGCCCCGCTGGTAGCCAGTGGTGAACTGGAGCGCGTGGTAGTTCGTGCCCCACGCGGCTACGGCAATATTGAGAACTTCAATAGCGGCTTTATTATTGTCAACATGGCCGACTGGGGAAGTCGCCGCAGTGCGTGGGAAATTATGGCCGAGGTGCGCCAAACCCTCAGCACGCTGCCGGGCGTACAGGCCTTCCCAGTCATGCGCCAAGGCTTTGGGCAGCGCACTCAAAAACCGGTGCAGTTTGTGCTGGGAGGCGGTACTTACGAACAGCTTGCCCGCTGGCGCGATACGCTGATCAACCACGTGCGTGAAAACAATCCGAACTTAATGGCGCTAGAGAGCAATTACAACGAAACACAGCCTCAGCTGCGTGTGGATATTAATTACCAGCGAGCCGCTGCGCTAGGCGTAACCGTCACTGAAATAGGCCGAACGCTAGAAGTATTGCTGGGTGGGCGCAATGTCACACGCTACGTTGACAATGGTGAAGAGTACGATGTGATCTTAGAGGGTGATCGCAGCAGCCAAAACAGCCCACGCGCGCTGGACAACATTCAGGTGCGCTCGGCACGCTCAGGCGCACTCATCCCGCTGGCCAGCCTTGTCACGCTCTCTGACTTTGCGGGCGCCAGCACGTTGAATCGCTTTGACCGCATTAGATCAATCACCATTGAAGCCAACCTAGCCGACGGATATCCCCTAGGTGAAGCGTTAGCGTACCTGGAAGAAAGCGCTGCTGAGCTGCTGCCAGTCGAGGCGCAAACCAATGTGGCAGGCGCCTCGCGCGACTTCCAACAGGCCAGTGGCGCCACTGCCTTCCTGCTGATACTCGGTGCGCTAGTGGTCTTTTTAGTGCTAGCGGCGCAGTTTGAAAGCCTTATTCACCCGTTTGTAATCATGCTCACGGTGCCATTAGCCATGAGTGGCGCTTTGCTTGCCCTACTGCTAAGCGGGCAGTCGTTGAATATTTACAGCCAGGTGGGGCTAGTGCTATTGATTGGCTTGGCGGCTAAGAACGGTATTTTAATTGTCGAGTTTGCCAACCAGCTGCGCGATGAAGGCCATGCGTTTAGAGCGGCGTTAATTGAAGCTTCCGTGACGCGCCTGAGGCCCATTTTGATGACCGCGGTGACCACAATGGCCGGCGCTATTCCGCTGATAATTTCAACCGGGCCGGGCGCAGAATCGCGTCTTGTTATCGGCACCGTGATCATGGCGGGCGTGGGCTCTGCTACGCTGTTTACACTCTTTGTCGTTCCCGTGGCTTATGACCTGTTGGCACGCTATACAGGCTCGCCAGGGGCAGTCAAACGCCAGCTAGAGGATGAGATCGCCGGCGCATCGAACACCCTGAACTCAACCAGCCAGTTACAAAGCGAGCCGCCGGAGCGTTAACAGGCGCCGAAAAAAGGGCGTCCCTTAACGGAACGCCCTTAATGCTAAGCACTTCAAGACTGAGGCACTTCAAAACTGCTGGCACTTCAAACCTAGTGGTGCTTCAAATCTGATGGCACTTCAAGCCTGGCGGTTATTCACACTCACCGACGTGCTCGCCTTCAATGACCGTATTCATGCTCAGCTCACCCATTGGAGACTGAGTAAGGATATCGACGCTGCCTTCAATGAGTTCGCCCATAAAACGCATTTCGCCGTCGATCGTCGCTTCACCGCCTTCTGCACGGCATACCATGCTATACGTTAGGCCATCCGCGGTCATATTCTCGTCAAGTAACTCACAGCCTTCTTCTTCTTCGATAAAGCCAAACTCTGAGCCTTCAAGCTCTTCTTGAGTAATGCACTGACGCTCGGTTTCCGTTTGATCCGGAATGTCCATTTCGCCACTAATACTGGTGGTGCTCACAAATTCCCACTCACCAGGCTTCACGTTGGGGGTCTCAGCCAACGCGACCATCGGAAAGGCCACCAGGGCCGCTACTGCCATGTTACGTAACATCATCGCTACTCTCACTGCGTTGCTTTAGGAACCTGCGAATATCCTACCTGATTCCATTCGTCGATGCCTCACCTAGCCATCAGACTGCTACACTTAAGCATTTTGATACACCCGCTTAAAAGGTAGTTAACGATGCATGACGACGCCCTGATTAATTATGATTTCCACTGCCCTTACTGCGATTCACCGCTGACCTTCGTCATTGATGTCTCTCAGGGCAGCCACGACACCTGGGAAGATTGTCATCAGTGCTGCTCGCCTATCCAGCTGCAGATTATCGTCTCCCCTATGAATGGCGAACTTGAAAGCGTCGTAGCGGGCCGCGATGACGACGTTATGTAATGATAGCTAAGCCGTATCGCCCTGCTTAACGGCCAGTTTGCGTTTAGTTTCACTGCGCCGCATAAAGAACCACGCTAATAAGGTCGCAAGCGACACTACCAAAATAATCAGCGTCGCCAGCGCGTTAATCTTCGGCGACACGCCTAGACGCACCGATGAAAACACCACCATCGGTAGCGTGTTTGCCCCAGGGCCCGAGACAAAGCTGGCAATTACCAAATCATCGAGCGACAGCGTAAAGGCCAATAGCCAGCCTGCAGCCAGCGCTGGCGAAATAATCGGCAGCGTGATGAAAAAAAACGTTTTCAACGGCGGTGAGCCTAAATCCATGGCGGCTTCTTCAATTGAACGATCCACTTCTCGCAGCCGAGCAGCGACCACTACTGCCACATAGGCACTGCAAAAGGTCGTATGGGCAATCCAGATAGTCGCCATACCCCGATCGGCAGGCCACCCGGTAATCTGCGCCATTTGCACGAACAGCAACAGCAACGACAGGCCGGTAATCACTTCCGGCATGACCAGAGGCGCGGTGACCATACTGGAAAGCGCCGTTTTACCTCTAAAGTGCCCATAGCGCGTCATTACAAAGGCCGCTACGGTGCCCAGGCAAACCGCCATGCTCGCCGCGAAAAAGGCGATTTTCAGGCTTGTCCACACGGCCGATAAAATCTGCTGGTCCCGGAACAGCTCGCCATACCATTTCGTTGAAAAGCCAGACCATACCGTGACTAGCTTGGATTCATTAAATGAATAGACAACCAGCACCACCATCGGCAGATAAAGAAACAGCAGCCCAAGCACTAACATGACCGTCGAAAAATTAATTCGCCGCACAAACCTCATTCTTGATAACTCATTATTCATCACTCATTATTCAAACATCCACTATTCAAGTTCGCGCGACTGATAGCGATGGAACCAGACGATTGGCACCAACAGCAGCAATAACATGACAATGGCTAACGCCGAAGCGACAGGCCAATCACGATTAAGGAAAAACTCCTCCCAAAGCACCTTACCAATCATTAACGTATCGGGGCCGCCAAGCAGCTCAGGAATGACAAACTCCCCTACTGCCGGTATAAACACCAGCATTGAGCCTGCCACAATACCGCCCATCGAAAGCGGCAGGGTCACTTTGATGAAGGTATTCAGCTTACGCGAACCAAGGTCGGCGGCGGCTTCAAGCAGCGAGTTATCCATCCGCGTGAGATGGGCATACAGTGGCAACACCATAAACGGCAGGTAGGCATACACAATGCCGATAGTGACCGCAAACTGGGTATTCATCATGCGCAATGGCGATTCTATGAGCCCAAGTCCCATCAGCAAATTATTAATGAGACCGCTGTTACTTAAAATACCCATCCAGGCATAGACGCGAATCAAAAATGAGGTCCATGACGGTAGCATCACAAGCAGCAATAAAAGCAGTTGCCAGCGTGCTGGCGCCCGCGACATTGCATAGGCCATCGGATAGCCAATCAGCAAGCAGGCGGCAGTGGATATAAAAGCGGTTTTTACTGAGCCCCAATAAGCAGCGATATACAGCGAATCGGAGAGCAGAAAAATATAATTGCCCACATTCAGAAATACATGCAGGGTTTGATCAGCATATTCCAGTAACGGGCCATAAGGTGGAATGGCTACCGCCGCGTCGGAAAGACTGATTTTGAGCACCAGCGCAAAAGGCAGCAAGAAAAACAGTGCCAACCAAACTAGCGGCAACGCAATCACCGCCCGACGCCCCAGCTGCCAGCGTTTGAGCAGCGCTGAAGAACGAGATGGCTTCATTTAAGGCAATTTCCTCGCAGTAAAAAGTGCACCCATCTAACGGTTCAACACAATGATACTGTGGTCTTCCCAGTAGACATACACGCGGTCTTCCCAGGTAGGCCGATCACCACGACGCTCGGTATTAGCCATACTGACCTTAATCATCTGGCCGGAAGGTGTGCGCACGTAATACAGCGAGAACCCACCTAGGTAAGCAATATCGTCAACCCTACCTTCTGCCCAGTTATATTCCGTCGTAGGCTTTTCACGCGTTAACCAAATTTTTTCAGGGCGCAGTGCAACCCACACTCGCCGGTCCATCGCCTGGGTGGTAATACCATGGTCGATATAAATAGGCCGCTCGAGCGCGGGGGCAGTAATTCGGCAATGATCAGCGGCATCTTCGATGATCTCGCCTTCAAAGACATTCACCGTGCCGACGAACTCAGCCACCATGCGGCTAACCGGACTTTCATAAATATCCACCGGAGAGCCCACCTGCTCAATCCAACCATCGGCCATAATCGCTACGCGATCCGCCATGGTCATCGCCTCTTCTTGATCGTGAGTCACCATAATGCAGGTAACGCCTACCTGCTCGATGATCTCGACGACCTCTAGCTGCATCTCAGTGCGCAGCTTTTTATCCAGTGCGCCCATGGGCTCATCTAGCAATAAAATTTTGGGCCGCTTAGCCAGCGAGCGCGCCAACGCCACTCGCTGACGCTGACCGCCCGACAAATGGTGTGGCTTGCGCTTGGCAAAGCGCTCCATATGCACCAGCTTGAGCATTTGCGCTACGCGGACATCAATATCCGCTTTAGAAAGCTTGTCCTGCTTCAAACCAAAAGCGATGTTTTGCGCTACCGTCATATGCGGAAACAGTGCATAAGACTGAAACATCATGTTAATAGGCCGCTTATGCGGCGGCATCGCGGTGATATTGTCACCGTCTAATAAAATGCGGCCTTCGGTAGGTGTCTCAAAACCCGCGAGCATTCGCAGCAGAGTAGATTTACCCGACCCGGAACCACCTAGTAGCGCGAAAATTTCGCCGCGCTTAACCTGCAAGTTGACATCATCCACCGCCAGCGCATCATCAAATCGCTTGCTTAAGCGTTTGACTTCCAGCACGACATCTTCAGCAAACCGTGGGGCCTTGCCCTGGGCGCGTGGTGCAGTCGTGCTGATAGGTGGGGTGGATGAAGCCTCGTTCGACAGGGGCGTAGTGACCATTCGCCACTCCCATCAAAAGCCCGAAAACCCGAGCGTTTAAAGACAAACAGCGAGACAAGCACGATGCTTGTCTCGCCGCCAGACGATGCAATTATTAATGCCCTGATTTAACGCGATTCCAGGTGCGTGTCAGGACGCGCTGAACGTTTTGCGGCTTTTCCAAGGGTACAAATGAATTCTGTAACACCTCGGCTTCCGGGTAGATAGCTGGATCATTAATGATCTCGTCAGAGAGATAGTCATTCGCCGCCAAGTTTGGGTTGGCGTAGCGAACGTATTCAGTAATTTCAGTCGCTATCTCGGGGTCAAGAATAAAATTGATAAATGCGTGTGCGTTCTCAGTATTGGGTGCGTCAGCAGGTATCGCCATCATGTCAAACCACAGCTCAGAGCCTTCCTTGGGAATGCTATAAGCGACAGTGAAATCACGCCCCGCCTCTTGTGCGCGCTCGGCGGCCTGAAAGATATCGCCCGAATAACCGGCCGCAACGCAAATATCGCCATTCGCTAGATCGGCAATGTAACGTGAGGAATGAAAGTAGGTAATGTCGTCGCGAATGCGGGTTATCACCTCGCCTGCGGCTTCCAGGTCGTCGCTATCATTACTTTGTGGGTCGAGTCCCAGGTAGGACAGCGCTGCTGGCAGCATTTCGATACCAGAATCCATTAGCGAGATACCGCAGCCCGCAGCGCTCAGCGCACCGGTAATTTCTGGATCAAACAGAAGCGCCCAGCTGTCGACAGGGGCGTCTTCGCCAAGAATTTCTTCGATACGATCGGCGTTATAGCCGATACCGTTGGTTCCCCACATATAAGGGACTGCATACTCATTCGCTCCGTCGATGTGTTCCAGATTAGCCATCAAATCTGGATCAAGGTTGCCAAGGTTGCTCAACAACTCATGGTCAAGGGGCTGATAAACGCCCGCACTCAACTGACGCGTGAAATATTGGCTAGAAGGCACGACCACATCATAGCCAGAACGGCCGGCAAGCAAGGCGGCATCAAGCGTTTCGTTGCTATCGTAAACATCATAGGTCACGTCAATGCCGGTGCGCTCGGTAAATTTTTCAAGCGTTTCCGGAGCAATGTAATCTGACCAGTTAAACACCCGCACCTCATTGGCGTAGGTAGTGCTAGCCGCTGCGGCGAACGAAATAGCCGCAACGGCCGCGGAAAGTTTGTGAATGTTCCCCATATTACTGCTCCTATTATCTATATCTAGCTACGCGATCTTTTCAACACGGTTCTAAGCGATTATTGTGCCACGTATTCCCCGTGGCGAGCTGTCTGCCACTCAAACAGCGTAGGCCATCATACTAGCCGTGCGAATTTTGCGGTGCGTGAGCCCCTATCGCAAGACAATGTGAAAAATTCTTGTATTCCGCACCATCGGCCCCACTTAACAGCAGTGCGGCGACGCCGGCCAGCCCGCCAATAGCTAAATACTATCAAACGAATGGCTATTCTTAATTTTATTCATTATCCGTTAGCCCTTAGTATTATCATCACTTCTTAACCCTTTGTTCATCAATCACGGAGATTACCCGAATGTCTTTAATCAACACTGAAGTTAAGCCATTTAAAGCAACAGCTTATGTTAACGGTGAATTTGTCGATGTTACTGAAACCGACATACAAGGTCAGTGGTCTATCTTTTTCTTCTACCCAGCTGATTTCACCTTTGTATGCCCAACTGAGCTTGGTGACCTAGCCGATCACTACGCTGAGTTTAAAAAACTGGGCGTTGAAATCTACAGTGTTTCTACTGATACCCACTTCACGCACAAAGCATGGCACGACAGCTCTGACACCATCGGCAAGCTGCAGTACCCCATGATCGCTGATCCGACGCTGCGCATTTCACGCAACTTTGAAGTCCTGATCGAAGACGCTGGCCTTGCTGAGCGCGGTACCTTTGTTGTCGATCCTGACGGCAAAATCCAGATTGTCGAAATCAATGCTGGCAACATCGGCCGTAATGCCGAAGAGCTACTGCGTAAAGTGAAAGCCGCTCAATACGTTCGCGCTAATCCGAACGAAGTTTGCCCGGCTAAATGGAAAGAAGGCGAAGAAACGCTGGCGCCTTCTTTAGATCTGGTAGGCAAAATCTAAACCGCCTATCGATCTAACCAGCCGCCAAGCTTAGCTTTGGCGGCTAGTGATACCTCAGCACCCGGGTCCTGCCCGGGTGTTCTGTTTCTGCTCAGAGTACTGCGAGGAAGCTACTGTCATGCTGGACGCCAATTTAAAATCCCAGTTGAAAACGTATCTGGAGAAAGTGACTCAGCCGTTCGAGATCGTTGCGTCCCTCGATGACGGAGCCAAGTCACAAGAACTGCTGGGTCTTTTGGAAGACATCAGCAGCCTAAGCGATAAGATTACCCTGCACAGCGACGGTCAAGATGCCCGCACGCCGTCGTTTGCAATTAACCGCTCCGGCGAAGACACCGGCGTAGTTTTCGCTGGCATCCCGATGGGCCACGAATTTACCTCGCTGGTTCTCGCGCTGCTGCAAGTAGGCGGCCATCCGCCTAAAACCTCTGACAAACTGCTGGATCAAATCAGGGCACTCGACGGCGAAATGCTGTTTGAGACCTACTACTCACTTTCCTGCCAGAACTGCCCAGACGTTGTTCAGGCGCTTAATCTCATGGCCATCTTTAATCCCAACGTCCGTCACGTTGCGATTGACGGCGCGCTGTTTCAGGATGAAGTTGAGTCTCGTGAAATCATGTCGGTGCCGAGCGTGTATCTGAATGGCAAGCCGTTTGATCAGGGCCGCATGACGCTTGAGCAGATTTTAGCCAAGGTCGACACCGGCGCGGCTGAGCGCGATGCCAAAAAGCTCAGCGAAAAAGCGGCCTTTGACACGCTCGTGATTGGCGGTGGCCCCGCGGGTGCGGCGGCAGCGATCTATTCAGCCCGTAAAGGCATTAACACCGGCATAGCCGCGGGACGCTTTGGCGGTCAGGTGGCCGATACCATGGGGATTGAAAACTTCATCTCCGTTTCGCATACCGAAGGCCCTAAGCTTGTCAGCGCGCTTGAAGAGCACGTAAAAGATTATGAAGTCGATATCATGAATCTGCAGCTCGCCACTAGCTTTAAAGCAGCTGAGGCTCAAGGCGGCCTGCATGAAGTGTCGTTTGATTCCGGCGCGACACTTAAGAGTAAAACGCTCGTGCTCGCGACCGGTGCTCGTTGGCGCGAAATGAACGTTCCCGGCGAGCAGCAGTACCGTAACAAAGGCGTTGCCTACTGCCCTCACTGCGATGGCCCGCTGTTCAAAGGCAAACGCGTTGCCGTTATTGGCGGCGGCAACTCTGGCGTTGAAGCCGCTATCGACTTAGCGGGAATCGTCGGCCACGTGACACTGATCGAGTTTATGGGCGAGATGCGCGCCGATGCAGTGCTGCAGAAAAAGCTTAAGAGCCTGACCAACGTCGATATTATTCTTAATGCACAGAGTACTGAAGTCACTGGCGACGGCAGCCGGGTCAACGGTTTGATCTACAAAGATCGTACCAACGATGAAAGCAAATCCATCGCGTTGGAAGGTATTTTTGTACAAATTGGACTGGTGCCCAATACCGAATGGCTTAAAGGCTCGCCGATTGAAATGACGCCACGCGGGGAGATCATCGTCGATGCACACGGCATGACGTCGGTACCCGGCGTCTTCGCCGCTGGCGATGTTACCACCGTGCCCTACAAGCAAATCATTATTGCCATGGGCGAAGGCGCTAAAGCATCGCTCGGCGCGTTTGACTATCTCATTCGTAATTAACGATTGAGAAATCCAAAAAAAGCCCGCTGGGTTGAACTACTGTTGAGGGTCAGCTCAACGTCAGCGGGCTTTCTTATGATCGTCAGCAGCAGTTACGGCGTCGTCGGTATTTCTCCTAGCACCTCAGGAATGGTCATCTTGACATAGCGCCCTGGTGCCGGCTCGATGATGGAAAGTGCGCCATCGCCAGGTTGGCGCACAGGTACCATTTTCTCGCTGTCGGCATAGCCATTGTCAGTCATCCACGCCTGCCAATGAGGCCACCATGAGCCCTCATGCTCACTAGCGCTTTCCAGCCACGCTTCATGGTTTTCCGGCAATGCATCGTTGGTCCAGTATCCATACTTGTTCTTACTGGGCGGATTAACAATACCCGCAATATGCCCTGAACCGCCGAGCACAAAGGTTGCCGGCCCCTTGGGCAGCAATGCCCCGTAGTAGGTGCTGTTCCATTTAGCGATATGGTCTTCTTTAGTCGATACAAAATAGCTGGGCGTTGATATTTTGCGCAGATCAATCTTCACGCCATCTAATTCAATGCCGTTTGGTTCAACCAAGCGGTTCTCCAAATACATATGACGCAAGTACCATGCATGGGTACCTGCAGCCAAATTGGTGCCATCGGTATTCCAGTAAAGCAGGTCAAAAGCGGCAGGCGTTTCACCCTTCAAATAGTTACTGATGTAGAACGACCAAAACAAATCATTTTCACGCAGTAAATTAAAGGTATAGGCCATTGAACGGCCGTCCAAATAGCCTTTCAGCTGCAGCGTTTGCTCAATACCTTCAACCACACGCTCGTTGAGAAAGACGCCGATATCGCCAGGATCGCGAAAGTCCTGCAGCGTTGCCATATAGGTCACCGACTTCACTTTCCGCCCACGCCGAGTACTCGTAAGGTAAGCCACCGTTGAAGCCGTTAGCGTACCGCCAACACAATAGCTAAGTAGGTTCACCGGCTTCTCGCCACAAGCCTGCTCAATGGCATCCATCGCACTAATGGGCCCCATTTGCATATAGTCGGCCCACGTGATATCACGCTGCTCAGGGCCAGGATTACGCCAGGAAATCAAGAACACTGTATGCCCTTGCCCTACTAGCCACTTGACCATGGAGTTATCGTCACGCAGATCAAGAATGTAATACTTATTGATCCACGGTGGCACCATCAGCAGCGGCGTTTTAAACGTTTTCTCTGTGGTTGGGGTGTACTGAATTAATTGGATTAATTCATTTTCATACACCACCGCACCGGGCGTCACTGCAATGTTGTGACCCACACCAAAAGCGCCGCGGTCCGTCATGCGGACATTGATTCCCTCGGCGGAGTTGGCCAAATCTTCACGTAAACTCGCTAAGCCATCAACCAAGTTCTGGCCACGCGTTTCCAGCGTTTTACGCATGACCTCGGGATTAGTGGTCATAAAATTCGTCGGCGCCATCGCGTTCACCAACTGGCGCGCGTAAAACATCAAGTTGCGCTTATGGGTTTCATCCAAGCCGCCCAAGCTTTCAACCAGCTCTTCAACGACCTGCGAAAACAGTAAATACTGCTGCATGATCGCCATGTAATACGGCTCGTGGGTCCACGCACTGTCTTTAAAGCGACGATCATTTTTTGCAGGGGTTATCAGTGGTGAGACTTGTTCGCCGGCCATGCCTCGCATCGCCTGCTGACACAACAGCCACTGGTCTTGTAGTAAACGTGTTTGGGTTTCAAGCAACAGAGTAGGATTTTGCATCAGCGACTGCGCCCCAGCCTCAAAGCTTTCACGCATATCGGCATAGATAGAGTCGGCAGCTTCGCTGGGTGCAATACGGGAAAGTAAGTCCTGCATCAGTCCCTGATACTGGTCGCTAATATCGCTAAGCTGGATAGTCCAAGCATTGGCTTCCGCTTGAGAAAGCCCTTCAGAGAGTTTTTGAGATATAGCCTGAAACGGATTCTGCCACGCTGACTGCATACTTACTCTCCCTACGCCTACTCTCAGGCGCACCAAACGCTGTCGACCGGCGAGGCCATAAATCAGGATGATAAAAGCATCGCGGCGCCCTAAGGCGCCGCGATGGTGATCTCACTCAGCTTTTACGCGACGCCTGACTAGAGGCTTTGGCCGATTGCGCGCCTTTAGTCGCAGCCTTGGCTTGCCCGGACATTTGCTGCCCGGCTTCGCTAAACATCTTTTCCACTTCAGATTTGAACTGCTGGCTCATCTCGCTCATTGCCCGCGCGTCTTCCTGCATCTGCTGGGACACTTCGTTCATCATTTCTGCTTGCTTAGTACTAAAATCGCGCAGGCCTTCGGCATCTTTGATTTCAGTAGCGCTGCGCATACGCTCGGTGCCCATTTGGCTATAGCGTTGCATTGCTTCCAACTGATACTGGGTCATTTTTTCCATATTGTTGAGCATCAGCGAATTGATTTTGCGCATAGGCTCAAACATTTGACGCGTTTGGGCGTTAAAGGCGTCCGTCATATTATCTTGCATAGTGTCTGCTCCTCTCGATGGATCCCTGGCATGAGCCTTAGGCTACACATGTAAAACGCCTGGAGTGACTCATGGTGACGTAGCATTGCTGCACTGAAAAACGCACTGCAAAAACGAGTAGCCGCTGACATACGGGGTTGCAAACTACTCTAGAAAGTATCCTTACCTTCTAACCTTTCGCTCGAGATCGCGAAGAAGCGGTTGTTTTCGCCTTCGCGCCCTTCTCGCTTGAACTGCCTGAGCCCGGCGCTCCTGCCGACGATGTGTCTTTACGCGATGCACCTGGGCTGGCCTCTTCATCCACAGTAGAAGAATCATCAGACCCAGCAGCATTACCCGCTTGACGCAGCATATCCAGCATCATTTGCTGGTAGGTGCCGAAGTTCGCTAAACCTTGGGAAAGCCCCTTGGAGAGTCCTTCTGAAAGCCCTTGCTGCATCATCGGCTGTTGTAAGAAAGGCCGCATAAGGCTCATAGGGTCATAGCCTTCAACACCGGATTCCATTTGCCGCTGAATATTTTCTAGCAGATGCTTTTGGAATTCCTCTACATCAGGCAGCCCCAGTGATTGGCGAAACTCATCAGGGGTAAGATCAAACTCAACGTTAATCTTCATAGGCGGCTCCTGCCAAGTTTTACCGGCACTCACTTTTTCGATACTAATTTCACCGACACCGGGGTTTTGTCTGAGTGTAGCAGCGATAAGCCAACTTCACCGGGACTTTAAAGCTGCTTTAAACGTGGTGTATCAACGCTAACGTCACAATTTTGGCCTCGCTGGCGTAACCAGTGGTCCAACAGCGTTATGGCCATCATCGCTTCAGCAATAGGCGTCGCACGAATACCCACGCAGGGGTCGTGTCGCCCTTTTGTGATCACGTCGACCGCTTGACCATGCACATCAATAGAGCGGCCCGGGGTGGTAATGCTCGACGTCGGTTTTAGCGCCAACCGCGCAACGATTGGTTGGCCGCTGGAAATACCGCCAAGCACGCCGCCTGCATGATTAGACAGAAACCCTTCGGGCGTCATCTCATCGCGATGTTCGCTGCCGCGCTGGGCAATACACCCAAAGCCTGCACCGATTTCAATGCCCTTTACGGCATTGATGCTCATCAGGCCATGCGCAAGCTCAGCGTCCAGGCGGTCAAATACCGGCTCACCCAGCCCCACGGGAACACCTTCAGCAATCACGGTAATTTCAGCGCCCACTGAGTCTTGATCACGCCGCAGTTGATCCATATAGGCTTCAAGCTCGGCTACGCGCTCCGGGTCAGGGCAGAAAAAAGCATTTTGCGCTACCGATTCCCACTGTTTGAAGTCAATTTTGATCGGCCCTAGCTGACTCATATAGCCACGAATCTGTACACCTTGAGCCGCCAAATATTTCTTGGCGATGGCCCCAGCGGCTACCCGCATAGCAGTTTCTCGTGCGCTGGAGCGCCCGCCGCCCCGATAGTCTCGGTGGCCATATTTATGATGATAGGTGTAGTCCGCATGCGCGGGCCGGAACTGATCTTTAATTTTCGAGTAATCGTTAGATCGCTGATCGGTGTTTTCAATCAGTAAACCAATCGACGTACCGGTCGTTTTACCTTCAAAAACGCCTGACAGAATCCGCACCTGATCCGGCTCTTTGCGCTGGGTCGTATGTCGCGAGCTTCCCGGCCTGCGGCGATCCAAGTCGTGCTGCAGGTCCGCCTCGCAAAGCGGAAGCCCTGGCGGGCAGCCATCAACGATTGCGCCAAGCGCGGTGCCGTGGCTTTCACCAAAGGTTGTGACACTGAATAATTTGCCAAACGTATTGCCAGACATGGCCGTTAATTCCTTACACGAAAGACGCCGCATGGGCGTCGAGTTCAGCGGCGCTCAGGACAAACACGCCCTGGCCGCCACGCTCGAATTCAAGCCACAAAAAAGGAACATCCGGAAATGCTGCTTTCACATGGCAATCTGAGTTACCAACCTCAACGATCAGCCAGCCCTCATCGGTCAAATGTTGCCGCGCTTCACGCAGTATACGCCGCACAATATCCAAACCGTCACTACCGGCACCCAGTGCCAATGACGGCTCATGGCGGAACTCAGCGGGCATCAACGCAAGATCACGCGCATCCACGTAGGGCGGGTTAGAGACAATCAAATCAAAGCGCTGGCCTTCCAGGCTATTAAAGACATCCGACTCCAGCGCGCGCACGCGATTGCCCACATCGTGGCGGGTAATATTTTGCCGCGACACGGCTAAGGCATCTTGGCTAATATCCGCCAGCGCTACTTCGCAGGTGGGCAAATACAGCGCCGTGGCAATACCAATACACCCAGAGCCCGTGCATAGGTCTAGCACCTTAGCGGGAGGCTCTTCTGGAAACCAAGCCGCAAAGCCATCTTCAATGAGTTCGGCAATCGGTGAACGTGGAATCAGCACGCGCTCATCAACGTGAAACGGATGGCCGGCAAAAAAACTTTCACCCAGCAAATAGGGCAGCGGCCGACGCGTGGTAATACGTTCGCGCGCTAAGCCAATGATACGCAGGCGCTCAATGGGCAGCAGCCGCGCCTCTAATACCCCGGGGTCAACGCTCCACGGCAGATGCAAAGCGCCCAAACAAAGCGCAACGGCCTCGTCCCAGGCGGAGTCGGTACCATGGCCATAATGCAAACCGGCCAGATAAAACTCGCTGGATACCCAGCGCAGGTAGTCACGCAGTGTGAAGAGTTCGCTCACCAGCGCCGACTCTGGCAGGGAAAGGGTTGAGTGAGAATGCTCAGCGTTGAGATGCGTGGTCACAGCGACTCCTGGGTTAACGATAATCTTGGATGCAGCCAGGCCATGCCTGATAACGCTTTATCCACATGACGAATAAAAGATTGTACCTTTCACGCCGCCAGGTTCACAGCAACGCTCAGCCCGCTATACTGTGCCTCTTTACGCTGACTTACCGTTTTGACACCTATTTTTCATACCTGAGCCTGCCATGACGCGACGCCGCCACCTTCCCAATGATGATGATATCAGTGCCTTCCGTGAAGCGTTAACAGCGGCGGGCGTACGCCGTATCGCGACCAATCAGGCCGATCCAGGCAAACCTAAACAAGATGGAAAGGCACATGAGGCGCGCCGCCACGCGGCGGTGCAAAGCGATGCTAAGCAGGTCAGCGGGCGCACGTCGGATGGCCGCGTGGAGGCCGTACGCCCGTCTGAATATCTGGAGTTCAGCGTTGTTGACCTGCCGCTACGTACCTTCAGCCAGCTAAAACGCGGCCAAACCGCGTGGCAGTCGGGGTTGGATTTACATGGCTATACGCTAGAAGAGGCGCGTACGGAGCTTGAGAGTTTTCTACGCGATTCAGCCAGCCAAGGGCTGCGCTGCGTACTCGTGGTGCACGGCAAAGCATGGGGCACCACGTCTGATTTCCCCGTACTCAAAAGCCACACCAATACATGGCTGCGCGAATGGCCAGGGGTGCTGGCATTCTGTTCGGCGGTGCCCGTCGATGGTGGCACCGGCGCCGTGTATATCCTGCTACGTAAACGTGGCCTTTAGCCGCTACTCAGCGGCATCCGAAGCAATGCTTGGCATTCGCCGCTCTAACGCCTGATCCGCCAAGTGACGACCTAAGCGGATCAAATCTCTACCGCGATGAAATTCATAGGTGCTACAGACGGTCTTGGGTATTTCAATCAGCACATCGGGTGGGTAACCCGCCACTTTATATTTAGCCAGCGCCGCCTGGGTAATATCAAACGACTCCAAAATCATATCCAGCTTGCTCCACTCACGCTTACCGCGGGCTTCCGTGGTCTCATCAGGCTCTTCATCCCCGTTGGCACCCAGCCCACCCCAAAGTTTACGCGTCGCCGCACGAACATCGCCAATCCACTTACCCATACTTTGGTCACGCTCGCGCTCATTTTCACTGCGGCTATCGGTGGCCTCTTCTTCTTTGGGAAGCAGTTCCTCTAATGTAACCGGTAGCGGGCTGTGCGCGGTGACGTTAACCGCTACGACAAAATCCGCCTGATGGGCAGCGACCACGGGCATAATGGGTAAAGGGTTGAGCAGCCCGCCGTCGACCAAGACTTGCTCACCAAGATGAACAGGGGTAATAACACCGGGCACTGCGATAGACGCGCGAATAGCGCGCAAAAGAGAGCCCTTTTGAAACCACACCTCGCGTTGGCGCACTAAGTCAGTCGCCACGGTTGTCACCGGAATCGACAAATCTTCCATCAAAATGTCGCCTACCAGCGCTTCTAGTTTACTCATCACTTTGCTGGCACGCATCGCGCCCATAGGGCTCCACGTCACATCAACCAGTTTGAGCACATCAAAGTAATCCAGGTTACATACCCACTCGCGGTACTCCGGCAGCTTACCCGCGGCGTAAATACCGCCGATCAGCGCGCCCATTGAGCAACCAGACACGGCAATAATCTCAAAACCACGGGCTTCTAATGCTTCAATAACACCAATATGCGCGTAGCCACGCGCACCGCCGCTACCCAGCACCAAGGCAACTTTGTTGCCGCTGGCCAAGTGAGCCAATTCATTCATGCTAACGTCCTTCCTTAGCGATTATCGGTCTTGTCCCAGTGACCGCCAATAATCGTCGCGACTTGCGCCACTGCACGAGGCTCCAGGTGCAAATGATGGCCGCCAATGAGCACGTGGCGGTGTAAATCTTTGACTGCCTGCCGCGCTTGAGCGGCCCACTCACGTTGACCCAGAATGCCGCTATCGCCTTCAATCAAGAGAACCGGAGCATTAATATCTGCCAGCAATGACAGCACTTGCTCCGGCGTAAAACGCACCAGCGATGGCTTCAGTAGACGGCCGTCAGTACGCATTTGCACATGGCCATCGGCGGTAGGCTGCGTATTGCGCTCCACAAGCGGCGCGGCCGTTATACTATCTAGCGGCGTCACACCGCCCGCCACACGCGCAGCGATCGCGCTTTCTATATCCGCATAGCGTGGGGCCCGAGAACGCGGCCGTCGATAAGCTGCCAGTCCTTTGCGCAGTTGGCTGGCGGTCTCCTCCAGCGGTGTGTTGAGCGCGCCTAATCCGTCAATCAAGGTTAAGCGCACTACCCGCTCAGGCAACGCCGCGGCCACCAGACATGCCACTGCCGCGCCCATTGAGTGGGCCAGCAAGCTGGCTTGCTCTAATCCGAGCGTGTCCATGACATCGAGCACGTCGTGACAATAGTCCCACAATGCATAGTCGACGCCTTCAGGCACATGTGAAGAGTGCCCATGCCCCCGAAAATCCACCGCTACAATGCGGATACCTAGCGCCTCAACTAGCAGCGGTGCCAAGCGTGAAAAACTGGCTGCGTTATCTAACCAGCCGTGCAGCGCCAGCCACGTGGGAGCATCCGAGCGCCCCCAGCTCAGCGCGGCAAGGCGGCCTTCGGCAAGCAAAAGCGGCTGCGGCGCAAAAACGCGGGAAGCCGTTAGATCAGAGTGGTACATAAGCTAAAAGTC
This sequence comes from Halomonas sp. AOP5-B2-8, assembly GCF_052376475.1. Lineage (NCBI taxonomy): Bacteria > Pseudomonadati > Pseudomonadota > Gammaproteobacteria > Oceanospirillales > Halomonadaceae > Halomonas > Halomonas sp. AOP5-B2-8. The sequence continues at coordinate 525,518 of NZ_JBQSVS010000002.1, read as the reverse complement.
CTGGGCCAATAACGCTGCGTGAAGGCAGTCAAGATGACGACGCGGGCAACAAACGGTACCATGCCCGGCGTAATACTTTTGCTGCTTTTCTCTCCACGCTTATTTTGGTGTTGCCATGAAACCACGCCGCGATACTCGCGCCCGTAATCTTGTCTTTCTCATTGCTGTTATCAGCGCCGCCGTGGTCGGCTTTTGGCTCGCACGCTAAGACGCAGCGATACCGCTACGCCTCCCCGAGAAGCCCTAAGCTGGCCGCTGGGGCTTGGCGACGCAAGCCACGTGATAGCGCGTGGCCGATCACGCCAATCAGCACAGCCCCGCCGAGTGGCAATAATAGCCATAGCCCTAGGTGGAAGGTTGGCGTGAGATCTAGCCAGTAAATATACAGTGCTGCCGTGGCAAACTCTGCCAATACCGCCCCCATCAAACCACTGGCAAAGCCTAGCAGCGCATACTCGGCTCCCTGCACGCGTGAAATCATCCGGCTGCCTGCCCCAAAGACACGCAACAAACCGCTTTCATGGGCGCGCACAGGAAGGCTTGCGGTTAACGCCGCATAAAGCACGCTAACCCCGGCTAAGAGTACCAGCGCAAGCACCAACTCCACAGCACGCGTCACTTGGCTAAGCACGTCGCGCACTTGGCCTAAGATGGCATCCACATTGAGCAACGACACACCGGGGAAATCGGTAATCAGCTCCCTAATCAGGCCACTTTCCGCTTCAGGCAAATGAAAGGCCGTAATGTAGCTGTGGCCAAATTGCTCCAGCACGCCCGGCGGAAAGATAACGAAAAAATTAGGCTGAAAGCTGTCCCAGTGAAGGCTACGCAGGCTGGTAATCTGTGTCGCTATCTCGTCGCTACCGACTGAGAAGGTGATCTCGTCGCCAATGCCTAGGCCTAACCTTTCAGCCAGCCCATCTTCCATCGAAATAGGCACAGGGGTTGCTTGCGGCGTTGCCTCAACTGCACTCATCCACCCCTGCCTTGCGTCGCTTGCTTGCGCTGTTGAAAACCATTCTCCGGCGACTAACTCGTTACCATCGGGCAGCTCTGCTTGCCAGGTGAGGTTTAACTCACGGCGTAGCGAGCCATCGCCACGCGCATCCTGCGGCACGGCATCCTCAGGGGGCTGATCATTAATAGCAATAACGCGACCGCGTACCATTGGGTACAGGGTGCTTTGAGTTTCTACACGCGGTGAAACGACCGCTTCAAAAGGATCTCGCTCGGAGGGTTGAATGTTGATAGCGAAATAATTAGGGGTATTTTCAGGCAGCTGATCTTGCCAGGTGCTCAACAGATCACCGCGCACTAATACAATCATCGCCATCGCAAAGAAAGTCACCGAAAATGCTAGCAGCTGACCCAGTCCTGCCTGGCGTCTGCGAGCCAACTGACGACCGCCTAAACGTAGCGCCTGCGACCACTCATTGCTTCCCGTTACTCGTTGGACACCACGCAACAAAGCGCTGAGTAAAAAGGCGCTAATCAGCCACAGCAAACCGAGCAGCATCGCCCCGCCGATTAATAGCGCAATCGCTAGCACCAGGCTGCCCGAGTAAAGCCATAGCAACCCGCCAAACACAATGCCCGCCACCCCCACCACCAGCCATGCAGAAGGTGGCAACGGATCGAGCTCGCGGCGCAGCACCTTCAACGCGCTAACTTGCTTAATACGCAGCAAGGTTGGCCCAGCAAACCCGACTAACACAGCAAGCGCTGTGAAAACGCCCAGCCCTAGCGGCATCAGCCCCGGTGGCGGGAGCGTCATGGGCAAAAAGCTCACCAGCAACCGGAGTAAAACGGCTTGTCCAACAAGCCCAAGCAGCGCTCCAATCACCGCTGCGACCAGGGCTAGCCCGAGTAGTTGAAGAGTAAAAATTGATACTAACTGGCGCTGACTGGCGCCAAAGCAGCGCAGCAGCGCGGCGGTGTCTAAGTGACGCTCGACGTAGCGCCGGGTCGACATTGCGACAGCCACGCCAGCCAACAGTACGGCGGCTAGCCCGGCAAGCCCTAGATAGCGTTCAGCGCGCTGTAAAGCGTTCCCCAACTGAGGTCGATCGACTCGCACGTCGCGAACCTCGACGCCGTCGCGGCGGAGTTCCGCCAGCAGGCCTTGAACCCGCTCTAGTGCCGCTGACGAGCCTGCCGCTAATATTTCAAACTCTATACGTGAGCCAGGCTGGATTAGGCCAGTCGCTTCAACATCCGCGGTGTTCATCATTAAGCGCGGGTTAAAGTTGCTAAATCCAGCGGACTGGTCTGCCTCACGCTCTACAATACCCGTCACGGTAAGCTCGGTTTGGCCTACCTGCACTTGATCACCGAGCTGTATCTCGACTAACTGCATTAGCCGCGGGTCAGCCCATGCTTCGCCGGGCGCGGGACCTGATGCAACCTCCTCAGTGCCATCGCCAAAATCTACGTGTGATACGCCGTAATGAGGATAAACATCATCGACAGCTTTGAGGCTCGCGGGCTGAAAGCGCTCGCCGCGGCTAATCATGGAAACGAGATCAACCTGATCACTTAACGTAAAGCCGGCATTTTCCAGAGTGGCCCGCAGCTCTTCGGAAAAAGGATCGCGCTGCTCTAACACTAAGTCGCCGCCCAGCATTTGGCTTGCCTGACGTTCCAAGCCACGTTCTAAACGGTCCAAAAAGAAAGCGATCATCGTCGATGCCGCAACGGCCAGTACCAGAGCGATAAACAGAGCGCGCACGTCGGCAGCGCGAAGGTCTCGTTTAAGACTGCGCATCGCTAAGCGCCAATTCACATCGCTCATTGCGTCCCCTCATCTACCGAGGCGGCTACTGGCACAAAAGGTTCTAATTTGCCTTGATCCAGGCGCAGACAGCGGTCACAGCGACGGGCCAGAGCGTGATCATGGGTAACCAAAATGAGCGTAGTGCCCGCTTCACGGTTCAAGGTAAAAAGCAGATCAATAACTTGAGCGCCGGTATCCGGGTCAAGATTGCCGGTTGGTTCATCGGCAAACACCAGCTCAGGGTCAGTGACGAAAGCGCGAGCCACCGCCACCCGCTGCTGCTCGCCGCCAGAAAGCTGTTTAGGGAGATGATCGACGCGCTCGCCAAGCCCCACGCGCGCTAACCACTTAGTCGCGGTTTGTGTTTCGCCGGCACGGGGGGAAAGCTCCAATGGCAGCATGACGTTTTCCAGCGCACTCAACGTAGGTAATAACTGAAAATTTTGAAACACGAAACCCACTCGCCCCGCCCGTAGTGCCGCACGGCCATCCTCATCTAATCGGCTGAGCGCTTGACCGAACAGCATAAGCTCACCATCACTGGGTGTATCCAGACCCGCCAACAGCCCCAACAACGTTGATTTACCCGCACCGCTTTTGCCTAAAATCGCAACGCTTTCACCCGCTTCTACGCTTAGCGACAGGTCGTGTAAAATAGTCAGCGAGCGCTCTCCGCTGGTGACTTTTTTCGAGAGCCTGTCGGCATGTAGAACGGGGTGTCCGGCAACGCCATGAGGAACGTTATGCGCCGCAGGGGTGTCTGTAAGAGGGCGGCGGGCACCATTTGAGTGTTCGGTCGTTGACGAGGCGTGTGCAGCTGAGTTTTCAGTTTGATCAGAGGAGTAAGGCATGAAGCATGGCATCCCTAAAGCTTGGTGTGGGCTGAACCGTATGGTAACCGTATGGGTGCTAGTACTGGTAGCCGCCTGGACCTCAACCTCAGTCAACGCAGAACCTGTCAGTGAAGACACGCGCCCCACCCTACTGGTAATGGGCGACAGCCTAAGCGCCGCTTACGGCATTGAGCGTGAAGAAGGCTGGGTGAGCTTACTGGCCGAGCGCCTAGACGATAAAGCACAGGTTATCAATGCCAGCATTAGCGGTGAAACAACGTCTGGAGGGCTACAAAGATTCACTGACATAATCGGACAACGACAGCCGGATATTGTTCTCCTTGAACTGGGCGGTAATGACGGCTTGCGTGGCTTGGCACCTAATCAAATGCAGGCAAATCTAGCCAGCATGATTGAGCAGAGTCAAGAAGCCGGGGCGCAGGTGCTGCTGCTGGGCATTGATATTCCGCCGAACTATGGCCAAGCGTACCGCGATGCGTTTACGGGCGTATTTCACTCATTGGCGGAGGAGTACGATGTGGCGCTAGTGCCCTTCTTACTTGAAGACATCGCCTTGGATGCACAGCTGATGCAAAGCGACGGTATTCATCCTACTGCTGAAGCACAGCCGATTATTTTAGACAATGTATGGCCTGAGCTTGAGTCACTTCTTGAAGAATCCTCAGTCGATGCCCATCTGTCCTAAATTCTAACGCATGTCCTCAGCCATATGCGCCAAAAGCAAAAGCGTCGCTGAAAAATAATCGTCTTCTGGTTGGGGCCTTGCGCTGGGTAGTTTTTCGCCGCTCGCATAGGCTCTAATAGCATCCACGCCGCGCGAAATTGGGTATTCTGCACGCTCGTCACTCATTACATCGGCCCATGCTGACGGAGGTTGATGCGCAGGGTCATTCCAAAAAGCAGTTATACTGCCGATGGCGCGCGCTTCATCGCGTCCACCCCAGGCAAAATAGAGCGGAATACGCACAGCGTCAAAGCTAAACCTAGGCGCCCAGTTGGATGCCGGGGCAACCTCGCCTTGTTGATTAATAACCACCCAATCAGTGGGTAATAGATAAGCACCAAAGCGTGCCTCATCCAGCACGGCAACGCCGTCATCAATCAGGCGCTGCCAGGGTTGTTCAGGTTCAATGTCAGCAAAATCTCTTAGTGCCGGTAAAAACCAGTAAGAAAGGTTGATGTCGACCTCTTGATCACGTCGAAATCCTTGTATAGCGGGCAGAAGCACTTGGTAACCCGCAATCTCATAAGTCAGGTTTTCTAATACCGCGCGGCGAATACTTCGAGAGGCACTCGCGTAATTAGCGTTGTTCCAGCGTTCTGCGGCCAGATACAGCGCCCAGGCGATAAATAAATCGCCATCCGTCGCATTGTTAAGGTCACGCACCGCAGGCTTATCGCGGGGATCGTAACGCCACGAGAAGAGAGAGACATCTGGCCGACTCAAGTGCCGACGAGTCCATTGCCAAAGCTGATCAAACGTTTCTTGATCATTATGATGTTGAGCAAGCATCATGCCCCACCCCTGTCCCTCCGAGTGGCTGATATTATTATTGCCGGTGTCAATGACCCGCCCATTGGCGTTGATGAAGCGTTCTTTATATGCGCTCCAAGGCGTATCTGCCTGAGCTGCACAGGCACCCGCCAACATACAAATAATAAGCCCAGTGCTTAACATAAGCCGACGCAGCATAATGAGTTATCCCTTAAATGCGCAGTTCCACTATCAGAAACGGCTAACGTCCATAAAGAAAGGTGCATTCACGTTGCTCAGCATTACGGCTAATGCAGGTAATAGGCACCTCCATGTCCCCACCCTGCTGGCTTAGCCACCCTTTATACAATCCTTCTAACAAGGCAGACATTGCTAGCAAACCGATGTCGATACGCTCTTGTGAGTCGCCTGGGATAGGGCATGCAGAATGGCAAATCCGCATTTTTTGATGCTCAGCAATGATGCTGGCATATCCCCAATCTAGTAGATCTAATGCCTCATTAATGGCCTTCTCAAGGCTTTCTAAGGTAGCGCACTCGCCCATAGGCATTTCTATTGCCATACGGCTGCCAATGTGACGCCAGAAACCCGAAGACTCTTCTTTGCCTGCACTATTGAAAAGCTCATCAAAAACCAGTTCTAGGAAAAGCCGCCACTGGGTGCTGCAATGCCGCTGAGCATAATGCTCCATGTGTTTGGAATGATTATCTGGCTCGTTCACCGCTATCTCCAAAGGTATAGTTCATAAACATGCTAGCGGATGTATCGTTGTAATCACCGAAGCTGTTGAAATCCACTCGTCCGCCAAGAGCAAGATCAGGGGTCATTTGGTACTCCATAGCACCGCCAAAAGAAAGCCCTATCCCACTTTCACTTTCTCCTGAATAGCGTGATGCCGGCGTAGCCCCGAGAGCAGAAAACACATCAAGAAGTGCCTGCGCCTCTGGGTCTGTCGGGAAATAGTCGCTGTCATCGGTGCTATAACTTTGGAAGCCCGGCGCCACATAGCCGCCCAGCGTAAGCTGGTCGGTGAAATTCTCACGATAGTTAATAGGAAAAGCGACGCTGACATAATCTTGGGGGCTGAAATAGCCACCGTGGCCATAAGTGAAATGGCTCAGGTCATCATCGAAGGCCATGGCGGAAACATGTACACCGGCTTGCAACTGGCGGCGCTCATTATTGACCGGGCGAGCATAGCCACCTAAAGAGAGATTGTAAGACTGGTTATCAGCGACGTTATGACCGGCGTAGCGATAGGTGCCAATATCCGCATAAAGGCCACCCTCATCAGTGTCATAGTTAATGCCTGCGCGACCGCCGGTTCGTACAACGCCCCCCCACGTATCACCACTATAGGCATCGTAAGCGCCCGCATATGACAGCACGCTATCTTTTACAGCCCTTCGTTCCGCGGTGAAATTCAGCGTTGTATTCTCAGCGATCTCCGGTTGCCAATGAATGCCACCCACTAGGTTAGTTTCTTCAAACCCAAGGGGCGTACTGCCAATATCAAGATTGACACTGCCATTCTCATAGCTCAGCGCTAGCCCCGCACCGCTGTCACGTAAACTGGATGGTCTGGCTGACTGTGCCGTCGACTGCAGCCGGCTCTGAATGCCAGCGAGGGCCATTTCTATTTGCTGGCGGCTCTCGACAAAGGCACTCAGCGACTCTCCGTCAAAACTTAATGCCTCAAAATCGACACTATTGCCTGCTAGATATTGATTGAAAAGCTCGCGCTGCTGATCGGTAAGGCTTGCGACCGTCAAACCAGCTTCAAACAAAGGGTTACGCTCAAGGGCGGCATCGTAAAAACGCCTAGCCTCTTCTAACACAGCCGCCAAGCGTACCCGCTCTTGCTCATTAACCGCAGCATCCAGATTACTTTGGGCCGTGAAGAAATTAGTAACGGTAGTCTGAATTTGGTCCAGAATCGGAGTCACACCGCTAAGCGATTCATTGAGAGAAGCAGCACTTTCCGCGAGCCCGCTACGCCCGTAGCGACGCAAAGCATCGCCTTCAGGCATGCCGGCGGTTACCTGAGTTGGGGTTACGGCTATCTCAAAACGCCCTTCTCCAAACGGCATTAGTGAAAAGCGCACGGGGGCTTCGACACGGTCCTGTCGACTAAGGCCGCTCTCGCCATCACGCAGGTTAAAGGCGAATTCAGTGGCCACCGTTGGCGCTCTCTCACGCCTGATCTGGCGAGAAAGCTCATCTATCTGCTGGCTGGCAGATGGCGTCAACGCTTCCGGTTCAGTCATTGCGATGTCATAACTGACCTCACGACTAGCGCCCGGCAACCAGTTAGGTCGTTGTGACGCACGCGCACCTTGCGATCTGTCGGTAAACGGGTTTTGCCTCTGTACAAGGGCCGCCGCACCGTCTTCTTGTCCACTTAACCGCTGGCGAGCTTGGCTGAGTAAGGCGAGCGCTTTTAAGCTTTCGCCATTAGCCCTAGCGACCTGGGCGCTGAGCAGTAAGGTATCGGGGGTTTGTTGCTCGGGTCCATAACGACTCAGAAGCTGACTTGCTTGGCGCGAGCGATTGTTAGCAAGTGCCGTCTGCACCGCTCCCTGCAACGCCTGCTCACTTTCAGGGTGACGCGTGAGCACATAGGTATATATCTGCTCAGCTTGGGCTTGACGATCACCTTCAGCGTATAAACGCCCCATCGCCAACAACAAGTCCTCGTCATCTGGCGACTGCTGCATCGGCTCTGCCAACACGTCATAAGCGCTGGCTAAACGGCCACTCTGACGCAACTGATCGGCTTTAATAATGGCTAAACCACGCTCAGCGGCCAAGGCGTTGGAATCCTCACGCCACTGAGGAGAAGCGGCTAAACGATTGAGCAATTGCTGGGCAGCGTCAGATCGACCGGCCTGAGCCATCACCAGCGTATGATTGATATAATCATTGGGTATTTGTTCATCAATACCACGTGCTAAATCGCGCTCTACCCAGCGTAAAGCCTCACTTTTAGCACCCGCTTCTGACAAAGCCCCCGCAATCTGACTAACCTGGCTAGGCGTAAGGCCGGCCCCTTCAGAACGCAGATAAAGTTGCTGCAGTGAGGCAATCGCTGCAGACTTATTTCCTTGCTCTAGCTGCGCTAATGCCTGATTCAGAGGCTGCTGGATCTGAGCCCGTTGCTGCAGAGACGTCATCTCAACTGTTAGCGAATCTGACGGTATATTCGACAGCAGTCGCTGGGTTTCCGACCAACGCCCCTGCTCCGACGCAAACAGCGCTGCGGCATAACGCTGATCTAGCGAGGCATCACTTGCAAGAAAGGGCCTCATCAACACCTGCGCTTCATCTGGGCGCGATTGCCCCGCCAGCAAACGAGCTAGATCAAGGCGCGCCCATGGGTTGTTAGGCGCCAACTCGAGAGCTTCTCGAAGTGCCGTTTCCGCGCCAAAATCATCTTGCTGGCGCGCTTGAAGGCGCAGCGCTTCTACTTGGGCCGTGGCTAACCCACTCATCTGAGCGCGCCTGCTGTCCGGCAACGCCTGAGCTATTTGTTGTGCAGCCGCCCAGTCACCTTTGTCAGAAAGCACTTGAACGAGTCCTACTCGCGCGTCAACATCGCTTTGACGCGTTTCCAGCATGGCGCGATAAGCCTGTTCTGCGGCATCTAAACGCTTTTGACGACGCAAAATATCGGCTTCCAGCAAGCGTGCGGCGCGTCCAGCATCGCCGCTCTGCTGAGTAAGTGGCCGCACTTGCCCAAGTGCTTGGTCAAGATTGTTGGCTGCCGCTAAACGACGCGCCTCACCTAAGCGAGCATAAAAGGCCGCACTTTGATACGCGGCGGCCCACTGCTCTCGCCGCTCTGGCGCCTGATCCATAGCTTGTGACAGTAGGCCTCTGGCTTCAGCAAACTGCTGCCTACGCAGCAATATGAGCCCTAATCCACCTTTCGCCTCAGCATCTTGTGGATTTTCTTCCAACGCCTGCCGAAATGACTCTTCGGCACTTCCCAGTTGCCCCGCCTGTAAGGCTGTGAAACCTACGGCGCGTGTATTCTGAGCAGTTGAATCTTCAAAATGCTGGGGCACGTCGTTATCGTCTGGATTAACCTGCGCATAAACCTGATAAAGCGTTTCATCAGCCGGCGTGGCTTCTAACCACAGCAGCGCTTGCCGCCAGCCGCTTCTTGCAGCAACGGCTTCAGAGCCGCCTTGTCGCGCTAACTGAGCCAGTTGGCTAATACCCTCACGGCGAGTACCTTCGCGATAGGTTAATACTTCGCTCAATGCACGCTTTAAAGGAGCATCAGTAGGATAGTCGTCACTAAACTGGCGCAGGCCATCACGCGCTTCTCGCCATTGGGCATCAGTGCCACCAGCCAGTGTTTGATAGTACTCAACGGCGAGACCGCGGGGAGGCGTATCGCCACCAAATAAAGAGCGATATGCCGATGCCGACTCTTCATAGCGATTCGCGCGTGCTAGCTGACGGGCGCGATTCAACTGCGTTGTGTCTAATTGATTGCCCTGCTGCAATTGGTCTAACTCAATCAAATACTGGCTATTAGGTGACGCCTGCTCCAATCGCTGCGTCCACTGCGCTACTTGATCGGGCTGGTCATCTATCACCGCTTGGCGCGCTAGCCTGTAAAGCACTTCGGGGTCATCAGGCCGCCCGGCAAGATAGCGCTCAAGCGCTTGGCGCACTAAGTCAGGACGCTGATTTTCCTGCCAAAAATCAGCTTGGCGCAATAAAGCTTCTAAGGCCGACTGCGAGTTTTCCTGTCCCCATGCTGCCGTCATCGGCGCACAGCTAACTAAGGCACTCAGCAAAAGCCGATTTTTTAATTTCATCAACGTTGGTACGGGCGTACGCATGGTTATTCTCCGCCTGAGTGCGTTTTGCTACCAGCATTTGCTCGACGCAGTGCTCGGCGTTTGAGAGTGCTATAAAGAAGTCCGGACAGTAAAAGCAGAACAATGCCCATAGCTAATAACATGGGAATAATGTATTGGCCGGTGTACCAGCGGATAAGACGATGCCAGACCATTTCACCTCGAGGCGTCCGCGGCCCAACCTGATAAGCACTGACCTCTTGGCTCGGCGACACCATGACTAAATCCCCCACGGCTTGACGACTAACTTGGGGCTGATCAATCACGGCCGGTAGCGTGCGCATGCCTTCATCATGAAAAGCAGTGGCTACGATAATGCTGCGCGTGGGGTTCAGCGGTGACCGAACGCCCAGTAAGATCTGTTCAGGGGACTGACTGCCAATCCTATTGCGAGCGCGCTCGGTATCTCGCCCCCACTGGGCTTGTGCCCAAAGATTTAATCTATTCATTAAGTTCAAAGGCGTAACGCGTAAAGCCCCCTGCTCGATACTGAAAGGCCCAAGATAACGATTAAGCTCACTGCGTTCCAATTGATCAGCACGCGCAACGACCAGCATATCTCGGTCTGACAAGTTGTCGTTAAGCGTTAGCCCCTTGCGCACATTCAGCGCAATACTGGGGTATCCGGTAGAGGCCCCCATGCGCCCAATCAGCCCAAGCGCGGTGCCAATTTCGATAGCATCGGGTTCCGCGGCAAGCAGCAGCGTCGTGTGCGATAAATCGGCCCACTGCGTAAAGGGAAAGCCTGCACTCAGCCAGTACGAGAGCTCTGGTAACGCTGCAAAATACTGTGCATCGCTCATATCCAAATAAGAATCAGGGTACAGGCGCGTTTCAATGCGATCAGGAAGACCCAGCTCACATCCATTTTCCGGCATATTCACTGCCATATTAAAATAAAAGCTGAGCTGGTTATTACCGTATAACTTTTCCTGGGGAATGCGTAACGTAGCGCGCTCTTTACGAATATCATTTCCCAGAAAGCGCCAAGCTTCCCAGGCTAAAGAACGCTTCTCAACGGGTAAGGAGGCTAGATAAGTGCCGTTAAGAGCAATCTCCAGTCGTGACTCATCTTCGTTTAGCCACTCGCCACGAGGGAACTCATAGCCCACTTCTAAGGTTACATGATCACCCGGCCATAAATGCATGTTTGGGGGCAGGCGAAAACTATAATTTTGCGGCGACGGGCGAATACCCTCACCGACCATTTCATTCTCACCAGCCATTTTGTCAAGATAGATCGGCTCATTAAGCGCCTGCCAGTTAGGTGCATCATAGGCCTCTCTAAGGGCTAGCTGGGGCGCACTTACCGTTTCACTGTCGCCGCTTAAACGCTCTTGATAATGGGCTAGATATGCAGCGGCGCTTTTTACGTCTTGCTCTGTTGCTCCCGTGACGATCAATAAGCGATACATAGCATTATTAGGATTAGCCAGTTGCAGTAAGGTAGGGCCATCAATTCTCGGCAGCTCTACTCCTAAAGGCATCTGCTCGGGAGTCCCTACGACGACCGCATGCTGATCAGGTATTTGAGTATGATGAACGGGGAAGTCAGCGCCTCTAAAATCCGCTTTAATCGCAAAATACGAGGCTAATATTGCGCTTGCACTCAGCAGCGTTTCTGAAGGCATAGAGGGCATAATGAAAGGCAATACTAGCCTTTCCATGTCGGCCGCATCAGCGAAGGGGGCAGGTAAATTAGCGAGCCCATTAAGCGGCGGCAACGACTGAACATTCACATTGAGCGTCGAGCTTGGTAAAACCTCGACCCAAATATCTTCGCTGAGCAAGTTATTACACTGCTCTAGCGTTTGTCCGGCCACACTTAGCAGTAGTGTGTTATAGGTAATGATTAGCTCTGGCGGAATAGCCACCTCTGCAACAAGATGCTCTGCGGTAAATCGGTCAAGCTCTAGCGTCTCAATAACAATGCCATTGAGAGTAACGTCCAGCCGACTAAGCCCCTCAAGAAGAGCATCTGAATAGCGTATATCTAAGTGCAGCACAGCGCCGGTAGACACTTCATCACTACGCAAAGAAAACTCGATACCCGCCTGAGCTCCGTTGCCCTGAATACGAAGAGGCTCAGGCTCGACCTCGTCTATACGCTGCAAAAGTGGATAAATTCGTTCCCGAGTCTCCAAGGGCATATTGAAAGCTAAACCGCCCCGTGCATTCACTTCAACATCAGGCAACGTCGCGGCCTCTTTAGGCAATGCCTCTAGCATTAACGGCCTAGCGTTGCTTGGCAAAGCCTGAACATCTAATGACTGGCTCCATGCTCGCTGGGTAGACATGATGCCTACCATAATCAACGCGACGAGAACCATTCGCCATACCCAGGTGGATACAGGAGTGGATACCGCTGTAGCAGCTGTTGCCATAGGTGGTGAGCTACCAGAACGCGCGTCTGCCTGGCGTGCTTTGCCAGCACTGTCGCCCCCACCGGCAAATAAACGCCGCTCCTTCCAGTTTCGGAAAAACAGACCTGTGACGGCACGAATAACAGTCCACATAGAACGCAACGGCTGATCGTGTGGGAGCTTGCGTTTCTGTAGCCAGGCATCAGCACGACCCATGACAAGCTGCACTAACTGGCGGCGCTGAACCACATTCAACGTGCCAAACCGCAGGCGTATATGCTGTGCATCACGGCTTACTATGTGCACAGGAAACAGTATCGGATTGCCATCGAATTCCATTTCGATAAAATCAATGCGCGCATCTTTTGAAAAGCCAGCTACTGCAGCTAGCTGCATGCCACCCATAGACAAATTTTGCGTCGTAGACGACAACGTATAGCCGCCAGAGAGATGTAAGACCACAGGCCGACTTAGCTTGATTCGTACGTATTCACGCACCTGCTTTTGTTCGCTGCCAACAGCGATAGCCGCCATCAGGAAAATTGCGCTAAATGAGGCCCATGCTACGTTAAACAGCAATACGCTTGCTTGCTCACCTTCAGGATTCCACCAAACTAAGCGTACGACACCCCATACTAGGCCCGCAGCCAGTAATGCCAGTAAAAACAGATGAGGTCGCGTCACATTAAAATCAAAAAAGCTTTGCTCGAGTCGCCCTCCTTTTTCCGTGACATCAAACTTGCCTCGATTGGGATTAAACAGTGTCACAAGGGAAGGCTTGAGCAAATGAAAGGTTAAAACCGTTTCATATATTTCATTCCAGAACGTGTAGCGATACTGCCCTACCAGCTTCGCATTGGTATAAACGGCTGCAAATAAGTGAGGAAGTACATAGACAGCAACGGCCTGAGGCGATGCTTGAATAATATTGAGCCCAAACAGCATGTAAGCCAACGGGGCTGTTAAAAAAATAAAGCGCACTAACGGAAACTGAAAGTGCAACATCGCGCTTAAATAGCAGAGCCGCTGGGGAATGCTCAACCCTCGGCCTAATAGGGGGTTATCACGCCGTAATATTTGCGTCATACCCCGTGCCCAACGCGCACGCTGAACAATATGCAACGCTAGTCGTTCCGTCGCTAACCCAGCGGCAAGGGGTATGCCTAAGTAAGCGGTAGACCATCCTTTTCTTTGTAGTTTTAATGCGGTATGCGCATCCTCTGTGACTGTTTCAACCGCAAACCCACCTATTTCCTCTAGTGCACTGCGCCGAATAACTGCACACGAGCCACAAAAAAAGGCTGCATTCCAATAATCATTGCCCTTTTGAATAGGACCATAAAAAAGCTCACCTTCGTGTGGCACTTCCCGGCCACTGACTAAATTCCGTTCAAAGGGATCAGGCGAATAAAAATGATGGGGCGTCTGTATAAGTGCTTGCTTCTGATCAACAAGAAAAGAGCCCACCGTCGCCTGTAAAAAAGCCCGCGTGGCAATATGGTCACAGTCAAAAATACAAATAAGCTCGCCGGACGTTTTCTGGAGCGCATTATTTAAATTACCCGCTTTCGCGTGTTTATTATCTGTGCGAGTAATATATCCAACGCCCGCCTGAGATGCGAAAGCGCCAAACTCAGCTCGCTTACCATCATCTAAAAGATAAACATTTACTTTATCAGCTGGATAGTCAATATTTTGCGCTGCCAAAACAGTATCACGAACTACGTCTAAGCTTTCGTTATACGTCGGAATATATACGTCTACCGTTGGCCACTTAGTGATGTCTTTAGGCAGTGGGACAACTTTACGATCAAGCAACCACGCCGACTGAAAGAAGCTCAGCACCAAGACAACCCAGCAGTAACCTTCTGCCGCCAATAGCCCAAAGCTCAAGATCGGCTCTATAAAACCATCCGTAATGAGCGTTTCCGTTACCCGCCAATAGAGATAGCGAGTTGCCGTCATGACGGTTACTAATGCCATTGCTAAACGTATGCGCGGAGAATCGACCTGCCCCATGATTAATAAAAAAACAGCGGTAACGCCCCCAAAGGCCAGTTGGTTATTCAACGTCATCGGCGTTGTAACAACAATTAACATGACAGGGGTACAAAGAAGTAGTAATAGAGCGATCCAGGCTTTATACATAAGGGTTTTCATTATTCACCCTCTTTGCGTACTTGAGATAGCTCGGCATCTTGCATTAAACGAATGAGATTATGGGCGATAGCCTCAATATCATTAACAACCGCAGAGGTATACGCATGTTGCAGCACAGAAACCTGCAGTGCGTGTGCTTCGGACACTGCTGCGTCACGGTGAACCGCCCCTAGCAGTGACGCCTTCAAACGCTCTTTTAAAAGCGCGTATACGTCGCGACTTAGGTCATTACGAAGGTCTAGCTGATTGGCGACATAGTACAAATGCCTGCCAATGGTATCAGGATAAAAGCCACCACTTTCAATAGAGGGTAGAACGGCCAAAGAGGCGCTATCGGCCATCAGCATAGTGATGCACAGTGGCTTTAACTGGCAAACAGCCTCTAGTGCTACGGAGTGCCCTGGCGGCAAGTCAACTAACAGCACATCGTTTGGGGAGTTATAAAAGCCGCTAAGCGCTTGATATAGGGCTCTTGGATCATTGGCAAGAAACGTTTCGAAGTGATGGCGCTGCTCTCTAGTTGTACAGCCATAGGCAAGCACGTCAATGCCGCTTGCCGTTGTTCGGGCCATTTCACCCCAATAGGGAGTAGACGCGGCTTCAACGACATAGCCTTGAGCATCATTAAAAGCAATACCGAAGTGAAGCTTCAATGCATCTTGGCTATCAAAGTCAATGACAGTGACATTTAAACCTTGGCGTTGCAAAGTGTAAGCAAGATTAGCAGTCAACGTTGTTTTACCAACTCCCCCTTTAGGAGAGGCAATACAAATAAGCGTCATTTATTGATTTGCCTTATCAACGCTTTTAGCGATGTTCCCTGACGGTGATTACTTTGAGCATCATCATTACTATCTGTATAAGACTGAAATAAATGGCCAAAAGAACGCTGCGTTGCTGGCTTGTCAACCGGGTGCTGGTGAGAAGCATCAACACCTGATGTCGGTTGTTTATTTTCTAGGCGATACGGCACCGCCTGCTGCACCAGCGGCTGTTCACGCTCCTGGGCATAAACCGGAGGCACAGCAATAGGCCTAGACCTCTCAACGCTTTTTGGCGAGGCGCCCGGCGCTTGCTTGGCAATCCCATCAAGCAATTTCCAACGCTGCTGATCGTGTGAATAAGCCTCGTCAGACCTAAATTGCTGGTACTCAAAATCCGCCCCGAACTGCTCGCTCAACACACCAATGTCTATGCTCTTCTCCATGCCTTTGTTATAACCTCTCTCTAGCCGTAGCTATCGGCTCAGCTGAAGATTAATGTATCGTTATGGTCACATTCCATTATTTAAGAAAATGTACTCATACTTCAGAACTAGTATTTTGTTTGACTTGTATACTAGTTCACATTTCACTTCAAGAATTAAAATAATAAAAAAAGACAAAAAGAAATATTTTACTACCCAGACTACCCCCCCTCTGGCTGCTTCTGCTGGGTTTGCATCCCTAACCCTAAAAGTATTAACACCAGTCCCATTAGGGTTGATGGCAAAATAGGCTCTCCAACCACCAAAAAAAGCAGCATCAGTGATACCGGGGGCGAGAGAAAAATAAGATTAGAAACCTTTGCAGTGCGCGACACCTTGTGGACAGCCATCTGCCATAAAATGAATGCTATGCCCATTTCAAACAGCCCGACGTAAACGCCTGCCCCTAACGCCCCCCAGCCATGCCACTGAAAGCCAGGGCCTAGTAATAACAGGATGGTTAGCACCGGCAAACCCACCGTAAAATTTTGCCATTGGCCCACTAATGCCGGGCGTGAGTCGCGCGCATTAAGCAGCCAATAAAGCGCCCACAGCAATGTTGAAGCGAGAGCCAGAACAACCCCTAACGGGTCAGCAAAAGAGACATTGAACACCGCGCCACGCGTTGCAATCACCCACACCCCGGCATACGCAATCAATCCAGCGATGATATCCATGCGCGTTAAGCGTTGTCCCAGCAAGGGCACGGCTAAGAATGCCATCGCCAACGCCCAGGTGTAATTGAGCGCCATCGCCTCCTGCCCTGGAAGTCGGTCATACGCAGCAAAGAGCACCAAATAGTAGGCAACGGGGTTCATTAACCCCGCCCACGCGGCAGTCTTCCAACCGGTGCGCAGCGCCGTAGCAAGATTGCCCTGCTTTATAACGAGCGCCCCCATTAATGCCCAGGACACAAGCACTGCGAGCCACATCAATTCTAATGGACTCATCCAAGCAAGCGCCACTTTAAAGGCCGTCGCTACGGTCGACCACAGCGCAACGGCTCCTAGCCCATACAGGATGGCTTGGCGATCCTGATTCATCGGTCGATATGCCCTAAATCACGCCCAGGCTCTAGCTGGTCACGCACACTTTGTTTGAGGCGCTTGATATCCGGAAAACCACCGTCGCGTTTGCGCTCCCATAGCAGCACATCCTCATACCAAATCTCAAAAGTGCCGCCATGAGATGGCATCAGTGCCACTTCATCTAAACCTTCACCGAAGGTCGAAAGCAGCTCCTGAGCATACCAAGCACTGCGCAGCAGCCATTGGCACTGCGTGCAATAGCGAATTTGAACACGTGACATTGTAAATTTTCCCGTCAGGTTAATAGGGCCTCTTTAAACACCATTCTGTCATGTCGAGTTAGCTTGAAACAGGAAACAACCACCCGCTCGTCTTAATGGCGTTACTTTCTACACATCGCTACCCTTTCGTTTGATGCATGTCGTTTAGTGGCCAGCGGCTAAGGTCGGCGTAAAAAACACCTCGCGTCCGATCCTAAGAGTGCGTTGACGATTGCAATGCATCGCAACGCTCGCCATGATGGAGCTCGATAGCCGTTACGGACTGACACCTTGGCTATCGAGCCTCTAAAAGTGAGTAAAAATCCCGCTCGGACCACGCATAGAGCGAACGGCATGTTCTCCGGAAAGGACAGGAGCTGCAACAGGAACCCTTTGATGAAACGATCTCCCTTGATCAGCCCAGAGCTGCTCGAACGCATTATTGATGCATCTGAAGATGGCATTGTGGTTGCCGAACAGGAAGGGGATGAAAACATCCTCATCTACGTCAATAAGGGCTTTGAGCGTTTGACGGGCTACAGCGCTGACGAAATTTTATATCGCGACTGTCGTTTTTTACAAAACGAAGACCGCGACCAAGATGCGCTTGTCGCCATTAGAAAAGCGCTAAAAGCAGGCCGGCCGTCTCGTGAAGTGCTACGCAACTATCGAAAAGACGGCACCATGTTTTGGAATGAACTTTCCATTACACCCGTCTACGACGAAGCGGATAAGTTGATGTATTACATTGGTGTACAGAAGGATGTCACGGAACGTACCGAGGCACAGCTTGCCCTGGCAGAATTACAAAAACAGTAAGAAACCTGCTAAAAATTCACTTTTTAACGCAAAAAAAACCAACAAGGCTTGAACTTCAGCCCAACTGGCGTTATATAGCGACAAGGCGCTTAAACGGCGCTAGGCGCTTCACTTCGTAGACTAACCGAGTTTACCAATGAAGCCGTTGTGATGCCGGTACGCCGGCTGGGTTGGAGGGCATATCATGAGCCGTGACCCCTTAAGTCGTGAAACCTTTACTATCGATAGCGTCGACTCAGATGAGTTCGAAAGCTTAGATGCTGTTAATGATGACCATTACAGCAAAAGCAAACCAAGTAAGGCCGACAGTTTGCGCTCTCGACGCCAAGTTGAAGCGTGGTTAGAAGAGCGCCGATTGCAGCGCGTTATTGAAGATGACTGGGATGAAGAAGAGTAGCCATTCGTTCCTCCCCGCTTGCCAGCACTGCCATCAACCAGCTTAGCCTTCTCGCTCTATGGGTAGGCTTAGCTAGCAGAACACTTCTCGTAGCCTAGCCTTTCCCGGCGCAGACCTCTATCATCAGTGCATAGCTAGCCGCATGCGGCTATTGCTTTTTCTTTCATCAACCTAACGGATCTCCATGGCGCAATACGTTTTCACCATGAATAGGGTTGGCAAAGTAGTGCCGCCCAAAAAGCAAATTCTTAAGAATATTTCGTTATCGTTTTTCCCAGGTGCCAAAATTGGTGTGCTGGGCCTCAACGGTTCGGGTAAATCCACACTGCTGCGTATCATGGCCGGTGTCGATAAAGAGTTTGAAGGTGAAGCTCGTCCGATGCCCGGTATCAATGTTGGCTACCTCCCTCAGGAGCCACAGTTAGATGACGAGAAAAACGTTCGTGACACCGTTGAGGAAGCGCTCGGTGCCATCAAAGAAGCGCAGGAAAAGCTCGATGCGGTTTACTCTGCCTACGCAGAGCCAGACGCAGACTTTGATGCGCTCGCTAGCGAACAGGCACGTCTTGAGAATATTATTGAAGCGGCCGATGCGCACAACTTAGAACGTAAGCTTGAAGTTGCCGCTGAAGCCCTTCGTCTGCCCCCTTGGGATGCCAAGGTAGGCAATCTATCAGGCGGTGAACGTCGCCGCGTAGCGCTATGCCGCCTACTGCTTTCCAGTCCCGACATGCTGCTGCTCGACGAGCCCACCAACCACCTTGACGCTGAATCCGTGGCTTGGCTTGAACGCTTCCTGCATGACTATAACGGCACCGTGGTCGCGATTACTCACGACCGCTACTTCCTGGATAACGTTGCAGGCTGGATACTCGAACTTGACCGTGGGCAAGGTATCCCGTTCGAGGGCAACTACTCGCAGTGGTTAGAGCAGAAAGATGAGCGCCTGGGCCAAGAAGCTAAACAAGAGGCTTCGCGCCAGAAAGCCATCAAGCAAGAGCTTGAATGGGTGCGCAGCAACGCCAAAGGCCGACAAGCTAAAAGCAAAGCACGCCTTAACCGCTTCGAAGAAATGCAGTCCGGCGACTTTCAAAAGCGTAATGAAACTAACGAAATTTATATTCCGCCGGGGCCGCGCCTGGGCGATAACGTTATTGAGTTTCGCAATGTCGCCAAACGCTTTGAGGACAAGTTACTTTATCAAGACCTCTCCTTCACCATTCCACATGGTGCGATTGTAGGTATTGTTGGTGGTAACGGTGCGGGTAAATCGACCTTATTTAAACTGATAACGGGTAAAGAACAGCCTGATGTCGGTGACGTAGTCATTGGTGAGACGGTCGATATTGCTTACGTTGAGCAGCTACGTGATGCTCTTGATGACAAACAGACCGTGTGGGAAGCTGTTTCTGGTGGACAGGACATCCTCAACATCAACGGCTATGAAGTGTCATCACGCGCGTACGTTGGTCGCTTTAACTTTAAAGGCAACGACCAGCAGAAGCGCTTAGCAGAACTGTCTGGCGGTGAGCGTGGCCGCCTGCAGCTCGCGCAAACGTTGCAGCAAGGGGCAAACGTTCTGCTGCTTGATGAGCCCTCTAACGACCTGGATATCGAAACGCTGCGGGCATTGGAAGAAGCACTGTTAGCATTCCCAGGCTGTGCCATGGTGATTTCACACGATCGCTGGTTCCTTGATCGTATCGCCACCCACGTGATGGCATTTGAAGGTGATTCTGAGGTGGTCTTATTCGAAGGCAACTATGCAGAATACGAAGCAGACCATAGAAAGCGTGTTGGCAATGACACACCTAAACGCATGAAATATAAGCGCATTGATGCCTGACGCAAAATAAGATGATGGCTATAAAAAGGCTCCGCTCTGCGGCGCCTTTTTATTTTCAGCGAATGTGAACCGCAGATATCAGCAGCCGATCAATCCCGTATATTAAAAGTGATAGACACCCCTAGTCACCATTTTAGCGCCTAAATGCATTAGCCACTTAATTGGCGCTGGAAAGCGCAACCCTCCGGCCTCTAAGGCGATATGCGCATGATGCGCTTCATCAATCGCCATTTGACGCAGTATAGTGCGCGAACAGGCATCGCCTGCGGGCAACGATTGCTGATGCAGGTCAAGAGACTTACCCGCCTGCTCTTCAGCCGCGGCCAAAAAGCCCAGGCTTACGCGGTCACTTACCGCACCGGTCGCTGCACCTATTCCAAACCCGGCGATATAAAAAAGTGGATTTAAATAGCTGGTTCGGCTGTGTAACTGCTCAAGGCGCTCGTCACACCAAGCGAGATGATCGATTTTCTCGAGCGCCGACTGCTCCATTTGCTTGCGTGCATGGGGCAGCTGCGCGGTGATGCCCTGCCCTTGATACAGTCCTTGAAAACACACCCCACCGGTGTGATGAATACGCATTAAGCCAGCGGCATGACGGCGCTCGTGATCGTCCAGCCTTTCTCCGGTGACATCCTTGGCGGGACTGACACGCTGCGGAGATGCCGCATGAGGGGCAAGAGTACGCAAAACGATATCAAACTGGTGAATCAGTCTATCGGCTCGACTCTGTTGACAATCCATGGGAACACTCCGTTGCCTTACTAAGCTTAAAGACTAAAGCGTACTTAATTACCAAATCGTACTTATCTTGCTCAAGCGTAATTACTAGCCGGGGGGCCAAGTGAAGATACGCCCGCCCATTAGATGCATGTGAATATGATAGACCGTCTGCCCGCCCATTTCGTTGCAGTTCATCACCACACGGTACCCATCTTCATCAAAACCCTGCTCACGGGCGAGCTTAGCGGCGGTGAGCTGAAGGCGGCCAACGGTTGCTAGATCGGCTTCTTCAATATCATTCAGCGTCGAGATATGCTTTTTAGGAATAATTAGCTGATGGGTGGGTGCCTGAGGACCAATGTCGTTAAAAGCCAGAACGTGCTCATCTTCGTAAACAATATCGGCCGGAATTTCACGATTGATGATTTTACAAAAGAGGCATTCCATAGATTACTCCATTACTTTTATCAGCAAGGATTAGCGAAAACGCCGCTGTGCCAGCAAATGGCGAACCAAAGGAGCGAGGATTAGCTCCATCGCCAATGACATCAGTGCCCCGGGTACTACCAGCGTATGGGGGCGCGTCATAAAGGAGTCTTTAATCATGGCCAGCAGCCAGGGAAAGTCAACGGTGGAAGGGTCCCTAAAGCGGATGACCACTAACGACTCGGCGTCAGTAGGAATGTCCTGGACCTCAAAGGGGTTAGAGGTATCAACCGTAGGCACGCGCTGAAAATTGATGTGGGTGCGCGAGAATTGCGGCTGAATGTAGCGCACATAGTCATCCATTCTGCCTAAAATCGTATCGATCACCGCCTCTTGTGAATAACCGCGCAGTTTAGTGTCACGATCAATCTTTTGGATCCATTCAAGGTTCATGGTCGGCGCAACGCCGACTAAAAGATCAACATGACGCGCAATATCAAAGTCTTCAGTTACCAGCCCGCCGTGCAAACCTTCATAGAAAAGCAGGTCAGTACCACAAGGCAGCGACTGCCACTCGGTGAAAGTGCCTACGCGGCAGCCGGCTTCAATTTTCTGCTTATCTTCGGCGTGAATATAGTGTCGAAACGTACCGGAGCCATGCTCGCCGTACTCACCGAACAGCCCTTCTAGCCTATCCAGCAAGTTAGCCTCAACGGCAAAATGGGAGAGCTCGTTCTTGCGCTCAGGCTCTTCGCGGAAAATACGGTGCAAGTCATCGCGCGTATAGCGATGAAAAGCATCGCCATCGACGATCGCTGCATGCACATCTTCACGCAAAAACATACGCTCGAAGCTGCGCCTTACGGTCGTTGTGCCTGCCCCAGAGGAGCCGGTCACGGCAATTACCGGGTACTCTCGTGACATTAGCCACTCCTCGCAAGAGAAAGCGCATGTTTCACGTCAGCGGGCACATCCACAGGGGCTCCTGTGTTTAGATCAATCAGCAGCTGGTTGACGCGCGCCGTTGCTACGATTTTCTGAGATTCACTCTGGCGAATGCGCTGATAAATCGTCAACGCTTTGCCTTGAGGCGCCGGCACGGCGGTTTCAATGATCAACGCATCAGGCCAGCGCGCTTCACTGAGATACTGTATCGCCAAGTCAGCCACCAGGCTGGGGTACCCACACATGTCCCATTCGGGCAAATTCAGTGCCGCAAAAGCCTGCACACGAGCCTCGTGAAGCAGCGACACTATCGCATCATGCCCTAAGTGCCGGCCGTAATTCATATCGGTTACACGCACCGTCAAGGGATGGCGGTGAATAACCGCTTCAGCGGGAAAGTCCAGCTTGACACGCTCCATGCCTGCATCCTCGACGGTGTTGGATAGGAATGACGCTGTATAGGCGCAAATGTTTTTAGGCCTCGCGGGAGATTGCTCTAAAGGCAATATCACGACGGTATTCAGCACCGTCCCAGCGAATCGCTTTAACACCTTGATACGCTAACTGCTGTGCCTTTGAAACTGTCGCACCCAACGCCGTTACACACAGCACACGCCCACCGTGAGTAGTAATCTCGCCTTGAGCGTTTTGCGCGGTGCCGGCATGAAATACTTTACAGCCGTCTTGCTCCGCCGCTGCCAAGCCATGAATCACATCGCCCTTACGGTAGTCACCAGGATAACCACCCGCAGCAATTACCACACCGACCGCCGCACGCGGATCCCATTCGCAGCGATGTCCTGCTAATGCTCCCTGTGCGCCGGCTAAGCAGAGCTCAGCGAAATCAGACACTAGCCGCATCATAATCGGCTGGGTTTCAGGATCACCAAAACGACAGTTATATTCAATCACTTTGGGATTGCCTGCGGCGTCAATCATCAGGCCTGCGTACAAGAACCCGGTGTAAGCATTTCCCTCTGCGGCCATGCCGCGCACGGTAGGCCAAATAACCTGCTCCATAATACGCGCGTCAATCTCGTCAGTAACCACGGGTGCCGGAGAGTAAGCCCCCATGCCGCCGGTATTAGGACCGGTGTCGCCGTCATAAGCGCGCTTATGGTCTTGGCTAGTCGCCATGGTAACAACGTTCTCACCGTCCACCATGACAATAAAGCTGGCTTCTTCACCTTCTAAAAACTCTTCAATGACTACGCGTGCGCCAGCATCACCAAACGCATTAGCTTCCAACATGTCACGAATGGCATCGGCTGCTTCTACTTCGCTCATCGCGACAATAACGCCTTTGCCAGCTGCAAGGCCGTCCGCTTTGATGACGATGGGTGCACCCATTTTGCTCAGATAGGCAAGTGCAGGCTCGACTTCAGTAAACGTTTGGTAGTCTGCTGACGGAATATCATGGCGTGCTAAAAAGTCTTTGGTGAAGGACTTCGACCCCTCAAGCTGAGCAGCGGCTTGATTAGGGCCAAAAATCGTCAAGCCAGCCGTTTGAAAGCGATCAACGATCCCTTCTACCAGCGGCGCTTCCGGGCCGACCACCGTCAAGCCAATCTGCTCATCACGGGCAAATGCTACCAGGCTATCAATATCCGTTGCGGCAATCGCGACGTTAGTAACCTTCACTTCCGTCGCCGTACCGGCATTGCCCGGTGCAACGAAGACGTGTTCAACGCGGGTCGACTGAGCCAATTTCCAAGCTAAAGCGTGCTCACGACCACCGCCGCCAATCATCAAAACCTTCATGTTCATCCTTCTCAAACGGGAGAGCGTTATTGGCGGCATTATGCCACAGCGCGGCCCCAAGTGGGGTCAGGAGGTTTTGTCCTGTTTCTTTTTATTGCTTCCGCCAGTATCGTCACCAGGCTTAACGCTGCTCTCTGACGCTTGGTGATCGCCAGCGTTAGCTTCATCGCTTTGCGCAGATTGATTCAGGGTCTTTTGCCAAAAACGCATATTCTCTTCGCCTAACTCGCGCATGAAGTCCAGCGGCGTGTTACGCATGGCCTGCTTCCATTGGCTTTGCAGACGCTTTTGCTGTTCCAGCATCAACTGCGTACCCTGCTCAAGATAACGTGACAGTGGCAGTGGCGACGTCATGTCATAAACGCGGATCAGTTGCGCCAACAAATCGTTGGAGAACACTTGTGACTCTCCGTCTGCCTGCTCTTGCTCAATGATGATCGATAGCAAAATAGTGCGGGTCAGGTCTTCACCGCTTTTAGCATCTTCAACGCGAAAAGGCGCTTCGTCGATGATTAAGCGACGCAGGTCTTCTAACGTTACGTAGCGGCTTTGCTGTGTATCATACAGCCTGCGGTTAGCATACTTGCGAATCACGCGCACGGCGCATCTCCTTAAAAGCGATAGGGACTTTAAAAGCGATAGGGGCTTTTTCCCGTTGCTGGTATTGTGCCTGCACCACGCGCCCATGCAAGCGGCTTTGATCGATTTGGTAGACGCAACACGCCTATTCTGTGACCAATAGACTCTCATTATGAATTTGATTTTACTCAGCCCCGATGACCTTACCGGCGATAACCGCGCCTGCATCAGCGACCCGCGTAGACTGGGCCATCTGCATAACGTTCATCGCTCCACGCCAGGAGACCTGCTTACCGTCGGAATCCAAGGGGGAGCGATGGGTAAAGCGCGGCTCACTGAACTCACCGCTGAACGTGCTTATTTCACGCTGGAAACGATGGATGAGCCACCGCCAGCGCCACTACCGGTGCATTTGGTATTAGCACTGCCAAGGCCACGTATGCTAGCACGCACTCTGGAGCACGTGACTGCGCTAGGTGTGAAAGACATCACCCTGCTGCATACCAAGCGGGTAGAAAAAAGCTACTGGCAGTCTCCCGAGTTACGCACGGAAAAAATACACCAGCATCTAGTACTAGGTTTAGAGCAAGCCCGTGACACGCAGCTACCTAACGTTACGCTTAGCAAGGGGTTTAGGCCTTTCTTAGAAGAACAGCTTCCCAGCCTACTCAAGCAATACCGAGGACTGCTGGCACACCCTGGTATGCCACACGCTTGCCCGAGAGATGTTAAATACCCAACACTCTTACTGGTAGGCCCAGAAGGCGGTTTTATTGCTTGGGAAGTAGAGCAACTGCTAGCGGCAGGCTGTGAGGGAATGCACCTTGGACCGCGAATTTTACGCGTAGAAACAGCCGTGACGGCGCTGCTGTCACGGCTATTCTAAGCGTTTATACGTTAAGACTGATCATCTTCCGGGTCGTGAGGCACGACCTGGGAATTCTCATCGCACCCAGGTTCTTGCAAGAAGCTATTACGCACATCAAGCAACCCAAGGTGGCTGATCGTGCTGCGGCCAAGCAGCATCGGATAAATCATCTCTTCACGGTCGCGTAAACTGAACTGCTCTTCGTAGATGGTATCGCCCATGCACACTTCCATCAGAATAACGGGGCGGTCATCGCTGCCACCCGCGCCGCGCACGGTTTGTTCACGATACAGCGGGCGCTCAATTTCATCACTGAATACTTCACCACTGTCCTGATCTTCCAGCTTGAGACGAAAACGCACCCACTCCTCATCCTCTTGCTCGAACAACTCAATGTCACGAGCGTCAAGCGATGATGTTAATGCACCGCTGTCGAGCTTTGCCTTAACCGTAATATCCCAGGGCTGAAGCGTCGCATTTTCTACCCAGCCAAACACTTGATCGTCGTCTGCCATCGCGGTGGAAGTAGATAGCAAGGCACCAATAACAGCACTGCCTAATAACGTTTTTCCTAGCACTCGCATAGCATCATCCTTGGTAAGTTAAAACCTTCAATAAAACGTTGCCTACTCAGCACGGCTTCGCAATTGCTCTAAGAGGGTCTGAGTTGCAAAGCCGTCTGGTATTAACCCTTGATCACGCTGGAAGTTCCGTAATCCTTGCCGCGTATTGGGACCCATGACACCGTCAGCGCCTCCCGCTGAGTAGCCGGTACGGTTTAACTCGCGCTGGAGTTCCTTCACATCATCGCGGGTCAGCGGCGTTTCCCCTCGCGGCCATTCATGCTGGGTGCCCTCTCGCCCGGCAATAGCATCACCCAGTGTGGCCACGGCGAGAGCATAACTGGTGGCATTGTTATAACGTAAAATGGCGCGAAAATTAGCCCCTACTAGAAAAGCGGGGCCTTGAGCACCGGCAGGTACCACTACAGACGCGCTATCGAAATTTGGCAGCTCGCCCTGCTGCGCTCGAACGCCTTGATCACGCCACTCGGCACTACTGCGTCGGTCGGTCTGAGTATAATCAAATCCTTCGGGTAGGCGTATCTCCACGCCCCAAGGCTGACCCGTTTGCCAGCCAGCTCGCGCTAAGTAATTTGCCGTCGATGCCATTACATCGGGAATACTTCCCCAGATATCACGCCGACCATCACCATCGCCATCGACGGCATAAGCTTCAAAGCTGCTGGGAATAAATTGGGTATGGCCCATCGCGCCGGCCCATGATCCCTTCATTTGATCTGCGGCTATATCACCCTCGTCAATGATACGCAGCGCAGCGAGCAATTCACCTCTAGCAAAATCACGGCGGCGGCCATCGAAAGCGAGCGTAGCAAGAGACTCTAACGTTGAGAAATCACCGAAATTGCTGCCGTAGTTACTCTCGATTCCCCAAATAGCGACAATAATTTCGGCAGGTACGCCAAAGCGCTGCTGCATTTCCAGCGCGGTATCGCGGTGGGCCGCTAACTTTTCTCGCCCGGTATTAACACGCGTAGATGAAACCGCGGTATCAAGGTATTCCCAAATAGGCCTGACAAATTCGGGTTGGTAGCCATCGAGCTCAATGACGCGATCAAGGTGACGTATGCCATCGAATGCTTCGCTCAATGTCGCTTCGCTAATGCCTTCGCCGGCGGCATAGCGACGAAACTCATCCAACCATTGCTGAAAATTAGCGTAGTTAACCTGTGTAGCAGCACGCGCATCGACTTCAGTCATCAGCTGCTGATTTGCGAGTGCTGCGCCTCCAACGAAGGGGGTGCTCAACGCTATCGCCAGCGAAGCACACAGTAAGGGGCGGTAACGCCGCCCTGCAGGCAAATTAATAGACATCGTTTATATCCTTAGGCAGTCCTTGGCATGTCTAGAATGATGGCCTAGAAAAGTAGTAGATACTAGACGCTGAGGCTGATTAGAGGGCGCAATTATCTTTCAAGCGATGTCATCCAGTGGGCGACATAGCGCCCATGCGGGTCATAATGATTGACCTGCTGCTGCACATCAAAGTAGCGACGATGACACGCGCCTCTTCCCACGCCGGCGATATAACGCCAGTTTCCCCAATTGCTGGCAACGTCATAATCAATCAAGCAATGCTCGAACCATAAAGCGCCTAAACGCCAGTCTACCTGCAGGTCGTTGACCAAGAAGCTGGCGACATTTTGCCTGGCGCGATTGGATATCCAGCCAGTGCGATGAAGTTCCAGCATGGCCGCATCCACAAACGGCACGCCAGTCACAGCATTACGCCAAGCATCAAACGCCGCACTCGGCTTGGCCGCTAGAACCTTACCAAACATTTGCACACCTTCAGCCTGGGCGACACGTATAAAATACTCACGCCAAAGCAGTTCAAACGTGATCCAGTAGCTCGATTCATTGCTGCCGTGTTCGGCTTCCCACGCTTTCACTGCATCATTAACTTGGCATACCGTGACACAGCCGCGCGCAAGCCACGGCGAAATGCGTGTTGAAAAATTCGCGCCTAAAAGACCGTTGCGGGTTTGCTTATAGACTTCTGCGCCCTTTTGATGCCACAGATAGTCATGAAGACGCGCATGCGCCGCCGACTCCCCTCCCACGTAGGTATAGCCTTGACGTGTATCCGGCTGCCACACAGCGCTATGCTCAGAGACAGCCTTTAACGGCGGAAAGCCACGCGGCGCCTCAGGCCAAGGCGGCAGTGTTACCGGTGCAGGTCGGCTCGCGGAAAGTGAGCAGTTTTTTTCTACGCAGCGCCTAAAGGCCGAAAAACTTTGCGGTAGCCTATCCGCGTCGAAAGGCAGCGCCTGCCGATTAATCAGCTGCCCGCTCTCAATACAGCTCAGCGTTGTTTGGTCGGAAAGCCCACTGGCCACCGCTTTAATCTGCTGTATTTCTTCAACCCCTGGGTGGTCAGAAACGCGGACATGGCGCGCACTAAGCGACCAGGCCAGCTCAATCACCACATCGCTTGGATTACCGATGCGGACAAGCAAATCACTGCCGCGCTTTAAAAGCTCGCCGCGCAACGCCATTAAGCATTGCCATAGGAAGCGTAAACGCGCTGGGCCTATCCGCGGCACAGAATCGTCTTTTATGAGAGGAGCACACCACCGCTGGTCCAACACATAAAGGCACAGTAAATGACTGGGGGGAGCATTAAAGTGCAACAGAGGGTTGTCGGCCACGCGCAGGTCGTCTTGCAGCCAGACAATATCAACGGTGGGGTTCATGCCCTTGCCTCCCAGCAGCGCATTGCTGTTTTGCAGTACGTCGACACCGCTCGCTGCAATAGCGCACCTCATCCCAACAACGTGTCCATTTCTTTCGCCAAACAAAGGGGCGCTGGCATAAAGCACACGTTTTCTGGGGCAGGTGTTGTTTGCGTTGCATACTCACAGGCGCACTTCTTAATAAGCACATGACTAATCATGAACACATGATCCTACACGGTATAACTGTTGTACATTAATTATTATCAATAGGAGATGATAAACGTCAGCACTGCGGAACATCAAACGCAAAAAAGCCACCCGTAGGTGACTTAGCGGCAGGATAAAAACTGCAAACGATCGCTCTAGTCTGGGTCGGTATCTCGTGGCTGGCGTTTGGCATTTTCTTGGGTCTCCAAGCCACTTTTTAATTCGTGGGTCAAAGGATCATAGTTAGGCCGTAATTCATCCTTTATTGTGCCGCTCCAAAGCTTGGACCCAACGAAATAACCGGCACGACCAATCACATGGGCGGCCACCGGTGCTGTCATTAAAATAAATAATATGATGGCAAAAGAGCGCGCGACGATTCCCACTTCAGCAAAGTGCATTGCCGCCGCCAGCATTATTAAAATCACGCCTAGTGCGGCGGCTTTGGTGGTCGCATGCATACGTGTTAGCAGGTCGGGTAAACGCAGCAAACCTACAGAGGCAAGCAGCATAAACAGCGCACCGCCAAGAATCAGCGTGCCTTTTATAAAATCAATCATCGCGCGGGCCTCCTCGTTCTAAAAAACGCGCAAAGCCAATAGCCGCCAAAAAGCCCATAAGTGCGACCACAATTGCGGCGTCGAGGAAACTAGCAACCTCTGTTTTGATCGCATAAACCCCCACCAACCCTACCAAGGTGGTCGAAAAAAGCTCTAACGCTACAACGCGATCGGGCAAACTGGGGCCGCGTACAACACGCACGAAGGTGAGTATGAGCGCTATGCTCATAATCACTTGGCTAATTAAAATAACGGTATCCATCAGCGAAATAGCTCCAGGGCCCGGTGCTCCATCTCTTTTAAATTACGCCGCAGCTCTTCTTCATCGTCTAAAAACATCGCATGGATATACAGCACCTTACGATCATCAGACACATCTAAGCTAAGTGTGCCGGGTGTCAGCGAAATCAAGTTAGCCACCATGGTGATTTCCATTTCCGTACGAGCCGAAAGTGGCAGCGCAATAACGCCAGGTTTCATATGCCAAGGCGGCGTCAAAATATCAAAAGCCACGCGCAGGTTGGCTTGAATCAGTTCTTTCAGGAAAAAACCGATAAAGCCCACAAGCCGCGGCACCCGCGCCGGGTAACCTTTCAATGAGTCAAGCTGAGGCTCAATCAAAACAAGCGTGATATAGCCAAATATCAAGCCGATAAGAAGATTCAAACCGGTGAAGTCACCGCTCAACAAGACCCATGCCAGACCTAATAGTAAGTTCCAAATAGCTCCTGTCATGGCGCATCCTCTCCTGTTGCCGCTTCTTCAGCGTCCGCTGCTGATGAATTCAGCAACGTGTCTTCTACACTGGCCGAAGCGCCCAGAACGGCTTCGATATACCCCGATGGTTCAAGCAACTGATCACCAATGCCCGTCATCACCCACATAATCGGCTCAGCAAATACCCCGATCAACAGAGAAGACATCGCCAGCACCATCACCGGTAAATACATCATCCACAGGCTTGGCTTTAACAATCGACCATCATCTCCTGTCGGAGTAACAGTTTCAGGCACGTGATTATCTTCCGGCAGCGACTTCCAGAACACCTCATTCCAAATTTTCACCATGGAGTAGAGCGTCATTAAACCTACCGCCAGCGCGATCCCAGTTACGACATAGGCTTCAGCTTCGAGGCCTGCGCGCACAATGACAAATTTAGCAAAGAAACCAGACAGCGGCGGGATGCCCGCTAGAGAGAAAGCCGAAATAAAGAAGGCAACGGCTAGCCAGGGGCGCTCCCGATACAAGCCTCCCATCTTTTTGAGTTGATACGTACCCTGCAGACGATGGGTGATCCCGCTAATCAAGAAGAGGTTAGTTTTCACCACCATATTATGCACGATGGCAAACACGCCACCGGCTATCGCCAAGGGCGTATAAAGCGCTAACCCTAAGATCATATAGCCAATCTGGCTGACAATATGAAACGATAGAATACGCCTAAACTCATATTGGGCCGCCGCGCCCAGCACGCCAGTCACCATCGTAAAGACCGCCCCCCAGAGCATAATGTCCTGCAAATAGCCCATGGTCTGGTCAAACATCAGCGTAAAAACGCGGAACAGCGCATAAACGCCGACCTTGGTGAGCAGCCCGGCAAACAGAGCTGAAACGGCGACAGGCGGCGTGTGATAAGAAGCAGGTAGCCAAAAGAACAATGGAAAGGCGGCTGCCTTAATGCCGAAGGCCACCATAAACATAACGGCCAACACTTCAACCATGCCCGTGTGCTCAGCCTCCCCCATACGCAGCGCAATATCGGCCATATTAAGCGTCCCCACCATCCCGTAGAGAAGCCCAACGGCGGTCAAAAAAATGACCGATGCCAGCAGATTCAAGGTGACATATTTAATCGCCCCCTCCATCTGCGCACGCTCACCGCCTAGAATCAGCAGCGCAAACGACGCCACCAGCATTACCTCAAACCACACATAAAGGTTAAAGATATCACCGGTTAAAAATGCCCCCATAACGCCGGCTAAGAGCAGGTGCATTAAAGGGTAGTAGCCAAATTTTTCATGCCCCCGGCCGGTCGTGGCCAGCGAATAGATCCCCATTGCCAAACCAATGACGGCGGTCATCAGCACCATGACGGCACTCAGCATATCGGCGATGAGCGTGATGCCAAACGGCGCGGGCCAGCTGCCCATCTGCATCGTGACGTAGCCGTCTGAGAGCGTTGATACGAACAGCCACAGACTAACAATCAGCAGCGCCGCATTACCGGCCACTGCCAAAAAGCGCTGCATGGGGCGGGAACGCCAAAACAACAAAGAGATTGCCCCTGAAAGCAGCGGCAAGAGGACGGGAAGAGCAACTTCAGGCCTCACGTATCGGTATCCTTCATCTTATCGAGATCATCAGCCTTAACCACTTCATAGGCACGTCGAATCAACACCACCGCAAAGGCAAGCACGCCAAAGGCAATTACGATAGCTGTCAGCACTACCGCTTGGGGTAAGGGATCAGCGACGGCGCCTACCGGCTGCATCATGCCTTCAGGAATCAGTGGCGGCGCGCCCCGCGTCAATCCCGCCGTTGTAAAGATCAGCAAATTGGCCGCGTTTGAAAGCAGCATTAAACCAATCACCAGCTTCACGATAGAGCGACGCAGCATCATGAAAATAGCCGTTGCGTAAAGCAGCCCTATGGCTACCGCCATTAGTGGTTCCATGCTGAGCCTCCTGTTAACTCAAGGTTCATCCTTGTCGACCTCCATCAGCGTCATCACCATACCGGTGACTGAGCCCAGCACCGCGAAATACACACCGATATCAAAAATCAGCGGCGTGGAGGCTTTAAAGTCGATGATTGGAATAGTCCACCACTGGGCGGTTAAAAACGGTTGCCCCATAAACCAGGCAGGCACGACGGAAATCATTCCCAGCAATAAACCAATGCCAATAAGGTCTTTGGGGTCAACCATACGCAGCACTTGCTTGGTCGCGCTAACGCCAAAGGCAAACAGGTAAAGCGTAAATGCCCCCGCCGCCACCAGGCCTGCGATAAAACCGCCGCCCGGCTCATCGTGTCCTCTAAGCAACAAGAAAACGGAAAACATCAGCTGCAGCGGCATTAAAAAACGCGCTGCCGTATTGAGGATAATGGTGCCTGACTTAACCATTGTTAGGCTCCTTAGCCGCTACTTTGCTGTTTTCACTCGGTTTATTCTCATTACCTTCGCTATGACGCAGCTTCAGCATGGCAATAACGCCAACGGCTGCGAGCGCCAAGACAAACATCTCACCTAGCGTATCTAGCGCCCGGTAATCGACCAAAATGACATTGACGATATTGCGGCCAAAGGCCAAAGGGGCGCTGTTCTCAATCATGTATGTCGAGATAGGTTCAAACTGCTGAATACTCCACGAAGTCATAATCAGCAGGCAAATCAAAATACCCATCATGGCGGCGACAGCGCCATCACGGATACGCTCAAGGCTGGTAGAAAGACTCGAAAAGCGCGGCAGCCGGAACAATACCAGTACCAGCAAAATCACCGTCAAGGTTTCCACCAGCAGCTGGGTAATGGCGAGATCAGGCGCACTGAAAAGAATAAAGATTAACGCGATAGAGAAGCCCATCACGCCTACCGACACCACCGCCCCAAGCCGGGATCGAGAAATGGTCGCGAACAACGCTCCCATTACCATACAGCCTGCGACAACGGCCTCGTGAAAGCGCACGTCTAGGTCAAAGGCAAGCTCAGGCGAATGGCGCAGCAATATGGAGTTACTAATCAAAACGATCAGCGTAATCAGCATAATAAGAATGTAATTACGCATATAGCCGTTTTGCAGTATGCGCGTTTGCCACTCGGAGAAATGTACGATGCCATTCATCGCGCTCTCATAGCCGGCCTCAGGGCCATGGCGCATAACCGGCGCCAGTATGGATAACTTGGCACGTACGCTGTCCCAGCGTTTAAACAGCAAAAAGCCTAAGCCAAGGCTGACAATCGACATTATTAATGCCACGTTCACGCCATACCAAAGCGACAAAGAAACGTCGCTCGGTTGCCCAGAAATGGAGCTCGCGGCAGCGCTCAGCAGTGCATCGGCGCCTAACGTCGCAGGCCATAAACCAAGCAAAAGTGACCCTGTTGCTAAAAGCGCCGGCCCCGCTAGCATGCTGAGCGGCGCCTCATGAGGATCTAGCGGTGTTTGATGACGTTTGCCGTAAAAAGGACGTAACGCAATAATAAAGGCTACCGCGATCGTTAATATCGCGGCAATAAAGGCAAATATCACCAGCAGCATGTTGAAGCTGTCGGCGCCGAGTGCCGACTCAAACTTCAGCTCCTTGCCGATAAAGCCTATTAACGGCGGTACCCCAGCTAACGAGAGCGCAGCAATCAGCGCAATCGTTGCCGTTACCGGCATCACTGAACGTAGCCCCCCCATGTGCGTCACATCCTTGGTACCGGTTTCGTGATCCAAAATACCGGCGACCATAAATAGCGCCCCTTTATACAAAGAGTGCGCCAAAAGGAAAGTAACGAAAGCGGTCATCGCATAGTCACCGCCAATACCTAACAGCATTGTCAGTGTGCCCAGCGCCATAATCGTTGAGTAGGCTAATAGTTTTTTAATATTCGTATGCTGAATAGCTAAGAACGAACCGGTCAACATCGTGGTCGCGCCGACTACGGAAAGAATCCCTACCCACAACGCCGTGCCGCCCAGCTCTGGATATAGCCGCGCGAGCAGATAAATACCCGCTTTCACCATGGTGGCTGAGTGCAAGTAAGCCGAAACCGGCGTTGGCGCAGCCATCGCGTTAGGCAGCCAAAAATGAAACGGAAACTGAGCTGACTTAGTGAACGCGCCAAGCAGCAAGCAGATCAGCATGGGGGTATAAAGCGCATGCTCACGTAAATCTGTATCGCTACCAAGAATCTCTGACAGCGACCAGCTGTCGCTAGCAATGCCCAGCAGTATCAGACCAGCCATTAACGCCAAGCCGCCGGCGACGGTCACAAATAATCCCTGACGCGCTGACTTGCGTGCCTCAATATCCGCATGATTAAAACCAATCAGCAAATACGAGGTAATACTGGTTAACTCCCAAAAGATGAACAGCGTTAATAAGCCGTCGGCCAATACCAGCCCTAGCATGGAAACCATGAAGGCTATTAACGCGATATGAAACCGCGCGAGATCAGGATGATCTTTCAAATAGCCGCCGGCATAAATTAAAACGAAAGCACCAATGACGGTAATCAACAGCCCGAAGAGTAGCGACAGGCCATCTAACAAAAACGTAAGGCTGATACCCAATGACGGCACCCACTGCCACTCGAGTAGCAAGCTGCCATTGCCAATCACATAGGGAGCCTGAAGGGCTAACCACGCCGCCAGCCCTGCTGGGAATACTGCCAGCACAAGGCTTGCGCGCTGGCCGAACCATCGATGCAGCAACGGCGACGATGCAGCCAGCAAAAAACCCATTAATATGGCAAGTTGCATCTAGCATTATCTCCTAAATAACGAAACGCCCCACCGTTAGATCGGGCGCGAGGGCTATGGGCACCATGCCTTTGGACTGGAACGCCAGCGTTGAATAATAGTGATTTCAAAGTGAGACAGCTTATAACAGACAGTTTTGCCTGACCAGTCAAACGCTTAAATGCAAATAGCCGCAGCGAAGTAACCCCCGCTACGGCTATTATTGCGCTTTAGAAAAAATCAGTGGGGAGGCAACCATCCGGCTAATTCGTTATTAATCACGGCAAGCAGTGCCTCTATATGATCGTCGCGATCATTCAAGCACGGTATGTAGCTAAACGTTTCACCACCTGCCTTCATAAAGCTATCGCGAATCTCTTCTTCTATCTCTTCAAGGGTCTCAATGCAGTCTGATGAGAAAGCGGGTGAGATAATCGCGATGTGCTTGTGCCCCTGTTGAGCCAACTCAGCCACGTGCTTAACGGTAGCCGGCCCCAGCCACTTCTCGGGGCCAAACTTCGATTGAAAGGCGGTATCCACTTCTTCTTTGCTAAAGCCGAGTGTTTCGCGCAGCAGCCGCGTTGTTTTCTGACACTGGCAGTGATAAGGATCCCCTTGCATCAGGTAGCGTTCAGGAACTCCGTGATAGCTAGCCACCAGCTTGGTTGGACGCGTCGGCAACTCGGCGTACGCCTCTTGCACAGAGTTAGCCAGAGCCCGAAGATAGGTAGGATGGTCAAAATACGCGGGCACCGTACGGATATAAGGCTGCCACTTCATCTTCATCAGCGTACGAAACGCTTGGTCGTTAGCCGATGCTGTCGTTGGTGAGCCGTATTGAGGATAAAGCGGGAAAAATACGATTTTTTCGCAGCCCTTCTCTTTTAAGCGCGTCAGCACACTTTGGGTTGAAGGATTTCCATAACGCATACAGAAATCAACTTCAACATCATCACCATAAAGCGCCTTTAAGCGCGCCGTCATTTTCTCGGTCTGCGCGCGAGTTATGGTCAGTAGCGGACTTTCATTTTTGTCGTTATTCCAGATACTGCGATACGCTTTACCCGACGAGAATGGGCGTTTAGTCAACACAAGCAGTTGCAGCAGCGGCTGCCATTTCCAGCGGGCATAGTCGACCACGCGCTGATCAGAGAGAAACTCATTTAAGTAACGACGCACGGACCAATAGTCAGTGGCATCCGGCGTACCTAGATTTGCGAGCACAACACCCACTTTGGCACGCGGCACCGGCGGGTGATCACTGGACGCGTGCGCTAAACGCCCTGCCCCAGGCTGATCCTTGACGACGCTTTCGGTCATTACATTTACTCCCGAAAATACCTAAACAATTGAAAAAAGGTCATTAAAAAAATAAAAAGACACAAAATATGGCGACTTAATTGCCAAGCGGCTCACGCAAATTCTATCACTTATCGGCATACTGTCGGCATAAAGTTATACTACAATTACTACTTGTATAACTATTTTGAAAATAGCTACCGATAGGCGAATCATTATGAACCGTTTTACGCCATTAAAGGCCCGCCCTCCGGTCACTCTATTTCACGATGGGCACTGCCCCTTCTGCCGCCAAGAAATTGCCTGGCTAGCCAAACATCACCACATAGACCACATCGCATTAGTGGATATTCAGGATGAGTATTTTAACGCGCAAACGCACGGATGCGAATTCACCGCCATGATGGGGCAGCTGCATTTACACGATAGTCAGGGAAAGTGGTATATCGGAATGGATGCCAGCCGTGCCCTGTATGCAGTATTGGGCTACCGGCGGCTAGTGTGGATATCGTGCTTGCCGGGGATACGCGGCCTAATGAACGCGGGTTACCGGTTTTTTGCCCGTCGCCGAATACGAATCGGGCAGTGGTGGGAAAAACGTCAATCTAAAGCTTAGCAAGGTGGCGTAAACGCGTTAAAAGACGAGCGGCATACGCGAAGTAAGTGGCTCACTGTAGTGCGTGTCGCGACCAATGACTTCATCGTGAGGCACGTGCTGGACTAAATAAGCACGATGAATCTCGGCACGCTTAAGCTCCATATAAACATCATCTAACGAACGGAACAGCATCGGCTTATTGCGCTGCATTAACATATGGCGCTCGCCTTCAACATCCTCTAACTCAATTTGATAAAAACGACTACCCGAATGGATAATCACGCGTATTTCGAAGTTGTCGTGGCTGGCGACAAACTGTTTAAGATCTTTCAACTCCATGGTTCACTCCTGTTATTGATACATACTAAATAGGGCACAGCATGGCTGTGCCCTATGACATTTCAGTTGCCCTATTATTACATTGTCATGACAGCTTTCAGTTTCATGAAAGCTTTCAGTTTCATGACAGCTTTCAGTTTCATGACATTCAACAACTAAGACGACGCTAGTGCAAGAGAGTTCCAGACCAAAGCGTCAACAAATGCGATTAATTACTGATATTCAGAGGGGTCGATCGCTTTACCCAGTGAATTGCGATCAATCCAATTGCCGCCTTTCGTTTCTTTATAGCGGAAAACTACTTTATCTCCCACGGTGACGGGAACCTCTCCGTCTTCGGTTTGATAGCTGTATTTCTCGCCCTCCACTACCAGGTGGTAACGATAAAGGTCCGGCATACCCAGCCACTCTTTGAAAGGCCCTTCCCGCTCTAGTGACTGTAGCTCACCGCGACCTTCAAGCTTAGGAAGACGCTGCCGATTACCGCGCCGAAATCCACCTGCCATTTGCTACTCCCATTTTTGCATTGCACATCAAGTTAATCGCCAAACGAATCGCCGTAGCTATCCGGGGCTAAATCTTCAAAGCGCGTATATTTACCGATAAACGCCATATGCACCGTACCGATAGGTCCGTTACGCTGCTTACCAATAATTAACTCGGCAATCCCCTGGTTGTCGGGATTGTCAGGGTTATAAACTTCATCGCGATAAACAAAAGCGATAACATCAGCATCCTGCTCGATAGCGCCCGACTCACGTAGATCCGACATAATAGGACGCTTGTTAGGACGCTGCTCCAACGAGCGGTTCAGCTGTGAAAGCGCGACGACCGGGCAATTAAATTCTTTCGCTAAGCCTTTCAAAGAGCGCGAAATTTCAGAAATCTCACCGGTGCGGTTTTCACTGAAGCCGGGGATCTGCATGAGCTGAAGATAATCGATCATGACCAGCGCAATGTTGCCATGCTCACGAACTACTCGACGCATCCTGGAACGCATTTCATTGGGCGACAATGCGGCCGTATCATCGATAAACAGCTGCTTATCTTTGAGCAGATTCACCGCAGAGGTTAAGCGTGGCCAGTCTTCGTCTTCTAATTGACCGGTACGAACACGGGTTTGGTCAATCCGACCAAGCGAAGACAGCATCCTCAGCATCAACGATTCCGCGGGCATCTCCATCGAGAACACCATCACCGGCTTGTCGCTGGCGATGACCGCATGCTCGACCAGGTTCATGGCAAACGTGGTTTTACCCATTGATGGCCGGCCGGCAATAACCACCATATCCGACGGCTGCAGACCCGTGGTCATATCATCCAGGTCACGAAAACCCGTCGAAAGACCGGTCATCTCACCTTTCAGGTTAAACAACTCATCAATACGGTCGACGGCTTTGGTTAACAGCTCACTCATGCCAATAGGGCCGCCCGTTTTAGGGCGTTCCTCAGCAATCTGGAATACTAACCGCTCAGCTTCATTGAGCAGCTCATCCGCCGGACGCCCTTGAGGCGTAAAGGCGCTGTCAGCAATTTGATTAGCCGCGCGGATCAGCTTACGCAGCGTGGCACGTTCACGCACAATATCGGCATAGGCACGAATGTTGCTGGCAGACGGCGTGTTACGCGCAAGCTCGGCCAGAAATGCCAGGCCACCCACGGTATCCAAGTGATCGCGTGCTTCCAGGGCCTCAGAGATCGTCACCACGTCCAACGGCTGTGCGGATTCGGCTAAATGAATCATCACATTGAACACCAATCGGTGTTCATAGCGATAAAAATCATCGGCCACCAGACGCTCAGAGACGTTATCCCACGCCTGATTATCCAGCATGAGCCCGCCTAATACCGACTGCTCTGCCTCAAGCGAATGCGGCGGCAGTTTTAGCGCGGCCGTTTCTTTATCAGCAGAAGGCGTGTCCTGCATGGCAAGCTCCTTTAAATACGACAACGTACCCAGTAAAGATGCTTATCTTAGCCGAGCCCATACCGCGCGACGACCCACATCATCAAGATGTTGCCTTAAAGTACCCGGCGCTAATGAACTGGATAATTTAGGCAACGTCCAGAAATAACAAAAGGCGCGGGAAAACCCGCGCCTTTTGAGGCGTACGTGTCAGCGCAAAGAATTACTCTGCGACGACAACCACGCGTACAACGGCATCCACTTCAGCGTGCAAGT
Source organism: Halomonas sp. AOP5-B2-8 (assembly GCF_052376475.1). Lineage (NCBI taxonomy): Bacteria > Pseudomonadati > Pseudomonadota > Gammaproteobacteria > Oceanospirillales > Halomonadaceae > Halomonas > Halomonas sp. AOP5-B2-8. The sequence continues at coordinate 486,210 of NZ_JBQSVS010000002.1, read as the reverse complement.
GTAGCGCGATGTCGTATTCGCCAGTTTGGCGAATCGGGCCATTCGGCATACGTACTTCGCTCTTGGCAACATCGATGCCAGCAGAGGAAATCGCGTCGGCCAGGTCACGTGGACCAATCGAACCAAACAGTTTGCCTTCGTCGCCTGCTTTGGAAACCAAAGACAGTTCGATGTCGTTCAACTGCTCAGCACGCGCTTCAGCTTCAGCTTTACGCTCAGCGGCTTGTGCTTCGAGCTCAGCGCGCTGCACTTCAAACGCTTCGATATTGTCTTTGGTGGCCGGTACGGCTAAACCGTAAGGCACCAAATAGTTACGACCATAACCAGGCTTAACAGTGACCTTGTCACCCAGGCCGCCCAGCTTACCAATGTTGTCGAGCAGAATGACTTCCATCTCGTAAACCTCTTGTCAGTTGCTGCGGGCAAGGCGTGCGCGAACGTTCGCGAATGTATCAATCAGCCCCAACAGCAGCACAATGAGAATCGTGGGCCAGGTCGTGATTAGCAGCACATAAAATGCGACTAGCCACAGCCCGTTCATCCCCTTTAATCCAATAAACCCGTGCACTAACGCAACGCCAGCTACCAATAGCGGAATCCAGCCAAGCATGGCCAGCGCGTGGACGCCTAACAGCGAGCCTGCCACCCCAATCACGGCCAAAATGGCCAATTCTTTAGGGCTCAAGCGCAGTGCGTGAAACTCTTCGCGAAAGCCGCCTGGGTTGTACAACCCAGCTTGCCAGCTTCGTGCAAGCGCTAAACACACTATTGCTGCCAACAGCACCACGAGCCCGGTAACTCCCCCCACTACCAGCGCGGCAATGGTTTGAGTATCGTAGCCTTGGTTGGCAAATTCCGTGAGCATGCGATCCACTTCTTGCGAACCTTCTCGCAATTGCTCAAGCATTAGCTCTGTACCACCTGGCGGTGAAAAAATGCCAAGTTGAACCATGACCACAGCGACCAATGTCCCCACAATCAATGTTTCTCCCCAACGCATCCTTTCGCGCAGGATGACGGCCATCAGCGTTACCAACAATATGCTAGCAAGCGGAATCACATCTCCCTGGGCCCACCACCAGCCAGCCGGTAGCGCTGCTGCGATGATCACCGGTAGTGCAGGCGCAAAGCCTTTACGTAAGGTCATCAGCGCGGCAATGGCTGCTCCTAACCAGAACAGCCAAGGCACTAGCGTTGCCAGGGCCGCCACGCCTGCAGCGTAGGGCGTGCCCCGCATCAGCCATCGGGCTAGTGCCAGCATCACGTTAAACGCTTACTGGTGGCTATCGGAGTAGGGCAGCAGTGCCAGATAGCGCGAGCGCTTGATAGCGGTCGCCAGCTGACGCTGATAGCGTGCTTTGGTACCGGTAATACGGCTTGGAACGATCTTGCCGGTTTCGGTGACGTAAGCCTTCAGCGTGTCCAGATCTTTATAATCGATCTGTTTGATGCCTTCAGCAGTAAAACGGCAAAACTTACGGCGACGGAAAAAACGTGCCATGGACTAGCTCCTTAAAACGTGCAGTGAAAAAAATCAGGCAGTTTCTTCTTCTTCAGCGCGCGGTTTTTCTTCGCGACGCGGACGTTTTTCTTCTGCCGGTTTCATCATCGGGGAAGCTTCAGTAACAGCTTCCTTGCAGCGTACAACCAGGCTGCGAATGATGGCGTCGTTAAAGCGGAAGATATTCTCGATTTCTTCGAGAGTCTCGCCAGCACATTCGACGTTCATCAGCACGTAGTGGGCTTTGTGGATCTTGTTGATCGGGTAAGCCAAGTGACGACGGCCCCAATCTTCTAGACGGTGCACAGTGCCGCTATTTTCAGTAACGATGCTGGTGTAGCGCTCGACCATAGCCGGCACCTGCTCGCTTTGATCCGGGTGGACCATAAACACGATTTCGTAATGACGCATGGAATCTCCTTGCGGTTTGACAGCTTCCTTAGTGTGCCACTGCTAAAGCAGATAGCGACGACTGGGAAGCAAGGAGTTAACTGAAGTGTTCAGTGGCCGCATAAGCAATCACTGAAGCATCAAACAGATCGTTTATTTCAATTACCACTGTTCACAGCTAACGCCCGCTTGCATACAAACGGGCGCGTGTATCTTAGTGGCGCGGGGGTTAACTTGCAAGCTGCCGCTGACGAACAGCTTCAAACAGACAAATTCCGGCCGCGACCGACACATTCAGACTAGACACCTCACCCGCCATCGGCAGCTTAGCAAGATTGTCACATGCTTCACGGGTTAACCGACGCATGCCCTTGCCTTCAGCGCCCATCACCAGAGCGGTCGGGCCAGTCATATCGATTGCAAATACGCTGGCCTCCGCCTCACCCGCCGTACCGGTTATCCAAACGCCCGCATCTTTGAGCTTGGCGAGGGTGCGCGCCAAATTGGTGACTTGGTACACCGGAACAACTTCGGCAGCGCCACAGGCCACTTTACGCACGGTGGCATTCAGCGGCGCCGCTTTGTCTTTCGCGACAATCACCCCGTGAGCACCGGCGGCATCGGCACTGCGTAGGCAGGCACCAAAATTATGCACGTCGGTCACACCGTCTAAAATCAGCAAAAGCGGCGGCGTTGACGACGGCCAGGCACGCAGCTTTAACCATAACGACTCTTCGCCCTCAGGCGTTAGCGGTGGGCAAAAAGCGACGACGCCCTGATGAGCCGCGCCTTGAGTCAACTGATCCAGCATATCTCGCGGCTGCTCCTTCACGCGAGCACCGCGCGCCTGAGCTTGAGCAACGACTTCTTTTAAGCGGCTACCTGCGCCCTGCTGCACCCAAAGTTCACGCGGTGATTCACCTCGATCCAGAAGGCTTTGCAGAGCGTGCACGCCATACACTTGATCTAACCCATCGGGAGTCTTAGGCCCCCGTCGAGACGATGCCGGTTTCATGCTCAACCCTTATTCGGTGATGGCTTGCGCGGACCAGTGCGCGTGCGCCGAGGGCCGCGACGCACAGCAGGCCGATCGCCGTTAGATGCTTTGGCACCAGCAGCCTTAGCTCCTCCAGCCGTAGAGCCAGCGCCCTCTTCTCCGCCGCGACTTTTGCGGGGCTGACGGCGCGGGCGAGGCTTCTCATCACCTAGGCCAAAGTCGATTTTACGGTCGTCCATATCGACGCGGGCCACTTGGACAGTAAGGCCATCGCCTAACCGGTAAGTAGTGCCCGTCCGTTCGCCCTTGAGGCGGTGTTTTTCAGCTTCGTAATGATAGTAGTCGGAAGGCAGCGAGGTTACGTGAACCAAGCCTTCTACATAAAAGGCATCTAAGCGTACAAACAGACCAAACTGAGTAACCGATGCAATGGTGCCCTCAAACATCTCACCAAGCTTGTCGGACATAAACTCACACTTCAGCCAGCTCTCAACATCACGCGTGGCCTCATCGGCGCGCCGCTCAGTCATCGAGCAGTGCTCGCCCAGCTCAAGCATTTGCTCAAACGTATACGGGCACCATTTGCTCGGCGGATCAACCGGTGCACCCTCAACGCGTAACACCGTGTTGGTCTGGCGCGGCCCGCGGATAACCGACCGTATAGCGCGATGCACCAACAGGTCAGGATAACGGCGAATGGGCGAGGTGAAGTGTGCATAGGCTTGATAAGCCAAGCCAAAATGGCCTTCATTTTGCGGCGAATAGACCGCTTGATTCATCGAGCGCAGCATAACGGTCTGGATGATATCGAAATCGGGACGATCGGCAATAGCTTCACGCAGCGCCTGATAGTCTTGTGGCGTCGGCATATCACCACCGCCAACAGACAGGCCAAGTTCGTTCAGGAACAGGCGCAGCTTATCAAGGCGTTCAGGTGTAGGGCGCTCGTGGATGCGGTAAAGCGCGGGCAAATCGTGCTTATCTAAGAAGCGCGCGGTAGCAACGTTGGCTGCCAACATGCATTCTTCAATCAGCTTATGGGCATTATTACGGCTACGCGGAACGATTTTTTCGATCTTCCGCTCATCGTTAAAAATGATCGCCGTTTCGGTGGTATCAAAGTCGATAGCGCCGCGCTCTGCACGCGCTTCACGCAGCAAGTAGTAAAGCTCTTCTAGGCTTTTCAGCGGCTTCACTAATTCGCTGTACTCTGAGCGAAGCGCTTCGCCCTCTTCGCTTTTCTCATCAAGAATCGCCGCCACTTTGTTATAAGTAAGGCGCGCATGAGAGTTCATTACCGCCTCATAAAAGCGATAACGACTAATCGCCCCCGTCTGAGAGATATTCATCTCACAGACCAGCACTAAACGATCCACATTCGGATTCAGTGAACAAAGGCCGTTTGAAAGCAACTCCGGCAGCATAGGAACGACTTGACCAGGGAAGTAGACCGAGGTACCCCGCGTGCGGCCTTCATCATCCAGCGCCGTACCAGGACGTACATAATGGGAAACATCGGCGATCGCCACCAACAGTTTCCAGCCACCCGATTTTGTTTTCCACGCGCACACGGCATCATCGAAGTCTTTGGCAGACTCATCATCAATGGTGACCAGCGGCACATCACGCAAATCAACGCGGTGCTGCTTATCGTCTTCCAGCACTTCGGCTGAAATGCCGCCAATTTGATCCATGACCTCAGGGGAAAACTCAGCAGGAATGTCATAGCTGCGAATCGCTATATCAATTTCCATGCCCGGGTCCATGCGTTCACCCAGCACTTCAACCACCTCACCTACCGGCTGTACGCGGGTAGCGGGCTGCTGAACGATTTTGGCAGAGATCACCTGTCCATCCTGTGCCCCACCGCAGGCGCTATGAGGAATAATTACTTCCTGCGTGATGCGCGGATTTTCCGGAATCAGGATGCCAAATTCAGGTGTATTACTGCGATAAACGCCTACAATCGTTTGCGTGTTGCGGGCGATAACGTCGGCGATGGTCGCTTCATCGCGACCACGACGGTCGCGACCACTAATGCGAGCCAGCACGTGATCGCCGTGAAAAACACGCCGCATTTGACGCGGCGGCAGCACCAAATCAGGCTTTTTGCCGTCATCGCGCAGCAGAAAGCCAAAGCCATCGCGATGGCCCAGCACTTTGCCTTTAACTAAGTCGAGCTTATCAATCAGCGCGTAGGCGCCTCGACGATCGCGCAGCACCTGGCCATCGCGCTCCATGGCGGCCAAACGGCGCCTGACGGCTTCGATAAGATCTTCGTCTTCAAGACCCAGCATGCGGCTCATATTTTCGTGGCTAATCGGCTTGCCGTAGCTTTCTAATGCGGCTAGAAGATATTCCCGGCTTGGTGCTGGGTTGCCGTATTTGTGCGCCTCGCGCTCGGCGTGCGGATCATCACTTAACGTCCAATACTTCATGCGATCAACATCCTTAATGACGTCATTTGCGAGAGGCGTAAAAAAAGCGCAGACGCTATGCGTTGCGGGCGGGCTATTTCAGCGCTTGAGAGGCTAAAATGAATAGGGTTTTGTTTAGTCATAGCCGCAGTATAGCGCCGCGCGTTCAATCACCCAACCGTCTTAGGCGTTGTTTATACAATTTGCTTTATAAAAAGCGCCTGCGAGGCCTTGCATTTAACCATCACCCCGGTATTATACGCGCCACTTGCCCAGATGGCGGAATTGGTAGACGCGCTAGCTTCAGGTGCTAGTGTCCGTATGGACGTGGAGGTTCAAGTCCTCTTCTGGGCACCATACTGTTTCTATACCCATTCATTGGTATAAATAGTGCGGTGTTAAGCAAGTCGGTACTCGTCACTAGGCAGTATTGCTGTTGTAAATGTTTTGTGTTCGCCCAGGTGGCGGAATTGGTAGACGCGCTAGCTTCAGGTGCTAGTGTCTGTATGGACGTGGAGGTTCAAGTCCTCTCCTGGGCACCATACGAACACAAACAGTAGTTCGTTAATCTAAGCTGTAAATGATGCGCCCAGGTGGCGGAATTGGTAGACGCGCTAGCTTCAGGTGCTAGTGTCCGTATGGACGTGGAGGTTCAAGTCCTCTCCTGGGCACCATGACAACATGGTCTCGTACGCATCCCCCCCTAACTACGCATCATCCCCTCCTATATAGATTCCCTTTTTTAAAACTTACTGAAAACGCCCAGGACGACGCGATACTTCTTCAAGCGCCCACCCTTGCGTACGCAGCTCTCCCTCCAAAACAGCTTCTACGTCAGCGCTCAAGTCTGGAAAGAAGTTAAGGCCAGTAAGCGCTTCAATTTCATCAATTGTCACTAAGTAATCATCGAGCGGTTCATTACCTCGGACGTCTTGCGGCATGATAAATGCCAGCGCTAATGGCGCATCACTATGCGGCGCGACGATAATTTTGTAGAACGCCTCTGGTACTTCTACAAAGCCCACACGATTAAACACGTTATCCATAAAATTTGCGGGAAAAACAGGCCCCGTAATAACCTGCAAATGATCAAAACGCGGGGCAAAATGATCCATGACCGCTTCTTCTAAACGCTGCCATAGCTGACGATTAAGCTGTGGCCGTTGAGGCGTCATGTTACTCATTAAGAAGGTATCGACCTGAGCGCTGCGGCCATGCACAGCAGCAATGGCATAGTTAGGCGCCATATGCCCTCGGTCATAGCCACTGCCCGCATAGTCGCCTGTGCCGATCGGCCAGAGCGTGCGCCAATCCGCCTGAAAATTAGGTCGCGAACCGATTCGCGTCTCGTCGCCAACCGCTTCAACCTGATAGCTCACCCACAGCGGATTAACCCGCACATCAGACCAGCCCACTAAATAGCCGTCGTTACGCAGCACTCGATGCATCGTTGTAGGGCTAAACGCCTCCCATGTCGGCACGCCCATCCAGGTATAGGCATCTTTATGTTGGCGTTCCTGAAACTCCCACAGCCCTGTACCCGCAACAATAAACAGCACAACGATGCCCAGGCGTCGACCGTTACTACGCCAGCGCGAAAACGATTTTCCCAACAGACTTACTCCCTAGCCAGCGCCTAAAAGCGCCTATCGTTTTATGCAAATTTTAAGGGTGAATTTCGAGAACCTACCAGCCTAGGGAAAACATGGTTTCTAGATCGTGGCGCGAATGCACCTGCATGGCGTTGAGTGTTTCTGTATCACTGATACCTTCAACGGCGTTTAAGCGCTCGGTAACAAGCTCGGCTAAACTTTCAAAATCACGGGTACGAGCAATCGCTACCAAGTCGTAACGGCCACAGGTGGAATACACCTCACTAATACCCTCAACATCGGCCAGCCGCTCAGCGACAGCTTTAACTTGCCCTTTATCGGTATTGATTAAAATGACTGCGTTTTGCATGGTGCGCCCTCTCAACAGAAAAAATCACGACTCACAATGGAATGTCGGCGTCGAGCAGAGTATACCAGTGACATGAAGGCTGGCGTAGCACCTGCCGCCGGCGTGGCTTATTGCTAGCCCATCTCATCTCTATGCGCACGGCCTTATTTGCACAGACCTATTAGCACAGACCTATTAGCACAGACCTATTAGCACAGATCTATTAGCACAGACTTTGTCATCCGCTAGCATCTAGCCGATAATGACCCGCAAGCTGACTGAGAGCCACTTGAAGGCTCTGAATGATGCGTTTTAAGTAAATTAACAGAACGAAAAGACCCAAGAGGTGGATAACCACCCGACAATCGTGGTCAAACGTCAAACCGTGACGATAAGGAGAAATCATGGCTAACCAGAATCGTCGTGACTTCATGCGCAACAGTCTGCTGGGGCTTGCCGCCCTTCCACTAGGTGTGGGCATTCTGTCTAAAACCGCTTTTGCTCAAGGCCTTCCGCGTCTTGATCCTTCAGCGCCTAACGCGCAGGCACTTAATTATGTAGAAGTTGCCAGTGATGCGAGTGATCACCCGGCTTTTGAAGAGGGTGAACTCTGCGACAACTGCATGTTCTATAGCGCTAATAATGAAGGCTGCCAGCTCTTTCCAGAGAATAGCGTTGAACCTGCCGGATGGTGCCAGTCCTGGACCGCTCAAGGCTAGGCATCTGGCCCCGATGAGACGTCTATAACACACTGCCCTGCTCATCATGGGGGCAGAGACTGCTAAAGAGCCAGCGCTAAAAAACCTTTCAAAAACTCGCTTTAGGCAGTGCTGTTTTCATCCTCTATCGGCCAGTGATAGCGCCGCGTTACGCGGCCTTCCTCAAGCGAAACCAGATGAACGGGAAACCCCCATAGCTGCTGCAAATGGCGCATGACGGGGTAAACGCTACGCCCCAACGGGCGACGGTTGTCCTGCACATGATGAAGCGTCAATGAGCGATCTCCCCGAATCGCCGCTTCGGCGACTTGTATATTAGGTTCGCGAACAGACAGCGCATACTGGGTAGCCAGCGCGTCACGCACGCGTCGGTAGCCCTGTTCGTTGTGAATAGCCGCCACTTCAAGCGTCTCAGCCTGATCATCATCCACGACAAGAAACAGCTTATGATCGCGCATCACCTTCGGTGATAAAAACTGCTGAATAAACGATTCGTCTTTGAAGTTACGCATCGCAAATTCTAGCGTCTCCCGCCAGGGTGTCCCGGCAATGTCTGGAAACCATGCTTGATCCTCCTCGCAGGGCGCTTCACAGATCCGCTTAATATCCATAAAAATCGCAAAGCCTAACGCGTAGGGATTAATGCCGCTGTAGTGCGGGCTATCAAAGGGCGGTTGATAAATAACGGCCGCGTGGGACTGCAAAAATTCAAACATCAGCCCTTCATCGACATCGCCATCGTCGTAAAGCCGATTCATTAGCGTGTAGTGCCAAAAACACGCCCAGCCCTCATTCATCACCTGCGTTTGCCGCTGAGGATAAAAGTACTGTGCTAATTTGCGTACAATCCGCACGATTTCACGCTGCCATGGCGAAAGCAGCGGCGCGTTTTTTTCAATAAAATAGAGCAGGTTCTCTTGGGGTTCCGAAGGATAATGACCGCCACTATGTAGGCCTAAAGGATCGTCATCGCTATTCAGGCTGGCCAGTAGCGGCGAGCCACCCTCCGGCAATCCCGGAATGGTGCGCCAGAGCATGTTCACCTGGGTTTGTAGGTAGGCCTCTCGCTCATCTTGACGCTTAGCTTCCTCTTGAGCAGAGATAGGCGAAGGCCGCTTGTAGCGATCCACACCGTAGCTTTGGAGCGCATGGCAGGCATCCAGCAACTGCTCGACGGCTTGCACACCGTGACGCTCTTCACACTGATTGATGTAGCGTCGAGCGAACACCAAGTAATCGACAATCGATGAGGCGTCGGTCCAGGTTCGAAATAGGTAATTGCCTTTAAAAAAAGAGTTATGCCCGTAGCAGGCATGCGCCATCACCAGCACCTGCATCATCAGCGTATTTTCTTCCATCAAATAGGCAATGCAGGGGTCAGAGTTAATCACCAGCTCATAGGCCAAGCCCATTTGGCCGCGTTTATAGGCTTGATCAACCGCTAAAAACTGCTTACCAAACGACCAGTGATGGTAGCCAACCGGCATCCCTACGCTTGCGTAGGCATCCATCATTTGTTCAGTGGTGATCACTTCTATCTGATTAGGGTAAGTATCCAGCCGATACTCGTCGGCGAGCCTGGCCAGCTGTGCATCGAAGCGCTCCAGCACAGCGAAGTTCCAATCTGAGCCGGTGGCAATCGGCCTGCGTTTGCGAGTCGCACTCATAGCCCACTCCTCTACACGCGGTCCCTAGCCTCGATATAAGGTCTTAGGACTGGCTTAAGCGACGCTTAAACAGCTCGCGAAAGACTGGATAAATATCGCCCGCTTCCACAATTTTCCGCATCGCAAACCGATCGGGAAACTCATTGACCACGCTCTCGTACTCATGCCATAGCGATTGATGATCGTGGGGGGTAATTTCAACATAGGCATAGTATTGCAACTGAGGCATTAGCTGCTTAATCAGCAAATCGCGACAGATATTCGAATCATCATCCCAATTATCGCCATCGGAGGCCTGCGCTACATATAGATTCCACTGGCTAGTGGGATAACGCTTCTCGATGATTTTATTGACGAGGTTTAGCGCGCTGGAAACAATCGTGCCGCCAGTTTCACGTGAGTAGAAAAACTCCTCTTCGCTTACTTCCCTGGCGGCCGTGTGATGGCGTACAAACACCAGCTCAACCTTCTCATAGTGTTTCTCCAAAAACAGGTAGAGCAGTAGGAAAAAGCGCTTGGCAATATCCTTGTGGTTTTGGGTCATCGAGCCGGAAACGTCCATGACGCAAAACATCACCGCTTGGTTAGAGGGCTGCGGCTGTGCGCTGAGCTGGTGATAGCGCAGGTCATAAGTGTCAATAAAAGGCACGCTGGCAATACGCTTTTCCAAGCGCTCGATCTCGGCTTTTAGCTCAGTGATACGGGCAGGATTGCGCAGTACTGAGTCTTTACGCTCTTCGGCATTCAGTGCCTCAACCGCGTCCTTAAGCGCTCGTTTATTGGGCGCCCGCATCGCAATACGCCTGGCATACGCTTCACGCATCGAGCGGGTAATGCTGATACGTGAAGGAACCCCATCGCGCGAAAGCCCCGCCCGCACCATTTTGACTTCTTCCAATGACTTAAGCGGCTTGCGCTGCAGGTGGGGCAATTCCAGACCATCGAAAACAAACTCTAAAAACTCCTCACGACTAAGGGTGAAAGCAAACTCATCAACGCCCTCGCCCTGGTTCGACGCCCCCCCTTCACCATTTCCGTTGCCATCCCCCTTACCCTTTGGTCGGCTAATCTTATCGCCGGCGATATATTCCTTATTACCGGGCGAAACGATATGCCGCGCACCGCCTGGGCCATGCTGGAAGACCGGCTCAGATATATCCTTCGCCGGAATAGAAATTTTCTCCCCGCGCTCCATGTCGGTAATTGAGCGGCGGTTAACGGCCTCCTCAACCGATCGCTTGATATGCTTACGGTAGCGCTCTAAAAAGCGCTGCCGGTTAACCGCGCTTTTATGTTTAGCGTTTGGTCTTCGATCAATAAAGTAGGTCATACGACCTCCTTAAGCGTACAACGTAAGCGCGGCTCTTAAGCGCAGCCCCTTACTGAGACTTGCGTACACGCAAATACCATTCGGATAACAGTCGAACCTGTTTCTCGGTGTAGCCGCGCTCGACCATCCTTGCCACAAAATCTTCGTGCTTTTTCTGATCTGACCGGGAAGCCTTGGCATTAAAAGAGATCACCGGCAGCAGCTCTTCCGTATTGGCGAACATTTTATGTTCAATAACGCCTTTCAATTTTTCGTAAGACTGCCAGCTCGGATTCATGCCGTTATTTTGCGCCCGAGCCCGCAGCACAAAGTTAACCACCTCATGACGGAAGTCCTTCGGGTTCGAAATCCCTGCAGGTTTCTCAATTTTCTCTAGCTCTTCATTCAACGATTGGCGATTGAGTTGCTCGCCGGTTTCATGGTCACGATATTCCTGATCCTGAATCCAGAAATCGGCATAGGTGACATAGCGATCAAAGATGTTCTGGCCATATTCACTATAGGATTCGAGGTAGGCAGTCTGAATTTCTTTACCAATGAACTCCACATAGCGAGGCGCCATAAATTCTTTGATAAAGCCTAAATAGCGCTCAAATGCCTCCGACGGCAGCTGTTCGCGCTCTAGCGCCTGTTCCAGTACGTAGAGTAGGTGCACCGGATTAGCTGCCACTTCGACACTGTCAAAGTTGAACACTTTAGACAGAATTTTGAACGCAAAGCGGGTAGAAAGCCCCTGCATGCCCTCGTCCACACCGGCCGCGTCGCGGTACTCCTGAATCGATTTAGCACGCGGGTCGGTGTCTTTCAGGTTTTCACCATCATAGACGCGCATCTTGGAATAGATATTGGAGTTTTCCGGTGATTTAAGCCGCGAAAGCACAGAGAACTGCGCCAGCATGCGAAGCGTGTCCGGCGCACAAGGGGCGGCGTTAAGCGAAGAATCTTCAAGCAGCTTTTGATAGATTTTGATTTCTTCCGAAACCCGCAAGCAGTACGGCACCTTAACGATATAGACCCGATCGAGGAACGCCTCATTGTTGCGGTTATTACGAAAAGCCTGCCACTCAGATTCGTTAGAGTGGGCTAAGATGACGCCATCAAACGGGATCGCCCCCATACCTTCGGTAGGGTTGTAATTGCCTTCCTGCGTTGCGGTGAGCAAGGGATGAAGCACCTTGATAGGCGCTTTAAACATCTCAACAAACTCCATCAGCCCCTGATTAGCGCGGCACAGGCCGCCGGAAAAGCTATAGGCATCAGGGTCATCCTGGGAATAAAGCTCTAACTGACGAATATCAACCTTACCTACCAGTGACGAGATATCCTGATTGTTCTCATCACCGGGCTCGGTTTTAGAAATAGCGATCTGATGAAGACGCGAAGGATATAAACGCACGACTCTAAACTGAGAGATATCGCCGCCATATTCTTTTAGGCGCTTTGCAGCCCAAGGTGACATAACGCTGCGTAAATAACGCTGTGGAATCCCATACTCTTTCTCTAATAGCTCGCCATCTTCTTCCGGGGAAAACAGCCCCAGCGGCGACTCGTAAACCGGTGAGCCTTTAATGGCATAAAACGGAATGCGCTCCATGAGCAGCTTAAGGCGCTCCGCTAGCGAGGACTTACCACCGCCCACCGGGCCGAGTAAATAGAGAATCTGTTTACGCTCTTCAAGCCCCTGAGCCGCATGCCTAAAGTACGCCACAATTTGCTCGATGGCGTCTTCCATACCGTGAAACTCGGCAAAGGCAGGATAACGGCGGATAACTTTATTGGAAAAAATACGCGATAGCCGCGCGTCCTTAGCAGTATCCACTACGCCAGGCTCGCCAATCGCTTCCAGCATGCGCTCGGCAGCACTGGCATACACCGCTGGCTCACGGCGACACAGCGCCAAATACTCTTCCAGGCTCATGTCTTCTTGCTGGACGCGGGAAAAACGGTCTTGAACGTGGTCAAAGATGCTCATGGCACTCTCCTGTGGCCCATCCCCGGACAGTCACCGCCAAGCCATGTGTTTCGCAACGGCGTGCCAAACGAGGTGTCGCTTTTTTAGCGTAGTCAGTATTAGCAAAAAGTGATGACTAAAACCTTCAACGCTAGAGGGTCGAAAAGATTAAAAGCAGCCGAGACGTAGCGGCCAACGTCTAAACGCGACGCTGGAACCCTGAGCTTGTAACATGTTCGAATATAGGTAACCTTTAATCACTTGACGGCAACCGCTTTGAGCCGCCCTTTTTGAAGGCCCGTTCAATCCTAGGAGATAAGAATTCATGCAAATTCGTCGCGCGCTGATGACCGCTTTATTACCACTGTTCGCCGCTACCGCCACGTCAACGGCCCTGGCCCAGCAGAACGCCCAGAACGTCGACACACAGCGCTTTCAGGACTGGGAAGTGAACTGCCCCACCGAAGCCAGTCAGCAGCAGGGCTGCACTATGAGCCAAATCATCAACAACCCAAACAGCAATGAACCCCTGATGCGGGCGATGGTCGGCCACTCGGCTCAGATAGATGGCCCGGTGATGGCCTTTGTATTGCCGCTAGGGGTGAACCTAGCGGCAGGCATGCAGCTGCAGATGGATAACAACGAGCCGGTCGGCTTCCCCTACCAGTTCTGCCAAGAACAGGGCTGTCGCGCCGATCTGCCGCTGGAACCGAGCATGTTGCAGCAACTGCGCGGCGGCTCAACCGCGACCGTAAGCGCCATCGATCCAGACGGCCAGCGCCTTGACATGGACATGTCACTGATGGGCTTTACCAGCGCCATTCAGCAGATCACGCCCTAATCGGTTCGGCGCCCAGCGGCTAAAACCATACAATGCGAGCTAAGCGATTACCTCGTTCACGTCGGCTAAAAGCTGATCAAGCAGTTCGACGGTGGTGTTCCAAGCACAGACAAAGCGGGCGCCGCCTGCGCCAATAAAGGTATAGAAGGTCCATCCCTTGGCTTTCAACGCTTCAATCGCCGGGGGTGGCAACTCAACGAACACGCTGTTAGCCTCGGTCGGAAACATCAGCGATACGCCTGGCAGCGCCTGCAGCCCTTCCGACAAATAGCGCGCCATGGCATTCGCATGCTGGGCATTGGTTAACCAGGCGCCGCTTTCTAGCAGCCCTAGCCACGGCGCCGATACGAAGCGCATCTTAGAAGCCAATTGGCCAGCCTGCTTACAACGGTAAGAGAAATCTTCGGCAAGCTCACGATTAAAAAACAAAATGGCTTCGCCAAATGCCAAGCCATTTTTAGTCCCCGAGAAACACAGCGCGTCTACGCCGACCTGCCACGTTAGCTCTGCTGGCGAGGCATTGAGGCTTGCACAGGCATTGGCAAAGCGTGCCCCATCCATATGCAGGCGCAGGTCGTGTTTATCGGCAATGGCACGAATGGCCATGAGTTCTTCGCGGGAGTACAGCGTTCCCACCTCGGTTGCCTGGGTCAGCGATACGACTTTTGGCTTTGGATAGTGAATATCGCTTCGCTTAGTGACCAGCGCCTCGATACCTTCAGGCGTTAGCTTGCCGTTAGCACCTGGCGAGGTCAGCAGCTTCGCACCGTTGGAGAAAAATTCAGGGCCGCCGCACTCATCCGTTTCGATATGGGCCAGCTCATGACAAATAACGCTGTGATAGCTGCGCCCCATTGCCGAAAGCGCCAGCGAGTTGGCGGCCGTGCCGTTGAAAACAAAGAAAACGTCACAGTCATAGTCAAACATCTCGCGGAAACGGTCTGCGGCACGGGCCGTCCAAAGATCGTTACCATAGGCCAGATCGTCACTACGGTTGGCTTCAAGCAAATATTCCATCGCCTCTGGGCAAATACCTGAGGTGTTATCACTGGCTAAAAAACGCGGGCTACACTCCGAGGTCATGACGCTTGTCCTTATATCTGGCGATCTTACGGCGCAGGCTGGGTGCCACCAGCGCCTTTAATGCCTAGTTACGCTTAATAAATAGGCCAAGAAATCCCTTATTAACGGATCATTTAGTCTATCGCCATTTATAGGCTAACGTCACCCGCGCTTTTTAAGCACTTTCTTATAAATACGCCCTCATACTTGTATTGCTATAACAGCGCCGCTAAGCGAGTGCCCTGTTCAATAGCGCGTTTGGCGTCCAGCTCGCTGGCTTCATCAGCACCGCCGATAATATGTACCGCCACTCCTGCCAGCTCTAGGGGAGTCAATAAATCACGCACGGACTCCTGACCGGCGCACACCACCACGCTATCCACCGCAAGCAGTTGATCAACGCCGTCTCGCCGGATATGCAAACCAGCATCGTCGATATTGAGATACTCACAGCCGGTTAGTATCTTCACGCCACGCTGTTTAAGCGAAGCGCGATGCACCCAGCCCGTTGTTTTACCCAAGTACTTACCCGGTTTAGACGTTTTACGCTGCAACATCACAATGTCGCGGGGAACCTCTGGCGGCGTGGGAGCCTTTAATCCACCTCGCTCGCCGACGGCTAAATCAACGCCCCACTCGTCGCACCAGGCATCGATATCCAGCGCAGCGTGCCCCTGATGTGCTAACAGCTCAGCGACATCAAAACCAATGCCTCCTGCGCCAATCACCGCCACTCTACGCCCTACCCGACCAGGAGACTCAATTGCCTCAGCGTAGCTAAGCACCGAGGCATGGTCGTAACCTGGCAAGCTTAGCTCGCGAGGCTGAACCCCCGTAGCCAGCACCACCTCGTCAAAGCCCGCTAGCGCTTGCGCCGTGGCCGTGGTGTTCAAGCGCACCTCTACTGCATATTTAGTAAGCATGCCTTGGTAATAGCGCAGCGTTTCGTTGAACTCCTCTTTACCAGGAATTTTACGCGCATAGTTAAACTGACCGCCTAATTCACTACGCCGCTCAAACAGCACCACGCGATGCCCGCGACTGGCCGCCGTCACCGCAGTGGCAAGCCCTGCAGGCCCACCACCCACAACGGCGATGTGCTTGGGCGCCTGTGCCGGCGCAATGATTAGCTCCGTTTCATGGCAGGCACGAGGATTAACCAAGCAGGATGTCAGCTTTCCTGCAAAGGTATGGTCCAAACAGGCTTGGTTACAGGCAATGCAGGTATTAATCTGCTCGGCCTGGCCTGCCTGCGCCTTACTCACCCAGGCCGCATCCGCCAGAAAGGGCCGCGCCATAGACACCATGTCGGCATGGCCTTGCGCCAGCACCTGCTCGGCAACGTCCGGCATGTTGATCCGGTTGGTGGTAATGAGCGGAATCGTTAGCGCCGACTTAATGCGCCGGGTGACCTCGGTAAAGGCCGCCCGCGGAACGCTCGTCACAATGGTTGGCACCCTTGCTTCATGCCAGCCGATACCGGTATTGATCACATCGGCCCCGGCAGCTTCAATCGCCTGCCCCAGCGTGACGACTTCTTCCCAGGTACTGCCGTCTTCAACCAAATCAATCATCGAGAGACGGAAGATAATCACAAAGCGTTTCCCCACCGCAGCACGTACGCGACGGACAATTTCAACGGCAAAGCGCATCCGGTTCGCAAACGGCCCGCCCCATTCATCGTCACGCTGATTGGTCCGCTGGCAGATAAATTGATTAATCAGATAGCCTTCCGAGCCCATCACTTCAACGCCATCGTAGCCCGCCCGTTGTGCAAGCTGGGCGCAACGAACGTAATCGGCTATCTGCTGTTCGACCTCGTCGCTGCTCAGCGCCCGGGGCATAAAAGGATTAATCGGTGCCTGAATAGCCGAAGGAGCGACTAAATCCGGCGAATAGGCATAGCGCCCGGCGTGAAGAATTTGCATGCATAAATGGCTGCCCTCTGCGTGCACCGCATCCACTACCTGACGATGTTCCGACAGCTGCGCGTCATGGGTCAGCGCGTGTGCACCCTGAAATACCGCGCCTTCAGCGTTGGGAGCAATCCCTCCCGTCACAATGAGGCTAACCCCTTCCCGCGCCCGCTCCGCATAAAACGCCGCTAAGCGTGAAAAGCCGTCAGGCGCTTCTTCCAAATTGGTATGCATTGAGCCCATTAATACGCGATTGGGCAACGTTAAATGGCCAATGGTTAGCGGGCGAAAAAGATGCGGATAGGCGGGTTCACGGGTCATCAGGTTTCTCCAGATATTATTAGACGACATTATTCAAACAAGCGTATGACATCCTGATCATCACGTATAGTCCCGCTAACGTCTGCCAATCGCTTGCCCAGCGTATGAATTCACGGCACATTACCCGGCTAACGATAAGGAAACGTTGCTATGCCCTTGATTTACTTTTTACCGCCGCTCGCTACCGTGCTCATCTGGTCGGGCAACATGACCATTAATCAGCTTAGCGTAGGTGCCATTGCACCGAGCAGCATCGCTTTTTTACGCTGGTTATTAGCACTGGCGGTAATGACGCCCTTTGTACTACCAACAGTGCTGCGACACCGCGCGGAGATTAGCCGCCAATGGCCTAAGCTTGCACTGCTAGGGCTGCTCGGTATGGGGCTATGGCAAGGGCTTGCCTATGTCGCGGCAGAAACGACTACCGCGACTAATATGGGCATTCTAGCTGCAATGGTGCCGCTGTTAACGGTGCTGCTAAGTGCACTAATTCTTCGCGAGCCACCCACCCTTGGGGGCATCATCGGCGGCGTGCTGGCATTTGTCGGCGTTACGGTACTGCTGGGGCGTGGCAACCCGCTGTCACTGCTGCATTTACAGGTCGCGCTAGGAGATGCGCTAATGGTCGTGGCGGCCACCTGCTACGCACTGTATGGCGTTATGCTCAAACGCTGGTCGATGAACTTACCGCCCTGGGTAATGCTCTATGCGCAGGTTTGTTTTGCCGTTTTGTTCTTGCTACCACCGTACTTGATGGGTCCAATGACGCCCATCGATGGGCAAAACATTGGGCTAATACTCTATGCGGGTATTCCTGCTTCCGTAATTACCACCTTTTTATGGATGCGTGCGGTGCGTCAAATCGGCGCCAATCAATCAAGTATTTTCATCAATTTGATGCCGCTATTTAGCGCTCTGATTGCGATGGTTTTTTTAGGCGAGCAGGTGGCCAGTTTCCATCTGACGGGAGGGCTGCTGATTCTGGCGGGCGTGATCATGGCGCAAACGCTGACCCGTCCGTTCACACGTGATTTAACCTCCGATAAGTCGAGCCGCGCTCGATAATGCTAGAATGGTCGTTTATTTCTGACGCTGGGAAGCCCTAATATGTCCCTGGAAGAGCTGCATCTTAATCTGCGCAACCTAATGAGCGATGACTACGATCAGCTCAAGACCTTGATGGACGCGGTCTATCACGATATTGGCGGTGCTTGGCCAAAGCGCACGATCGATAAGCTCATTCAGGAGTTTCCTGATGGCCAAATCGCCATTGAAGATGATGGTATTCTGGTCGGTGTAGCCCTAACGGTTCAGGTCGATTACGACGAGTTTTCGAACCCGCACAAGTATGACGATCTTATTGGTCATCGCGAAATTATCCTCAACGACGAGGATGGCGATGCTATGTACGGGCTAGACGTGCTGATTCATCCCGACTACCGGGGTTATCGCCTAGGACGACGTCTTTACGAAGCACGTAAAGAGCTGTGCCGTTCGATGAACCTGCGGTCAATTCTTGCCGGTGGACGTATCCCAGGCTACCACCAGCATGCCGATGAACTTACGCCCGCTCAATATATTGATAAAGTCTCACGCAAAGAGATTTATGACCCGATTTTGTCTTTCCAACAGGCAAATGATTTCCAGGTAAAGCGCTTGCTGCGTAAATACCTACCGGAAGATGAGCAGTCTCGCGGCTACGCTACCTTGCTGGAGTGGAATAATATCTTATTTGAGCCCGCCGACAGCGTGCTCGACAACAAGCCGACTCAAGTGCGTGTAGGTGCCGTGCAGTGGCAGATGCGTGAGTTCTCCTCGGTAGAAGCCGCCCTTCAGCAGATCGAATACTTTGTTGATGCCCTCTCCGACTATCAGAGTGATTTTGCGGTCTTTCCCGAGCTGTTCTATGCACCGCTGATGGGTCTTCAAGACCGCGATGCCCAGAAGGATCAAATGGGCGCTATTCGCTTTTTGGCCGGTTTCACCGAGCGATTTAAGCTCGAGCTATCGCGTATGGCGGTCTCGTACAACATCAACATTGTTGGCGGCTCGATGATAGAAGTCGGTGACGATGACAGGCTCTATAACATCGCTTACCTGTTCCACCGTGATGGTAGCGTTGAGCGTCAGGCCAAACTGCATATTACCCCTCAAGAGCGCCGCGACTGGGTGATAGAGGGTGGTGATGAGCTTCAGGTGTTTGATACGGACGCAGGCCGCGTAGGCATCTTGATTTGCTATGACGTGGAGTTCCCAGAGTTGGGTCGCCTGCTGGCCGATCAAGACATGGACATCCTGTTCGTGCCCTTCTGGACCGACACTAAAAACGGCTACCTGCGCGTGCGTCACTGTGCCCAGGCAAGGGCGATTGAAAACGAGTGCTACGTGGTGCTCTGCGGCAGCGTTGGCAACCTGCCTTCGATTGAAAACCTTGACATTCAATACGCTCAGTCAGCGGTTTTCTCGCCTTCCGATTTCGCCTTCCCGCACGATGCGGTGCTGGCGGAAACGACGCCCAATACAGAGATGATCTTCTTCTCTGATTTGGATCTCACACGCCTCACGGTCGTGCGCGCTGAAGGCTCAGTGACGAATTTGAAAGACCGTCGTAAAGATTTGTTCGATCTACGCTGGCGTGACTGGTCGTGGAAATCCGGCGGTAAGTCAGAAGAGTGAATGAGAAGAGTGAATGACCGCACCACGCCTTGATCGCTAAGCCGAATACAACAACGCCGCCCCATTGGGCGGCGTTGTTGTTAGCAAGCAGCATGGCTTTACTCAATCGGGCCAAACGAGATGGGCAGGCACCCGCCCCTTAGCATCAAATAATACACCTTCATCGCGTAGTTTCTGATGCTGACGCTCAGCCCCACCATGATCAGCAAGCTTTAACGACGCCGCAATCACGCGATGCCAAGGCAACTGATGGCCATCCGGCAGATGCCGCATCGCCGAGCCCACCATGCGCGGGGTCGCGCCTTCCGTCATTTTAGCAATGCGGCCATAGGTGGTGACACGGCCCGGCGGAATCTGATCAACGATCGTATAAATCTGTTCGAGTAGTTCAGGCCGAGCCATGACGACAACCTCCTTTTTACTTTTTCGGCCAAGCCTTTGGATCAACTTTATTGACCAGCTTAGGGAAATGGCTTGGGTCAAATACCGGCTCTTTACCCGCTTTCAGCTGCACTTCGTAGTCACGTAAAAGTGAGAAAGCTACCGGCGATAGCATCAAAATGGCCACCAAGTTAATAATCGCCATCATCCCCATTGAGAGGTCAGCGAAGTTCCAGATGGCGCCAAGGCTGGCCATCGAACCCACCATAATCATCGCCAGTACCGCAAAGCGATAAATCATAATGGCTATAGGGGCACGGCGTCCGGCTAAATACTCAATATTAGACTCACCGTAAGAGTAGTTGGCAATAACCGACGTAAACGCAAACAGCAGAATCGCCACCGCGACAAACATACCGCCCCAGTCGCCTACGTGGCTAGATAGCGCCATTTGGGTTAGCTGAATGCCATTATTCTCATCACCTGACATTAGCTCTGGCCCGGCCATAATGATGATAGCCGCCGTTGCCGTGCAGATGACGAGGGTATCTAAAAACACCCCCAGCATTTGGATAAACCCCTGCGCGGCAGGGTGGTCGGGACGCGTAGAGGCCGTTGCCGCCGCGTTGGGTGCAGAGCCCATACCCGCCTCGTTAGAGAAGAGTCCGCGCTGAATACCGTTCATTATCGCCTGAGAAACGGCGTAACCAACGGCACCGCCGGCTGCTTGCTCAAGACCAAAAGCACTGCGCAAAATCGTCATGATCGCGGCGGGAAATTCACTGATATTCAACCCCACCACGACCAGCGCTAGCACCAGATAAAGCAACGCCATCAGCGGTACAACCAATTCAGCTACTTTGGCGATCGACTTTAAACCACCAAAAATGATCGGTGCGACCACCGCCATCAAGACTAACCCCATGGCCCAGGTGGGAATGGCAAATGCCTGTTCCATCGCCTGGGCGATGGAGTTGGCCTGAACACTGTTAAACGCCAATCCAAACGCAATAATCAAACAAATCGAAAACAGCATCGCCAACCAGCGTAAGCCAAGCCCTTTTTCAATATAGCGGGCCGGGCCACCGCGAAAGGTATTATCACCATGGTCGGTTTTATACGCCTGAGCCAGCGTTGACTCTACAAAGCTGGTTGCCATGCCGACCATCGCGGTCATCCACATCCAGAAAATGGCGCCGGGGCCACCAAAATAGATCGCGACGGCCACGCCAGCAAGGTTACCCGTACCGACTCGCGCCGCTAAGCTGGTTGAAAGTGCTTGAAACGAAGAGATACCGCCGTTTGATTCGCGGGAGCTGCGCAGCAGCTTAAACATATGGCCAAAATAACGAACTTGAACACCGCGGGTCATAACGGTGAAGTAGATGCCAGCACCAATCAATAAGTAAACCAGTACGCTGCCCCACAGCAGTCCATTGCCACGATCCACTAGCGCTGCAAGAGAAAATTCCATATATCAGACGCCTTTTTTAGCATTGAAAATGCATCATTCTTCACGGTTGCACCAAAATGGCAAGCGCATTGGAAAAATGATGCCGACCACCAGCGCACCAATCCAGTTTTAACAGCAGCTTAACGTGACTCAACCAGCCACGCCCAAACCAAGGCAGCATCCTCATCTACGTGACGACGATTAGGGCGCACTAACCAAAAGCGCTCATCACTCACTACGCTAAGCGCAAAGGGAGCGACCAGGTCCGTGCGTCGTTCCATTAAACGTCGATGGGTAAGCGCGACACCTCCACCCTGGCTAGCTAATACCAGCGTCATCACCTGGTTATCGCAGGTTATTGACCAACACCGTGCTTCCATATCCGCTACGTTTGCGGCCTGAAGCCAACCTGACCAGCCAATGCCAAACCCTGCTGCATGAAGCAATGTATGCCCAGCCAAATCGCTTGGTGACGCCAGTGTTTTAGCCAGCGCAGGCGAACAAACCGGCTGCAGTTGATCCTCACCTAGCGACTGCATATCAACACCGGCCCATTCCCCTTTGCCGTAACGAATTTCAATGTCAGCGCCTTCGGGGCCGAAGTCATCCGGCCAGATCGCACTTACCAAGCGAACGGCCACCTGCGGATAGGCACGGTGGAAAGCAATTAAGCGCGGAGCCAGCCAGGACTGCTGAATCACCGGTGTCGTGCGTATCGTGACCGGCTGCTCAGTGGTGCTGCCAAAGACTTCTAGCGTGCCTTCACTAATGCGCATGAAAGCATCATGAATACTCGGCATCCATGCCTGCCCGGCGGGCGTTAACGTCAAACTACGGGCATGGCGCACAAACAATTTTTGACCTACGCGATCCTCCAACAGCCTAACACGCTGGCTGATGGCAGCCTGAGTGACGCCTAGCTCGTTACCTGCGGCGGTAAAACTCAATGTACGTGCCGCAGACTCAAAGGCCTGCAGCCATAACAACGGCGGTAATTGACCCATGAAAAAGCAACCTATAAGTAAAACGATGTCTTAGGGGTCAGATTAATCGTTTGTCACTGACGCGGCTACTCCTTCATCCTAAATAACAGTAATGCACCGCCCCCTAGACATTTCCGTCAAGGGAGTCATCTGGAGTTTTAATGAACAGCGCAATACAAACGATACCTTCGACAATAACGAGCAATGTTCACGCCCCAGACATGGGCGAATTAACCCCCTACCAAGCCGGGCCTGCACTCACCCAGGCGGCACTCGTCCAATATGGCGTCTCACTTGAGTGGCAAGATGGCCAGCAAACCACTCTGCCCTTACTCTGGTTGCGCGATCACTGCGCCTGCCATGCCTGCCGTCATCCGCAGACACGCGAAAGGCTCTATCTGCCACTTGAAGCGATTTCTAAGCCGCCAAGCGTTGCGCTACGGGATGGCCACCTGCACCTGAACTGGCCGGATGGGCATGCCAGCGCGTTTCATTGCGGCTGGCTATATCAACGCCGCCCAGAAGCAAGCCTGAGTTCAGCGGTACCCAGCAGCATCGCGTGGAATGATAACTTTGCGCCTGAGCGTATCAGTCACAGCGATTTTTTAACGCCTCAAGGTGAGAAAGCCTGGCTCACCGCCATGCTACGCGATGGGCTGGCACTAATGACGGATGGCCCCTTGGTAGAAGAGGAAGTGAGCCGTTTAGCTGAGCGCATTGGGCCGCTGCGTGCCACCAACTTTGGCGCTCGCTTCGATGTGCGCTCAAAACCCAACCCCAACAACGCGGCTTATACTGCGGTCGGGTTACCCCTGCATATCGATTTGCCCAACTGGCGCCAACCGCCGGATATTCAGTTGCTCTACTGCCTGCAAAACGACGCCAACGGTGGCGAATCACTGTTTGCGGATGGTGCCCGCGTCGTCGAAGCCCTACGCCAGAAAGACCCGGCGGCGTTAGCCATTCTCAGCGGGACACCGATTGATTTCCGCTTCCAGGATGAAACCCACGATATTTCTATGCGGGCGCCAGTGATCACACTGGATTGCGCCGGCAACCTTGTTGAGATGCGCCTAAATAACTGGATTCGCGACGCCCTTCATCTACCCGTGGAGCAGATGGAAGCTTGGTACAGCGCTTACGCTCTACTGTGGAAGCTGTTTCACAGCGAAGCACATCAGTTAGAGTTCACGCTTCGCCCGGGGCAGATGGTGGCGTTTGATAATCGCCGTGTGCTTCATGGTCGTCGTGAGTTCGACCCCAACAGCGGCGCACGCCATTTGCAGGGCACCTACCTCGACCGCGATATGCTGGCTTCACGCCTTCGCGTGCTCGCCCGCAATAGCGATCGTTCAACCGTTACCTGCGACTAATTTACGGCGGTTACAACATCTTAGACGTGGATTTTGTCACGCACACCGCAAATGGATAGTGCGACAGAAGCGCGTCTACAACAGCGTGCGGCAGAGCTCGATTTCCCGACCGATGAGCTCATCGAGGTTACTCAGGGCGATTCGTGCCCGGACCGCTAATCGTTTCTTCTGGCAGTGCCGACACTCGCCCGACCATTTCCCGTTGCGCAAAATCAATAAAGGCGCGCAGCCTGGCGGGCACGTGGCGGCGCTGCTCAAACACCGCGTAAAAGTCTGCTCGTACGCCTTGCCAGCTAGGCAGTAACGCCATTAAGTCGCCGCTGGCAAGGTGCTCATTAACATCCCACCACGAACGCAACATGACACCGTGTCCATCCAGCGCTAACCGGGTGATCACCTCCGCATCATTGCTTGCCAACCGGCCGCTGACTTTGACCGACTGTACCTTGGCAGGCTGACCGCATTGCTCAAAGCGCCACACTGGAAAATCGCTGTCGTTCTCACGGATCACTAAGCAAGCATGCTGCTGTAGGTCTGCGGGCGTTTGAAGCGTTGGTGCCTGGGCGATATACGCAGGTGATGCGCAGAGCACGCGCCGATTCGTTAAAATTCGCCGGGCGACTAAGCGCGACTCTGGAGGCTCGCCAATGCGAATGCCAATATCAAAACCGTGATCGCTCAAATTAAGCGGAAAGTTGGTGAGCTCGAGCCACCCTTCTACGTCTGGATGCTGGGCACAGAAACGTGACAGCAAAGGAGCAATGTGGCGACGGCCAAAGCCAAAGGTGGCGTTAATGCGTAGCCTGCCGCTAAGCGCCTGGTTGATACTCTCGCCCAATGAATTTTCCAGTTCATCAAGCTCGTCTAAAATCAGTGCCCCACGTGCAAAATAGCGTTCGCCCTCGGCCGTCAGCGTTAATCGCCTTGTGGTACGGGCAGCCAACTCAATGCCTAAACGTCCTTCCAATATTTTTAATCGCTTGCTCACCGCTGACAGCGAAAGGCCAAGCTCGCGCGCCGTCGCCGTTAAACTCCCGGCACGGGCTAAATGCTGAAAAAAAGCCAAATCATCCAACTGAGCCATCTAACACCTCGGCTATTCTCTACTTTCAAGCAACAATAACTTGAATAATAGCCTGATTATCTCTTAACAAATAGCCGCTACACTCAGTTCTGATAGTGCTTTATGTTTCAGTATTCATACCTCTGAACTGATATTGAATAACAAACAATGTAAGGAGTTACCATGGCTCATACGATTGCGGTCATTGCTGGCGACGGCATTGGCACCGAAGTAATGCCTGAGGGCATTCGCGCGCTTGAAGCTGCTGCCAAGCGTTTCAATATTGATCTTGAATTTAGCGTCTTTGAATTTGGTAGCTGCGACTACTATTTAGAACACGGCAAGATGCTGCCGGATGACTGGTTCGAGCAGCTAAAAGATTTCGATGCGCTCTTCTATGGTGCCGTTGGCTGGCCTGAAAAAGTGCCTGACCACATATCACTGTGGGGTTCATTGCTCCAATTCCGCCGCCAGTTCGATCAATACATTAACCTGCGTCCTTGCAAACTGATGCCCGGCATTAAGAGCCCGCTAACAGGTCGCGAAGCGGGTGATATCGACTTTTATGTAGTTCGCGAGAACACCGAAGGCGAGTACTCAAGCGTTGGCGGCAAGATGTTTGAAGGCACTGATCGTGAAGTCGTCATTCAAGAAACCATCATGACCCGCATCGGCGTCGATCGCGTGCTGAAATATGCGTTTGAGCTGGCCCAAACACGCCCACGCAAAAAGCTGACCTCGGCGACCAAGTCCAACGGTATCTCAATCACTATGCCCTATTGGGATGAGCGCGTAGTCGAAATGTCGAAAGGCTACCCAGAGATTGCCGTGGATAAATTTCATATCGATATTCTGACCGCTAACTTTGTACTTCATCCGGACTGGTTTGACGTGGTGGTGGGCAGCAACCTGTTTGGCGATATACTTTCTGACTTAGGTCCCGCCTGTACCGGCACTATCGGCATTGCACCGTCGGCCAACATTAACCCAGAAGGCAAATTCCCGAGCCTGTTCGAGCCAGTTCATGGCAGCGCACCTGATATCGCCGGCAAAGGTGTCGCCAATCCTATTGGCCAGATATGGTCAGGTGCCATGATGCTTGAACACTTAGGCTACAAGGAAGCCGCCGACGCTATAGTAACGGCGATTGAGGAAGTACTCAGCGAAGGCGATAGCCAAGTACTTACTCGCGACGTGGGCGGGCAAGGCACCACCGCAAGCCTGGGCCGGGCAATTGCCGATAAGCTTGCGGTCTAAAACTGAACGCGGCGCTCAGGCTTTAAATACTTATTTTTAAATACTTATATTGTAAATACTTTGCTTTAAATACATAGGTTTAAGATCTGAGCCTGAACGACTGAGCAATGACGCTAAGCGCGTGCGCCTAAAGGCCCACGCGCTATTTTAGGGTCGGGCCACCAAATGCTCAGGTGCAAGCTGGCCAATATCAGTCACCCCCATTAATGCCAAATCGCGGACAACCTCTTCACGCAACAAATTCAATGCATGCGTCACGCCCGCCTCACCTGCATAAGCTGCCGCGTAGTTAATCGGCCTGCCAATGAATACAAAGTGGGCACCTAACGCTAATGCTTTAATAATGTCCGTGCCGCGTCTAAAACCGCTATCGACCATCACCGGGATATGCTCCACAGCCTGGACAATATCAGGCAGCGCATCGAGTGCCGCAACACCACTATCGAGCTGCCGACCACCGTGATTGGACACAATGACAGCGTCGCCTCCCAGCGCCTCAACTCGCCGTGCGTCCTCAGGATGCAGAATCCCTTTGACGATCAACTTGCCTGGCCATAGCGCCCTCACCCGCTCAAGGTAGCTCCAGTCGAGATGAGTGCGGCCAGAGAAATCGCGAGTGACATTCTTGGAGATAACCGCAATGCCCCGCTGGGCATAGTTATTCTCAAAATGCGGTATGCCGTGATGATAGAGCGTGCGTAGAAAAGTACCGAAGAGCCAGCGTGGTCGAATAATGCCATCCCAGGCCAGCCGCAAACTCGGCCGAAGCGGCGATGAAAAACCGCTGCGGCGATTATTGTCACCATTAGGTGGCACGGCATAATCCACCGTAATCACTAAGTTGCGGTAGCCCGCCCGCTCGACGCGAGCAAGCAATGCTTCAATCTCATCAAGCGTGCCGGGCAAATAAGCCTGGAACCAGTCGGTGGGCCCATCCTTCTGAACAGTTTCAAGAGGGATAAGCGAGCTTCCGCTAAGTATCATCGGAAGCTTGGCTTTAGCCGCCGCGCGCGCCTGCACAAGATCACCGCGGTAAGCCGTTAAGGCGCTAATCCCCATGGGAGCAATGCCAAAGGGCGCGCTATAGCGCTGGCCTAAAAGCTCAGTTTCAATCGAGATTGCAGAAACATCAACTAGGGCTCTAGGCCGCAAGGCATAGCGATCAAACGCCTGCCGATTGGCTAACTGCGTTTTACCCTCTTCTGCACTGTTAGCCACATAGCCAAACAGCGGCCTAGGTAAGTGTTTATGAGCTACGCGTTCAAAGTCCTGCAGGTTGCCGATTTTTTTTAGTTGCTTCACACCATTTCCTATTGGGTCTTCGTCCACGCGTTGGGGTTTACCATATTAGGAGGGGGTTTACGCTTCAACGCAATCAACAAATTGTCGATAGCCAACTGCGCCACTTGTTCAAGAACCACGACGCCAGCGAGCGGCGTCACCTTGCACTTTACGCCATCCACCACTAGCTTTGTCATGCCAACCCCTGAAACGTTTCCAAGGAGCTAGGAATGACGATTTTTGAAGCCCTGCGCAAGGATCATGATATTCAGCGCGACCTGCTCGCCCAGTTAGTTGAGACTCACGGCGACAGTGAAGAGCGCGCTAACCTGTATCAGCAGGTGCGGGCTGAATTGCACTGCCATGCAGCGGCGGAAGAACGGGCGCTGTATATCCCCATGATGGCCATTGATCTCACCCAAGAAAAAGCGCGCCACAGCGTGGCTGAGCACCATGAAATTGACGAGCTATTAGAGCTGCTCGATGAGACTGAATATAGCGCGACTCACTGGCTGACCCATGCTAAACAGCTGCAGCATTTAGTGACCCATCACCTGGATGAAGAAGAGCAAGAAGTCTTCCAGTTGGCTGGGCGTGGGCTTGAAGACAAACAAAAAACCTCTCTCGCCAGCGAGTATCAGCAAGAGATGAAGCGCCAGCGTTCAGCCTAACCTGACATTCCTTCTGCAAAAAAAGCGCTCATGCCTAGCATGGGCGCTTTTTCATTGTTTCATGATTAAACTGGGCTTTTTCACGCGAACGACCTATGGGTTTGTCACACCCGCTCAACGTGCTAAACCTAGGCTCACGGTTATGCTGACAACCACACGGATGAAGGAACCAACAATGCTAGGCCACTGGCTCGATTGGTCGCTTGACGGGCAGCCCCCCGCCTCTCGCAGCGGCGCTTTTAGAAGCGGAACGTATTCTTTACACGCGCCTGGCATTATGGAGCTCACCCCTCATCAGCCAAGCGCTGATGCCCACGCTTGCATCTTTTCAGCAGCGATCCACGGCAACGAAACGGCGCCGGTTGAGCTGATCGGTGAGTGGCTAAGCGCTTTGGAAGCTGGCACCGCGACGCTGGGCGCGCCCGTGTTAGTCATTCTAGGCAATTTGCCTGCGCTTAAGACTCAGCAGCGCTTTCTCAGCACCAATTTAAACCGCCTGTTCAACCGCGAGCTAACAGTTGAAGGCCCAGAACCTGATCGCGCCCGTGAACTAATGGACGCGGTCGATCATTTTTATACCCGCCATACCGATCGCCCCAAGCTGCATTACGACCTTCATACCGCCATTCGAGGCAGTCGCTACCCACGCTTTGTCGTGGAGCCCTTTGCGCAATCAGCGACCGCCCCTTCGCAGTGGAGCTGGTTCGCCGCGGCTGACATGCAGGCAGTGCTGCATCAACATCAGCACAGCTGGACATTCTCTCACTACAGCAAGCATTATCACGCAGCCCAGGCGTTTACTATTGAGCTGGGGCGTGTCGCACCTTTTGGCCAAAACGACATGGCATCGCTGGCACCCATGCGTGCGCTGCTTACATCACTGAGTGAAGGTCATCAGCCAGCAGGTAAGCCAGCGTCACAGATGGTGTTTTTTCAAGTTCACCACGAACTCATGCGCCACTCTGACGATTTCCAGCTCTGTTTTGGCGACGACACGCTCAATTTCAGCCGCTTCGAACCCGGTACGCTTTTGTCGCAAGACGGCACTGCGGGTGATTTTCGAGTAGGCGATACGCCTCTTTGCGTGGTATTTCCTAACGCCAACGTTGAAGTGGGCGCTAGGGCAGCATTATTAGTAGCACCCATTTCAGCGCAATCTTAAATCAGTACAATTTTAAGAGCATCACGAAAGAACTGAGAAAAAATGGGCTTTAAAACCGTATGAAAGTAAGCGATGTTGACAATAATAATGGCGAGAAGATCACAGGCCATTAAGCAAAGCGACCAGCGTCGAATGCTTAATGTCATAATTAGGGCGCGCGCAGCGTACCCAGCCTGATAGAATCGCCCCCTTTTTCGCGCCAGCCGCACCAAACAACCTACTGTTGCTGCGGCAACTCTGTACTGGAGCCAATGTTATGGCCGCTACGCCTACGCCCCTTGAAGTGCGTAATATTAAAAAGCGCTTTGGCGATACGGAAGTCCTAAAAGGCCTTTCACTGCAAGCCCAAAAGGGCGATGTCATCACACTGATTGGCGCCTCTGGGTCAGGTAAAAGTACCTTTTTACGCTGCATGAACCTGCTTGAGCAGCCCGACGATGGCGAACTCATTGTTCACGGCGAGTCAATCCGCTTTAAGACAACTAAACACGGCCGCGAGCCGGAAGATTGGAAGCAGGTCGTGCAGATGCGGGCCAAGCTTTCGATGGTGTTCCAAAGTTTCAACCTGTGGGCACACATGACGCTGCTGGAAAATATTATAGAAGCGCCAATCCATGTGCTGAAAAAACCCAAAAAAGAAGCCCTAGAGCATGCCCACGCCTTGCTCGATCGGGTTGGCTTAACGGCACGTGCCAATGCTTACCCCGCACAAATGTCAGGTGGTCAGCAGCAACGTGGCGCGATTGCCCGTGCCCTGGCGATGGACCCAGAAGTCATGCTGTTTGACGAGCCCACCTCTGCACTTGACCCTGAGCTTGTCGGCGACGTACTCAAAGTCATGCACGGTTTGGCTGAAGAAGGCCGAACGATGGTCGTGGTGACACACGAGATGAGCTTTGCTCGCGATGTATCCAGTCAGGTTATTTATCTTCATCAGGGCTTAGTGGAAGAAGCGGGGCCACCGGATCAGGTGCTTGGCAATCCGCAGTCTGCGCGTCTGAAACAATTTTTAGCACCCAAATACTGATCTGCGAGGCTTACCATGCTTGATTTACAAGGTTATGGTCCCCGGCTGATCGAAGGGGCTGGCGTCACTATTCAGTTGGCGGTGCTATCGTTACTCCTGTCGATTATTTTGGGGCTGCTAACCGCCACCGCAAAGATGTCGCGTAATTGGTTTTTAAGGCGAACGGCTACTGTTTACACTACGTTAATTCGTGGCGTGCCTGATCTCGTGCTTATGATGCTGCTCTTTTTTGGCGGCCAAATTGGCGTGAATGCTATTAGCGACATGCTTTATTACAACTACGAGATCGATCTTTATATTAACTTCAATGCCTTCGCCGCCGGCGTGCTGACCATTGGCTTTATCTTTGGCGCCTATATGGGCGAGACCTTTCGCGGTGCCTTTATGGCGGTCGACAACGGCCAGATTGAAGCGGGTAAAGCCTACGGCATGAGTAGCAGCCTAGTATTTAGACGCATTCGTTTCCCGCAAATGATGCGCCATGCGCTGCCAGGGCTATCGAATAACTGGATGGTACTGCTGAAAACCACCGCGCTGGTGTCCGTTATTGGCCTAACCGATATGGTTCGCGTAGCCGCCGAAGCCTCCCGCGCCACTCACGAACCGTTTACCTTTTTGATTCCCGTCGCAGTGGTTTATCTGCTAATTGCCAGCGTATCCGAATGGATTTTTGCGCGCTTGCAGAAACGCTATGACATCGGCTTTGGAGGTCAGTGAGATGCTTGATATTTCTACTTGGTTTAATGACCTGCTCGCTGACAACACCATTTTTACCGCGAATACGCTGGGCTACTACTGGGAAGGCTTGGCCACCACCACACAACTGGTCTTTTTATCACTGATTGCGGGGCTGATTATTGCCGTGCCGCTGGCGATTATGCGCAGCTCAAAGCACAAATGGATTAGTTTGCCGATTTACCTATTTACCTACGTATTTCGCGGCACGCCGCTGCTGATTCAGCTTTACATCATTTATTACGGCGTGGTGTTTATCGACGGCATTCAAGAGTCTTTTTTATGGCCCATACTGCGCGGCGCTTTTTACCCTGCGTTGATTGCCTTCACACTGAACACTGCGGCATATACCACCGAGATTTTTCGCGGTGCGATCAAAGCGACGTCGCAAGGTGAAATTGAAGCCGCCCGCGCCTATGGCATGTCACAAAGCCTAATGATGCGGCGAATTATTTTGCCCAGCGCCTTTCGTCGTGCCCTACCTGCCTACGGCAACGAAGTTATCTTTATGCTGCATGCCAGTGCGATTGCCAGCGTAGTAACGCTGATGGATTTAACCGGTGCCGCTCGATTTGTGTACGCGCGTTTTTACGCGCCGTTCGATGCGTTTCTGTTTGTCGCCGCAATCTACCTGTGCTTAACGTTCGGAATTTTGTACTTTTTCCGTTTCTTAGAAAAACGCCTATTGGCGCACTTACAGCCGCAAACGCCGTAATCAATCAATGCTAGCCCCTGGGCCTGATAAGTTTGTGGCAGTAGCAAACCTAAATCTACCACCGTCAAACAAGCGTTGGTTTATAGCAGTAATTGCCTCTTTTCGTCTGCCACCAGCTGGGGTACGTTAAAGGGGATGATAATTAGTAAACCTGTTTTCTACGGAGTAGAAAAATGAAAAAACTAGTAACGGTTTCTCTTCTGGGCGTAGCCATCGCCGCAGCCTCCTCCGCCCAAGCACGTGATTACGATAACGTGCGTATTGGCGTAGACGTTCCCTATGAGCCAATGGAGTTTCGCACCGCTGAAGGCGAGCTTACCGGCTTTGATATCGACCTTGGCAACGAGCTGTGCGATCGCATGGGCGTTACCTGCGAATGGGTCGAGCAAGAGTGGGATGGCATTATTCCAGGCTTAATGTCACGCAACTATGACGCCATCATGTCGTCGATGACCATCAACGATGAGCGTCGTGAGCAGGTGCTGTTTTCTGACGCCTACATCACTATGCCGTCAGCCTGGTTCGCCGCCAGCGACCTGGACATCAGCGAAGCGAATGAAGAAACGCTGGAAGGCATGACCATCGGCGTTCAGCGCGGCACCTTGCAAGATAACTACGTCACGGACAACTTTAGCAGCGTCGCCGAAATCAGCCGCTACTCTACGGCTGACGACATGGTGCTGGACATGGAAGCCGAGCGTCTGGACATCGTTTTCCTCGACTTCCCGATTGGCAAAACAACGCTGCTTGAAAGCGACGACGCTGACTATGTGGTGATCGGTGAGCGCATTAGCGAACCCAAGGAATACTTCGGCGATGGCTTTGGTATCGCCTTCCGTCAGCGCGATGAAGCGCTAGCCGAGAAATTCAACGAAGCGCTGGCTGAAGTACAAGAAGACGGCACCTACGACGAAATCTTTACGCGCTACTTCGGCGAAGAGTAATCGCAGCACTCAGTGGGTAGTCTCCTGCTTAACGAGTAATAAGTGCTATCGTCACCCCGGCCTATGCCGGGGTGACGCGTTTTAAAGCAGTACAATGCCGGCACATTCTCGCTCAGCTACCGCCCATTCCCACTCCTTTCAAACGCAGCAAATTCAGTGAACTAGGTAGAACTGCCTGAGTCTGTGTATCATTGCAGTTGATCAACACGGAGGTTTTATGGCTCTTTCACCGGGTACTCACCCAGACACTCGCTCGCGCCCGTCATCCCATTGGACTGGCTGGGGGCAATGGTTAGCACTGTTCACAATGACCGTCGATCATCTAACGCGCTATGTATTGCCGGGTGATTGGGATTTAGGTTGGGCAGGTTCATCCATTGGCCGCATTGCTTTCCCACTCTTCGCTGCGATGGTGGCCTGGCACGGGCTGTTTAATACGCGTAACCCGCTGCGCTATTCACGCCGCATTTTAGTGATTGGCCTGGTTGCTCAGTTGCCCTATATGGTCATGCCCCGTGCATCCGACGCGTTTATCTTAAACGTCTGCTTTACCCTGGCCAGTGGCCTAGTGCTGGGTACGTTAGTCCGCCAAGGCTGGCAGCACTATCAGCAGCAAACGCTAGGGTTACCTTGGCTGTTAGCCGGTTCAGCGGTCGGTGTGACGGTTTGGTATTTACTCGGGTTTTGGGTGGAATACGGTCATAACGGGCTGCTGCTGATTCCGCTATTAATGTTTGCGATGCACGCATTACATCAGGCAGGCAACCATTTCCAAGCGCGCCTATGGGCGGGGCTAGCGGCCTTTCCAGTGCTCTGGATTGCAGGGCAAATGAATGCTTCGGATATGGCCAAATCATTCACCGTTGGCACCTGCGTCATCGTGCTGATTTTAGCCGCCGGTGCGGCCCGCTATATTCCCACCGTCATCGTGGAGATGCCGCGCCGTTTATGGCTAGCCTGGTACCCCGGTCACTTCGCATTAATTGCGCTGTGGGTGCTAATGAGTGGCCAGTTGAGCTAAATGCGTCAGTGATCAGCAGCGCTCAATCATTAGAGCTTAATCAGTAGTGCTCAATCGCCAGCACTAAAAAGCCGCCTGTTGCTAGCAGGCGGCTTTTTGCTATTACAGTTTGCTATCAGAGCTTGTCAGTAAAGCTTAGCGCTGGCGACGGCGCCTCCGGCATCAAAGCGCTACATGTGCGCACTTTTTCAAGCAGTTCGGCGTGGTTGGCCGCTAGGATATTGACGTGGGCAAGCTTACGACCGGCGCGCTCAGCTTTGTCATAGCGGTGCAGATGCGTGTTAGCAAGCGCCAGCATGGCCGCGTTATCGCCTTCGCGGCCAATGACGTTAATCATGCAGGTGGGCGCAATCGCTTGCGTATCGCCTAGCGGCAGCCCCTGTATCGCACGCAGATGGTTTTCAAACTGGCTGGTGACGGCCCCATCCATGGTCCAATGGCCTGAATTATGCACGCGTGGCGCCATTTCATTGGCTAGCAGGCTGCCGTCACGGGTTTGAAATAACTCCAGCGCCAGTACACCCACATAATCCAGCTCATCTAACAGTGCCCGAATGTAGCTATCGGCGGTTTGCTGAACGCTGGCATCCAAGTCAGGCAACGGCGCGACCGAGTAGCGCAAAATGCCGTCGACGTGCTGGTTTTCCGCCATGGGATAGAACACCACCTCGCCATCGCGACCCCGTACAGCAATCATTGACACTTCGCGCACAAAATCAACGAAGGCCTCAACGACCAGCTGCGAGTGGCCGATAGCCGCCCATGCGTCCTGCGCTTGATCAGGATGCTTCAGCACCGCTTGGCCTTTGCCGTCGTAGCCTTCAGTGACTGATTTGGCCACCACGGGGCAGCCAAGCTCGCGAGCGGCAGCTTCAAGCTGCTCGGCACTCTCAACGACCCGGTAGGCGGGCGTGGGGATGCCCAAGCGATCAAACAGCGTCTTTTCTTCGACACGGTTCTGGCACACTTCAATTGCCCGGCTGCTGGGATATACCGGCTTGTGCTGTTCAATGTCGCGCACCAATTGAACGGGCAAGTGTTCAAACTCGTAGGTCACCACATCGACGTTAGCCAGGAACTCGGCCAAGCGCTGGTTATCGGGGTCGATGATCACCTCACCGATGCCTGCACTGGGGTTGCCCGTGGTATCCAGGAAGGTGAAGCGATTGCCCAGCGGATATCCTGCCAGCGCTAACATACGGCCAAGCTGACCGGCGCCTAAAATGCCAATACGTTGGGTCATGCCTGAATGCTTGGTAATACCAGACGTCATAACCGAGCCTCCTTATTCAACGTCCGGCTCGGGGCGCGGATCTGGGTTGTCGAGTACTTTCTGGGTCTGCTCAGCGCGAAAGGCTTCTACCGCACTGCGCACCGCAGCATCTTGCAGGCCGACGATTTGTGCCGCCAGTAGCCCGGCGTTGGTCGCCCCCGCTTTACCAATTGCGAGTGTTCCTACCGCAATACCACCCGGCATCTGCGCAATCGAAAGCAGTGAATCCAGGCCCTTCAAGGCTTTGGACTCTACCGGCACGCCCAGCACGGGCAGCGGCGTTTGTGAAGCAACCATACCCGGCAAGTGGGCCGCGCCACCCGCGCCAGCCACAATCACCTGTAGGCCGCGCTCAGCCGCGCTCTTGGCATAGTCGAACAGCAGGTCAGGCGTGCGATGAGCCGATACCACGCGCGTTTCATACGCCACGCCCAACTGTTCCAGCATCGCCACTGCGTGCTCCATGACGGGCCAGTCAGACTTAGACCCCATGATCACGCCCACCTTGGGTGTGCTGTTCGACGACATGCAAAACTCCTCGGCCCAACGGCCTATAAAAGCAAAACTAAATTGAAAAAATGGCGCGCACCAAGCCTGGCGCACTGAAAAATAGGAAGGCGGATAGTTTACCAGAGCTAGCCCGTTTGCGGGCTTTGCCTGCATCGTGAAATTTTCATCAAAAAAGGCATTGAAAAGCGCACCGGTTGGCGGCATTGTGTGTTTGTCATTTCAGACTAATGGAGCCACATGAGCACGGCACGCGCAACTGCCACAGCGGAACAGGTTGATCCCCCGCGAAGCAGCCCTGACCTCGATGTCAGGGAACTAGAAAAACGTACGCGCTTAATGCGTATTATCACGCGTCTGATCGCAGTATCAGACCTAGGAAGTCGAGACATTGCCCGTCGGGCAGGACTTCCCGTTCAAAAAATTAGCGACTTGCTCGCCGGAAGGCTTGAGCATCTGTGCGTGGATGAACTCCTCGCCCTGCGTCGCACCTTAGAGCTGGAGGCGCCTTAGCAGTATTCTTCTGCTTTCTCATCGCGCTTTCTTCCACAGGCCGCCTCCCGGCGGTCTGATCAAATATTTATCCTCTCGCATTTAAAAACCCACTCAATAGCTGCACCGATTCGCATACCTGCCATGATTTTTTCTACTTTATACCCATAAAAAAGCGCAAGGCTTTGATATTCAGCCTTGCGCTTTACCGCTTCATGACAACGCGATTATTACGTCGATTTACTCTTGGTCGGTTACCGCGCCGGTGCTGGCCGAGCTAACCAAACGCGCATATTTCGCCAGCACGCCACGGGTATAGCAGGGTTCAGGCTGCTGCCACCCCGCGCGACGGCGAGCTAGCTCTTCGTCTGACAAATCAACGTCAATGGTGTCCGCCTGGGCATCAATCGTAATGGTGTCACCATTTTCGACCAGCGCCAGCGGGCCACCGTCGAACGCTTCCGGCGACACATGCCCAACCACAAAGCCGTGGCTGCCACCCGAGAAACGTCCGTCGGTAATTAGCGCAACGTCGTTACCCAGGCCGCGGCCCATAATGGCCGATGTAGGCGTGAGCATTTCGCGCATACCCGGGCCACCTCTCGGGCCTTCGTAGCGAATAACCACAACGTCGCCAGCCACGACGGTGCCGTCATTAATGCGTGCCTGAGCTTCTTCCTCAGAGCCAAATACCCGCGCGGAGCCAGAAAAGCGCGTACCTTCCTTACCAGTGATTTTCGCAACGGCCCCTTCTGGCGCCAAGTTGCCGTAAAGCATACGCAAATGGCTTTCTGCTTTAACCGGCTTATCAAGCGACGCGATGATCGGCGGCTCAGCGGGGTAAGGCGCAACATTTGCCAAGTTCTCTGCCAGAGTTTTGCCGGTGACGGTCATGCAGTTACCGTGCAGCAAGCCTGCGTCCAGCAATACTTTCATCATTGGCTGAATGCCACCAATCGCCACCAGCTCGCTCATCATGTAATGGCCGCTAGGGCGCAGATCAGCCAGTACCGGCACGCGCTTACCAATCTCGGTAAAGTCAGAAAGCGTCAGCTCAACACCAATGGTGCGCGCCATACCAATCAAGTGCAGCACCGCATTGGTAGAACCACCCAGCGCGATAGTGACCGTAATGGCGTTCTCGAACGCCTCGCGAGTCATGATATCGGAAGGCTTAATATCGGCTTCTAGCAGCGCCAGCACCGCTTCACCCGCCGCTTTACAGTCATCACGCTTCTCTTGAGAGATAGCGTTCTGCGCTGAGCTACCCGGCAGGCTCATGCCTAGTGCTTCAATCGCGGAGGCCATGGTGTTAGCGGTATACATACCGCCACAGGAGCCGGGGCCAGGAATAGCAGTTTCTTCGATATTCTTTAATTCGATCAGATCGATATCGCCGCGGGAGTGCGCACCCATAGCCTCGAACACTGAGACGATATCGGTGTGGCCTTTGCCCGGCATGATGGTGCCGCCGTAAACAAATACGCTGGGGCGATTCAAACGCGCCAAGCCCATCATGCAGCCCGGCATGTTTTTATCGCAGCCGCCAATTGCCACCAGGCCATCAAAGCCTTCACAGCCAGCCACCGTTTCGATGGAATCCGCAATGACTTCACGGGATACCAGCGAGTACTTCATACCTTCGGTGCCATTCGCAATGCCATCAGAGATAGTGATGGTATTGAAAATCACGCCTTTACCACCGCCGGCATCCGCGCCATCGCGGGCGAAATCGGCCAACTCACCAATATGGCTGTTACACGGGGTCACCATGCTCCAGGTGGAAGCAATACCTACTTGGGGTTTCTTAAAATCATCATCATTAAAGCCCACCGCCCGTAGCATGGCGCGGCTAGCAGCTTTACCTGGACCATCGACCACTAGAGAAGAGTGGCGACGGGAATGTTGGGATGACTCAGTCATTGTTGATCTCTCTTAGCTTTGCTCACGGTATCCGTATAGCTTGGCGATATATTTCGTATCCCGCAAGATGATTAACATATGGCACCATAGCGCTATGCCCATCGCCACTGCCGTCAAGGAATCATTCATTAAGGACTATCGTGCATGCCTGTAAACCCTCTGCTCTCACAAACGCCGTTAGCGCCAGGCTTTATGGTGGTGCATGCCAATCGTCTTGAAGACCTGCGTGGCTTGGCGGTGGAGTGGATGCGCAGGCACCCGTTAGCGCCGTTGGAAAATGAAACCATCTTGGTACAGAGCAACGGTATCGGGCAATGGCTGAAACTGGCGCTCGCTGAAGACCCCGCGCAAGGTGGCGCAGGTATTGCCGCCGCGCTTAATGTCACCCTGCCCGCGCGTTTTTTATGGCAAGCCTACCGCACGGTGCTGACGCATCTAACCGAAGACGAACAGGCCGTTCCCGAAACATCGCCGTTTGATAAGTCGCGCTTGATTTGGCGCTTACTGCGCCTGCTGCCCAGCCTTGCTAAGCAAGAAATTTTTGCGCCGCTGGCACGTTTTTTAGAGATCGATCGCGACCAGCGCAAGCACTACCAGCTGGCCGAGCGGCTGGCCGATCTATTTGATCAGTATCAGGTCTATCGCGCAGATTGGCTGGACGCCTGGGCGAAGGGCAACGATGTATTGATTACCGCCCGCGGTGAGGCGCGCCCGCTGGAAGCGCATCAGCAGTGGCAGCCTGCACTATGGCGAGCGCTACGCGACGATGTGGCCAACACACAAGGTGCTGCGGGCCTTAACAGCAGCCGCGCCCAGGTGCACAGCCGGTTTTTAATCGCCGCTGAGCAGCTAGAAGGCCAGCCATGCCCGCCCGGCCTACCCCGGCGGCTAATCATTTTTGGCATCTCATCGCTGCCGCAACAGACCCTGGAAGCCTTGGCGGCACTGTCACGCTGCTGCCAAATTGTGCTCTGCGTGCACAACCCCTGCCAGTACTACTGGGCGGATATCATCGAACACAAAGACCTGCTGCGCGCCAGCCGCTATCGCCAGCAGCGTAAGGCGGGCATGCCCGACGCGCTGGACGTACTGGGTACCGGTGATGGCATTGATGCCCTGCATCTGCACGCCCAACCGCTGCTGGCCGCCTGGGGCAAACAGGGCCGCGACTACTTACGCCTACTTGATGAGCACGACGATTCAGGCAACTACCAAACGCTGTTTGAGCAGCAGGCACTGCGAATCGATATGTTTGAGCCGTTTAGCGGCGAAGAACGCAACTGCCTGCTCAGCCAACTCCAGGACGACATCCGCGAGCTGCGCCCCGTCGCCGAAACCCAAACCCACTGGCCCGCATTAGATGCGGCCGGCGACGACTCCATCGTGTTTCATATCGCCCACGGCCCCCAGCGTGAAGTAGAGATTCTTCACGACCAGCTGCTTGCCGCGTTCAGCGCCGATCCGGATCTGCGCCCGCGCGACATCATCGTGATGGTGCCGGATATCGACCGCTACGCGCCGCACATTGCAGCCGTGTTTGGCCAGCTGCAAAGTGACGACCCGCGCTACATTCCCTACACGCTGTCGGATCAGGCTAGCCGCCATCGGCTGCCATTGATGATCGCGCTGGAAAAACTGCTGCGCCTGCCCGAGCTGCGCCTCTCGGTAAGCGATCTTTTAGATCTTTTAGAAGTCCCTGCGCTGCGCGCCCGTTTTGGTATCGATGAGCACGACCTGCCTACGCTTAGCCGCTGGATTGAAGGCGCGGGCATTCGCTGGGGGCTCAATGCCGAGCAGCGCACTCGGCTAGATTTACCCGAAGGGCTGACCCAGAACACCTGGGCATTTGGCCTGCGCCGCCTGCTGCTGGGCTACGCCATTGGTGACGCCGACGCCTGGCAAGGCATTGAGCCGTTTGACGACATTGGCGGGCTAGAAGCGTCGCTAGCGGGCCCGCTGGCCACGCTGCTAGAGCGCCTGGAAAACACCTGGGAAACGTTCTGCCAACCCACCGACACCGCCACCTGGGTGGCGCGGCTGCGCGAGCTGTTGGAAACTTACTTTGTGACCGACGACGCTCAAGAAAGCGTGATGCTCACCAAGCTGGAAACCGCGCTGCAGCAGCTGTTAGACAGTACCGACGAGGCCCAGCTTTTTGACCCCCTGCCGCTTTCCATGGTGCGCGAACACTGGCTGGGGCAAATCGACGAACATAGCCTGTCTCAGCGCTTTTTAGCCGGGGCGGTCAACTTCGCAACGCTAATGCCGATGCGCGCGATACCGTTCAAGCACGTCTGCTTACTGGGCATGAACGACGGCGAATACCCGCGTTCGCAGCCACCGCTGGATTTTGACCTGATGGGCAGCGACTACCGCCCCGGCGACCGCTCACGCCGGGAAGACGATCGCTACCTGTTTTTGGAAGCGCTGCTCTCTGCCCGCCAGCAGCTCTACATTA
This sequence comes from Halomonas sp. AOP5-B2-8, assembly GCF_052376475.1. Classification (NCBI taxonomy): domain Bacteria; kingdom Pseudomonadati; phylum Pseudomonadota; class Gammaproteobacteria; order Oceanospirillales; family Halomonadaceae; genus Halomonas; species Halomonas sp. AOP5-B2-8. The sequence goes on along the minus strand of NZ_JBQSVS010000002.1, from coordinate 445,762 downwards.
GCTGGGTAGGCCGCAGCCTGATCGATAACAACCCGATGCCACCCTCGGTGCTGGTCGGCCAACTGCGCGACCACCTTGCAGCAGGCTGGCACACGCAAAAAGGCACACCGCTGCTCGATGCCTTAACCACCGAGCACCCGCTTCAGCCATTTAGCCGTCGCTATTTCACCGCACAAACTGACGACTCCCCTGCCCAGGCGCGGCTATTTACCTATGTACATGAATGGCGCGAAGTACATGAAGGGCGCGCTCCGCATACGCAGACTAGCGACAGCGACTCTCGCCCGCAAAACCCAGCGCCGCTATCTGAGTGGGGCCTTGAACAGCAAAGCACGCTAACCCTTGGCCAACTAGGCAGCTTTCTACGTGAACCGGCGAAAGCTTTTTTCAATACCCGCCTAGGTGTTTACTTCGAACAGGAAGAGCTCGCCCAGCTCGATGTGGAACCCTTCACCCTAGACGGGCTACAAAACTGGCAGCTACAGGACCAGCTAATCGCCGCCCAGCGCCATGCCATCGATAACGGCCTGCCGCGCATCGAAGCACTGCACGCAACGCTTGAACGCTTTAAAGGCCAAGGCGTGCTGGCGGTGGGTGCGTTTGGGGAGCGCATGCGCGAAGCGCTGGCAGAGCCGATGGAGGCACTGTTTGGCGCCTACGAAGAAGCCCTACAAGAGTGGCCCCACATAGTGACGGCGCCCCAGGCCGTGCAGGTTGTTGAAGAACGAGTTGTTGAAGAACAAGCAGTTGAAGAACAAGTTATTGAAAGCGTTGAAGGCAAGGTAACGCTGGAAGACTGGCTAGGCGAGTTACGAGAAGATAGCGAAGGCAACCGCTGCCGCCTGTTACTGCTCAGCAGCAGCCTGGTCAGCCAAGGGCGCGGGCGTGCTCAGTACCGCTGGCAGCACCTGCTACGGCCCTGGGTCGCCCACCTAGCGGGTAATGCCGAGCGCCCGATGACCACACAGCTACTCTCAAAAGCCGGCCATGTGCGGCTGGAGCCTTTAGAGGCCGAGAATGCCCGCTACCAACTACACAACATGCTCAACGCCTGGCGCGATGGCATGCAGGCTCCGCTACCGCTCGCCCCGCAGGCCGCGTTTGCCTGGCTAGCCAAACAGGGCACGCCAGAATCTGACCCCGCAAGCGACGCCTACGCCGCCGCTGAAACGGCCTATGAAGGCGGACGTTTTCAGGCCGGCGAAGTTGCCCAAAGCGCCTACCTCGCCCACCAATGGCCAAGCTTCGAAAGACTGTTTAACGAGAACAATAGCGGCCACTGCTTCGCGACACTGACTGAGATGCTTTATGCGCCACTGCATCGATCCATTAAAGGAGGTGCCGCATGAGCCAACTGCCGTCAACCAACAGCGTTACACCGCTTAACCCGCTTACGCTCCCGCTTCACGGCAGCCGGCTGATAGAAGCCAGCGCAGGCACCGGCAAAACGTTCACCATCGCGCTGCTTTACGTGCGGCTGGTGCTCGGCGGCCACAGCGTTGACGACGACACCGCCTTTATCCGCCCGCTCACCCCGCCGGAAATCCTGGTAGTCACCTTCACCAACGCTGCCACCCAAGAGCTACGCGAACGTATCCGCAACCGGCTGGTAGAAGCTGCTGAAGTGTTTCGCGATGATGGGCAGGCAAGCGATGAGCTTCTGCTAGAACTCCGTGACCAATACGCCCCCGCCACCTGGCCCGCCTGTTCGCGGCGCCTGGCGCTGGCCGCCGAATGGATGGACGAAGCCGCGGTTTCCACCATCCACAGCTGGTGCTACCGCATGCTGCGCGAACACGCCTTCGACAGCGGCAGCCTGTTCTCGCTCAATTTAGAGAACGACCAGCGCGAGCTGGAACAAGAAGTGGTGCGCGACTACTGGCGCAGCTTCTACTACCCGCTGGACAGCGACGCACTGGGCATTGTCACCCGCTACTGGAAATCACCGGACGACCTTCACGCCCCGCTGCAACGGCTGCTGCCAGAAAGCGAAGCACTGGGCGACGAAAAGCCCGAACCCAGCAAGACCCTGGCCGCCACCCAGGCCGAACGCGCCGCCCAGCTCAACGAACTCAAAGCCCCCTGGCCTGCCTGGCTGGATGAACTGGTGCCCGCTCTGGAAGACGCCGCCACGCGCAAAGCGTTCAAGGGCCAAAGCTTCAACGCCAAAAGCCGCACCAGCTGGCTAGGCGCACTGCGCGAGTGGAGCGAAAGCGACCTGGACCGCCCTGCGCTTACCGACGCCGCCTGGAAACGCATGACGCCCGAAGGCATGGCCGATATCTGGAAAGAGGGCGCGCCGCCCTGCCCGCAGGTATGGCAAGCCCTGGCACAACTACCGGCAGCGTTAGACGCCCTGCCCGAGCCACGCAACGACCTGCTGATTCACGCCGTGCAGTGGTGCCGCGCCCGGCTGGAGCGCGAGCAAGAGCGCCGCGCCGAAATGGGCCCCAATGATCTGCTTACCCATTTAGACCGCGCCCTGCAAGGCCCCAACAAAGAAGCGTTAGCCGCACAGATCAAGCGCCAGTTCCCCGTCGCGTTGATCGACGAGTTCCAAGACACCGACCCAATTCAGTACCGCATCTTCAACGCCGTATATGACGTCGCAACGCCCCGCCGTGACAGCGCCATTCTGCTGATTGGGGACCCCAAGCAGGCCATCTACGCCTTTCGCGGCGCGGATATCTTCACCTACCTGCAGGCCCGCCACGACACCGATGGCCGCCACGTCACGCTGGGCACCAACTTTCGCTCCAGCCTGACCATGGTCGCTGCGGTCAATCACTGCTTTAGTTACGCTGATCAACATCACGCCGGGGCCTTTTTATTCCGCGCTGATGGTGGCAACAACCCGCTGCCGTTTAACCCCGTCAACGCCAAAGGCACCAAGGACACGCTGGTGCTCAACGGCCAGCCGCTACCCGCGATGACCCTGTGGCCCCTTGAAAGCGACGAGCCGCTCTCCAAAACCGCCTACCAAACCGAGATGGCCGAGCGCTGCGCCTCGCACATGGCCGCGCTACTGGAAGCAGGCCGCCAACAGCAGGCGGGCTTTGCGAAAGCGATCGACAACAGTGCGACCGGCGATAGCAGTGTGAGAAGCGGAGAGCAATCACTCACTCCGCTGGCCCCCTCGGACATGGCCGTGCTGGTCAACGGGCTGCAGGAAGCCCGGGCGATTCGCCTGGCACTGGCTAGCCGGGGCATCAAGAGTGTTTACCTTTCCGATCACGACAAGGTGTTTAGCTCCCCCATCGCCCCGCAGCTAGCCATTTGGCTACGCGCCTGCGCCGAGCCCCAGGCCAACTCCCGCCAAGCGGAGGCCAAACTGCGCGCCGCCCTGGCAACGCCGGTAATTGGGCTAAGCCTTGAAGCACTCGACCATCTCAACCAGAGCGAACTGGCCTGGGAAGCAAAGGTTGAGCAGTTCAGCGGCTACCACCGCCTGTGGCAGCGCCAGGGCGTGCTGCCGCTGGTACGCCGCTTGATGGTGGATTTTGATATCGCTGCACGGCTGTTGAGCGAGTTTACCGAGGGTGAGCGTTTGCTAACCGACCTGCTCCACCTGGGCGAAATGCTTCAGCACGCCAGCCAGGAACTGGACGGCGTGCACGCGCTGATTCGCTTTCTGGCGGAAGCCATTGCCGACCCGGATAGCCACGGCGACAGCCACAAGCTGCGCCTGGAGAGCGACGCCGATCTGGTCAAGGTCGTGACCATTCACAAATCCAAGGGGCTGGAGTACCCGCTGGTGTTCCTGCCGTTTATCGCCAACCACCGCCCGGTGAGCGACAGCGACCTACCGCTGCGCTGGCACGACAGCGAAGGCAGCCTGCAACTCAGCCTAAGCGCCGATGAAGAGACGCTTGCCACCGCCGACCGCGAACGGCTGGGCGAAGACCTGCGCAAGCTCTACGTCGCGCTCACCCGCGCCCGCCACGCAACCTGGCTGGGGCTGGCGCCGCTTAAAGGCAGTGAGAACAGCGCCATCGGCCATCTCATCAACGGCGGCAAAGCCATCGCTCCCAGCGCGTTTACTCAAGCGCTAGGTGAACTGGTGGAAGGCAGCGATATCGCGCTAAGCACAGCCCCGGAACCCACCGCGCTGCGCTTTACCCCCGCGCCGGAACAGCAAGCATTGGGCCACGCCCGCACGCCGCTGCGCCCCGCTCGGGAACAGTGGTGGATCGCCAGCTACTCGGCGCTGCGTACCTCGGGGGCCATAACACCATTGATGCCGACGCCCGAACCCACCACGCCCCAGGAAGCCACCACCCTGGAAGTGCTGGACGAGCCCCACGACAATGCCATCAATACCGAAGCGTTTCACTTACACCGCTTTCCCCGAGGCCCCGGCCCCGGCACCTTTCTGCACGGGCTTTTAGAGTGGGCGGGTCAGCTAGGCTTTCAACACGCCTTGGCAGACCCCGCCGCACGGGAAGACATGCTGCGCCGCCGCGTGCAGCTACGCGGCTGGCAGGCATGGCACGACACCCTGGCGGGCTGGTTTGAAGAACTGCTCAATGTCCCTCTTCCCCTGCCTTCATCAAAGCAAGGCGAAGGCGGCCAGGTTGCGCTAAGCGAACTAGGCAGCTATCAGGTAGAGCTGGAGTTCTGGTTTGCCGCCCATCAGGTGGGAACGCGCAAATTGGATGAACTGGTAAGCAATCATTTACTGCCCGGAGTATCACGCCCCGCGCTGGACGCCGACACGCTCAACGGCATGCTCAAAGGCTTCATCGATCTCACGTTTGAACATGAAGGTCGCTTCTATGTGCTCGACTGGAAGTCCAACTACCTGGGCAGCGACGACAGCGCCTACACCTTTGATGCCTTGCGCAGCGCCATGCTCGAAAAGCGCTACGACCTACAAGCGGCACTCTACCTGCTCGCGCTGCACCGGCTGCTCAAAGCGCGCCTGCCCAACTACGACCCGCACCAACATTTGGGCGGGTCAATGACCGTATTTCTACGCGGCAGCCGTACCGCCGCCCGCGGGGTACACGCCGTGTCCGCCCCGGTCGCGATGATTGAAGCGCTGGACCACTTATTTGCAGGCACAGCGGCAGATACCGCAGCCACCCATCAGGAGGCGGTCGTATGAGTAAGCGCGAGACGGGCTCTATGAATTTTGACCTGTTTGCCGATGACGCACCGCCCGTTCCGGCTGACTCAACGGCGCCGGCAGCAGCATCGAAAGAATCAGTCACCAGTGCCGAGTTGCCACATCCCGCGCTAAGCGATACCGCCGCGCTGCTACAGCTGTGTGAGCGCTGGGTTTCCCGTGGCTGGTTGCGGGATTTAGACCTGGCGCTGGTACGCTTTTTTGAGCGCGAAAGCCAGAACGCCCCGCCGTTATTGCTGCTAGGGGCGGCGCTAGCAAGCCATCAGCTTGGCCGCGGCCATGTGTGCCTGGATTTAACCGCCACGCTGGATGCGCCCGATTTTGCCCTTTCGCTACCGCCAGAAGGCGACGACCTCAACGACCCGCCGCCGCTGCCTAGCCATGTGCTCGCTACGCTAACGCTGAGTGAGTGGCAAGCTGCGCTTCACCACCCCACGCTGATCAGCGACGGCCCCGGCAATACGCCGCTGGTGGTGAGCCACAGCGGCAACACCAGCAAACTCTACCTACGCCGCTACTGGCAGTTTGAGCAAACCCTGCACCAGGAAATTGCCAACCGGGTTAGCGCCGGTAATGAAGCGGATAGCCCACTACTCAAAAGCGCACTAAATACGCTATTTCCGGCCACCGACAATCTGGATTGGCAAAAAAACGCCTGCGCCCTAGCCGCCCGCAGCCCGTTTGCGATCATCACCGGCGGCCCCGGCACCGGCAAAACCACCACCGTGGTACGCCTGCTAGCCCTGCTGCAAACGCTGCAACTGGCAGAACCCAACGCCCATCCGCTGCGCATCCGCCTAGCCGCACCCACCGGCAAAGCCGCCGCACGGCTAAATGATTCCATCGCCGGGCAGGTGAAAGACCTACCCCTTAGCGGGTTGGAATCTCTATTAGGTGAGCAGTCAGCCACCTTCTCATCGAACGCAATAGAAATTCCGACGGAAGTGACCACGATCCACAGGCTACTTGGCGCCCGCGCCGACACCCGCCACTTCCGCCACAACGCCGCCAACCCGCTGGCGCTGGATGTGCTGGTGGTAGATGAAGCCTCAATGGTGGATATCGAAATGATGACGGCGCTGCTCAGCGCCCTGCCCGCCAGCGCCAAGCTGGTGCTGCTGGGGGATAAAGACCAGCTGGCATCGGTAGAAGCAGGCGCCGTACTGGGCGACCTGTGCCGCCGCGCCGACGCTGCCCACTACATCCCCGCCACGGCGCAGTGGCTGGCCGAACTTACCGGCCACCCGCTTCCGGATGAATTAATCGACCCCGACGGCCAACCGCTGGACCAAGCCATTACCATGCTGCGGGTAAGCCACCGTTTTACTGAAACAAGTGGCATCGGCCAACTCGCCCAGGCGATTAACCAATCGCTAAGCGATGTAGTGAGTGAAAAGGAGAAGCACCAAGCGGTGCATGGCGTACTGAATAACGGCTATGCCGACCTGCACCACTTAGTGTTAAAGCCAGACGCACAAAACGAAGACAGCGCCCTGGAGCGCCTGGTGATCACCGGCAGCCCAGAACGTTTTCCCAGCGCAGGCGAAGGCCGTACCAATTTCAAGGGCGAGCCAATGGCACCGCCCACCGGCTACCAGCACTACCTGAATACGCTGGCGAGTGAACGGCCTGATACATCGCTAGCGTTTGAAGAGAACGGTGAAGCTTACGATGCCTGGGCGAAGCAAGTGCTAACCGCCTACAGCTGCTTTCAACTGCTGTGCGCGCTGCGCAAAGGCCCGTGGGGAGTAGAAGGCTTAAACCTACGCATCGCCAAAACCCTGCGCAGCGAAAAGCTGCTGTTCGGCAACGACCACACGCTGGAAAAAGGCTGGTTTGAAGGCCGCCCGATGCTGGTCACCCAAAACGACTACGGCCTGAAACTGATGAACGGCGATATAGGCATCACAATGGCGGTGCCAGATCCCCGATCTTCATCAGGAGCGCCAGGAAGATCGTTGCTAAGAGTTGCGTTCCCAACCAGTGACGCAGAAAACCCGATTCACTGGGTGCTGCCTTCCCGCCTGCACGCGGTAGAAACCGTATTCGCGATGACAGTACACAAATCACAAGGCTCAGAGTTTCAGCACACTGCCCTGCTGCTACCGCAAACGCCCAACCCAATTCTCACCCGCGAGCTGGTCTACACCGGCATTACCCGCGCACGCGATTGGCTTACGTTGATCGAAGCTAAGCGCGGAATATTGAATGATGCGGTGACTAGGGAGATTATGAGGGTTAGTGGGGGTAGGTGAGCATGTAAGCAACACCTATATTTAAAGTTTTAATGGTGTCGGTTTTCGGCCATGAGCGGTCTTTTAGGAGCCACTGATCTAGCGCTTTAACGCCCGCATTTGCTGCTGGCTGGGAGCGCAGCGAAAAACCAGTCCGACAACATGCGATTGTTATACGATATCTTGATAAACCTGAATTGCCCAAATAAAACCCGAAGAAGCCCTTTCAATCCGTCTGAGTTTAAGAACAATCGTAACTCTCTTCCGGTTGGGTTCGTCATTCGCTAGCGTCCATGACACTTCTTGTACTTCACACCACTTCCACACGGGCAGGGTTCATTACGACCAATTTTCCTTGAGTTAATGGGTTTCGACAAAGCCGCCCGCCGTGAATTCACCATGTTTGCTTTCTGGCTCATACGGTTAGCGTCGTCAAAGATATGCGCATTTTCATCAGACTGCTTGGAAGGAGCTTCAACCTTAAAGTATTGAGCATTTAAATAGCACCCGCCCTTACCAACCTCAACAAACACGCCCACAACTTCAGGGCAAACAATACACAGCGCGGCCGCTTTTGCTTTGTCATTTATTTTTTGCCAATCAAGAGGATGCCCTGTGCTTTGCATCCAGACAAATAGCGGCTGACCATTGTCAGAAAATGCGAAGTAGCGTTCGGGGTGCTGTCCTACCGTGCTTCCCAAATTCGACAACAACTTAGCAAGGTCCTTACGTGCTTGCCCTCCATAGTTACGAATAAGACTCTCGGCTGAAAGCCATCCCTTTTCGCGAGTAATGTCGAGTGCTTCAAAAAGCTTCATTAATTCATTCGGGAAATCCTGAATCGGAATTGGGTTGTCTTCCCAACTCTCCCCCTCGAAGCTTCTGTCGATAGCATTGCTCATACCATTCCACACCACCAAGCTCGCTTCATCGTCCCTCAGCTGGTCAGCCATGTCCTCATCAAAACGGTTTTTGGTTATATACGCGCCAAGATGATCAAACTCATCAAATAGATGAGCGCGTCTCATTCCCGCAACTGCCTGGCGCACTTCCATGTAGTGAGCAAATATCCCAGGTGTCGGTAGGATACGCTTTAGGACAAACAGATCGTCAATCGACATTGAGATAAATGCATGCTTCCCGAGAAGCGGTTTTACCTGAGGCAGTTCCTTGCAAAAAGACGAAAATGGAGAGAATGACTCAACTGTCAATCCAATGGGAAGCATCACACGAAAGTCAGAGTGCCGGATTCGACCACACTCTATATATTTGCCATCTGCACGGGTATAGAGCGGCACCTCATCCGCAGAGTTAAGATAATTAAAGAAGCGCTCACATTGACTGTAAGCTTTAAGAATCAAGTCCTGTACTGACTGGGCGTGCCGTTTAAAATCGAGCGCTGGCGAAGCAATAGTTGCTGCTGCACCCGCTTTAGCTTCAACGAGGTAAAGCACATCATCGACCAGGATCAAAGTGTCGTTTTCCGACCACTGCTTAGTCACTGGGTCTTTATAATAGACCTCATGGTAGACTGTCGCTCCCGGCAGCTGATCGGTGAGAATGTTTTGAAATGCTCCTTCGCTCATTATCTTCTGGCGGTCTTTGAAAGATTTCTTATAGTCCGGCTTTTTCTGCAATAGATTAAAAAGGAGTGCGCGATACCCTGAGTCTCGGGTAAAACAGGGGTCAACAGCGTAGTAGTCCGACCCAAGTTGGATTAGGGGCTTTTTACGGGCAGGTAGTGTCCTGTATGGGGTTCCAGACAGATCGCCTTCAGCAAAAAACTCAGTCTCTTCACCGCGTTGATACGCCAGATCCGCCAACAGTTCTGGTGGTAAATTAGTGTGACGACTGACATTGGAAATTCCGCCTTGGAACATGTCATCCATGGCCCGTCCAGCTGCTTCGGATTGATCTGCATTTGCCGCAACCCACTCTTCCATAACTTCTTCAAGAGGCTTTTCCTGCTCCAAAGCAAAATTCTGCGCAGCTTGGAACTGCCTCATCATTTCTTCAATGGCGTTCGCATGGCCCGCACGAGTAGCATTTGCCATATCTTGGAAGCCTTCCGCAACCTCAGTGGCTCCGACCCCATAGATCTCTTTCAAGACATCATCGTGTGGCGCCAGCACATAGCTATAAAATTCTCCTTCTAGAACCTGATAACGGTTCCCTCTGAGCAAAACCCATGTCGACTTTATGTGGAATTCTATATCCGCCGTGCCAGGCCCAAAATCCTCATTCTCTGTAACAGCAGACGAACCCATGGCGAAGAACATGGCTTGCTCTTTCAACTTGGAGCTTAGTGCGAACAACTCTGTGCATTTTGCCTCATCGAATTCGACTTTATCGGGAACCGTATCCGATGCTAATACGGCATGAACGTACTCAAGCAGAAACTGTACTTCATTAATCGTGTCATCTGGACCTTCGTTGTCGTTTTCTGTTGAAGCTTCAACGCTGCCAGCCATCATTTTCATCAAGCGTTGAGCGTAGATGTATCCAAGAAGATCTTCTGGGGGCATGCTGACTATTAAGGCACGCATATCGGCAGCAGTTGCTTCCATTTCTTTCATTAGCGCGGCAACCGCTTCTTTTCGTTTTTGTTCAATAGTTAGTGACGTCATGGGCAACCGTGATTCAATAATATCTCCGAGGAGTCTTTGCTCGCTTGAGCCCTATTTATGTGAAATAGGTACATTGTGCACCGTGCCGCTTCCGAGGCATATAACGCCCGCATTTGCGGCTGGTTTGGAGCGCAGCGGAAAACCAGTCCGACAACATGCGCTTGTTAAATTCATCTTCGCTTGTGCTCTGTTCTAGATGCAATGTCCGGGATCGAGTCGGCAGGACTGACAACGGTTTGTACGTTTGCGCGCTCTTTCAACCGCTTCTGCGCTACAAAAGCGAATGATTTACCTGTTCGCTCAGCTTCTTGCTGTATTTCGTATATTTCTTCACCAGAAATCGGATTGTCCCTTGCATCAATCATCGTCGAAAAATGATAAGTAGCCTCATCATTATTATCAGAACGACTGGTATGCTCAAGTATATCGTCTAGCTCGACACTTACAGCTTCCTGCATACCTGAGCCAATTGCCCCAAAATTTTGTTTGAACCAGTCACCTTGTTCCATACTGTTTTTCAATATGAAAAGGTCGTGATCAGTGAATGGGACATGAAAATCATTGAAGTTGATAAATTGTCTACCATCAATTCTCATTTGAAAGTGGTAATGAGGGTAGTCAATTGACGTTCCTTGATGCCCTTGAAAATCATTCTTGGAGCAATCAAACGTCCACTCAATATTTTTCCACTTGACGGTATATGACAAAACTTTTCTATCTGATTTCTCATCTTCAAGGTCATTTATATTCGAAAGCAAACGCTCTTGGTTCGCGCACCATCTGATAAACGCAGCTATATTCCCATAGCCGTATTTTTCGTAAACTTTGGGAAAATCCTTTTTCTTAAATTTACATTGCCGCAATAGCCAGTGTAAGCATGGACTGCCTTTGCTAATGGTCTTAAAAGGTTTATTACAGAGGTAGCAAACTTCCTTTTCATAGCCGGCCTTGAACGCATCGGCTTGTTTTTGATGTTCCTCATCGTTTAGCCGATTCATCTCCTCAATTTCTTCGGGAGACATCCCTTCAAAAATCCTTCTATATTTCTCAGTATCGTGCTGCACCTGACTTCCTTTTGAAATTTAACAGCGTATTAGACGGCGCGCTCTATGATTGAATGAACCTGCTGGCACTTTTCCGGCAAATGCAGCCTGCCAGATTCTCCCAAGCCTATGAATCTTTTAGATATTAATTCCCATTAGGCTATATATCCGAAACTCGCGCTCCTACTGCATTTCCCGGCATGACCGCTTTGGGTCGAAAAGAGTCATTCGCAGGCTTCTTCATAAAATGCCACCCTGCCCGCGATAGCCTCCATCCCCTCAATCGGCTCCTCATAACTCCAAGCTATATCCCGGCTCTCACCCAACGAAAAATACACCGCATACCCTTTAAACGGGCAATAAGTGGTGGTTTCTGAAACGGTGAGTAAGTCCATCCGCACGTCTTCACGTGGAAAGTAATGGCGTGGCGGGTAGCCGTATTCGCGGAGTTCCAATGTATTACTGGAGTCGGCTAGCAGAATGCCTTTAACCTGCACTTGCAGGCGCTGTTGGGTTGGGTGAAGCGTTATGCGGGCATTCTGCATCGTATTGTCCCTGCGGCGTTTTTCGCTCTAATACTTCGAGCGTAGCAGTTCACTTAGATTAAGCCTACTTTGAATACTTAGTTTTTAGTCGATAGTGGACACTTCGTGACTTGGGTCAGTCATCGCTTCCACGCGACCACTTATGGCACCTGGGTGAATGCGGCATAGCGCCAGCTCGTAGCCTGCGAGTCAAAAGTGTCCGCCCGCCTACTCCTCCGGTGGGGAAAGGTGGGCATCGGTCAAGGTACGTGGCCGGTACTCACACGTTGTATCGGCCCAGCGCTTCCAAACACTCTCATCGACTGAAATATTCACCGCACACTGCCCTGGCATTCCTTCCGCATATTGTCGGTAAAAACGGCCGTCAGTGGTGTTTCCAAGGCGTTTGTATCTGGCGTAAAGCCCCTTCAGAAAATCAGAAAACGAATCTTTGGGTGCTGTCTTCCAGGCATCCTCAACAACTTGGTAGGGTGCAACTTTCAGGCCTGCTTTTTGCGCCTTGGCTAACATCCAGCTCAGCGATATGTCGGCCAGTGTGTCGTCAGCGCCATAGCCGCCGCCTACATTGGCGTGGGCACCGATAAACCAGCACTGCTCTACGTCGCGATTGCCCGTTTTCTGCTTGCCATCCTTGCTCGTCCAAAGCGATACGTTGTAGGTCGACCGGTGTTCGTCCAGCGCGACCGCTTGATAGGCATGATCGACAATGCTGGAAAGCTCGGTATCGTGCCAATCGTATTTGCTTTTGAACAGGTTGGTTCCGGGCACGCCCAGCGCGCCAACGGTATCCCACACGCCAATGAAATGAATCCTGGGCTGGCGGCTGAAGCGCTCCTTGAAACCTGTGCACACCTCAGAATCGGGGTGCAAATCGCGGTTTCGATAAATACTTTCGGCCTTATCGAGCAGCCCTGGCGTAACGACATGCACTAGCCCGCATTTACGAATCATCCCCACCAGGCTTCTGGCGGTGTAGGCACCGCGGCTGAACCCGAATATCCAGATTTCATCGCCTTCACTGTAACGCCTTGCCAGCCAGTCATAGCCTTCACGTAGGTTCGTGCTCAGCCCGTGACCGAAGGCTCCGCCGGTAAAGCGCTGAAATTTGGATGTCCCTACGCCGGGGTCGTAATAGAACCGCTGCCTGATACCGTCATCGTCATCATGGATCAGCCGGGTAATACGATACACATTGGTTTGGTCTTCAGGGTCGTTCCACGTTCCATCAAATAGCAGGATCAGTTTTTGTTTTGTCATTGTGTTCCCCAGGTTGTTGCACATCCGCTAACAATGCCCATTACCGCTGACTAGGAGGCAGCGGTATGCGCCATGTCTACCTGGGCATAGCATCACCTGCGGCCTCTATATGCTTTAACTAAGGTTAGTTGTAAACTCGGACCAACGCTCATTACGCTTACCGCTCAGAAAGTGCTAACAGAATGCCGTGTGCTGAAAGTTCTTCGTTGCGAGCATGCCAGCAAGCCAAACCTGGAGTTGCGGGGACTCTGCTTTCCAGTTCACCTCTGGCAGCCTGAAGGCTAGATAATCCAGCGCCACGGCGGTGGCGATTTCACCGAGGTTGATGGGTGAAGCTGGCGGCTTGTCGCCAAGCTCCCTGTCGAGCTGTTGCAGTAGCCGTTGGATGGCCGATGAACGTCGCTGGCCTAGCTCGCTATCATCAATCTCATTGCCATAATGCTTTCTGGCAATCACGGTCGTGAACGCGGCATCCATCAGGTTTTGGCCCAGGCCCGCCAGGTGCAGCACATCAACTAAATTGGATGCTGGCAGCATTGGCGGGTTGGGGCTTACGCTATCCAGGTAAACGGCAATCAGCATGGATTCATTAAGCGTGGTGCCCTCCTCCGTTACCAGCGCGGGCATGCGCCCGGCGGGGTTGGCCTTTAACAGATCGGCATCGTCTGCCCAGGGGTCGCACCACTTCAGCGTCACGGCGTCCGCCAAGCCTTTTTCCATTAAAACGATGCGCACTAGGCGCGCATAGGGATGTGGCGTTTAGGTAGAGTTCCATTGTTGCCTCCCTGGGTGTGAAAATCAGTGTGTCGATTGCTGAGGCGACAAGCGCTAGGTCGCATGCAACCATTCCAGCAGGTTTGGCTCAAGCTTGCCGGTCGGGGGTAGATGGCCGAGTGCATGCGAAGTCAGCCCATAGGGCGCGCAGCCGCTGGCCGTGCTCAAGCAGGATGGCCTCGTCTACGTCTTTTACGATATCTGCGTGATGCCAGCTGGCGGGTTCGCCCAGTAGCAGCGGCAGGTCAAGGGTGTGCGCGGCGCCAAACGGGTAGCGGCCTTTGCCCAATCCAGCCTATACACATAAGTTCGCCCACTTTGTCCACCTCCAAGCGGTACGCTGCCGGTTGTTGCTACAGCGCTGAGCCTACTCGGGTTCATAACCGTCAGCGGTCGCGTTTGCTAATCGTACTGTTATAAATGCCAAGGGCTCTGGCGACCTGTTTCTGGCTCAAGCTTACGCCAATATAAGGTGAATCTGGTATCGTCGGGTCTGAGTCAGCTATCAATATCCCATGCTCTGCTTCACTTTGGTCGGTAAAGCAGGGAGGATCCCGACGCAGGCCCTCCGGCTTCTACCCAGTGATTCAAAGTGCTGCGGTTATTCTATGAATCCAGGCTTAGTGACTTAATCACAGCTAACAATGCGAATTTTGAACGCTCTCGTTAACCAGCTTTTCTAGCGCTAGCACAATAGGTGTTTCAGAAGCACTGACAAGAGTTAGAGGGCGTGATGATCCAACGTCTGCCAACGGAATAGAAACTAAGCCATGTGGAATACTAGCCACGCTTTTAGGTAACACAGCTATACCTAAACCTGCCGTAACAAAGCAAAGCATGCTCGAAATATCAGGTACTTCTAGCGTATTTACTAATAATAGTCCTGCACGCTCTGACAAGTATTCGACTTGGTGCCGAAGAAATGTACGCTTTCCTGTGGGTTGTAATAGCAAGCGTTCGTCACTGAGATCACTCAAGAAAAGCCGCTCTGCTTTAGCTAATGCATGGCTAGGATTAATCAGCACGTATAGGGGCTCCTCGCCTAAAAAATGTAAACGCAATCCTCTAGCAGATTCTTTCGCTATATCAGCTCTTAAAATAGCTGCATCTAGTTGTCCTGAGCGCAATGACGAAAGGTGGTCAAGTGAATTCCCATCGTGTAATTGAAGTTCGAGAAGGGGTCGCCTCTCAAGCAATACCGCTAGTGCCGAGGTAAGTACCGAAGAGAAAATGGCACTAGCTGAGTAACCAATATTGAGAGCCCCAACTTCACCAGCATTGGCTTGGCGAACAAGACTCAAACTTTGATGCGCTGCAGCTAGCAGATTAAGAGCCTCCTGAAAAAAGACTTCGCCAGCTCGAGTTAGCTGAACACCATGTGTGTTTCGTATAAAAAGTTTAACGTTTAACTCTTCCTCCAAATTTTTAATTGCTTGGCTCAGTGGTGGCTGGGTTATGTGTAAGCGTTCAGCTGCACGACGGAAATTAAGCTCTTCAGCTACAGCGACGAAATAACGCAGCTGTTTAATTTCAAACATAACAAAAAAGTCTCACCGTGATAGAAAAAAAGACATTCCAATAAAATTATAGCCCATATATATTATAAAAAGAAGCAATATGAGAGTAAATCTATGCGCCTTTTAATACTTTTAGTATCTACAAGCACATTCTTTAATTTATACCAGTTGCAAGCAATCTACCCCTGGCTGTCTATTAGATACGGCGCAGATCTAACTGAGGCTGGATGGCTAAACATGTCCACTCTTTTAGGCATGATGATAACGGCGCCCTTTGCTAGCAAAATAACAAGAAAAGTACTTCCCCAGCATGCAATCATAGCCGGAGTCTTAACCCTAGCATTTCTCAATATTATTATAGCCATAAGCAAGGGGTTAGAATTTTTGTTTATTGTACGATTCTTACAAGGTGTAACCTTGCCATGCATTTTAACGTCAGGAATACAAATACTAAGTAACATTGAAGACATACCCAGCCGAAAAAAATGTGTCGGATACTATGTTGCAGGAACTATACTTGGTAGCACTTTAAGTCGATTTTACCCTGCTATTTCTATCGACTTACTAGGCTGGCAGATTGGATTTATATCTTGTGCCGGATTGCTTGTACTAGCATGTTACTTCATAGCACAGAGAGCACAAATCTCTAACATAAAGTCAATTAAAAAAGAACATAAAAAGGCATCCTATATTAGTTACTTTAAGGTAGCATTTTTAGAAAAACGCTTATTAATAGCATATTTTTTAGGCTTTGGCCTACTTCTTACTCAAAGCTCAATCTTCACTGTCTTAGGCCTTTCGCTTGCTGAATTTCCATACAACAAGTCATCAAGCCAAATTGGTTTAATATATTTAGCATCTTTACCTGCAATCATTGTGACATTATTATTACCAAAGTTATTTAGATTAAATAGCGAAAGGTTCTTCTATCTGACTTTTATATCTCTTTTATGGGCTTCACTATCATTAATGGAAAATAACTTCAACCTCATAATTCTTGGCGTAATAGGATTTTCCATAAGCACATATAGCATGCAAATCATGACGACCGAAATGGTGAGTAGGGCACAGAAAATTCCAGCTGATTTTGCCAGCGGCATATATCTTTTCTTTTATTACGGAGGAGGAACTATAGGAGCATTTTTTTCAGCTTTCTCTTACAACTATTGGGGTTGGTTAGGAGCACTAATTTTAGTAGCCATTGTTCAAATAGTAATTTTGGTGATCATTGTTTTTTTAATTATAGATAGCCGTAAGGAGGCTAGGCAAAATGTTAAGTATATCGAATGATAAATATCAGAAACCACTCAACACGAATCAGGAAAAAGGGCTAAACATTGTTAACGTTGATGATCTTAGCTTTATAGAATGGGAAGACATCATAAGTAGCTTCAGAAAGCTATTTACTGAGTACAACAATGGCAACTGCTCTCAGCAGCTAATTATCACTGAACAGCTTTTGACCGAACAGTTTAGACAAGCGCTATTAAATGACAATCCGGCTCTTAGGCTGATAGAAGCCATTTTTTGTCAGGCTACACATTCTAAGTATCATCTTATGCATATCAAGAAAATGGGATTAAAGCAATTTTCATATACTGATCAATGCATAGGGTTTGCAGCAATATCACTCGCATTGGGCCTTCCTTTAGCAGCTGACAAATTAACAGGTAAAGTTGTTTGGGATATAATGGATCGTAAAGAAAAAAAAGCGTCCTACCAAACCTTTTCAGAAGGCAAAGGAGAAGCAGACTATCACACAGATACTGCATTCTATGAAAAGCCAGTAAGAAATTTTGCTCTTCACTGTATTAAACCTGCTGAATGCGGTGGGGGCGTAAATCGCTTTTGCAATGCAGCAGCCTTACGTCAAAAACTTATTTGTGACCCAGAGTACTCTTGGATTGTTAAAACCCTGACTGATATACCCGCAACGTTTAGAGTCCCAAGCTCATTTACTCATCGCAATGAAAATGAGTGCATTGAAGCCTTTATTTTTGGTAGTGATGTCCCAGTAAGGTTCAGGCTTGACTCTATTCATAAAGGTCATGAGCTTAAGTACGGCCGCCAAAATGAAGAGCTCTTACAGGCCATAAATGCTCTTATGCATCTTGTAGATAGTCCAGAGAATATGCTTAAGATGCGATTGGAAGCAGATGCTGCAGTTTTTATCAACAATTATGAGGTTTTACATTATCGCGATGATTTTTTAGACCCATCACGACACTTATTGAGAATCTGGATTAATTAAATTTTAGCTAACATGGCTTGTAAAGTAAATTTTACTTCTACAAGCCATTTAAGGAGAATCTATGTCAACCAATAAATCTGAGCTAAAAATGCTTCAATTAGAAAATTTAAAAAGTTCCGGTGTAATAGCTTTTGAGGGAGCATTAAACAACAATCTTGCCAAAAATTTTTTAGGGAATTCAAATGGGAAACATTTAACTAACAAGGATTTTAATTCATTACATAAAAAAATTCTAATGAGCGAAGAAATAAAAAAAATATTAACTTTCAGCCGACTAAAAGAATCAATTAACTCAACTTACAAGAAAAACTTAATATTTGTAGGGACAAAATTAATAACGCTAGAAGCTAACAAGAAATCAGGTTGGAGCTTCCATTCAGACTTGTATTTAAAGCAAAGAGCTTTTGATGAAGGCTGCACTCTTTGGATACCATTAACAAAGAAATTAAATGATAACGAAGGCATGTTATCGGTCTCAATTTTACCTAAGTATTATGGTTTTTGCGATCCTCTCTATAAGCACCTTCATTTTTTAGAAATGCTAGAAATGCCATTTTCAAACATCACTTCTAACTATAAAAAACATACAGATTTAAAATTACAAAACTTATGGTCTGAAGTTTTATCGGCACACCCCATGTCCATAATATTTAATGAACATTGTTACAAATTTCATTGCGGCCTATCCAGCATTTTTTTATGTGACAAGCAAGCCCTGATTAATTTTGAGTATGTTTCAAAAAAGAACAATACAGACTGTATTCTCATGGGACTTACGTTCTATTCTGAGCATAGTGTATTTAAATACAGAGGTCTTGAGGAGGAAGGTAGCAATAGCTGTATTTTGAGAAATATAAACTACTTTATTAACGACGGGCTTCCGATTATTGATTTACCTGCTTTCAAAAGCGAGCCCTTCATGAGAATAAAATCTGACACTATTGATCTAAATATGATAAAAGAAAAATTTGATCCACGCATCTGTTTCGACTAAAAATTTCAGGCATAGTGAAGTTCAATTTCCTCTAATCAAGTTCTAAAAAGTCTGAGTTTGTCAATAACACAATGCCTGCTAATAATAAACGAGAAATAGCCTCAGTTCGACCCAGCTCGAACAAGCGTAACAGTTCTGCAGGTTATCCGACTTTGTGCCAATGCAGGCTTTGTACCCAGGGTGGCTCAAGAAACACATGGGATGCATGCCGTATTGTCTTTAGTAGCAGTCGGAGGCGGCGTCTCTATTGTCCCCAAAAGCATGTGTGGCTTTCAGGCAGACCGAACTAGCTATCGGGTTCTGAGGCTCACTTCGATTTCGTGTTGGGGTGCCGCCATCTGCCTCCCTCCGTGGTGTCCTTCATTCGTTCGACTGAGTAAAGCCACTCAACGGCATGCAACGTTAAAGTGAGCAGGATAGGCGAAGAAAGCGCCGGGTTAGACCATAGCTATTGACCCGATGGGGCTTGATTAGCATCAGTTAGCGTCCGTGGCCGATACTCACACACTTTATCCTCCCAGCGTTTCCAAACACTTTCATCCATTGAAATATTCACGGCCAGCTTGCCCTTTATGACGCGCGAATAGTGTCTGTAAAATCGACCTTCTCCCCGCTACCTAATGAGTTTTTATTTGGCGTAAATACCCCCACAGAAACTCGGTGTAAGAATCTTTTGACGCTGTCTTCCAGGCATCCTCAACTTTGCCTAACACCCAGTTCCGCGGTATATCGGCCAACAAGTCTTCAGAGCCATGCCCGCTACCGACATTTTCATGAGCCCGATAACCAGCACTGCTCTATTTCTCGGTTATCCGGTTTTTTCTTACCGTCAGGACTGGTCTGGAGAGATACGTTGTAAGCAGCTCTGTGCTCGTCAGATTTGATTGTAGCTATTTGATGTGTCCAACAGATAAGTTGTGATACCTGATTGCTGAACTTATCTTCGCATTTTAGTTACTGGCTAAATGCAAGAGCGCCTTGCTATTAGTAGAGAATAGTACAAATCAAAATCCATCGAACGATAGTGACTTGCGATTGCCTACCTTCCCCCTTGTACTGGCCTTTTTCTGATCACGCCCTCGCAGCGCTTGGCGCGTTTGTGCGATACGCATAAGGCGTTGAAAGGTAGGACATTCCAAATGACTTGGCGCCTTGCAGGTCACTACATGACGCAAACCATCACGTAGTGCTGTCAGTTCTTTGATGCGGCGATCCAGAAGATCCGCCTTGGCACCCACCATCTCACGGTCGATTTCCGGCCGTCGTTCAGAATCCAGCATTTCACGTATCTCGGCCAGCGAAAACCCTGCGACCTGCCCCAGCGCAATTAGCGACAAGCGCGTCAATACGTTCGTTTCGAAAACCCGGCGCAACCCATTGCGCCCAACTGATCGGATCAGCCCGACTTCTTCGTAGTAGCGCAGCTTCGAGGCGGGAATGCCGCTTTTACGGGAGAGTTCAGAAATATCGAGCACGGCACTTGACTTCAAGTTGACTTGAAGTAATAGGCTACTTCTCTTCATCCTAACCTTCAAGGAAATTGAGTAAGATGCCTCTTTTCAATAATCAGGCTCGTTTCACTCACAGAGTTGGCCCTGCATTTACGCTACTAGCCGTCGTCCAGGCCACACTAATTTTCACCATCACCTTGGTTGCAGTGCCACTTCCTTTAATTGCTTCAGAATTTGGCCTGACAACGGCTGATCTGGTCGTACTTCAAATCGCCTATGGCCTACCCTATAGCGGCCTCTTACTACTAGGCGGCAACCTAACTGACCGCTTTGGTGGGACAATCCTTTTAAAAATAGGGCTTTGTGTCTTCGGCATTGCGTCGTTTGGGGCAGCACTGGCATCGGGGTTTGAGTTACTCGTCGCCATGCGTGGGTTACAAGGAATTGGAGCAGCCATGACCGCACCCGCTGCATTGGCACTGGTCTCAGTGCTATTTCCTCACACAGGAGACTTCGACCGAGCCATGGCGCGCTGGGGTGGCATTTCGGTATTGGGAGCCGCAATAGGAACTGTCCTATCGGGGATCGTGACTACCTGGGTTTCGTGGCGATGGATGTTCTTGGTTCCTTGCGCAGTTTCGGCGATAGCGCTGATGGTTGGTGGGAGGCTATTGCCCGTGATACTACGGAGCAAGCATCAAAAGCAATCGCTGGATCTGCTCGGCGCAGGACTTGGCCTTTTGGGCTTCTCGGCCGGAGGATACGGTTTGGCAACAGGCAGCGAAATAGGCTGGGCCTCGCCTTCAGCTATGACCGCATTGATGTTGGGTTTAGCTTCTTTGGTTGGCTTTGCTTGGCATGAGCGCCGGACAGGTGCGCCACTACTACCGCCAGACTTTCTGCGACATAAAAACCGAATTGGTGGAGCTGTTGGCATCTTTTTGGCAGCAGCCAGCATGGGGCTGGTGACCTTTATTCTAGCGATCTATCTACAAGGAAGCCCCGGATGGAGCCCGCTGGCGACGGCTGGTGCGATGGCACCCTTCCTTGCGGTTCTTATTCTGGGCGGTGCGCCTTCAGGACAAATTGTTCTTCGTATGGGCGCATGGAATACCCTGCTTTTAGGACTGGTGCTGTCTGCCATAGGGCTTTGGCTATTGGCAGGTTTTGGTTCAAATTATGTGTTCGATATACTGCCAGGTTTGGTCGTTTTACCCGCGGGCACTTCTCTGATCTTTGCTGCTTCAGCGGTCTTGATGACCCAAGGAGTTGCCCCTACACAAATGGGACTTGCAGGCGGTGTAATGAATACGTCTATGGAACTCGGCCCAACCGCCGGGCTAGCAGGCTTCATGACTCTAACCGCACTATGCACGGAGATTGAGGCAGGCTGGTCGCTCGCTTTCATGGCGGCAGGCGTCACCGCATTCCTGTTGGCGATATGGGTGTGTTTTGTGATTACAGCAGAAAGGATAAAAGGAACGCAGCGATGAACGGATTGCTGATCGATGCCCTATTTCTCGGCGTTGGGGCGACCGCTTTCATGGATATCCTAGCGCTGTTGCAAAAACACCTGTTAGGTATTCCTTCACTGAATTACGCAATGGTCGGGCGCTGGCTAGGTCACTTGCCGAGCGGCAGGTTCATCCATCGACCTATCGGTAAAAGCACACAGATCCAAGCCGAGTCGGCTCTAGGGTGGGTTGCGCATTATCTTATAGGGATCGCTTTCGCTATAACATTCCTGGTACTTGTCGGGTCGGACTGGCTTGCCCGTCCTACGCTCATGCCTGCGCTAGGTTTCGGTGTGATGACGGTGCTTACGCCTTTTCTTGTCCTGCAACCTTGCTTGGGCGCTGGGGTCGCTGCCAGTAAGACACCTCAGCCAAATGTTGCCAGGCTTCGCAGCTTGTTAGCACATTCAAGCTTCGGCCTTGGTCTATGGATTGCGGGCTTAGGATGGTTGATTTGACCTCGTCAACCTTGCCATGTTGACAGGCACTCGCACGAGTTTCCAGTTGACGAAGTGGAAGAATTGTTGGCAGAAACCGATTAATAACTCCACCCTCTTTTGCCTCTCCTAACAGAATGCCGTGCGCTGAAAGCTCTTCGTTGCGAGCATGCCAGCGTGCCAAACCTGGAGCTGCGGATACTCTTCTTTCCAATTCACCTCTGGCAGCCTGAAAGCTAGGTAATCCAGCGCGACCGCAATGGAGATTTCGCCCAGGTTAATCGGTGAGGCCCGCTGTTTTTCGCCAAGCTCACTGTTCAGCTGTTTCAACAGACGCTGAATGGCTCGCGAGCGCCGCTGGCCTAGCTCGCTCTCGTCAATCTCGTTGCCATAATGCTTTCTGGCAATCACGGTCGTGAACGCGGCATCCATCAGGTTTTGGCCCAGCCCCGCCAGGTGCAGCACATCCCCCAGGCTGGCTGCTGGCAGCATTGGCGGGTTGGGGCTTACGCTATCCAGGTAAACGGCAATAAGCATGGACTCGCTGAGCGTGGTGCCCTCCTCCGTTACCAGCGCGGGAATACGCCCGGCGGGGTTGGCTTTTAACAGATCGGCATCGTCTGCCCAGGGGTCGCACCACTTCAGCGTCACGGCGTCCGCCAAACCTTTTTCCAGTAATACGATGCGCACCAGGCGCGCATAGGGCGAGGTTGCGTTTAGATAGAGTTCCATTATTGCCTCCCTTGGTGTGTAAAGTGCTTTGTAGAATGCTGTGTAGCGTGCTTTGAAGCTTGTTGGGCAGTAAGTTGCGCTTGGCGCTGCTGTACACCGCGGCTAAGCAGCACCAGCAAAAAGCCAACAACGAGAATGATGCCGCTGATGGCAAACAGTGGTGCGTAGCTGCCCCAGCTGCCATAAAGCGCCGACATGGCATAGCCTGCTACTGCCTGGGCGGCGGCAAAAGCGGCGGTGGCTTGCCCCCAGAGCTTCTTGTGGGCGGTTGGCCCTACCAGCTCAGCAAGGCGGCCAGAGGTAAGTGCGACAATGCCGGGGATCATCGCCCCCACCATGAAGGAGGAAACGGATTGGCTGAGCAGTGCGAGCGAGAATACCGGCAGCGAGACGGCGGCAGCCTTGACCACAAAGGCAGTCACCAAGCCACGATGCCAGCCCACTCGCTGCGCTAAGGCCCCGACCATTAGCGGACCACAGACGGCGCCCAAGCCGAAAATACCCCACTGCAAGGAAGCGGCGTGATTCCCCAGGGCGTTTTCCCTGGCGAGATAATCCACCCAAAACACGGTATGGGGCACAAACCCAATCGCATCCAGGGCATAAGCGCCAATAACCAGCAACACCACTAGTTTTATTCCCGCATAGCCCTTCTGGCTATTAGCCGTTGGGCTTGCTGCCAAAGGTGGTGCTAAGGGCGTCACGCCTTGTCGTAAAAAAGCGTCGCTTACCAGGCCCGCTGCGATACACAGTAGCCCCAGCGTTGCCCAAGTCGCCGTTAGGCTTAACTCAAGAAGTACGGGTACGACGGAGGCCGAAAGCAGTGCACCCAGGCCAATGCCGGTAAACACCATTGCCCCCACACTGGCTCGCCTCTCAGGCGGTGTCGCCGCCAGCGCCAGCGAAGGGCCAACTACCATCAAGATGGCCCCGGCAATACCGGAGACTAATCGCCATAAGAAGAACCAGAAGAAACTACCCGCCCCAGTGCAGAGCATAAAGCTGAGCGCGATTGCTGCGAAGCTTGCGCCGATGACTAAGCGGGAAGAAAAACGCTCGCTCAGGGCGTGGGCGCAGAGCGCGCCGATAAAGTAACCCAGCAGGTTGGCGGCCCCGAGGTAGGCACCTTGGCTGGCGGTGAACCAGCCTTCCTGAATAATCGCCGGCAATAAAGGTGTGTAGGCAAAACGCGCAATGCCAATTCCCGCCAAGGTTGCCATTACCCCTATCATCAGGGCGGGCCAGTCTTTTCTGTTGATCATGTCGTGTCCTTCGCGTGCCGCCATTCGGGCAAAGTCGTCAGCCTGTTTGTGTAGGTACAGACTACCCGCGCAGACGCGTTTTCTAAAAACGATTATAATTGATCACTGCTATCTTATTTTGAGATAGTCATAGCTTGACGATTATCGACGGGGAGGTAGGCCATGCAACTTAAATCGCTGCGGCTGTTTATGGCAGTGGCCGAAACAGGCAGCTTCGTGGCGGCGGCTAATCAGCTGCACACGGTGCAATCTAACGTGACAGCCCACATCAAAAAACTTGAGGAGGAGTTAGGCGTACAGCTTATTCAGCGTGCGGGGCGAGTGCGGCCTACGAACGCGGGCTTGGCGCTGGTGGAGTACGCCGAGCGCATACTGACGGCCCACGATGACGCGGTTTCGCTGTTTAAGGGCCCGGAAAAAGCCTGTGGCCGATTGCGCATAGGCGCCATGGAGACCACGACCGCCCTGCGCCTGCCGCCGATACTGGCGGCGTACCACGCAGCGCAGCCTGACGTTGATATCCAGCTAAAGACCGGGCCAACGGCAGAATTGGTAGAGTTGTTGCTAAACGGGCAGGTGGACTGTGTGTTCGTGGCCGGGCGGCTTGAGCATAGTCGCTATCACTTACTCAAAGCGTTCAGCGAGCAGCTTGTGCTGGTCGGCTCAACGCCGATGTCGACGATGCCCTCTTCACAAGCGCTGCTGACCTCTGCCTTTATGGCATTTCGTCAGGGGTGTAGCTACCGCCAGCGTATCGAGCTATTGCTGGCCTCCCATGGCGTTAATGCGGGGCGGATATTTGAGTTCGGGTCATTGGACGCGATGCTTGGCTGTGTCGCGGCGGGAATGGGTTACACGGTGCTGCCCCGTGGGACGGTTGAAGCCCACCAACACCGGTTCGCAATTCACACCCTGAAACTGCCCGCGTCCATCTCCAATATCGATACCTATTTTGTCGCCCCCGACCCGGAGACCTGGACACCCGCCCTGGCAAGCTTCGCTGAAACGGTGCGTGACGCGGTGGTAGATGAGCCTCAGCTTAGTGCGTCTTGAGATGGGTGCTGACACTACGCTATAGCGTTGTCCTATTCGCTTTATAGTCGGTTCATAGATGCGTGTAGGACGGCGAGAACGTCAATTTGATTTGGTTGATGTCGTAAATAAAAAAGCTAACTCAATAACCCATAGACAAAACCTCGCAGCAGCTTCTTTGTTTTTGAAGCTTGTTAGCGCAACATTAGAATTTGATCAGTACTTTGCCGATGTGTTTGGCGGCAGCTTGGAAGCGGTAGGCTTCTGGGGCGTCGTCAAAGTCGAAGGTTTTGCTGATGAAGGCGGTGCTGTCGTTTGCTGCCAGTGCGTTGATGTAGCTGACGAACATGGCGCGGCTGCCGTTGGCGATGCCTTTGATGGTGATGTTTTTGGTGATAAAGGTGATGTAGTTAGGGATCGGTGAGTTCTGTCCTGGGGTAACGCCGATGATAACGATTCGACCATTAACGGCCGCCGCGGCAACGGAATGGCCTAGGGTGTCTTGCCCGCCGGTTTCGACAATGATGTCGGCGCCTTGGTTGTTAGTTTGCTTCATTAGCTCGACAGGCCAATCTGGGTATTGTTTGTAGTTGATGGTGATGTCGGCCCCCAGTTCTCGGGCAACGCTGAGTTTCTCGTCGCTTGATGAGGTGATCGCCACGCGCGCACCGTGCATTTTCGCCACTTTTAGCGCCGCTAAAGACACGCCGCCAGTGCCAAGGCAAAGGACAAGGTCGCCCGCGTTTATGTTGGAGGTTTCTACCAGTGCGTTCCAAGCGGTTAGCCCTGCGGATGCGAGAACCGCTGCGTCTTGATCTGGGATGCTGTCAGGTAAGCGAATGAGTGACGCTGCAGGCAGCAGGATTTTTTCAGCTAGCCAGCCGTCGTGGGTGATGCCAATGTCGTGGGAGAAAATATTGGCACTGAAAGGGCCTTCGCGCCAGTTAGCAAAGTGACCACACACCACGCGGTCGCCCACGCTGATCTCTGTTACGCCTTCGCCAACGGCAACCACATCGCCCACGCCTTCTGTGCCAGGCACGCGTTTAGGGTCTTGTAATGGGCCGTATGTGCCGGTGAGTATTTGTATGTCTCGGCTGATTAGGCTGACTAATCGTGGCGCAATGATGGCTTCTCCAGGACCTGCGATAGGTTCTGGTCGTGTGGTGGCACTTAAGGTGTTGGTGCTGTGTTGTTCGCCAATTTGAAATGCTTTCATCGAGTAGGTAATCCTTTTTTTAGCCTGTATAAGAACAATGCTATCGCGTTGGGCTAACAGTTCAGGCCTTTTTCACAAAATGGGCGGTCACCATCATGTCACCCACACCATCGACCTTGCAGTCCAACTGGTGATCCTTGCCCTCTTTGAGCCGCTTGATAACGGCTTTGGTACCTACCTTGAGTACCAGCGAGCTGCCTTTAACTTTGAGGTCTTTGATCATCGTTACCTTATCGCCTTCCGCTAACAGCGTTCCGTTGGCATCTTTTACCGTTACGGCATCTTCCGCTTCAGCTTCAGAGGGGTTCCATTCGTGGGCACACTCTGGGCAGATGAACAGGCTTTGATCTTGATAGACAAATTGAGATTGGCAGTTTGGGCAAGGTGGGCATGACATTAATAAAGGCTGCTGTGGCTTGGTTGGCTGCTTATGATACCGAGCCTGTGTGACCTTGGCGAATGCTCCGGGACAGGGTCAGGGAACTAATGCCAGCCCTTTGAGGAAGCTGAACGGGAGAACATTCTGGCTTCGCATCTTCTCTTAAGAAAGCGAGGGCCAGCGCTCTCACGGCCGCATGCGGCGAAGCCAGCCCATAGGGCGTTCAGGCGTTGGCCGTACTTCAAAATTTAATGTATTGCTCCGAGTCGTGCCGGTAATGCCTAGACCCAAACCGGAGCAAACCTAGCCTAAAAAGTCATTCAAACATTTATTCCAGCGCCTGCGGTCGCACCATGCTGCGGCATCTCGACGCGAACGCGCAGAAAGATCACGAGTGCAGCGAGTAGCATCACCGCGCCTGCCGTCATGAAAACGCCTGTGATCCCATTAAAACCGAACACGATCCCCCCCAATGCGGCACCGGTAGCGATTGAAGATTGCACCGCAGCGACCACCATGCCTCCTGCTGTCTCCGCTTGATCAGGGACGGCACGGGCTACCCAGTTTGACCAGGCAACTGGCACGCCGCCGAAGGCCAAGCCCCACAGGGCCACTAACAGCATCAGCCCTGTTCCATTGATGGGTAGCCAGATCATACCGAAGGCCGCCAAGCCGACTAACGCAGGCATGAGCACCAAAGTAGCACGCAGGCTACGCTCCATCATCCAGCCAGCCAGCAGCGTACCGATGAAGTTGGCGACACCGAAACCCAAGAGCAGCAGAGACAGACCGTCAACATCAATATCGGCGACGCTTTCCAGCGCAGGGCGAATATAGGTGAACAATGCAAATTGGCCTGTATGGGCGAGTACGCAGCCCATCATCCCGACCCCTATCCCTGGGCGACGAAGCAATTCCAGAACCGACGCCGTGTGCGTCATGGTGAGTGGTGCCATACGGGGCAGCGTGAACCACTGGAAGACAAGTGTTAGCCCTCCAACCGCCGCTGCGGCTAAAAATGCACTGCGCCAGCCATATAGCCCACCCAAGTAGCTGCCCAACGGCACCGAAACCACCGTCCCGATAGCGATGCCACTGAATATTATAGAGAGTGCTCGCGGCACCAAATTTGCTGGCACCAGCCGCATAGCCACGGCTGCCGCCATGCTCCAAAAGCCGCCTAATGCGACGCCCAGCAGAATGCGCATCGCCAGCAATACGGTCAGGCTGGAGGACAACGCCACCAGCAGGTTGGAAGCGATCATCAGTAGGGTAAACGCCAGCAAGACAACGCGCCGATCAAATCTCCGCGTTAACCTGGGTACCAGCAGCCCGGCGAACAAGGCCGCCACTGCCGTCACCGTCACGGCCTGACCCGCCAGTCCCTCCGATATACCAAGATCGGCGGCCATCGGCGTCAACAGGCTAGCGGGCAGGTACTCCGCCGTCAGTAACCCGAATACCCCCATTGCCAGTGAAAACACGGCCATCCACGCGGGTGCTGCAGGCTCTAAAACAGACGCATTGCTAGCATTGGGCGTTTGCCCGGCATCACAAACCTCATTGGTCATCTCGAAAAATCCCTGAAAAAAACGGTAGCGGGAAGTCTAGAGCTCAAACCCTGGATGATCTATGATCATAAACCTCAACTTTTTGATCGAAACGCCTAACATGACAGAGAAAGACCAATTTGCCCTATCGTCTGATCTGATCAGCGAACTGCTGACAGGTATGCGCCTGCGTGGCGTTCAATACCGTCGCATTCAGACAGGCCCCGTTTTCGGCCTAGGCTTCGAAGCAAAGCCAGGATACGCCTACTTCCACTTCCAGGCTGTTGGTACAGCCTTCTTGCGTACGGGTGATGGTGAGTTGCATGAGCTGCCCGCGGGAAGCGCTGTGTTTATACCTCAAGGTGGGAGACATCAGCTTCTATCGGATGCGGAGGCGTCATTTCAGAGCATCGATAAGTTCGATGCCGCGCCCCTTGGCGAAGCCGTTAGCGGGGTCAATACCTGCCCCAGTACGCACTCTACGCCCAGCGCCGTTATCTTTTACGGTTGCATGGAGTTCGATCTGGGCGGAATGCAGGGGCTGGGTAAATTGATGCCAACCTTCATGGTGGCTGACACGCAGACAGATCGCTACCCCGGCTTACTGCCTATTCTCGATTCAATGAAACGCGAAATCTGCGCCGGTCGAATCGGCTTTGCAGGCATTCTGGCGCGGCTCGCGGAGGTGGCGGCCGCGATGATCGTGCGCGGGTGGATTGAGTCCGGCTGTGAAAACGCCTCTGGTCTGGTTGCCGCATTGCGTGATCCGCGTCTTGCGCGCGCCATACTGGCGCTGCACCGCCAGCCTGGCCGTGAATGGACTGTTGCAGAGTTGGCGGCGGAATCTCATGTCTCTCGCTCCGTCTTCGCACAACGCTTTCAAACCACCATCGGCATGCCGCCCCTGCGCTATGCCACGGAGCTGCGGATGCGTCTTGCCAGTCAATGGTTAACCCACGAAAGAGTGCCCATCGATGTTGTCGCCCAGCGACTCGGCTATACCTCTCAAGCGGCATTCAGTCGTGCTTTTAAGCGCGTCACCGGCCAGCCGCCGGGTGCCAGTCGGCAAATGCGTTCTTGAACGCAGGCACTTTTCAGACAGAGCCTAGGTCACCTCCCACCACTCAAGCACCTGCGGTTCAATGTGGCCGGTAGCCGGAAGTTCGCCGTTACGGGCGAAGGCGGCCCATAGCGCACGCATGCGCTGGCCGTGTTCAAGCAGGGTGGCCTCGTCCACGCCTTTTACCAAATCGGCATGTTGCCAGCTGGATGGCTCGCCCAGTAGCAGCGGCAGGTCGATCGTGTGGGCGGCGCCAAACGGGTAGCGGCCCTTGCACCAATCCAGCCGATACAGGTAAGCGCGCCCACCCGCCTGCACATGGCGGCGGGCAAACGTGTGCGCATCGCGTATGTAGACCTTGCGTGTGGTGACGGCCACCATCGCCTTGCTGAGCGCCTCCCCCACCAAGGGCGTGTTGCGAAGCCGCATTAGGCTGGGCGATATCACCACAAACAGCGCGTTCTCTTCCGCGGTGTAGCCCATAAACAGGTCAATCTTTGCGGCCGCGCGACGCCAGGCCGCACCGGCCTCGGCTTCAGTAGGCAGCGGGTAGTGGCCGTACTGGGTACCAAACGGCATGGCCGCTTTCAGGCCAAAACCACGGACGGATTCCATTATTTGCGTCTGTAGGCGCAAAATCTCATCAAGCGGTACATCGTCGTTTACCGTGGCCGCCTGTTGGCTCATCTTGGCGTACATGTTTGCCCGGCCACGGCTAATGCCCAGCGGCGCGCTTTGAATAATGGCGCGCTGGAACAATCCCTTGGTGCCTTCGGCAATCATCAGATGCGCCGCCGCGTCGCCCCCGGCGGACTGTCCGAACAGGGTGATATTGGCGGGGTCACCGCCCATGGCCGCGATGTTGGTGTTTATCCAGCGTAGGGCTGAGATCATATCGAGCAAGCCCAGGTTCGCGGGCCGGTTAGCGTAGCCGCCCAGAAAACCTAACAGGCCAAGCCGGTAGGTTACAGATACCACAATCACGTCCTGCTCAAGTGCAAGCGGGCGTACGTCAAACACCGCTAGATCCCCGGCACCAAACACGTAAGAACCACCGTGTATCCAGACCATCACGGGGCGCGGCGTAGCCGAGGGGCTTTCCGGCAAAGTAACCGACAAATGTAGCGCGCCTTCGCAGGCGGAGAACTCTTGGGCGCTAATCCCCAGCACAGCGTTTAGTTCGGGAATGATGTTTTGCGGCGAGCAAGGCGACCACTCGGTGGCCTGGATGGGCGCGGTTGATGGCAGCTCATCTTTTGGGGCGCAAAAGCGCTGGGTACGGGCATAGCGAATGCCCGTGGCACGGATAACGCCGCGGTCCCGCCAACCGATGATCTCACCGGCGGGAGTGGTAAAGCGTGGCACATCGTGGTCGTTTGACGTGCCGTGATCGTTTAGCTCAGCGTGGCGCATACCGCTCCTTGGAATTCTTTATTAAATAAGCGTAGCACTGTTGTACGGGCTGACGATGCCCAATCTGGCTGTGCATAAATTGACTGATGCGCAGCCTGCACGAGTGTTAAGCATTGGGGCCGCCGCTGAGGATAAACGAGTAGAGTTCAATATCGGTTCTAAACTCCCAGCCCAGGTTCTTCCAAAAGCGTTTACCAGCGTCGTTCCCCACCAATAGCATCAGGTGCGACTTCTGGATGCCCTCGGCTCGTAACGCATCCAGGCAGCGGTTAACTAGTTCAGACCCAATGCCCTGCTGACGGCAGCCTGCCGCCACTGCCAGGTGCTGAATAAAGCCGCGGTGGCCATCGTGGCCCGCCATGATAGTACCCACCACATCGCCCCCCTGCTCAGCCACAAGACTCAGGCCGGGGTTACGCCGCAGGTATTTATCGATGCCCTCACGGGAATCCGCATCGCGCAAGCGCACGCCTTCAGTGTTGCGCCATAAGGTTACGGCAGCATCGTAGTCTTCAATGGTCATGGTGCGGTAGTGCATGCTAGCTCTCTTAATCGGGCGTCAAAACGTGCTCAGCGGTTAGCTGTTGATGAGTGACAGGATAGCCTGCGAATTATGTATTAATGAAAACTGAATAACAGCGTAAACGACACGCTCATCATCGACGATTTCATACACTCGCCGAGACTACTTAACTACTGGTTAGCTTCCCTTGCAGAAGATGGCACAGCACTATGCCGTGCTCACAGCCGTTAGCGACGACAACGCGCTCGCCCTGTGCGTTCCAACCGCCACTGTTACCGCAGGTTTGCCAGCCGCCCGTGATGGATATGTGGTTGGAAAGTAGTACGGGAAATTGGTGGCGTTGGGCGATACCTGAAAGCAGCTCAGCATCTGCTTTATAACCCGCCTCTGAAATCAGCGCGCTGGCGATATAGAGATCCACATGCTGGGCGGCGGCCGCGTCACTATGCGCGGGGTGGGCGAAGTCGGCGCACACTGCCAGAGCAATGCGCGCATCGTTGACGCTGAATAGATAGCTTTCATTGCCCGCCGAGCAGTAAGCATCTTCGCCGTCGTGCAGGTGCTGCTTGGCGTAAAACTCACACTCTCCGCTGGGGAAACCGATCACGGCGCCGATGTAGGGTTTGTGGCCTGGGTTTACCAGCGGGCAGCCCACAATAACCACGATGTTATGACGGGCGGCCGCCTTGCCTAATGTGCTGAATACCCCTGACGTTTTGGGTAACGCAAGCCGCTCCAGCAGTTCAAGCTCGTAGCCAGTCAGCGAAAGCTCAGGGAAGACCACCACATCGGCGCCTTGTTTGGCCGCGCGGTCTATATAGGCAAGGTGAGTTTCAAGGTTCTCAGCCACTGCGCCTTTTGCTACCGGCAGTTGCGCCAAGCCAATAGTGATAGTGCTATTGCTCATTTCGCCCTCACAGCGGTCATAAGAAAAGCCACGCCTTACGCTGACTCATACGGTGATTGAGCGCGCGCGCCGCCACTGCGCCAGCGCTTGAATATCCTTGGGCGCTGTTCGGCAGCATCCGCCAATGCCTGATGCCCCGGCGGCTAGCCAGCGCTCAACCCCTTGCGCCAAGCCAGAAGGGCTGCTTGAGGCATGCTCGCAAGCGGCGGCGTGCCAGGTTTTAGTCACCGCGTCGTACGCTTCCCCCGAGTTGGGATACACCAATATCGGCAGATCACATTCACGGCGGATTTCTTGAATCAATGACTCGATATGAGCCAACGCGGTGCAGTTGACTCCGATGGCCGCCACGCCTGGGCAGTTGGCGAGAGCAGCCGCACACTCTGCTATTGGCGTACCGTCACTGATGTGGTGGCCATCCTTCGCTGAGAACGTGATCCAGGCCTGGGCGCCGGGGTGCTCGGCCAGCAAATCGGTAATGGCCAACGCTTCTTCCAGGGAAGGCAAGGTCTCAGCGGCCAATAGATCCGCGCCCGCGTCTAACAGCAGCGTAAAACGCTCGCGATGAAACTCAACCAGCTCGGCGCGATTGAGGTCATAGCCGCCTCGATATTCACTGCCGTCGGCTAGATAGGCGCCATACGGTCCGACGGAGGCCGCCACCAATGGCTTGGGCCGGTCAGTTTGACCGGGTTGCCAGACCGCATCTCGCGCTTCTTGCGCCAGCGTGACCGATAGCTGAATCAACGCTCGCGCCTTTTCTTCCGTCATCCCCGCCTGCATAAAACCCGGCACTGTGGCCTGATAGCTGGCGGTGATGGCACAGTCGGCCCCGGCTTCAAAATACGCCTGATGCACCTGACGGATTTTCTCCGGAGCCTGGTCCAGCAAGCGCGCTGACCAGAGCGTGTCATTTAAATCACAGCCTAGCGCTTCCAGCTCAGTGGCCAAGGCTCCGTCGATGACTATAAAGGGCACTTCTGCCAACAGGGCGTTGATCGGATTCAATTCACTCATAGGGACGTTTCCTTAAGGGCGTGACTTCACAGCGCTGTTTGACGTCGCGGAACGATCAGCAGCTCCACGGTGGCGCACAAAATGCACCAGATAGCACAGGGCAATAAAGGGCACACCGAAATAGAGCGCCACGCGCTGCTGTGGGTCAAAGGCGATGCCAATGCACGCTGCCAAACAGGCCGCAAATGCGATTAACGGCACCCAGGGGTAGAACGGCGTGCGATACAACAAATCTTCCAGCCGCCCGCCTTCACGCAGGTAATGGCGGCGGAAATTAAACTGGCTAAGGGCAATGGCCATCCACACTACCACCACGGCCAAACCGGAAATCGAAACTAACACCAGATAAACGCTCTCAGCGGCATAAATGCTGGAAAACAGCGCCCCCAGGCCACCGACCATGCTGAGTAATACGGCATTCATCGGAATGCCGCGCTTATTGAGTCGGCTTAGCGATTTTGGCAAGGTGCCTTGATCCGAGAGCGTCCATAGCATGCGTGAGGAGGCATAAAGCCCAGAGTTGGCCGCTGACAGCAGCGCGGTAATGATCACAAAATTCATAATATCGGCTGCGCCCGGCACACCGAGCCGCTGAAAGACGGCCACAAAAGGGCTTTGACTGAGCCCAGCCTGATCCTGAGGTAATAGCGCTGCAATCACGACGATGGTGCCCACGAAAAACAGGATCAATCGCCATAGGGTCGCGCGAATGGCTTTGGGCACATTGCGAGCCGGGTCGACGGTTTCCCCGGCGGCAATCCCAATTAGCTCGGTGCCGGAAAAGGCAAACATCACCGCTAGCAAAGTGGTGCCAATGGCCATCAGGCTGGGCGGCATGGCGCCTTCTCCCCATAGTGCCGAGAGGCCCGGTGAGGCGACCTCAACACCCGCTTCATTATGCAACGGCACCCAGCCAATAATCGCTATCGCGCCCACCAATACAAATACCACTACTGCAATCACTTTGATCAATGAGAGCCAGAATTCAGACTCGGCAAAGAAGCGAGTGGTAAACGCATTGACGCCAAAGACGATCGCCGCAAATAGGCCACTCCAGTACCAACCGGGGATATCGGGAAACCAGCGCCCCATAAAAACCGCCGCGGCGGTAAACTCTGACCCCAACGCCACCGTCCAGGTAAGCCAGTACATCCAAGCCACCATATAGCCGGTGCCGGGGCCGATATAACGGCTGGCATGGGCGCTGAAAGCCCCCGACTCCGGCATATGCACGGCCAGTTCGCCGAGACACATCATCACCAGCCACGCAATAATACCGCCCACCAAGTAGGCCAATACCGCACCGATAGGCCCTGCCTGCTGCACGGTATAACCGGAACTTAAAAATAGCCCGGTGCCAATCACACCCCCCAAAGAGAGCATCACCAAATGGCGCGTCTGCATACTGCGTTTGAAGTGCACGCCCTCCTGATCACTTGCTTGCTCACTCATGGTGACATTCCTATTGGTAGCCTAACGAGGCAGCAGGCACCCAGCGGCCCGGCTCAGAAAGAGCACCATTTTAGTGCAACATGGAGTTTCAAAAAAGAATAAAAAAAATATTTAATATTCTTATTTTGAATATATGGGATTAATATCGCTGCGTAAGTATTGTCGCGAGGTTCCAAACAGCTATAAAAAAAGCGCCCTGGCTGGGGCGCTTCTCGCTGTTATCTTTTGATTAGCGCCATGGGATGTGTGGACGCTTCTCACCCCTATCACTTCTATCACTTTTACGGCGACCTAACTTGGCTGGTTGCTATCGAGTTCACCATGTTCAATATCCATTGGCCCGTAACAATCAACTTTTAGCTATGCGCTAGTTGCGTGCCTCTGACCAAACCGCAAACTCGTTGCCACTGGGTTCCTGAAAGTGAAAACGACAGCCGCCGGGAAACTCGAAAACAGGCCGCGTGATCTCACCGCCGCTCTTCTCAACGTTGTTGAGCGTTGCGTCAATATCCGTGCTATAGAAAACCAGCAGTGCACCGCCGCTTGAGGTTTGGTTACAGGCCTGCGCTTGATAGAAACCGCCATCGAGCCCTTGGTTGGAAAACGCGGTGTATTCAGGGCCGTAATCGACAAACGCCCAACCAAATGCCGCTGAGAAAAAAGCTTTTGTCGCGGCCAAGTCTTGCGCAGCAAACTCGACGTAATTGAGCTTCTCGTGTTGATTCATTGCCTGCTCCTTTGTTTTTTCATTCTTCAGGGTGCAATGATATTAATGGCACCTCGGGGCTTCATGTCGACATGCCTCACATGCAAGCATGTGATCAATTCATCAACAAAGCATTCAGTTATCACCGACAAGGCGACTCGCTGTAAATCAGAAATCACTCTTCACATGGCTGGACTTATAACCCTTGCTGCGCTCTTGCAATGGCGGCGGCAATAGCTGACTTTGCTTGTGGGCTATTTTTCCAGCAAGTTGTTTGCAGCATGGATGCAACCATTTCGGCTATCTCGTCGGCACGGTGGACGGCAAGATCACTGAATGAATCGATACCAATCTCTTCAAAACGTTTAATGACGGTGGGGCCAACACCCTTCACGCTCAAAAGAGCATCTCTTTCTAAATCTGAAAAAGCCACTTGTTTGTACCTCGCTACTAGAAAACCAGACTCTTAAGCCGCTGGAGATAAATCGGCTATTTAAACCCTGGCTAATCTTATTCGAATGCCCGAATCCTTTTCATGGGCGTACTATTATTAATCTATCAGCAAGCAATGACGACTAATTTAGCATGACCGCATGCCATACCAAGCTTTCTGTACTTATCCGCGCGTCATCCACGAGGCACTAATTTTTACTTAAATAAAGATGGAGAAAAATAATGGCTGACCCAAAAGTAGCGCTGGTAACAGGTGGCTCTCGTGGCATTGGTGCCGCCATTTCAACACGCCTGGCTCAAGATGGCTTCGCGGTCATCGTTAACTATGCCGGTAATACCGCTGCCGCAGAAAGTGTGGTGAATGATATCGAGTCCACGGGAGGCAAAGCACTAGCGCTACAAGCAGACATTGCAGATTCCGAAGCGGTACGCCAGATGTTTGAACGCATAGAGGCTGATTTCGGCCATATCGACGTACTGGTGAACAATGCCGGTATCATGAAGCTTGCGCCGTTGGCACAGACGGACGATAGCTGGATTGATAAGCAGATCGATACCAACCTGAAAGGCTCGATCAACACCATGCGAGAAGCAGCTAACCGCCTGAGAGACAGTGGGCGAATCATCAACCTTTCGACCAGCGTGGTGGGCTTAAAGCTTGAAACTTACGGTATTTACGCTGCGACCAAAGCGGCTGTCGAAACATTGACCGCGATTCTCGCCAAAGAGCTGCGTGGCCGTTCAATTACCGTTAATGCGGTTGCCCCCGGCCCCACCGCCACCTCTTTATTCCTGGATGGAAAATCTGACGAATTGATTGAGCGTATGTCCAAGATGCCACCACTTGAGCGCCTCGCCACGCCTGACGATATCGCCCATGTGGTGGCGTTCCTTGCCTCTCCTGAGGGTGGCTGGGTCAACGGTCAAACGCTGCGCGCTAATGGCGGCATCGTTTAATCACTCAGCAGCTCATTGACCATCCGGCACGCCCTGGTGCTTGCGGCCAGTTCACTCACTAGGTCGTGTACCCGCTGAACAGCTTCGTCGGGCGTATTAGCGTGTTCGATACAGTCGACCAGCGCGGAGCCCACCACCACCGCATCGCTGTAGCGGCCAATGGCGGCGGCCTGCGCTGGCGTGCGAATGCCAAAGCCAACGGCAATAGGAAGCTCAGTGTGTTCGCGCAGGTCGGCAACGGCGCGCTCTAAACGCTCCGGCGTGGGGGCACTGCCGCCGGTCACGCCCGCCACTGAGACGTAGTAGATAAATCCTGACGCGTTAGCCAGCACGCTGGGCAGCCGCTTGGCATCGGTGGTCGGCGTGGCCAAGCGGATAAAATCAATGCCGTGCTTTGCCGCTGGCTGGCAGAGTTCGTCGTCATGCTCTGGGGGCAGATCAACCACAATCAGGCCATCCACCCCGGCGCGTACGGCATCGGCAAGAAAGCGCTCAACGCCGTAGCAATAAATAGGGTTGTAGTAGCCCATCAATACAATCGGTGTGGTGCTGTTTTCTTCCCGAAAGCGGCGCACCATTTCCAGTGTTTTGACTTGGGTTTGGCCGTTATTCAGGGCACGCAGCGCGGCTTTTTGAATCGCGGGGCCATCGGCCATGGGGTCGCTGAACGGCATCCCCAGTTCGATTACATCCACCCCAGCGGCTGGCAAACCGTGTAGCAGGCGGCGCGAGGTGTCGGCGTCCGGGTCACCGGCCGTAAGATAGCTCACCAGCGCGGGGCGGTTGGCTTGCTTGAGCTTAGCGAAGCAGCCTTCAAGACGTGAAACCTTGTGCGTGGCATCGCTCATCGCGTTGTCCTGTGCTGCGCTCATTTGAACTTATCTCCTAAATAATGGGCCACGCTCATCATGTCTTTGTCGCCACGGCCGCTTAAATTCACCACCATTAAGTGATCACGGGGCAGCGTGGGTGCGCGCTTGGCCACTTCTGCTAAGGCGTGGGCGGTTTCCAGGGCGGGAATGATGCCCTCTTGGCGGCAGCAAACCTGAAAGGCTTCCAGCGCTTCATCATCGGTGGCAGAAACGTACTCTACGCGCCCCTGCTCGTGCAGCCAGGCGTGCTCTGGCCCGATGCCGGGGTAATCCAGACCCGCGGAAATCGAGTGGGCATCGCTAATCTGGCCATCTTCGTTTTGCAGCAGATAGGTACGGTTGCCGTGAAGCACGCCGGGAGTGCCACCGTTGAGGCTAGCCGCATGCAGGCCGCTCTTAACGCCCTTGCCACCGGCTTCTACACCAATCATCTTTACGCCAGGGTCATCAAGGAACGGGTGAAACAGGCCCATCGCGTTTGAACCACCGCCGATACAGGCCACCAGCGAATCGGGTAGACGACCCTGCTTCTCGAGCATTTGCGTGCGGGTTTCGTGCCCAATCACGGCTTGGAAGTCGCGCACCATGGCAGGGTACGGATGGGGCCCAGCAACGGTGCCAATAATGTAGAAGGTATCGTCAACGTTGGTGACCCAGTCACGCAGTGCCTCGTTCATGGCGTCTTTTAACGTGCCAGTGCCAGAAGTCACCGGTATTACCTCGGCCCCCAATAGCTTCATGCGAAAAACGTTAGGCTGCTGGCGTTCGATGTCGGTGGTGCCCATGTAAATCACGCATGAAAGGCCAAAACGCGCCGCCACCGTGGCCGTGGCCACGCCATGCATGCCAGCGCCGGTTTCGGCAATAATGCGCTTTTTACCCATCTGCTTGGCAAGCAGCACCTGGCCGATGCAGTTGTTGATCTTGTGCGCGCCGGTATGGTTAAGCTCTTCACGCTTAAGATAAATGCTGGCGCCGCCGAAGTGCTCGGTCAGCCGCTCAGCGAAGTAGAGCGGGCTTGGCCGCCCCACATAATCGCTCTGAAAATAGGCCAGCTGGCGCTGGAATTCAGGATCATTTTTAGCGGTGGAATATTCATCTTGCAGCTCTAAAATCAGCGGCATTAGTGTTTCGGCGACAAAACGGCCGCCGAAGCTGCCAAACAGGCCGTTGGCATCGGGCAGGCTCTTGGATACGTCTACAGGTTGATTCATCACGACCTCTGAATGCGTTATCAAACAGTTCAGTAAAAACAGTTCAGTGAAAACCGTTAAGTAAAAACAGTGCAGTGAAAGTAACGCAGGCAGGGGGAGATAAAAATCGATAAGATATCAGCAATACGTGATCTCAGGTCAACTGTCAGCAGGACATACCATGCAACATAGCATGCCACCGCTTAGCGCCCTGCGCGCCTTTGAAGCCACGGCCCGGCTGGGTAGTGTGACGGCCGCTGCTGAGGAACTAAGCGTTACCCACGGCGCCGTTAGTCGCCAGTTAAAAAGCTTAGATGAACATTTTGGCGTCTCGCTTTTCGTCAAAGCAGGCCGTGGCATTGTGCTTACTCAGCATGGCGAGCGGCTACAAAGCGGCGTTGGTGAAGCATTTTCTCGCCTTCGCGATAGTTGTGCGGCGCTCAAGAATGAAGTGGAACAACAGCCCTTCACACTCGCCTGCCCAGGCAGCTTACTGGCGCGGTGGCTCATACCCCGCTTGGATCGGCTTCACGAAGCACTCCCTCACTTGAAGCTGCAAGTGGTTGTGAGTGAAACCGAGCAGCCTGGCAAGCAGGCAAACGCCAGTGCCACGCTGGCATTTTCCACACCGCCTTGGCCCGCAGATATTCAGATTATCGAACTCATGGCGGAACATATCTGCGCCGTGGCAAGCCCAGAGTTAGCAGCCCAGCTTGATGCAAAACGGCCCGAGACGCTCTTCTCAACCAAGCTGCTGTACACCGCTTCTCGCCCCCAAGCCTGGCCACAATGGGCCAACGCTCATGGGCTTGAGCTGGCGCAGCTTGAGCAGGCGCTAAGCAAAGGCCAAGGATTTGATCATCTGTACTACTTAATGGAAGCAGCAGTGGCCGGACTGGGTATCGCTATTGCGCCGCGGCTATTAGTGGAAGATGACTTGAGAAGTGGCAGGCTTGTGGCGCCCTGGGGAGGTATCGAAACTCCCGCCAGGCTCTGCCTATGGCTACCTGTGCCAACCAATGCTCACAACATCCACCATCGCCACAGCGAATCACTTGCGACATGGCTTAAGCGAGAGCTTGAGATGGTAACGCCATAATGATCAAGCACCTGGAGACAACGATGATTAAGGCAAAACGCCATACCAATGTTGCAGCTATTAACGATGCTCATACCCGAGCATGTTATATAGCCGATATTCAGCGTGTTTCCTCAGCCGCTAAAGTGGACCTTTCAGTAGGTCGAATCAACTCGCTTGAAGCAGCGGAGCACTGCTATGCAATGCGCAACCAGCTTATGGCTAAGTATAGAAACTTAACAAGCGTGACGGGATTGGCGACGGCTAAGCAAATTAAAAGCACACCGCCGAGCATTGCCGACCTTTTTGAGCAGTACGCACGGCGACTATTTAGCTGTTCATACCAGAACCTCTCAACCGAACAACAGCAAGGCGTACATTATGCGGTGATCGATGCCTCTGGACGCAGTAATTCAACGTTATAAGAGACACGTGATAGCGCTTAAAAATTGACGGCTGGCCGGCCTTCTACTCCACTGGCGTGACGCGTAACAACCGGCCTTCCGGACTGTCGGTCAGTAGATAAATTGCGCCTTCTGGGCCAACGCGCACATCTCTAATGCGTTCTTCCCGTTCGCCAAAAAGACCTTCTATATCCTCCGCGTTTGAACCGTTATCAGATAGGCGCACCCGGCGCACTTCTTGATTAACAAGAGCACCGACTAACAGATCACCTTGCCACTCGGGAAACAGCTCGCCGGTGTAAAACGCCATACCGGACGGGGCGATAGAGGGCGTCCACGCCAGCACCGGTGACAAGGTGACACGTGCCTGGGTACGCCTTGAACGGCGTCATCAGTACCGCTGCGGCGCCAGCGCTAAGTAACGCCTGGAACCTGCCGCCTAACCAGCGTGAGAGCCGCACTGCTGCTGTTTGAGAAAATATAAAGCCTACGGAGAACAACAGCGCGTAGAGGGGTGCAAAGGTGAGTAAATCATTAACGGTGGTGTCAAGCATTGCAGGTATCTGTACTCCCATGCCCTGAAGCGCGGCAAGGTTGATCTGGGTTTGGACTACGCTGCCCAGTAATACGCCTACCAGCAGTGCTATTAGAAAACTGATGCTCGTCGATAACCATCGTGGTGTTGTGATCATTACTGCGTCTCGGCTCTAGGGTTTAAATACGCGTAGCGACTATAAAGCCTAGCGGTTCTTTGTGCGTAAACGGGCTTTAATCATTGAACCCAAAGAGCCTTTTATTCAACTTTCAACACAAGGCTCAGCACGGCCCTCTCTTGGCTTGATTCGCTGCACCCGTGTAAGGTTACTGAACAAACATTCAACTTAGGAGCTTCTATGCAACACCATCCATTAACTGCCTCGCTCCCCCTGGGCCTCTTAGCAGTCACGCTTGCCTCAGGTAGCGCCCTAGCCGATACCGCGCCATTGGAGCAGCAGCTAAAGGATCTTGAGGCATTTCAAGTGATTGCTCACCGTGGCGCCAGCGGACATGCGCCGGAGAGCAGCATGGCGGCGCTGGAACTCGCCCACGAATGGGGTGCTGATTATTTAGAATTCGATGTCCAAATCACATCCGATGGCGAATTGGTGGCCTTTCACGATGACGATATCAGCCGCGCCAGCAACGGCGAAGGCGGTATTAACGAGCACACCCTGGCAGAACTTAAGGCATTGGACACCGGCTCATGGTTTAACGAAGCCTATCCAGATCAAGCCGATGAAGCGTTTGAAGGCACTCAAATACTCACGCTTGATGAGGTGTTTGAACGCTTTGGCCACGATGCCCGCTACTACCTGGAAACCAAGTCGCCTCAGTTGAATCCGGGCTTAGAAGAAGCCTTGGTCGCCACGCTCGAAGAGCACGACATGATTGAAAGTGGTCGCGTGTTGATACAGTCTTTCGAGCAAGATAGCTTGCTGAAAGTACACGCATTAAACGAGAACGTGCCGCTCATTCAACTGGTGTGGTACTACCCCAGCGACGACGATAATTCGCGCCTTGTGGAATGGACCGGCGTAACGCCGGGGCCACAAGAAATCACTGATGAAGATTTCCAGAATATCGCGGATTACGCAGCGGGTATTGGCACTAA
The DNA here is from genome assembly GCF_052376475.1 of Halomonas sp. AOP5-B2-8. Taxonomy (NCBI): domain Bacteria; kingdom Pseudomonadati; phylum Pseudomonadota; class Gammaproteobacteria; order Oceanospirillales; family Halomonadaceae; genus Halomonas; species Halomonas sp. AOP5-B2-8. The sequence continues at coordinate 404,130 of NZ_JBQSVS010000002.1, read as the reverse complement.
CTTCATTTACGAAGGTGAGCAAGTCATTGACGCTGACTTTATTCGTCAAGCCAATGAAAACGATCTACAGGTGCACGTCTATACCATCAATGAAACCGATGAGATGGAGCGCTTAATGGAAATGGGCGTGAACGGTCTGTTCACTAACTATCCTGATCGCCTGCTTGAGCTTGTGGACTAAGCGTTCCATTCGTTGTCATGACGCCCGGTATTGACCGGGCGTTTTTGTTACGCAGGTTTATGCTAAGCCAAGCTGCTCCAACACGTGCTCCACTCTTTTCCGATCGTCGCCTTGCAGCGTTTTAAGTGGCTGCGGCAAACAGGGCTGGCTCGCTTTGCCGGTTATCTCAGCAATGGTCGCCGCCACTCGCAAACTGCCTCCATAGTCGCGATAAAGTGCCCATAGCAGTTCAAGAGCTTCCGAAAGCGTTTGAATAAGCTGCATGTCCCCTTTTTGAGCGGCACCTGTAATGGCCAGCGCCTGTTGGGGAAACAATCCGCCAAAAACGGAGTACCAGGCATCACAGCCTGCCCGTAATCCTACTCCTGCCACCGCATCGCCGCTGATGCCTATGGTGACACCGTCAGGAATCAACTTACGCAGCCGCTCGACGCGAGCGCGAGCTACTTCTACTTCATCCGCAACGGGCGGAATTTTTATTGAATGTACCTGCGATAGCTGAGCAATACGGCCATGCAGTTCATCGCTAAATTCAAAATGAGTAGTGCCAGGGTTGTCATAGACGCAAAGCGGCACACTCAGCGAACGGCAAACCGTTTCATAAAGATCAAATACTTCATTATCGGTAAGCTTTTGGTAGGAAACAGGAGCTAGCAGCACCCCGCTGGCACCTGCTTTCTGGGCGTTTTCTGCATTGGCCAACACATCCCTGGTACGTAATGCACCAATACCCACCACAACAGGCACACTGGCTGCGCTTTCCACGCTAAGCTGGGCCACACGCGCTCGCTCTTCTTGGCTTAAATAAGCGTAGCTGCCGGTCGATCCCAGCACGCCAATGGAGTCCACCCCAGCGTTAGCTAAGTGCTCCACTAAACATATTAGCTCACGCTCTTTGATACCCTTTTCATTCATAGGGGTTAGCGGAAACGCACTTAGGCCGGTGAACATGGTGGATCGTCCTATTTAGAGGGGCTTTATCGCAGTGTCACATAGACAGCTAACCGCTAACTAAAAGCATTTTAGGTAGATACTGCCGCAGGCAAAATGCAATAGCGGGTCAGAGCAGTGCCTACAGGTGTAATTCTAAAAACAGGTGTAATTCTAAAAAATTTCAATCGGTTATGTGCGTGAATGAGCTTTGGCTATCCGTTGAGTCAACCCCACAGCCTCCACCATGCCTGATCGTCTATCATTGACATAACTTCCTGTTATTTTTCTTGAATTGATGTAGTGTTTGCGTATATTCCGTAACAACGACACAGCGGTGTTTTTCTGAGGCTTATCATTTCGTTATACCCTAAGCGCGCGACATAAAAAACGATATTTAAAAAAAGCTAAAAAGGGAGATCGCCATACAATCATACTCATATAAAGTGCAGTCAGAACCTGTATGGTGCATGATCCTGGCGTTTCTCAAGCCGCCAGTATACCAATGCCATCATCTTTCTTGACTCGCTTCATCGCGCGGATAGCGTTATTAACAGTGATTACCACTGTTTTAATGGTGTGCATCACGTTTATGAGCACTACTGCCATGGCGCGGGAAGCACCTATTTTTCTGGTTGCACACCCAGATGTTGCTACTCGCGGACTCAATACTGATGCCACCCGCGCTATTTTCGCCATGCGTCAACGCACATGGCCAAGCGGGCAAGCTGTCCGCGTTTTTGTATTGAATAATAACGACCCTGTGCATGCCCGCTTTGCTAAAGAACATTTGGCCGTTTACCCACATCAGCTACAGCTGGCCTGGGACCGAATGGTATTTTCAGGCACCGGACAGGCTCCTAGCTCTGTACGCGATCAGGAGGAGATGCGCCAGCGCGTTGCAACAACGCCCGGCGCCATTGGCTATCTTGAAAGGGAGTATCTGGATGATAGTGTCCAAGTCATTTCGATGGAATGAGTACCGCACAATCGCGGCACTAGTCGCTGCACTGGCCTTGGTATTTCCCTCTCCAAGCCAGAGCAACGAGGACATTCTGGATACTTTCCAGGTGCATGGTTTTCTTAGCCAAGCGCTGATCGTGACTGACGATAACAACTTCTTTGGCCCTAGTAGCCATAATGAAGGCAGCCTGGAATTTACTGAAGTAGGCCTGAATGCATCATTACGCCCGCATCAAAATGTGCTGATGGCTGCCCAGGTACTCAGCCGACGAGCAGGTGGCGATAGTGGCGATGCAAGCCCCGTGCTCGATTACGGTCTCATTGATTACCAGCTAATCTCCGACCAAAAACACACGCTGGGTGTTCAGGTAGGACGCTTTAAAAACCCGTTAGGATTTTATAATCAGACACGCGACGTAGCCTTTACTCGCCCAAGTATATTATTGCCCCAATCCATTTATTTTGATCGTACGCGGTCGTTAGCGCTTTCCGGTGATGGCATAAGCCTTTATCACGAGGCACGATTATCTGCTGGCGTGATACGTACTCAAGTAGGGATTGGCCAGGCTCAAGCGGGTGACGATTTACAAAGCGCCCTGCGACTAGAAAATGTGCCAGGTAGTTTGGACGCTAAACAGTCTGCTATTGGGCAAATTCGTTATGAGCATGACGGCGGCCGTATTATTGCAGCGTTGAGTGCTGCTCAGGCAAAAGCGCGCTTTGACTCAGGTACGCCGCTGCAGTCTGATGTCGCATTCCGCTTCCGCCCCGCTATCTTGTCCTTGCAATACAACGAAGAGCTTTGGAGTTTGACCGGCGAGTTCGCGCTTAGATCAACCAAACTTGGCGGGGTAGAAAACCCCTGGGTTAATGATGTCATTGGAGAAAGCTGGTATATCCAATACACGCGTCGGTTTGCCAGTAACTGGCAATGGTTAGCTCGGTATGACAGCTTGACCAATAATCGCGATGATCGTAGAGGGCGGTCGTTTGAAGAAAGCACCGGTGGTGACATTCCAGCCCACACCCAATTTGCAGATGACCTGACGTTTGGCCTTCAGTGGACCCCGCATCCAAGAATAATGCTGGCAGGCGAGTACCACCATGTCGATGGCACTGGCTGGCTACCTATCCGAGATAACCCTGACTCATCACAGACTAGCCGTCGTTGGAATATGCTCTTATTCCAACTATCGCTTCGTTTCTGACGTCATGCTCACTAGGTTAGGAAGCTGAATGTGATCAAAACCACTGTTCCTATTCACAAATCTCATCGATTCAGTCTAACTTGGCGTGTCATTACGCTAAGCAGCTTACTGCTTCTGGCACTAGTGACGTTGTTTACCATCCTAGGCCACGACAATTTAACTCGCCAGTTTAAGGAGAGCCGAGACCAACACCATGAACGCCAACAGCGTGAAATTCGTTTAGCCCTACAGCACTCATCAGAAAATCTTCGCCAATTAGCAGGGTTAACAGCGGCCTCTTCAAGCCTGGGGCCTCCACTGCAAGCGGGGGATTCAGAAACGGTCGGGCAAGCATTAAATTCGCAATGGCCCGCGCTACAACTTGAAGCGGGCATTGATGAAGTTCTGGTGATGGACACCCACGGTCAAGTTCTAGGCAGCTGGGGAATGGGGGCAAGCGAAAGCCAGTTGCCCATATTGAGTTGGGTCAGGCGAGTGATCAATACCGAGATACCGCTCACCACATTGCGGTGCTCAACCAGTTGTCAGCAGTTTGCTGCGGTGCCTGTATTAGTCGAGGGTGAAAGCGTCGGCATGCTCGTATTAACCCGATCATTAGCCGATGTGACCAGGGAGGCCAACGAGGTTTCAGGTAGTGAAGTGGCACTGGTCGTCACAGGGGCGGATGATCAGCGCGATATTGCAGATGAACGCTATTTAGAACGCTGGAATGGTCGTATCACAGCGCTAACGCGTCAAGAATATAGCTTGGCACTCTTACAACAGGCCGCACAGACTTTGTCGTTACCTAGCCTTTTAGAAGCGCCGGCCATTTTTGAAAGTGATGGGAGAAGTTTAGAATTAAGTGCCGTCAATATGGAAGAAGATGCCGATATTATTAATAACAGCTACTTCTTATTGATATCCGATATCACTGAACAAATTGATACGATTAATCAGGACACGCGCACCCTGCTGTTCGTTGGCGTCCTTGGTTGGATTTTAGCGGAGTTACTGCTGTTATTCATACTCCTTGGCCCCATGGCTCGGCTACGTCGAGTGGCAGGGCTTCTGCCGACACTGGCACGAGGCAAGTTCAGCGATATACGTTCCGCCATTCCCGAAAGACTGCGGCGTCTTCCTGACGAAATTGACGTGCTAGAAAGCACAACACTGGCACTTTCCCATCAACTCGAAACATTAGAGACGCAAGTTCAGGAGCGTGGCGAACAACTAGCGGAGCGTATTGAAGAACTAGCAAAGGAACGTGACTTCGTTAACAGCCTGTTGAATACGGCTCAGGTGTTTATCGTGGCTCAGGACATCACAGGACGTATCAGTTTGGTCAATGAATACTCTCAGTTGATGCTAGGACTCGATGAACGGTCCTTACTCGGACGCAATTTTAGTGACATCTTTGAAGCTGGCAGTTCAACAGCCCATACGCCAAACGTTTCTCAGCAAGAAGAAAAAACGCTGCTAATGCCAGACCAGAGCCTGCATACCATCGTGTGGTATCACGCTCCATTGCAGGCTGGCAGCAACGAGCAACCGTCAAGAATATCGGTGGGACTTGATATAACGAAGCGCAAGGCTGCCGAGGCGCGTTTAACTTGGCTGGCCGAACGAGATCCTCTCACCGAGCTGTATAATCGTCGTTATTTCCAAAATTCGCTGCAAGCTGCTATGGAACGCACTATGCACGCTAACGGTGCTGTGCTGCTGTTGGACTTAGATCAATTTAAAGAAATTAACGAGCTTAGTGGGCACCATGTGGGCGACCAGCTGCTACGCGAAGTGGCCAAGACTCTCTTTCATAACCTTGGTCGACATGGCGTTGTTGCCCGCTTAGGTGGTGATGAGTTTGCTCTGCTGCTAGAAGATACCAACGCAGAACAAAGCGTCAAGATCGCGCAATATATCGTGCAACTGCTTGAAAATCTCGGTTTCACCGCAGGAGAACGGCGTCATCGTGTTACCGCCAGTATCGGCATTGCCCTCTTCCCAACGCATGGCCATACGCCCGCGGACATGATGGCCAGTGCAGATGTCGCGATGTACAAAGCCAAGGAAAATGGCCTTCAGCATTGGCACTTACTTTCCCAAGCGGAGAATGCCAAAGACGAGCTCAAGGAGCGGGTCTACTGGGTTGAGCGCATACGCAACGCGCTTGAAGAAAACAGCTTCGAGCTGATGGTACAGCCGATTATGCGCTTGGAAGATAGCGACGTGAAACACCATGAGGTGTTGCTACGTATGCGTGATATCGACGGCAGTCTAATTTCACCAGCACATTTTATTCCCGTTGCCGAACAAAGCGGTCAAATCGTACTCATTGACCGCTGGGTATTACGTCAAAGCTTGAAGGCCCTTAGTCAACTGCAGAAACGCGGCATTACCTTGGCGGTTAACCTTTCAGGCCAGTCACTGCACGACGAAGAACTAAAACAGTATCTTTCAGACGAGCTGGCGGCTAGCGGCGCAGACCCTCATCATCTTATTTTGGAAGTAACTGAAACAGTGGCTGTGACCGATTTCTCAACGGCACGTGGCGTTTTACAATCCGTACGTGAGCTGGGGTGTCGCATCGCGCTAGATGACTTTGGCATCGGCTTCAGCAGCCTCCATTATTTAGGGCAGTTGCCCATTGATTACATCAAGATTGATGGCTCTTTTATTCACAGCTTGCTGACCAACCCCGATAGCCGCGTGATTGTGCGTGCTATTGCTGACATAGCCAAAGGTTTTGGAAAGCAAACTATCGCTGAATTCGTCGATCAAGAAGCTTTGTTACCGTTATTAAAATCCTATGGCATCACTTATGGTCAGGGATTCTATCTTGGTCAGCCAGTCGCCATTGGCAATGCTTTCTCTGACTTGCCACCATCAGATAAATATTTAAATTAGACCAGCGCTTTTCTTAATTTATATTAATAACTCTATTAGCCAAGGAAAATCATTGATGGAAAAAAATCAACAAAAGGAGAATAGCAGCACTACCGCTTATGATTTTTTCGCTTCTTTTAAAAATGATTTTAATTTCAAAATAGCCATTACGGACATTGAAAAGCGCCGAATATACAAACTTCGTCATGACGTTTATTGTCAGGAAATTGGCTATCAAGCACCTGAATCATCGAGTAACAACCTTGAGCTCGACATTCACGACACTCATTCAATTCACTGTTTGATAGAGCATCGTCGTTCAGGGCTAGCGGCTGGCTGTCTTCGTCTAGTGCTCCCCGCCCCCTGTACTGACGACAATATGAAACGGCTCCCTCTACAAGATTTTGGCGAGCAACACTTACCCCATAAGACGTTACATCCAGCAAAGCTGCCTTATAACAGTATTTGTGAAATATCGCGTTTTGCTATTGCCAGGGCGTTTCGCCATAAAGCCATCAAATATGAGACGCTGGACCTCAATGATATCGACTATCAATTTACTAATGCAGAAAGAAAAACATTTCGCTTAATCATCATTGCGTTATTTCTTTCAACATACTCGCTTGTAGGTCTAATGAACAAGCGACATGTCTTTGCCATGATGGAACCACGACTTCCACGGCTCCTTTCTATGTCTGGCTTTAAGTTTACGAAAGTGGGAGAAACTATCGAAATGCATGGTAAGCGCAATGCTTTCTACATCGATCACGCTAAAGCTGAAGAAACAATGCACAAAGATCTAATGCCATTTTATTCGTACATTAGGCAAGCCTTAGATCCACAGCTTAAGGAACTGCTGGCCGTAAGGCTCAGCAGTTTCAATCAAGCTAGCTAATGCTGCTAAAAATACGTTTATAGTCCCAGCGCACCGCGACGCAGCCACTCATGGACGAAAGCAAGCTTATGTCGGGCGGCTTCTGAAAGCACAAAGGGATAAAGATCGGGCAAACCCATAGAGCGATTTATATGATTAACGCCGACAGTGAGCCCCGCTGCCACGTAAATCAAACGCTCAGCATTCGGCTCTGCATATGGCTCCCACTGATGGCTAGGGAGCTCCGGGGAAGAAAGATTGGATGCAGCAAAGCTATCGGCTATATCGGTTAAATGCAGAAGATGTGCAGCCGTTTCAGCCCAGTCTTCATGAGGGTGCGCAGAAGCATAGGTGGTCAGGAAGCTTTCCTTCCAGTTCGAGGGGGGGCCTTCCTTGTAGTGGCGCTGAAGCGCAGCCGTATAGTCTTGGCGCTCGTCACCGAAGGTTTTGCGGAAGGCATCAAGAAAATCTTCTCGCAGACTAAGCCGCCACCAGAGCATGTGCGATATTTCATGGCGCATGTGGCCGATCATCGTGCGATACGGCTCGTCTAATGCCTCACGACGCGTTGTGACCAATACAGGGTCTACCTCTGCCACACTGATGGTCACCACCCCTTCTATGTGCCCCATGGGCACCGGTGTCTTCCCTTCGGCTAACAAATGAAAAACCGGCGGTGCGCCTGCGTCTTCAGGGCGAAACCAGTGCCAGCGACCTAGGTTATCCAGCACCCAGCGTTTTGCTGCTTCCGTTTTCGCCCAGTTAGCCATCGCATCGGGAAGCTTGGGGTCTGGTGCTAGCGCCGTCATCGCACAAGAGCGGCAAAAAGCACCTTTTTTAGGTGCAATCCAATTGCAGCCGATGATCTCTCGATTGATACAGAAAGGCGGCATGGGCACAAAGGCCCTTGCCTGGGGATCATAAGCAACGGGAGTACCATCAGCAGTCGCGAGGTTGTCGAACCAAAGAGAGCCTGCACCGACGGGATTGGAAAATACACGCATACGGTAGAGCTCCTAAAAACGAGAAAAGAGAGCGTCCAATAAGCAGTTGATCGCTCTCTTTTCCGAACAGCCTATCCAGCAGGATGCTGCACCTCACATATCCTTACGGCTTACTTCATCTCAAAGCCGCGCTTGATCAAGAAATCACGCATATGAGGACGCAGCTTGTTATCGAACAGTGGCTTAAGATTATGCGACCAGTCAGTGTCTTTATTACTGCTGCTACGCGCTTGATAGTAAGCCTGCATAGTCGCGTCAAAAGCTTGAACCTGCTCGCTGTCTTCAGTGTAGTAGTCTTCCTTCAGAATGGCCTCCACCGCTAAACGAGGCTTAACTTCAGGGGCGTGATCAGGATAGCCAAGGCACATTCCAAACACGGGATAAACGTGCTCAGGCAGTCGCAGCAAATCACTAATCGCCTGGGGATTATTGCGGATGCCGCCAATATAGCAAATGCCCAGCCCTTCAGACTCAGCCGCCACTGCCACGTTTTGCGCCATTAGCGCCGTATCTACCGTCGCTACCAACAGCTGCTCGGTCATGCCGCGAATGACGTTGGCACCCGTGAGCTCAGATGCCTCAGTGGGCCGCTTCATATCGGCACAAAACACAAGAAAGTCTGCGCAGGTAGTAATATAACTTTGCCCACCGGCCAACTCCGCAATCTGTTCGCGGTTCGCCGCATTTTTCACATGAATAACGGTATAGGCTTGAACATGGCTGGAGGTTGCTGCGCCCTGCCCCGCTTGAATCAGCTCTAACAGTAGCTCTCGCGGAATCGGTTGATCGCTAAATTTACGGACCGAGCGATGGGATTTTAACAGTTCAATAACGTCGTTCATGGAACCTCGCTTCTCTGAATAGCACTTTTCTGATTAACACTTACCGATATAACGACTGGATATGGGTCAACAGTATCTCACAGCCTGGCAGGACTAGCGTATGCTGCATACTGACTGACACTTGATGAAATAATCACGAGGCTTAGAAAGCAGACATGACTCATACACCTCAACAAAATGCGCCTGGCCAAAAGTGGAATGCCAGTGGCTATGCCGAGAATGCTGACTTTGTACCGAAGCTAGGCGGCGACGTACTTAAGCTTTTGTCGCCTCAAGCCGGTGAAAGCATTTTGGACCTTGGCTGCGGTGACGGTGCCTTAACCGAACGCCTTGTGCAGCTTGGCGCCAATGTACTAGGCGTCGATGCGTCAGAAGACATGGTAAACGCAACACGTCAGCGTGGCATTTCCGCGCAAATCGTTGACGCCCACCAGCTGGATTTTGACCATGAGTTTGACGCAGTGTTCAGCAATGCGGCTCTGCACTGGATGCTTGATCCGCAGCCGGTTTTAGTGGGCGTTAAACGGGCATTAAAACCCGGCGGTCGATTGGTAGCCGAATTTGGCGGCCACGGTAATGTAGCGGCGATCTGCACGGCACTGATCGCTGCGCTGCACCTGCGTGGCATTAGCATAGAAGGCCGTCATCCATGGTATTTCCCTACCCCCACCGAGTATACGAAGCAGTTAGAACGTGCCGGCTTTGAGGTTGAGAGTATCGCTCTGATTCCTCGCCCAACGCCGCTACCGACCGGCATGGCAGGATGGTTAAAAACATTTGCCAGCCCGTTTATGCATGGTTTGGATGAGAGCGTACGCGAAGCCGTACTAGAGGATACCTTGATGCTTCTTGAGCACAGCCTGCGTGATGAGCAAGGAAACTGGACAGCCGACTATGTTCGTCTGCGCGTTTCAGCCCGCGCGTAAAGTAGCCCAACAACTGTCCTTATCGAAGCGATGCACATACCGGGCAGGCAGGGTCTCTTGGAACCTGAAAATGGCGCCATTGGCCGCTCAAACCATCAAACGTGGATAGCCCTTGATGGGCTGTGCCGGCGCCGCTGAGTAGTTTGAAAGCTTCCACAGCTTGAAAGCAGCCAATTAAGCCGACAAGAGGCGCCATGACGCCGCTTTCTGAGCAACTGAGCGCTTCGTCGCCGCTATCATCCGGCGGGTAAAGGCAGGCATAGCAGGGGCAATCAGCTCGGCGGGGGTCAAATACCGCCAGTTGCCCAGAAAATCGTATGGCGGCGCCAGACACCAACGGCACACCGGTCATTTGTGATGCTGCATTGATTGCATAGCGGCTTGAAAAACGATCGGTGCAGTCCAGCACGACATCCACAGACGCGACTAAGCGTTCAAGCGCGCCACCGGCTACATGCTGATCTAACGCGATAACGCGACAGTGCGGATTAAGCGCCTGCATGCTGGCTTGAGCTGAGCGCGCTTTATTGCCACCGATGCTAGCCTGCTGGTGAGCGATTTGGCGTTGAAGATTGGAAAGCTCAACGTGATCAGCATCGGCAATGGTGATGCTCCCCACGCCCGCAGCCGCCAAATAGAGCGCAACCGGTGAGCCAAGGCCGCCTGCGCCAACAATCAGCGCGTGGGCCGACAGCAGGCGTTCTTGGCCCTCTATATCAACCTCGGGCAGCATGATCTGGCGGCTATAGCGCAGCAGCGCCTGGTCATCCATCATGGGCTTACTTATCCTCAAATTCCTCATAGGCGGGAACGTGTAAATTAAAGCTTTCTTTTACCTCTTCCATCACCACGTAGCTTTTGGATTCTTTTACACCCGGTAGCGTTAACACGACATCTCCCAATAGCTGCCGATAGGCGGCCATTTCGGGGATACGGCACTTTAAGATGTAGTCGAACTGGCCTGAGACAAGATGACACTCTTGGATCTGGGGGAGTTTTTCGACAGCGCGACGAAACTCATCAAAAACGGCAGGCGACTGTGTCTCTAAGCTGATCTCAACAAAGACTAATAAATTGGCCTTTAAGGCTCGTGGATCAAGAATCGCTTGGTAGCCACGAATAATGCCGGCCTTCTCCAGTCGCTTAACGCGCTCAAGACAAGGCGTTGTGGACAACCCAACCTCTGAGGCTAAATCAACGTAAGAAATGCGCGCATTCTCTTGCAGGGAGCGCAAAATTTTAAGATCGATACGGTCCAGCGTTCTATTTTTAGGTTTCATGCCAGAATCCATTGCTAATAATCAGGCCGTTATTTTAAGCGCCCAAGAGTAACGCGTTCATGTCCGCCTAGGTCACAAACACTTTCAACGTTTTGATAGCCCGCGCTGCTGAGCGCCATGCGTACTTTATCCGCCTGGGTGTAGCCATGCTCAAGCAGTAACCAGCCGGACGGCGCCAAATAGCGCTGAGCGGCATTTACCAGATGCAGCAAATCGGCCATGCCATCGGCCTTCGCCACTAGTGCAGAGCGAGGTTCAAAGCGTACATCGCCCTGCGCTAAATGTGGATCATCGGCAGCAATATAAGGAGGGTTGCTCACGATCATATCGAACGACGCCACGCTCTTCTCATCGGTACTTAAAGCACTAAACCAGTCGCTTTGGCAAAACGCGGCATTGGTAATCGCAAGCGACTGTGCATTACGGGCGGCCAATGCCACCGCTTCGACGCGCACATCCATGCCGAGCACTTCCCAGCTTGGCTGCTCGCTGGCAAACGCTAACGCGATAGCGCCAGTGCCTGTACCAAGATCAAGCAGGCGGCCTGCCGATGCTGTCGCTCGGCTAAGCGCCTGCGCTACTAGGGTTTCCGTATCAGGCCGGGGAATTAACGTATCGGGCGAGGTGGCTAAACGCAGCCCCCAGAACTCGCGCTCGCCAATTAAGTAAGCAACAGGCGTCCCTTGGGCACGTGCCGCCACGAGGGCATCAAAACGCGCATGCTCCCAAGTCGGACAGCGCTGGTCGCCCCAAGTATAAAGCCAGGTTCGATCACGCCCTGTAACGTGGCTTAACAGCACGTCTGCATCGACTCGCGGTGAAAGCGAGCCCGCCGCCTGCAAGCGCAGAGCGGCCTGTTTAAGCAGCGCATCAAACAGCATTAGGCGTCCTGAAGAGCAGAAAGCTGTTCCGCCTGATACTCATGAATCAGCGGACTGATGACATCGTCAAGCTGTTCGCCGCTCACCACTTCGTTGAGCTTATAAAGCGTCAAATTAATCCGGTGATCGGTAATACGTCCTTGCGGAAAATTATAGGTGCGGATCCGCTCACTGCGATCCCCAGAGCCTACCAGCGAACGCCGCGCATCCGACTGCGTTTGATGCTGAGCATCGACGGCATTGCGCTTCAATTTCGCCGCCAGCAGCGACATCGCTTTGGCGCGGTTTTTATGTTGGCTACGCTCTTCCTGACACTCCACCACGACGCCGGTAGGTAAATGGGTAATGCGGATTGCTGAGTCGGTGGTGTTAACGTGCTGGCCACCGGCGCCACTGGAGCGGTAGGTATCCACTCTCAGATCGGCGGGATTAATCGTGATATCACCGACCTCATCGACTTCTGGCATCACCGCGACCGTGCAGGCAGAGGTATGAATACGCCCCTGTGATTCGGTTGCGGGTACGCGCTGCACCCGGTGAGCACCGGATTCAAACTTCAGCTGTGCGTATACGCCATCGCCTTTAACGCGGGAGATAATCTCTTTGTAACCACCCTGCTCGCCGTGACTGGCGCTGACAACTTCCACTCGCCAACCGCGCTTTTCGGCATAGCGTGAGTACATGCGAAATAGGTCGCCGGCAAAAATAGCCGCCTCATCGCCGCCGGTCCCCGCGCGTACTTCCAGAAATACCCCGCGCCCATCATCAGGATCTTTAGGCACAAGTAAACGCTTTAACTCAATGTCCAGCTCAGCTAGCCGATCGCGCCCTTCGCTTAGCTCCATCTCGGCCAATTCACGCATATCCGCATCACTATCGCCGCTAAGCTGCTCGGCATCCTGCATATTGGCTTCAACGTCACGATACTGCTGCCAGGCAGCTACCAGCTCTTCTAGCTCGGAATACTCACGCGAGTAGTCGCGAAAACGCTGCTGGTTATTGATCACTTCTGGATCAGACAGCAGCATCGCCAGCTCTTCAAAGCGTTCCGTAAAGCTGTCTAAGCGTTGGCGCAAAGTCTCTTTCATGCGGGCGTATCATCCTTCTGACGGTTAGGCACAGGCGTGGTTTCAAAGGCAGGTTTGGCGGGCAAAAGTAGGCGCGTCGCCGCATTCAGCAGCTCGTGGCGCTCTTCAGACGCAGCATCGCGTATTGCCTGTGTCGGCTGATGAAGCAGGCGGTTGGTCAATTGGTGCGCTAAGCGCTCAATGACTTTAGCGGGGTCTTCACCACTTGCCAGCCGCGCCAAGGCCTGGTCGCGGGTAAGATCACGCAGCGCCTCACCCTGCTGGCGATAGTCGCGGATCAACTCACCGCCGTTACGAATACGCCGCTCGTGCTGCCAACTCCCGACGCCGTGCTCAATTAATGATTCGGCTTGGTCTGCGGCTACCTGGCGATGACGACGATTCTCTTGGATCACTTCTTCCAAGTCATCAACGGTGTAGAGAAATACATCCGCCAGCTCGCCGACTTCGGGTTCGATATCCCTAGGTACAGCAATGTCCACCATAAAAATCGGCCGGTGGCGACGCTTTTTAAGCGCCCGCTCCACCATACCTTTGCCCAGAATAGGTAGCGGCGATGCGGTAGAGGAGATCACGATATCGGCATGTTCAAGCGCTTCAGGAATTTCTTGAAGGGTAATCGCCGACGCACCCAAGGGCCCCGCCAAACGCTCGGCGCGCTCACGAGTACGATTCGCAACGGTCAGTTGACGAACGCCCGCCTCATTTAAATGCCGAGCCACTAGCTCGATGGTTTCTCCAGCGCCAATCAATAGCGCCCGCGAACGGCTGAAATCATCAAAAATACGGCTGGCCATGCTGACAGCGGCATACGCCACTGAAACAGGGTTTTTGCCAATACCGGTCTCGGTGCGTACCTGTTTAGCGACGGCAAAAGTATGCTGGAAGAGACGTTCAAGCTCGCCGCCCAAACCTTTGGACTGACGTGACTGCTGATAGGCATCTTTCAACTGCCCCAGGATCTGCGGCTCGCCCAGCACCATTGAGTCCAGGCCAACGGCCACGCGCATTAAATGACGCGCCGCATCGTTGTCTAAATAGTGATAGGCACAGCGAGTCAGCTCATCGACGCGAAGATTATGAAAGCGCCCAAGCCAATTCAATACTGCCTGTTCACCAGCCGCATCCGTGACACAGTAAAGCTCCGTGCGATTACAGGTGGATAGCACGACCGCTTCACTAATTTGCGGCAGGCCACGCAATTCGGCCAGCGCGGCATCAAGCTGCGTTGGCGTAAAAGCGACCTGCTCACGCACGGCCACGGTGGCGGTACGATGATTTATTCCCAGGGCAAGAAGCGTCATGCGTTATGCGTCTTCGCTAGTGTGTCGGACTTTTCGTCAGCCGCTGATCTAAGCAGGCAGCTGTAACGTCAATTGGGGCTTGCTAAAACAAGTCTTAGCTATGGTCTAAGTGAGGCACATTCAGTATGCATAAAGATGGCTAATCACTTTTTCAAGGAGGAACATTCTATCACAGCAGGCTATCATCTGGCTCACACCACTTTGCCGCAGGCAGGCAAGCCGCTATGCTGAGCATTCGGCCACTTAATTGAGAGACGCATGCGACTTCGCTCTACATTACTGGGCACCACATCGATGGGCTCTATTTTAAGGGGTTCGACCCTATTATCCATGACCGCTGCTGCGCTGCTGCTAAGCGCCTGCCAATCGGCACCCAGCTCGCAGGATGGACCGCTAGGCCCATGGACAGACGATCCAATGCGCACCGCGCCGCCGATCACCCGCGGGCTCGATGCGGCAGGGCTCAGTGCACTGCTAGGGGCAGAGCTTGCTGGCCAGCGAGGCGACTACCGCTACGCCAGCCAAGGTTATCTGGATGCCGCGCAGCGCTACCAAGAGCCTGCGCTCGCTGAGCGGGCGACGTTCGCCGCACGCTTTGGCAATGAAACCTCTTTAATAGAAGCCTCGGCACTGCGCTGGCGCGAGCTGGCGCCTCAAGCAGAAACACCTAATCGCCTACTGGCGGCTTTTTCACTGCAGCGCGGTGATTGGCTCGACAGCCTAGCCCAGCGTCTTTCAATTGCTGAAGCAGGCGGCCACGGCGATTTAACCGCCTTTGCAGAGATTGCCGTCGCTGAAAATGCGCCATTAACGTTAATCGCCCAGCAGTTGCGCGACCACTTAGCCCAACCCAATGCCGCGCAATTAGAGCATCACAGCGATGTAGTGCTGGCGACCGCATTGATTGAAGCGGCGCTTGGCGACACCGCCAGCGCTCAGCAGCGGCTTGACCAAGTAGAAGCACTCGAACCTGAGTCCGCCGCGCTATGGCTCGCGAAAGCGCGGCTAGCCTTTGAGACAGGTAATCTTAAAGCGGCTCAGCAAGCTGCCGAGCAGGGCCTTAGCTTGGCCCCTGACGATGTCCGCTTTATTTTGCTATTAGCGCAGGCGGAAATTCGGCTTAGCAATATCAGCGCTGCCGAAGTTCAAACGGATGCGCTGCTAGAAAGCCATGGCGGCAATCAAGAGCTGCGTTTAGCCCTCGCCCAGCTTTATTTTGAAGAGGGCCACCCCGCCCCCGCCCAACGTTTACTCCAGCCGCTGATCGGCCAACCCGACGTACCCAACTTAGCGTATTACCTGCTGGGCGCCATCACCCAGGCGCAGGGCGATATCGACAACGCCCTGTTGTATTACCGTCAAGTCAGCGAGGGCGATGAATTTATGCCCGCGCGTGCGACAGCGGCCCAAATGCTACTTGAAGAAGACCGCCTGCTTGATGCCCGCGCCTTTCTACGCATTGAACGAATGCGCTCGGAGCGTTATTTCACTGAGCTGGCAATGCTCGAAGTGCAGCTGCTGGATGAAGCGAATCAGCGAGAAGATGCTGCAGCGCTGCTAGATCGAGAAATAACACGCACGCCTGACGACGAAGCGCTACTTTATATGCGAGCAATGCGCCGCTGGGGAACGGGCGACATTGCCGGCATGGAAAGCGACTTACGCCAAGTGCTGGTCACTGACCCAAACAATGCCGAAGCGCTTAATGCACTGGGCTACACCCTGATTGAGTTAAATCTGCCTGACCGCCTGGAAGAGGCCTTTGAGTTTATTGAACGAGCCTATGAGGCAGAGCCCAGCAATCCTGCCGTACTCGACAGCATGGGCTGGGCCTACTACCGCCTTGGCAATTTAGAAGAAGCATTATCTTGGTTAGAAAGCGCCTACGCGCAACTGCCGGATCAAGAGGTCGGGGCGCATTTAGCAGAAGTACTCCAGGCGCTAGGGCGTGATGAAGAAGCGCGCCGAGTTCTCCAGCAAGTCATGCAGCGAACCGATCGGCATCCGCTAATTGACGAGCTACTGCAGCGTCACCCGGAGCTAACGCCTTAACAAAAATCATCAATGGCACGTTAAAATCAACGTGCTGACTGAGAAGGGTATTGATCAATAATGGTACCCTACTCCTTACACTAAAAAATTCATCTTGCACTTACCCTTATTTAACATGGAGCCTGTTTATGCTGACAATGACGTCCCTTTCATCCCGCCTTCCGCTTTTTCTTCCTTCTTCACGCCTCTGGCTGACGGGCATGGCGCTGCTGTTACTCGCTGGCTGTGCATCCCAAGGCCCCATCGATGAAAGCGGCCGCCAATCCGGCCAGTGGGAGCGCCAACAGGCCGACGTTGAAGCGTTTGATACTTGGACACTGGTAGGCAAGGCTGGCCTGCGCACACCGGAAGAAAACATAAGCGCCAACCTTGACTGGAACCAGCACCCCCACTATTTCCGCATGCTGATCAGCGGCCCTTTTGGCGGCGGACGCAACGTGCTTGAAGGCCGTGAAGGACGTTTTTCACTCTCCAACAGCGACGGACGTTTTGAAGCTGAAACGCCCGAAGCGCTCATGGAGGAACAGCTTGGCTGGGCACTACCGGTCAGCGCCATGCCCGACTGGGTGCGCGGCCTACCCGGTGAACATGGCAGTTATCAAATCGAAACCGACGAACTGGGCTTTCCCAGCCATTTGACTCAAGACGGCTGGGAAATCGATTACCGGGACTGGGAAAGAGTCGATGAACTATGGCTGCCCCGCCGGCTAGTCATGCACTATGACGACGTTCGCATCACCCTAGTGGTGAATCAATGGCAAGCCAGCGGCGAGTAATTAAGCGCATGCAAAAGAGCCTAAATGATCGCATCACTAACGCTACCAGCACCGGCAAAGCTTAATCGAATGCTGCATATTGTGGGCCGTCGTGAAGACGGCTATCACAGCTTGCAAACGCTATTCCAGATTATTGACCTCTGCGACCATATTACCTTTACGCCTCGGCATGATGGTGAAATCCACCTCACCAGTGAGGTTAGCGGCGTTGATCACGATGACAACTTGATCGTGCGCGCCGCGCGACTACTGCAGCAATATAGCGGCTCGCATCTGGGTATTACTCTAGACGTTGAAAAACGCCTGCCGATGGGCGGTGGGCTGGGCGGCGGCAGCTCCAACGCAGCGACTGTTTTGGTGGGGCTCAATCATATTTGGCAATTAGGCTTGTCTCTTAACGCGTTAGCCGAGCTCGGACTGCAGCTGGGAGCCGACGTACCGGTTTTTGTGCATGGGCACACCGCTTGGGCAGAAGGCGTTGGTGAACAACTTACTCCGGTCACGCTTGATGCTCCGTGGTTCGTGATTATTCATCCGGGCATTAGCGTCTCTACTCCCAGCGTCTTCCAAGACCCGCAATTGACACGTGACAGCCGCCCCATTACTATGGCGCGCGCACTGCAGGGGGGAGCACCGGAGTGGCGCAACGACTGTGAAGCCGTCGTAAAGAAGCGTTATCCGCCGATTGCGGAAGCGCTCGACTGGCTCGGACAGTATGCGCCTAGTCGCCTAACCGGCACGGGTGCCTGTTTGTTTGCTGCGTTTCAGACGCAACAGGCCGCACAGGCAATCGCTCATTTGTCAGCTAAACGCTGGCCTACGTGGGTAGCGCACGGACTCAACACCTCCCCCCTACATGATGACTTGGGCTATTTCACAAAAGCTCTGGGCAGCTGAAAGCGCTCTGTCATCGCAATCGTTTATTGTTGGGGTATCGCCAAGTGATAAGGCATCGGTTTTTGGTGCTGGCATTCCCAGGTTCGAATCCTGGTACCCCAGCCAACCTAGGGTTGGTCAGCGTTTTATCCCCCGATCCCCAATACTGCAAAGGTGGCTGCGCGTGTCAAAATTGATGGTTTTCACTGGGAACGCCAATCCCGAGCTCGCTCAAAAAATTGCCGAGAGCTTGGACAGCCGGATGGGTAACGCCACGGTGGGTCAATTTAGCGACGGCGAAATCGCAGTCGAGATCAATGAAAATGTACGTGGCAAGGACGTTTTCATTCTGCAGTCTACCTGTGCACCAACAAACGATAATTTAATGGAGCTGATTCTGATGGTCGATGCTCTTCGTCGCGCCTCAGCAGCCCGCATCACTGCGGTACTCCCCTACTTTGGCTATGCACGCCAGGACCGTCGCGTACGCTCCGCTCGCGTGCCTATTTCTGCCAAAGTCGTTGCCGACATGATGGTTAAAGCAGGCGTTGACCGCGTGATGACCATGGACCTGCACGCTGACCAGATCCAAGGCTTCTTCGACGTACCGGTCGACAACGTGTATGGCTCACCCATCCTACTGGATGACATAGAGCGTCAGAATTACAGTGACTTAGTCGTTGTTTCTCCAGACGTAGGTGGCGTTGTTCGCGCTCGCGCCATCGCCAAACAGCTAAATGCCGATCTTGCCATTATTGATAAGCGTCGCCCTCAGGCTAACCAAGCCCAGGTGATGCATATCATTGGTGAGATTGAAGGCCGCACCTGCGTCGTCGTCGACGATATGATCGACACCGCAGGCACGCTATGCAAAGCCGGTGAAGCGCTTAAAGCGCATGGCGCCAAACGCGTTGTGGCTTATGCAACTCATCCAATTTTGTCTGGCCCTGCGGTCGACAACATTACCAACTCCGTACTGGATGAAGTGGTGGTGACCGACACTATCCCGCTTTCTGACATTGCACGTCGTAGCGGAAAAATTCGCCAGTTGAGCGTTGCCGGCCTGATCGCAGAAGCGATTCGTCGCGTCAGCAACGAAGAATCCGTCAGCGCGATGTTCCACTAATCGTCTGACGATATAGCCCCCTTTTGGGGCCACGGAAACGCTGTCATCTGGTCGCGGTCGGCAGCGCCTTCCTTACTTAAACTAAGAGGCAATTCCATGTCTGATTTCATCCTAAAAGCTAGCGTTCGTAACGACCTGGGGAAAGGTGCGAGCCGCCGCCTGCGTCGTGCGAACCAGCAAGTGCCAGCCGTTGTATACGGTGGCGAGAAAGGCGCGCAGTCTATCTCTGTAGAAAAAACAGCCTTCTACAAAGCGATCGAAGACGAGACTTTCTTCTCTTCAGTGATCAAGCTAATGATCGACGGCAAAGAAGAGCAGGTTGTTGTTCGTGATCTGCAGCGCCACCCTTTCAAGCCGTTGTTGACCCACGCTGACTTCCTGCGCGTTGATGCTACTCACGAAATCACCATGAACGTGCCGCTGCACGTCACGGGCGAAGAGAAATGTGTCGGTATCAAAGATCAAGGTGGCGAACTCCACGTACTGTCCAACGACATTGCGATCAGCTGCTTGCCGAAAGATCTGCCTGACTTCATCGAAGTCGACATCGCAGCGGTTGAGCTGGGTACGACGCTACACTTGTCAGACCTCACCATGCCGGCCGGCGTCACTTCTGTTGACCTGTCTCACGGTGAAGAGCACGACAATGCCGTACTAAGCATCTCTAAAGTAAAAGAGCGTGCTGAAGAAGAAGACGAAGCCGGTGAAAGCGAAGGCGAAGCAGGTTCCAGCGCCGAGTAAGTACCCTGTTAAGCACTCTATTGGGGCCATGCCTGCATGGCCCTCATGATGCTGACATGATGTTAAAATCAAGCGCCTCGGCGCTTGATTTTTTTTGCGGCAAGCCACCACTGGTAGCCGCCCTTCGGGCCGCCGCTTACGCGACGCCGAAAATTTCTTCTGGAAATTTTTTGGAGGTGGGAAGATGAGCCAGGTAAAGGCCATTATTGGGCTAGGCAACCCAGGTGCTGAATATGAAGCCACGCGACATAACGCCGGCTTCTGGCTAGTCGATGCCATTGCGCAAAGTGCCCACGGTGAACTGCGCCCGGAAAAAAAGTTTTTCGGCCACTATGCAAAAGTACGGATGGGCGAGCATGAGCTACATCTACTCAATCCCGCTACCTTTATGAATCGCAGTGGCGCCGCCGTGGCAGCACTGTGTCAGTTTTTTAAGCTTACGCCTGAAAATTTACTGGTCGCTCATGATGAGCTCGACCTGCCTCCCGGCCAGGCACGCTATAAAACCGGTGGTGGGCACGGCGGACATAACGGGCTGCGCGACATTATCAGCGCATTAGGTGATCAGAAGCAGTTTCATCGCGTACGGATTGGCATTGGCCATCCCGGTGAAGCACGCCAGGTGACCAATTATGTTCTAGGGCGCCCCGGCAAGGCCGAACAAGAAGCCATTGTTCGCGCCACGGATGAGTGCATCGCCACCCTGCCATTAGCACTATCAGGCGACTGGGCAAAAGCCATGAATAAGTTACATAGCCTTAAGCCAGAGTAAGCTTTCGAAAGGCCATCGTTAAGTCGGTGGCTGACGGCTAGCGCATCTCGTAGAATAGCGATTACTTTCACGCCTCACCGCCTTATTTACACAAACACTTTTCAGGAACATTTTATGGGTTTCAACTGCGGCATCGTCGGTCTGCCCAACGTCGGCAAGTCCACACTGTTTAATGCACTGACAAAGTCAGGCATCGATGCAGAGAACTTCCCCTTCTGCACCATTGAGCCGAACGTGGGTATCGTTCCGATGCCGGATCCGCGTCTCGACAAGCTTGCTGAGATCGTCAAGCCGCAAAAAGTACTGCCGACCACGATGGAGTTTGTCGACATTGCCGGCCTGGTTGCGGGCGCCTCCAAGGGCGAAGGTTTAGGCAATAAATTCCTGGCCAATATTCGTGAAACCCAAGCCATCGCTCATGTTGTGCGTTGCTTCGATAATGACAACGTCATTCACGTAGCCAACCACGTCGACCCACGCGCCGATATTGAAACGATTAACCTCGAGCTCGCCCTTGCCGATCTCGATACCGTTGAAAAAGCCAGCCAGCGCCTCGTTCGCTCGGTGAAAGGCGGCGACAAAGATGCAATTGCTACCAAGGCAATCCTAGACCGCATTCAGCCGCACGTAGCGGAAGGGTTTCCTTTGCGCAGCTTTGGCTTGAGCGAAGAAGAACAGCGTCAGGTGAAGAGCTTTGGCTTCTTAACGCTGAAACCCACCATGTACATCGCTAACGTCAACGAAGACGGCTTCGAGAACAATCCCTATTTGGACATTGTTAATGAAATCGCCGCTGAGGAAGGCGCACTCGTGGTACCCGTGTGCAATCAGCTGGAAGCTGAAATCGCCGAGCTGGACGATGAAGAACGCTCTATGTTCTTAAGCGAAATGGGCATGGAAGAGCCGGGACTGGATCGCGTCATTCGTGCAGGCTACTCATTATTGGGCCTTCAAACCTACTTCACCGCCGGCGTAAAAGAAGTCCGCGCATGGACGGTTAAAGAAGGCGCCACCGCCCCTGAGGCCGCCGGCGTGATTCACACCGACTTCCAAAAAGGCTTTATCCGCGCCGAAGTTGTCGCGTACGACGACTTTGTTTCGCTAAACGGCGAGCAGGGCGCCAAAGATGCCGGTAAATGGCGCCTGGAAGGCAAAGAGTACATTGTTAAAGATGGCGACGTAGTTCACTTCCGCTTCAACGTCTAATTGTCACGACGCCGCAGGCCCTAGGCGCATCAATGCGCTCAGGGCCGTGCGGCACGCCTGATAAACGATGTGCTTAAGAAAGCATCGCCTCAAGCCATCGATACTTGCCCCAGACTTTATCTGGCTGGAACGTATTATCCATGGAAATACTGTTCAATTTACTGATCCTGGGTAGCTTACTACTCTCCATTATTGCGTTTGTGCAGTGGTTCTCTGCGCGCACGGCCTTTCCTGAAGCGACATTATTGGCGCTAGTGGGCATGACGCTCGGCTTCTCATACGCCACCCTGTCAACACTGTGGCCAGAGATCCATCAGTTCGACCCGCTATTGACCGCATCACTACCTGCCGAAATCTACCTGTGGATATTCCTGCCTCCCTTGCTTTTTCAAGCGGCACTGAGTGTTGATGTCCGCGAAATGATGCCGGATGCGGCACCTATTTTGCTGCTGGCAGTGGTCGCTGTTTTTATTGCCACTGGTATGGTCGGCGTCTCGGTGTGGCTATTGAGCGGCGTGGCACTCTCGACCGGCCTGTTGCTGGGAGCGGTCATTGCGACGACCGACCCATCGGCAGTGATTGCGATTTTTCGCAGCGTGGGTGCCCCGGCACGACTGATACGCTTAGTTGAAGGAGAAAGCCTACTTAATGATGCTGCCGCCATTGCTATCGTTGGCGTGCTGGTGGCATCGCTCACCGGCAATGCCGCCGCTGCGACGTGGCAAGCAGGCGCCTGGGCCCTCGCGGCCGACTTCGGTGGAGGCCTACTGTTTGGCGCCGCGGCCGGAAGAATTGGCGCTGCTGTACTGGCATTTTTTGGCAATGATGGCAAAGCACAAACGGCGCTAACGCTTTCGTTGCCCTACCCCGTCTACCTTATTGGCGAAAGCATTGGGGTATCGGGCGTTGTGGCGGTGGTGGCCACGGGGCTAGTGCTCAGCGGGCTAGGGCGAACGCGCACTTCACCCGCCAACTGGGCGTATCTACAGCTACTTTGGGCGCAAATTGCCTCGCTCGCTGGTGCCACCGTGTTCCTGCTAGCCGCACTGCAGGTGCCGAAAATGCTGGAGGGCATTACGCTTGCATGGCTACCAATGCTCGCCGTCGTTATCGTTGCGACCCTACTGGCCCGCCTAGTGGCTTTATTCGGCTTTTTGCCACTGCTCAGTCGGCTCAAGCTTTCTGCCCCTATCAGCGCCAGCTACAAGCTAGCCATTACTTGGGGGGGATTGCGCGGTGCGGTGACGCTCGTGCTGGCCCTGGGCATAGCGGAGCAAACGGCACTCCCCGAACAGATCCGCCACTTCGTGGCTATTTTGGCTACCGGCTTCGTGCTATTCAGCCTATTAGTTAACGGCGCCAGCCTGCGCGGCGTTATTCGCTGCCTAAAGCTCAATAAGTTAAGCCACCACGACAGCGCTCTTCAGCAGCAAGCGATTCGTCTATCGACCACGGATGTCGAAAATGCTGTCAAGCGCACCGCGCACAATCTTCATATTGCTCCGTCAATCACTGAGGAAGTCATTGCGCGCTATCACCGCGACATGGCCATTGAAACGGCACCGCTCGATCTTGATCAAGCCCTTCCAGAGCGTGACCGAATGACCATCGCCCTGGTCACGCTGGCAATTCGAGAACGCGACCTTATTCCTCGCTATGGCAGCGGCGTCACCAGCATTCACAACCTGGATGCCATGATGCATAACAGTGGCAGAACTATTGATGCCGTCCGCTCAGACGGCCGTATTGGATACAACCGAGAAGCACGTAAAATTCTGGCCACCAGCCTCTGGCTAAAACCAAGCATCTGGCTCAACCGCCACCTACGCATACGCTGGCCGCTGTCGTGGCTGCTGACCAACCGTTTTGAGCTGCTGATTTGCCGTCGTGCCGCGCTTGAGGAGCTGCGCCACTACAATACGCAGCGGCTAACGCCACTCTTCGGTGAGCGCATGTGCGCCTTGCTCGATGAGATACTCGACGTCCGGATTACCGCGGTTGACCAGGCGATCCAGCAAACAGAAGCACAGTTTGGCCCCCATGCGTATCGTCTCGAACAGCGCATGCTACGACTTTTTGCGCTCCGCCGAAGTACTGAGAGCATGGAAGAAATGGTACAAGACCGGCTAATTTCTCAGCAGGTCTTCGACGATGTTCAACGTGGCTTACATCGCGCTTGGCGCAATGCCCTTGATCGCCCGCATATTTCACACACTGCTGAAACGCCAGAAAAACACTCGAGCAGTGAGCCAAAACAAGAGTGAGTAAAAAGCACTATCGACCACGCTGGACAGGTTGCCGATATGATTCTTGGCACGAAGCAGTTGACGAGCGAAATATCTCTGGTATCATTCGCCCCCGTTGAAAGGCTACGTAGCTCAGCTGGTTAGAGCACATCACTCATAATGATGGGGTCCCCTGTTCAAATCAGGGCGTAGCCACCAAACCGCATTTAAGCAGTACAAAAAAGCCCGCTGATCACATCAGCGGGCTTTTTGCTTTGCTATTATCTGCTTAGGTTCTTACCTGCTTCGGCTACCTGCGTCAGCTCAAGACCGCTCGATTTAGAAATAGCGTCAGCGCGCGAGTCAAGTGCTCAACGTCGTGAGTACCTGCCGTTTCCCGGATGGAGTGCATTGCCCATTGAGGGATGCCAACGTCAATGGTGGGAACACCTAACTCTGTGGCGGTGATTGGCCCAATCGTGCTACCACAGCCCATATCCGCTCGCGTTACAAACGACTGTACCGGCACGCTCGCCTCGCGGCACACATCTCTAAACAACGCCCCTGTCACGCTATTGGTGGCGTAGCGCTGGCTGGCATTCACCTTGATCACCGGGCCTCCGTTAATCGCAGGGCCGTGCCGCTCGTCATGCTTATCGCGGAAGTTAGGATGCAGTGCGTGGGCGTTATCACACGAAATCATGTAAGACGACTGAATCAACTGGATCAGCGATTCCTCACTGCCTTTGTCACCCTCACGGCCACCCACTTGAGCATTAATGCGCTTGAGCACGTCTGCTAAAAATGGGCCTTGGGCGCCGCAGGCGCTAGCGCTACCAACTTCTTCGTGATCATTGGCGACCAATAGCGTGCCCTGAGCGCCATCGCAGGCCAACAGTGCTTCCAAACCAATAAAACAAGAAAGCAGGTTATCTAAGCGTGCGCTTGCCACCAGCTGTTGCTTTACGCCGACCAAAGACGGCGGCTGTACATCGTAAAAACTTAGTTCAAAATCAACGATCTCAATATCATTTAAGCCATGCTGCTCGCTTACCCATTGCGCCAACAGCTCGCTGAGTGTGGCCGTCTCACTCTGCATCAGCACGGGCGCCATCTGCGTTTGAGCATTCAGCGCGCGGCCGCTGTTCACATCGCGATCAAGGTGGATCGCTAGGCTCGGCACCATAGCAACCGGCTGATCAACGTTAAGCAGCACGCTTTCTAAGCGCCCATCGGCATGACGTACATGCACCCTGCCCGCTAATCCCAAATCCCGGTCAAACCATGGTGCTAACAACACGCCGCCGTACACCTGCACGCCCAGCTGTAGCCAGCCAGCAGACCGCTGTGTCGCGTTAGGTTTTAAGTGCAGCCCAGGGCTATCGGTATGTGCGCCGATCATGCGCAGGCTGGTTAATTCAGACACTGGCAGCTGAAAAGCAATAATCGCCGAGTCATTGCGGGTGACGTAATAGCGCTCGCCCGGCGTCAACTGCCAATTTGCCTTCTCTTCCAGCCGCTGAAACCCAGCTTGCTCCAAGCGTGCCGCCATATTGCCTGCGGCATGCCATGGAGTCGGCGATCGGCGCAGAAAATCGCATAGACGCGTTAAACGATCAGCGTTGAAAGTCTCGGACATGGAAATCCTCATAACAGTAATGATTGAGTCTCATCGTGCAAACGACCTGCTACAATATCCCTCGGCCCTACGCAACTCATGGGTCATACGCGAGTCTAGGGAAGAATGAGTGTACACAAATCCGGGAGAGCTTGACTGATGAGCTTGTTTGCAACGCTTTCGCGTTCGGTCGCCCTAGCTGTCATGCTGGTTATTACCAGCCCAGCAGCATTAGCGCAACTTGAGCCGACCGACGAACAACGCCAGGCGGCTGTGGAAATCGCGGACTCACTCCGCTATGGCCACTATGCTGATATTAACTTTGATGAAGCGTGGTCAGAAGACGTCTTCCAGCGCTATTTAGACATTCTAGATAATCAGCGAGCTTACCTGTTACGTAGTGATATTGAGCCCTACCGTCACTTAGAATCCGACATGGCAGACGCTATTTTCAACGGCGACTTGGACGAGGCTTTCGCGTTATACGATGCATTCAGTGAGCGGCAGCGTTCGCGCTTGGAGTCACTGCTTGCACAGCTTGATGAAGGGCTAGACTTTAATTTTGAGAGCAATGAGCGTCTAGAGATTGATCGTGAAGACGCTCCGTGGGCTACGCGTCAAAGCGAGCTGGACGACCTGTGGCGCAAACGCCTCAAAAATGATGCCCTCACGCTTGCACTAACCGATCAGGATAACGAGCAGATTGAAAGCAACCTGCGTCAACGCTACGAAGGTCAGCTCACTCGCATAGACCAGACTGAACCCGAAGACGTTTTCGGCGTACTCATGGCGGCAGTCACTGGCAGCATTGAGCCGCACACTGGCTATCTTTCTCCTCGTCAAAGCGAGTCATTTGATATTCAGATGAGTCTTTCACTGGAAGGTATCGGCGCGCTGCTTCAATCTGACGGTGAATACGTCAAAGTCGCAAGCCTGGTGCCCGGCGGTCCCGCAGAACGCGCAGGCATCTTGGAGCCAGCAGATCGCATCATTGCTGTTGGCCAAGAAGACGGTGAGATGGTCAACGTCGTCGGTATGCGCCTGGACAACGTCGTTGATCTCATTCGCGGCCCTAAAGGCTCTGTCGTTCGCCTGGATGTAGTGCCGGCTCAGGCAGTTGATATGACGCGCTCACAAACCGTTGAAATTACTCGCGACACCGTTAGCCTTGAAGATCAAGCCGCTCACGGCGAAGTGATTGAGGTCGAACGCGACGGTGAGCCCCATCGCCTTGGGGTGATCAACGTACCTACCTTTTACGTTGATTTTGACGCATTCCAAGCTGGTGAAGAAGAATATCGCAGCACTACGCGTGACGTAGCGCGAGAAATCGATCGCCTCAAAGAAGAAGGCATAGAAGGCATTGTGCTGGATCTTCGCAACAACGGCGGCGGTGCACTGCAAGAGGCTAATTCGCTGATCGGCCTGTTTATCGATCGCGGCCCAACGGTGCAAGTACGTGATGCTCAAGGCCGTATTCAGCTGTATGGCGATACTGAAGCCGGCACTCACTACGACGGCCCGCTAGGCGTTCTCGTCAACCGTCTCTCTGCTTCAGCGTCTGAAATCTTTGCTGGCGCCATACAGGACTATGGCCGCGGCCTGATTCTGGGTACATCAACGTTTGGTAAAGGGACGGTGCAAACGCTTAATGATCTAAGCCACGGGCAAATTAAGCTAACGCGCGCCAAGTTCTATCGCATTTCTGGCGACAGCACGCAAAATCGCGGCGTTGAACCGGACATTATTTTTCCGAGTTTGATTGATCCCGAGCGGATTGGCGAAAGCAGCCTAGATAACGCGCTAGAGTGGGATACCGTACAAAACGTGCAGTATCGTCGCTATGGTGAGCCAGAAAACGTGCTGGACAAACTCATTGCCCAGCACGACACCCGGGCGCAGAACAATCCGAATTTCCGCTACCTGGAGCGCCAGTCAACGCTGGCCCGCCAACTACGCGAGCAGCACACCAGCGTGAGCTTAAATCGCGAGCAGCGTAAGCGCGAAATGGAAGCGCAAGAAGCCGAGCAACTCTCTCTGGAAAACCAGCGCCGTCGTGCACTGGGTCTTGATGAGCTAGACGAGTGGATGGATGCTCGCAGCGAAGGCGTAGACGGCGCAGAAAGCGCAGAAGATGCGACAGAGGACTCAGATGCTGAGACTGAGAGCGAAGGCGAAGAAGACGAAAAAACGTCCGTCGATCGCGCTCATGTGCTTGAATCTGCAGAAATCTTACTTGACTACGCCAAGCTCCAAGACAACCGCAGATTAGCCGCTAAACGCTAATTCATCAGGGCTAACGAACGTCGGCACCGTCAACGGGCCGGCGTTTTTTAATGGCTAAATTGACGACATCAAAACATTATTTAAAGCACTCAATCGTCACATACCCGTTTGCTAAACAGCATAAAACACCCTGGAGCCATTCGGCAGCGGGCTAAGATATAGCGATGCAGTTAATGAGGGGTAAGAATACAGTACAGCGGAAAGGTTGCTAGCTTACCAAGACGTAAATGATGCGAGGCGTACTAGATGGCTCCTCGAACAGGACTCGAACCTGTGACCCAATGATTAACAGTCATTTGCTCTACCAACTGAGCTATCGAGGAATCTTGCGCTATCTTTAACGGTAAGCCGTCAGTGATAGTTAAATAAGGCAGTACAACTTGGCTCCTCGAACAGGACTCGAACCTGTGACCCAATGATTAACAGTCATTTGCTCTACCAACTGAGCTATCGAGGAACATAATAAGTTGTCGTGTTTAACACAGCGTTTTCAAAAATTTTGCCAAGTACTTTTTTGCCAAATACTTTACGCAAAACATTGGCTCCTCGAACAGGACTCGAACCTGTGACCCAATGATTAACAGTCATTTGCTCTACCAACTGAGCTATCGAGGAACTGCTCAAACACGGTGCGTAGTATACCCATAGAAATGTGATGGTCAAGTATCGATTATTGAGGAACGCTAGCCGCTGCTTTCTTGTATCCGTATAATGCCACTATTAAAGATTGCGGCTTGGTGATGACAAACATGGGCCGCACGATCACTTTCCATTCATCCTCGTCCCCCGACGACTCATAGATGACAGGTACCGATGGCGAAGAAGCTCTTCATCAAAACGCACGGCTGCCAAATGAACGAGTATGATTCCTCCCGTATGGCGGATCTACTCGGTGAATCTCACCAGCTCGAACTCACGGACAATGAGCGCGAGGCGGATGTTATTCTGTTGAACACCTGCTCAATTCGCGAAAAAGCGCAGGAAAAGGTTTTCCATCAGTTGGGACGCTGGAAAAAGCTCAAAGATGCGAATCCCGACCTGGTGATTGGCGTTGGCGGCTGCGTGGCAAGCCAGGAAGGCGAAGCGATTCGCAAACGTGCGCCGCATGTAGACATGGTATTTGGGCCGCAAACGCTGCACCGCGTACCCTCAATGCTGGATGCTCGTAGCAATAATCAAATTGCCGCAGTCGACGTTACCTTTCCAGAAATCGAAAAATTCGATCACCTGCCTAAGCCAAGCTCTGATGGCGCCTCGGCGTTTGTATCGATTATGGAAGGTTGCTCAAAGTACTGCACTTTCTGCGTCGTGCCCTACACGCGTGGCGAGGAGGTTTCTCGTCCCTTTGAAGCGGTAATGGATGAAGTCATACACCTGTCCGATCAAGGCGTGCGCGAAATCAATATGCTGGGGCAGAACGTTAACGCCTACCGCGGTGAAAATCAGCTGGGCGATGAGATCGACCTAGCCGAGTTAATTGCCTGCGTGGCGGCGGTAGACGGCATTGACCGCGTGCGCTTCACGACCTCACATCCGGTTGAATTCACTGAAAGCCTCATCGATGCTTTCGCGGATATCCCTGAACTTGTGAGCCACCTGCACCTACCGGTTCAGTCCGGCTCTGACCGTATTCTCACGGCTATGAAGCGTGGCCATACGGCGGCGGAATACATTGATAAGATGGAGCGTATCCGCGCCAACCGCCCGGATATTAGCTTCTCCTCTGACTTCATTATTGGCTTTCCCGGCGAAACCGAAGAAGATTTCGAAGCCACGATGAATCTAATTCATCAAATCGGCTTCGATCACTCGTTTAGCTTTGTTTATTCGGCACGCCCAGGCACGCCCGCCTCAGGCCTACCCGATGAAACACCCGAGAGTGTTAAAAAGCAGCGCCTGGCCATCTTGCAAGAACGGATCCTCCAGCAAACGGCGCAGATCAGCCGCCGCATGATGGGAACCACCCAGCGTGTACTGGTGAATGGTTTTTCGCCGCGTGACCCCGGCCAGCTTTCGGGACGCACCGAGAATAACCGCGTGGTTAACTTCCGGGCAGCCAACCCTACCGAGCTAATCGGCTACTTTGTTGATGTTGAAATCACTGAAGCCTTCCCCAACTCGCTACGCGGTGAGCTAGCGTCGCCCGAGCGCTATTGAGCGTTTGCTTAGCACAATCGTTAACACAGGTAATTGCCCCGATCCCGGTCGGGGCAGTAAGCTGAACACCACACACACTAACGAGGGGTTCCCCACTCTTGAGCCAGCCAACACCTCAGGCCAATCGCATTCTCACCTTAAGCCTTGAACCCAATGATCCGCAGCGCCTTGCTAGCCTTTGCGGCCAGCAGGACGAGCATTTGAAGTTGATTGAAAGCCGCCTGGACGTGACGCTGCGCAACCGGGGCAATGTGTTTCAGCTGGCCGGCGCTGCCAACCGTATTAAGGCCGCGGCCAACGTGCTGGAACATCTTTATCGCGAAACAGCAGCCAATGATCTTGACGCGGATACCGTGCATCTTTTCCTTCAGGAATCAGGGCTTGAAGCACTGGAAGACGAAGAGGAAAGCACCGGCAGTAGCGATGAAGTGATCATGCGCACACCGCGCACTATGATCAAACCTCGCGGGCTTAATCAGCAGCGCTACGTTAGCAGTATCCGTGAGCACGACATTAATTTTGGCGTCGGCCCCGCGGGTACGGGTAAAACATATTTAGCGGTAGCCGCGGCGGTCGAAGCACTCAACCAGCAAGAAGTCCGACGCATATTGCTGGTACGCCCAGCGGTTGAAGCTGGTGAAAAACTAGGGTTTCTACCGGGCGATCTGGCTCAAAAAATCGACCCTTACCTGCGCCCGCTTTACGATGCCCTCTACGAAATGATCGGCTTTGAGCAGGTCGCAAAGCTGATTGAGCGCCAGGTGATTGAGATTGCACCGCTGGCCTATATGCGCGGCCGCACGCTCAATAACTCCTATATTATTTTGGATGAGAGCCAGAACACCACGCCGGAACAGATGAAAATGTTCCTAACCCGGATTGGCTTTGGCTCCACGGCGGTGATAACGGGCGACGTTACCCAGGTCGATCTGCCCAAAGGCCAGCGCTCCGGTCTGATCCAAGTACTCGACGTGTTAAAAGACACCCAGGGTATCGGCGTTACTCACTTTGCTGCCAAAGATGTTGTACGCCACCCGCTGGTTCAACGCATTATCGAAGCCTACGATATGTTTGAGTCCCAGCAGGAAGTCGAAGAGCGCGCTCGCCAAGAAGCACGCCAGCAAGAACGCGATGCGCGTATACATGCCCGAGAAGATTCATGGGACCGCTCACGATGAGCGAAGGCGCACTAAGCGAGATAGTGATTGATCGCCAGGCGGCTATCGACGAACCGCTGCTTCCTTCGCTGATACAGCTCACCCAATGGGTGGGCTGCGTTTTTGCGCACCACCCTGATGATCAGCGACGTGAGCTGACTATTCGCTTTGTGGATGAATTCGAAGGCCAGACGCTTAACCGTGACTATCGCGGTAAAGACAAAACCACTAACGTACTGTCGTTTCCCTTTGAAAGCCCACCAGGCATTGAGCTGCCCCTACTAGGCGACCTAGTGATTTGTCACGCGGTCGTAGCGCAGGAAGCCAGCGAGCAAGGCAAACTTTTGGAGCATCATTACGCGCACATGGTTGTGCATGGCACCCTGCACCTGATGGGCTATGACCATATTGATGACCAGGAAGCGGAGGAGATGGAGCAGTTCGAGCGTGAGCTACTAGCTGAGCTGAATATTCCCGACCCCTATGCGACGGATACCGGTGCTGGCGATAACGATAGTCGCTCGGAGCGTTAGCAAGCGGCTGCCCTAATTATTGGAGTGTCCAATCACCCTGCAATGAATCTGGTACTATCCTTGCTCAGCTGATACAACAGCTTCATTGATAAATTAGCCACCTGACATTGCAACTGTCTGTCCGCAAACAAGAGATTTGACGCATGAGCGAAGACCGATCGAGCACCCCTAGTCAAAAATCCTGGCTCGAGAAACTCTTTGGCGCCCTTTCCGGAGACAATGACGAACCCAGCTCACGAGATGAGCTGATGACGTTTTTACGCCATACCGCAGGCAAATTAAAGCTTGATCAAGACGCCATCATGATCATTGAAGGCGCGCTTGATATTAGCGATCAGCAGGTACGTGAAGTGCTGATCCCGCGCTCGCAGGTGTCGGCAATAGCCCTAGATCAAGCAAGCGACGGCTATTTGCCGTTAATCCAAGAAACCGGACATTCACGCTACCCGGTGATCGGCGAAAATTTGGATGACATCAAGGGCATACTGCTAGTTAAAGACTTACTGCCGCTGCTTTCGCAGACGCAGGCCCAGCGCGACGCTTTCAAGTTAGACGACATCTTGCGCCCTGCCATGTTTATTCCAGAATCAAAGCGTCTTAACAGCTTGCTGAAAGAGTTTCGGGATACGCATAACCATATGGCGGTGGTCGTAGACGAATACGGCGGCACTGCTGGCATCATTACGATCGAAGATATTCTTGAGCAGATCGTCGGCGATATCGAAGATGAGCACGATACCGATGAAGAAGACGATATTCGCGAGATTGAAAATGACCATTTCGCCATTCGCGCACTGACCCCCATCGAAGACTTCAACGAGCGCTTTGGTACTGAATTCTCCGATGACGAATTTGATACCGTCGGCGGCCTGGTCATGCAACAGTTCGGCCATCTGCCCCGGCGCGGCGAACATACCATCCTCGGTGGCTGGCGGTTTGTCATTCTCAACGCCGATACTCGGCGTATACGCCTGCTTGAGGCGTATCGTGATCACCGTCGTGATGAAGATGAAGACGACGATCAAGAAGACAAGCAGGCCTAATCCACGCCATTTCATTGTCTCTCTATCCACTCCCTCAAATTTTACCGACGATAGGTCATCGCTATGGGCTTACCCCCCGCGTTTTTGTTACAGCTGCTTGCCGCGCTGGTGGCAGGCGGCTTCACTACGCTAACCGCCTCCCCTTTCGAACTATGGTGGCTAGGGCCTGTTGCGATTGCACTGCTATACGCTGGGCTGCACACGCTAACGCCTGCTCAAGCGGCCCTTAAAGGTTGGCTATATGGCGTTGCACTGTTCGCCAGCGGTACGTCGTGGGTATACGTATCAATTCATGACTACGGTTATACCGGGGTTCCACTGGCAGTATTTCTGACTGCTCTGTTTGTTACCGTTCTGGCGCTATTTTTTGCCGGCACTTTTTGGCTCTACCGACGATTTACATCCGCTCGCCTCGCGTTTATTAGCTTTGCTGGGGCCTGGGTACTGGGCGAGATACTGCGCACCTATCTGTTTACTGGCTTTCCTTGGCTACTGCTGGGCTCTGGCTACGTTGACTCGCCGCTAGCCTCCTGGGCGCCCGTTGGCGGGGTCTATTTACTGTCTCTGTTGGTTGCACTCAGCGGCGCACTCGCAGCGGAGCTACTGCTGCGCCGTCAGTGGTGGACGCTTGCCCCACTCGCCACCATTTGGTTAATTCCTTTAGCACTTCCCACGCTGTGGACCACGCAAGCCAGCGAGCCAACGCGGGTAGCATTGCTGCAAGGCAATCTACCCCAGCTTGTAAAGTGGACCTCAGAAGGCCAGCGCGTAGCGGCTAATACCTATAGCCAGCTGACCCGCGACGTTGCCGATGATGTTGACCTAATCATCTGGCCAGAAACGGCCCTGCCGATGACGGAAACTCAGGCTCGACCTGTATTGGAACGAGTGCAAGCGAACCTACCGCCCAACGTTGCCCTGCTGACCGGCGTCGTGCAACGCGATGAGCAGGAACGCTACTTCAATGGTGTGATTGGCGTTGGCAATGTCGAAGGCCGCTATCAGAAAGAGCATTTAGTGCCTTTCGGTGAGTACTTGCCGCTGGAAAGCTTATTGCGCGGGGCGATTAACTTTTTTGACCTGCCCATGTCATCCTTTACCAAAGGAGCGACGGAACAAGCGCCCATGCAGGCAGCGGGAACCTATATTGGTAACGCAATCTGCTACGAAATCATTTACCCAGGGCTAGTAGCCCGTCGCGCGCAAAGTAGCGACGTCATCGTAACCGTCTCCAACGACACCTGGTTTGGCGCCTCTATCGGCCCTAATCAGCACCTGCAGATGGCACGGCTACGCGCGCTAGAAAATGGCCGCTACGTGCTTCGCGCGACCAGCAACGGCATTACGGCGATTATCGATCCCACTGGCCATATCGTTGAACGCGCTCCGCAGTTTCAGACAGCCACACTCAAGGGCGAGTTCTACGCTATGGAAGGCTTAACGCCGTTTACGCGTACCGGAAGCTGGCCTGCTTGGCTGCTGGCCGGCGTGATGCTCTTAGCGGGTGTATTTGCAGCACGAAACGCGCGCCGAGCAGCACGCTGATAAGAAACGCACCGAATAAGGCTGACTAAAAAAATGCCCCGAGTCCTCTCAAGGACTCGGGGCATGTCGTTTACGCCTGTCCTTAGCGAGCAGGTGGAAAGTGATTTAAGCCGGGCTGTTTTTCAGCGTCGCCATGTCGATCACAAAACGATAGCGTACATCGCCTTTTTCCATGCGCTCGAAGCCTTCATTAATCTTATGGATATCGAGCATTTCGATATCACAGGTAATGCCTTGCTCGGCGCAAAGTTCTAGCAGCTCTTCAGTTTCAGCGATACCGCCAATCAAAGAACCCGCCACAACGCGACGTTTAAAGACCAGGTTGAACGCTTCAATAGCAGGCTCAATCGGCTCAAGTAAACCAACGATAATGTGCGTGCCGTCATACTTCAGCGACGTTAAGTAAGGGTTTAGATCGTGCTGAACCGGGATGGTGTCGAGCATAAAGTCGAAGCTTTCAGCCACGGCATCCATCTGCGCCTGATCGCTAGAAACCACAACATGGTCCGCACCGTTGCGCTTCGCTTCTTCAACCTTGGCATCGGAGCGCGTAAACACCGTCACTTCAGCACCCAGCGCTTTCGCCAGTTTAACGCCCATATGACCTAAGCCACCCATGCCAATCACGCCAACTTTATGGCCTTTTCCTACGCCATGGTGCTTCAGCGGAGAATAGGTAGTGATGCCCGCGCATAGAATCGGTGCCGCAGACGCCAAATCAATGCCATCAGGCATTTGCAGTACAAAGTGCTCACTTACCACGATAGCGTCGGAGTAGCCGCCCTGAGTCATGGTGCCGTCTTGGCGATCTTCACCGCCGTACGTCATGGTAAAGCCTTCCAGGCAGTACTGCTCTACGCCATCTTTACAGGCTGAACAGGTACGGCATGAATCTACCATGCAGCCTACGCCGACTAGATCGCCGGCTTTGAAGCGCACAACGCTGTCGCCAACGGACGTTACACGGCCGACAATTTCGTGGCCGGGAACAACGGGGTACTGACTCATGCCCCAATCGTTACGCGCAGAGTGCAGGTCGCTGTGGCAAACGCCGCAGTAAAGAATCTCAATCGACACATCGTCTGAGCGTGGCTGGCGACGTTCAAAAGTGAAAGGTGCTAGCGGCTTGTCGGCAGCAAACGCCGCATAGGAAAGTACTTGGGGTAGCGCTTGGCTCATCGGTGGATTCCTCATCGTCAAAACTTGTCCTTCAAGAACGGGCCTTCAAGACAGGGTCTTCAAAGTCGGCCATTATTATTGGCCTAATCAGAGAGGATAGCGATAAACAAAGCTACGCCATTTTTGCCTATTCCTATGCATGCGCGTAATTAAATAACAAAAACAACGCCGAAATCGTTATTATTATACAAAATCCACCATAAAGAGAGAGAAGTAATCATGCCCTCTACCGCCAAGGCAGGCAATGCGCTGGCTGATGTTATCCAGCCCCTCGTTGAGGGCGATGGCATGGCCGCAACACCTCTTCCTGGCGTGTCGTTACTCTGCCTCAGCCGCCATCAAGTGCGCACGCCACTGCTTTATGAGCCAAGCTTAATCATCATTGCGCAGGGACGTAAAACGGG
Source organism: Halomonas sp. AOP5-B2-8 (assembly GCF_052376475.1). Lineage (NCBI taxonomy): Bacteria > Pseudomonadati > Pseudomonadota > Gammaproteobacteria > Oceanospirillales > Halomonadaceae > Halomonas > Halomonas sp. AOP5-B2-8. The sequence continues at coordinate 368,088 of NZ_JBQSVS010000002.1, read as the reverse complement.
CTATCTGGGCGATCGAGAAATCCATTACGATCCTGGTCATTACTTAGTGCAAACACTGCCGCTGCCGTTTGAATGTGAAACCTACGGCTCACCGGAATCTCCCTTGCTGGGCATATCCGTTCGACTTGATCCTGCACTATTAAGCGAGATGGTGACTGCCATGGGCGATATTGGTCATCATTCCCAGGCGCCGCTGCCAATGGCGTCTGTCGCCATGACGGAGGGCATGCAAAATGCCGTTCTTCGCTTAGCTCGCTCGTTACCAATACAGGTAGAGCGCAGCACGATGGGCAAAGCCCGCATTCGCGATGTAGTGTTTGAAGCACTGAAGGGCGAGCAAGGACCCGCACTGAGGGCGTTGGTATTAGGGCACGGCCATTACTCACGCATCGTGCAGGTGCTCTCGAAGCTGCATGCTAATGTTGCCGGTGAGTTTAGCGTGGAGCAGCTGGCCCAACAGGCCAATATGAGCGCATCGACGTTTCACCAGCACTTCAAGCAGATGACGCGCTCGTCACCCGCTCAGTACTTAAAAAGACTTCGCTTGATCAAAGCGCAGCAACTGCTCGTGCAGGATAATCATAATGTGAATCAAGCCGCTGCGGCCGTTGGATACCGCAGCGTTTCTCAGTTTAGCCGTGATTATAAGCGCTACTTTGGCGAACCGCCCTTGCAGCATCGCCGCCAAGAGCAGGCCTTACGGGCGTAAAACTGAACAGAGTGTTGATATACCGCTCGGAGCTTACTTCGCGAACACTTGGCTCATATCTTTGAATGCTTTGAACTCAAGCGCATTGCCGCACGGGTCGAGCAGGAACATGGTGGCCTGTTCGCCTACTTCACCCTTAAAGCGCACGTAAGGCTCGATTACAAACTGTGTATCGCGTGCTTTTAAACGCTCAGCCAGCGTTTCCCACTCGCTCCACGTTAAGATCACACCAAAGTGCGGCACTGGCACGTTGTGGCCATCAACGGGATTGGTATGCGCGCTCTCTTGGCCCGCCGTTTTGGGCTGCTCATGAATGACCAGCTGGTGGCCAAAGAAATTAAAGTCGACCCACTGCTCGCTGGAGCGCCCTTCTTCCAAGCCAAACACGTCATTATAAAAGGCTCTTGCAAGCGCTACGTCGTACACGGGAATTGCCAGGTGAAAAGGTGAAAGGCTCATGAGCATCTCCTAAATTTTTACGTTAGGTAAAATGGCTAGCGTCTTGCAAGGCCACGGTGTCATTATCCTAAGACGTGATATGCAAAAATAAAATCAATTGTTTTTTAACCAACCCACAAAAAGTATTTATGAATGATTCGTGAGCTCAAAACGTTGATTGCCGTTGCCCAGGAAGGCACCTTCGCAGCGGCAGGTAATAAAATAGGCCTGACGCAAGCCGCGATCAGCGCTCAGATGAAACGCTTGGAAAGCGCCCTTGGCGTGGCTTTATTCGAACGCAAAGGCCGCGTGGCGATACTGACTCAACGCGGCCAAGAAACGTTGCAGCAGGCCCACACGCTGCTTGCGCTTTATGGCACCTTAGGGGTTTCGCCCTCCGGTCAAGAGCTGAACACTCGCGTGAACATTGGCGCTATTGCCTCTATTCAGCGTACGTTTTTACCCGACATTTTGGCGAACTTTCATCGCCGATTTCCTGAATGCTGCACTCGGGTAGTCCCCGGTCTTTCCATGGCGTTAATGAACCAGGTCGATGCCGGTGAGCTAGATATGGCGGTGATCATTCGCCCGCCATTTTCGCTGCATAGCGATTTACGCTGGACGCCGCTTGCCCATGAGCCTTTTCGTTTAATAGTCCCGCGCCGACTACCGATTGAGCCTTGGCAACAGATGCTGGCTACTCACCCTTTTGTGCGCTATGACCGCGCATCTTTTGGCGGCCGCCAGGTGGACCGCTTTTTAAGAGATAACCACTGCCATGTCCGCGAGGTATGCGAGGTTGATGAGTTAGATGCCATTGTGCAATTAGTGGCCAATGGGGTGGGCGTGGCGCTGGCCCCGCAGTCGGGAGCACTTAAACGCTGGCCTAAAGAAGTACGGGCTATTGATTTAGCCGAGCGGACGTTTCACCGCGACATTGGGCTCATCCACCGGGCTAGCGGGCATTTAAGTCCGCCCGCGGCTGCGCTCGCCGACTTAATTAACGATACCGCTCACATCATCGAGCAGCCCTCTCTCTAGCGCTGAAGCCTGACGTAAACAGCGCTTTAACAGTGATTGGCTAAGCTAAAAAAACCTAAAAAAAACGCCAGCCCAAAAGGGCTGGCGCATCTATACGTTAAACGCGTTAGAGCACACGCATTACGCGTCTGTCGTAACGTCTTGCTGCTCGGCGTCCTGTGCGTCGTTCATCTCAGCATCGTCCTCTTCAACGTCACCTTGAATCTCGTCTCCGGCGCCGTTGGGTTGAGGCTCAGCGTCGGTGTTTGCTTCTTCTTCCAACGCTTCATCGCTGCCATTGGCAGCGGCCAAGTTTGCTGGCTCGTCCAGCTCTAGGGTACTCGCAGTATAAGCACGCACCTCACTCAACAAGTCAGGATTTTCTGCGAGATGCTGGCCGTATGAAGGCACAATCTGGCGCAGAGCATCTTGCCATTCGCTACTTTCCATCTGTGCTGGGAAGGCCGTATCCAGCAAATTCAGCATAATAGAAGGTGCCGTCGAGGCGCCTGGCGAAGCTCCCATTAAGGCTGACATGGTGCCGTCAGCAGAGATGACAACCTCTGTACCAAACTGCAGGGTGCCACCGTCTTCGGGATCATCCTTGATAATTTGGACACGCTGCCCCGCTGTCCACAGCTCCCAATCATCTGGGTTGGCTTCTGGATAAAAGGCCTGCAAGGCTTCCATCCGATCGCCATCAGACATCAGCACCTGGCCAACCAAGTAGCGCACCAAGTTAAAGTTATCCAGGCCGACTTCCATCATTGGCCAAGTATTGTTGAACGTCATTGAGCCAAACAGGTCCGTCCAGGAGCCCTCTTTGAGGAACTTGCTTGAGAACGTCGCAAACGGGCCAAAGAACAACGCCGGTTCACCGTTAAGATTACGGTAGTCTAAATGCGGCACTGACATGGGCGGCGAGCCCTCACCGGCCTTTCCGTACACTTTAATTTGATGTTGAGCGACAACGTCAGGATTCGTGGTGTAGAGGAATTGACCACCTACCGGGAAGCCTGCATAAGCACTCGCTTCAGGGATACCCGATGCTTGGAGAAGCGGCAGCGCGGCGCCACCGGCACCAATGAAGACAAATCGAGCGTCAACGCTGGTTTCATCGCCACTTTCTAAGTTTTTAACTGTTACATGCCATGAATCGTCGTCATTGCGCTCAAGCCCACGGACTTCGCTGTTCAACGACAAAGTGAAATGTTCGTTGTCGCTCAGCGATTCAATCATCTGCTCTGTTTGGGCGCCGTAATTAACTTCTGTACCCATCTGCATTCGCGTTGCCGCAACGGGAGTGTTGTCATCACGGCCTGCCATCACGAGGGGCATCCACCCAGCGATCTCGTCACGATCTTCAGAGTATTCCATATCAGCATAAAGCGGATTTTGCACCATGCTGGCATGACGCTCGCGTAGGAACGCCACATCATCTTCACCCCAAACAAGCGCATGATGCGGAACGGTGTTGATGAAAGCGGTCGGATCACTCAAAACATCCTGGTCTACCTGATGCGCCCAGAATTGACGAGAAAGCTCGAACTGCTCGGTTACGTTGATCGCACGCTCAATTTCGACGTGATCGCCATCGCCCGGCGTATAATTCAGTTCCATAAAGGCGGAGTGGCCGCTGCCGGCGTTGTTCCAAGCATTTGAGCTTTCTTGACCCACTTGATCAAGGCGCTCAAAAAGCTGGATATCCCACTCAGGCTCTAACTCTTGTAGATAGGTGCCGAGCGTGGCGCTCATAATACCGCCACCAATCAACACGACGTCAACAGGCTCATCGGCTGAAATGGGCATAGCCGCTAGCGCTAAAAGCGGCGAGCAGAGTAAAAGGTTAAAACGTTTTTGCATGTCATGCCCCTGGCGGTACATAAAGAACGTGCCGAAAAGATAGTCGCCCTTTATCGAGATAGGTATCATTTGTCGACGAAAGTCTAACAAAAATATGCCACATCAGAAACATATGGCATCACTTAAATGAAAACGGATGGAATTCAGCGTATGAAACCAGAAGACCTGGAAAAGCTAGTGACACGCACCATGCCTTTTGGAAAGCACGCGGGATGGCTCATTGCCGACCTACCTGGCCCTTACCTAAACTGGTTTGCTCGGGAGGGATTTCCTTCAGGTGAGATCGGCCAACTGCTACAGTTGATGCAGGAAATTGACCATAATGGCCTTAGTGAGCTGTTAGAGCCACTGCGCCAGAGACCCAGGCAGCGTCAAGATTGATGCTGGCTGCGTTCGCTGGCCGCTCGCTGAAACTCAGCGTGATACGCCACCTCATGCAGCGCACGATCAGCAGGAAAGCGCCCGAGTGCAACAGCTAGCTCAAAAAAGCCTGCTGCAGGCAACCCCTCGCCTCGCCGGCTAACCACTAATGCGGCCATGAACGGCTTATCTTGCGTAGCGTCTTCACGCATTAGCTGCTCAAGTGACTGAGTAACCTGGCCAATGGTGCGAGGCGGTGTTAGCGATAGTGCTGAAGCGACCTGCTGATAGGTCATAGGCAGTGCCTCACGCGGTGCGCTCACGAGCAATTCGCGTAACGCTGTTTTTATAGCGGTCATAAAAATCTCATTGATGGCGCAGTTGCGTTAACAATAGCTGAAGACGATGTGATAAGGAGAAAACGTGACAACACGCCAAAAAACCTCTCACCCCAACCTTAGCCGCTGGCCAGGTGTGCTAGCAGGGTTAAGCATTGTACTGCTCGTCGTAGCAGCCATGATGATGGCCGGATCAGGCCCAGCATACCGCGGTGAACATATCTCGTTGAGTGAGGCATTTATCTTACTACGCAACGGCGTTTATGCCGCTGGGGCGGCGGTTGCATTAAGCCTTGTGGCACTTCTCGTTAGCGCGATCAAACGCCGCTCCACGCCAGCCGTGATAGCAACACTCGTTATTTTTAGTGCGGCAGCGCTACTTTATGTGCCTTGGCAGCACTGGCAGCGTGCCCAGTCTCTACCCGCCATTCACGATATCACCACCGATATGCAAAATCCGCCTGCTTTTGAAGCACTAGCAAGCGCTCGCCAAGCAGCGCCTAATGCACTCGCTTATCCCGGCGAAGCAACCGCTCGGCAACAGCAAGCAGCTTACCCGGCGATCAAGCCTCTTCTTTTGAAAGCAACGCCTCAGGCAGTGCTGGCTGCGGCACAAGCAGAGGCAGAAGAAGCTGGCTGGCGAATCGCCAGGATTAGCGACGATCACATAGAGGCCACGGCAACGACACCTTGGTTTGGTTTTGAGGATGACGTTGTCATTCGCTTAACGGAACGCGAGAACGCTGTGCAGGTAGATATGCGCTCGGCATCAAGAATAGGTGCCAGCGATGTGGGTACCAACGCTGCGCGCATCCAAGCCTTTTTGGATGAATTAAAAGCGCGTCTCAACTAACGCTTTAATGTATTGAGTCGAGCCGGTGGCCACCTTCACGCGCTAGGATTTTCTCAGCGTCTAAGGTGGCGATGGGCACCTGATGCCGCGTAGGAATATCGCCGGTCAACTGAAGCGCCTGATAGCGCAGCGCACAAACGCGTAAAAACGAGGTGAAGTTGCCCAAATCGTGCCCAGCATCGATGGACTCGTGATAAAGCCGAGTAATCATCTGGGCCGTATTCATGTCATCACGCAGGGCAATTTCTTCAAGAAGTTGCCAGAAGTAATTCTCCATGCGTACGCTGGTCACCATCCCGTCAATGCGTAGCGAGCGCGTAGCGCTACGCCACAGCTCGGGGTCAGCGTTAATAAAGAGCTTACACATGGGCGTTATCTCTTAGCGGCTTAATGAGTGCGGGTTACTTGCTAGTAGCATAGCGGTCAAGCGCATAGTTCGCCCAGCACGGTGCTGGGCGAACGTCGCTATCTTGCCATTCAGGCTTACTTATTAAGCAACGCCATAAACTGGGCGAGCCAGGCCGGATGAGCTGGCCAGGCGGGCGCCGTGACCAAGTTACCATCGGTCACTGCCTCGGTTACCTCTAGATTGACAAAGTGGCCGCCGGCTAGCTCTACCTCTGGCTGACAGGCCGGATAAGCAGAGCACTGACGCCCTTTTAGCACGTTAGCCGCGGCTAACAATTGTGCACCATGACAAACGGCGGCGACAGGTTTGTTGGTTTCAAAGAAGTGCTGGACCATCGCCAGCACGCCTTTATTCAAACGCAGATATTCCGGCGCGCGGCCGCCGGGTATCACAAGCGCATCGTAGTCGGCGGGGTTAGTGCTCGCAAAATCGGCATTTAGAGCAAAGCGATGGCCAGGCTTTTCAGAATAGGTTTGATCACCTTCGAAATCATGTATCGCGGTAGCCACCGTGTCGCCCGAGGCTTTTCCAGGGCAGATCGCATCCACACGATGTCCAATGGCCATGAGCGCCTGAAAAGGCACCATCGTTTCATAATCTTCAGTGAAATCGCCGGTAATCATTAAAATGCGCTTACTGCTCATCTTATTACTCCTTATCGTTATTGGTCGAGCGATTGAGCACACGCCTAGGGTGTGAAACGAGACTAGCAAGCGCTTACCGGCAAGGGGTAGTAGTCCACTACTACAGGGCAACTTCTTCAGCTACCATTACTTAACCAATAGCAATAGAAAGTCTTTTCTAAGCAGGACGCTCAATAGCAAAGCGATCGCTGATACGAAGATAATCGCTGCCGGCTAATCGGCCCACGGGCTTGAGTTGCTCCATATCAACATGACGGCCGTCCCACAGTGCATCATCAATATGAATCGAGACCACCTGGGCAAGCACTAAGGTGCCTGCTAAGGGCTGGTCGCCAAATCGAATCATATCGAACAGCTTGCAGCCAAAAGCAACCGGCGCGTTGGCAATCCGGGGCACGCTCACACCGGGCATACTAGCTTTTTCTAATCCGGCCAGCGCAAACTCATCCTCGTCTGGTGGCACGCTTGCACTGGTGACGTTGAGTGCTTCGACTAGCGCCTCACTGCCCACGTGCACGACACATTCCGCGACGTCGTTTAAATTGCGAACCGTGTCTTTAAGTTCGCCACTACCGTCTAACAAAGGTGAAAATGCCAGCACAGGTGGATTGACGCTGGCTACGTTAAAAAAGGAAAACGGTGCCAAATTGGCATTGCCGTGTTTATCTTGAGTCGCGACCCAGGCAATAGGGCGTGGGCAAACAGTGCCAGACAGCAAGCGGTATATAACACCTGGACTTAATGGGGATTCATCTAGCAAGTAGTCGCTCATTTGTGGCTCACTCTTCAGTCGCTAAAATAGCTGCTGCCCAGCAGTTCTCATCATCTTGTGTGTAATTTAATAAGCCGAAAGCCAATATAGGCCTACGCTGGTCAAAAATCGAGCCTCGTTGCATACAGTAATCCCGGCATCGCTCACGGTCATTGGCAGCCATATCAAAAAGTAGGAGCTCAAAATGAAACTCGACCCAATGTCCTTGCGACTGTTTGTCCGGGTAGCAGAGACGGGCACTATTACGGGTGCTGCTGATGCAGAGTTCATTGCGACATCTGCGGTAAGCAAACGCCTAAGCGAACTAGAGACACATTTCAGCACGCCGCTACTACACCGCAACAACCGTGGCGTAGAGTTAACGCCCGCGGGAAATGCACTACTGCATTTATCGCGAGGCGTGCTGCATAACCTTGAAGACTTAGAGCTTCAGATGCGCGATTACACTAGCGGTGAACGGGGTATTATTCGCATTTTTGCCAATATGTCCGCCATCACTCAGTACTTACCTGGCGAGACGCAGGCATTTTTTGAAAAGCATCCCGATATCGGTGTGCAGCTCGAAGAGAAAGTTAGCCCGGTTATTACCCGTGAAATTATGGCAAATGGCGCAGATATTGGCATATGCGCAAAGCTGCCTCATGGCTATGACTTAGCAGAGTTGCCTTACCATACGGATGAGCTAGTGCTTGTCACGCCGTTAAATCACCCACTTGCCGATCGCGACGTCATCGATTTTCGCGATAGCCTTGAGCATGCCTATGTAGGTCTGCACTCATCAAGCGCCATAAATTTGCAGCTGTTGAAAGCGGCCAGTTTAGCTAATAGGCCATTACGGTTACGTATTCAGGTTACCAGTTACGACGCGCTATGTTTGATGGTTCAGGCAGGGTTAGGTATTGGCGTAGTTCCCCGAGGTGCTATTCGCCAATATGTTGGCGGGCTACAGGTGCGTGTACTGCCTATTCGAGATGACTGGGCAAAACGCCCACTGTGTATCTATGTCAACAATATAGAACGAACATCCATGGCCGCCAGGCTATTTATCGACCATCTTGTTGAATCTGCTAAATTTTCACAACCATCAAATCAAGCATAAAAGAGACAGAACAATGCGATGCTGCCAGGCATTTAGCACTCATACAGCGCCAGCCTTCTCGCTTTACGAAAGCAGGCTCATCAATCACCAATATCCAAGCGCACTGATAAAAGGTAATTATAGTCTTGGGATGGTTATGTATAATAAAGGCCGGCTGTCTCGCAAGCACAATTAAAAAGTGGCACTTAGCGCTTAAGCTAAGCGACTGAAGCTCAGAACGCTAACGCGCCATCACCGAATCGAACACTCCAAGACAATAAAAGCATCTCAATGCTTGAGGTAATAACAATGATTCCTTTCACGCTGAAAGCACGCTTACTCCTTCCTGCATCTATATTGGCCTTAGGCACGCTTTCTAGCCCTCTTGCTCAAGCACAAGATGCCTTAAATATGGGCGCGGTTCCTACTGGCACTGGCTGGTTCTTTGGTATTTCAGAGGGCGCACGGGTTATCAGTGCTAACACGCCTTATGAAATTACCGTGCGCGAAACCGGCGGCACGCGAGAAAATGCTATTCGCTTAGGCCGCAATGAGCTTGATCTTGCCTTCACCGAAGCCTTGGTAGGCTACGAGCAGTACAACGGTATTGGTCGGTTCGAAAGCACACCCAACGAAAACGTACGCCTCGTATACTGGATTGCTCCCTCCACAATGCACTGGGCCGTTCGTCAAGACGCCGACATCAAGAGTTTCGAAGAGCTCGCGGGCAAGCGCTTCAATCCCAGCAGTATTGGCGGCGGCGGCGAGTACATCACTGAGCTAGTGTTTGATATTTTAGGCGTAGAGCCTGACTTTCAGCGCATGCGTATTGATGATGCAGCCGAAGGGGTCATTGATGGTCGCTTGGTCGGTTTTAGTTATAACGGCATTCCCCCCATACCGGCTTTTACAGAAGTTCACTCCTCGCGCCCCTTGCAGCTGCTTTCGCTGTCAGAAGAGCAGCTTGAAACTGTCACAACCGAGCTTCCTTTCTTATCGCCATCAATTATCCCTGCAGACACCTACCGCGGCATGGATGAGGCAACATCCTTGGGAATCTATATGGGCGTATCGGCCAATAGCTCTCTTGATGATGATATTGTTTATAACATCACCAAAGCTTATTGGGACAACCACGAACAGGTAGCGGCTTCTTTTGCTCCTGCCAAGGGAATGACCCCGCAAGACGTCATTGATAATGCCACCTTCCCGGTCCATGCGGGTGCGCTGCGCTATTACCAAGAGCTGGGCCTTGAAATCCCAGAAGACGTTATTCCTCCCGAAGCACGCTAATTTCTGCTGGCGCCCGCAGGCGATTAATAGCCTGCGGATGTTTAAACATCCTCATATTTATACACGCCTGCAGTGGTTGCTAAAAGACACGTGAGCGTGGGAGTCATCCGATGGATACCCCTGGAAGCAATAAGATCGTTGAGAAGTACTCAGAAGACTCGGGCAAGCGCCAGCTTACGGGTGTCTGGTTTTTGGTGATGCGATCAATGGCAGTGGCGATGGCAGTTTTTCACCTTTATGCCGCCATAACGGGGGCCGTTAATACCCAAAATGCTATACACCTCTTGTTCGCTCTGCCGCTAATCTTTTTGGGCTACTCCTGCCGTGCGAAAGACAATCACCGCCTGCCTTGGTTTGATGTCATCCCTGTGATACTGGCAATCGCGGTTAGCGGTTACTACATCATGCAGTTTGATCGGATTATCTATGAGCTGGGTTACCTCATGCCGACCACTTATGATTTGGTGTTCGGGGTTCTGGCCATTTTACTTTTGCTTGAGGCCTGCCGTCGTGCCATCGGCCTTGCGTTTCCAATCCTGGTACTTATTGCGCTTTCCTATGCCTATTTTGGCAACTACCTACCCGGTGTATGGGGGCATGGAGGGTTTGGTTGGGCCGACTTAGTGGCCACTTTTTACATGAGCCCAACCGGGATTTACGGCAGTTTGATGCGCACTTCCTCAACGGTGATCGTGGTATTTATTATGTTTGGCGCGCTGTTGGTAACCACTGGCGGTGGCGATACATTTATGCGTTTATCTAATTCGCTGACTGGCGGCATGGCCGGAGGCCCCGCTAAAGCGGCCACTCTATGCAGTGCCCTATTTGGTAGTATCAGCGGCAGCACCGCTGCCAACGTAGCGACTACCGGCGTATTCACCATCCCCCTGATGAAAAAAAGCGGTTATAGCCCACGCTTCGCAGCAGCCACAGAGGCCTCTGCATCCACCGGCGGACAAATATTACCCCCTATCATGGGTGCCGCGGCCTTCGTCATGGCTGATGTTATTTCGGTGAGCTACCTAGAAATCATCGGTGCTGCCCTTATCCCCGCCCTACTTTTCTATCTAGCCATCTGGATGAGCGTTCACTTCGAAGCTAAGCGCCTTGGGCTAAACCCTATACCCAAAGACCAGCGCCCTACATTACGCGAGGGACTGTTCAACATTGAAACACTGCTGCTGCCGATCATTGTACTCATCGCCATGCTGGTGCTGCGCTATACCCCCACGACTGCCGCCGTCGCCGCTTATTTCACAGCACTACTAATTTACCTATTCTCCTGGCGCAGCCCCGGCAGCTTTACGGATCGCTTGAAGTCGATTCCCGCTGCCTTAGAAGCGGGTGCGATGACCGCTGCAATGATCGCCGTTATCATCGGTAGCGTTGCGATTATTGCATCCGTCATCAGCCTTACCGGCCTAGGGCTTAAAGTCTCATCTGTGATTCTCGTCGTCAGCGGCGGCGATGTATTAATCACACTACTGTTGGCAATGGTAGTGGCGATCATTCTCGGCATGGGGCTCCCTACCGTGGCAGCCTACATGCTGGCTGCGTCTGTTGTAGCGGCTGCGTTTATTGAGGCTGGCTTGCCCAGCCTTTCATCGCATCTATTCATTCTCTACTTTGCAATCCTTTCCGGCGTGACACCGCCCGTTGCGCTAGCGGCCTATATTGGCGGCGCTATCGCGGGTTCACACTGGTTTAAAACGGCCCTGACGGCGACCAAAATATCGCTCGGCGGCTTCTTAATTCCCTTTATGTTTATCTACCATCCACCTCTTTTAGGCAATGGAACCGTGCTTGAGATTGCCCTTGCCGTGGGTTCTGGCATTATCGGTATAGTGGCGCTTGCGGCATCAACGATTGGCTTCTTTTTACGCCCATGCAGTTGGCTCGAGCGTGGATTATTACTCACCGCTGCACTGATGCTGATTAATGGTCAAGTGATGACCGATATAGCAGGCATTGCACTGATTATCGGGCTTTTTGGGTGGCAATACCGATTAAATAGTACTGATAAAAACAGTACTGATAAAAATAGTACTGATGACGCCCGCGCCCCTCTGCCAAGCAAGGAGCTCTCGCAATGAACATTGTCATTCCAGACGATTATCAGGACTGTGTACGCAGCTTAGACGCCTTCAAGCAGTTAGAAGACCATGATGTGGCGATTTATCATGACACCCTTACCGACCTGGATGCGCTAAGCACGCGATTGAAGGCCGCAGAGGCACTCGTGCTTATTCGCGAACGCACGCCCATCACGGCGGCCCTACTTGAGCGCCTGCCGAACCTCAAAGTGATTAGCCAAACGGGCGGTGGCGCGGCGCATGTTGATATGGCGGCCTGCCGTCGCCACGGTGTGACCGTGATGGCGGGCACCGGCTCGCCTAACGCCGCGGCGGAATTAACCTGGGGACTTGTGCTAGCCGCGATGCGCAATATTCCCGCAGAGGTTGAAAACCTAAAAGCAGGCCGCTGGCAGCGTACGCTAGGCACGGGCCTCAAGGGACGCACGCTAGGTATTTTTGGCTATGGGAAAATTGGCAGTTTAGTCGCACGCTACGGTCAGGCGTTTGACATGGAAGTACTGGTATGGGGGCGAGAAAGCACCCGCCAGCGTGCTATTGAGGCTGGCCTTGACGTGGCCAAAAGCCAGGCGGATTTCTTCCAGCGCGCCGATGTATTAAGTCTTCACCTTCGTTTAAACGATGACACTCGGGGTATCGTCACCGCTGAATTACTCGCCCAAATGAAGCCAACGTCCCTACTGGTGAACACCAGCCGTTCTCAGCTACTGGCACCACAGGCGCTTGAACAGGCGCTGCGCGCCGGACGCCCAGGCCAAGCCGCGGTTGACGTCTTCGATACGGAGCCTGTCGTCACAAGCTCTCTGCTCGAATTGCCCAACTTAGTCGCCACACCGCACCTAGGCTACGTCGAAAAAGACAGCTATGAGCTCTACTTTGGCGATGCGTTTAGCAACCTACTGGCTTATATCAATGGGCAGTCAGTCAATAATTTAGCTGGCTAGAGTTGGTTAGTATCATTCAGCCAATAAGCCCCGCCTCTGTGCCAATTGTGCTAGCCTTATAGGTTCATGAGTAATACAGAGGACATGAATGCTCACCATTTCTAGCGACGTTACCCTGGCTGATTGGGAGATTGGTATTAGCCAGATTCGTGCCCAAGGCGCTGGCGGCCAGAACGTCAACAAGGTCGCTTCAGCCGTACACTTGCGCTTCGACATTCTGAGCTCCACGCTGCCACCACTGTACAAAGAAAGGCTAATGGCGTTGTCCGATCAGCGCATTAGCAAAGAAGGCGTGGTGATTATTAAAGCTCAGAGCCATCGCAAGCTTGAGCTAAATAAAGAAGATGCACTGGCACGTTTAAGAGAGCTGATACGGAGTGCCACCAAACCGCAAAAAATTCGCCGTGCCACTAAGCCCACTAAAGGCTCACAACGCCGCCGGGTTGACCACAAAACCCGCAAAGGTAAAGTCAAATCGCTGCGCGGCAAGGTATCTGCTTCATAAGCCATCGCTCGATACTTAATGCCAAAGAGCTTTCAATCATGACTAAAGCCCATACACCCGCTAAGGTGCGGCCTATTTCGCCTTGCGTTCAAATCTGCCAAATAGAATCGTCAACATCGGTATGCGAAGGCTGCGGACGTACATTAGATGAAATAGCCTGCTGGGGAGCTATGACCGAGGCTGAACAAGCCCCGGTATGGGAACGGCTGGAAGCAGAAGGCTACGTCCCAGACTCTGTACGCTGATGGCGGTCACGCAATATATGATGTAGCTCGCCACAGGCCACCATGGGGTCATCACAGTTGATAACGATATCAGAGTGAGCCAACACGTAGCTGCGACCGGTGATGGTGTTTTCGACGACGTGATAATCGCCCTCTTGATGCGTGCCCGTGAAGGTGCCGATAAAGCCCGTATCACGCAGCGAAACGGTTTCTAGCTTATCCCCCACGTTCAGCCGCCCTTCATAGTTCATTAGCGCTAAGCGTGCCGACGTACCGGTGCCTGTGGTGCTGCGGCAGATAACACCAGGGTGAACATACGTGGTGGAACGTGAGCGTATATACCCCTCCCCGACCTTCTCCTCAGGGCCCATAAAGTGCAAAAATGGCAATGGCCCCACATCTCCAAGCGTGTAATGGGAGAAGCCGCGCTGCGCTTTAATTGCCTCAACAATTTTATAAGCGCACTCAGCCAACGCTCGCTCCTCATCACGCCCTAGCTTAAAGCCAAGCTCAGTCGCATCTACCAACGCATAAAAGCCGCCGCTATAAGCGATTGAGTAGGTCACATTACCAATACTCGGCACGTTAATCGTATCGCGATAGGTGTCGATATAACTGGGCAACCCGCTGCAGGTGACCGATTCGACAACGCCGTTATGCACCTTCGCTTCAATTTGCACCAGGCCCGCGGGCGCTTCTAGTTTGAAGCGCTGAATACCTTCTTGCTTAGGCACAATGCCGCTCTCTAGTACGGCGGTGGCCGTGCACAGCGTATTGGAACCAGAGTAAATGGGGTAACCCATCACTTCCATAATGATGTAACCCACGACGGCCTCCGGATGGCAGGCTGGCACCAATAAATCGACCGACATTTCCGGCACGCCGTAAGGCTCTTCTAGTAGCAGGCGGCGCAATCCGTCGGCGTCATCGCGCAGGTACTCCATCTGCTCGCGAACGGTGGCACCGGGCAAACTCTCAATACCACCCGTAACAATACGGCTAACATCACCACCGGCGTGAGTATCCATTAACTGAATGGTATGAACATTATGCACTAGCGTTGCTCCTGAGCGTCGGAAGAGGTGTTTTCAAGAGCGAACGACGCACCGTGGGAAGCCCACTGTGAATCGGGAACCAGCACAATTTTGCCCAGATAATTGCCACCTCGATTAACAAAATAACGCTCGGCAGCATGCAGGTCAGAAAGCTTAAACGCTGCATGAAGCACCGGTTTGAGTAGGCCGCTACGAATCCATTCGACAAGCTGCTCAGCCTCTTCACGAGTACCGTGAGAGACGCCAAAAATCTGCACCTGGTAAAGATAAATACGGGTCCACATCATTTCGCTGAGATTGCCACCGCTGGCACCGGCTATTGAAAGACGCGGATAGCTCTGACGGCCCTGCATATCGACAATCATGGTATCGATAAACAGGTTCGTCATCTCACCCCCGACCAGATCCATCACTGCATCAATCGGTTTGCCGTTAGTGGTAGCCAGCACTCGCTCAACAAACGTCGGCAAGTCGCCACGATCAATCACCGCCTCTGCGCCGAAGGCGCTTAGCGCATCGGCTTTATCTAGCTGGCTGACGGCGTAAGGGATGGCCCCAACGATTCGGCACAGCTGAATGAGCGCCGTACCCACGCCACCGCTGGCACCGCTTACCAGTACCCGCTCACCGGCACATATACTGGCAGCTGTCATCATGTGGTAAGCAGTTTGATACGAGCACATACCCATTGACGCCAGCTCAGCATCGCGCAGCTCAGGATTCGGCACAGCGTAAAACTGATCGGCTGGCACGGCGATATATTCAGCAAACCCACCGTCAGCACCGTGGCCGTAATAATCCGGCGTTAGATTGATATCGCGACGCTCGTCAGCGTAGATATTAAAATCGAGCAGCCCGCGCTCACCAATACGCTCAGCGCCAACACCTTCACCGACGGCTACCACGCGGCCTGCCACATCAGCGCCTTGAATACGCGGAAAGGTAAGCGTCGGCGTGCCGCCCATGGCAAAGGAAGTGACGTCGCCCTTATCTTTGGTGGGATAAAGACCTTCCCGGGCTTTTCGATCGGTGTTGTTCTTGGCCGTCGCGGTTACCTGCACCAACACCTCGCCTTGCCTGGGCTGCGGCGTAGCGACATCCTGATGGTATTCCAATTTATCGATATCCCCATGCCCGGTTAAGAGCATGGCAGCCATCGTCGTTGGTACCTTGTGTGCAGTGTCGGCCATAGATTGACTCCGTTGTATGGCGTTAAAACCAGTTTTTACGCTTGAATAACCAAATCAGTATTCCAGCGATGCCCAACATGGCTCCCCATACAAAAAAGTAGCCATACTCGTAGCGCAGCTCGGGCATATTGGCAAAGTTCATGCCGTAAATACCGGCAATAAACGTCAACGGCACAAAGATCGCGGTAATCACCGTCAGCACACGCATAGTGATATTTAGCTGATGAGATGAAATAGAAATATAACCATCGATTAAGTCACCGCAAATTTCATAGTACATCTGGGTTAAGGTATAGAGACGTTCGAAACGATCCGCCACATCATTAATCGCGTGGAGCGTCTCGCTTTCTTCGCGGGGCACATGCTCGTAGTCGTAAGCCGTTAGCTCCTGGGTAATTCCCTGATGGTAGCTAAAGATTCGGCGCATTTTCACCAGCCGAGAGCGATAGGTGATGATCTTGCGCATGAGCGCATCGTTGCCATTTTCGAGTAGCTCATCCTCCAAATCGCTTAGCTCAGTTTCAAATTCGAGCAGACTATCGATATAAAAGCCAGCTGAAATATACATCACTCGCAGCGCGACATGCTCAGGGGAATGCGCCAGCAGTTTCTTGCCGTGCTCATTAAACAGCCGCTCAATGCTGAGCGCCTCACCGGGGTGAAGTGTGACTAGAAAGCGCTCACCGACAAAAAAACATATCTGCTGCGGCAGATAATTCAGCTCGCCATCGAAGGAGGAAATACCCCGGTAGATAATCAGCGTGTGATTATCGAACTCTTCAATCTTTGGCGGATGGCGCTCCTTATGAGCATCCTGAATCGCCATGGGATGAAATTTGAAAGCCTCTAAAATGGTGCGTTCACTGTCCTGCGTCTCACCCTGCATATCGATCCAGATATGGCTGTCAGGCGTGGATTGCCACATGGCCAGCAAGTCTTCATTGCCTTCGTGAACCGCACCATCGGGCGTAGTAAGCATAGCTCTAATCATAGTCGTCCTTGCGATTAGCGAGCGCTCAGAAGCGCAAATCGTTCTACGTACTTATCCACTATAGCGATGCATTCCCGGCACACCAAGCCCACGCTAGGCGACTCCCTTCTACACAGGCTGTTTTTTTATAGCATAGGCAAGCGCCACGCTAACTAACGTTGACATAACCAATGCGCCCAGAAAAGGGCCTAACGTTGGAATGCTGTCAGGAAAGCTCGCCGCCACCACTCCTGCGCTGACACTGCCTTGGCTTAACCACCCGGGCAAAATAGCCCCGAGCAGCCCAGCAACGCCGCCCCCGATGGCGGCTATTGGCGTCATCCGTTGCCATAGCCCTAGCAACACCGGCACTACGATGGAGGCGCACAGTAAGTCGGCAATAAGGAAAAGCCGCAGTATCGATAATCCCTGTAAAGCAACCATTACCACGGGAATCATTAATGCAACCGTCGCCCAGCGGGCTGCCTCCAGCGAAACACCGCGCTTTTCGCTGCGTGTGACGATAAGCGAGGCAATGCCATTCTGGAGCGTATCAACACTGGAAGCTACCAAGGTAACAGCCAATACCAGCGCAGGTAGCGATAGCCAAGCGGGTGCATCCGTTAGCAGTGCGAAAAACGGCATAGGCGGTGTGCCCAGAGCAACACCGCTCATCGCTGCTAAAATGCCTAAACTACCAATAACCATTACCACCACCATCGTCATAGCGCCGCCTAGCCATGCGCCACGACCCAGGCTGTGGTCATCCTTAGCAGCCCATACGCGCTGCCAATAGCCCTGATGAAATAAATTGGCGGCCGTTACCGCAATCACTAGTGTTAATGCCACACTGAGCGCGCTGGTAACAGGGATAGCAGGCATCGCCGCTTCGCTAGGCAATGCAGGAAGCCGCCAAAGCGCCATGCTGCCTACCACGACCAATAGCACCAGCAGCAGCCAGGCCTGCCAGCGGTCAGTGGCAAGGCTGGCGCGCAGGCCGCCCACTACCGTGTAAATAAGCGTAGTCAGCGCGACGCCAATCACCACGAGTGAGGGAGGTACATCAGACAGCAATGCTGTTATCGCACCAATCGCCGTTAGCTCGGCGGCCAAAAAGCAGGCCATGTAAGCAATGGACACCAGCGTGACCCAGCGCCGTACGCCGAGGCCATAGCACGCCTGTGCAAATTCGGCGATGCTACGCCCTTCGGGAAGCGCGCGGCGAATCTTAGGCCCATAAAGAGCTAAGATAATAAAGGGTAATGTGGAGCCAAACGCGTAGCCTGCTAGCGCAAGCGGGCCCACGAAGGCACCAATTTCAGGGGGCGCAAAGAGAATCCACGCCCCCATGCCTGACGCGAGAAAGGAAAGCCCGAGAGTCGAGCTCGTCTGCGAATTGCGAGCTGTCATATAGTCATCAAGCGGGCCATCAACCCTGCGAGTCCGCAGGCCTAAAAAAGCAAAGCAGCACAGCGCCGCGCCAAGTACGGCTGACGTTAGGTAAAGCATGTCGCGCTTCCTCCGCCGGTACGAACCGGATCAGGTTCCAGGGTCTGCGCAACGCGCATTCTCAGCCCCGTTGATAAGGGCTCCCCTGGCGACAGTGAGTGGAGGCGCTATCCTCACTGAAAACCGCGCCTCAGTAAAGGAAAGTGAAGGTAAGTAACGCTTAAACGTTACCAGTCGATGCCTCGCGAGGTATGCGCCCCATCAGATAAAACTCCTCATTAGGCGGCGTACCCGCCAGCGTGACCAGTCGATTAGACAAACCAAAAAAGGCTGCAATAGCACCGATATCCCAGCAATCCTCTTGGCTGAAGCCGACGGCCAGCAGCCGCGCAGACCACTCGTCGGTCATTTCACCCACATCTATCGCACAGTGCATAGCAAAATCGAGCATCACACGATGGCGCTCGCTAATAGGCGCCACGCGATGATTAATCGCAACCTGGTCGGCCAACAGCGGGTCTTTACTATAAATACGCACCAGCGCACCGTGCGCCACCACGCAATATAAGCAGCGGTTTCGCGCACTGGTAGCGACCACAATCATCTCTTTCTCTGCTTTAGTGAGCGACTCTGACTCCCGCTCCATTAACGCGTCGTGATAGGCAAAAAATGCCCTGAACTCAGCGGGCCGATGGGCCAGCATTAGGAAAACATTGGGCACAAAGCCTGCTTTTTCCTGCACGGCCAGAATCGTAGTACGAATATCGTCGGGCAACGCCTCGAGCGTTTCTGGCACGTTAAAGCGACTTAATGATGGCAACATAATCACCTCTTTATTGTTAATTGCTTTGCCCTACGACCATTAGGCCCCGCTTAAGCGGGGCCTAATATAGCTAAAATCGGCGTTTCTTTTAGCCCAGCGAAATCGTGCTATTAATGCCACTGGAAACGTTCTCCGGCTCGAACCAGCGTGCCGTGACGGTTTTTGTTTGCGTCCAGAATGCGATTGCCTGCTTACCGTTTGGCCCCAAGTCACCGAGCTTCGACGCCCGAGAACCGGTAAAGCTGAAATATGCCACCGGGACAGGAATCGGCACGTTAATACCAATTTGCCCCACATCAATGTCAGTTTCAAAGCGACGCGCCACCCAGCCTGAGTTGGTAAAAATCGAGGTGCCGTTACCGTTAGGGTTGGCATTGATAAAGGCAATGGCATCATCCAGCGTTTCAACACTGACCACGCAAAGCACGGGCCCAAAGATCTCTTCGCGGTAAATAGTCATATCGGCGGTCACATCGGCAAACAGCGTCGGCCCAACGAAGTTACCGTTAGGGTAACCCTCTACCTGAATGTTACGGCCATCGACCATCAGCTTGGCACCCTCTTTTTCACCCGCATCGATTAAGCGCAACACACGATCACGCGCAGCGGGTGAGACTAGTGGGCCTAAGTCTGCATCTAGCTGGGTACCCGGCCCCACTTTCATATTACGTGCGGCGTCAACAATATCGGTTAACCATTCCCGAGCATCGCCCACGAGCACGACCACCGAGTTGGCCATACAGCGCTGGCCTGCGGCGCCAAATGCCGAGCCCAGTAAATTATTAATGGCCTGGCTGCGGTTAGCGTCGGGCATAACCACGCAATGATTCTTAGCGCCCATCATCGCCTGCATCCGCTTGCCTGCCACCGCCGCGCGGTTATAGAGCAGCGAGCCTACGTGGGTTGAGCCAATAAATGAAAGCGCTTTGATATCTTGATGATCAGCAATTTGATTGGCGACATCCGGGCCACCGTGCACCACGTTGAGTACCCCCGGCGGGATGCCAGCCTCGTGGGCCAATTCCACCAAGCGCATGGTAGAGCTTGGGTCTTGCTCCGACGGCTTTAGAATAAAGGTATTGCCGGTCGCAATGGCCAGCGGAAACATGAAACAGGGCAACATGATCGGAAAGTTGAACGCGGTAATACCAGCGCCAACGCCGAGCGGCTGGTGCATGGTGTAAACATCCACTTCATTCGCCGCATTTTCTGCCAGCTCGCCAAGCTGTAGCGAGGTAATTGAACAAGCATGCTCTACGACTTCTAGCCCGCGACCTACTTCGCCTTCCGCATCCGGCAGAGTTTTGCCATGCTCTTCAGTAATCAATGCCGCGAGTTCCGACGTGTTATCGCGAATCAAGGCCTGGAGTTTGAGCATAATACGCATACGCTTGCCCAGCGGCACTTTACGCCACGTCTTAAACGCCTCTTTGGCGCTGCTAACCGCGCGCTCCACTTCCTCCGCCGTGCAGAACGGCACCCGCGCGACCACTTCTTGCGTCGCAGGGTTAACCACGTCGTGCCACTCTTGGCTTTGTGACTGCACGGGCTGACCATCGATAACCATAGGGATTTGGCGAACGGACATAGTGCTGCTCCTATTACTTGAAAATGCATATTTATTGTTGGAAAGCGGTTGCTGACACACGTTAGCGATAATAAATGGGTGCTCAGGGTATAGCAGCAAGTTGACGTTAACGTCAATCAGGTATCATATGAGTAAACAAAATCTTCGGCGTGGCGTCAATGAGCCTTTCCCAATTGAGACAACTGATCCTACCGACGGCACCGTGCTCGCCTGGAGCCGGGATTACGCCGACGTAGCGCCGCTCAAAGGCGTGATGAATGGCAGTGGTGAGCATTGCTTGGAGGTAAATATTGATGTCCTGCCCATCGCAGACTGATGCAAATATTCCTCACCTAAGGTATAAAAGGCGCCTCACAAACGGCTTTTTCAAGGAAGATGCCATGCGGCATGGGCGTTGCGAACACAAGGAGCATTCATCGCGATGGGTTTCCCGCCTACTCACTCTTTGCTGTTTTTCGATCTTACTGTTGGGTGCCGCTAAACACCTCTACTCACCTCATTTAGCAGGCGTGGCGCAGATTCACGAAAGCCTGCACAGTCATTCGGATAAAGCGAGCGTTGCGCATATCCCGGATAAGCTGCGGATTCGAAATGACTCACTCAAGCAGCAAGCGGATGATAATCCTCTACAAATCTTTAAATTACATTCAGACGATGGATTCTTAAGCAACGTTTTCCCCACGCTAATGCCGCCCCTGCTCCATCAAAGCGGCGTTAACGGTTTTGTGCCTAACGATCGCTATTACTTTGGCGCCTCTCTTCCTCCCAGCAGAGCCCCGCCTAGCACGTAAGTCGGTTAGTCAACCGTTGTTTTATTAGTCACGACATGGCAGAAAGTTCACTGCCTGTTCGTGTTATGGGCGAAGTTAAAAGGGCTCTACGTTTATGTTTCAAGTTGATCATCTCATTTTACTTGCCGCGATACTGATATTAGTCGGCATCGTATCAAGCAAGCTATCTGCGCGTCTTGGCTTACCTGTTTTAGTACTGTTTTTAGTCATAGGGATGTTAGCGGGTGAGAGTGGTGTTGGCGGCATCGCCTTCGACAATCCCGCCGGTGCACATGCGCTCGGCACGCTAGCTCTCGCGATGATTCTATTTGATGGCGGCCTACAAACGCCGACATCCTCGATTAAGAAAGTATGGAAACCCGCTTCTCTACTGGCGACATTCGGCGTATTAATCACCGCCGTTATTACGGGGTTAGCGGCGGCTTATATTCTTGATTTACCCTTGTTAGAAGGCCTACTGTTAGGTGCGATTGTCGGATCAACAGACGCAGCGGCGGTCTTTTCGCTATTGCGTAATGCCGGCATACATATCAACAAAAAACTAAAATATACCTTAGAAATAGAAAGCGCCTCGAACGACCCGATGGCGATTTTTCTGACCGTTGGCCTGCTAGAAATACTGGTTAACGGTATGCAGCCAGGCGTGGGCTTGCTGGAGCTTTTCGTCCTTCAAATGGGGGTTGGCGCACTCGTGGGGCTTGGGGTCGGCTGGGCATCAGTAAAAATAATTAATCGTATACATCTTGTCGCATCGGGGCTTTATCCGGTGATGGTCGCGGCCTGCGGCTTTCTCTCATTTGGCATCTCGGCTAATGTTGGAGGCAGCGGTTTCCTCGCGATTTTTTTAACCGGCGTGGTGATTGGTAACCATAGAATTGTCTTCCAGCGCAGCACCTTCTTATTTCACGACGGGCTGGCCTGGCTAAGTCAGATCATGATGTTTGTGGTGCTCGGACTACTGATCAATCCCCTTTCGCTACTCGATGTCTGGCTTGAAGGTCTCATCATCGCCGCCGTGCTGATTCTAGTTGCCCGCCCGATTGCCGTTATACCGATTATGCGTCTATTTGGCTTCAACGCCCGCGAAACTACGTTAGTCGCCTGGGTCGGATTGCGGGGCTCGGTACCGATTATCTTGGCTATTTTTCCGCTGATGTTTGGGCTTGAAGGAGCGGAGTTAATCTTCAACGTGGTGTTTTTCGTGGTGCTTATTTCAGCCACTATCCAAGGCACCACGCTTCCACTAGTGGCGCGCCGGCTTAGGCTCACTGAAAAACCGCCCGCCTTGTCAGCAGCCAGTATTGAAATCACGGCAATTGAAGAAGTCGATGCTGATATCGTTGAGTACACGTTGAGCGAACACCCGCGAGCGGCAGGACGGCGGCTTTCACAAATGGCCTTACCGGATACCACCGTGGTCGCCATGATTACCCGTGGTAAAGATGTCATTCCACCGCGAGGCTCAACGACGTTAATGGCCGGCGATCATTTGTTTGTCGTGCTTCGTCCTGAAACGCGTCCCTTTATTGACTGCGTGCTCTCTGATGCCGTGGATGACATCAGTAGCGAATTACCGGATCAGGAGCTGAAGCTTAAGGGGAGCACTAAGATAGACGATTTACACCACTCCTATGGCCTGTTGATCCAAGAAGAGGACCAGCATATGACGCTGGATTCGCTGCTACGCAATACCTTAGCCGGCCAGCCGAATGCTGGCGATTCGATACAGATTGAAGGGCTGACGTTGGCAGTGCTAGAAACGCTCGGTGGTCGCATTACCACGGTAGGCTTAACGGTACAGGAAAAGCCTAATCAGTAAGTAAGAGCAGCCATCAACCACATTGACGCCTAGGCCGTTTCGTAAGCGGCCTTTAGGCGATAAAACTCTTCTACAATCGCGGCCATTTCGTCTGCGTCGTAACTGCAAAGCCCGCTAACCACGAGCTTTTTAGAGCCGACCCCGACCGCTTCGCCGGCGGATTCAATGGAAAACTCCAGCAGCGCATCCGCGCGTTTCCCCTGAACACTCAGCGACGATTGATTTAACGTTAAACCCGGTGAAAAACCATCTAAGCGCTTGAGTGAAAAGCCCATGCTGTCGTAGATTACCAGTGGGCGTTTAGGGTTGAACATTACCCCATGCTGCTCCATCAGCGGTTTTAAATAGTGCGGGAAGTTTTTGCCCGAAAACGCTACATAGCAGCGCGCAAAGGCTTCCACTGCGGCTACGTCGTGAGTGGTTTCACCACTGCGCAGCACTTGTAAGTAGCATTTCCCGCTCTCATCGCAAACATGAACGGAGCCATTATCCGCTTCGCAAAATTTAAGCGGCGTCTCCGCCGCCACCATGTTGGTGAAACGAAACTCCATCTGCCGCGACAAACCGAACTTTGTCAGTACCAGTACAAATAGCAGGTCGCCAGGAACGCAAAAACGGCGTGCTCCCGGATTATGGATAGGGTTGTAGTCGCCAGCCACGCCTTTAGCGAAACGGCTGGCCTGCTCTGCAGAGATCACTACATACTCTCCGCGCTGCGCGTAAAAATCCTTAAACATGGCGTTAGCTGCCTGCCTAGCGTTGAAATCGAAAACCCGTCAGTGCCCAACGTCGCGCATAATGCCATAAAACACGGCTCAACAGGAGTTATCTGCTAGGGAAGCCACTATGTCAAATGCCAATACGCGTAAAAAACGCTTACCACGCCTGCTATTAAGTATGTTGATTGGGCTACTGTTTATCATCGCTATCTGGGTGGCAGGCAGCTATTGGCTGCTCAACAGCCAGTGGCTGCCCGAGCGCATTTCTCAATTTGATGGCATTGAAATACGTTGGGAGCAGGGCGCCAGCCGCCACCCCGGCCGCTGGGAAGTAGAGGGTCTGTATTTAGCACGCGAAGATGCGGCGCTGCCCATCAGCATTGAAGCCGAGCGGGCGACTCTTTCGCTCTCTCTATTCGCCCTATTACGCGGAGAACTGCATATCGAAGCGCTGGATGCCGAAGGCATCCGCCGCCTCACCGTAGGTGATATTGCCCTTGAGGCGCAGGGCCAGCTGCACGTGGCGGATACCACGTTAACGCGCGACACCTTAGCGATCCCCGACTTTTCCCTAGCGATTACTGACGGTCGTTTAGTGCGCTTGAGTGATCATGCCACGTTAGTACGCGATATCAATCTCAACGCGGATGCAACATTAACCAGCGTCACACCCGTGACCGCTGCGACGGGGGAACTGAATCCCGATCTATTGTCAGCGCTTTCTGCCCAGCTACAGATTGAGGCGCAGGCAGATGCCTGGGATGTTTTCATGCCTTACCTCAACGCCCTGCCCTGGCTGACTCTTGAGGGGCGCGGGGCTTTAGCAGGCGCACTTGGTCTAACCGCTGGTGAGTTACAGCACGGCAGTGTTTTAACGCTGGATTCCCCTACGCTGCGTTTAGCGGTCGATGAACAGCGCCTACGCACACCCAGTGGCTCACCGCGCTGGCTCATTGCAGACAGCCCACCCCCGCGCCACACGGCAACCGGCAAAGGCCAAGTCCGCTTGGCGGTTGAGAATGATCAGCTACATTTTTCGACGCAACTGGCTGACGTAACGCTGGCTGATACTCATCCCTATGCTGAAAATGCTGAGCTACGCCTTGCCACTCAGATACCCAATCAGCGGCTAGACCGGCTTGATCTCCCCACCAATGTCACGCTCGCCTTACAGGGCCGCGTGATTCGCTTGGACATGTTTGATCGCTATCTAGCGCCAACGCTTGACGGCAAAGGCATACGGCTTTCCGGCAATGGACAAATAGAGGCGAGCGCCACGCTGGTTGATGCTCGCCCTCAGCAGGCGTCGCTGGCCATTCAGGCACCGCTGCTTGCTGCCGAGACGCTAGATTTTAAAGCACAGGGCAGCGGCTCACTTACTGCACGACTCACGCCTGACGAACACATTGACGCCCGCTTAACGTTCGCCAATGCGACCCTAACGCACCATCAGCGAACATTGCTTGCCGATGCTGACATCGAGTTAACGGCAAAGAGCCCGCTAGACACGCAAAGGGCGCGCCAAGAAGCAACGGCAACCCTCAGTTGGCAAGCGGCACAGCTACCCGATATTAGCGTGCTGCAAACGTACCTGGGGGCGATATTACCTGAGCCTGCCCCGCTTCAACTGCTGAGCGGCCAAGCCAGCAGCCACGGCCAGCTTCAGGTAACGTCTGAGCAGGCGACTGGGCAAGTGCATCTATCCGGCGAAGGAATGACCACCCGTTGGCAGCACGGCGAAAGCACCGGCACTCTCACAAGTGATATGCAGCTTTTTCTGCCTATTCGACAAGCGGCGTTGGATGGCTCCGCGTTGAATATCAGCGGCACTCGGCTGAGCTGGCAAGTGGCCAACCTAGAGCAGCCTGACGAGCAGCTGGAAAGTATTTTGATTCTCACCGACGGCCGATTTCAACGCCGCGAAAACGTGCCTAGCGGGCAGTTTTCCCTTGAAGGTAGCGTGCAACAGCTGGGCTTCTTAAATACTTTTCTTCCCGATGCTCATGGCCTATCGCTGGCAGGCAGCGGCCAGCTTTTTGCTCAAGGAGCCTTTCGCGACAAACAGCTCCTAGCACCTACCCGGCTACGCGTTAATGCTAATCAGCTTGAGGTCGCCTTTCTCGACTACTTGGCTACCGGGCGCGGCGAACTCACTGCTCAGCTGGACAGCGCTGAGCAGGCTCAGCTATCGCTGGGTATCCCTAACTTCGCGCTGATGCGCCAAAACGATGACCGCCCCCACCTTGAAGGCCGCCACTTTGCGCTTACCACTCAAACCGACCGCTTTAGCGAGGTGCTTAAGTCGCCACAGCCAGAGCACTTCGTCACCCGCATCGCTATGCCGATTATCGATGTGCCAGACTTTACTCGCTACAACCGCTATCTGCCCGAGGATACCGGGGTTCGCTTGCTAGGTGGACAAGCAAACCTTTCCAGCGAATGGAGACTTGATGGGCTAGAGGCCCAGGGGGAAATCACGCTTCGTGCCTTTGGTGCTGACATGGAGCTGCTTGATCAGCGGTTACGTGGCGATGTTGAAGTTTACTTAAATTTAACCGAAGGCGATTTACAAGCGCGGCGCTTCACCGCCAACGACTCGTTTTTACGCTTAGAAAACGTGTTTCGGCTAAGTGAGCAAGGTGCGCCGGACGCCGGCTGGTGGGTACAACTCAGCATGGAACAAGCGCAGCTTGAATGGGATGACCCTATTCACCTAACGAGCCAGCTACGTTTGGGAATGCGCGATACGGGTTTGCTGGCACGGCTATTTTTGGCCCGTGCCCGTGAAAGTGGCTGGCTAGGCAGATTGTTAAACGTGCACGATATCAACGGCACGGCTTTACTCCAGGTCGACGACCAGCGTATTCGGCTACAAAATCTTACGCTTACCGGCGGGCCGCTGCTGCTGCTCTCCGACGTTACTCTGCAAGACAAGCACGCTAACGGGGCACTTTATGCCCGCATCGGCCCATTGGGCGTTGGCGTAGAACTAGTCGACAGCGAACCTACTTTACGCGTGATACAGCCGCGCCGATGGTTTGATCATTGGCAAAAAGCTAACCAACCAGAATGATAGTGTTAGCGTTTTTTACGCTCTCGACGAATCATTCTGACCCGCTCCTTGGCTTTTTGCGGGCTAGACAGCGGCGTTGTGCTCTCATCATGGGTTTTTGGCGGCACGGTGACCCAGGCAAACACCGGCAGCGCTAAATGCCAGTGAATTGCCGCTAAGCGCAGCCCTAGCGTCACGCTTAATGAGGCGCCAATGGTTATCGTCAGCGGTACGTTCAAGGCGTCTAGCGCCACGTAAACAATCCCACCGGCCATGGCGGCAGTGGCGTATATCTCTTCGCGCAGCACCATCGGAACTCGCTGGGCCAACACATCACGGATCATGCCCCCCGCCACGCCGGTCATCATGCCCATCAATACAGCCACCGTGCCGGAGCTACCGAGTAACAGCGCTTTATGCGTGCCAATCACCGTAAATAACGCCAGCCCAAACGCATCCGCCACCGGTAAAAAGCCGCGAGAAAGGCGATGGATATAGTGAAACCCTACCAGGGACACACACACGGTGGCTAAAATCACCCATAAATACGTCGGATCCGCCACCCAAAATACCGGTCGTACGCCCAGGACTAAATCACGAATGGTACCGCCACCAATCCCGGTTACCGCCGCGAGTACCAGCATCCCCATCGGATCCATTTTTGACCGGCATGCCAAAATAACGCCTGAAAGCGCAAAAACAATAACCCCCGCCATGTCCAGCCAGTAGATCACCCCCGACACGCCCCTCTCCTTTTGTTTACCTGCGACTAAGGCAGGCAGAATAACACCTCTGCCACAGCTCATGAGGGCAACGTTGTTTACTTTTTAATCATCAAATGCTGATTTTGTAAGACATTGCCTACACGGCTTGTAAGACATTGCCGCTAGATAGCGACCAAGGGTTGCTGTGAGGAGTCAGGTCGTTATCCTGATCGTTTCTCATTTGTTTAGATTACCCTTGTCAATTATCCCTGGAGGGGGCATGACGCTCAGCACCGGTTTGCAATTCACGGTGACGCTACCCGGCGTTGATGATATCGCGGTGATCGATTTCACCCACCGCGAGACGCTCTCCCAGCCCTTTGAATTGGCGCTGAACCTGGCTAGCCGCGATGGCCGCCTAGACGCCGCCGATCTTCTGGATCGCGAAGCCACCCTGACTATTTGGCAGGATGGCGAACCGCTGCGTCGCGTGCACGGCATCATCGCTGAATTTGGCCGAGGTGATCGCGGCCACAGGCGCACCTTTTATTCGCTAGTACTGCGCCCCGCCCTTTGGCGGCTTTCGCTACGCCAGAACTCGCGAATTTTCCAGAAGACTGACCCGCTCACCATCATCAACGCCCTGTGCGATGAGCGCGGCATCACCGATGTGGCCTTTGCGGTTAACCGCGATCTTCCTGAGCGCGAGTACTGCGTTCAATACCGCGAGACGGATCTCGCCTTTATCGAGCGTCTCGCCGCCGAAGAAGGTCTGTTCTACTTTCATGAATTTGCTGAACGAGGTGAAGGCAGCGATGGCGGCGCCCACCGGCTGATCTTTGCCGACGATCCGCAAGTGCTAACGAGCCTTGGCGAACGCACTTATCACAGCCGAGCCGGGGGCACTGCTCCCAGCCGCCATGTGCGCAAGCTGAGTCAAAAGGCCCGCGTCGCTGCAGCCTCCGCCACGCTGAAAGACTACAGCTTCAAGAACCCGGCTTACGCCCAGTTGCACGAACATCTGGGCCGCGATGTCGAGGCTCACGGTCAGCAGTCTGACTACGAACATTTTGATTACCCCGGCCGCTATAAGCAGGACGCCTCCGGCGAACCGTTTACCCGTATTCGCCTGGAGCAGCTGCGCCGCGAGGCCATCACCGCCAATGCCGAAAGTGATCTGCCCGAGCTTGCGCCTGGCCTGCGCTTTACACTCACCGATCACGATACTGACAGCCTCAACCGTGATTGGCAGGCAATCAGCGTTACTCACCACGGTGAGCAGCCCCAGGCACTGGAAGAAGACGGCATGACTCAAGGTGATGCCAACGGGATGACCCGTTATTACAACCAGGTCACGCTAACTCCCGGTGGTGCCCCTTGGCGAGCCACCCCTAATCCCAAGCCCCGCGTGGATGGCCCTCAAGTAGCCTTTGTGGTTGGACCAGAAGGCGAAGAGATTCACTGCGACGAGCACGGCCGGGTCAAAGTGCAGTTCCCATGGGACCGCTACGCGGAACCCAATGACACGGCGAGCTGCTGGGTGCGCGTTGCCCAAGGCTGGGCGGGCGGCGGCTACGGCAGTATCGCCATTCCGCGTATTGGCCACGAAGTGATTATCTCGTTCTTAGAGGGCGACCCCGATCAGCCGCTGGTCACCGGACGTACCTATCACGCGGTCAATACCGCGCCCTACCCTCTTCCCGAGCACAAAACCCGAACAGTGCTGCGCACCCAAAGTCACAAAGCCGAAGGCTTTAACGAACTGCGCTTTGAAGACGAGGCCGGTGCAGAACAAATATGGCTCCACGCCCAGAAAGACCTAGAGCTGTTAACGCTTAACGATCGCATCGAAGAGATCCGCAACGATAGCTTCTTGAAGGTCAATAACGACCGCATCAGCGAGATCGACAACGACGACCACCACACGGTGCATGGCAACCGCTTCGAGCACACCGAAGGCCAGCAACACTTCAACGTGCAAGGCACCCTGCATATCAACGCCGGCCAAGCCTGGCTCAGCGAAAGTGGCCGGGAACTGCATATCAAGGCAGGCCACAAAGTAGTACTGGAAGCCGGTGACGAACTCACCCTGAACGCTGGTGGCAGCTTTCTTAAGCTGGACGGTAGCGGCATTACCATCGTTGGCCCCAAGGTACGCGTCAATGCAGGCGGCAGCCCTGGCAGTGGCAGCGGGCAAGCGGTGGAAGGCCCTCTGCTACCAGGGCATGCGGTGGCGGAGGGGCATAAAGCAATACTGCCCGTCACCCACGAGGCGCTACTGGAAGCTTCCGCACGGGAGGCCAGCATCATCCAGCTATGCCAAAAGCAGACCGATGGCAGTTGCCCACTGTCTGACTGTCCATGCCGGGATAGGGCGAGTTAATGCGTTATGCAGTGAATTTTCCAGAGCAAAGAGAGCGGCGCTACTGGTTGATAGATACGGCCAGCCTCCCTGAAGGTGAGGTGTTACGCCGTTTCTACGCCGTGGTGAGCGAACCCATGTTCCGCTGGCTTTACGACGGCACGGCCTATCACGCGGTGCGAGACAGCGGCCCCGTGCTGTTGGATATCACGCATAATGCCGACGTTTGGCAGCAATACAGTGCTGACTGGATGAAGCATGCCGCCTCGGTGGTCATCGACACGCCGGCTTCTCTGAATGACCTGCAACAGCGCCTCGCCGCCTGCCTGACCATTGACACGCCTGGGAACGGGATGGGCTTGCTGCGCTTTCACGAGCAGGCAGTCTTGCACCTCTTATTGGGGGAAGAAAAACTCGACCAGGCAGACCGTCTGGCCCTGATGGATAAAGATACCTGCTGGTCGTGGCCGCTTTGCCGGAGTGCTGACGGTATTGTTTATGAACGCCATTTCTCGACTGGCGGCAATAGCATACCGAGTGGCAAGCCACTACGGCTGGACGAGGAGACTCAGCAGCGTCTGCAAGGCTTGAGGCAGTATTCCCGGCTAATGCCATTACTGGGCGACGCCATTCACCGTTTCGACCTGCTGCAAAAAGAAGACGACTGCATCACCTCCCTTTGGCGGGCGCTGGAGCACTACTGGCACGATACCTGGCAACTCAATCTGTCACGCAAGCAAGCGGTGGAAAACGCGCAAGGCAAGCTGAAAACGAGTGACGCATTTGAACACTTCATCGAGTCCCTTTCTCTCGATGCAATGACATGACAAAGGACACGGGAATGTCACAGAACCATGCGTGCAGCCCCAAGGCGATCTACGTGGAAATCACCGGTCGTCATACGGATAACGACCAGAATGAATACTGGCTCTACCAGGGTGACGCCGCCGAAGAATGCCTGGCAGAGGGAGATGCCTCGGAAGGCCGTTACGGGCCGATTGTCGAGACCCAGCAAACGTACTTAGAAGAAGAGCTGGCGGGCTATGGTCTGATCCAGAAACTCGGTGACATCGAGATTCCATTGCTGCAGGTGGAAGATATCTCCCAATGCGGCTTAATCCCCAAGCAGCGTTCATTCCAGCACAACCTGATGGTCTCGACCCTGCCCATGCTGTACATCGATCATCAGGAGCTGGCGGCAGGGCCATGCCGTGGCGGCTTCATCTACGTGTTTCTCGACAACCGACTGATCAGGGAGTTGGTGGTGTCCGGCGAGCCGAACCAAGCGCCGCAGTTCACCGATAGCGACATCGCGACGTATCGGCAACAGGGTGACGTTCCCTCCGTTCGAGATTTCAGCGGTCCCGCTCTGGCACACCTCCATTTGCCCCTCAAGCTCAATGGCGAAACAGCCAATGTGCGCTTGGCTTTCTCCGACCACCCCTGGCCCTGGGCGCATATCGAACAGTTGGAAGCCAACCCAGCGTTGATCAACCAACGTTGCCAACCGCTTGCCCTCAATGAATCGTCAGTGAGTGCCATGCTGCAGGGCGACGTGCGCAACATGTACACCCACAGCTTGGAAATCAACCGTGACGAGTGCGCTGGCAAGGCCGCCGTTGAGTGGCTGCCACCCATGCGACCACGCGATGTGATGTACGAGCAAGCCTGGGGCAGCGCCAGAGATTATCTGGAAGATACCACGGCAGCGGGTTGGAACACCCTTGTCCAGCAGTTACAGGCCGACCGTGAGTTCTTCGAGTCCGACGACCAACAGGCAGTAGCGCCAGACATCGATACGCAGACGCACCAACGGCACTTCTCACCCGCGCTACGTAGTTGCCTGGTGCAGCAATGGAACAATGCCTGCCGTGCGGATGACGAGCGTGCGGATGACGCCTCGCTTGCCTTGCTCCCAGCGCCGGAGGGAACCGACGATTGTCTAGTGGCGCTTCGCGAACAGCAGCTCTGCGCTATCTTCTTGCGCGACCCCAAACAAGCGATTGACCACCTGATCGAGGATGTCCAGGCGGGTCAGGAACTGCTTTGGGTACTCTCCGAAGGCATGAAATATCACCCCCACGGCAAGTCGGCTGAACTGATTCAGGCCAACTGTTTCATGCCGTATGGCCCGGAGGGTGAAGACAACCCGCTCTACCTCGACACCTGGTATGACACCCGCCTCGAACGCTCCCGGGAGAGCCTGTTCGCCCGCTTGATCAAGGAAGAAGAGCGACGCCTGGCCCGCCTGAGGATCGACGAGCGGCTGTCGGCGCTGGTGACGCTGTTTAATGACACATCGCCAGGGGCCTTTTGCCATACCCTGCGCGACGCCATGCTGTTTGATGATATCAACCACCTGGAGCCTTACGCGCTGCTGGCACGCTGTATCGAGACGCTGCAAACCGGCTTGAACTGCCTCGACTTCAAGGCTACGCCCGAAGAAGCCCAAGCCCTCCAGGCCCCTGCACAGTGTCGGCAAGCTCTTGAAGCGCTGTTCGCCTCCAATCAACAGCAGGCGGGCCATGCTTGCTCTCCCCTGCTGTTCGCCGATGAGAACTGCAGCACGAACGTTTGGGGCAGCCCTTATGCCAGGAATCTGGACGTGCTGCAGGTGGCCGCCCAAAACGTCAAGGACCAGCAGGACCAGGTCGCTACCCCGACCGGGGAACAACTGATTGCCTGGCAGCAGCGCCTGGATGAAGAAGTCGGTGATCTGGGGCCGGCCATGAACCGCGCACGCATGGCGCTCAACGGTACGGATGCCGTCGCCAGCAGCATCGTACCGACCCTGCTCAACGCGGTGGCGGGCCTGAAACTGGGTGAGACCATGACCATCACCCTGGCCTCCGATATCGGTGATCTCAAAGGCGCTTTGATGGGTGGCCTCCCCATTGAGGTGGCCGATGTCGATGGCGCCGTTCATTGGCTCTTGCCCAGCCAGTTCAAACCTTTGACCGAGGAGATGGCCCAGGGCGGCATCGCCCTACAGGCCGCCTCCGCCCGCAACGTCATGGGCGGCGACGTCGCCTCGTCATCAGCGGCCACCGGCCGTGCTCAGGTGACAGGACAAGTGACCAGTGAGCAGGCCTTTCGGTGGACACAGACGGGGTATATCGGACTTTGGTCTGGGTTGGTGGTGCTGGAGCTGTGGAACCTGACAGTGAGCATAGTAAACGCGCGAGATAATAATAACGCTTTGAATCGAATGAAAGTTGGCAGTGCAGTTATTGATGCCTCGTTATTAACAGCTCAAGGCTTGAAGCTAGCTAACGTTAATTGGGCCTGGGCAGTAAAGGTCAATAAAGCACTTGATTCATCATTTATCACTAATGATGAGTGGAGGCGAGCCATGGGAGACGCTGGTCGCTACCGTGGTGCCTTTGGTTTCACTGCTGGGCTTTTTACAGCTACGTTAGTGGCCGTGGATGCTTACCAGCTCTATCAGCAAAAACAATACACTTCGGCGCGCTGGATGGCAGGTTCTAGCGCCGCCATTGGTGTCGGTAGCTATGCTGGTTCGGGTTTCGGCCAAGCGGCCGCCAACATTGCCGAGAGAAATTTATTACGAAATCAGTTCTTGCACAGAGTCTTGGGCTTGGTGGGCACGCCACGACCAGTGCCTATCATGCTTGCCAGCTTGGCAGTAGCGCTGGTTTGCAACTATATGGCTACCAACAGCCGCGACGATCGCGTGTCGTTATGGGCCAAATATGGCCCTTTTGGAAATCAGCAGAATGAGCGCGACGGCCGCCTCGCAGAGCTTACTTCGCAAGATGAATCGGGGACGACAAACCATCAGGCTAAGATTCGTGATTACCTTACTCCCTTGCAGGACGCTTCCCCCCAACAGGCCTACATACTGCTGCTTCAGGGTCTGTTTCAAGCACATTTCGAGCTGGTATCGACAAGAGGATTGGAGCACATTGATTCCGGTTTTCACAATTGCGACATTGCCCTCAAAATGACCTGCCCTGGCCTTCGCTACGGTGAGTTTCAATTGCCCATCACCCAAGTCGAAGTCGACTGCTCTGCCCCCGTACCGGACAGGAGGTACACCTATCAATACGCCCCTATGGATCGCCGCCGCGTACTAGTGGATATTGCAAAGCAAGACCCAGAAGATTCAACGGTACGTTATTTGGGTATCCGTCTTCCTCGGGAGTGGAACCGTTTGGGCGTCCCCTCTACAGGATTAGGTGATGTTCCGGCCGATTGGTTAGCATCCAGCTATAGCCGCTTTCGCCACGAGCCAGATTATCAACGCGAATACCACCAGGGGAGTTACTTGGTGCGCGTAAGGCCGAGTGACCTTGAAGGCCGAGGTAGCGTGGAGTACTGGGATACGGATGAGAAACGACACTGCAAGCTGGAAGATAGTGTAACTTTCGCGGCACAACCCTCGACGCTAACCTGGGTATGGAACAAGCAAGGAGCCCGAGCATGAGTCAGACGGAACAGCCACAAGATCATTATGCTGAGACCGCCTTTCGGTCCGATGCCATTCCCCGCCAGGCTCCGCCCCCAGAAAAGAACGTATGGGGAAAACTGGAAAGTAACTTCGATGTCGCTCGGCTACCCTGGGGAAATTATATTGGGGTAAATCCTTCTATCTACGAATATGAACATTCGGAGTCCTGGTATCGTAGCTATCAGTACATGGGGGAGCAGGATTACCGTCGTTACAATATGATCAACGAAATGCGTTGGTCGCAGTTTGTTGATGAAGATATAAACTTATTTTATCGCTTTTTGCGCTTTTGGTTTGTATTTTTTTCCCATTTATTTAGCTTTATAGGAGGGGGGGGGTATTTTTTTGTCGGAGTTTCAATCGTAGTTCTTTTAATCGAAGTGTTTATGGAATTATTCTGGCCAAAAAATGGTTTGTCACTTGATATCTTTATTATCCCATTATGCGTAACGGCACTTTGTAGCATTGCAACGATACTACGAAGGCTTTACGAAAAAAACAGTATCCGTTTCTATAAAAGCAATAAGAACTGGTCAGACGATGTCGCTTTTTGTCGACGAACGGGCATTGTGAAGTCCTCTCGCGGTGATTTCCCTTTCTATGAATTCGATGCCTTTATCGAAATGAGTGCTGACATGAAAGGTAACCAGTTCCATAGCCTTAAGGTGCGCCATCGCTATCCGCAGCACAGTAAAGACGAGCGCAACGGTCTACCGCTCGATTATAATTTTCCGGCTGACGGGAGCATTGCCCAGCTGTATGCGATGTGGGACATGCTGGGCCGCTATATGGATGTCAGCCAGCCACTGCCGGATATCCCTCGCCTGGAGCCGTTTCGCCATCTAGACCCTACCACCAAGGCCTTCGATGAGGCGGGTAAGCGTGGTCGTCCAGCCACCTACTGGCGCGACCTCTACGCCAAGGCCAGCGAGCAGGAACTAAAACAACGCCGCGAAGAGCACCGCCAAGTGGTCGATGCCGCCCCTTGGGGCAGCCGCCCAGACCTAATGGCCCAATCCGTGCCCGGCTATGGCGACAGCTATACCGCAGAGCCCGAAGACGTTAACGCCTACGGCCGCTTCCCCAACAAGGGGGACCGCTTCGTCGAGCGCACTGAAGCCAAAGACTCAACTGTGCAGAACAAACGCGACAACCATTAACATCATCGCAATAACTGTCATCAATACATTATTGTGGAAGGCCGCTGGCGGCCTTCCCTGGCGGTAGTGTGGCTAAACGGGTATGGAACAAACAAGGAGACGGAGCATGAGCCCGACGGAACAGCAAGATCACTATGCCGAGACTGCCTTTCGGGCTGACGCTATTCCCCGCCAGGCACCGCCGTCAGAAAAAAGCACTTGGAAAAAACTGGGCAGTAATTTAGATGTGGCCCGGCTACCCTGGGGGCATTATATCGGGGTTAATCCTACCCTCTATGAGTACGATAATGAGTGGTTTGAGGATTACCAGTACATGAAAGAAGATTATCTTGGCTATGCCATGATTAATGATGCACGCTGGTCGAAGTTTGTCGATGAAGATATCAGCCTGCTTTATCGCTTCTTGCGCTTTTGGTTTGTCGTCATCTCTCACGGGTTTAGCTTTATCGGTGGAGGGGGGTACTTTGTTTTCGCTCTAGCCGTCATAACTTCGGTCGTTGGAGTGATCGCTCAATTCTTTTCTGACACACCAGAATATCCACCACTTATTTTGACATTTCCGCTTGGAGTAGCTGCATTCTGTGGGGCAGCTACCATACTGCGAAGGCTTTACGAGAAATACAGCATTCGCTTTTATAAAAGCAATAAAAACTGGACGGACGATATCGCGTTTTGTAGGCGCACGGGCATGGTGAAGTCCTTCCGTGGTGAGTTCCCTTTTTATGAATTCGATGCCTTTATCGAAATGCGCGCTGATATGAAAGGTAACCAGTTCCATAGCCTCAAGGTGCGTCATCGCTATCCGCAACATAGTAAAGACGAACGCAACGGTCTACCGCTCGATTATAATTTTCCGGCCGACGGTAATATTGCCCAGTTATATGCCATGTGGGACATGCTGGGCCGCTATATGGATGTCAGCCAGCCGTTGCCGGACATTCCCCGCCTGGAGCCGTTCCGTCATCTTGACCCCACCACTAAAGCCTTCGATCAGGCGGGTAAGCGCGGTCGCCCAGCCACCTACTGGCGTGATCTCTACGCGAATGCCAGTGAGCAGGAACTGAAACAACTGCGCGAAAAGCACCGACAGGTAGTTGATGCAGCGCCTTGGGGAAGCCGCCCAGACCTAATGGCCCAATCCGTGCCCGGCTATGGCGACAGCTATACCGCAGAACCCGAAGACGTTAACGCCTACGGCCGCTTCCCCAACAAGGCGGACCGCTTTGTCGAGCGCGCTGAAGCCAAAGACTCAACTGCGCAGAACAAACGCGACAACCATTAACATCATCGCATCAATACATTCTTTTGGAAGGCCGCTGGTGGCCTTCTCTGGCGGTAGCAAGGTCAAGTGGGCATGGAGAAACAAAGGAGTTGGGCGCTGGTTGCGCCATAACCGTGGCCGCTTTCAGCATGAGTCCGACTACAGGCAGGAGTATCACCAGGAAGCCAACCTTGTGCGACTGTATCTTGACGACCTAACGGGCCAGGGCACCATTCAGTTCTGGGATCGGGCTAGCAGATCCTATCAACCCATTGAGGACGAAATGACCTTTACCACACACCCTTCGTCGTTGACCTGGGTAAGGCCCCAGCAGGGAGGCCGCCGATGAGCTTGCAACACGAACCGCAAACGCCAACGGATGGCTACGCCGAAACCGCCTACCGCGCCGATGCGCTTCCCGAACAGAGCTATGCCCCAAAAAATGAGATGCTGCGTGGGCGCATCCTCGAAACTCGCCTGCCCTGGGGCAGTTATCTAGATATAAACCCTACTACTTATCAATACTCGGACCTTTGGTTTCGGGAGTATCAATATATCGGCGATGATTATCATGATTACACCATGATCAATGAGTCACGCTGGTCTAAGCGAGTTGACGAAGATGTTAACGATTTTTATCGAATTACTAGATTTTTCTTTATTTTATTTACTCATGGCTTTAGCTTTGTAAGAGGGGGAGGGTGGTTTATTTTTGGTGTAATTGCCATTTGTACTATTTTGTTTATATTTGCAGCCGATACATTGCTTCAAGCATTTACCCCTTTGTTACTTGCCACCACTGTTTGCGGCATTGCAACCATTCTTCGCCAGCTGTGGGAAAAATATGAGTTAAAGTTTTATAAAGGCAATCGCAACTGGTCGAATGATTATGCTTTTTGTCGACGTACTGGCATGGTAAAAACATTTCGCGGGATCTTTCCATTTTACGAGTTCGATGCTCATATCGAGATGACTTTAGGCACTCAGGGCTCTCAGTTTCATTCCCTTAAGTTAATTCACCGTTACCCCCATAGTAGTCCAGACTCCTTTTCTAAACGTCCGCTGGAATTTAGTTTTACCGTGGATGGCAGTATTGCTCAACGCTACGCCGCTTGGGATATGTTGCAGCGTTATATGGATGTCTCTCAGCCGCTGCCGGATGTACCTGAGTTAGAGCCCTTCCGTCACCTTGACCCGACCACCAAGGCTTATGACGAAACGGGTAGGCGTGCCCTTCCCGCTACCTACTGGCGTGATTTATATGCCAATAGCAGTGATGAAGAGCTCAAAGCACTGTGCGA
The DNA here is from genome assembly GCF_052376475.1 of Halomonas sp. AOP5-B2-8. Lineage (NCBI taxonomy): Bacteria > Pseudomonadati > Pseudomonadota > Gammaproteobacteria > Oceanospirillales > Halomonadaceae > Halomonas > Halomonas sp. AOP5-B2-8. The sequence continues at coordinate 329,830 of NZ_JBQSVS010000002.1, read as the reverse complement.
AGCGCAACGCGCCGAGGTGGACAGCACCACCTGGGGCGGCCGCCCAGACTTGATGGAACTCTCAGTGCCCAACTACCGCGAAACCCGCAAGGGCGAGCCGGAAGACGTCAACGACTTTGGCCGCTTTCCCTGGAAGGCGGGCAAGTTCGTTGACCGGCCGGAGGCGACACCGTCCGGGGAGTCACCGGATCATCAACAGAACGACAAATACCCACGCTGACGGTTAATCCGGCAAACATCTACCTGCCCGGGAAGGCAGCGATATCCTTACGGGGCGGGTTGTTGTGGCCGGTTGAACGCCACCCTCTGAAAATGGATGGAATACCGTCCCCCCCGCGCCTAAGCCAGCCTAACCTACACCCCAAGATGCGGTTAATGAGTTACTCTAGTGCCAGACCATTAATCCATTTTAGGAGAAACTATGGATTGGAATCCTGCATATACATGGCTAGTACTAGCACTACTGCTTAGCTTGGGTGAGCTCACATCGGGTGCGATGGTGTTACTGGCGCTGGGAATCGCTGCAGCGCTAACGGCGGCGGTTACTGCTTTGGGGTTAACGCTTCCTTGGCAGTTGCTCAGCATGGCTATTTTTACGGGGGTGCTGCTACCGCTATGCATCATGGTCATTCGCCCGCGTTTTTCACCCCGCGGAGTCGCCTACGGGACGACAGGGACTGGCGTAGAGAAAGGTAACCATTACACGACTCTCCGCCGTGATTTTGACGATGCCACCGGCATTAAAGTAAACGGCGATTTTTATCGTTTACGCGACCTTGATACTGGTGAAATCGAGTTCCCCAACGGTACAACAGTAGTATTTAGGCGCTTTGAAGGTACTACCGCTTTGGTCACGCTATATCAGCCTGCAGACATTGCCCCTCAAGAAGACAACTCACAACGTAAGGAACCCTAACAATGGATTTACCTATTAGCCCAGGTTTATTAATAAGCCTAATTGTTGTTGCGATCGCGGTCGTGATTATTTCTAAAGGCTTAATCATTATCCGCCAATCTGAAGTAATGGTGGTGGAACGACTTGGGTCGTTCAATCGCGTATTGGAAAGTGGTATTAACATTATTATCCCGTTTATCGAACAACCCCGCGCCATCACTATGCTGCGCTATCGCAAACTCGGTGAGGAATACACCGCGATCACCACAGACGAAATCCGGATCGACCGCCGCGAAACGGTAATGGACTTCCCCGGCCAGCCGGTGGTGACGACAGATAACGTGACGGTGCGTATTAATGGCGCGCTCTACTACCAGATTATCGACCCTAAACGGGCCGTCTACGAGGTCGTCAACATGAGCCAGGCGGTTGAGGTACTGGCCAAGACAACGCTGCGTTCAGTCGTCGGCAAGATGGAGTTGGATAAACTGTTCGAATCCCGCGCGGAAGTGAATAATGAGATTCAAGCGGCAATGGAAGAACCCGCTTCTAAGTGGGGCATAAAAATATCTCGCGTTGAAGTGCAGGATATCGCCATGCCGGATGAAGTCGAAACCGCCATGCGCCTACAAATGGCCGCTGAACGTAAACGCCGTGCTACCGTCACCGAAGCTGAGGGTGAAAAATCAGCGGCGATTGCCATGGCTCAGGGGCAGCGAGAGTCCTCCATCCTCAACGCTCAGGGTGATAAAGAATCGGCCATTTTGCGCGCCCAGGGCGAGCAGGAGTCGATCAAGCTGGTGCTTAGCGCCATTGGCGACAGTGAAGAAAACAAGCGGACCGTAGTGGGCTATCTACTCGGCCAGAGTTACATCAAAGTATTACCCAACATGGCAAAAGACGGCGAGCGAGTATTCGTACCCTATGAATCGTCGGCGCTGCTGGGCTCGATGGGCATGTTCCGCGAAATGGCAGGCTCACCTGAAGACACCGTGTCTAATCATCTTAAAAACCGCACTGGCAGTAACAACGACTTTCGTAGCGGCATAGTCGGCGGCGCGGCAGGCGTTAATTGATTTTTGCATCACTAGATGATTAAAAAAATCCTTTAGAAATACTGCAAAGCCGGTTCACGAGTGAACCGGCTTTTTGTTGGTAGTATGAAGGGTTATAGCCAAACCGGTGAGACTTTGGCGCCATCATTTGACGGGTGCATTCATCATGGTGAATGCCATTACCCGTGGCTATTTTTTCGCGCCCCCAAGCCGAGTAAAACCACGCGGGGCAGCAATACGAAAGAAGCGCTCAACTATCTCGGCATTGCTCGCTGGGGTGATTAAAGACACGGCCACAAAGACCGGCAGGTTGATCATTAGCCCCCAGAAGCCTGCATGAATGCCCAGCGGATGCGGCCATAGCGTTGTAAACGCAACGGTGACTAAAAATCCCGCCACAATGCCAGCCATCACACCCAGGCGAGAAGCCCGCGGCCAGAAAAACATACCAATGAACGCCGGTAATACCTGGGAGGCAAACCCTAGCCCCACTAACAGAATCATCACCAAACTACCCGGCTCAGCAATAGCCAATGGGGCAACCACCAGAAACATGATGGGTAGAATTAATAGCCGCGCGAGCTTGCCAGTCGCCCCTTCCGAGAGTTTTAACACCGGCTGAAGCACATCTTTACTCAGTGACAGCGATACCGAGTGGATAAAAGGCTCGCTTGAAGACATCGATGCCGCCAAGGTGCCCGCCCCCAGTAATCCGACTAGCACGACGGGCAAGTGCTGCATCGCGTATTCAAGGGCAACCGTATCAGCACGCGCCAACTCCGGCAGTGAGTAAATGCCGATAAACCCCACCACTACCATGGGTAATATCACCACGTAATAAGTAGGTAACCAAGTCGCGCTACGGCGGATAGTGCGCGCTGATGAAGCACTCATCCACTGGGTCCATACCGGCGGCATAAACGAAAACATTGAAACGATGATCGATGTCGTCCAGAAGCTAAAGCTCATATCACCGCCCGCCCCCGGCAGCGTTAAAAACTCACCGTGTTCAGTTTGAATGCGCTCAAATACGCCCGCAAAGCTCAGCCCCCCGGTAGCGCTATGGACCGCCCACAAACCAACCGCCCAAGCAACGATCAGCATGAGTACGCCCTGAAACGCATTGGTACGGCCAATCGCCCGCTGTCCGCTGGCGTACAGGTAGACCGCAATACAGGCCAGCACTGACAACACACCCAGCCAAATGGGGATCATCCCTCCGCTCATTACGAACAAAATGTACGCCGAACCGATCGTTTGCAGTACCGCATAAGCGACAGAGCCAATCGCCATCACTAACGCCGCTAAAGCGCCCAGCGCTGGGCTTTGATAACGGTCAGCAATCGCGCTTGCCTGGGTTACGTGGCCAAACTGCTCACCGAACTGCCACACCTTGGGCCCGAAATACCAGGCTATCAGCGCCAAATAAGCGAGGTAGATCGCTACGTAAAACACCGCCACGCCTTTGGAATAAGCCCATCCTGGCGCACCCATGAAGGTGTAAGCACTGACACTCCCGGCGGCAATCAGCAGATATAACGTGACCGGCCCCATGCTGCGTCCTGCCACGCCCCACTCTTCTAGGCTGTTCATATCGGCATTGTTGGCACACCCATTGCGAGCACGCAGGCCAATGATCATCGCGATAGCCACATACGTTAAGGTAATCAGCAGAGGCCAAACGCTATTCATGATCGTCTCTCTCTACAATATGATTGCCAACGAGCATGACGGCCACGCAGGCAAAAATAATCAGGTAGCTCCACACCACCATGAGCGGCAACCCCATCACCAGCGTTGCGCGGTTCACCCAGCCAATCACTGGCCATGTGCCCGCTAACACCAGCGCCACAAAAGCGACTAACAGCCCCCAGCCCGCCCTGGAGGTAGGCAGCACAATCAAGCGTCTCATCGATATCCCCTTATTCATTATTGAATGACATCAATTCACTGTGGGCAGTGTTGGCCACCGCATGGGTAACGCTAATCGGTCTTCCAACTGTTTCGCTAGCTTTAAAACAAAATGATCAGCAAAACGGGGGCCCATCAGTTGAACGCCAATAGGCATATTGAAGGAAGTCGTTGCCCGGCTAAACCCGGCATTAAGTGAGATCGCCGGCTGCTCGCCCATATTCCATGGCACAGTGTAGAAAATGTGTTCAAACGGCTGGGATGGATCATTCGTAGGCGATGACCACTCTGCTGGAAATGCGATATTGGGCGTCGTGGGTGAAATCACCGCATCTACCTTATCAAACACGGCTTCTGTCGCGCGGCGCATCACCATGGTTTGCTGAAAACCTTGCACCGCGTCGACACCCGTTAAGCGAGCCCCGCCCTCTGCCCAGGCGAGAATCGAGGGCAGCACCTGCTCACGTTCTTTAGGCGAGAGCTTCATCAGCTCACCCCACTGACGACCCTGCCAAAAGTGATTTAGTCCATCCAACATTTCACGTGTCAGCACTGGCGCGAGGGGAACCAGCGTTGCGCCAGCGGCTTCTAATTGCTTTGCAGCCTGCTCTACGTAGTTGCGAATTTCTTCATCCAGAGGCAGCCCACCGCCCGCCTCCATCATTACACCCACGCGCAGGCCATGAAGGTCTAACGCTAAGTCGGCCCAATGGATCTTTTCTGGGGGCAAGCGCATTGCATCGCGACGGTCTGTGCGAGCGAGCACAGTCATCATTAGCGCGGCGTCCTCTACGCTGCGCGTCATTGGCCCTGCACAGCGGCCCACATAATACGGATCAATGGGCACACGGCCTAGCGTGGGCTTAAACCCCACTACGCCACACCAGGCTGCAGGCAAGCGTATGGAGCCACCAATATCAGTCCCCACATGCAGCGGGCCAAACCCGGCGGCAGCGGCTGCCCCGGCACCTGAGCTAGAACCGCCGGTATTGCAGGCTAAATCCCATGGGTTGCGGGTTAAACCATGAAATGACGAAAGACCTGATGAGAGCATGCCAAAGTCAGGACATGTCGTTTTTGCCAGCAGCAGAGCATTGTCTTCATTTAAGCGTGTCGCTGCTGGCGCATCCTCGGTAGCTATCGCCTGCTCGCCAAGCCCTGTGCCTCCGGGCACGGGCATGCCTTGCGTTGCAATTAATTCTTTTAAGGTGACTGGCACACCATCCAGATGCCCACTTGGCTGGCCTTTGGCCCAGCGCTGAGTAGAAGCCTTGGCGGCGCGAATGAATGCATCAGGTTGATAAGCATAGAGCGCATTAATGTGCGGCTCCCACGTGGCGATATGTTCAATCAGTGCACCCGCCACGTCGCTTGGGGAGAAGGAACGGGCTCGGTAGCCGTCCAAAAGTTGCGTCGCCGTCAGTTGATGTAATTCAGGCATAGCATCACCTATTGCTGTTGTTATAAAACTGTCGCGATGTCACTGCGCAAGCTGCCGTGACATCAGCGTGACGGTTTCGCCTCGATACTCAAGCGTTTCTTCCTCTTGCCAAGCCAAACGCCGATAAAGCGCCTGCTGATCAGGGGTATACAGATAAAAGTGCTCCATACCGCTCTCAAGCACCTCGGCTTCTACGCGTTGCACTAAGGCCGAAGCAATCCCCTTACCCCGCCATTCGGGTACCACAAATACGGAGGCTAGCCACGGAGTAAGTTCACTGCGAATGCTCATATCATCGGCAATCAGGCTGGCCGTGCCGACAGGCAACTCCCCATTCATCGCGACGAAAATAGAAGGTACCGCTGCGCTACCGCATTCAGCTTTTGTCAGCTCGATAGCCTCATCCAACGTAAGCCCTGGGTGCAAATGCCCCCAGGCGCCAAAGGTCCACCTTGCCACGATCGTAATATTGGGGTCGTCGGCGCTGAGACGCTGAAGAGTAATATCGTGCATTAGCTGCCTCTACCTTATTAAGCAAGAACGAATACAATAGCGGCTAATGAGACACCCCGCTATAGGAAGCCAAGGTCAGAGTACAGAGAGAGCCAAGCAGCGATCACCAGCGCTATCGCGGTTCACTCAGCGCTACGTCAAGTTGGCTATCCGTCAGCGGCTGACCCCAGCTATCGCTGTGCACTAACTCCTTCAGCGGCAGTCGCGAGCGCCACCCTTTCGCTTCAAGCTCCGGCTGATCTAAAAACTCGCTGACATAGCCAAGGCAAAGGTACGCCACTGGATACACATGATCAGGAAGTTTGAGGGCAGCACTCAGCTGCGTTTGATCGAGGATACTCACCCAACCGACGCCAACCCCTTCGGCCCGCGCCGCCAACCAAAGGTTTTGCACGGCTAAACAGGTGCTAAATAAGTCGGTTTCTAGAATGCTATTGCGTCCTAACACATTAGGGCCGCCCCGACTGCGGTCGCAGGTAATACAAAGATTAAGCGGACTCTCCATAATGCCCTGTAGCTTAAGACCGCGGTAACGTTCATTGCGCTCCCCCTCAAACTGCTCGGCAGCCTTCTGATTCTCCTGCTCGAACATCGCCAGTACCGATTCTCTAACGTCTCGGCTTTCAATCACGATGAAATCCCAAGGCTGCATAAATCCCACTGAAGGCGCATGGTGGGCGGCCTTAAGAAGCCGCGCGAGTATTTCTGGTGGGATAGGATCAGGCAGGAACTGCGAGCGTACATCGCGCCGCTCATGTATAGCGCGGTACAGCCCACGCTGCTCAGCATCGGAAAAATGGTGGTTCGAATGGGTCATGGCGCTGGTCGGGCCTTATGCTGATCGATTGTGTAGACAGTGAAGAGTCTACACGAGGTCAGCTTAGCCGCCATCGTCGAGGTAAAGCGACGCCATCTTTAGGCACTTAAAAGCAATGGAGCGTGATAGAAGTTGTTACTTTAACGCTCACATTAAATAACGATTAGCATACGAATATGTTGGCTATTACTGCTGCTCAAAACCCACTAAGAACTGCTTCAATAAGCGATCAAGTTGAGCGATCTGCTCATCGGTTAAGGCAGCGGCTAGCTGTGCCTGCGTCTCTACGTGGGCAGTCACGGCCTCATCGATCACTTCGAGCCCTTGCCGGGAAAGCGAGATCAAAAACCCTCGCCCGTCGTCGGGGTTTTTGACCCGTTTTATTAATCCAGCTTTTTCCAACACGTTAATACGGTGCGTCATGGTGCCCGATGTCACCATCGTGGACGCCATCAAATCCCCGGGGGATAGCGCGTAGGGCGCGCCCGCACGGCGAAGCGTTGCCATTACATCGAAACTGGCACCATTCAGATCGTATCTCGACCATGTCTTTTCCATGGCACGCATTAAGTAGTGATTCAGCCGCTTAATCCGCCCAAGCGTACCCATTGGCACCACGTCGAGATCGGGGCGCTCTTTCTGCCACTGTTTGAGAATGCTGTCTACATGATCCATGCCTGCATTTTGCGCTTTTTTATCTTGACGTCAAGACTCTTCACAAATATCTTGATATCAAGATATGACGTTGAGAATATGCAAATGACATCACCTACAGATCCCAAGACCCAATCCAAAAAAGCTTGGCTAGCCCCACTGGCATACCTATTAGCCGGCGGTGCCTTGCTGGGTCTATCGACCAATTTAGCCAAGCTGGCGGGTGAAAGGCAGCTATCAGCGCTCGCTTTTTTATTTTGGTCGATCACCGGCGCAGCGCTGATACTGATTACAATCTCCGCACTCCGCCGCAACTTGCCACCTATCACGGGACGCACCCTTGAGTATTACTTCGTGGCCGGGTTTGTGGGGGTAGCGGGGTCTAACCTGATCTTTTTCTCCGCCATTCCGCATATCGGCGCAGGGTTCGTTGCCTTAACCATTACTCTGCCGCCACTGCTCACCTATATTGGCGCACTGATATTAAAGCTGGAACGCTTTCAGGTAATGCGTGCGGCGGGCGTCCTGTCAGCCCTTGCAGGCGCCGTCACCTTAGCGGCTCAAAAGCTTTCCACGCCGGATGCCGATTATCTCTGGATTCTCCTGGCGCTAGCGGGGCCAGTACTGTTGGCGATCGGCAATATTTATAGGACACTGCGCTGGCCAGCGGGTGTCTCTGGCGATGCGCTGGCCCCCGGCATGTTAATCGCCGCAGTTGTTATCCTATTCGGTGTCGGTTTGCTGCCCGGCTTCTCGCTTAGCATACCCACCGAGCAAAGCCTTCCGCTTCTACTGATCGCGCTTCAATCCGTAGTGTTCGCAGGCCAGTTCTTACTGCTCTTTTTGCTTCAGAAAAGCGGCGGACCGGTGCTACTCAGTTTACTGGGTTCGGTGGGTGCCGTAGTAGGCGTACCGGTCGCAATTTTTTTGCAAGGCGAAACCGCCCCCGAAGGCTTGCTGTTAGGCATTGTATTGATTGGTACCGGAATTGCCCTGCTTAATATTGGCAAGGTCAGGCAGTAACCTCGAAGTCACCATCCACTTTAGAGCGCACCTGAGCCAAGACTTATTGTCAGCGCAGTAGCGTGTATTGGCCAATTAGCGGCACGACCTATTGGCTTAATGCTTTAGCACAAGATTTTTTTGAACCCGAGATAACGTATAGAAGGTAGCAATCATTGCAAACACGCTGATTAATACGGTCAAGCTGCTCTCAGTGAGACCTGCTATTACAAATGAAACCAGGGCAATACCACCATTAGTTAATGCGTAGGGAAGCTGTGTTCTGACATGGTCGATATGATCACAACCAGCGCCCGTTGATGCCAAAATGGTCGAGTCCGAAATGGGCGAACAGTGATCGCCAAAGATGCCTCCTGACAAGACGGCAGCAATACTTACGATAATGGGTGCTTCTAAACCAGCTGCCATAGGAATCGCCAGGGGAAGCATAATAGCGAAGGTTCCCCAAGAGCTTCCAGTAGCGAAGGACATGCCTGCGGCCGAGAGAAAGATAACAGCCGGAACAATAAAGGGCGGTACGTTGCCTTTCATAAGATCAACAATATAGTTGGCGGTTCCCATCTCTTTGAGTAGCGATCCTAGTGCCCATGCAAGCACTAGAATTAGTACTACACTGACCATTTTCTGCATACCTGAAATATAGATATCAAAAATATCGCCAAGACGTTTTACTTTGAAATAAATCATCAAACTCATAAGCACGACAGCGGCAAACAAATAGGCCGTGCTCAGCGCGACTCTAAAGTCACTGCCAGGGACTGATTCGAAAGGAAATCCAGCTGACACCAAAAGGCTAAATAGAGTCACGAACAGTATGCTGAGAGGAAGCCAGATAAGAGATGGGTGGCTTTCTACGCCCGTACTATTAAGCTGAGCATCAATTTTACGTAAGGGAGTTGAACCGGGCCAATATAGTTGGCCTGTTTCTCTAACGCGCTGATCCGCCTGTCTCATGGCACCGAAATCAATACGCGCGAGAGCAACCGTCGGAACGGCCAGTACCGTCAAAATTGCATAGAACTGAAAGGGTATCGTTTGCACGAATGCTGTAAATTCGGAGGTATTAATCCCGAGATGATTAAACTCTTCCCGAATGAGCCCCATAACGTAAACTCCCCAGCCAATAAAGGGAATCAAGATGGCGACTGGGGAGGAAGTAGAGTCAAGAATCCAGGCCAGTTTTTCTCGTGAGACTTTGACTTTATCAAATATTTTTTCGAAAACAGGGCCCACAATTAAAGGTGTGCCCATATCTGAGAAGAATATTATTAAGCCCCCCATCCACGCTGAGATCTGAGTTTTTGCCTTGGTATTAATATAGTGAATAGTCCGGCTAGCAAGAGCTGCACCGCCCCCCGAATGCTCGACAAGTGAAACGAATCCTCCGATGAAAAATAACAGAACAATAACAGCAGCATTGTAGCTATCGGTAAGCTGAGGCGTTACGTAATCACGAATGGTGCTTGTTGTGGCAGCAATCGGGTTTCCACCAGAGAGCATCATTAATCCCGCAAAGATGCCTACAGAAAGGGAGACGATGACATTTCTAAACAGGACGGCTAGCACAATGGACAGTATTGGAGGAATGAGAGAAATGAACCCCATATTTTCCATATTATTCTTCTCCTAATGGATTGAAAGCATATCGTGTAAGCAGCGCGAGGCTCTTTCGAGCAGCGAGTGACATTAGCTCAGAGGATCAATGTATTGTGGCGATGAGTGCGTGAACATACGCAATATGAGAGCTGTAAAGCGCACGAGATTAGCGCCCTACTCCAGCAGGGATACAGCCCCAGACAAAATAGAGTAGAAAGGATTTTCGCCCAAGACTCGTCAGTGCTTTTCTGCTAAAAATTTTGTGCGCAATATCTATTATTAAACAAACAAAATCAACTCTTTATTTACAAAAAACGGTTACCTAAAAGCAGTATTTTAATCGTATCCAAGTACATCAATAAAAAACGCCAAGGCAGCGCCTTGGCGTTTCGGTTTGCTGTTAACAGCGTTCTTCCTACCCCAACTGAAATGGATAAACCGAGCCAATTTTCAGCAGTTGCGTCAGTTCATCCAATGCCGTTAGCGATTCTTCTGCAAGCTGCGGGTCGGCAAGATCATCGGGTGCTAATCGGTCGCGGTAATGACAATTGACCCAAGCGGTAAGATCGCCGTACAGCGCATCGGTCAGCAGCACGCGGCTGGTAAGCGCTGCTCGCTCGGCATCCGTCAGCACCACGCGCAGACGCAGGCAGGCAGGTCCGCCGCCGTTGCGCATACTTTGCTTGACGTCTTTCACGATCACGTCGCTGATCGGGTTATTGCCCGCCAGCAGATAACCTTGCAGCGTGCGCCAGACCGCTTCTCGCTCCTGGCACTCACTGGGTACAACCAGCGTCATAGTACCGTCTGGATTAGACAGCAGCTGTGAGTTGAACAGATAGGAAGCTACCGCATCTTCCATGCTGACGGCGTCGAGAGGCACGCGTATGGGAATCAAGGGCGTCGACATTTTGGCGCGCAGCTCATCTAGCGTCCCCTCTTCGTCCAAAAACGCCATTTCGTGATACAGCAGTACAGGGCCATTGCCAACGGCAATCACGTCATTGTGAAAAACGCCTGCGTCGATGGCGTCCGGGTGCTGCTGAGCAAACACCGTTTGAGCTTCCGTCAGGCCGTGCTGGCGAGCCACCGCTTGGCTAGCTTCTAACGTCTGTCTTGCCGGAAAAAGTGCTGGCTGACGCTCGCCGCCAAACGCCTGGCGGCCATAGACAAACAGATGAACGCCCGGCTCGCCATGCTCGCCGCAAAGGCGCGTATGGTTGGCCGCGCCTTCATCGGAAAAATCAGGCGTGGCGGGCAACACCGGGTGATGGGCGAAATACTGCTCATCGTGAAAAATCGCCCGCAGTACGCGGCCCGTCGTTTGTGGTTCGAGGTAACGATGAAAGCTGGACTGCAGATTCGCCGGAGTGAAATGTACTCGGCTGTCCCATGCATCCCGGCTGGGCGTAATAGTGCCTGCGTTAGCCGTCCACATGCTGGAAGCGGAGCAAACGGCGCGCAGCAAGTGCGGGGCCTCGGTGGCGGCGCGAGCCAACACTTCACGGTGGCTACCCTTAAAGCCTAAATCACGCAGCGCGCCGATATCAGGCCGCTGCTGAGGTGGCAATACGCCCTGAGCGTAGCCTGCATCCATCAGCGACTTCATTTTCAGCAGGCCCTGCAGCGCGCCCTCTTTGGGGTTCGACACCAAGCCGCCATGGCTCATCGAGGCAACGTTACCTACCGCAAGCCCGGAGTAATTGTGGGTAGAACCAACCAAACCGTCGAAATTGACTTCTCTGACATTGCTGATGGCAGCGGTGCTCATAGGATGACTCCCGGCGGCAGGGTATCGGGCATCTCCAAGGTGTCAGCTTCCATGGACGCGACGGGGTAGGCGCAGTAGTCCGCCGCATAGTAAGCACTGGGGCGATGATTGCCGCTGTCGCCCACGCCTCCAAAAGGCGCATCGCCGGAAGCCCCGGTCGTTTGGCGATTCCAGTTCACAATCCCGGCACGGATACACAGCAAAAAATCGTCCCAATCGGCTTTATCGCCGCCAATAAGACCAGCAGAGAGCCCGTAGCGGGTATTGTTAGCAAGCTCAAGCGCCTCATCCCAATCGTTGTAACGATGGATCTTGAGTAGCGGACCAAAATGCTCCTCATCAGGAACGTCCAGTCCCGTCACGTCGATAAGCGCAGGGCTCAGCAAGCTGGTGCCCTCCTGAAGCCGCTGCATACGATTGATGACCGTGCCGCCCAGTGCTTCCAGCGCGTCCTGAGCTTTTAGCAGCCCGTCCGCGGCAGCCACGCTCACCAAACCGGCGTAAAATGGCGCAGGATTTTCGTCAAACTGACCCGCCACGTGCAGCTTGGTAATAGCCTCTGAGAGCGCTTCGATTAAGCGATCGCCAACATCACCCAAGGGCACCATCAATCGACGAGCACACGTACAGCGCTGGCCACCGGAAAGATAGGCCGACTGTAGAATAGCCAGCACAACGGCGCGCTGATCGGGCACATCCTTAACCACCAGGGGATTATTACCGCCTAGCTCCAGCGCGAGAATTTTATCCAACTGCCCGGCGAACTGCTTGTGCAGCATGCCCCCAACGTTGGCACTGCCGGTAAACAGCAGGCCATCAATGCCGGGATGCGCAGCGAGCGCTTGGCCAACTGCCACGCCACCCTGCACCAAGTTTATAACGCCCGCAGGCAGCCCGGCTTCTAGCCAGCACTGCAGTGTGAGATCAGCCGTTAGCGGGGTTTGGTCACTAGGTTTAAAAACGATGCAGTTACCCGCTAGCAGCGCGGGCACCATATGGCCGTTAGGTAAATGACCTGGAAAGTTGTACGGGCCAAATACTGCCATGACACCGTGGGGGCGATGGCGCAGAACGGCTTTAGCGCTACCCACTGATTTTTCACGCTCGCCGGTGCGTTCGTGGTATGCGCTGATCGAAAGGGCAATCTTCCCCACCATTGCTCCTGCCTCGGTACGCGCCTCCCAAAGCGGCTTACCGGTTTCAGAGGCAATCGCCAGGGCAAGATCTTCACCACGGGCTTTTAAAATCTCGGCAAACCGCTCGACCAGTGCCTGACGCTCAGTAACGGGCGTGCGCGCCCAGCTAGGAAACGCTCCTCGTGCGGCGTTAATCGCGGCGCCAACCTGCTCACTAGATGCCGATGCGCCCTGCCACAGCTGCTTAGCCGAGATGGGATCATGCTTGGCGAACGTGTCTGCTTCACCTGCTACCCAGGCGCCGTTGATCAATTGCTGCTGTTGAGCGTGCATCGTTCTCTCCTAACGTTACCAAACTTATGCCGTGCTTATTTTTGCAGGATTTAGGTTTCCAGTAAGCGAATGAAGTCACCGGTGGTGACACCCAGTCGGCTTGCTTCCTGCTCACTAAGCACAATGATGTTGTCATGCGTCGGCGCACGGCCTATCCAACTGGCAGTAAAGTTGAGCATTTGGATAGTGGACGCAAGCCAGCGGCTGACGCTCTCTTGCGGGGCGCTGGATGAAACGTCTACCTGGCACAGCCGCGAGTTGCGGACCGCACGCACGTCGTCGATATACGCCTCTACCGTCGGGCCACCATCGAAAATATCGATATAGCCTTCCCAGCGCAGCCCTTCTTTGTTGAGCATTTCTAGTGCGGGCCGAGTATGGCGATGCACTTGACCAATGCAGGCACGCGCCTCTTCAGCCATAAACGTGGTGTAAATCGGAAACTTCGGCATCAGCTCACCGATAAAGCTCTTCTGTCCCAAGCCCGTTAGCCGATCCGCTTCATTGAAATCCATGGGAAAGAAGTGTTTTCCCAGGCTTTCCCAAAAGGGGCTTGTGTTGTTCTCATCAAACACGCCGCGCATTTCCGCCAGCACTTTGGCGGGAAAGCGGTCACGGAACTGGGCGATAAACAGCCAGCGTGCTTTGGAGAGCAGAGCTCCGTTGCGTAAATGACGATTGGCTTCGCCACGGTATTCAGGACGCAGAAACAGCGAACACACTTCCGCGTCGCCTGTATGGTCAGAACTTAAAAACAGCGTGTCGATGGTGCGGTGTAGATCCAACTGAACGGAGGAGTGCGCCAGCGTACCCAGCCGATAGTTATAGAAGGGCACTTCGCGACCTACTTGCCCCTCAATCGCGCAACATCCAGCCAGTTCGCCGCTCGCCTCATCTTCCAAGACGAAAAAGTAGAGGCGATCATCAACCGGAGTGCGCTCTTCAAAGGCGCGGGCGGCGGCTTCAATTTTACCGGCAAGGAATTCACGGTTATCCGGCAACGAGGTAAAGCCAACGCCTGCCTGCTGCGCAAGCGCCTGAAGCCCATCTAAATCATCACGGGCAATGGGTCGAATGCGCATTACATTTCTCCTTCATCAAGCGCGTCTACCGCGGTGGGTAATGTCAACGGCGCGGCAAGCACCGCTCGCCCTTCGGTGACACCCAGCCGCTCAGCGTGCTCAGGAGACAGCATTAGCTGACCCGTCGGCGAGAGCGCATAGCGCGACACAATGCAGCGAAACTCGCCGAGTTTTTGATTGGCGACCATCGCCGGCTCAGCATCGGGCAGCGCATGTTCAGGGCGAATGCGCACCGGATGCCAGGCAGCACTACGAAAGGTTTCCAGCCGCTCGCGCTCCGCTTTTACAATCGGCCCAGCGTCAAAAATGTCTACGTGACGAGAGCGCACAAAGCCCTCTGCCAACATCTCCTGTAGCGCCTCTTCATGAGCCGGATGTTCGCGACCAACAGCGGCCCGTGCTTGAGGCGTAAGCAGCGGCAAATAAAGTGGAAATTGAGGCATCACCTCAGCGATAAAGCTTTTCGAGCGCACTCCCGCCACGTGATTAATATCTTGAAAACTGCGGGCAAAAAAGTGCCGTCCTACACTCTCCCAAAAGGGCGATTCACTACGCATATCCAAATAGCCTGGAAACGCCACGGCTAGAATGCGCGAAAAGCGTTCGGGGTACTGAGCAATAAACATCAACCGCGCCCGGCGTAGCAGGCTTTCTGCACTGGTGCCCTTGTAACGTGGGTTAAGCGAAAAAGCACACAGCAAGGTGGCATCTGACACTTCATGAGAGAGCGCGAGTGTCTGCACTTCACGGCGCACGTTGAGCTGCTGGGAGGCGTGAATCAGCGTTTCTTGACGATAAGTATAATAGGCTTCACTGGCGCCAGCCTGGGCGCGAATAGTGGCCGTACCCAGCACCTCCTCCCGGCTATCGTCCGCTAACACAAAGGTATAGTGCTCATTTTCAGGAAACTCAACGTCACCACTAAACGCATCCAAAGAGCGCGCAATGCGCTCCTGAAGTCGCTCACGGTTAGCAGGCAGGTTGGTTAGCTTAGGCACGGCTTGCTCAGCTAACTGCTCCAATGCGTTGAGGTCCGTCGCCTTAACGGGTCGCACTACCAGCATTCTCGACGCCCCCTCGGTTAACGCGGCCTGTGGCTCACTCATGCTGTCGTAACAAGCCGCGCAATGGCACGCTCTAAGCGCGCCATACCTTCAGCAATATCTGCCTCAGGAATCACCAGCGAAGGCGCCATTCGCAGTACGTTAGGCCCAGCGATTAGCGCCATTAAACCTTCCTCAATGGCCAGCGGCAGAATCTCTTTAGCGCGGCCCTCAAAAGCATCCGACATTTGAGCGCCGATCAACAGTCCCATGCCGCGTATTTCTTTAAACACGCCGTGCTTGCGATTAATGGTTTCTAAATGCTCACGGAAAAGATCGTGGCGCGCTTGCACGCCTGCTAGAACGTCTGGAGTATCGATAAATTCGACTGCCGCCAACGCGATGGCAGAACCCAGCGCATTACCGCCGTAGGTTGAGCCATGGGTGCCAAAGGCTAATGACTTGGCGACTTTTTCAGTTGCCAGCATCGCTCCTACTGGAAAACCACCGCCTAGCGATTTAGCACTCGTGAGAATGTCCGGTGTTACGTCATAGCGCTCGTAGGCGTAAAGCGTCCCGCAACGACCAACGCCGGTTTGCACTTCATCAAAAATCAGCAGGGCATTGTGCTGATCGCACAGGTCGCGAAGGCCTTTCAAAAATGCGGGGGTAGCCGGCAGAATACCACCCTCGCCCTGCATGGGCTCGACCATCACCGCGCAGGTATCGTCGCCCATTAAGGCGCGAACGCTTTCCAGGTCATTAAATTCAGCGTGCAAAATGCCGCCAGGAATCGGCCCAAAGCCCTGCGAGTATTTGGGTTGACCGCCAACGCTAACCGTAAAGAGAGTGCGGCCATGGAAAGACTGATTGAAGGAAATGATTTTGTCTTTCTTTTCGCCGTGGTGATCTACCGCGTAGCGACGAGCTAGCTTCAGCGCCGCCTCGTTTGCCTCTCCTCCTGAAGAGCAAAGGTAGACTTTGTCAGCGAACGTGCGTTCTACCAGTTTTTTAGCAAGCTTAAGGGCAGGCTCATTGGTGTAGATATTGGAGAGATGCCAAAGCTTTTCACCCTGCTCTTTAAGCGCATTAACCAGCACAGGATGACAGTGGCCTAACGAGTTCACCGCAATGCCGCCGGCAAAATCGATGTATTCACGCCCCTGCTGATCCCATAGTCGGCTACCTTCGCCGCGCACCGGAATAATCTGCTGCGGTGCATAGTTAGGCGTCATGTATTGATCAAAATCATGCCGAGTTGGAATGGTGCTCATGGGGCAAACTCTCCAATAGAATAATGGGGTAAAAACAGTATAAGGCGCTGACGTGGTTATCTGCTTTCAGCAATGTGACAGGGAATTATGAATAACCACGCTTGGTTTTATGCACGCTAAGCCAAACGCTCTTCTCTTGGCGTCATGCCAAAATGGTTGCGATAGGCGGTTGAGAAGTGTGCGCCGGATGAAAATCCTGTGGCAAAGGCGATATCGCCAATCGCGCGATCGGTTTCGCGCAGCTGCTTGCGTGCCTCTTGCAAACGCAAATCCAGATAATAGCGGCTGGGCACTGCCTGGAGATATTTCTTAAATAGCCGCTCTAACTGGCGGCGAGAAATACCCAAATGCTCAGCCAGCTCAAGAGTCGAAAGCGGCTCCTCGATATTGGCTTCCATTAGCGTCACGGCATCGACCAAACTTTGCGGGGCATGCCCCAAGCGGCTGCGCAGCGGCACGTGCTGGCGCTCATCGGCTAAGCGAATGCGGTCGCAAACAAACTGCTCAGACACCTGTTCTGCTAGTCTCGCCCCGTGATGCTGACCAATCAGCGTGAGCATCATATCCATGGCAGCGGTGCCGCCCGCACAGGTCAGCCGGTCGCGATCAATTTCAAACAGCTGCTGGGAGAGCGTTACCTGTGGGTATGCCTGGGAAAAAGCCTCAAAACGCTGCCATGGAAGCGTTGCTCGGTATCCTTCTAGCAACCCGCAGCGCGCCAGCACTTCCGTGCCACCGGCCAAACCGCCTAAAGATACGCCACGGCCTTGATGACCTCTCAGCCATTCGTTGAGCTTAGCGGGCAAGGTATAGGGCAGCGGCGTAGGCGCACAGATCAAGAGCAGATCGATAGGTTCCGGTGCCTCGCTTAACGCATGCTGAGCCAGCAGCGAAAGCTGAGCACCGCTGCGCACCGGCTGACTATCCATGCTTAAGGTGGCGGTGTGGTAAAGCATTTGGCCACTCAACTGGTTGGCCATTTGCAGTGGTTCAATAGCGCTGGCGTGGGCCAATAACGAAAAGCCCGGCAGCAGCAGAAATGCGACCCGCCTGCGGATCACATTAGGCTGCGCCATTAGCGCGCTAGGCTGCATGATAAGTCACTGAGCTGCATGAAGAACCGCCATCAACTGGATGAAATGCCTATCTTACGCAATTACGCAGTGGAGAGCAGCGTTCTGCCCTCTATCGCAAAAAAGTGACGCATCAATGCAAATTGCCGGGCACAGGGCCCGGCAATAACAGCATCAAGCAAACACGTCACAAGGCCTAAGGCTTACAGACTGACGACATCAAACTTAACTGCCGGGCTGACATCGGCGTCGTAATCGACATCGCTACGCTCAAATCCAAATAGCTTCAAGAATTCGTGTTTGTAACCCGCATAGTCGGTAATGTCGAACAGGTTGTCGGTCGTCACTTCCGGCCAAAGGTCCTGGCAGGCTTGCTGCACATCGTCACGTAGCTCCCAATCATCTAACCGCAGGCGGCCGACCTCATCGGTGGCAAACTCGCCGCGCTTACCTTGTTCGGAGTAAAGCTGCTCACCGAACAGTCGATTCAACTGGTCAATGGTGCCTTCATGCAGGCCCTGTTCTTTCATAATGCGATAGACCATCGCGATATACAGTGGCATAACCGGAATCGCCGCGCTCGCCTGAGTGACTACTGACTTGAGCACCGCAACATTGGCACCGCCGCCGCTAGCCTTCAGGTGGCTATCAATAGCCGTCGCGGCGCGATCCAGGTCTTCCTTAGCTTTACCCAGCGCACCGTGCCAGTAAATCGGCCAAGTGATTTCGGTGCCAATATAGCTAAACGCGACGCTGCGAGCGCCTTTCGCCAGCACGCCCGCTTTATCTAGCGCGCTCATCCACAGTTCCCAATCTTCGCCACCCATGACGGTAATGGTGTCGTCAATCTCTTCCTGTGTTGCCGGTTCCACTTCTGCTTCGATGATCGCATCTTTATTGGTATCGATAGCCGTAGCGCGGTAGGTTTCGCCAATCGGCTTAAGGCTGGAGCGTTTCAGCTCACCGGTATCCGGCATTTTACGAACGGGCGATGCCAGCGAGTACACCACCAGATCAATCTCGCCCATATCTTGCTTAATCAACTCAATGGCTTTTTCCCGCGCTTCGTGGGAGAACGCATCGCCATTGATGGAATTGCTGTACAGGCCTTCTTGTTTAGCGAATTTATCGAAGGCAGCACTGTTGTACCAACCCGCGGTGCCAGGCTTGACATCAGTAGCAGGCTTTTCAAAGAACACGCCCAGCGTGTCAGCACCATAGCCAAACGCTGCGGTAATACGCGCGGCCAAACCATAGCCACTCGATGCACCAATCACGAGCACCTTTTTCGGGCCGGCGCTTTTATCTAAACCGCGGGCACGAGTAGCCTCAATCTGCTCAAGCACATTTTGCTCACAGCCCACCGGGTGGGTAGTCGTACAAATAAAGCCGCGCACCTTAGGTTTAATAATCATCTCGAACCTCGTTATCAGATTAATTTGGTTATCGACATCGCGATGTCGTGACTCAATGGAGCTATTCTAGCTGTCTCCGTGCGCGCTGTCCGCTCTTGCGCTATTGTCCGCGCTTGAGATCACCAGAGTTTCGCGTCACGATAGCAGTTAACGTCCTTATGCCAGCAACGACTCCCCATACGAGGCCACCATGAATGCACAGCAGCTAGTAGACGAACGCGGCGATCTTTGGCTAGCGTTAGCGCCGCTGTGGCTTGACCGTGAGCCCAGCGAACGGGACTACTCGCGCATGCTGGACGTCGTGCAACGCTACGAGATGTCGCTTAAAGAATTGGAGTGGATGTTTCGTTTGGAAATGGCGCCGGTCATGTCGCGTCATCAGCTTTCCATTGCTAGCGAATGGCGCCAATTTAACGACCGCAAGCTCATGCAGCAGCTGGTCAACCACAACTTGCGCCTAAAAGGCTGGCGGCGTAAAAGCTGGGCGTTGTTTTCAGGATTGACCACCATGATGGTGCGCCACCGCCTGAATGCGCTAATGAACCGACTTGCCGTTGTACGGGGCGAACAGGTTTAACGCATTTATACCGCCACGCTACGGGTAAGATTCATCTAAGGCTTTTTCCAACGCCAACCGCAATGGGCGCCCGTGGTCACGCGGGCCAAAGCGAGCAATGACGTTTCCATCGCGACCAATCAAGAACTTAGTGAAATTCCACTTGATCATTGGCGTCCCCAGTACGCCTGGCGCCTGATGTTTTAGCCACACAAACAGCGGATGAGCACGACCACCATTCACATGCACCTTCTCTAGTAGCGGAAAATTGATCCCATACTGCTGTTCGCCAAACTGACAGAACGCCTGGGCATTCTCCGGGGATTGGCGCCCAAATTGATTGCATGGAAATCCCAGCACGGTAAAACCACGATCACGATAGCGCTGATAAAAGGTTTCCAACTCTTTCAGCTGTGGCGTGAAGCCACATTGGCTAGCCACGTTGACCACCAATAATACTTGGCCACGCAACGCCCGCAGATTGAACGGTTTCCCTTGGTGGGTATAACAGTCTTGGTCGTAAATCGTCATTAAATAGGCCCTACAAACACCTTAAACGGCATAGCGATTACCATGCCACGGCTATTCTGTTTACACCAGCGGCCCGGCAACCACTCTCAGCGCCAGCACGATGAGCAGCACGCCGGTAATACGATTAATCCAGTGGGCATTCTTTTGCAACCAAGGCAGAATCCTTGAATGCGAAAGCACCACCGCAACAAGTACGTACCAGCCACCGTCAATCACCATCGCGGTCAGCACAATAATCGCTTTCGCCAACGCACTCATGTCGGGGCTAACAAACTGACTGAGCAGCGCAACAAAAAACAGGATCAGCTTAGGGTTTCCTAACGCGACTAGCACGCCCTCTTTAGCCGCCTGCCCTCTGCTCGTCGCCATGGCAGCCGGGTGCAAAGCGCCTGCTTTTCCGGCGCGCAGCGCTTGAAACCCTAGCCAGGCTAAGTAAGCGGCGCCGCACCAGGTGATCAATTGGAACAGCATCGGAAAACCGGCAATCAACGCGCCTAGCCCCCATACTGTCAGCAGTGCGTAAAACCCCACGCCGAGCGTATGAAAGATAGCCGCTATCACGCCAAACAACCGCCCGCCGCCTAGCGTATGGCGTAGCACTAATGCCAAACTTGGTCCTGGCGACATCGCCCCCATGGCGCAGATAGCGGCTAATGATAACCAGAGTGTCAGCGGCATACCGTTTTATTCCTGAGATCAAATGTCAGCCCATGGGGGCAAACCACGAGTATACGACAGGTGAGGCCTGCTCTTTGGCGAGCGGCTTAAATAACGCTGTTAGCATGGTACGCTGTTGGGTAAAATTTGCTCTTTGAGCTCTTTTCACATTTCAAAATACCGCCCGTTCAATGCGCGTGGTATGGCTAACACAGGACGGCAACATGGGTAGGGCTTTTCAGAACCGTAAGGAATCCATGGCCAAAACGGCCGATGCGAAGACCAAGGTCTATAGCAAATATGGACGTGAAATTTACGTTTGCGCTAAAGCGGGTGGCAGCGATCCTAATGGCAACCTTGCACTGCGCGGCTTGATGGAGCGTGCCAAAAAAGATCAGGTTCCTTCCCACGTTATTGATAAAGCGCTCGACAAAGCCAGCGGTGCAGGCGGCGAAGATTTCTCTACCGCGCGCTATGAAGGTTTCGGGCCAGGCAATGTCATGGTGATCGTTGACTGCCTGACCGACAATCCTAACCGCACCTTTGGCGATGTTCGCGGCTGCTTTACCAAAACCAAGAGCAAAATTGGCACGCCCGGCAGCGTGAGCCACATGTTCGACCACTGCGCTATTTTCTCGTTTAGCGGTAGCGATGAAGAAGCCGTATTGGAAGCGCTTATGGAAGCAGATGTTGATGTCACTGACATTGAGCAAGAAGCCGAACGCATTACCGTCTTTGCCCCGCACACTGATTATGCCAAGGCCAAACAGGCGCTGTTAGACGCTTTCGGTGAGATTGACTTTGAAGTTGACGAAATTCAATTTCTGCCGCAAACCACCACGCCGGTTGAAGGCGACGACGTGGCGCTGTTTGAAAAGTTCTTAGGCATGTTGAACGAGCTGGATGATGTACAAAATGTCTTCCACAGCGGCGAGCTGCCAGAGCCCACCGAAGCTTAAGCGTTAGCCAGCCAGTCAATACGTTGACTGCGCAGCGTTGCGGGCATCCAGGGTAGCATCAGGTGGTAACAATGCTGACCGGACGCCTGCCGCACTGAGCACTGTCTTACCGCGCACGGTTAGGTCGGTAATAAACAGAAACTGCTGACGTGGGTCTACCGGGTAGGCGCGTATCCGGTAGTGGGTGCCCCAGGGCTTCTCTTCAGCCACGACGATGATCGGTTGGTCGAACTTCAAGTAGGCGCTGGTGAGCGCTACATCGCGCAACGCTTTGCGCACCCAGCCCGCCTCATGCTCAGGATGAAGATAAAAACTCGCCACGCACTGCAAACTGGTGCCGCCGTTATTGGCATTATAAATGGCGTGATCCCATAGCTTTAAGTGCGGCACCGCGACTAAATCATCATCGGGCGTTTGGATCTCGACAGTGCGCAGCCCTACGTGCTTGACCTCGCCATAGGTGCCTTCAATGTTGACCCAATCCCCAGGGCGATAAGGTAGCTCAATGGCCGAAACGACTCCCGCAATTAGGCTACTGACGTAGTCCTTCATAGCAAAGCCAATGGCTAAACCCAGCGCACCCAGCAGCGTTACCATGTTGCGTAATGACGGCTCGATAATAATCGGCGTGACAATCGCCAGCGCAGTGATCAGCACAAACAGGCGCGTTAGCGGCACTAATGCAAATATTCGAAAGCGGACCTGCCCGTGTAAGCGCGAAGCCAGCCAGTTGAGCCCACGCTGGCTGACAATAATCAGCACAATGGCACTTAACAGCACTAGCCCCACGGTAATTAATGCTTGGCTATCGATATCGTTAAACAGTCTTGCGTACTTTTTTTGGTCGTCCATGGAGCCCTCCGTGGGCCTGCCGCTTAGCGAGAGCCGGCTTAAAGCGAATCGACCAGATAATTGCGCGATTCTAATAATTGGCGAACGCTAGCGTAGCTAAGTGGGGCGATCTGCCAACGCCCTTCCCAGCTTGAAACGATCCCTTTACGCTGCAGCGCCAGCCGTGCATTCAGCGCTTCGTGATGTGAGAACGGCAGCACCTCTCCCAATGACTGATCATCCAGACCACCGTGAATCAATAGCGCATGCAGCACGAGCGTTGCGATATCGCCAGTATCCGCAGGCAGCTCCGCATCGGCCAGCGCATCCACCAGCCACAGCGCCTGTGTCTCACCTGACGATGGCTCACGCAGCCGTTCGTGCCAGTAGTGCCAAGCAATGCCTAAATGCCCGCGGCAATGGGCTGCCAAGCGCTGTAGCTCTTTATGCGCAGCCTGGTGGCGCTTTGTTTCTAGCGCCGGCAATATCTGCTTGCCGGTCCGAGTGCTGTAGACAGACGGATACTGGCCATCGCTTGCGCTGATATTGGAAAAATAGCGTGTTAGCTGTTCGCCTTGCAGCGACTGCAGCGTAAATACCGGCGCCCCGTCGATCCCGATCACCTGCTGAAGATAGGCATAGGTCCAGCTATCGCACCCAATCACACCGTGTCCTAAGCGACCACTTAAGGCACGCTCAAGAAATTCACGAATACTTTGAATACCCTGCGTGTGGCGTAAAAAATGCCGTTCTAATGCAGGCACTGCCCAGCTTTTCTGGTTCACGCAATGCGCTATCCACTGCGTATCGCCTTTGGCAAGCTCACTAAGCGTTGGAGGCTCGACGCAAACGGCATGATGCTGCTTAGCCCAATGGGTGACCACAGAGGCGTGACCGCCATGTGGCGGCGTAATAAAAAACGTGACCGGCGCGTCCTGAGCGTCAAGTGCCTGCGCTAACATGCTAGCAGCGGGCGCCCAGTCAACCGGAGGCACTAAATGAGCCA
Source organism: Halomonas sp. AOP5-B2-8 (assembly GCF_052376475.1). Lineage (NCBI taxonomy): Bacteria > Pseudomonadati > Pseudomonadota > Gammaproteobacteria > Oceanospirillales > Halomonadaceae > Halomonas > Halomonas sp. AOP5-B2-8. The sequence goes on along the minus strand of NZ_JBQSVS010000002.1, from coordinate 306,258 downwards.
GCCTAATCTCGGGTAAGGAGCGCAGCTCATGCTCCTCTTTTACCTGCTGTTCTGAGGTTTTTTTACCGATTAACCACTTTGAAGCGGAACGCCAACTACGTCGCCACTGGCTCGCCTGCGTCTTTTCGGGGGGACAAAACTGATCCAGCGCGACCACTTCCCACAGTGGCGAGACGCCTGTTGATGAGTACTCCCCCATGACACTTTCCCTATGGCTGCGTAAGTCATCACTTTAGCACGATGCACTCAGCTTCTAACGGCACACGAACTTATGGTCTAAAATAAAGTCTTCATAGACAGGCCATTAAGGTACCTAGCGTACGGATGTATTTTGCCATAGCGATTGCGAGCTAAAGGAGCAAGCGATGAGTGTCGTTCATGTCAGTGAAGAAGAGCTGCACGATAAAATAGGCAAGTGTATTGCTGGGGAACGGCTACTGATTGAGCAGCATGGCAATCGGTTTAGTGCCCGAATACAGCACGCTACGGCAGCAGGCGTGAAGGTGATCCCAGACACCGAGATCAAAAACAGCCACAAGTCATCCGGCGATGTAGAAGGGATGACAGTAGCCTATGAAGATATACTTGAGCTTGAAGTAAAAGGCGTCGTTTACAGCCGTTTATTAGATTAATACCCGTTCCTGCACGCCTTGAACCAGTAGCAAGGCGTGCAGGATCTCAATGAGCCTTACTGTTTTGAAACATCAGCATGTTTTAAAACATCAGAATATCTTAAAACGTCAGGCAAATTTTCCCAAAGTGTTTTCCTGATGCCTGATGTCGAAAGGCGTCCGCGATGTCGGCCAGCGGAAACTCGCGATCAATCACAGGGTGCATATCCAGGGCTTCCAGCGCACGAATCATCTCAATTTGATGCCGACGACTGCCTACGATCAGCCCTTTAAGACTGGCTTGCTTGGCCATTAACTTGGCGGTCGGAACCTCACCTTCACGGCCGGTCAATATGCCAATCAGCGCAATCTTGCCTCCAATTTTTACCGCATCGATCGACTGAGACAACGTACCGCCCCCCCCCACTTCAACGATATGGTCAACGCCTTCCCCGTCGGTGAGCTCTTTAACGCGCTTACCCCAGTCAGGTGTCTCTTTATAGTTGATAGTGTGTTCAGCGCCCATTTCCTTCAGCCGTGCCAGTTTTTCGTTGGACGATGAGGTGGCGATGACCCGCGCGCCCATCATTCGCGCGAACTGCAGGGCAAAGATTGATACACCGCCGGTACCAAGCACCAGAACGCTATCACCCGCTTTGATATTGCCATCGACCACCAGTGCCCGCCAAGCGGTTAAGCCTGCGGTGGTCAAGGTAGCCGATTCAGCATGGCTATAGCCCTTAGGCTGGTGAGTGAACCACTCAAAGGGGCGTACAACCTGCTCTCGCGCATAGCCGTCCATGCCGTCGCCTGGCGTCGTACGGAAATCGCCGACTCGCGCGGGGCCTTCCAGCCAGTAAGGGAAGAAGGTAGACACCACGTGGTCGCCCGCGGCAAACTCCGCCACGCCCTCGCCGACTGCCTCAACAACGCCAGCACCATCCGACATGGGAATGCGCTGATCTTCGGTGGGAATCATGCCGGCGACAACCGCGTAGTCATGAAAATTCAGCGAGCTTGCGTGCAGACGCACGCGAATCTCACCTGCCATCGGCTCACCGGGCGCATCCATCTGCTGTACGTTGAGGTTATCTAACCCACCGGGCTGCTGCAGTGTAATGACTTGCATCGTCTACCTCCCTTGCAGCGCTCGCTGCTAGTGATTTGATATAAAGCACACGTTAAGACGCATCACTTTCCGACACGTCTAGGCCTAAAAAGCCACCGGACTGACGTTGCCATAAGCTTGCATAGATGCCGTCTTTCTCCAGGAGTTCCTGATGCGTGCCGGTTTCGACAATGCACCCTTCATCCACGACGATCAATCGATCAAGCATGGCAATCGTGGACAGGCGATGGGCAATGGCAATGACCGTTTTACCTTCCATCAGCGTATCCAGCTGCTCTTGAATGGCGGCCTCCACTTCTGAGTCCAATGCAGAAGTTGCCTCGTCGAGGACCAGAATCGGCGCATTTTTAAGCAGCACTCGGGCAATAGCAATCCGCTGACGCTGGCCTCCTGACAGCTTAACGCCCCGCTCACCCACGTGGGCATCTAACCCTCGACGCCCTTTCGGATCGACCAGCTGATCAATAAAGGAATCGGCATGGGCGCGGCATACCGCGTTCCAAACATCTTCATCGTTAGCCTGCGGACTGCCGTAGCGAATATTGTCGCGCAGCGAGCGGTGTAGCAGCGAGGTGTCCTGTGTCACCATGCCAATCTGATGGCGCAAAGACGTCTGGGTTACTTGGGCAATATCCTGCCCATCAATTAAAATACGCCCACCCTGTACGTCATAAAAACGCAGCAGCAGGTTAGCAAGCGTTGACTTGCCCGCGCCGGAGCGGCCAATCAAGCCGATTTTTTCACCCGGAGCAATGGTGAGATTTAGCCCATCAAACACGGTTTTACTTTCACCTTTAGCTTGGTCGTAGCCAAACCGCATCGCTTCAAAGCGAATCTCACCTTGGGGGACTACTAATAACGGTGCATCAGGCGCGTCGCGCACCGTTGGTTCCTGGGCGATAGTATTCATGCCATCTTGTACGGTGCCGATATTTTCAAACAGCCCGGCCACTTCCCATAAAATCCAATCAGACATAAAGCGAATACGCATCACCAGCGCAATCGCGATCGTCAGCACCCCCAGGGAAATAGCTTCCATGTACCAGGCGCTAATAGCCATGGCCGCCGTGCCCACCAAAAGTGCTGTGTTCAGTAGCGTCAGCCCGACACTCATAATCGTGACCAGGCGCATTTGATCATGCACCGTCACCATAAAGCCTTCCATCGCATCACGCGCGTAGCGCTGCTCGCGCTGAGTGTCGGCAAACAGTTTGATGGTTTGAATATTGCTGTAGCTGTCGACCACACGGCCGGTCATTTGCGCGCGAGCATCGGCCTGAGCCATCGAAACGTCGCGCAGGCGGGGCACGAAGAAACGCATAATCGCTAAGTAGCCGACTAGCCAAAGGCCAAGCGGTATCAGCAGCAAAAGGTCTGCCCGCCCGAGCAAAAAGGCGGCGCCGGTGAAATACACAATGGCATAGACCAGCAGGCCCATCACCTTTGTGACCGTTTCACGGATCGCCAGCGCTGTTTGCATGACTTTTTGCGACACCCGCCCAGAAAACTCATCCTGATAAAACGCTAGGCTTTGGCTAAGCATATGGCGATGCGAAAGCCAGCGGCCAATCATCGGGTAGTTCCCGAAAATACTTTGATGAGTCACCAGCGACTGCAGCAGCACGAGCAGCGGCAAACCGACCAGCATTAAAAGCCCTAAGCCTGCCAACCACAGGCCATTTTCGGCCCAAAAGCCCGCTCGCTCAACGTTACCCAGCCAATCCACTAGCTGGCCCATGTAGCTGAAAAAAACCACTTCGGCACCCGACACCAGCGCCGTAAACAGTGTCATCAGCAGCAGCAGCGGCAGCATTGGGCGCGAAAAATGCACAATAAAGGGCATTAAGCCCTTGGGCGGTGTTTTAACGTCGCCTTCAGGATAGGGATTAATCCGCGTTTCGAAGTAGCGAAATAGCGGTTTTAAAACACGCGATAGCATGAGTCTTCCTTACGTTACTGACGTTGATTTTAACGGTCTTTGCTGATGTCTTAAGAAGCGGATCGGCGCATTAACCAGCGCGCCCAAAAGGGTGCAATGATCATTAGGGTCACCATTCTCAGCAGATGGTGGAAAGCAACGAATACTGGATCAATATTGAGCGCGACGGCCAAAATCGCCATTTCGCCAATTCCCCCCGGTGCCAGCGCTAACAGCGCTACGTCGCGTCCCACACCCAATATTTGATGAATCAGCTCGGCAAATAATGCCAGTACGGCTAATGCTAGTAGGGTTGCAATGCCCGACTGCCACAAATAGCGCGCTAGCAACTTGCGCGTCATGCCTTGAAAGCGCGAGCCAATAGCACTGCCCAGCACCCAGAGCATTACATTCATTCCCCAGCCCGGTAACACAAGGCTGGCGATATCAAAACCGGACAATAGAGCTGCCATTAATAGCGGTGCCAGCAGCGCTGAACTAGGGATTCGCAGAAAGCGACCTAGCGGCAGCACAAGCGGTATCGTCAATAGCATCCAGCCATGTTCTAAGCCGCTATGGACTGGACCAACGCCCTCCCCGCCATCGCCAGAGGCCCAAAACAGTGGCGGTAAAAAAAGAATAACCAGGATGATACGCAGCGACTGCGACACCGCGATACGCTGAGGGTCTCCACCGCATTTTTCACCCAATAGTATCATCGCCGTCATAGCGCCGGGGGCAGCTCCAAACCACGCACTGACAGGATCAAATCCACAGCGCCTATACCAGGCGGCAGCCACTGACGTAGAAGCCGCGACTCCCAATAGCAGTAGCCCAGCGGACACTGGCCAATCGACCACCCGATGCGCCAACTGTGGCGTTACTTGGCTGCCTAGCACCATGCCCATGATAGCTAAGAAAATATTGCGGACCGGCTCAGGTACTGCGACCTTCACACCTTGAGATGAGACCAGTAAATTGGCAATAAGCGGGCCCAGCATCCAGGCTAGGGGTAGCCCTGTCAGTTGAAAGGCGGTGCCGCCGACCACGCCAACCGCTAACGACGCTGCCAGCCCTTTGACGCTCCCTGCATTTATCTGGATATCCTTCACGCCAACTCCCTTGGTTCCAAAACGTTACTCATCGCTACGCAATCATTAACCTGCTAAGCGTAACCGTCAGTTTACCACCGACAAGGCCATTTGGGGCTTTAGGACCGCGCGCGAACCACCCTCTTACGCCCGCATAAGCGGATGCAAAACGTAATTTTTGGCGATGTCATCTACACACAACGTGCAGCACGCGTATAATAAGCAGCTGCCATTAATGGCAAACTTTCTCAGGGCGGGGTGCAAGTCCCCACCGGTGGTAATGCCGCTTAAATCGTCATTGCGGATAAGCCCACGAGCGCTCAGCTAGCTAATCGCTTTTAGTGGCTGAGGTCAGCAGATTCGGTGAGATTCCGGAGCCGACGGTCATAGTCCGGATAAAAGAGAAGGTTTCCATGCTGTGCGTATGACAGTGCCTATTTTTAATAGGCCTGGACGTGTGCCGTTGGATTCCTAATGCCCTGATTCTGGTAAACAATCCAAAAGGATAACCATGAATCAGACCCGCGTTTCTTCATCACCTCGCATTGCCTTTATCGAAGCCTCCTGGCATCACGATATTGTCAGCCAAGCCCGAGACGCATTTATTGCTCAGCTGTCGAGCCAGCATGGTTTTGCCGCAGAGCAAGTAGAGACCTTCCAAGTCGCAGGCGCTTATGAAATTCCGCTGCAGGCAAAACTATTAGCCAAAACGAAGCGCTACGCGGCTATCGTAGGCGCGGGATTTGTTATTGATGGGGGTATCTACCGCCACGACTTCGTCGCTCAAGCCGTAGTCGAAGGCATGATGCACGCGCAGCTGGAAACTGAAATCCCAATTCTTTCTGTTGTGCTGACGCCGCATCATTTTCATGAACACGCCACCCACCACGATTTTTTCCACTCCCACTTCCGTGCCAAAGGAAAGGAAGCGGCTGATGCCGTGGTGATGACGCTCAATAATCATCGGAAAATTCATGAGCTAGCGTAGGACACAGCGCCTATTAACATTCTGGCCTGAAAACGCTGGGCAGCCTTATAGGGCTGCCCACTTCAACGTCTTAGCTCTGTTACGTCTTAGCTCTGTAAATATGATCGCTCAATACTCGTCATCATCGTCATCACGCATACGTTCTTGACGCTCGGCCTCTTCCTCTTTGGCATCGTCTATCACTTCCATCAATTCATCCACGTTGGCAATGTGATTATCGAAATCAAAGTGGCCGGTCAGCTTGCTATCGGGATGCAGCTCGCCTGATTCATACAGTGCCCACATCTCTTTGCCATAATGGGTATTCAGTAGCGCGGGGGCATACTGACCAAAATAGTTGCGCATATTATCGACATCGCGATAAAGCATGGCAGCGGCACTGTTATTACTGGCGGCGTCAACGGCTTGAGGCAAATCGATAATCACCGGGCCGGTGGCATCCACTAGCACGTTAAATTCCGACAAGTCGCCATGAATTAAGCCCGCACACAGCATGCGTACTACGTCTTGAATAACCTTGGCGTAGTAGGTTTCGGCCTGCTCTGGAGTCAGCGTGACTTCATCTAAGCGCGGGGCAACGTTACCGTCGGCATCGCTGATCATTTCCATCAGCAGCACACCGTCTACAAAGCCGTGGGGCTCGGGTACGCGCACGCCCGCTGACGCCAGGCGATAAAGCGCGTCAACTTCCGCGTTAAGCCATGCCTGTTCCTGCTCTTTCTGACCGTAACGTGTTTTCTTCGCCATCGCTCTTGAGCGGCGGCTGTTACGCTCTTTACGCCCTTCTTGGTACTGTACCGCCTGTTTAAAGCTACGCTGCTTGGCCTCTTTAAACACTTTCGCACAGCGCACATCGTCACCGCAGCGCACTACGTAAACCTGCGCCTCTTTGCCGCTCATTAACTGCACCAGCACCTCATCGATCATTCCATCATCGACCAGCGGCTGTAATCGTTTAGGGATTTTCATGGTTAGCTGCGTCGGCTCCTCTTTACTCTCTGTATCGTTGCCATCTACGTTCAGTGATTATTGGCTCAATAACGAATACGACGAACGCGGAAAGCCCGCCCTTTTAATTTATCACGCTCAAGCTTGGCCTGAGCTTGTTGAATCACATTGCGCTCAACCGCGACATAGGCACTGCGGGCGAGCACTTTAATTTTACCCACTTGATCACCGCGCAGCCCACCCTCACTGGTCAAAGCGCCCAGAATATCGCCAGGGCGAAGCTTATCTTTCTTGCCACCAGCTAGCTGCAGCGTCGCCATCAGCGGCTCAAACGGCACCGACAGCTGAGGTTTGGGGAGTGGCTCAGTGGCAAGCGGTTGCTGCAGTAACACTTCCAGCTTTTCCAGCCGGTAGCTTTCTTTCGGGGTCACCAGCGTGCAGGCAATGCCGCTGGCACCGGCGCGCCCGGTGCGTCCAACTCGATGCACATGCACATCAAGCTCACGAGCAATTTGGTAGTTAAATACGGCGTCCAGCTGTGCAATGTCTAAGCCACGAGCAGCCACGTCAGTGGCCACCAGGATAGAAGCACTTTGATTGGCAAACAAAATCAGTATGCGATCGCGGTCTTTTTGCTCTAAATCACCGTTGAGAGCTACCGCGCTAAACCCGGCGTCCGTCAACTGCTCAGCCACTGCCTGAGTCTCACGCTTGGTATTGCAAAACACAACGCTGGTGGTGGGTCGATAGGTCAGCAGCAGCTGGCGAAGCGCCTCAAATCGCGCCTCTTCATTTGCCACCGTATAAAAGTGCTGATGAATAGTGCGCGCATCGTGCACCTCGGCGATTTTCACCGTCACCGGGTCGCGCATAATGCCACGGGTCATCTCGGTTAAGCCGCCGGACGCCTGCTCGTCCGGGAACGTCGCGCTAAATAGCAGCGTTTGGCGCGAAGCGGGCGTGTCCGCAATGATGTCATCGATGGTTGCCTGGAAGCCCATATCCAACATCCGATCCGCTTCATCCAGCACCAGCATGGCAAGGGAATCCAGCATCAGCGAGCCTTTGCGCAAGTGCTCATCAATGCGTCCCGGCGTACCCACCACGATGTGCGCGCCGTGTTCTAAAGAGCCAAGCTGGGGACCGAACGGCGCACCACCGCAAAGCGTCAGCACTTTCACATTAGCCATACCGCGGGCCAACCGACGTAGCTCTTCTGCCACTTGGTCAGCGAGCTCACGGGTTGGGCACAGCACTAACCCCTGCACAGCAAAGCTTTCTACTTTCAACGCTGCCAGCAGCGCCAAACCGAATGCCGCCGTCTTACCTGAACCCGTTTTCGCCTGCGCTAGCACATCGCGCCCGGCCAGCATCGGCGGCAGGCTTTGCGCCTGCACCGGCGACATTTCATGGTAGCCAAGAGATGCAAGGTTGCTCAGCAAAGCTTTCGGCAACGCTAACGAGGAGAAAGAAGAGTCAGACACGATATTACCTTGCTTGGGCCACAGGTGTGCGGCCATCATAAATACAGTGCGCGCCCTCTGGAGGGCAGTCGACGCACACAAACGTTACCGCACCATACCAGAAAGTGCCTCGACCTGCGCCGCCATCACGTTGCCAGGGATACAAAAGTGGCCTCACTCAGGGTGGCCAGGTCTCTCGGCGTCAGTTCAATTTCAAGCCCTCGTCGGCCCGCGCTGACATACACAGTAGCGAATGCTTCAGCTGACGAATCCACAAACGTGACTAGGCGCTTTTTCTGGCCTAGCGGGCTCACCCCGCCCAACACATAGCCTGTGGTGCGCTCTACTTCTTCTGGCGAGGCCATGACGGCTTTTTTAACGTCGGCCGCTTTGGCAATTTTCTTTAAGCTTAGCTGCCCCGTAACAGGCACGATGCCGACTGCCAGCTGCTTGCCATCCAACTTCACAACTAACGTTTTAAAAACCTGCTCGGCAGACACACCCAGCTTTTCAGCGGCTTCTAAACCATAGGATTGCGCGGCAACATCGTGATGATACTCATGAACTTGGAAGGCAACCCCTGCATGTTTTGCGCTATTAATCGCCGGCGTCATGTCGCTCTCTTTTTTTGCTAGGAACTGAAACACTAACGCCAGCTTAACAAAGCTGGCGTTAGTGTTTATACAGTTAAAATATCAGCGCTTACTGACAAGACACTACTTTACGCATGATGTCTTTCGCCCAAAGGGTTTGCCCATCGGGCGTACGTCCATGCTCGTTCCAGCGCTCGGCCGTTTCCAAGCAGAAAGAACCGGCGCTTTCAACGCTCGTATCACGATTAGCCGGACGTTCTCCACCAATACGCATCACGTCTGGATTATCGGAAGTATAGCGAGGAGCAATGGTAGAGCTTGCACAGCCAGCGACCAGAACAGTCAGCAGCAGTGCGGGTAAACAGCGGCACAATGGCATGTTATTACAACCCTCAACGTAGCGATCATTAGCCCGACACTTTTTGTCGGTAGCGCTAAATAGCACCGCTGTACAAATAACGTCAATCTTTTTTAACGCCGCTTAGCCGGCAATCAGGGTAAGACTGGTGATTGGGCGCAGATTTAATCGCTTGCAGCGCTGCTCCACGCTATCAACTATTTCCTGGGCATCGTGAAACTGCTGCTTATCGAGCTGGATGTCTACCATCAAGAAACTGCCTACCTGTGCCAAGCGCACATCGTCATCGGTGACATCAAAATCAGCAACGTCTTTCATGACATCGCGACGCACGCAGTTACTCGGCACACCGAACATCAGCTCACGTAGAGCGCCTTTCACCATGCGAATTGGCATCGGTAGGAAGTAGCCTGCAATCACCAGCACCATGATCGGATCGGCAAAGCGTGCGTAGCTCGCCCATGGCGTTTGCATTACCCCCCAAGTGAGCACAAAGCCCAGCATCACTGCAGCACTTAGCCAGGTATCCATCTGCCACTGACGCAATTCCGCGGCTAGCAGCGACGAGCGTGCCACGCGGGCATAGCGGGCCAGCCACCACCAGGTCAACAAGCAGCCGGTCACGTTGACCACGCCAAACATTAAGGCTAAATCTAGCGTCACTAACCGCCCTCCTGCCGATAGGCTCCAAAGTGCTGACACAAGCGACACGACACATACCATGGCGATCACTATGCCTTTGAGCAGCACCGCTAGCGGCTCAACCGTTAGCCGCCCAAAGGGGTAGTGATCATCAGCAGGCTTACGCGCTTGGTGAAGCGCATAGAGCGATAGCGATGCTAGCAATAGGCTTAGTAAGGAATAGCCGCTGTCAAAAAGAATCGTTATCGAGCCACTGGCGATCCCTAAAACAAGGCCAGTGGATGCAAAGAGGCTGGCTGAAACGGCTGAAAATCTTAGCGCACGGCGCTCGGCTACAAAGGGGGTCACGCGGATAACTCCATCACATTGGGCAAATTTTGCGCCATAATAGAAGGAGGCTGTATGAATAACCAATCGCTCAGCGCTAGCTTTATTGGCGCTAACACCTTTAAACGAGACGATTATGCGTGCTGAACAGGTGCAGGCCTTTGTTGATGTTACCGAACATGGATCTTTTGCCGCTGCGGCCCGACACACGGGAGTAAAGCGAAGTACGCTGAGCGCCGCGGTCAATGCCTTGGAAGACAGCCTCGGCGTGGCGCTCTTTGAGCGTTCAGGTAATAGCTTAACGCTTAGCGCCGTTGGAGACAGCGTACTGCCCGACTGCTACCGCCTATTAACCAGCGCCAGCAGGATCAAAAAGCACTGCCACCAGCATCTGCAGGGTGTTGAAAGCCAGCTCGGCATTGCGCGTGACGATGCCCTGCCAGAGGCCTTTTGGCGCCAAGTAATGCATGATTTAAAGCAGCAGTTCCCGCTAACGGCGATATCGGTATATCTGGTGCCTCCCCAGGAACATGCCCAGTTTGTACAGCGCCAAACGGTAGATATCGCTTTTGGCCTTTACACCGCTGAAGGCATTGATGCTAACGCGGCCAACCTTGCCCCGGTCACGATGCGTTTGGTGGCCGCGCCGCAGCATCCTCTCAGCCGCCTTCCTAGCGTCAATCGCGATGACTTAGCCCAGTACACGCAGGTGTGCTTAACCCACGTACAAGACGACAAACTGATCAGCGAGGCGCTGTTTTCAGGCAATTATCTTGGGCTCACCATGTTTGAAGTCATACGCGACGCTGTGATTAATGCCACCGGCTGGGCGCTACTCCCTTATCCGCTGGTCAAAAGTGCCCTGGAGGCAGGCACTTTATGTACGCTCAATCATGATCTCGTCTTAGACAGCCACCATTATCGCTATGTAGAAAGCGATAACCGTGGCGTAGTGGCCGCAGCGCTGCTGAACAAGGTGGCACACTTTTTAGCCACGCTGCGCCAATCCGAGTTTTCTTAACCGCTGCTCAAGCAGACTGACACAGCGTTGAAATAATTTAATTGGCAAAAAATGCCAAAGCCTTCCACGCTATTACAAAGTGCTCAGCCATTAAAAAACGAAGGAGATGCCAGGACACGCCATGTGAGGGACACAGGCAAGTGTCATCTGGGCGTAATACGCACCTGCCAGTGTCGAAGTTGCCGTCAACCAAGGAGTGATTCCACCGATGGTACGACTCGATAAGAAAGCCACTCGGCTGTACGTGCTGGACACTAATGTCCTCATTCATGATCCTGCCGCGCTCTATCACTTCGATGAGCACGATGTTGTTATCCCGATGACAGTTCTGGAGGAACTGGATAAGCACAAAAACGGTATTCGTGAAATCGCCCGCACGGCCCGCCAAATTAGCCGTACGCTTTCTGACCTTACTAGCCAAGTCACCTTTGATGAAATTCAGCTCGGTATTCCAATCCCCCGAATTAGCGGCGAATCAGGTCGCCTGCACTTTTTATGCTACAACGATTTAAAACTCCTCGACGCCATTGATGACAGCCCTGATAACCGCATATTGGCGGAGACCTGCCGCCTGCGCGATGAACGCCCCGATGCCTCGGTGATTCTGATCACCAAAGATATCAACCTGCGCGTTAAAGCCGCCGCGCTAAAGGTACCGGTTGAGGATTATCTAAACGACCGCGCGTTCTCTGATAGCGATGCCATGATTGAAGGCGCGCAAGTCTATGCCTCAGCAGGGCAAGATGGCGCCACGCTATGGGAAGGCCTCAATGTCGATGTCACCGTCGAGCGCGTTGGTCATCACACGTTCTATCAGCTCAATGGTGTGATGCCCCGGCATTGGCACGTTGGCATGCTGGTGTCGGATAGTGAGAATGGCGCAGAGTTCGAGGCGATCGTTCGCGAACTGGGCCCCTCCACAGCCCGCCTTCAGCTACTGACCAACTACCGCCATCATGCCGGCGTGTGGGGCGTTCATGCACATGACAGCCGGCAAAACTTCACCTTAAACTTGCTGATGGACCCGGATATTGACCTGGTGACGGTGGCCGGTAACGCCGGTACCGGTAAGACGTTTATGACGCTGGCGGCCGCCTTTCAACAAACGTTGGATGCCAAGCTATTTGAGCGCATTGTATTTACCCGCGCGCCGATCCCTATGGGGGAAGACATCGGCTTTCTACCCGGTACCGAAGAGGAGAAAATGTCACCGTGGATGGGGGCTTTCCACGACAACATGGATAACCTGCTGCGCAATGAGGAGGGAGAGTCCAGCTGGGATAATGGTGCTACTCGCCAACTGATTGGCTCACGCGTACAAATTCGCTCGCCAAGCTTTATGCGCGGCCGCACCTTAAATGACACGTTTCTAATCATTGATGAGGCGCAAAATTTTACCCCCAAACAGCTAAAATCGCTGGTGACACGGGCGGGGCGCAATACCAAGATTGTCTGCCTGGGCAACGTTGGTCAGATCGACACCCCCTACCTAACCGCCAATACCTGCGGCATGGCGGCCGTCGTTGAGCGTTTTAGAGACTGGCCTCATGCCGGCCATATCACCTTGAAAAGCGTTGAACGTTCTCGCTTAGCACTTGCCGCTGAAGAGCTGTTATAAGACTAGCGATTGTTAAACACCATCCCTCACGCTGGGACCGGGTGAGGGATGATGTAGCCAAGTAACGTTAACCAAGAAAGCTGATCCAAGAAGCCATGCGCACGAGGGCTGAATCGGCTACTCAGCGTCTGATGCCCGCCACGGCTGAGGGCTGCCAATAGTATCTGCGGCAAACGCCTCGCGTTCGCCAAGAGGGCGCGGATAACCGACAGTTGTATCGCGGTAAGTCTGACGCTCCATTTCACTGTTCACTTCTGCGCCAAACAGCACCACGAAGGCAGAGAGCCAAAACCATATCATTAACGCTATGACGGCCCCCAGTGATCCATAGAGCTCACTAAAGGTTGCGAAATAGCGTACGTACAGCGAAAGCCCGCCAGAACCTAATAGCCACATAAAAGTGGCGAGTAGCGTTCCATAGCTTAACCACCGCCACTGCGCTGAACGCCGATAGGGTGCGAAACGATAAAGTAACGCGATCAGCACGCTCATTAGCACTAAGAGCGCAGGCCAACGTAACCATTTCAGCAGCTTATCCAGGGGTGGATCAATGGCTAGCGCATCAACCAGCATGGGTACGATGGCGATAAAACCCAGTGATACCAAGGTCATAATAATCAAACCAAACGTCAGCGACACCAACACCGTGCTGCGATGAAATAGTGAGCGTTTTTCCGTTTCCCCATACACCACGTTTAATCCAATCACTAATACCGCCACGCTTTTTGAGGCAACAAACATGGCAATCAATAGACCGACTAGCGTGGCCATCACGTTACTTGATTCAGCACTTTCCACTACCTTCTGGGCCTGCTGATCAATTAACTTGGCCGCATCGGGTGGCATAAAACGGCTAATTTCGTACAGCTGCTGGCCCGCCTCATAGGGGTCAAACAGCAGCCCCCAGAGCGAAATAACCGCGGCAATAGTGGGAAACAATGCGAGCAATGCGTAAAAAGCGACACCGGCCGCCAGCATAGTAATGCGGTCCCGCCGCGCGGCGCGCACTACTCGCCAGACAATATCATGCCAGCCACGAGCGGGAATCTCGCCCGGCACCTCGGCATGCCGGCCACGCTCAAGATTACTCATAGCGCGTCAAAGCCCAACACGGTTGCGGCATTCTCATCATCCTTGGCCTTCCCACATAAGTAGCGCCGCAAGCACTGCGGCAAGCACCATCATCAAACCACTTGAATGATGCCGCAACCAGCTCTCCCCGGCCAATCCGCGTGATAAAGAAACCATGAATCTCTTTTCCATACTTTGCGCGGCAGTCACGCTGGCCGCTTTAATCTTGCCACAGGCGTGGCCTATCAAACGTATAGGCACTAGCGCAGCGTTGGCTATAAAGGCATACAGCCACCATAGATCACCTGCGGGGGGCGATTTACCCTTAAAGGAGCGAGTTAATAGCCAGCCCACTACAGCGAGCAGAACACCTGCCGGAAATGGCCATATAATCCCCAACCACTCTCTAAGAGGCGGCATTTCAATACTGCCCGTAGGTAGCGGTAACCACAGCGGCGTTACGAGCGCCGCCATAATGCCTGCAAGCCAAGCACCCCACTGCCACGGATTGCTGCCGCCTTGCTCGCGCTGCTGCCACTGGCGCCAAAGCGCAACACTGACTAGCGCCGCGGTGCCAACGGCGGCCCAACTCAGCAGCTTAATTAACGATTCATGATGCATCTCATAAAGCGGGCTTTTGACGCCCCATTTGCTGATCATACCTGCGCCAATAGCACCAGCCAGCGATATACCCGGCAGCGCCATCAACGCCCACACCAGAGGCAACGGCCAACGTGGCAGGTGCTCACTAATACTGGTGCCCATAAATAGACTGCCTTTGGCCAGCGCGTGATGAGCGGCAAACAGCACCAAGCCCGGCCACAGCAGTGGCCAAACATCCGGCGCCACTAGCCCCATTGCCACCAGCGCGGTCATCATGCCCATTTGACTAATACTTGAATACGCTAGCACGGCTTTTGGATGGCGCTGAAATACACCGTAAAGCGCAGCGGCAAAGGCGGCTGCCAACCCGGCTATCAGCATAACGTGGCCAAACTGGGCTAAGGCACCAGATACCTCGTCATGACCCAGCGGCAGCACGCTTATCCAGCCGAGCAGGCCGGCTTTAATCATCACCCCGCTGAGCACCGCACTGGCCGGTGCGGGCGCTACCGGATGCGCCAACGGCAGCCATACGTGCAATCCGATAACGCCGGCTTTTACCCCGAAGCCTAAGCACAGCAAGGCGGCCATCCATGCGCCCTGCTCTGCGATCAAAATACCCTCACGCACACCTTGCAGCGTTAGCGTGTCGGCCTCACCGGCGGCCCACAAAAAGCCGGCTAAAATAAGGCCTTCGCCGACCACGGCCAGTATTAAATATACCCGCGCGCCCAGCCGCGCCTCTTGTGTACCGGTGTGCACTACGAGGGCATAAGCGGCAAACGTCATCAGCGCAAAGCCTAAATAGAAGCTGGCAATATCCTGGGCGACAACCAATAACACGTTGC
The DNA here is from genome assembly GCF_052376475.1 of Halomonas sp. AOP5-B2-8. Classification (NCBI taxonomy): domain Bacteria; kingdom Pseudomonadati; phylum Pseudomonadota; class Gammaproteobacteria; order Oceanospirillales; family Halomonadaceae; genus Halomonas; species Halomonas sp. AOP5-B2-8. Next base: position 291,029 of record NZ_JBQSVS010000002.1, on the reverse strand, counting down.
CTAATAAGGTCATTGGCCACAGCAGGGACAAACGTTGCAGGCGGCGCTGAACATCTTGATCGCCTGCCTGAGCCTGCTTCTGCTCCGCCGCAAAGTAACCTCGCGCGTGCACGGCTGCTAAACTCCACAGCAGCGCGGTAAACGCCAGCCATGGTCTGCTTAGCGAGTTTAACGCCCACTCCCCGCCCAGCATCCAGGCATCGATAGTCCACTGCGCTTCGCCACCGTACGCTAACAGTAAGGCAGGCCAAGCAGCGCTCACCCACAGCAGGGAAAAATAGTCGCGCCGTGAGCTTGGTGTGCGATAGGCGTGCCAAGCTGAACACCCGGCGACGCACAGCGGCCATAGCAGTGACAGCGCCAGCAGCAGCGTCATCATAGCAAGTACTCCCCGTTTGCGACGCGGGTTGCCCAGTCCAGCGGACTAAACGGCAAGCCTGCCAACAAACCAGCAGCGAGGCTCACCAGCGCGGTAAACACCATCGGTAAAAGCAACCAGCCATGGGTTTCAAAGCGGCCTAAACGCTGTTCGTCGGGCCAACTGCCTTTGCCATGAGAAGGCCCTAAACGGAACCACAGACGATGCACAATCGGTAAAAAATACATCGCGTTGAGCGTGCTGCTGATCACCAATACGGCCACCACCCAGTACATTTCAGCCTGGATCGCGCCGATACCGAGGTACCACTTGGTAATAAAACCAGCAAAGGGCGGGAGGCCGATCATGCCTAGCGCGCCTATCGTGAATGCAATACTGGTTAACGGCATGCGCTTACCGGCACCGTCCATCTCGTCAATGCGGTGAATCCCCAGCTCTTCTGCATAGTTACCCGCACAGAAGAATAACGTGACCTTCATTAAACCCTGGTGCAGCAAGTGCGCTAACGCGCCAATAGTGCCGAAAGGCCCAAATAAGCCGATGCCGAGAATAACGTAGGAAACTTGGCTGATGGTAGAAAACGCCAAGCGTGGTTTCAGCTCCTCTTGCGCGATGGCTCTCAACGACCCATAAATAATCGTAATAGACGCCGCCACCGCCAGCGCGGTAATGACACCAAGCTCCACGCTAAGCTCAATGCCATAAAGATCATAAACCACCCTCAAGATGCCAAACGCGCCAGCCTTCACGACCGCGACGGCGTGCAGCAGCGCACTCACCGGCGCTGGCGCAACCATGGCTCTTGGTAGCCAGCCGTGCAGCGGCACCATAGCAGCCTTAACCGCAAACCCGCCCACCAGTAGCGCAAATATTAGCGTTAGCAAGCCACGGTTATCGTTTAAATAATCGCCCAAGCCTGCTTCGGAAGAAAACGACTGGTCCCCCGTCAGGCTATAAAGCAGCACCGCGCCCAGGAGCAGCACCACGCCAGCCGTGAGGGTATAGCGCAAATAGACGCGGCCCGCGTTGAGCGCTTGCTCCGTACCCCGGTGCACCACTAGCGGGTACGTGGAGAGCGTCAACATTTCGTAGAAAATCAAAAAGGTAAACAAGTTATCAGCCAGCGCAATGCCGATGGTGCTGGCCACGCAGAGGCTAAAAAAGCCAAAAAAGCGCTTCCGGTTGGCAGACCCTTCCAAGTAGCCAATCGCGTAAATCGTCGTACACAGCCAAAGCAGTGACGATAACCCGGCGAACATCACCCCAAGCGCATCCGTGCGCAATACGAAATCAACACCGCCGACAACCTGGAAGCTGAAAATATCTTCATACCCAGCGGCTACTCGCCTGACCATCAAGGTGACCAGAACAATATTGGTGACCGCCGCCAGCAGATTAATCGTGGTGCGTAGACGATGGGATTCTTCCGGCAGCACAAAAATAATCCCGGTGACTAACAGCGCGATAGCCAACGCGGTGATGGGTAGCCACTCAGCAGTCATACGCCACCTCCATGCATCAATCCCAATGGATAATGCGCGAAAAGCCCCAGTGCGAAAGCGGCTAGCGCCAGCGTCAGGGCGATTAAGTCCATCCCTGACGCAAGAGGCTGGTAACGCTGGCGAGGTGCCGACTCGTCAAATGAATAGCGAAACATGCGGAATATATAGGCTGCAGTTAGTAACGTACCGACAAGCAGTGCCGCCACCGCCCACCACTGCTGCGTGATAATCATGGCCTCAAAGAGCAGCCATTTTGCGGTAAAGCCAGCGCTGGGTGGCAGGCCCATTAACGTGATGGAAGCAATGCCAAACACTAACAGCGAAAGCGGCAAGCGCCGGCTAGTGCCTGCAAGGCCTTTTAAGGTACTTTCACCGGTCGCCAGAATCAGGTTTCCGGCAGCCATAAACATCGCAGCCTTAGCAAAAGCGTGCCCCATTAGCTGTAGCCAAAAGCCTTCCCACGCTAAGGCGCGTGGCAGCGGGGCAACGTCTGCTCCCAGTAGCAGCGGGAAAATAACCATCAAATAACCCAGCTGCGCGACGGTTGATGAGGCGACCAACGTTTTCAGTGAGTCGGTTCGCCATGCTAATAGGCCACCCCATACAATCGCCAGCATGCCTAGCCAGGCAATAACACGCGATGCATAGAAAGCATCCGGCAGTAGAATGCTCCACAGCAGCACCAGCATAAAAAGTGAAGCTTTGATCACCAGCCCGGCATGCAATGCGCTCACCGGCGTCCAGGCATTTTCATGGACAGGCGACAGCCAGGCATGCAGCGGAAACAGCGCAGCTTTCAACGCAAGCCCGGCGCCCATCAGCGCCGCCGCGAACCATGCCACGGGGCCGGGCTCGATTATCTCGGCTAAACCCTGTAAATCTAACCGGCCCCAGTGACCTAGAATCAAAGCAACGCCCAGCAGATAAGCCAATGACCCCACCAGCGCTAGCAGCAAATAGCGCATCCCCGCCTTAAGGGCAGCCGCTTTCCCCGATAGCAGCAGCATGCCGACCGCCGCCAAGCCCATCAGCTCCAACGCAACATAGAGGGTGAGTAGATCAGTGGCTAGCCACATTAATGAAAGCGCGCTTATCAACGTCCCCATCAGCGGCCAAAGCCAGCGTGCCATCGGGCCGGGGTCGCTTAAGCGCAAATAGCCCGGCGTATATAGCGCTGCGGCAACGCCAATCCACTGGGTCGTTAATAGCAGCAGTACGCTGAGCCCGTTCAAACGCAGCGACAGTTGGATATCCGCCACCGCCCACTGCCAGCGCAGTAGCCCCGCATCGTTAAAGGCGAACAGCAGCATTAAACCAGCCGCCACTATCGGCGCGCTGGCAAGTAGCACGGGCCATGCTCGCTTAGGGGGGAATAATGCCGCCAACAGCCCCATTAGCAGCGGTAGGCAAAGCACCGTCAACAGCGCCCAGTGGGTTGTGGCAAGCGGCGTAAAGGTGCTATCGAAGAGACCAAAGCGCCAGATCATGTCGCACTCTCTTTGGGCCCGCTGTCGTGGTCCAAGGCATTAACGCCTTGCAAATGTAAAAGCTGCCTTATCAGTAAGACACCGAGCATCGACCCAAGCGCCGCCACTAGCAGCCCCACGCTGATTAAAACCTGGGCAGTCGGAGTAGTACCCGCCACGCCGGCAAGCAACATAAATACGCCAGAACCGAGTAGATTAAACGCCAGCAAACGTCTTAACAGATGACGGTGTAGTGCAAAGGAGGCCATGGCGCTGGCAGCAATCACCACACCAGCCAACAAAAGCGGATGTTCAGCAGGCGAGTGCTGCATATCGGTTAGTACATAGCCAATCGCCACAGCGACCATGACAAACCAAACCAGCGCTAACACCACTCGCATGGCAATTCGTGTCCACGGCTCGCTAAAATGATCGTGCGCTAAAACAGATGAGCCGCTAGACCCAACGTGGCCAAGAGCATAAAAACAGCAGAGCCCTGTCAGCACTGCTCCTAGCAGTAGCTCTGCGCTTGCTAACCAAATGGCACCTAGTTGCCACCATGCCAATGCCATAGCGATAGCAAAAGCCACAAAGAAGCGGCAGGCGCGCAGAAGATGGCGATCAAACAAGCACACCAGCGCCGTCCCCGTAAGGCACAGCGCTAGCGCTACTTCTACCACATCAATGGAAGCTATCATTCGTTTTCGCTACGTCCTTGCATCGGGCACGAATAGGCGCTGAGTTTAGGCAAATGCTAGCTTAGACGTGTGCCCAGCCATTTGCCGATGTCATTAACCTGCTGTGGACAGAGCGCGTGGGCCATTGGGTACTGGCGGTAATTGACCGTGTAACCCATCTCTTTCAGGCGGTCTACGCCGCTGCGCCCCAGGCTTTCGGGCACGATAGGATCAAAGTTACCGTGCTGTACTTCAATAGGCATTTGTCGATTTGCATCGCTCAGAACGATATTGTCGGCAGTGGCAAAATAGGTCGACATCGCTAACAAGCCGCCCAAGGGCGCGGGAAAAGTGAGCGCGGCTTCGTAGGCAACAGCGCCGCCTTGCGAAAAACCCGCCACAATAATGCGCCGACTATCGATTCCTTGATCAATTTGCTCTTGCATCAGCCCCTGTAATCGCTCAGCCGATTTTTTGAGCTGGCTTTTATCCACCCGGCGCCCCAAATCCATGGCGAGAATGTCATACCACGCGGGCATCACCATGCCGCCATTAATCGTCACGGCCAGGCGCGGCGCATGGGGCATGATAAAACGAACCTGCGAGTTTTTATGCAGTGCTAACGCGGGCACTAGCGGCTCAAAATCGTGCCCGTCAGCACCTAAACCGTGAATAATAAAGACACACGCATCGGCAGGTTGACCGTTTTTCGGCTCAATAATCAGTTCGCCAGGATCAGTCATCGACTCTCATTCCTTGTGCAAAAAAAGCAACCCTAGCGCAAACCAGTGCTAACCGCGAGTAGTGGCGCGCCTAAAGGAGCCAAGACACCGCCAAAAGCTATTTTAAAAAGGCCATACCTGAGGAATCAACACCAGCGCTATCGCACCGGTTAACACATTTAAACCACTGCCTAAGCGCAGAAAGTCACTCACCCGATAGCCGCCGGGGCCATACACCATCAAGTTCGTTTGATAGCCGATAGGCGTTAAGAAGCTGGCCGAGGCAGCAAACATAACGGCCACGACGTAAGGCATCGGACTAACGCCTAAACTTTCTGCAGCGCTCATCACGACCGGGAAAATAATCACTGCCGCAGCGTTGTTAGTGACTAGCTCTGTGAGAAGAGCTACGACACAGTAGGTCCCTATCAGCAAGAGTAGAGGATTACCCGCCACTAGCGCCAGCAAACCACCGGCAATCACTTCCGCCGCACCGGAGCTTTGTAGCGCGGCCCCCACGCCAAACGAGGCGGCAATAGTTAGCAGCACCTGGGTATCAAGGCCTCGCTTAGCCGCCCCCACCGAACAACAGCCGGTGAGTAGCACTAGCGCAGCCCCTAACATGGCGGCATTGAGCATGCTAAGCACGCCCAGCGCTGCAAGCACCACGGCACCCAGTAAGATCCCCCACGCAAGCGGCGCCTTTTCATGGATCGGCCGTGCTGACCCATTAAGCTCGCTTATCAGCAAGAAGTCTCTGGACTGACGATGACGTTCAATAAACGGTGGGCGTGCTTCTAACAGCAGCACATCCGCTGACTGCAAGCGCACTTGACCTAAATTCCCTTTCACCCGCTCACCGCCACGGCATATCGCCAGCACCGCTGCGCCGTACAGCGTTCTAAACCGGCCATCGCGAATACGCTGGCCAATAAACTGGCACTGGTCAGACACAACGGCCTCGACCAAACGGCGCTCTTTAAACTCTTTCTCTAAACTGGAAGTGTCGTCTCGAGAAGGAATGAGGCCACGGATTTGCTGGAGCTCTACCGCTGCATCGCTGGTTCCGGCAAACACTAGCCGGTCGCCACCTTTAAGCTGCTCCCCGGGACCGACAACGCTGACAATATTGCCTGCACGCTCAATCTCCACCAGGAACAGCTCCTGTAGATGGCGCAGCCCGGCTTCCTCCACGCTACGGTCGACCAGTACACCAGCTGGGTCTACCTCCATTTCAATCGTGAACTCACGCGGATTGGCAAACGCACTGGCCACCCCGGAACGCGCCGGTAGCAGCCGCGGCCCTAGTGCAATCAGATAGACTAGGCCCGCTATGGCCACGGGAATCCCGACCCAAGCGAGATCTAAAAGGCCCATGCCGCGCTCGGGATAACGGTCAAGTAACAGTCCATGCACGACCAAGTTAGTACTGGTGCCGAACAGGGTAATGGTGCCACCCAGGATAGAAGCAAAGCTGAGTGGCATGAGCAGCCGCTGTGGAGATAAACGCAGCCGCCGGCTCCAGCTCATCACCGCGGGGATATAGGTAGCCACTACCGGGGTATTATTGACAAAACCACTGAGCATCGCCACGGGTAACAGCAGGCGCGCCAGGGCGCCCCTTTCGCTCGCAGGGCGCCCCAACACATAGCGAATAATGAGATCAATCCCACCGGTTTCACGAATGCTAGCCACCAGCACGTACATAAACGCGACGGTGAATAAACCGCTATTGGAAAAGCCGCCTAACGCCTGCTGAGGATCAATGACTCCCAGCGTCATCAGCACGATAACCGCACCCAGCAAAATAATGTCGGGCCCGAGGCGTGAAAAAGCCATGAGCGGAAAGATCGTAACCACCACTGCTACCGCAATCCATGCATCCAGCGACATACCCACCCCATTCTTAATCCACAAGCATGGGCTATTGTGACGCCAACCGCATATTCTAAAAAGTTATTTTTAGAAACACCTAAAGAACAAAAAAGAATATAAGAGTAGCCATAGTGGCGTCAATATCGCGGCTTAGAGCACTCTCTAAATGACGGGCAACAAAAAGCCCCGCGCTTGGCGGGGCTTTACGATCAATCAACGCTAAGCGCTAATTGTTAACATCTCATGGTTTAAGAATTAACTTAAACAACTTTGATGTTAGAAGCCTGAAGGCCTTTTTTACCCTGAGTGACGTCGAAGGAAACCTTCTGGCCGTCCTGCAGAGATTTGAAACCTTCAGACTGAATTTCAGAGAAATGTGCGAACAGGTCGTCGCCATTGTCGTCAGGAGAAATGAAGCCGAAGCCTTTAGTGTCGTTGAACCACTTAACGGTACCAGTTGCCATGATCGAAATCCTCGATGTAGCTAATCAAAACCGGGAAATACCCGAATTACAGTGGGTAGAACAAGAAACTTTCACCAGAATTAACGCTTGAGGCGTTTCTATACTGCTGACAACGTTCGACTTGCTAACCAACTGAGCGTATTTTGCGCCTAACCCATGCACCCGTCAACACTACTATAATACCTAGCTAAAAGCCCCTAAATTCCTGGACTTTCGCTGAATTTCAGCTATGTGGCGCTAAGATCCAATCGGCAGCCTTCTCGGCAATCATTAAGGTTGGAGAGTTCGTATTGCCACTGGTAATGGTGGGCATGATGCTGGCATCAGCGACTCGCAAACCGTTGATACCGCGCACTCTAAGCCGGGCATCCACCACCGCCATAACATCGTCTTTGCGACCCATGCGCGCAGTGCCAACGGGGTGAAAAATGGTCGTTCCTATATCGCCCGCCAACCGGGCAAGCTCATCATCACTTTGATACTCAGCGCCCGGCTTCACTTCTTCAGGCGCATATTTGTTAAAAGCAGGCTGCTCGGCAATATGCCGAGTGACGCGCAGTGAGTCCGCTGCCACCTTACGGTCTTCAGGCGTACTCAGATAGTTAGGCGAAATGGCCGGCGCTTGATGCGGGTCACTGCTTTTTAGACGCACTGTCCCTCGGCTGGTGGGGTTCAAATTACACACGCTTGCGGTAATGGCTGGGTATGCGTGCAGTGGTTGGCCAAAAGCCTCAAGACTCAGCGGCTGCACATGGTATTGAATATTGGGGTGCGCGTGCTCTGGCGAGCTACGGGTAAATGCCCCCAGCTGCGAAGGCGCCATGCTCATAGGCCCAGAACGTTTGAGTAAATATTCAAGCCCGATACCGGCCTTTCCCCATAGCGTACTGGCCATGGCGTTTAATGTTTTGCCATTGGTAATTTTATAGACTGAGCGAATCTGCAGGTGGTCCTGCAGATTCTCGCCGACGCCCGGCAGCTCATGTACCAAGGTAACGCCGTGTTTGCGTAACAGCTCGGCAGGCCCCACGCCGGAAAGCTGCAGCAAGTGCGGCGTACCAATGGCACCGGCACATAGCACCACTTCCCCACTCACTGTCGCTCGCTGGACACTGCCATTGCGCTCAACTTCAACGCCCGAACACCTCGGCATACCTCCCTCTTCGTTAAAGCACAGCCGATTAACCTGCGTGGAATGCCATAGCGTTAAGTTGTCGCGCTTAAGTGCCGGGCGTAAAAATGCTTTAGCGGTATTCCACCGAAAGCCCGAGCGCTGATTGACGTCGAAATAGGCCACGCCTTCGTTTGAACCGCGGTTAAAATCATCGGTGCGCGGGATGCCCGCCTGCACAGCAGCCTCGGCAAAATCGTCTAACACGGGCCATTTCAGGCGCTGTTTTTCGACCCGCCATTCGCCGCCATGCCCATGAAAGTCGCGATGTTTAGCGTCGCCATCGCCGCCCGCATCTAATCGATAGTGGTCTTCGTGTTTGATAAAATCGGGCAAGCAGTTTTCCCAACGCCAAGCATCGTCTCCCGCCACCTCAGCCCAGTGGTCGTAGTCTCGCGCCTGGCCGCGCATGTAAATCATCCCATTGATGCTGGAACAGCCGCCCAGGGTTTTGCCGCGTGGATAAATCAATGAACGGCCGTTGAGCCCTTTGTCGGGCTCGGTGCGAAACAGCCAATCGGTACGCGGGTTATTGATGCAGTAGAGATACCCTACGGGAATATGAATCCAGTAGTAGTTATCCCGCCCTCCCGCTTCTATCAGCAGCACGCGATGTTTGGGGTTTGCGCTCAAACGATTGGCCAGCAGGCACCCGGCGGTGCCTGCGCCGATAACAATATAATCATAGTGGTTATTAGCTAGTTCTGGCATCACGGACTCCGGTAACGTTAAGGCGCTACTTCACCATCACTAGCGCTGTACTCGCGTGCGTGCCAACCTTTGCCACCTGGGCGTTGTGGCTAAAAAGCGCATTAATTGATTGGATTGTTGTTGTCATGGGCCTACCTTTAATAAAAAACGTGTTTTGAAAAGGCTGCTGATAAACGTATAACTAGAGACTAGCCTACTGAGTTAGCCAAGGGAGCCTAGGCGTTAGTTTAATGCCGCTGTCAGCAAGCTAAGCCCCAAGCCATTAATAGGCTTAAGCTCGAACCGTATCACTACCGCCACTGGAGTGCTTTGAATGACCCGACTTCCCCTTTTTCGTCCATTAGCACTTTGCGTAGTGGCTGCTGCAGGCCTCGCCAGCCCGTCACTTCAAGCCCAGGCGACCGTTGAAGCTACGTTTGCCGGCGGCTGTTTTTGGTGTATGGAACCACCTTACGATAAGCAGCCAGGGGTCAGCGCCACCATTTCTGGCTACATCGGCGGCGAGCTAGAGAATCCTAGCTACGAGGATATTTCGCGGGGCGGCACTGGCCACGCTGAAGCTGTCCAAGTTGAATACGACCCGGAAGAAATCAGCTATTCGCAGCTATTAGACATATTCTGGCGCAACATCGACCCCTTCGCGGTAGACCGACAGTTCTGCGACGTGGGCGATCAATACCGCTCGGCGATTTTTTATCATAATGAAGAGCAGCGAGAACTGGCTGAAGCATCCAAAGCCGACATGGAGGCTCGCTTTGACAAGGATATCGCCACCCAAATAGTACCCGCCACAGCATTCTGGCCTGCGGAGGAGTACCACCAGGATTATTACCAGAAAAACCCGGTGCGCTATAAGTTCTATCGTTTCAGCTGTGGGCGCGATGGACGTTTAGACGAGGTGTGGGGCGAAGAAGCTGGTGGGCCAGAGTTCTAAAAACCTTGCCATATAACACCACTTATTATCAGTTGCTCGCCTGACGCCAGCGCCGCTGCTTCTTTACCAGGGTCGACTGGTCGACCCCCAATGCAGCGGCTGCAGCGCGGGTAGAGCCATGGCTAGCAAGTGCTTGGTGAATTAACTGCTGTTCGAAGTGCATGACCTGTTGGCGGAGGTCGCCACTAACATGCTTTACACAAAGCGTGGCACAGGGAAATACCTCGTTCGGCAACGACGTAGCGGTTATTAGGTCTTCTAACACCGTAACGGCTAAACGCTCGGTTAAATTAATCAGCTCACGAATATTGCCAGGCCATGGATAGCTGGAAAGTAGCTCCAAGGCCTCCGGATCCCATCGCCGGCACAGCCCATGCAGCTTATTAAAATGACTCAAATAATAGCTAAGTAGTGGAATAATCTCATCGCGTCGCTGTCGTAAAGGCGATAACCACAAAGGCACCACACTAATGCGATAAAATAGATCCTCGCGAAAGCAGCCTTCTTTTACCCGGTCATGTAAATCCTGATGAGTAGCAGTAATCAAGCGCACATCGGTTTGACGAAACGCCGTTCCACCGACCGGCAAATAGCGATTTTCCTCCACTACTTTGAGCAGTTTCACTTGTAACGCGAGCGACAGGTCTCCAATTTCATCCAGAAATAGCGTGCCACCATGGGCAACATCCAGCAGCCCCTGCTTGCCTTTTGGTGCCGCTCCGGTAAAGGCACCAGCGGTATAACCAAACAGCTCTGCCTCCAGCAGCCCTTCAGGGAACGCTGTACAGTTAAGTTCCATAAACGGCCCATCCGCGCGATCACTGTGCTGATGAATATAGCGTGCCAATAGCGTTTTACCGGTGCCCGTCTCGCCTCGAATAAGTATCTTCGCGGACGTTTTTGCTACTCGCCTGGCCAGTTCAAAGCAAGGCTCCGTTTGTCGGCTGATAACCACCCCAGACGCACTTAGCGCCGTTACTTCCGGCACCTTAAACGTCTCACGCATGCGCTGAATCTGTTCTAACTGCTCCTGAGCGTGTTTCGCCAACAGCAACTCGGTAATATCACGCACACTAGTGACCACATACGCAATCGAGCCATCGGCTTTGAACATGGGCGTGCCGGTTACCACGATTTTCCGGCTATCATGAATAGTCTGCACCAGTGTAATCGGACGACGCTCACGAATAACTTCCAACGAGGCCGATTTAGAGATAAACCCCGCTTTCACCAAGTCGGCCATATGAAAGCCCACCACCTCTGCCCGAGAAATTCCGGTGATACGCTCATAAGCCTTATTGATCGTGACCGTAATCCCGCTGGCATCGGTGATATAGACACCATCGTGCAAGGCATCCAACAAAGAACTCAACGGCTCCTGATCAAAACCAAAAGCATCAACGCTTTGGGCCTCGCTAGGGGGGGTAACGCCCGTTACACGATAACGCATACACTCACCCACCAATCGACCTGGCGCCTTATTGCACTGCGCCTCTTCAATATCGGTGCGGGTTAATACTCCAATCACCTGGCCCTGGATATCAAATACCTCCACTGCATCAGTACCGTGCAAGTCAAATAACGGCAGCGCGGCTTCCAACGAAAGGCACTCGTCGATACGTTGCATAACAGCTCCCCCTGATAGACCACGCCCACCGCTTTCGCGGTGGACATTGATTTTCTACCTAATAGCGTTTAAGCCACTATAGAGGCAGTGTCTGTTATTTGCGCAATGGCACCTCCGGCTCGGGATCAGCCTCCGGTAACAATGCCTCGTCCCAGTCCTTCACGAAGGTTTTATCCACCTCACCTGAGAAGAAGCGTTTGCCGTAAATTAACGCGCAGAGCAAGATACCCACCGCAAAAGCCCAGGTAGCGCCTTTAATGACCAGCATGGCAGCAATAATTCCCGCGATACCTAAGTCTCGCTGGCTGCGCGCTTCCATAATGCCAATACGTACACTCACGTAGCCCTGAATTAACAACGTCAGCGCCAATGCAATCCCCAGGATGGGCTCCACCAAGCTAACAATTGGCAACAGCAACAAACCGGTATTCGTGCCCCAGCGGAATGAGCCGGAGCCGCCGAAGATAGAGTTCATCGCTGCTTTGCCCTGCTTGTAACGCTCCACCGTTACTACATGCATCGCTGCCCACAGCGGGCCACACATCACCACATCGGGACCAAAGATACTCATCCCGAAGTTACGCCCACCAAAAATCATGTGTGCACGATTAGGGTTATAGTCGATTTTTTCGTCCTGGCGTTTCTCATCAGCCTCTTCCAGTAACGCCTTGCTTTGAAGCACATCGCCAAACAGCACAATGTAAGCGGCGATAACTGTAGGTAACGCGGTCAAAAACATCGTCAACGGCGGCAAGCCAACACCAAACACAGTGTATTCACTAAACATCAGCGCGAAATCAGGCTGGCTAAACCCCCACTCCACATCAGGCCACGGTGCTTCACCAAACAGTGGTGCCACCACGATGGCCAGTACAATAATGGGAAAAATACCCAACTTACCGATCGCGCCCCAAAGCCCGCCCTGCGCTTTCAACTTATTAAAGTGCTTAGAAAAAATCAGATAGAACGCAACGCCTACCGCAATCGCAATGGTAAAAGGATACTGCTCAAAGCGACCACCCTCATCAAACACCACGACAATGGCCGCCAGCCCAGCGCCCATAATGACACCCGCTTTAATAGCAGAAGGGATTAGCCGCACCACCTTGCTAGCCATACCCGTTACCCCAAGCCCAAGCGCAATAATCCCCAATAGCATCTGAAAGGCAATCAGCGCATGAACTCTGTCTACCCCCTCAGGAAAGGTCGACACATAAGCCATCAACAGAGGAATAGCGGGGGTAATCCAACCTGGGATAACCGGATCACCCAGCAGATGATGCATCAAATAGAGCAAGCCATTTAAAATTACAATGGCCAACGCTGCTTCAAACGGCATGCCTAGTAACTGCATCATCAATGGAATGGCGGCAAGATCCACCGCACACATTAATAGGCCCTGCAGGTAATCGGGCAGTTCAAAACGGTAATGATAAAACGGCAGGCGTAGCTTAAATGGCCCTAACGGGGTGTACGGGCTCTCTTCACCGTCAACGCGATGTTTCCAAGCACTCATGGCATGGGCTCCTATTTTAAAATTGTTAGTATTTTTTTAATAAACGTTTTGTCGTTATGGCGTTTTAATTAGCGGCGCATTAATAAGCGTCGTGGTAAATCGCCTCAATATCCGCAAGCGTTAATACCCGCGGGTTATTACGTAGCAAACGTTCCACCTTAATGGCCTCGGCGGCCAACTCGGGAATGGCGGATTCAGGAATATCAAAAGAGCGTAAACCGGCAGGAATCTCCACATCAGCACACAGCTTATGCATGCGCTTGATAACCGCATCGGCAACGGCATCATCCGAAAGCCCAGCCACGGGTTCATCAAAGGCCACCGCAATGCCACGAAAGCGCTCGACGCAGGCCAACTTGTTCCACTCCATCACAAATGGCAATAAGAGTGCATTGGTTACTCCATGAGCCAAGTGGTAACGCCCACCTAATGGATATGCCAAGGCATGCACCGCCCCCACACCAGCATTACCAAACGCCAACCCCGCCAAGAGACTGCCAGTAGCCATGTCTTCACGGGCTTGAAGGTGGTTAGGGTTAGCAAATGCCTTGGGTAGCGCATGGATGATCAAGTTCATGGCTTTAACCGCTAAGGCATCGGTAATCGGCGTTGCGAAGTTAGAAAGGTAGGCTTCTATCGCATGCACCAACGCATCGACCCCGCTGGCTGCCGTTACTGAACGCGGGCAGCTCAGCGTCAACTCCGGCGCTACAATAGCTACGTCAGGTAGTAGGCAATCACTTACTATGCCCTTTTTCATCTTCTGAATTTTATCCGACAAAATTGCGATATTGGTTACTTCAGATCCTGTGCCCGCCGTGGTTGGCATGGCGATTAAAGGCACCTCACGTTGGGCAACTTTATTTTCACCAAACAATCCCTCAAGCGGGCCTTCATAGTGTGCATATACCGCCACGCACTTGGCGATGTCCATCGCACTTCCGCCGCCTACGGCGATAACGCTATCATGCTGACCACCATTAAAAGCACGCGTGCAATTTTCAACTATTTCCACTTCAGGCTCGGGCGCAATCTGATCAAATACTGCATAGGGCACATTTAGCGCCATGAGCTGCTCGGTGATGATATCCAGCGTGCCTGAAGCCACCACCCCCCTATCGGTCACGATCAACGGTCGTTGCATCCCCAGCGACTGCACATAGAGCTGCAACTGCTGGGCAGCTCCGTGACCAGTGACCAGCTTACCCGCGCTTTTAAAGCTACTTACTTGATTAAAAGGACTTAACTGCATGTGACGTTTCCTATAGAAATGTTATTGATTGTTCTACCAGCGCTGCTAATACGAAGGCGATTTCACCGGATAACAAATTCAAAGCAAATGCCATGCCAATAATATAATAATCATAAGTTTATGATTTAATTAAAATAACTGAATAAAAAAAATAAAACACTGATTAGGAAAAGAAAAAAATCATCAAAAAATACTTGATCGATGAAAAAAATCATCAGTAATGCAAAGCGCTTTTAACAAGCATATGGAACCACTCCCATAATTCATTGCCCGACAATAAGTGCTTCATTGTGCATAAGCACTCAGTTTGTACTAAAGTGACCCTACATTAGAAATAGACCGGTCGATTAAGCGCTCAGGAGCTGGGCGATTTGACCAACACGTTGACCTAAAGATAGGAGATCTTATGAGCAACAATATCACGACGATTAATCCGACTAACGGCGAAACCCTCGATACCTATGCGCTAATGAGCAGCGGTGAAGCCAAGCAGGTAGTGGATGCTTGTTACGAGGCGTTTCTGGAATGGCGTCTTGAGTCTCTTGAAAGTCGCGCTAAAACGGTTAAAGCGATTGGCCAAGCGCTTCAAAAGCATAAAGAAGCACTCGCCGATCTGATGGTCAAAGAAATGGGCAAACTGCCTGACCAGGCGCGCCAAGAAGTTGACCTGTGTACTGGCATTTGTGATTACACCGCTGAACATGGCCCTAAAAAATTAGCTGACGAAGAGCGCCAGCCTGGTAATGGTGAACGCGGCTTTGTTACCTATTCGCCGATGGGCGTCATCTACGGCATTCAGCCTTGGAACTTCCCGGCTTATCAAGTCGTGCGCTACTCAATCGCCAATCTAATGGCGGGTAATGGCGTATTGCTTAAGCACGCCGAAAACGTGACCGGAAGCGGCCTGTTACTGGAAAAAATCTATCGCGAAGCGGGCCTTCCCGAGAACGTTTTCCGCACGCTTGTGATATCTCACGACGTGTCTGATGAAGTCATTGGTCATTCTGCGGTTCGCGGCGTCACGCTTACCGGCAGTGACGGTGCAGGCCGCAAAGTCGCCGCTAAAGCCGCCGAACATTTGAAAAAGACCGTGTTAGAACTAGGCTCCAACGATGCTTATCTTGTGCTTGACGATGCCGACCTCGATCTCGCGGTAGAAACCTGTGTTCAAGGGCGTGTCTATAACGGTGGCCAAACGTGCGTTGCGGCTAAACGCTTTGTGGTGACTGAAAAGAACTATGATGCGTTTAAACAACGCTACGTGGCTCGTATGCAGGCACTGACCGCAGGCGATCCCAACCAAAAAGGTAGCGACCTTGGCCCCATGGCCCGCGTTGATCTGCGCGATGCTCTTCATAAGCAGGTAGAAGAGAGCGTAAGCAAAGGCGCAAAAATTCTCTGCGGCGGTGAAAAGCCCTCAGGTAAAGGCGCGTTTTACCCGGTCACCGTGCTAGACAACGTGACCCCTGGGCAGCCCGCTTATGATGACGAACTGTTTGGCCCGGTGGCGGCACTGATTCGCGCCAAAGACGATGAAGACGCCATGCGTATCGCCAACGACAGCCGTTATGGTCTGGGGGGCGGGATCATCTCTAAAAACGTTAAGCGCGCGACAGAGCTTGCCAGCAAGTACTTTGATACCGGCATGGTATTTATCAATGGCTTTGGCGTCGCAACACCAGAAATGCCCTTCGGCGGTGTAAAAGACTCTGGCTATGGACGCGAGCATGGCGGCTTCGGCATGCTTGAGTTCGTCAATGCCAAGTCGGTGATTGTGGTTAAGGAGTAAGTCATCAGACAAGACCACTAAGCTGCTAAAACTAGAACCTCGCAGGCCATTGCCTGCGAGGTTTTTTATTGCGATCACGTATTAGATAGTGCTGGCTCGACGCTGCCAAAGCCCCAATGCAGCCGCCACGATAAGCCAGGTGATTAGTGCAGCGATAACATCATCCAGCACAATACCTAAACCACCCGGCACCGCCTCTGCTAAATGTATCGGCGGTGGTTTTAACGCGTCGAAAAAACGATAAACGCCGAATGCCAGTGCCATTACCAGCGGGTGGCGGGCCGCTTGCAAACCAATTACGGCGAGAGGAAAAGCTACGTACTCATCGGCCACAATGCTGCCATGATCCAAGCCGGCAAAATGCAGCGAAGCGACATGGCAAACCGGTATCGCAATGGCTATCAATACCGCTATGATCGCCGCCTGATGAGACGTCGGCCTGCCCAGCAGCCACCATGCCAGTGGAACACCCAGCAACGAGCCAAACGTACCCGGCGCTATTGGCGCCAGCCCTAGCCCAAAGCCAGTGGCCAGCCATAGATTGAACGTTTCGAGCATTAACCAGCCTGCTGAGCTTGGTGCTCGAGCTCAGTCGTCATCTCTTTGGATAGATTAAGAGCACTGGCCAGCTGGTCTAGCCAAGCACGTTCCATCGGGTTTTGATCGTCAGTGACCGCCACGCTGATCAAGTACATCTCACGCGCGGCCTGTGGGGAGTCTGCTTCGCGAGCCAACGCCTGGGCATCCAGCGGTGCTTTTAGCTGCTGCTCTACCCAGTTGTGCATCTCCTGGTCGGCCCCTAGCGCATCAATTTGTTCGGTAATCAGCGCCTGCTCTTGCTCGTCAATGTGGCCATCGGCGCGTGCGGCCATGATCATCGCCTGCAGCAGTTCAAGGCTACGCCGCTCTTGGAATTCACCGCTGAGCACTTCTACCCGCTCGCCCTCTGCCGCACTCGCCTGTTCAGCGGAGGGCTGCGCGCCGCCGTCCTTAGCAGTTTGTGAACTCTGCCACGCTTTCCAAGCTAGCATGCCCACACCTGCAATAGCGCCATACTTAAGCGCTTTGCCGCCCATGCTGCGGCCACGCTTGGAGCCTACTAGCATGCCCATAGCACCGCCGCCCAGCAGGCTCTTTACGTCAAAACCACCGGAGGATCCGTTGCCTTGACTACTGCCGCCACCGCCACCTAAGTGCTTAGAAAGCCCGCTCAGCATTCCCTTAACATCGACACCGCTGCCACTACCGCCCTTCTGGCTACCGCCGGCTTGCTGCATCAACTGCTGCAAAATTTTGCTTGCGTTCATCCTTGTACTCCTAGGTCGATATTATCTTTAGGCCCGTTTAAAGATTAACTCACGTTATAAAACATACTGTATGAACGCAGCGTGAACTAACGCTGGCTCAGACATCAAAGACTGAGGCATTAAAGACTGAGGCATTAAAAAGCTTAGACATCAAAGAAGTGCGCCCTTTATTTCCACCGAACTACCGTGGCGGCTGGCACGCACGTCTATACGGACGGGCATTTGCTCTTTGAGTTCGCTGACGTGTGAGATAACACCAATCATGCGCCCGCCCATTTGCAGCTCGCTAAGCATGGCAATGGCCTGATCCAAGGCATCTTGATCCAGGCTGCCAAATCCCTCGTCAATGAATAGTGTATCCAGCTGAATACCGCCAGCGTAAGCCTGCACAACGTCCGAAAGCCCCAGCGCCAGTGCTAACGCGGCCATAAATGATTCACCGCCGGAAAGTGTCGCTACCGAACGATTTTTGCCGGTATAGGTGTCCGCTACATCTAGCTCAAGGCCTGACGCTTTGTTGCCTTTTGACGGGTCTTCTCGACGCACTAGCTGGTAGCGTCCGCGACTCATGCGTACCAGCCGCGCGGAGGCTTGAATCAGCACGTCATCGAGCAGCACACCAAGCACAAAGCGTTGCAGGCTAATACGATGCCCGGTGCGGCCATTAGCAACCTCGCTTAGCGTGCCCCACAGCTGGTACTGGGCTTCAAGCGCCGCCTGAGCCGTGTGGGCCGTCTTAAGCTTCTGCTGGGTATTGGTTAACTGGGCTATGCGTGCCGCCAGGCGTTGATAGGTTTCATCGCAGGTTTGCTCGCGGGCCTGCGCTACGGCCACCCGTTCAGCGAGTGCCTTTACGTCAGGCGCTGCCAGGCCCTCAAGACGCGCCTTGCTGGCTTCAAGCTGGCCCTCTAGCTTGGCAAGCTCTTGCTGAAAGTGCGTAACGGTTTCAACCAGCGCTTGGCGCGCCGATGTTTCCAAACGGGCCTGCAAAAAGCCTGCATCATTTTCAAACACACTACGTTCAAGCGCGCTACGCCATTCTTGCTGGGCGGTCGTTAATGCCTCGCTCGTTGCTGTTGCACGCTGGGCGCTACCCGCTAGCGTAGTGTCAGCCTGGGCAAGCGCTGTTTGTACCTGATGGGCAGTCTGCTGAGCCGATTGCCATTCCGTCTCGCCCTGCTGAATTTCACCCTGCAAGCGTGTCAGTTCTGCCTGTAAGGCCTCCGATGATGAGTGTGCTTCAGGCAACGACGCGCGCAGCTGCTCACACTGAGCCTCTAACTGGTGGCAGCGCTTTTGAGCCGCCTCTACATCGGGCTGTTGAGACTTTATCTGAGCATCCAGCGCTTTCCACTCGCTACGCCGCTGCTCAAGGGTAAGCTCCTGCGTCTGTATGTGTTGAACAAGCGCTTGATGGCGTTCCAAAGCGCGCTGGCTCTCTTGGCAGGCGGCCTCCAATGCCGTGAGAGGCTCACTACTCCACTCGCCTAGCGTGCGGCGTAATTGCTCACTCTGCTCATCGCTATAGCTAAGCTGCTGGGCTAGCCGCTGCTGCAGCTGCTGGGCTTTCACCAACGCCTGCTGGGCTTGCTCGTAGTCCACGCGCGCACGCTTTACATCCGCCTGGGTCACGGGCGCTTGGTCTGGCGGGGCGGGCGCGGGATGCTCGCAGCTGCCGCAAACTGGGCAAGGCTGGTGAATCTCCAACCGAGCTGCCAGGAGCGCTGCCTGACCCTGGTGCCAGTGCATTTCTTGCTCAGTGGCACGCTGCTGACAGCGCTCGAGGGTTTGCTGGTGACTTGCTACTTGGCTACTCGCCTGAGCTACCTGTTCGCTGAGCACACTGCGCTGAGTCTCAAGTCCCGCCAACGTATGCCGCTGGTCGCGCAGGGTCTGGCGGCCTTGCAGCACTGCTTCACTGCCTGCCAAGCTATTGCGCTCCGCCTGCTCCGCTTTCAACTGCGCGGCTAGCGCCTCCCCTTGCTGAGCGATGGTGTCGCGCTGGTGTAATTGCTGGCCGACGGTCTGATCTAACGCCTGCCACGCCTCACGGGCTTGATGCAACGTCTTTTCGACACGGTTTAACGCTTGAAACTGCTCAAGGGCTTGCTGTAATCGGCCGACCTGCTCTCGCCGTTCAGGCAGCTGGTGATAATGAGCTTGCGCCTGCTGCAGCACTTGCTGAGCCTGATGGTAGGCCGTGCGCTGTTTTTCGACGCTCGCCTGAGCCTGCCCATACTCTTGCTGAGTAGTCTGCGACGCTTGTTGCGCCATGTGGAGGCTGTGAAACGGCGCCGCCAGCTCCTGCGTTTGCTCATGTGCGCTTAAACGCTCTTGGGCGTGATTGACCTCAGGCTGTTGCTGTAGCAGCAGGCGATGCTCTTCAATCAGCGCCGTCTGGCGATCAAACAACGCCTGATGCTCTTGCCCCTGACGCTCGGCCGCCTGCGCGTTTTCACGCTGCTGCTTAGCGGCGGCTAACGCATCGTTGGCGACCTGCTGATCTGGCATGAGCGATTCCAGCAGTTCACTCAGCGCCGCTTCGCTTTCAACATCGCTGGCTTCTAAGATGCCTTTTACCCGATGCTGATGATCATTAACGTCCCGCACGATTTGATTAGCCTGGGTACGCAAACGTTCTTCAATGCGCTGAAAAATTTGCGTTTGGAACAGCTGAGAAAAAATGCTTTCCCGCTTGGCAGAATCTGCGATTAGCAGTTCGCGAAACTTGCCCTGCGGCAGCACCATCACTTGGCGGAACTGGTCGGCATTTAGCCCGATTAACGCCTGCAGCTCAGCGGTCGCATCGTTGACCTTACGCGCCACTAGGCAGGTATCTATCTCGCCACCCGTGGTTAGCCGCCATAGCTGCGCTTCAGCACTATGGGTGGTGGTACCTTCACCGCGCGCTTTGGGGCGCTCTTGCTGAGGTACACGCCTTACCCGGTAGTCCACACCGCGCAGGCGAAAACTCAGCGTTACTTCCGTTAACAGCGTATCGGACGCCTGATCACAGCGCATCTGCGTTGGATCGCGGTCATTGCCGGTGGTCTGGCCGTATAGTGCGAAGCAAATAGCATCCAGAATCGAGCTTTTGCCCGCCCCAGTCGGGCCGTTAATAAGAAACAGCGGGCTGGTGCCTAGCGCAGTAAAATCAATGTTTTCAGTCCCTGCGAAAGGGCCAAATGCCTGCATGGTCAGGGTTAATGGCGTCATCCTTGAGCCTCATCGCGCTGTAGCTGGTTAATGAGTTCTGCCATGGCCCGCGCCTGCTCTTCGCTCATAGCCTCTCCGCTAGTCTGATTGAAAAAATCACCAAACATATCCAGCGCATCAAAACGTAAACGCTCCCGATCAAGCTGCTGCCCCCCGCGGGTTTCTAACATGCCCGGCTTTTCGAGATGCAGCACGTTAGGATAAACCTCGCGCAGCTTACCCATCGGATCGAGAATGGCGTGACGATCGGTTAACCGCACCAGCAGGTAATCGTCTGCATTCTTATCGGTTCGGCCCTGGGCGATCAAGGCGTCAATCTCGCCTTCCAGCACGCGGACTTCCCGGCTTGGCAACAGCGGAATCTGTTCAATCTTCGTGACGCCACCTGCGTCTAAATCCACCAGCGTAACGCCTTTGTGCTGGCGGGCTTCAGAAAAGCTGTACTTGAGTATTGAGCCGCTGTAGCGAATGTGCTCGCCACCGCGATACTGCGGGCCATGCAGGTGGCCAAGCGCCACATAGTCAAAGCCTTGCATCGGCTCCCAGGCAACGCTTTCGGCACCGCCTAAAGTCAGAGGGCGCTCCGAATCTGACGCGCTGCCGCCAGCAACAAAGCAGTGGCTCATCAATATGCAGCGGCGCGTTGGGTGACGCTGCTCGCTAATTCGCTCGACCAAATAACGATGGGCACCGTCAAAATCGTGCACGTCGACCTTAAAGTGACTGCGCACATGCTCAGGATCAGCGTAGGGAATACCGAAAACATCTACCTCAACGCCATCAATAGTGAGCGTCACGGGGGTCGCGAAGTCAGCTAGGTCAGAGAGAATATGCAGCCCGGCTTGACGCAAGTGGCGTGCGCCAAACCGCAGCCGTTCAGCGCCATCGTGATTGCCTGAAATCATGATGACCGGAAGTTTGCGCACCTCACACAGCGCGTGAAGCACCTCATCCAGCAGCGTTACCGCGGCGGAAGGAGGCACCGAACGATCGTAAATATCACCCGCGATCAATACCGCCTCGACCTTTTCACGATCAATGATCTCAAGGAGTTGGCTGAGCACATGGCGCTGATCATCCAGCAACGAAAGGTTGTGAAATAGCCGTCCCAGGTGCCAATCAGCGGTGTGAAGTAGTCGCATAACAGGCTCAATTGCAAAGGGTGTAGCGGCATCATAACAATCAACCCACACAATCTCCCAATAACAAAAAGCCCCGCTCGAGGCAGGGCTTTCAGACACTAGCATGGCATATTAGCGACGGAAGGCATCTGGGTAGCTGGTTAAGTCAACGTTCCACATCACGGGTAGCAGGAAGTAAACCGCTGCCACGATTAAAAGCATGGCAATGATGTTGATCCAGAAGCCGGTACGCACCATTTCAATAATTTTAAGCTTACCGGTGGCGAAGATAATCGCGTTTGGTGGAGTACCCACCGGCAACATAAAGGCGCAGTTAGCCGCCATGGCAGCAGGCACCATCAGTACGAAGGGATGAATATCCAGCGCCAATGCCAGTGACGCCAGCACCGGAAGAATCATCGTCGCCGTTGCGGTATTCGAAGTGATTTCGGTTAAGAACAGTACCATACCGGTTGCCAGCAGGATCACTAGCAGGAAGTTAGCACCTTCCAGCACGCTCATCTGTCCGCCGATCCACTCTGCTAAGCCTGAAGAACCAAAGCCTGCGGCAATGGCCAAGCCTCCACCGAACAGCAGCAAAATGCCCCAAGGTACGTCTTTAGCAACGTCCCAACCTAGCAGGCAGCCGCCTTTGTTCTTGGAGGGAATCAAAAACAGCAGAATTGCAGCAAAAATCGCGATCATCGTGTCACTGATACCCGGAATATTGATGATCTGCCCTTGCCATAAAAATGAGCGGGTGATCCACAAAAAGGCAGCCAGCAGGAACACCGCCAGCACCGCTTTTTCTTCAAAGCTAGTAGTGCCTAAGGCAGCCTTTTCTTTGTGGATGAGTTCACGTCCGCCCGGCAAATGATTAAATTTGATTCGGAAAAATACGCGAGTCAGCAGCAGCCATGTGGCGAATAGCAGTACCACGACAACGGGAAAAGCAAACATTAACCAGCCAGCAAAAGAGATCTCGATACCGAAAAGCTCGTTAACAATTGCCGCGAGAATAATATTCGGCGGCGTGCCAATCAGCGTACCCAGGCCACCGATAGTACCGCCATAGCCAATACCAAAAATCAACGCTTTGCTAAATTTATCAATTTCGCCGCTGTGATCCTCATCACTTTTTTTCAGCTCTTGGCTCACTTGGTAAACAATAGCCGACCCGATCGGCAGCATCATCATGACTGCCGCCGTATTGGATACCCACATCGATAAAAAGCCCGTGGCGGCCATAAAGCCAAACACGATGTTATTAATGCTGGTACCCAATACGGCAATAATCGACAGCGCTATACGCTTGTGCAAATCCCACTTTTCCATGGCCAGCGCGATCATAAAGCCGCCTAGGAATAGGAATATGATCGGATTACCGTACGCAGCGGTGACCTTACTGCCTTCAAGCGCGCCGGTAATCGGCAGTAAGATGATGGGCAATAGCGAGGTAACGGGAATAGGGATGGCTTCCGTGATCCACCATACGGCCACCCACAGCGTGGTCGCAAGCACCATACGCCCTTCAAAGCTTAAGCCTTCGGGATGAAAAAACATCACGACAAAAGCAAATAGCAAAGGCCCAAGCAGTAACCCCACCTTCTGCGGCGGCGTGTAGGCCGGTGGTTTAGGGTCAGGGGATGGCTCGCGCTTGGCATTGGAAGCCGCTGCCTTCGCGGCACCACCGGTGGGCAGTGCGCACATCAATAGGTTTTTGGCTTGGTAATGGGAATTCCATAGCTGATCCCACACCGTCATCAGGGCAGTTTTATGCATACAATTAGCGTCGCTTTCGAGATATTAGTGATCGGATGTCGAGGATGCACGCGTAGTCGGTTAGCCTACTAACACGCGTTGCGGGTATTCCTATGGCGCCCTTTATTTCACTGCAATAGGTATTCAGTCCAGTCATTTACCCGCATTTACCACCAAAGTCTAACAGTCTTTAGTTCTAATCATTAGCTATCGCTAGCTATTAAAACGACTTTATTAGCTCGCAAGCTACTGCCATAGTTAATTAATTTCTTATATGCAGAGTAAGGAGCCGCGTATGCTAGACCGATGGACGATGCCGCTGGCTCAGCGCCCTCTCAAGCGATTCGCCAACGCGTTGCACAAATGGCGTATAACGCCGGACCAGGCCACGCTCTGGGCTTTCTTGATCGGCATGACCGCCCTGCCACTGTTAGCTTGGGAGCATTATGGTCTCGCCTTACTCGCCATTTTGCTCAATCGCATCGGCGACGGCGTGGACGGTGTATTAGCACGCATAAGTGGTCGCACCAGCGAAGCAGGTGGATTTCTTGATATCGGGCTAGATTTTGTTTTCTACGCGGCTGTCGTGCTTGGTTTTGCGCTGGCTAATCCAGCCCAAAATGCGCTTGCAGCGACCCTGCTGCTGTTTGCCTTTATCGGTACCGGCACGTCGTTTCTGGCATTCGCCATTGCCGCTAAACAAAAATCCCTTACTCGCCCCAACTTTCCTAACAAAGCGTTCTATTATTTAGAAGGATTAACCGAGGGCACTGAAACCGTACTCGCCCTGGTGGTTTTTTGCCTTTTCCCTGGTCACTTTTCGACCCTGGCGACCCTTTTTGCCAGTGCATGTCTTGTCACCACGGCAACACGTCTATGGGGAGGCTACTGGACACTGCGCAGGCATGAAGCCAACGAACGATAGCGTATGCTCAAACGCAGGATGACACGCTCTCTCAGGGATGATGACAGATGAAAGATCGTGATTTAACGGCACAGAATCATTTATTCGCAGCCTTGCCGGCTGACGCTCAGCGGCGGCTTACTCCGCTAATTGAACCGCTCCACTTGTCGTTAGGCCAGGTGCTTTACGAGCCAGGTGTTACGCTTGCGCACGTTTACTTTCCAATTAACGCAATTGTTTCGCTGCTGTATGTTACCGAAAACGGTGACTCGGCGGAAATATCGGTCGTCGGTAACGAAGGGTTGGTTGGCATTGCCGTGTTTATGGGTGGGGAAAGCACAACGAATCGCGCTATCGTGCAAAGTGCCGGGCACGCGCTGCGCTTACCCGCGGCGAGCTTACGCGAAGAGTTCGGCCGCCATGAAGCAATGCTCCACTTGCTCTTGCGCTATACCCAAGCGCTGATTACTCAAATGGCGCAAACGGCGGTGTGCAATCGCCACCACTCGATTGACCAACAGCTGTGTCGCTGGCTGCTGCTATCGCTAGACCGACTGCCCGGCAACGAGCTCGTCATGACGCAAGAACTCATTGCCAATATGCTTGGCGTGCGGCGTGAAGGCGTCACCGAGGCGGCCGGAAAACTGCATAAACGCGGTGCCATTGACTATCGACGCGGGCATATTACCGTTCTAAACAGAGCATTACTGGAACAGCTTAGCTGTGAGTGCTATGCCGTCGTAAAAGCAGAAAGCGATCGTTTAATGCCCTATCAACGCGCTTATAGCTTTAAATAAACGGGTTGTAAAAAACCAATCCAAAATAACCAATCACTGATAATTAATAACTAACAAGGCTTAAACATCTAAACAAAGCGCAATTAATCCATGCTATGTGCGCTAGCGCACGGACGAAGGCGCGCGGCACGACCACTGTCCTGGTAAGGAAGTATCGTTTGTGTGGCTCTTGAAGCGCACTCTCACCAGGATGGAACCTGTGAAACAATTTCTTCGTTTTGTGCGTCCGCACCATGCGTTTGCAGCGCCGTGGGATTCTACCACCCCCGTTAGAGAGGAACTCTTCAGCGCAGAGCGCCTGGAACAGCATGCTGGCAGCCTGGCACTGGCTCAAAAAGTAACCAGCATCCCACCCAAAGTAGTATCACTAACGCGACGACTCGACGCTAACGCGCAAACGCTGCTAAGCGTTTATCGCGCTAGCGCATCAGCGCTCGCAAACAACCGCGACATCGTTCCCGCAGCCGCCTGGCTACTTGATAACTACCACCTGATTGAATCTCAAATTCGAGAGATTCGCAGCGATCTCCCCCCCGGCTACTATCGCCAGCTACCTAAGCTTGCAAGCGGCCCATTCGCCGGGTATCCAAGAGTTTTTGGCATCGCATGGGCATTTGTGGCGCACACCGATAGTCATGTTGATCTGGCTAATCTACACACCTTTATTAGCGCATATCAGCGTGTTCAACCGCTCACCATTGGCGAGCTATGGGCCGTTGCTATCACGCTGCGCATTGTGCTGGTGGAAAATCTGCGCCGGCTAGCCGATCAAATGATCAGCGAACAAACGGCGAGAGACGCAGCCGATGACCTCGCGGCTAAATGGCTAGCGCCGTCCGATCAGCCAGCGGCAATGGCGCTTGACACTCTAAGTGAAGGCATTCGTACCTTTAACTCTCACAAAGGAGCGCTGGCTGAGCCGTTTATCGCTCAACTCGCTAAACGAGTACGCGGCTTAGACCCGCGCAGCAGCCCGCTCATTGGCTGGCTAGAGGAACAGCTCCGCCTTCAGGGTGAAACCATTGATGAAGTGGTTCAGCACGCTCAACAGCGCCAAGGTGCTGCCAACGTTAGCGTGCGCAATGTCATCACCAGTATGCGGCTGGTGTCCAGCATCGACTGGGCGGAGCTATTTGAAAGCGTCAGCTTAGTGGATAGAAGGCTGGGGCAACACAGCGGCTTTGAGCAGTTAGATTTCCCCACCCGCAACCAGTATCGCAGCGCCATAGAGCAACTCGCGCGTGGCTCTAAGCACTCAGAGCTTGAGATTGTGGATGCAGCGCTTGCTCTATCGCACAAGACAGTGGCAAGCACCGATGACTCAATAGAAGCTGCCCGCATGGGCGATCCTGGCTACTTTTTAATTGGCTCGGGGCGCACTACTCTCGAACAAACGGTGGGATTTGCCCCCTCCCCTCGTCAACGGCTGCGCCGCACACTTATTCACTACGGGATTAGCAGCTATATCGTGACAGTGGCGGCGGTGACACTGTGTTTAATAGTGCTGGCCGGCAGTACACTAGCCGCCCTGCCATTGGCGATAAGCGATGCTTCGCTAGCTTGGCTACTCCTACTCGGCGTACTCGCACTACTGCCTATTGTTGAAGTGGCCACACTGATCGTTAATCGCTTGTTTATTAACTGCATCGATGCCCAGCCGCTGCCCAGCCTCGATTTCTCCAAAGGTGTTCCTGCCCACTGTCGTACGCTGGTGGTCGTGCCAACGCTGCTCACCAGTGAAGAGGAGCTGCGTGAACAGATTGAGCGTCTGGAAGTACATCATTTATCTAGCGGTGACGGGGCACTAACCTACGCGCTATTGACTGACGGCATTGATGCTCATCAAGCGGATTCTCCAGCAGAGACAGTGCTATTAACCACGGGCCACAGGCTGATCGAGCAGTTAAATGAACGTTATGGCCTGGCGGGTAGCGCTCAAGCGTCAGCCAGCTCCCGCGTCACTGGCAGCGATAAGCGCTTTTTCTTACTGCATCGGCGACGGGTATTCAACCGTACTGAAAACACCTGGATGGGCTGGGAGCGTAAACGCGGCAAGCTGCATGAACTTAATCGTCTACTGCGTGGAGCCACCGACACCACTTTTATCAATCCACCCGCAGTGCCTGGTGATATTCGCTATGTGATCACCCTCGATGCGGATACGCGCCTGCCTCGCGGTGCGGCAAGCCGGCTGATCGGCAAGATGGCGCACCCGTTAAACCAGCCGCGCCTTCATCAGCGAAAACAGCGAGTAGTAGAGGGTTACGCGATTTTACAGCCTCGTGTCACCCCATCGTTACCTACCGGGGGCGAAGGCTCTATCTATCAGCGGCTCTTCTCATCCCCCGGCGGCATTGACCCCTATGCCGCCACTATTTCAGATCTTTATCAGGACTTAGTCGGCGAAGGCTCGTTTGCGGGTAAAGGTATCTATGCCATTGATGCCTTTGAAGCATCGTTGGCGGGTCGAGTACCCGACAATAGCCTACTCAGCCATGATTTGTTTGAAGGCGTCTTTGCCCGCGCGGGGCTCGCTTCTGACATCGAGGTGATTGAAGATTTTCCGGCAAGATATGACGTTGCCGCTAAGCGACAGCACCGCTGGACCCGCGGCGACTGGCAGCTACTACCATGGCTAAAGACCTCAGCCCTGCCGCTTACCGGGCGGATGAAAATGCTGGGCAATCTGCGCCGTTCACTATTGCCCCCCCTGATGCTTGCAGGCTTTGCCGTCAGTTGGCAGCTACCGCTCAGCATGGCCATCATCAGCACGCTATTGCTGTTGGTCGTTATGGGAGCCCCGGTACTGCTTTCGTTAGCCACATCGTTTATCCCTTTCCGAGCGAAAGCCAAGCTACGCCATCATTATCATCTTTGGTTTGACGAACTAACGCTGGGTAGCAGCCAGGTGTTGCTGCAGGTGGTTTTTTTACCCGATCAGGCGTGGCGCATGCTGGATGCCATTGCTAGAACCTTAAACCGTGTATTAATCACTCACCGGCACCTGCTTGAATGGACCTCGGCGGCGCAGTCGATGAAAAGCCCGGCACTGAGCATCTTAGGGTTTTACCAACGCATGGCACCGGGCACTGCGCTTGGGCTAGCGGTGGCCATTAGTGCGCTTTGGTCGGCAGGCGATGTGTGGCCAATCGCCGTTCCTATGGCGCTACTTTGGTTGGCGGCACCGGCCGTTGCCTGGTGGCTAAGCAGCAATAAAAGTGCCGTGGTTCAGCCCTCTATTTCGGCCGATGAAGCCCTTGAGCTACGCGTAATTGCACGGCGCACCTGGCGCTACTTTGAAACCTTTGTCACCGCCACCGATAACCGTTTACCGCCGGATAACTTTCAAGAAGACCCACAGCCCGTACTGGCTCAACGCACCTCGCCTACGAATATGGGGCTGTATCTTCTTTCCACACTGGCCGCCCGAGATTTTGGTTGGATAGGCACCCATCAAGCGCTAGAGCGCCTCGAAGCGACGCTTAACGTTATGCTGACGCTGCCACGCTACCGAGGGCACTTCTATAACTGGTATGCGACTCACGACCTACGCCCGCTGAACCCACGCTATGTCTCAACGGTTGATAGCGGCAATCTGGCAGGCCATCTCATCGTCATCGCTAACGCCTGCGAAACCTGGCAGCAAGCCACCTATCTACCCGACCCTCGCGCAGGCATCGCCGACACTTTACATCTTACTCGTCAGGCACTTGCACAGGCCTCAACGCTTCCAGAAAAAGACATGGTTCAGCTCACCGTGCACTTTGATGCCATTGAAGATCAGCTCAAAGGCGATGCAATGGGGCCAGAATGCCTGGCGAATACCGCGCTACTTATCGAAAAAGCCCTCAGCTTGGTAAGCAATAGCGATGACCTGCTGTTCTGGATACAGGCACTGCATGCCACCGTGACGCAGCACCGCCAGGACAGAGAAAACCAAGAGGAACAGTCCCATCAGGTAGACAGTCAACTCGTCATACGTCTGAAGCAACTGGCTGAATCTACCAGACGCCTTGCCATGGGGATGAATTTTGCCTTTCTGTTCAATACTGAGCGCCAGCTGCTATCGATTGGCTACTCGCTGGATGATCACTGCCTGGATACCAGCTGTTATGACCTGCTGGCTTCCGAGGCGCGACTAGCCAGCCTGTTTGCCATTGCCAAAGGCGATATTCCTACTCGCCACTGGTTTAGGCTTGGCCGTGCGGCAACCCCATTAACGTTCGGCTCTGCGCTGATCTCGTGGTCAGGCTCAATGTTCGAATACCTGATGCCGTCACTGGTGATGCGCGCCCCCGGCGGCAGCCTACTCGAACAAACCAATCGACTGGTAGTGAAACGCCAAGAAATTTATGCCGCTCAGCGCTCCGCCCCCTGGGGCATTTCCGAATCAGCCTACAGCGCCCGAGATTTGGAATTCACCTATCAATACTCCAACTTCGGCGTGCCGGGCCTGGGCCTCAAGCGCGGGCTCTCTGCGGACCTAGTAATCGCACCATATGCCACCGGTTTAGCCACCATGGTTGACCCCAGCGGCGCCTGTCGAAACTTTAACCGCCTAGCGGAGATGGGCGCATTAGGCCGCTACGGTTTCTATGAAGCGCTCGACTTTACCCGTTCAAGGCTGCCGGCTGACGAAACGGTGGTCATTGTGCGCAGCTTTATGGCCCATCATCAGGGCATGACTATCGTGGCGATTGCCAATACCTTGAATCATGGTCAAATGCGCGCGCGCTTTCACCGCGAGCCAATGATTCAGGCCAGCGAGCTGTTACTGCAAGAGCGTGTTCCCCGCGATGTAGCCATCATTCATCCCCGCGCTGAAGAGGTGAAATCAACCGCCAGCCAGAGTATTAACGAGGCGCAAACGATGCGCCACGTTTCCACGGTGGCCAGCGCCGCGCCGGTGACTCATTTACTCTCTAACGGCTGCTACTCAGTGATGCTAACGGCCAGCGGTGGCGGCTACAGTCGGTGGCGCAACATCGCGATTAGCCGCTGGCAGCCGGACGCCACCCGCGACCACCTGGGAAGCTTTATCTTTCTACGCGACAGCCAATCTCCCAGCATATGGACCGCGACAGGACAAATGGCTAGGCACGCGGCCGACATCACCGACCAGCATAGCCAGGTAACCTTTGCCGAGGATTACGCGCGTTACACGCATCGTCACAACGATATCACCACGCATATGGAAGTGTTGGTATCCGGCGAGGACGATAGCGAAGTACGCCACCTCTCGCTGACTAACAGCGGTCGGCGCGCCCGCGATATAGACATTACTTCTTATTTAGAATTAGTGCTGACCACGCCGGATGCCGACAATGCTCATCCGGCCTTCGCTAAAATGTTTGTGATGACCGAGTATTTGGAAGCTTTAAGCGCGCTAGTGGCCACACGCAGAAAGCGCACGCCTGACGAAGAGCCGGTATGGGCGGCCCACTTTGCCGTCGTGGAAGGCGACACTGTGGGCGAGCTGCAGTTTGAGACCGACCGCGCTCGGTTCTTAGGCCGTGGTGAAAGTATGTTAAGCGCCGCCGCGCTTAGCGATGGGCAGCCTCTGTCAAGTACGGTCGGCAGCGTTCTGGACCCAATATTTGCGCTGCGTTACCGCCTTCGCCTAGCACCAGGCAAAGCCGCTCGGATCGCTTACTGGACCGTGGTGGCTTCCTCGCGCGAAGCACTTATCGACTTAATAGATAAGCACCATCATCACAGCGCCTTTGAACGCGCCAAAACACTGGCCTGGACTCAGGCTCAGGTTCAGCTTCGCCACTTAGCCATTCAACCGGAGGAAGCCGCTGATTTTCAACGCTTAGCCGCGCCGATTTTATATCCAGACGCGCGTTTTAGAGCGCCTGCGGATGCCATAGAGCGAGGCGCCGGGCCACAGTCACGGCTTTGGCAACATGGGATTTCCGGTGATCGGCCCATTGTGCTGCTGCGTATCGACACGATTGATGATCTTGCCCAGGTGCATCAGCTGCTGCGCGCGCATGAATACTGGTGCATGAAACGCTTAGTCGTGGACCTAGTGATTATCAACGAGCGAGCCTCCTCCTATATTCAAGATTTGCAGCAAGCCATCGAGACTGCAGTACTCAGCAGCCAGGCGCGGCCACATTTGCGCTCTGGCCATGTCCACGGCAGCATCGTAGCGCTGCGTGCTGATCTCATAAGCTTGGAAGTACGCATGCAGCTGCAGTCGGTGGCCTGCGTTGCATTAATGGCGCAGCGAGGCAACATTGCCCATCAATTAGCGTTGACGCTGCCCGCCCATCCCGCTAAATCGGTGCTGCCAGACTTACAGCGCACCTTATTACCCAAGCACAGCCCCATTAAGGCCAGCGATCCTGCACCTGAGCCGCTTCCGGCGCTTGAGTTTTTTAACGGCCTAGGCGGCTTTGCCGACAATGGCCGCGAGTACGTCACAGTACTTGATGAAGGCAGCTCAACACCCGCTCCTTGGATTAACGTTATCGCTAATGAGAGCTTTGGCTTCCAAGTATCGGCAGAGGGCGCGGGCTATCTATGGGCGGATAATAGCCGCGAAAACCAGTTAACGCCGTGGTCAAACGACCCGGTGGCAGACCCCTGTGGCGACGTTATCTATGTCCGTGATGAAGAATCGCTGGCACTTTATACCGCCACCGCCCGCCCGGTGCGGGATCAGGGCCGCTACCTGGCGCGGCACGGTTTTGGCTATAGCCAGTTTGAGCATCAAACCGATGGTATCGCGCTAGCGTTACTACACTTTGTTCCCTTAGATGCACCGCTTAGGATTTCACGATTAAGACTGAGCAATCATTCAGACCGGCCACGCAAGCTATCGGTAACCGCCTATGCAGAGTGGGTGCTGGGCACATCGCGCAGCGCCTCGGCACCGTTGCTAGTTTCGCATCCGGATGCTGAAAGCGGTGCATTGATGGTCGAAAAACCTTGGAACATTGCTTTTCCAGGCCGAGTCGCGTTTGTCGATGTCGGTTCTCAGCCTGCCTGCTGGACAGCCGACCGCGGCGAATTCATTGGCCTTGGCGGCAGTCTGTCAGCGCCTGCGGGGCTACGCACTAAGGCGCCGCTTTCTGGCGCTCACGGTGCGGGATTAGATCCTTGTGCCGCGCTACAGCGCAGCGTGACGCTAGCGGTGGGCGAAAGCGTGGATGTGGTCATTTTGATGGGCCAGGGGAAATCAACCGCGGAGGCACAGGCGCTGATTGCGCGTTATCGCCAGGCCGACATTGATGCTGAACTCGCCGCGGTTCACGCACACTGGCAAGCCCAGCTCAATGCCGTGCAGGTAACCACGCCCGACCGCGCCACGGATATCATGCTTAACGGCTGGTTGCTTTATCAAACCATTGCCTGTCGGATCACCGCTCGCTCTGGGTTCTATCAAGCCAGCGGCGCGTACGGTTTTCGCGACCAGCTGCAAGACGGTATGGCGCTAACCTTTTCCAGCCCCGAAACCACTCGACAGCACCTGCTGCGGGCCGCATCGCGCCAGTTTGTTGAAGGTGATGTGCAGCACTGGTGGCTACCACACTCTGGCCAAGGCGTGCGCACGCGCATTTCCGACGACCGAGTATGGCTAGCCTATGCCTGCGCCCGATATATCGCGACATCCCATGACGAAGATGTGCTCGACCAGCCGGTAAGCTTTCTTGAAGGCGCTCTGCTCGCGCCTGACGAGCCCGACTGTTTCTTCCAGCCGATGGTCGCGGCAGAAAGCGCCTCGTTATTTGAGCACTGCGCCCGCGGCTTAGACCAGAGCATGACATTAACGGGTGAACACGGCCTGCCGCTGATCGGCGGAGGCGACTGGAACGACGGCATGAACCGTGTTGGCGAAGCGGGCAAAGGCGAAAGTGTCTGGTTAGGCTGGCTGCTGCTACATACCCTTGAGCTTTTTTTACCCTTTGCAGAGCAGCGCGAGGCCAGCCGAGCCAAGCGATGGCGCGCCCACGCAACGGCCCTGCGTTTAGCGTTGGAAAGTAACGCCTGGGACGGTCAGTGGTATCGGCGCGCCACCTTTGATGACGGTAGCTGGCTGGGCAGCAAGACAAGCGATGCGTTCCGGATTGATTCGATTGCCCAGTCCTGGGCAGTACTTTCGGAGGCAGCAGAGCCGCACCGGGCGGCGCTTGCCATGGGTTCGCTTGAACGCGAACTCATCCTGCAAGACGAACAGCTTGCGCTATTGTTCTGGCCTCCATTCGACCAACCCCAGCGCGATCCTGGCTATATTGGCGGCTATCCACCCGGTATGCGTGAAAACGGCGGGCAGTATAGCCATGCGGCTATGTGGGCGATATTAGCCTTTGCGAAGCTCGGCGAAGGCGACAAGGCACACGCGCTCTTTTCACTTCTCAACCCGATTAACCATGCTCTAACGGCCGATGACGCGGCTCGTTATCGCGTTGAACCCTATGTTGTGGCCGCGGACGTGTACTCCGTTGCGCCGCACACAGGGCGCGGTGGCTGGACATGGTACACGGGGTCAGCAGGCTGGATGTACCGAGCGGGTATTGAGGGCATCTTGGGTATCCGCCGAGAAGGTGGATGGCTGGTTATCGCCCCCTGCTTACCTAGCGACTGGCCAGGCTTTAGTGCCACCTTCAGCATCGGCGCCACGCACTATGCCGTCACCATAGCCACAACTAGCGAGGAAGCTTATGCGTTACTAGATGGCCATTCACTGACACGACCACAGGGCGATGTTCGTATCCCGCTGGACGGCGAGCGCCATCAGCTTGAGATGTTCATAGCGCCAGGCAGCGCGGTATGATGGTATAGCCAGTGCGGTTAGTAATATCCACATAGTAGTCAGCAGCTAGCGCGAATGATGAAATCATTCGCGCTACAAGTGCAACCAACAACGTTTTGATAAGCATTAGAAATTTGCCTGAATTGTTATAGAAAGTAGCAAGTTACGCTTTATGCATCACTGAATGTTAAAACTCAACGTCCAACGCATTATATATCCTGTTTCTCTTTTAGGAGATGTGCGCCAAGATTTTGACACAGCCGCCCATGGCATACCCGCAACTGATAGAATACCGCCCGATTCAAGCGCGTTAGCGGCCCCTTGCCGCAACGCCACTCACTTCCCACTATCTAAGAGTTGCGCAATGATCGCTACTGTCCAAGCCGTTTTTCGGCCATTTTTACGGCTAGGTCTTATCCCACAGATTTTAATGGGTATCGTTGCTGGAGTACTGCTAGCCCTGTTTGCACCGGGCATGGCTGGCAATGTGGCACTATTTGGCCAGCTATTTATTGCCGCGTTGCAGGCGGTGGCTCCCATTTTGGTGTTTGTACTGGTCGCCGCTGCCATCTCTGCTCATCAAAAAGGTCAGCCAACCCATATTCGTCCCGTGCTGGTGCTATATGTGGTAGGCACTCTAATCGCTGCGTTAATTGCGGTAGCAGCAAGCTTTCTATTTCCCACTGAACTTGCCTTGAACGCAGTGCAAGTGGATGGCAACCCGCCTGGGAACATCGTTAACGTTCTACGCGACCTGTTGTTAAATGCGGTTACCAATCCCGTTGGCGCGCTGATGGAGTCGAACTTTATCGCTATCCTAGCGTGGGCAATCGGCCTTGGCTTAACGCTTCGCCAAGCTAGCGATACCACCCGGCAAGCCTTAAGTGATTTATCCACGGCGATAACCCGCATTGTAACGCTGGTGATTCGCTTAGCGCCGCTGGGTATCTTTGGTTTAGTGGCCGGTACGTTGGCAGAATCTGGCGTTGAGGCTCTACTCAATTACGCTCAGCTGCTGGGCGTAATTGTGGGCTGCATGCTATTTGTCGCACTAGTAACCAATCCGCTGTTGGTTTACTTAACTACCCGAAAAAACCCTTACCCACTGGTATTTACTTGTCTGCGTGGCAGCGCGATTACCGCTTTTTTCACTCGTAGCTCGGCCGCAAATATTCCGGTTAACTTGGAGCTGTGCCGCCGCCTGAAGTTAGATGCCGATACCTACTCTATTTCGATTCCGCTGGGAGCGACGATCAATATGTGTGGTGCGGCTATCACCATTACAGTGATAACGCTGGCCACTACCCATACGCTGGGCATTAACGTTGACTTCCCCACAGCGCTGCTGCTGTGCATGGTTTCAGCGCTAGCGGCCTGCGGCGTTTCAGGCGTGGCGGGCGGATCACTAATGCTGATTCCCATGGCTGCTAACCTGTTCGGCATCCCGACGGAAGTGGCCATGCAAGCAGTGGCTATTGGGTTTGTGATCAGCGTGGTGCAGGACTCAACCGAAACCGCGCTTAACTCCTCGACTGATGTACTGTTCACCGCAGCGGCCTGTCAGGCGAGAGAAAAGATGCACTCTTAACCGCCAATCTAGAGGAATGGCTTGTTTTCATAATAAGCGCTGCAAGAGCCCTCAGTGCAGCGCGCTAAGGTGCTCTTGGATGGTCGTCACGATATGGTGGGCGGTCCCCTCCTGAAAACGGTAGCGCGGCACGCTAACGCTGATCGCCCCCGAGACGCGCCCATCGACGCCATTCACCGCTTGACCGAAGCAGATAATACCTAGCTCATTTTCTTCATCGTCAATGGCATAGCCCTGCTTGCGCGTCACTGCCAGTGCCCCTCGTAAATCCTCCAGGCTCGTCAATGTTTGTACCGTGATCGGTTCCAGCGTTAGCCGCGCTAGGTATTGTTCGCAGGCTTCTTCGCTCAGTGCGGCCAAGTAGGCTTTACCCACCGCGGTTGAGTGCATAGGCACCGGCATACCAATATAAGAGGCCATACGCACGGCGTCGGCCGATTCGACCTTATCGATAAACGTCATGTGATAACCATACGGAATCGCCAGATGCACGGTCTCCCCTGTCTGCTGGCTGATCTCGTGCATCACTCCCCGCACCCTCTCGCGCAAATCACTGCGAGTCAGCGATTGATGTGCCAGGTGAATCAACTGACGACCAAGAGCGTATTCATCGCTTATTGGATTGCGCTCAATAAAGCCCTCCTGCTCAAGTGTATTGAGCAGTCGATACACGGTAGGACGCGGCAAGCCGAGGCGCTCCTGAATATTTTTTGCATGCGCCTGTGGCCCTAACTCGGGAATCACTTGCAGCACGCGTAAACCTTTGACGAGCGCTGCGGCTCCTTGTACCGGTGGCCGCTGGGTAATGGACTCAATCCTCTCGCTCATACGTCCTCCAAGACGAATGTCTAATATCGTGCGACTTAACCATCATTGACGAAGTGACCTGGGTGTCTTAGATTTCAATTGTCCACATTATGATTTAAATGTCCACATTATGGACGGAGATAAGATGACCGATATTCAAGAACAACATAAACGGATGCCTTATCAATACGCCCAGCCAGCGGAAGCTGCTGCGGATATTGTCGTGCCGCACGCTATTCCCACAGACGAACGTATTTGGGTACCCCAGGCTGAAAACGTCCATTTTCGCCCCTTATGCCTCAACGTTTCACAGGGTTACTGGGTGAACTTGCTGCGGGTGCGTAAATCCGGCGTTCTGAGTCGCCATCGTCATCCCAATCCCGTACATGGTGTAGTGCTCAAAGGCAGATGGCGCTACCTCGAACACGACTGGGAGGCCACGGAGGGCAGCTACGTTTATGAGCCTCCAGGGGAAACACACACCTTGGTGGTCGATGACGATGTTGAAGAAATGATCACGCTATTTCAGGTAAACGGCGTGATGTACTACGTCGACCCGTGGGGCAAGCATCTGGGGTATGAGGATGTTTTCTCTAAAATTGATATGTGCCGCAAACACTACTCAGAGTGTGGTCTGGGCAGCGATTACGTCGACCAGTTCATTCGCTAAGCCCATTACCGCTGCTTCATTTATGCAAACAACCCTTCACGAACAACAAGTAATAAGGAATGCATCCATGAAAACATCCTCTTCTCCCCTCGTTCTCGGCGCCGGTTTCCTGGCCATCGCTCTATCGGCTGGGGCTGCTCAAGCCGACTACCCCGAGAAGCCTATCCAACTGATTGTGCCTTGGTCCGCCGGCGGTGGTACGGACGCCGTTGCGCGCCAGTTAGCAAGTGGCTTACAGAAAGAACTAGGGCAGCAGGTCAACGTGGTCAACCGAACCGGCGGTGCTGGCGTTATCGGCCATACGGCGATCACCATGAGCAAGCCCGATGGCTACACGCTTGGACTGCCGACGGCTGAGATCACGACGTATCGGCATATCGGCACGTCAGCCATTTCATATGAAGACCTTACCCCCATCGCGCTAGTCAACTTTGATTCTGCCGCCTTCAGTGTCAATGCGGACTCCGGCTGGGATTCGTTAGAGGCAGCACTTGACGACATCAAAGCAAACCCTAATCAGTACACTGTTTCGGGTTCGGCCCCGGGGGCGGCTTACCACTTGGCCTTTGCTGGCCTGCTTAACCAGCAGGGTATTGATCCCAACTCTGTCGCCCTTGTTCCGAGTGAAGGTGCCGCGCCTGGACTACAAGAGCTAGCGGCCGGCGGCGTGGACTTCGTATTCTCGTCACTGCCGGAATCTGAGTCCATGCGCCAAGCAGACCGTATTGATACGCTCGCCGTATTCTCAGATGAGCGGCTGTCGACCTTTCCAGACATTCTTACCGCTGCAGAGCAGACCGGCCAGCCTTGGACAGCCGGCACATGGCGCGGGCTAGCGGGGCCCAAAGGGCTGCCTGAGGATATCGTCGCAACGCTTGCCGAAGCTGCTCAGAAAGTTTACGAATCCGATGACTTCCAGTCTTTCATGCAGCAGCGTGGCTTTGGAACCGAGTGGCGTGGACCAGAAGAGTTCCTTCAGTTCATGACCGAATCAGATGCTAATAATGCCGAGATCATCGAAACGCTGGGGCTGGCCCAGTAAGGCCGGAAGACCATGCGTATTCACGATTTTATCCTGGGGCTTTTAACCGTTCTGCTCGGCACTATTACCGTTTGGCTCTCAAAAGACTTTCCCTCTCTTCCGCGCCAGGACTATGGCGCGGGAACCTTCCCGACGCTGGTAGCGGTCTTATTAATAGCGATGGGCTTGATACTTTGTCTACGCGGTTGGATTCAAAAAGGGCCGTTAATTGTTTGGCAAGACGCTATTCCTATCGGCCATGTGCTGTTCTGTATCATGGCCGTGGTGGTAGCCGTGGCTGGCTACATACTCCTAGCGCCGACTCTTGGCTTTCCCATTGTCTCACTCATCATGCTGACCGTGCTCATCGGCGTCTTCACTAAGGGAAGATGGTGGCTAGCGATTAGCGTGGCTGCCGTGGCGACGCTCATCATTTGGCTAACCTTTGCCGAGCTACTGCTCGTTCCACTGTCATTAGGCATCCTAGAAGAGGTGATCTACTAATGATGGAACTACAGCAATCATTAGCAATGGTATTTGATTGGCAGGTGCTGCTAGTGATTCTAGGGGCCTCAATCTTCGGGCTCTTCATTGGCGCGATCCCTGGACTGACCGCCACCATGGCAACAGCGTTGTTAGTCCCTCTCACATTTTTCATGGACCCTCTTCCCGCCATTGGTGCCATTGTGTCGGCCACTGCGATGGCGATTGTCGCAGGGGATATACCGGGCGCATTGCTTCGCATACCGGGAACCCCCGCATCAGCCGCGTATACTGACGAAGCGTATCTCATGGGTCGCCAGGGAAAAGTGGGTCAGGCGTTGGGCGTCAACTTGGCCTGCTCTGTCGTGGGCGGCGTCATTGGCGTTGCGATTCTGGCTTTTTTTGCGCCATTGGTTGCAGAATTTGCCATCCAATTCACCAGTGATGAGTATTTCTGGCTAGCCCTGCTGGGTCTTTCCTGTGCGGTACTCGTGTCAGGAACCGATCCTGTGAAAGGGGCAATCTCGATGCTGCTTGGCCTGCTGATTTCGATGGTGGGCATGAGTTCAGTGTCCGGGCAGATGCGGTTTATCTTTGGGGTGCCTGAACTGCTCAACGGCATTGCGATTTTACCGGTGTTAATTGGCTTATTCGCGATAGCGGAGCTGCTGCGGCGGCTGCCTGAAATTGGCACGATATCGCTGTCTAAGATGCCGCTTGTTAAGAAGCCTTTTGAAGGCGTCGGCGGGCTGCTGTGGAAATACAAAGGCGGGGTGGCGCGCAGCAGCCTCCTGGGCACGCTGATCGGTGCGCTGCCGGGAGCCGGTGCGGATATAGCATCGTGGATAAGCTATGCCTTGGCTCGCAAGCTCTCGCGCACACCGGAGAAATTCGGCACTGGACATCCAGAGGGCTTGGTATCCGCTAGCTCAGCCAATAACGCTGCGCTTTCAGGCGCCTATATACCGGCCCTTGTGTTCGGCATCCCCGGCGACACTATCACCGCCATCATTATCGGCGTACTGATGATGAAAGGCATTACCCCAGGGCCGGACGTATTCACCACCGATGCGGTGTTAGTTAACGCGATTTTTATTGTCTTTATTCTCGCCAATATTTTGCTGATCCCACTGGGTCTACTCGCCATACGAAGCGCGCGGCATATTTTGTCCGTACCTCACGGCGTGCTGTATCCCCTTATCTTGCTGTTCTGCATCGTCGGCGCCTATGCGGCTAATAACAGCATGCTCGATATCTGGATTATGCTGATTTTAGGCTTATTTGCTTATGTCATGGTCGAGCACAACTTCCCTATCGGGCCAATGATTCTTGCGGTCATTTTAGGGCCTGTGGTTGAAGGCAATTTCCTGCGCTCTATGATCAAAGCAAACGGTGATCTGCTGATGCTATTTGACCGCCCGATTGCGGCCACGCTAGGCACCCTTGCCGTGCTGGTTTGGGTCGCGATTATTGCGTCTGCGCTCATGT
The DNA here is from genome assembly GCF_052376475.1 of Halomonas sp. AOP5-B2-8. Classification (NCBI taxonomy): domain Bacteria; kingdom Pseudomonadati; phylum Pseudomonadota; class Gammaproteobacteria; order Oceanospirillales; family Halomonadaceae; genus Halomonas; species Halomonas sp. AOP5-B2-8. The sequence goes on along the minus strand of NZ_JBQSVS010000002.1, from coordinate 251,017 downwards.
CAGCCGCTCGCAGCCGGCCCAACGTAGCTAACAAGGAAAACACATGAAAACCGTGGTCGTAATTGGAGGCAGCAGCGGCATTGGCCGGGCAATCGCCTCCGCCTTTGCAGAACAGGCCAGCGTTCATATAACGGGCGTTGAGGCGTCAGACAACGGCGTCACTGATTTCGGCGCCCTTCAATATCAGCTTGATGTTCGCAATGACGATGCCGTGACGACGTTCTTTGCTCAATTCACTCGCATTGATGTGCTGGTTAACTGTGCGGGCGTCATCCTACGCGGTGGTAAGGAATTTACGCCTCAAGGTTTCGCCGATGTCGTGGATATTAATCTAAACGGGACCCAGCGTTGCTGTCAGGCGGCCTTTGAAGCGCTTAAGAACGCAGGTGGCTGTATTGTCAATACGGCGTCGATGCTGTCATTTTTTGGCAGCGGATTTGTTCCCGCCTACTCCGCATCTAAAGGAGGCATCGCCCAGCTGACGCGCTCACTGGCGATTGCTTGGGCGCCCGAAGGTATCCGTGTCAATGCGCTAGCACCCGGCTGGATAGCGACAGAATTAACGTCAGCGTTAGTTCAAGACAAAGAGCGTTCGGCGGAGCTTATAGACCGGACGCCTATGGGTCGCTGGGGAGCACCCGATGATTTGATAGGGCCCGCCTTGTTTCTGGCATCACCCGGAGCAAAATTTGTGACCGGCGTCATTCTGCCGGTGGACGGTGGCTACGCCGCTCGTTAAACAATCTTTATCAGGAGAGCCACGATGGAATTAGGAATTAAAGGTCGCTGGGCAGTGGTTTGTGCCGCGAGCAAGGGTCTGGGTAAAGGGTGCGCCATGGCACTTGCCCAAGAGGGAGTGAATCTGGTCATCAATGCCCGCAATAGCGAAACCTTGGCGACCACGGCACAACAGTTAAAAGCGCTGAACCCGAGTATAGACGTCGTCACCGTTGCTGGCGACATTGGTGATGCGCAGGTGCGTGCGGCGATGTTAGCGGCCTGCCCCCAGGTCGATATCCTTATCAATAATAATGGCGGGCCGCCGCCGGGCGATTTTCGTGATTGGAGCCGGTCGGACTGGCTCAAGGCATTAGAAGCCAACATGATCACACCCATCGAGCTTATCAAAGCCACCGTTGATGGCATGTCGGAACGCGGCTTTGGGCGCGTGGTGAATATTACCTCCGGTGCCGTAAAAGCCCCGATCGAAGTACTTGGGCTGTCTAATGGCGCTCGCAGTGGGCTGACGGGGTTTATTGCAGGATTATCGCGTCAGCCTCAATTGGTGAGTCGCAACGTCACCATCAATAATCTTTTGCCTGGCCCGTTTGAGACAGAACGCCTTGAAAGCGCCTTAGCATCTGAAGCCAACATTTCTGGCCACAGCCTGAAAGACGTGACTGAAAAGCGTCTAAGCGGTGTGCCTGCTGGTCGGTTTGGCACGGCAGAAGAGTTTGGCGCATTTTGCGCATTTATTTGCAGCCAGCATGCCGGCTACATGACGGGGCAAAACTTCTTGCTGGATGGCGGTAGCTACCCCGGCACTTTTTAACGTTTGCTCTTCCTCCTCGCTTGCACTCCTTGCCCCTCACAGTTGCCTGTTTCTCGGATGAAAATTCGAAAGCAGGCAGCTGCCTATCAATGATACTCGCCATTATCTATACACCAGGCCTGCCCAGATCTGGCACACGATTACCGCACTGGCTCTCCTGACCGGCGCACTAATCGTTGACAGGCTACCGTTCTTTATATAGAACGTTCTATATAAAGAACAGCTGGGCGGTACGTCATGGATAAGCTTTCACTCAGTACCCTAGGTCAACACCTGCAGACGCTGCGCATGGAGCGGGGCTGGTCGCTTTCGCAGCTGGCCAATGACGCGGGCATCGCTAAATCTAACCTGTGCCGCCTTGAGCAGGGTAACGGCAACCCCACGCTGGATACTATCTGGCGGCTGGCGGTACAGCTCAATGTCCCCTTCGGCACGCTGGTAGCCCCAATTACCGTGCCGCTAGGCGAGGATGGCGTTCAGGTGCGCCTGATTGATCAAGGCAAAGGCATCCCGCAAGTGGATGCCTACTGGATGCGCTGTGCGCCCCATACGCTTCGCCACGCCGAACCTCATACGCCTGGAACCCGAGAGTCGCTAACGCTGATTAGCGGCTGCCTGGAAGCGGGGCCAGATGGCGCGACGATAGCGCTTACCCCAGGGCAGACGGTGACATTCTCCGCCGACCAGCCGCATCTTTATCGCACCCAGGCCGTGGAGGCCACTTTAATAATGACCATCACCTATGGTGAAAAAGGCAATACGCCATGAGCCAGCCTGCTCGTCACACACCTATTCGCTCAACCGTACAAGGTGTCCGGGAAGCCATTCCGTTGCTGGGAGGCTATATACCGGTCTCACTCTCCTTTGGCCTGGTGGCGACTCAAGCAGGCTTTAGCACCTGGGAAGCCGCCGCGATTTCAGCGCTTGTTTACGCCGGTGCATCGCAGTTTCTATTTGTAGGCATGGTGGCGGCGGGTTCACCGCTATGGCTAGTGGTGGCAATGACCCTGCTCATCAACGTACGACATGTCGTTTACGGTCCTAATTTAGCGTCATGGCTGCCACCCAGCCGCCACTGGCCTTGGTTAATGCATGGTTTAACCGACCAGGTCTTTGCCCTCGCCCTGACTCGGCTGCCTCAGCTGTCTGCGCCCGAGCGTTTTAGCTGGTTTATGGGGGCCTCTTTGCTGGCATGGGGCGTGTGGATAGTGGGCACGGTAGTAGGCGCCACCGCAGGAGAAACGTTAACCGCACGCTGGCCGCTGCTTGGCGAGGTTATGCCGTTTGCTCTGCCCGCACTATTTCTGACCATGGTGGCGCCGCGCTTCACCGATAAGCGCTGGGCACTGGCGATGGGCTGCACCATTCTTTCAGCACTGTTATTCACGCTTTATGGCTGGAGCAATGTGGCTATTCCGCTGGCCGCTGCCTGCGGCGCGCTGTGTTTCTATATCGTGAAGTTCCAGGCGGGAGGACGCACGCTATGAGCACCGAGCTATGGATCGCCGTTATAGCGTGCGCCATCGGCACGCTGTTAATGCGCGTCGTCCCTTTCCTATGGATGCAGCGCCGCCTCAATAGCGATACCGGCATCAATAATATGCCTCAGTGGCTGGGTATTCTCGGCCCACTGATGATTGCCGCTGTACTGGGCGTTTCGATTATGCCGGTTAATCCCAGTGCTATTGCCTGGATCGCAACGGCCATTGGGCTTTCCGTCACGCTGGCAGTATGGTCGCGGCTACGCTCATTAGGCTGGCCCGTGGCCGCTGGGGTGGCCGTTTTTGGCCTAGTGCAAATAGCCGCTCACATTTGATAATGCGTTGCATTGACTTTTGCTGCATGACATCATCGCGGCTCTCTAATTTCCGCCGGTCTGAAAGTGATCTTCAACCTGAACGCTCACCGCCATTACCGCAAAATGTTACGGTGCGTGCTACTGGCGGCCTGTGCAACGCTGGCTTACGCCATTGCCGAGGCTAGCGAAGAGCAGCCCACTACGCCAGCCCGCATCGTCACGCTGTATCAGGGCGCGACCGATAGTGCCGTCGCCCTAGGTATTACGCCCATTGGTGTGGTCGATTCCTGGCTAGAAAAACCCATGTATCACTACCTGCGTGACGCGCTTACTAACGTAGAGCACGTAGGCTTAGAAACTCAGCCCAACCTAGAAAAAATTGCCTGGCTCGCGCCTGATTTAGTGGTTGCCAGCGATTTTCGTCATGCCCGCGTAGCGCCGCTATTGAGCGCTATCGCCACCACGGTGACGGCGCCTAACGTGTTCGGCTTCAGAACAACGCTTACCATGATCGCCAATGCCACCGGGCGAGAGGCACAGGCAAGCGAGCTACTGCAACGCTGGGACGCTCGGGTTGCTGATTTTCGCCAGCAGATAGCCGCCCAAATGGGCAATGAATGGCCGCAAAAGGTTGCCGTCATTCGCTTCAAGAGCGACCACGTTCGCATTTATACCAGTGGTTTTGCGGGCTCCATTTTAGATGAACTGGGCTTTGAGCAACCCGATACCCTACAAACCCAGGGCTGGGGTATGAAGCTTTCCAGCACTGAAAATATTCCGGCACTGGATGCCGACGTCATCTTTGTACTGCTAGAGCCAGACGATGCCGCCATTGCTAATAATTACCGCCACTGGTCTTCTCACCCGTTATGGCAACAATTAAGCGCCGTTCAAAACCAGCGCGTGTATGAAGCCGAACCCGTGAGCTGGATGATGGGCGGCGGCATACTGGCCGCAAATGCCATGCTAGATGAACTCTATAGCCATTATGGGTTGACGCAACCGCTGCCCCGCCAAGCCTGCCGCGCTCTTGCCGCCACTAGCGTGGAGCAAACGACATGCTGAACAGCCGCACTGCAAAAAGCCTGGGGCTTTTACTAGCAGCCTTGACGGCACTTGCGGCCTTTTTCGCTAGCGTTATGCTCGGCACCACCGACATTCCGCTGGCATCATTAGCGGCCGCAGTTCATCACTATGACCCCACCCAAATCGATCACATCATTTTATTCACCGAGCGCTTACCCCGCGCGGTGATTGCCACGCTGGTCGGCGCCAGCTTAGCTATTGCCGGGGCGCTCATGCAGACCATGACACGCAACCCGCTGGCATCACCGGGGATTTTGGGGATCAACGCAGGTGCAATGTTTTTTGTGGTGGTCGCGGTTTCCTTCCTACCGCTGCGTACACCCGCTGACTATGTGTGGGCCGCACTGCTAGGCGCGCTTGTCGCCGCGGCGCTCGTGGTCATTCTCAGCAGAGGCCGTCACGGCGAGCTTTCGCCTCTTCGCGTTGTGTTAGCGGGCGTTGCCGTCACCGCTATGTTTGTCTCGTTCAGCCAAGGGCTGCTGGTGATGGATCAGCAAAGTTTTGAAAGCGTCCTTTACTGGCTGGCGGGGTCGGTGTCAGGGCGCGACCTTTCGCTAGTCACGCCGCTATTGCCTCTTTTCGGCGCTGCAATGCTGCTGAGCGCGCTGTTAGTGCGCCACGCAAACGCATTAATGCTAGGCGACGACATGGTTACGGCACTGGGCATGCAGGCAGCCACGATCAAACTGCTGTTAGGGCTTATCGTGATTGTATTGGCAGGCAGCTCTGTTGCATTAGCAGGCATGATTGGTTTTGTGGGCCTGATCGTACCCCACATGGCGCGAGGCATCTTTGGTATTGACCATCGCTGGCTGTTGCCCAGCTGCGCGTTACTCGGCGCTTGCTTGCTGCTGCTGGCCGACGTGGCTTCACGGTTTTTAATGCCGCCGCAAGAAGTGCCGGTGGGTGTGATGACGGCCCTCATTGGCACGCCCTTCTTTATTTATTTGGCGCGACGCAAGATGACTAGCCAATGACTAAATCCACCGTGCTTTTGCTAAGCCTGTTACTAGCGGCTAGCGCCGGTCTTTCGCTATGCTTAGGTAGCTTTCCAACGCCGCCGCTCGAGGTACTGGGCGCCCTGACCGCGCCGCAAAATAGCGACATTACCTTTATCATTTGGGAATTGAGGCTGCCTCGCATTGCGCTGGCAATACTCGTTGGTGCTGCCCTGGCGATGGCGGGAGCTATTCTGCAAAGCATTGTGCGCAACCCGCTGGCGTCTCCGGATGTGATTGGCATTACCAGCGGCGCGGCGTTAGCGGCAGTGCTTTTTTTAGCGTTACTGAGTACCCATTTTAGTCTTCACTGGCTGCCTTTCGCGGCCATGCTAGGCGCACTGATATCAGCGCTGCTGGTGATTAGCCTCAGTTGGAAAAACGGCATCAACCCATCACGCTTGGTGCTGGTCGGTATCGGCCTTGCAGCAGCCACTGGCGCAGGTACCACGCTGTTGATTGTGATCAGCGATGACGCCGCCGCCATGACCGCCTACGTATGGCTAACCGGCAGCCTGTATGCCGCGCAATGGAAGGATGTAGAAGGAATATTGCCGTGGCTATTGGTGCCTGTGCCCATCTGCTTGGCCTTTGCGCGTCATGCGGATGCCATGGCATTGGGTGACAGCGTTGCCGAAGGGCTAGGAGTGCCGATTTTGCGCAGTCGGATGATATTACTCGCCTGTAGCGTAGCGCTAGCCGGTGCCGCGGTGGCCTTCGCCGGTGGCTTAAGCTTTGTGGGCCTGATTGCGCCCCACCTAGCGGCTAGGCTGGTGGGGCGTAATATGGCACGGCTAGTGCCCGCCTCTGCGCTGGTCGGCGCGCTGATCGTACTGTACGCCGACTTGCTTGGCAGAGTGGCCTTCTTACCGAAAGACCTGCCTGCGGGTATTTTCGTAGCAGGCATCGGCGCGCCCTTCTTTGTCTATCTACTGCATAGAACGCGCCGACAGCGTTAGAAATCCAAACGATAGCCGAAGGTAACGGTTCTGCCACGCCCTGCAAAATAACGCTCGTCGTTAACCAGCGCGCTTTGCGAATAGTAGGTGACGTACTGCTCGTCTAACAGGTTGGCAACGCCCACGCTGACCTGCCCGACCGGCAGTTTATATCCCAGCGCCGCATCCATTAACAGATAGCCATCAAACTCACGATCTTCCTCGTCAAAGGTTTCATCAAAGGCATAGTTTGCCTGTACAAACGTCGAGAGTTCATCCGTCCAATTCGCTGACCAGCTGGCGACCAGGCGATCCGGCGACACATCAAGCCCTGACAGTTGGGAATCTAGGCTACCGTCCTCATTACTGTCAAAACGCCCTTCCATACGTGAGTAGGCCACGCGGCCGGAATGCTGCTCGGTAAATTGATAATCCACCGAGGCTTCCAGCCCTTTAATCTCGGTTTCCTCGCGGCTCAAAAAGAAGACATCATCGATTTCCGTCAGGCGGCTGCCGAACTCAGAGGACGATTCGTAATAGCTTAGCTCAGCCGCTAAGCGCCCGTTCTCAAAACGTACGCCGGTCTCAACATTATCGGTGACGATGGGGCGAAGGTTATCAATGCTATTGACCGACTGTCCGGGTGTCGAAATACCACGCAGTGCACGCCCTACATCTGGGATCACAAACCCTTCGGAGTAGTTGGCGAAGAGGCTCCAGTTATCAACGGGCTTCCACACAACCCCGGCGTTATACAGCGTTTCATTGAAGCTGGGGGCACCACCTTCGACCTCAACGCCATTGTTAGCCGCAACGGTCTGGTAGCCACCGATATCTAGCTTGGCATATTCATAACGGGCGCCAGCGGATAAAAGCAGCGAATCGATGGGCCTAAACTCGGCTTGAATGAAAGGCGAAAGATCGGTGTACTCTGTCGACGGCACATAGGTACGGTCAGATTGATACAGGTACTGCTCCGTTTCATCAAACAGTGTATCAAAGCCGCCGGTCAGCGTGAGCCGGTCGCTAAATAGATCATCCTTAGTCAGCGATACTTTGGTACCAAATTTGCTAGTCGTCGCCAACGTTTGATCATAAAAACTACCCACTGGCGCAATAGCAGGGTCTTGGAAGGTCCCGGAGTTGGTCGCGCCAAACAGTGCCTCATAGTCCTGGTAGAACACCTGAGCACTTAAGCGCATCCCAGCGAGATCGTAGTTATCGTAACTCAGCCCCGTCGTCCACACGCGGTTATAAGGCACATCGCCCTCTGGGGTTCCACGCTCAGAGGTGGTCACCACACCGTTGGCACGATCCCCCGTCACGCTGACGTAATTATTTTGCCCTTCAATATCAAAGTGATTCAGGGTCAATTGCAGGCGCTGATTATCATCGATCCAGTAGGCCACCTTGCCCAAAAAGTCATAGGAGCGAGAGTCCATCAGATCGCCCTGCGTGTTATCGACGCCGACAGCATCACCGCTACCGTCGAGGAAAAGCCCCTGCCTCTCGACGCTCGCCGAGAAGAGATAATCGATATCGCCGGTATTACCACTCACGCCATAATTCGTTTCATAGCTCAGCGTGTCGCTATCCAGCTCGCTGGTAGGGGTTGTCACCCTAATTTCTGCATGCTGGTTGTAAGAGCCTGGCTCCGGGCGCTTGGTAATCAGGTTAATCACGCCGCCAGCCGCCCCAACGCCATTGGTGGCGTTGGCACCTTGAATGACCTCAATTTGCTCAACCATGGAAAAATCGATGGTATGTGCTTCACGCCCTGTGGGACGTAGCGGATTAGACTGGGGAATACCGTCAATCAAAATCAGCGGGGTGCGTCCGCGTAGCGTCTCGCCGCTGCCACTCATCTTCTGGCGGCTAGGCGAATAGGACGGCAGCAGGTTGCTTAATACTTGCGATGAATCGCTGGAAATCTGCAGCTGCTGGTCGATTTCCTCTTTAGTGATAATGCGCACCGTTTGGGGAGAATCGTCTTTCGTGGCATTAGTCCGTGAGGCGGTCACGACCATTGTTTGATCGGCGTCACCACGGCTACGTTGTGAATCTGATACAGCCGTATTCTGCGCGTGGGCCTGACTCATAGCCACCAAACCAGCGAGTGTTACCGTTGGCCAAAACACTGGACGATTCTTAATGCGCATGTGCTTTTTATACCTTTGGAGTGAACGATCGAGAGAAAGCGTAATACATATACAAATGATAATGATTGTATTATGCATATAAACGTATTCAGGTCTACCAAACCTGAACGCACCGTTCACTTTTTTGCAATCATCTTGCTTGCGTTTATGATTCGCTACTCTGTAGACGATGGCACTACCTAGTAAGCGCCCACTAACGTAAAGTGTTAAATATTGAAAATGAGAATGTTTTACCTTACGGTGCTGCCTGCCTAGGCCATGCAATGAGCCCACCCGTGACCGACCTTTCAGACCAACAGCCTCGATTAACCGGCGAAGCCATATCGGCTGGCTACGAGACTCGCCCCGTATTAAAAGGCGTGGATATCGCCATAGCGCAAGGCAAGTTAACGGTGCTTTTAGGGCCTAATGGCAGTGGCAAATCGACGCTTTTAAAAACGCTTGCACGAACGCTTAAGCCCAGCGCCGGCCACGTGCATTTAGATGGTAAGGACATTCACCACAGCAATACGCGAGACGTGGCGAAACGGCTTGGCATACTCCCCCAAGGGCCCATCGCCCCTGAAGGGCTAACCGTTAAACAGCTAGTTGGTATGGGCCGCTTTCCCCATCAGACGCTGTGGCGCCAGGACACTAAGCAGGATGCCGAGGCCATTCGCGAGGCAATGGCTTACACCAACGTTACCGAGTTCGCCGACCGCAACGTGGATGCGCTTTCTGGTGGGCAGCGCCAACGCTGTTGGATTGCCATGGTGCTAGCGCAGAAAACCGATTTAATTCTGCTCGATGAACCCACCACCTTTCTTGATTTAAAGGTGCAGGTCGATCTTCTAGAGCTGCTATCTCGCCTCGCCCACGAACATGGTCGCACCCTGTTATTAGTGCTCCACGACCTGAACCTGGCCGCCGCCTACGCCGACCATCTAGTCATGATGTGTGATGGCCGCATAGTCACCAGCGGCCCGCCCAGCGAGATCTTTACCGCCGCAAACCTAAAGCGCGTATTTGACCTAGATGCACGCGTGCTCCACGACCCCGAAAGCGGCAGCCCGGTATGCGTACCGCGCAAGCAACCTGCCCGCGGGCTTGCGCCAATCCAATCGTAAATAGCTGACTATTTGAGCGTCATTGATGCCTGCTAATAACCTGCTAATAAAAGCAACTAAGGGTATTGAAACAGAGAGGAGGGATTACCGGGGCAACTAGAGATTTTGAGCGTTAACAGCCCTAACGGACCTGCTGTTAGCAGTTACTGAAAAGGGGGATGCGGGTTCTGCTAATAATGAGCGGTAAAGCACAGGACGTAAGATGAGCTGCTATTTGAATGAGCTGCTATTTGAATGAGCTGCTATTTGAAATAGACAAGTATAGAAATGGTGGGCCCAGTCCGACTTGAACGGACGACCAAGGGATTATGAGTCCCCTGCTCTAACCAACTGAGCTATAGGCCCGAAAAGCGTGCATATCATAGCGAATGTGACGGGTTGAGGCTAGCCCCATTGCGCTATCTTCATGCTGCTGTGGCACTTTATACGGTATGGGGGGTCTTGTGGGTAGTGTTTACTCATTTGAGTGGCTCTTAATTTTGCGGGTAGCTCAACGTACTTGTGGACAGTTTTTATGCGGAGGCGCGCTGTGAAAGCATTGATTGCTCTATTTCCTTTATTGTTAGCCCTACCGGTACACGCTGATTGGCAGCTTGATCCTGCTCAGTCTCAGGTACAGGCGTCGATTACTCAGCTAAACGGCGCAGCGCCGCAAACGCATCACCACCAAATACGCGACCTACAGGGCACTGTATCCAGCGACGGTACGCTGCGGCTGCCATTAAAGCTGAGCCAAACGGATGTACTTGAGCGCTTTAGCGAACTGCCGCCTTGGATTGGCTTGCTGGCAAACACCACGTTGGTCACGCTAGTGGCGCAAATGCCCCCTGAGCAGCTAGACAATTTGGACATTGGCGAATCCCTGGTCGAGACCCTGGAGTTTAGGGTTGAATCCGATATGGTTAATCAGCAGGAGTCGGTGCCGCTGCGCTTTACCCGCGAAGGCCTGAATGAAATACGGGTTACCCACGCTGAACCGATGGCCATCGATGGCAAGGTTCTAATGGAAAACAGCACGGTGCGTACCGTGCTGTCGATGCTGGGTTATCAAGAAATTGATGAGAACGTGCCGGTGACGCTTAACGCGCTGTTAGTGAATCGATAACGATGACACAAAGCGTTTAAGACCTTAGCACTTCTACGTCTCCTGCCAGAGCCTCTCCGGTTTGTACGCGCCACTGGGCGGCATAGTGCCCGTTGGTGGCAAGCAAACTGGCGTGGCTGCCCCGCTCAGCGACACGGCCTTTCTCGATTACCACGATTTCATCAGCGTGAACGATGGTAGAAAGCCGGTGGGCAATCATAATCACCGTACGCCCATGAGCAATGCGCTTTAGGGAACGCTGGATGGCCGCTTCGGTTTCGTTGTCCACTGCACTAGTGGCTTCATCCAACACCAAGATCGGCGGGTCTTTAAGCAGTGCTCGCGCGAGTGAAAGCCGTTGGCGCTGGCCGCCAGAAAGCAGCACTCCGCGCTCCCCAACGGGTGTATCTAGCCCCAGAGGCAATGTTTCAATAAAACTCCAAGCCTCAGCGGTTTTGGCAGCGTCGATAATCTCGGCTTCATCGGCCTGCGGCTTTCCATAGGTGATATTGTCTCGAATACTGCCTTCAAAGAGATACACGTCCTGGCTGACTAAGCCAATGGACTGGCGCAGTGACTTCATACTCACGTCAATAATAGGTTGGCCGTCGATCAGTACGCGCCCGGCTTCTGGGTCGTAAAAACGTAGCAGCAGCTTGATCAGCGTCGATTTACCCGACCCAGTGGCCCCCACCAGCGCCAGGGTATTGCCGGCGGGCACATGCAGATCAATTCCATCAACGCCCACGCGGCTGGTCGCGTAATGAAAGCTCACATTTTCAATCGTGACGTCGCCACGCACCGGCTGGGTGAGCGGAGTGGTGCTGGCATCTTTAACCGTGATTGGGACTTCGAGCAGGTCAAGAATCCGGCGCGTGCTGGCCATGGCGCGCTCAAACAGGTCGATCACCTGGGCCAGGCCGGTTAGCGGCCAAAGCAGCCGCTGGGTCAGAAATACCAGCACGCCATACGCACCGACGTTCAGAGAGCCGTTGAGCGCCATCATGCCACCCACGGTAAAGGTGGCCAGAAAGCCCGCTAGAATCGCCATACGAATCACCGGAATAAACGCTGAGCTGACCTTAATCGCCCGGCGGTTAGCCTCGACATACGCTTCGCTGGCTTGGCGCAGACGTTCCGCTTCGCGGTCTTCGCTGGTAAAGCTTTTGATCGTCGCAATGCCGCTAAGGTTGTTAGACAGCCGGCTGGCTAGGTCGCCCACCTTCTCACGCACATCGCTATAAAGCGGCCCGGCTTTACGCTGGAAGAAGAACGCGCCCCAGATAATTAGCGGAATAGGCGTAAAGGCTAACAGCGCGATCAGCGGCGAAAGCACAAAGAACACCGCGCCCACCGCCACCACGGTGACGACCACCTGAATAAGCGCATTGGCACCGCCATCTAGAAAACGCTCAAGCTGGTTAACGTCGTCGTTCATGGTGGCCACAAGCTGGCCTGAGTTTTTCGATTCGAAGAACGCCATATCGAGCCGCTGGGCATGCTCGTAGGTGTCTTGGCGCATATCCGCCTGCAGGCGCTGGGCTAAGTTGCGCCAGAGGATTTGAAACAAATACTCAAACAGCGACTCCCCTGCCCAAATAACAAAAGTCAGTATCGCCAGCATGGTGATCTGCTGGTGAGGCGTCTCAAAACCCAGGCTCGCCACAAAGCTTTGCTCTTGGTTCACCACCACATCAATGGCGACACCAATCAAAATCTCTGGCGCAATATCAAACAGCTTGTTGATAACTGAACAGGTGGTCGCGGCAATAATGCGCCGCCGATAGCCTTTGGCGTAGCGCAGCAGCCGAACTAAAGCCTGAAAACTGTGTGCAGGAGAGGACACAAGTGTTCCTTATTTGAGATTGTTAGCGTGCGGCTAAAGCGACGAGACAACCACTTAACTGACAGCCGATTAAGCTGTCGCAGGCGAGCGCCGCACATTGGCCAACAGAGGGCTTCCGGTCGCGGGGTCGGTTATTAGCGTGCATTCTACTTGATAAAGCGTGCGAACTAACTCTGGTGTCACCACTGAAGCGGGCGGCCCTTGCGCGATTATCTGCCCTTCCCGCATGGCCACTAGATGATCAGCATAGCGGCACGCGCTGGCAAGATCATGCAGCACCATCACAACGGTACGGCCGTGATGGGCGAGCTCTTTTACCAATTCGAAGACTTCGATTTGATGACCAAGATCCAATGCAGACGTGGGCTCATCTAACAGCAATAGCGGCGTTTGCTGAGCGATGGTCATGGCAATCCAGGCACGCTGGCGCTGGCCGCCGGAAAGCGCCTCAATGGGCCGATCAGCCAGATCTTCTAGCCCTGCCGCTTCAAGCGCATGCTGAACAACACGCTGGTCTTCTGCCGACCACTGGCGCAGCCAGCCTTGATGCGGCTGGCGGCCAAAGCGTATTAGCTCGGTCACGGTTAAGCCTTCCGGCGCGACGGCTTCCTGAGGCAGCAGCGCCAGCTGAGTGGCCAGCTGGCGAGAAGGCAATCGCTGAATATCCTCACCGTTCAACAATACGCAACCGCCATCGGGCTTATGCAGGCGAGCCAGCCCCGCCAGCAATGTTGACTTACCACAGCCGTTCGGCCCGACAATGGCCGTTACCTTTGCGCTAGGCAAGTGTATATCCAGACCATCAATGACCCGCCGCGCGCCGTAGCCCATGCTCAGCGCATCGGTAGCCAGCGTCGGCGGCGTTTCAAAATTGTTCATGCGTGACTCCGTTGCGGCCGCATCAAAATCCATAAAAGCCAGGGGCCGCCAATAATAGCGGTGACAATACCTACCGGAAGCTCAATCGGCGCCAGCAGGGTGCGCCCCATTAAATCGGCCAGCACCATCACCAGGGCACCGGCAAGCGTTGCCGCGACCACCGGCACATGGCGTGGGGTAGAAAGCGCGCGCGCAATTTCAGGCCCGATCAACCCCACCATGCCAACCGGCCCGGCAACGGCAACGGCAAGCGCCGTTAATACCACCGATAACAGCAGTATTTGGATACGTCTTACTTTGGCGTTCACCCCAAGCCCGTTAGCCGTCGCTTCGGAAAAACGTAGGATCGTCAGCGAGCGGGCTAACGCCAGTGCCGTCACAAAACCCACCGCTAGGCCGACGCCCAATAGGTGAACGGAACCACCTGAACGCGCATTCAGTGACCCGACCGTCCACGGGTAAGCGGCATTGGCGGTATCAATCGCGACCCGCGCCAGCAGCAGCTGCGTGATCGCCCCGAAAACAGCGCCAACACCGATACCGGCGACGATAAAGCGATAACCCTGAGTACCGCTCCCCGCCGCGAGTCCAAATGTCAGCACCGCGGCGGTCACCGCACCGGTCAAGGCCATGGTCGAAGGTGCTATAGAGACACTCATACCCACAACCGAGGCAACCGCAAACGCCGTGGCACCGTTATCAATGCCAATAATGCCCGGCGTCGCCAGGCGATTACGGGCCAGTGTCTGCATAAGAATACCGGCCAGGGCGAATGCCCCGCCGGTCAGGCAAGCCGCGACCAAGCGCGGCAGGCGCAACTCCTGAACCATAAATCCAGTCATCATGTCGCCCTGCCCCGCCAGCGCCATGATCACCTCACGAGGCATAAGCGTCAGGCTGCCAAGGGACAGGTAGGCAATAGCGGCGAATACTAACGCGACCATCAGTGCACTGTTGACCCAAACGGCGCGGCGTTCAATCAGAACACTGGCACCATTAGCTCGGCGCTCGCCCCACCGCCAGTAGCCGGTAGGCGGCTTAACGGATTCATCGTCATTCGAGGCTATTTTCATCGTGGGCGCGATAGACACCAGCGCAGCGGCGCTATTTTTCCTGAGTTTTCTGAGATCAGATTTCAACCAGCGTGGCCTCATAAAAAAAACTCATAAAAAAGCTCATAACGTAGGCAGGCGGCGGGCACGCACGGCGGCGATCAGCACCGGCGCGCCGCACAGTGCCGTAAGAACCCCCAGCGGAAGCTCAGAAGGCGCGACGACCACACGCGAAATAATATCAGCCGCTAGAATAATCAAAGGGCCAATCGGCAAGCAAAACCACAGCGTGCGGCGAATATCAGGCCCGGCAAAAGCACGGGCGATAAAAGGCACCACCAATCCAACGAAGATAATGGGTCCGGCAATCGCCGTTGCCGCCCCCACCAGCAGCGCCACGCAAAGTACCACCAAAGCGCGGATGAGCTGAGGATGATGTCCAAGCCCCGACGCCATACGCTCACCAAGCGCCAGCGCCGAAAGCGGACGCGCAATGAGGGCTATCAATACGCTACACACCACCGCCGATGGCAACACGGCCAACAGGTCTTCCAAACGGCGTCCTGCCAAGCTGCCAATCACCCAAAAGCGCACCTCATCGGCCGAGCGCTGATCAAATAGCAGCATTAACGAGGTCATGGCCCCGAGCAATGCTGAAAAAGCAGCCCCTGCAAGTACCAGGCGAATGGGATCATTGCCGACCCCGCGCCAGCGAGCAACGCCTAATACGCACATGCAACCGATCAGCGCCCCCAGCTGCGCCACTGAAATGCGCAGCGTTGCCGCACTGGCTCCCAGCACCAACGCTAGCGCCACGGCAAAAGCGGCGCCAGCGCTGACACCCAGCAAGCCAGGTTCGGCAAGGGGATTGCGGGCCACCGCTTGTAAAAGTGCCCCCGAAACGCCCAGCGCCATGCCCACCGCAATACCGATTAATGTACGCGGCGCACGCAGCTCCCAGACCACGAAATACGCCTCGCTGTCCTCGCCGCCCAGCAGCATCGAGAGTGCTTGAGACGGCGAAACGTTGCCCGCCCCTACCAGTAAACTAACGAGACTCACCGCCACAAGGGCGGTGAGTAGGCATAACAATAGCGTGCGCTGATTAAGGCGTTTCGCACGCGCGAAGACTTTCATGGCCATTCCTTCACGAGCGTATCTGTATACCAAAGACGTTTATAACAAGAATCTTTGCACCGAAAACTGTTGTGCCACGCATATTGTTACCCAGCGCTTCAATAGCAAGAGCGCTGGTAGCAAGAGAATCTAAGGCAACAACGCCTCTTCGATATCGTCCAAAATGGCTTGGGCGGCTAACGGGCCAGAGGCGCTGCTCCAAACCTGGCCATTAACAGGCACCACGTGACCTTGCTGGACAACGTTGAGACGCGTAAAGGCGCTGCTTTGCTCAGCGGCATCCAGTGCCTGCTGGCCTTCGTCGTTAAGCGTGGCGAGAAACAGCCAGTCGCCGTCGATCATAGACAGGTTTTCAAGGCTCAGAATATCGCTATGCGCACTGCCTTCTTTAACTAGCCCTTCGTCTTCTACGCTGATACCGGTCGAAGCCAGCACACCGGTTGCAAACAGTTCAGACGACATCACCATGGGCCCTGCGGGCATCCAGCGAGCCAAGTAGGCCGTACCGCTCACCTGGGCTTCGCTTAGGCGCTGGTTAAGCTCAGCCGCGCGCTGCTCAACGCTTTCAAGCACCTCATCCACCTCGGCTTCTTTACCCAGGGCCTGCCCATAAAGGCGTGACTCGGCCTTCCAGTTTTCACGCGACAGGCCGTTTGATTCAGGCACAACGGTGGGCGCAATGCGCGAAAGCAATCGATACTGCTCTTCGGGAAGCTGCGGGGTAGCCAGAATGAGATCCGGCTGTAAGCGAAGCACCGCTTCAATATTGGTTTCGCGCGCAACGCCCACCATTTCCAACTGGCGAGTATCAATATGTTCACTCATATAGGTCGCCACCTCATTGCCGCCCCGCGTGGCGATCGCCCCAATCGGCGTCACTCCAACCGCGACCGAGGCGTCCAAGGCACCTTCGTAAAGTGTCACCACGCGCGCCGGTGAATCAGGCACCTCCACTTTACCAAAGGCGGTATCCAGCTCACGCGCTTGGGCATTGGCGATAAGGCTCGTGAATAGCACACCTGTTAAACCATGACGTAGTACCGAACGCAGCATTGAGGTCCCCTACTTTTAAATATCGCTATAAATTGATTGGCAAATAACAATCCAGATAGCGAATAGTAACGATTCTCAAAATCACTTGCACTACTATTTCCCTGAATGCCATGTTCCATATTTGGCAACAGCGTTAGTCGCGCCAAAGTTGCAATTTACGCAACGCATCGTTCCATACTTTTGCATCGCAAATGGGAACTTTTCTTCTTAGAATCCAAACCCTATTTGATAATAAATATCATTAGCAAGCAAATCGTATTATCACGGGGTTCGTCATGCAACAATTTACTCGCCTTACATTAACCAGTGCCATCGCACTTGCCGCTATCTCCCCAGCTGCTTATGGCCAAGAAACCGCTCAGCTCAATAACATGGTGGTAACGGCTGCTGGCTATGAGCAATCGGTAAATAGTGCGCCAGCCAGTATTTCGGTTATATCTCGTGAAGAGCTGGAGCTTAAGCAGTTTTCCAACATTGCCGAAGCGATTGCTGATGTTCCTGGTGTTGATGTGCGCTCGGGAACAGGTAAAACCGGCGGGTTAAATATTTCCATTCGCGGCATGCCCAGCGAATACACGCTGATTTTGATTGATGGACGCCGCCAGAACACATCGGGCAGTGTCACGCCAAACGGGTTCGGTGAAACCTCGACCGGCTTTATGCCCCCGCTCTCGGCTATTGAGCGCATTGAGGTAATTCGCGGGCCGATGTCGACACTCTACGGCTCCGACGCCATGGGCGGGGTAGTCAACATTATTACTCGCCGCATAGGCGAGGACTGGGCTGGCTCGGTGACGGTCGAAAATACCTTTCAAGAAGACCGCGATGCCGGCAATAGCTCCGCGGTCAATCTCTATACGTCAGGCCCATTGGTTAAGGACACGCTTGGATTGCAGCTGCGCGGCCGTTTGTTTGACCGCGACCGTTCAGAACGCATGATTGAAAACAGCGCCGGGCGTGACCCACGCCCGTCTGAAGCACGTATTTACTCCATTGGCGGCCGCTTAAACTTAACGCCAGATGAAAACAACGAATTATGGGTCGATGCCGAGCGCGCTCGCCAAACCTATTCAAACGACGATAATCGCTTAGGCACTCAGGACGGCACCGACCGCAGAGGCAACCCTTCTCCAGGCACCTTTAATGGCTATAAGGATGAGCTGCGTTTTAACCGTGACCAGATTGCTATTGGCCACACGGGGCGCTATGCGCCGGGCACTTGGGAAAGCAGCATTACCCATAGCACTACCGAAACCTTTGGTCGTACCCTACCCGCCGGTAGCGCCCCAGACTTTGGTTACGAGGCCCAAGGCGGCGAAGATCGCATCCTTGAAAACCGCGACATTATTGTCGATACCAAGTTTGTTGCCCCCATCGGCGATCATATGGCCACCATTGGCGGGCAGTATATTGACGCCGAACTAGAGGATGGAACAGCAGGCGATATCACCTTCGAACAAACCAGCTGGGCACTGTTTGCCGAAGACGAGTGGCTGCTGCGAGATGATCTTGCCCTGACAGTCGGCGGGCGCTATGAACATCACGACGCCTTTGGCGGCCACTTTAGCCCGCGCGGCTACCTTGTATGGAGCACAACGCCCAACTGGACGCTGAAAGGCGGCGTGAGCCGCGGCTATAAGACGCCATCACTCAACGACCTTCACGATGGTATCAATGGCTTTGGCGGCCAAGGCACCACGGTCAATCTCGGCTCCCCTGATCTAGAGCCGGAAAAAAGCACCAACTACGAAATCGGTGCTATTTACGACAACCAAAGCGGTTTTGCCACCAGTGCTACCGTTTTCTATAACCGCTTTACCGACCGGATCGCCAGCGCGGCAGACCTGCCCAACTGTCAGTTCGTGAGTAACGGCGAAACCCCAAATGCAGGGCTTGCTAATTGCTTAAGCGTGGGTAACTTTACGCAGCAAGAAAGCTTTGGCCAATTAACCAATATTGACGAAGCTGAAACGCGTGGCGTAGAGCTTACCGCAAGCTACCAAATTGCGCCGGCTTGGCGTGTTAGCGGCGGCTATACCTTTACAGATTCTGAAATCACCTCCGGCGACAACGAAGGAATGGTGCTCACTAATACGCCTGACCACAAACTCACCGCAGACCTAACCTGGGCCATTAATGACCGCTGGAGCACCACCTTAGAAGGAGAGTATTACTCCTCCCGGGAGCGCTTCTCTGCAGGCCTTCCGACCTCCGGCGAGACGCTGTCACTCTACGAGCAGCTAGGCAATAAACTGAATGGCTATGAGCTGTTCAACCTGCGTAGCTCTTATCGTGTGTCTGACAGCGTGCGGTTAACCGGCACTATTTATAATCTGTTTGATAAAGATTTCACCAGCTCCGATACCTTCGAGCATAACGGTGAAACGTTGCGGGCCTACAACTTTAGCCAAACGGGCCGCTCTACCGACGGCGTTGCCCTAGATGGCCGCAGCCTCTGGGTCTCGGCTACCTACGAGTTCTAACCCGTTCCTACTTGCTACTGTTTCAATGCTGACTTGATGCCCCGGCCTTCGCCGGGGCTTTTTTATGCCTATAAACCCATCGCCAGGAGACAGCGCAGCATCAAAACTCTATCGCTGCGCTCAGTTGCCCAAAGCAGAACAGGATGTTCATTTTTTTTGCCTCGAAAAGTGGAACTATTAGCAATAGAATAAATATCCCATATGACAATACATCTCATATGATAAAAAAAACCATGAGCATCTGTAAGCAATATCATACCAAGGAACTCAAATGCCTCACTTCTCTCGTCGTGCATTAGCAAATGCCATCGGCCTGTCTTCTATGGCCATAGCTGCTGCTGCTGTCGCACAAGAAAACGCCACTCTCGACCCGATGGTTGTTACCGCCTCTGGGTACGAGCAGTCCGTTGCCGATGCTCCCGCCAGCATCTCGGTGATTAGCGGGGAGGAGCTGAATCGCCAATCCTATAGTGATATTACGGATGCGGTCAGAAACATCCCAGGCGTTTATGTTACTGGTGGAGGTGGAGCTCAAGACATCAGCATCAGAGGTATGGATGATAGCTATACCTTGTATTTGATTGATGGCCGCCCCATTTCCGCCGGTCGGTCCGTCAATACGAACGGCCAGGATAGCGGCAAACAAATCGGCCTTCCCCCCATTGCAATGATTGAACGTGTTGAAGTCATCCGCGGCCCTATGTCCTCGCTATATGGCTCTCAAGCAATGGGCGGCGTTATCAACATTATTACCAAAAGCGTGCCAGAAGAATGGTCAGGCCAAGTTGTCACCGAGTACACCCACTCTCTCAACGATATCAACAACGACTCGCAGCAAGTTAGCTTCTATACAGGCGGCCCGCTAATAGAAGGACTGCTGGGTTTACGCGTTCATGGTAGCTGGCAAGGAACAGAAGAGAGTGATTACTTAGGCGGTAGCGATAACGCCGAAAGCACCCCTGACAGCGATACACGCCAGATCGGTGCTGAGTTAATACTCACACCAGACGAGCTGAACGAGTACAGTTTCGGCTACACATCATCGGTTAAAGAATTCACACACAACCCGGGCCGAAGCATTGCCACGATAGATAGCCGTGGCAACCCCGCAACTTCGAGTACTTATCGCTACGATAAGGATGTATTCACCCTTGGTCATAAAGGCACTTATGGTGCCTTTATGACGGACACCTACCTGCAACACGATATTTCGGAGCGCGTCAGCCCATCACCTGATGAAAAGCGTGAAGAAGTCACAACCCTTAATAACCAATCAACTTACTTCTGGGGCGATCATATGCTGACCTTTGGTGGTCAGTACCGAGAGGAAGAGCTTGTTGATGATACCAATGGGCTTATTGGCAATAGCCCCAATGCTATGCGTAACGTAGAACGTTGGATTGCCGCGTTGTTCATCGAAATGGAATGGAGCCTTACGGATGCCTTTAGCGTTACCACAGGTATGCGTTACGACGACGACGAACTATTCGGTGGCCACCTTTCGCCGCGCGTTTATGCCAATTATCACCTAACGCCTGAATGGACGTTGAAGGGCGGCGTATCTACCGGCTATTCCCAGCCTGGGCTTGCCGCCGCCTCAGAAGGCTTCGGCCGCGGCACCGGCGGCGGTGGCTCTCCCGCTCCCCATTCACGCGCACTCATTATTGGGAACGAAGAGCTGAAGCCTGAAACCAGCACAAACTATGAAGCCGGCTTTATCTTTAATAGCCCAGACCGACGCCTTAGCTCCAGCATGATGCTATTCCATACGCAGTTTGACGATAAAATTGCAGAGGATCGCTACTGCAACACACCAAACGCGGATCGCAACGATCCTTCCACATGGGAATGCCCATACGCCGGCAATGATTATGTTTTTCTTAGCACTTATCGGAATATCGACGAAGCCGAGATGCAGGGCGTAGAGCTCACACTAGACTACGACTTTACCCAAGATGTGCGCCTAAGCTCTAGCTATACCTATACCGACTCAGAACAAAAATCCGGCGAATTTGCTGGCGAGCCACTGAATAAAATTCCTGAGCATATGTTCAATCTTGCCGTTAACTGGCAGGCAACTCCTGAGTTAAGCCTATGGACACAAGGCAATTACCGTGGCTCCACAAGTGATTATTTAGCTCGGACGAGCATGGGTGATGGCACGCCAGGGTATGGCTTCGTCGATGCCGGTGTCGTTTATGATTTAACTGACCGCGCACAGGTGAAAGCAGGCCTCTATAATATCGCCAACAAAGAGGTGACCAATGATGATTATGGCGTCGTATTAGATGGCCGCCAGTACAATCTGGGCTTAACGTTCAACTTCTAGTGCCTGCTTAACGAACTACCCTGATTTGATCCTTCGCCCCACCTCATGGTGGGGCTTTTTATTAGCGGCTGTGTATTTATTTAAGAGCGATAACAAGCAGCACTTTCATTAAATAATGAATGCTAATTATTTGCATTCAATCTTTTAAATGGCACAATAGACAACCCTTAATCGCTGCGGGCCTGACAATGTATGACTTCCACGAACTGTCTGCTTTTGCCGATGTGATGACGACGGGCAGCTTGACACGCAGCGCTCAAAAGCTCGGGTTAGCCAAGTCGACCTTAAGTCGTAGAATTAGCCAGCTAGAAGCACGGCTCAATCAACCGCTGTTGAGGCGCCAAGCGAACCGCCTAATTCCAACAGAGGCCGGGCTGCTGTTTCATACCTACTGCACCGAGCTTCTGGCCATGGCTGCCCACAGTCAGGAAGCGCTTGCGGAGCTGCGTGAGGAAATTAGCGGCGAAGTGACCCTAGAAGTGCACGGGGCGCTGGCCCGCAGCTGGCTGGCAAGCGCCATGCATACCTTTTTAAATCGTCATCCAAAAGTAAAATTGACGCTGCATACCCGCGAGACGCCACCCACGAAAATGGACAGCAATCGCGTGCATGTCTGGCTCGGGCCAACCCATGAGTGCGGGCTAAATCAGGAGCATTTGGGGCACTTAAGCCGAGGCCTTTATGCCAGCCCTCAGTATTTAGCTAACGCTGGCATACCCCAACGTCCCGATGAACTTAACCAGCATGCATGGATAGATTTGCTAGGGTCGACCTCAGATGGGTTAATGCTTGCTCACCCTGAACATGGCGAATATACATTTCACCCGCCTCGCTCGCGACTAAAGGTAGACCTCACGAGTCTTCACATTGATGCCATCGCGCGTAGCCAGGGCATTGGTCTTTTATCTCACTGGTTAACCGAAAAGCGTGAACAGCATCATCCTGGCGAGCTGATTAACTGTCTGCCGGGCTGGGAACCAGTGCCGCTGCCCATTACGTTGCTTTACGCGTACGGTCATCAAACGCGACGTACCCACGCACTGCTAGCATTTTTGCGTAGCCAGATACCGCTACAATGGAAAGCCTCCGCCGCCGCGATTTAATGTCATTGGCGTGTTTGCCTTGCCAGCTAGTCCACTGATTAACGACAATAGCTAGCTGACGACTGCCAAGGACCGTAAATGCTTGCCGAACTTTTTGCCGTTATGGCGCCCGTACTAGCCGGTGCAGGACTTGGCTTTCTATGGATACGTTTAGGCCAGCCCTACCCGGTCGACTTCATCACCCGGCTAGTGTTTAACATCGGCACACCATCGCTAGTACTAGCCTCGCTGGCGGGTGCTGACATTGATGCTGCTACGTTTGGCCAAACAATGCTGGCCTCAGCGCTGGTGATCATCACCATGGGAGCGGCCACCTTTCTGGTAGCAAAACTATTGCGCCGGAACTGGCGCGTATTGCTTTCTCCCATGATGTACCCCAATACTGGCAATATGGGTTTACCCGTAGTGCTTTATGCCTTTGGTAGTGCAGGGTTTGCTTACGGCATCACGGTCATGGTCACCGTGTCACTGTTTCAGTTTACTCTAGGCGCTGCGCTTAATAGCCAGGGCAATCCGTTCAAAACCCTTATCAAGACACCCACTGTCTACGCCATTATCATTTCTATGGCGCTGCTACTGACCGGCACCTCACTGCCGCGATGGCTGGCAAACACGGTGGACTTAATGTCAGGGTTCACGGTACCGCTTATGCTGATTACGCTGGGCGTGTCACTGGCCAGCATTCAGGTTAAAAACCTACGTTCAGGTTTGGGCTTTAGCCTGGTGCGCGTGCCGCTCGCCGCTGCAGCCGCTTGGTTTATCGCCGGCTGGGTCGGCCTACCACCACTGGCACAAAGCATTTTAGTGGTGCAGATGTGCATGCCCGTGGCGGTGTTCAACTATCTATTTGCTCAGCGCGCCCAGCGTGAACCCGCTTATGTGGCAAGCCTCGTCTTTTGCTCTACGCTACTCGCGCTTATTTATCTGCCGGTACTACTCGCCTTGCTCATGTAAGCTGGTCATTTAAGCCTGCTTAGCGGAACCCCCGCACTGAAGAAGAGTCACTGCTAGACATACCGATTATGTTGATTTGCGTTGACACCATCACCAGAGGACACGCTATGCATGATGTGAGCCAGACGAGTCTAACCTCCCGCTTACGAATCCCTGCCGTTAGTGGACTAGTGCTGGCGAGCATGATTAGCACAGCGAATGCAGAAACTATTCAAGGCTCATCGGAAACCGATCCTCTCAATATTTCGATTGAGCTTATAGCCGAGGGTTTTGAACACCCTTGGGCCGTGGCATTTTTACCCGATGGCCGTTACTTGGTTAGCGAACGGAGCGGGCAGTTGAAGCTAGTCGACCCTGAAAGTGGTGACATCAGCACGCTGGAAGGCATGCCCGAGGTGAATAACCAAGGTCAAGGTGGCTTATTGGATATCGTGCTGCATCCCGATTTTGGAAAGGCTAGTGGCGATGGCACCCACGACTGGATTTACTTTACCTGGAGCAAGGCCGACGGCAGCAACAGCCGGGCCGCACTTTCCCGTGTCAAATGGCAGGGCAATGAACTGGGTGAGGTTGAACATTTGTTTGCACAAGATCGCGCCTCAGGGCCTGGGCGTCACTACGGCTCCCGTCTAGCATGGCTGCCTGATGGCACGCTATTAATGAGTATCGGCGATCGCGGCAGTGACCCTTCTCGCGCCCAGGCAAGCGATGACCATGCGGGCTCTACCTTGCGCCTTACCGACACAGGCGGCGTTCCTGATGACAACCCCTTTGTTGATGATGATGCAACCCTAGATGAAATCTATTCTATGGGTAATCGTAATATTCAGGGCATGACGGTAATGCGCAACGGCGAAGCCTGGGTCTCAGAGCATGGCCCGAGCACTGGCGACGAGCTCAACCATATCGAAGCAGGCCTTAACTACGGCTGGCCCAACGTCAGCCAAGGCAATGACTACGCCACGAATGAGCCTATTGGTGAACCCTCACTGCCCGGCATGACCGACCCTGCCTACGTGTTTGAAGGCCGTTTTGCACCCGCGGGGCTTGCTGAAGTGACCAGTGCTGCGTTTGGTGACTGGGAAGGCAGCTTACTGGCTGGCGGATTAGGCAGCGAAAAACTGCTGCGCCTGCGCTTAGAGAACGGCAGCGTCATCGAACAGGAGCTGATTTTGGAAGGCCAGATAGGGCGTATCCGAGATGTGCGCCAAGGTCCGGACGACGCTATCTATGTGCTGACGGATGACCCGCAGGGTGGCTTATATCGCCTGCGGCCAACCGATCAATAGTCATCCCATTCACTTGCGGGCCGAACCAGCAACGCTGCCCGTCACTACGCAGTATTAAGGCCAACATGGATATCGCATGCGACTACGCAATTTAATTATTCTGACGGTGATTGTGCCGCTGTTTGTGATCCTGGTGGTCTTTAGCTTAGTCGCCATTAAGTCGCTTGAAGACAACGTACGCTCCAAACTACAGACCGAAGTCGAAATTATTACCCGGGCGTTAAGCACCTCACTTAGCTATTCCATCACGCCGGGCAGCGATACATCACTTGAAGAAGCCCTACAGTCAGCGTTCTCTTTCCACCGCATTTACGGTGCCTATGTGTTTGATACCGATGGACGCGATATTTATGGACTGGGTCTCGGCAAAGACATTTTTAGCCGTGAAGAAATCCAGCAGGTCATTGAACGCGACGATCTTTATAGCAATTATCGTGAGCACGATGGCTGGAACTATTACTCTGCCTTAACGCCATTACGCGCCCAAAATGGTACCGTGTACGGCGTGCTCCAGGTCAACCGGCTTAATACTGGCATCGAAACCTACACGGGCTTTATTAGCATCGTCGCCGTGTTGGTATTTGTGGTGGGTGCAGGGGGAATCGTATTCAGTATTTGGTGGGGGTTCCGCCGCTATATAGAGCGCCCCCTTAATCGATTACTCCACGTTATGCTACTGGTAGAAGGCGGAGATCGTAGTCAGCGCGCGGTCGAAGATGGCCCCACCGAATATCGCCGCCTTGCATCGGGGTTAAACGGCATGCTGGATGCGATGGCTGGGAAGGATCACGATATCGAAGACCGTCAGCGGCGCGAAATTGAGCTTGAGAAACGCTTACGAAAATCGAAAAAACTCGCTGAATTAGGCGTGCTGGCCGCGGGCGTTGCCCATGAGATAGGCGCCCCGCTGACGGTCATTAATGGCCAGGCACAGCGCCTTGCTCGACGCGATGTGATTGGCGATGACGAGCGCGCCCGGCTGGGCCGAATTCGCGGTGAGGTGGAACGTATTGTTGAGATCGTGCGCCAGCTAATGGAACTAGGCCGCCAGCATAATGTTGAGAAAGGCAGACAGGCGCTCGATAAACTTATTAAGAGCGCCAGCGACTTGGTGGAGGATGAACTAGAGCCACGCAATATTCGTCTGGTCATTGAATTACCATCGCCGACACCCAACTTATTAGCGGACGGCCAACAAATTATTCAGGTACTTACCAATTTACTGCGCAATGCGGCACAAGCACCCGACGTCAGCTGCATTCGCCTACACGCCCAACAGAACGATCACGAGCTAATCATATGGGTAGAAGATGATGGCCCAGGCATCCCCACTCCCCATCATCTTAAAGTGTTCGATCCATTTTTTACCACCAAGCCCGTTGGCCAAGGCAGCGGTTTGGGGCTTTCCATGGTACATCGCATTATTAACGACCACGGCGGTACGATTGGCGTATTTGATAGTGCTCTTGGCGGCGCTGGATTTGAAATTACGCTACCCCTTGGTGAAACCGCATCCGCGTGAGGACAACATTTGTGACCCATCAGGAACACCTTTTACCTTTGCTAGTGGTGGAAGACGACACCGCGATACGTGAGTTATTAGAAGAAGAGCTGCAGGATGCCGGCTACACAACGCTGGGTGTCCCTAGCGCAGAAGAGGCAGTTGCCTTACTGAGCCATACCACGGTTTCGCTAGTCATCACGGACGTGCGGCTACCTGGCATGACCGGCATTCAACTGCTTCAACAGCTACGCCAAGCAGGCAGTGAGCTGGGTATTATTGTCATTACGGCATTCGGCACCATTGACCAAGCCGTCGAAGCGCTAAAACTGGGCGCCGACGATTTTTTGACCAAGCCGCTGGATCTTGATGCCATTCGCGATGCGGTATTCCGCGTATTGGAAAGGCAGCGTTTGGCCGTCTCCCCCGATACCAACATCAGTCATTTCCACGGCATAGTGGGCAAGAGCTCGGTGATGCAGGCGCTATTTCACGATGCATCACGCCTTGCAAAAAGCGCTGCTCCGATTCTGATTTTAGGCGAAAGCGGTACCGGTAAAGAGCTTTTGGCCCGCGCTATTCACCAGGAAAGCCCTCGCAAGGACCAACCGTTTGTACCGGTCAACTGCGCAAGCATCCCGGCTGACTTGATGGAAAGCGAATTTTTTGGGCATGTTAAGGGCGCGTTTACCGGTGCTAACGAAGCGCGTAAAGGCCTATTTCATAGCGCCCAAGGTGGTAGCCTATTTCTAGACGAAATTGGTGAAATGCCGATTAACCTTCAAGCCAAGCTACTGCGCGCACTGCAAGAAAAAACCGTACGCCCGGTGGGTGGTGAGCGAGAAGAGCCGGTCGATGTTCGCATTATTGCAGCGACGCACCGCAACTTAAGCAAAGAAATAGAGCAAGAAAACTTCCGCAGTGACTTGTTTTACCGCCTAGAGACTTTCTCGCTACGCATCCCGCCGCTGCGCGAACGCGGCACTGATATTGAGCATCTCATTTTTACACTGATCGATAAGCATGCCGAAGCTCAGGGTAAGCATATAGAAAAATTTGAGCCGGAAGCACTCAACAGCCTTCTTAACTACCCCTATCCAGGCAACGTCCGCGAGTTAGAAAACGCCATTATGCGCGCAGTGACGCTGAGTGAAGACGGTTCACTCAGCCATAAAGATCTACCCGAGCGGCTGCGCGTCAACTCCGTTTCTGATGCGAGCGCTCCGCTAGTGGCAACACTTAGCGGCGAAGTGCTCGCGGCAAGCCAGGTATCAACACCCGCAACCGCCCGCTGGCCCAGCTTAGAAGAAGTTGAAAAACGCTATATAAACAAAGTATTGGAAGCTACTGGCGGCAATAAACGTCGCACGGCCGAAGTACTGGGCATTGCTCGCAGAACGCTGTACCGACGCTTAGAAGACAACGAAGAATAGCAGGCATGGCGCCAGCCAGAACGTTAATCGCTATACAAAACTAAAAACCACAAAAGAGACATAAAAAAACCCCCGCGGGCGCGGGGGCGAAAAAGATGATAAATCGTGTGGAGCAGCCGCAGGGAACAGACAGCTGAGTCGACTTATCATCGTAGGGACTGGTACTTCCTGTTCAAGTGCTGGCCTCATCCTTGAGGCTGAGCTGAAAACAGAGCTTACGTATTACTTGATGTTTCATCATCGTCTGCATTGCTGTCACCAGGCATTGGATCTGTGCCTTCACCGAACCCCGCCTCATCTTCATCAGGGTTCATGGTGCCTTCAGCAGGCTCATCCATTGTGTCTCCGGGCATGGTGTCGTCGGTAGACATAGGATCTTCAGAAGACATAGAACCTTCAGCCCCGGCCCCTGTACTCTGATTCATTGAACCTTGAGCAGCAGGATCGTCATTTAACCCAGGGTCCTGTTCCATATCCATAGCAGGCTCTTCGTTCATTCCAGCGGCGGGCTCAGCCGTCGTATCTTGCTCAAGTGGAGCAGACTCTTCAGCAGGGGGCGGTACAGCTGCGTCGTCGCCGCTATCTCCACAGCCAGCCAATACGATAACGCTGGCGGCCGTTGCCATCATGCATAGGGTCATCCAGTGAGGTCGCTTGGATGACTGCTGATCTAAAGTGGTTTGGTTATCGGTCATAGCCAGATCGTTATTAACGCGGTCACATTGCTTGTCCATAATTACCACCTCTAATCTTGAAACTAATGAAGCTCGCTATCCGGTAGACAGCTTTAACTTGAAACATTACTGATATGCCTTCCATACACTTCGCGTGCCATTTATCTTTTTAAAAAAAATATAGCTTTAAAAACAATATCTTAATAAATAAAAAACATTGCTTATATTATTTACCACTCATATTTAAATGGGTAAAAAATGACACATGTGGCGTTAGTTGCCGCGTTGAACGGGCCGTTGTGACACATTGAGCCCGCCCATGTATAATAATTAATAATAAATCACTCAGCTGAATCTCTTATTTTTTTTATGGATAGAGTGTATCGCTGCCTCCATTGCAATGATCCCTCTCATTCATGTGGTCTAAACGGAGTGACGCTGCACGGCTACTCTGCTCAACAAAAAGGCATCGTCGATGGATCAAACACGACCCGTCAAAATTCAAGTGCGCGGTTTAAGTAAAGTCTTTGGCAAGCATCCCCAAAAAGCCATTGAGCTTCGCAACCAAGGCATGAAGCGCCCAGAGATTTTGGAAAAAACAGGCCAGACACTCGGGCTTTCCAATATCTCCTTTGATGTCTATGAAGGAGAGCTGCTAGTCATCATGGGGCTGTCAGGATCTGGCAAATCAACGCTGATTCGCTGTCTCAATCGTCTTATTGAAACCACCGAAGGTGAGATCATCATCGACGGTGAGAACATTCCAACCTTAAAAGAAAAGGCGCTTTTAGAGTGCCGTCGCCGCCACTTTTCAATGGTGTTTCAGAATTTTGCGCTCTTTCCTCATCGTACCGTTCAACAGAATGCTGAATTTGGCCTAGAGATCCGCGGCGTTGAGAAGGCAGAACGGCATGAAATTGCCCACCGTTCGCTCAAGCAGGTTGGCCTTGAAGGCTGGGAGAATGCTTATCCTAATCAGCTTTCTGGCGGCATGCAGCAGCGCGTTGGCTTAGCGCGCGCGCTGGCCAACGATGCGACGGTGCTATTGATGGACGAAGCCTTCTCGGCACTCGACCCGCTGATTCGTAAAGACATGCAGCAAGAGCTTTTGCAGCTGCAGTCTAAAATGCAAAAGACCACGGTATTCATTACTCACGATCTCGATGAGGCGCTCAACATTGGCGACCGGATCGTGCTGCTGAAAGATGGCGAAGTCGTGCAAATTGGCACGCCCGAAGAGATCCTCACCCAGCCGGCAGATGACTACGTACGACGCTTTATCCAAGGCGTTGATCGCGCACGCATATTAACCGCTGAAAGTGCTATGCGACCGTTGCGCTCGACTGCTCGCGATAGCGATGGCCCCCGCACTGCGCTACACCGTATGCGTGACCATAGCATCGACTCTATCTATGTTGTCGACCGTGACCGTCGCTTGCTCGGTTTATTAGAGGCTGATGCGGCTAGCCGCGCAATTGACGAAGGTGCCAGCTCCATCACCCCCTATTTAACCCAAGATTTCCGCAAAGTTCCCATGGACGAACCGCTGCATAACCTGTTTGCCATGTTCAGTGAAAAAAGCTTCCCCATCGCCGTTACTGACCAGCAACAGCAGCTGCTGGGCGTGGTGGTAAAAGGCGCGGTACTCGATGAACTGGCACGAGCAGGAGAGCAATAATGGATATCCCTCGCATTCCGCTTGGTAATTGGATCGAAACGGGCCTGACCTGGTTGACCAGCGAATACTCCTCGGTAACCCGGGGCATCTCGCGCTTCACTCAAACCGGCATTGATGTCTTAAACGATAGCTTAATGTGGCTGCCTGAATGGGCGCTGCTGGCGCTGATTGCGCTCTTATGCTGGAAACTGGCCGGCCCTCGCTTAGCCATTGGCGCTATTGCTGGCCTAGCGCTGATTTGGAATCTGGGGCTGTGGAACCCTATGATTGAGACGCTCACTCTGGTCGTCTTTGCTACCTTCGTTGCCGTGATTATTGCGCTACCGGTGGGCATCACAGCGGCCTTATCGGACCGGCTTTATCGGTTCATCATGCCGACGCTAGATTTTATGCAGACCATGCCGGCTTTCGTGTATTTGATTCCCGCGATTCCATTTTTCGGCATTGGCTCGGTATCGGCTATTTTCGCGACCGTTATTTTTTCAATGCCGCCAGCGATACGTTTTACAACGCTAGGTATTCGCCAAGTCCCGGTAGAGCTGATTGAAGCCGCCGACGCCTATGGCGCAACGCGGAGCCAGAAACTATTCAAAGTACAGCTGCCACTCTCGTTACCGACGGTGATGGCAGGTATTAACCAGACCATTATGCTCGCCCTTTCCATGGTGGTGATTGCCGCGATGATTGGTGCAGATGGGCTAGGCAGCGAGGTGTGGCGCGCCATTCAGCGTCTGCGCCCTGGTGATGGTTTTGAAGCAGGTATTGCGGTCGTGATTCTGGCGATGTTGCTTGATCGCTTAACACAGTCGCTCAGGAAAACACGGCAATAGTGCAAATAGCAGTAGAACGACACATTAATAAATCTATACCCAAGGGAGAACGTGAATGAAATATCGCACATTGAACCTCCGCATCCGTATGGCCTCGCTGGCGCTATTAGCCGGAACCGGTATCGCGGTTAGCAGCGCGGCGCAAGCCGAAGAAGACAAAGGCTCGATTAACCTGGCCTACGTGGAGTGGTCATCTGAAGTTGCTTCCACCAACGTTATCGCCGCCGTGCTTGAACAAGCGGGCTATGAGGTTGACCTTACCTCTCTCTCAGCAGCGGCCATGTTCCAGGCGCTTTCTACGGGTGACGCGGACGCTATCGTTGCCGCTTGGCTGCCGACCACCCACGCTGAATACATGGAACGCGTAGGCGACAGCACTGAAGATCTAGGCGCTAATCTCGACGGCACTAAGCTGGGCCTCGTCGTGCCCGAGTACGCCGATATCGACTCCATTGCTGATCTTAACGATAACGCCGACAGTTTTAATGGCGAGATCATCGGTATTGACCCCGGTGCAGGCTTGATGGCGCTGTCCGAAAAGGTTGTGGATACCTATGACCTTGGGCTGAACCTGCGTAGTGGCAGTGGTGCCACCATGACAGCGGCACTTTCTAGCGCCATCAACAACGAAGAAAATATCGTTGTCACCGGCTGGACCCCTCACTGGATGTTCGCGCGCTTTGACCTTAAATACCTAGATGATCCGAAAAACGTTTACGGTGGTGCGGAGCAGATTCACACGGTCGTTCGTCAAGGCCTGAAGGACGACATGCCCGAAGCCTATGCAATTCTCGATGCCTTCGAGTGGACACCAGAGCAGATGGGCGAAGTCATGCTGCTAAATCAGGAAGATGGAAGCGATCCTTACGAAAATGCTAAACAGTGGATTGAAGACAACCAAGACATAGTCGAACAGTGGCTAGGTAGCTAAGACTAAACAGCTAAACAAGCTTGTCGATACGACGGCAAAGGACGTTTGCCCTCTGCCGTCGTTGTAAATCTATTTATTATGCAAGGCGAAGCATAATACGTTGAATGCTCTGCTAACAGATTTGCTATTGTGGGCGACTAACCATGCGCTATTCGATGTTGGTTGACGACCACATTTTGGTTTCTGTACACCCTATTTTTTGATCGCCATAGAGAGGCTCCTGTGGATAACCACGACGATAAACGCTCCCCTGAAGAGCCGAGCTCTGAGGGCATACGCTCTCCAGATGGCGCGGCTAATCTAATCGACACGGATTACGTGATCGGTCAGGACAACATTACCACCACTACCATGGGTCTTAATCTTGACCTACATGGAAAGGTG
This sequence comes from Halomonas sp. AOP5-B2-8, assembly GCF_052376475.1. Taxonomy (NCBI): domain Bacteria; kingdom Pseudomonadati; phylum Pseudomonadota; class Gammaproteobacteria; order Oceanospirillales; family Halomonadaceae; genus Halomonas; species Halomonas sp. AOP5-B2-8. The sequence continues at coordinate 218,740 of NZ_JBQSVS010000002.1, read as the reverse complement.
TTCAGCATTTCGGCGATCGTCGTCCTGCTGTTTGTGGTACTAACACTGGCGCTACAAGACACTATCGCGCCTATTTATGACGCTATTTTCGGCTTTCTGACCGGTAATTTAGCGTGGTTCTTTATGTCAGCGGCGAATATATTCGTCATTCTCTGTATTGGCCTGATTTTCTCACCGTTGGGTAAAATCCGTATTGGCGGTGCTGATGCCAAGCCTGATTACACCTACATGGGCTGGTTCTCAATGCTGTTTGCCGCAGGCATGGGCATTGGCCTGATGTTCTTCGGCGTCAATGAGCCGCTGACACATTTTGGCACCTCACTCAGTGGCAGTGACTGGGCGCCATTAGGCGGTGCCGAAGGTGATCCTGCCGCCGCTGCATCGCTCGCCATGGCAGCGACTATCTATCACTGGGGCTTACACCCCTGGGCGATTTACGCGATTGTGGCACTGTCGCTAGCGCTGTTCGCCTTTAACAAGGGCCTGCCGCTTTCTATGCGCTCAGTGTTTTACCCAATTTTGGGTGAGCGCGTTTGGGGCTGGCCAGGTCATGTCATCGATATTTTAGCGGTATTTGCGTCGCTGTTTGGTTTGGCTACCTCGCTCGGCCTTGGTGCTAGCCAAGCAGCCGCGGGCCTAAGCTACCTGTTCGGCGCGCCTGAAAGCGATGTCACGATGATCCTGCTGATTATCGGGATTACGATTATCGCCATTGGCTCAATTGTGGCGGGCGTCGACAAGGGTGTGCAGCTGCTCTCCAAGATCAACATCGCCATGGCGGCGCTGCTGCTTGTCTTCGTCATCGCTGTCGGCCCGACGCTGCTGATTTTAACTGGCTTCTTTGAGAACCTGTGGAGCTATGCGGTTCACTTACCAGCGCTGTCAAACCCGTTTGGCCGCGAAGACGCTAACTTCAGCCAAGGCTGGACGGCCTTCTACTGGGCATGGTGGATTTCCTGGTCCCCTTACGTCGGCATGTTTATCGCGCGGGTATCACGCGGCCGTACAGTGCGTGAGTTTTTGATTTCAGTGCTGCTAATACCTTCGCTGGTATCGGTACTCTGGATGACCACCTTTGGCGGCACGGCTATTGACCAATTTGTGAGCCAGGGTATTACGGCCGTGCGGGATGCAGGTGTCGATCTACAGCTCTTTATCATGTTGGAGCAGCTTCCGCTGTCGCAAATCACCTCTTTCATCGCTATTTTGCTGGTGATTATCTTCTTTGTGACCTCATCCGACTCAGGCTCTCTTGTGATTGACTCAATCACAGCGGGCGGCAAAGTAGATGCACCCACGCCTCAGCGCGTGTTCTGGGCGATCATTGAGGGCGCTATTGCGATTGCTCTGCTGCTAGGCGGTGGCTTAACCGCTCTGCAAACCATGGCAGTATCTACCGGCTTCCCGTTCACTATTATCCTGCTGGTGGCGTGTTATGCCATCATCAAAGGATTAATGAGCGAACCTAAAGCGGTCTAAGAACTGTCTTAAGAACTGTCTTAAGGACTGTCTTAAGTACTATCGCTGCAATGCAAACGGGCAACCCTCTGGGTTGCCCGTTTTGCTTTCTAGCCTTTCAATCTTATGCGCTCAGCACCATAGATCTTTCAATGGCGTTTCCGGTCGATAGTGAGTAGCAATCTGTGCCTGCAGCAACTCTGCCGTCGCTAAAGCATCTACCAGCGCATGGTGCCCTTGATAAACAGGCAGCCCATAGCGCTCACGGCTAGCATTCAGGCGTATCGAAACCGGTGGGCGGCCCAGCCAGCGACGAAAACGGGCCCATAGCGTTTGACGGTGTAGCCTAGCTTCCAGAGACATCGTATCAATCATTGGAAACAGCACCCCTTCCCCTCGCCGCGCATTAACGGCCGCATCTAAGAAGGGTCGCTCAATATTGCGAAAATGCACCACGACTAAGCGCCCGGCTAGCTGCATCAATAGCTCGTCGAGTATTGCCTCTAAGTCCGGTGCCTGCGCAATTTCGGAGTGGGTAATATGATGATAGGCAATGGACGCTTCTGCCAATGGGCGCGAAGGGTTAACGACCCAATAGCGCCGTTCGGCGAGTTTTATACGGTCTAGCGTAAACGGCACAATGCCGACACTTACGATCGCGTGCCGCCGCTCATCAAGCCCAGTGGTTTCCATATCCAGCGCCACCATAGGCACCTGCGAAATAGGCGTTTCAGGATCTGGAAGTAACGTACCAAAAAAATTTTGAATGGCTGGATTACGTGCTTTCTCCAGCCGCTGAGCCATATAACCTGCCCAGTCGGCCTGCGTTATTTTTTGGCGTGGGCGTATTCCATGCATCCTAGCGCCCCTGCCGCTGGGCGGGCATCGGATAGCGGAATTTTAAAAACTTCTGTGCGTTACTGAGCACTTGGAAAGCATCCTTCAACGTGTGACGTTCGCTATCTTCAACATTTTCTGGCTCGATATTGTTATCAGGCAGACGATCCTCTTGAAGATCAATCATCTGATGGCGTATTCGCGACATGCATAAAAACTCAAATGCGTAGCTCAGCTTTTCGCTCATGCCGGTCGCCAATAGCTGCGTGTGACTGATGTCATTCAAACGCTGAAACGAGTTTTGTGCCTTAGAACCACAGGCCAAGGCGTGTATCCGCACCAAATCTACCATCGGCGCCGTGCCTCGCCGCTTAAGATTGATGGAGTTATTGTGCTTACCGTCTTGCTCCATCACAAAGGTGCGAAAAAATCCCAACGGCGGCGTGCGGTTTAACGCATTACGCGCCATAGCCGCTAAGAAGAGAGGCGATTTGGGCGCCGTCAGAGCAATCTGATCTTGCAGTGCTTCCACATAGTGATCCTCGCCATAGCAGCTATCCAGATCGAAGAAAATCGAGCTATGTAGCAGTCTTTCCGGCGTTGGATTAGCCATCCAATCTTGGAAGTAACGTTTCCAAACACTTAGCGGCTGACGCCATTGCGTATTGGTGGCCATAACATCGCCTTTGCAATAGGTATAGCCACAGGCATCTAGGCCATCGCTGACAATGTTTGCCATAGCGAGAAAATATGCATCATGCTGCTCAGGGTTAAACTCATCTGAAAGGATCAGCGCATTATCCTGATCCGTGACAATGCTCTGTTCATTGCGCGCCATAGAGCCATTGACCATAAAGCAATAGGGCACGGGCGGAGGTCCAAGCTCGGCTTCAGCCATTTCCAACAGTCGTCTTGTAAAACTACGCCCAACCGTTGAGAGTGCGCTACCGACCATCTGAGAGTTAGCACCCTCTTGCACCATACGCACAAACGAGGCCCTGACATCCGACGCTAAACGGGCAAGCCCCTGCACGCTTGACTGGTTAAAGATATTGCTAACCAAATAGAGGCCACTGTGTGTTTCATAGCGGATAATATCGGATAAATGTACGACGCCTACGGGTCGCTGACGATACAGCACAGGCAAGTGGTGCACGTTATTACGCAGCATCGTCAGCATCGCTTCATTGACAGAAACGTCGGATTGAACGGTGATGAGCCGTGAGGAAATCACCTCGCCTACTGGCGTTTGCGGCGGTAGGCCTTCAGCCACCACGCGGGTACGAAAATCGCTATCGGTCAGAATGCCACACATTTGCCAGGTTCGACCTTCGCTATCTTGAAAGCTGAAGCGTGGGTTATCACCAATGCCCTCTTTGATGACGAGTAGCGCAGAGGCCTGTGCTTCACTCATCTGCTGTGCGGCAAGCTGAACGCTGGTCGAGGTTTCAACCATTACCGGATTCCGGGTAAGCAGCTTGCGTATCCGCGTGACCATCATATCGTTGGATTTTTTTTGCTGCTCAGCGATCGTTTCTAACCGTGGTCGCTCAAGCTCTACAAAGTCGGCAAAATGATCGTCTTCTTCACACAGCCGCTGGAACACTACATCAGGAATAAAATAGATTAACGTATCTTCTATAGCCTCTGCGGGGAAACGCACCTTGTGATTACGCAGCAGGCTAAAGTGACCAAAAATATCGCCTTCACCCAGGCGGTTATGTAACTCTCCTTTGCTACGGTAAACTTCTACAGCGCCGCTACGGATATAGCACAAATCATTGAGCATCTCGTTAAGCACTAAAATAGCGCTGCCATTTTTGAAGTAGCTGACTTCCACCTGCTCGGCAATGGTATCAAGAAGATCATCCGATAGGCCGTCGAAAGGCGGGAACCGCCCCATATGCTGGCGTATTTCTAACAGCTCAACGTCCATGGAATCTCCTAGAGCGTAACGTTCAAAAGTTAAGGTGAATTGTGTAGGGATGGCCCCTGGACGTAAACCCTGTGCGCATAATAAAAGCAGTTAACAGCAAAAAGCCCGGTGCTGAGAGCACCGGGCTTTAAGTGGCAAAGGCCACACTGGCATTAATTTTTGCGAATCAAGTCAAATAATGTCAGCGGATCTTGCTCATCGACCTTATGATTGACCGGCCATTTCTTGAACGCGCTGCATCATCTCTGGATCTTGCTGAATGGATTGACCGATAGCGTTGAAGGTATCAACATCTAGGCCGCTGTCTTCGACCACTTCAATCATTCGGTCGTTGGCTTCAGTGCGCACTTCCTGCTGCGATGATTCATCTTCCGCTTCCTGCAGACGCTGAGTGTACTCTTGCGAAACTACCGCAATTTCTTGAGAAGCATCGGCAAACTGCTGGAGCTGATCATCAGAGAAATCCTGGGCTGGCGCTGCTTGCTGTGTAGCCATCGGATCTTGCGCTGGATCTTGCTCTTGCTGGGCGTGGGCAGTAGCCGTCATCAGACCAGTGGCAAGTAGGGCAGCAGAGAACAGAGCAGTTATACGTTGCATAATAAGAAACCTCATTCACACGTTATGGATGTGCCAACTGTGACGCGCCGTATCCAAGCAGGTTCAATTTATGATGTAAAAGTTAGTAACAAAAAGAACAATAAGTAACTGATGCGCGCTTACGCCCTTCTTTTCAGGAAAACTATAGTGATTAATTTCAATAGCTTGCACAAAAAATACCGAACCTCGTTAGGGCTTGCGGCCATGCCTATTCTTTTTGTGCTGCTATGGAGTACTGGCTTCATTGGTGCGAAATTCGGCCTTCCCTATGCAGAACCTTTTACGTTTTTGTTTATTCGTTTTGTCCTAACGCTGTTGCTGCTAACGCCCCTCGTCGTGGCGATGCGTATTTCCTGGCCATCATCACCGATGCTATGGGTGCATATCGCGGTAGCCGGTTGCTTGGTCCACGGGGCCTATTTAGGCGGCGTTTTTTATGGCATTAGTCTAGGTATGCCTGCGGGCCTTGCGGCTCTTCTTGTCGGCCTTCAGCCGCTACTGACCGCAGCGTTTGCGGGGCCGCTCTTAGGCGAACGGCTTACTCGACGCCAATGGCTAGGGTTAATGCTGGGATTAATCGGCATCGTCTTTGTACTGGGCAGTAAGCTTGAGATTGGCGAATCGCTTTTCGATGGCTTCGGCATAAACGCGCTGCTGTGTGTGACGACCGCTTTAATAGGTATTTCAGTGGGCACGCTGTATCAAAAACGCTACTGCACTAGTATGCCGCTGCTGTCAGGAGCTGTTATTCAATATTTGGCAGCAGGGGTTTTGCTGGGATGTGGAGCACTGTTGTTTGAAACACGCGAGGTTGAATGGACCATCACCTTTGCACTGACGCTTGGATGGCTGGTGCTGATTCTCTCAGTCGCCGCTATTTTGCTGCTCATGGCATTGATAAAAAAGGGCGAAGCCTCGCGGGTAGCGAGCCTTTTTTACCTGGTGCCACCGGTCACGGCGCTTCAAGCGTGGTGGCTATTTGACGAACGCCTCCCACTGCTAGGGCTGGGAGGCATGCTGATTGCTTTGGTCGGTGTGGTCATGGTGGTTCGAAAACCCAGAGACAAGGCGGCATAGCGGCAAAACATTTACAGATTATTTAGATAGCCTGGGCCACCTAAATTACGCATTTGCTGGCGTATCCATTGGCTGCGCCGTTCAACCTGGGCGTCTGGGCGGGCAGCGCTACGCGTACGAGGACTGGGTAAAATAGCGGCAAGCAGGCTTGCTTGGCGCTCAGTAAGACTGTTGCCAGAAACGCCAAAATAATGCTGAGAAGCCGCCTCTAAGCCAAACACGCCGCTATCCCATTCGGCCACGTTAAGATATACCTCCAAAATACGCTGCTTGCTCCATAGCGTTTCAATCAGCAGCGTAAACCACGCCTCTAAGCCTTTTCGCGCCCAGCTTCGCCCCGTCCATAGGAAAACGTTTTTGGCCGTTTGTTGGCTAAGCGTACTAGCGCCACGCAGCCGCCCACCGTCTTGGCTAGCCTGCAATGCCCGCCGCAGCTCCACTAAATCAAACCCACCGTGATGAGGGAAACGCTGATCTTCTGCGGCAATAACGGCCAGCTTGGCATTCGCAGAAAGCGAACCCCAGCTGCGCCACTGCCGCTGTATGCGAATTGGCTCGCTGTTAATCCAACTCTGCACTTTGCGTTCGACCATGACCATTGATCCCGGCGGGGGAACCACGCTAAAAAGCAGCACAATCGCCACTGATAAGAGCGCAAACGCTAGCAGGCCGCGCCATACAAAACGCCATAGCAGACGCATGAAACGACGCAGCGAGCGATTGAGCATCCAGGTATCCTTAACGCTTCATGAGGTGGTCTGCATGATAGCGCAGATGGTCCTCAATAAACGAGGCAATGAAGAAGTAGCTGTGATCATAGCCAGGTTGACGGCGCAGCGTTAGAGGATGATCGTGCTCCTCGCAAACGGCCTCTAAACGCTCTGGCTGCAGCTGCTCTTCCAGGAATTGATCCGCTTCACCTTGGTCGATAAACAGACGCTGGCGCGATGCGCCATTAGCCACAAGTTCGCAAGCATCATACTGACGCCAGCGTGACTGATCCTCGCCCAAATAGGCGGTAAACGCTTGCTGGCCCCACGGGCAGTTCATCGGATTAACGATCGGAGAAAACGCCGAGACTGAACGGAAGCGCCCAGGATGACGTAACGCAAGAATTAGCGCCCCGTGCCCACCCATAGAATGGCCGCTAATCGATTCGCGCCCGTTGACCGGAAAATGTTGGCGTACAACAGAAGGCAGCTCTTCCACTAAATAATCGTACATACGATAGTGAGGCTTCCACGGCGCTTCGGTTGCATTCACGTAAAAGCCCGCTCCTGAACCTAAATCGTAGCTTTCATGTTCGCCGGGCAAATCAGTGCCTCGTGGGCTGGTATCGGGGCAAACAATAGCAATACCTAGTTCGGCTGCCACGCGATGAGCGCCCGACTTCTGCATGAAATTTTCATCATTGCACGTCAGCCCAGAGAGCCACCAAAGCATAGGCACACGATCATTTTCGGCCTGAGGCGGTAGGTAAACCGCAAAAATCATGTCGCAGTCCAGCGCGCGGGAGTAGTGGCGGTAGCGCTTATGCCAGCCACCGAAACTACGGTTGGCGGACACCAGTTCTAAAGTTTCACTCATGCTCATGGGCAGGTTCCTCTAAATGCAGCAAACGCGGGAGGTCTCCCCCACCGCGTTTTAGACATGCTAGCGATAGTGTCAGTAATGATACTCAGTAATGCAACACGGTACGAATGCTCTTACCCGCATGCAGTAAATCAAATGCTTCGTTGATTTTCTCGAACGGCATATCGTGGGTAATAAAGTCGTCGATATTGATCTCGCCGTTCATATAGCGCTCAACATAACCGGGCAGCTCACTACGACCTTTAACGCCACCAAAGGCAGAACCTTTCCAGACACGCCCCGTCACCAGCTGGAATGGCCGTGTGGAGATCTCTTCACCGGCCCCAGCAACACCAATCACAATCGATTCACCCCATCCTTTATGGCAGCATTCAAGCGCTGAACGCATCACATTGACGTTGCCGATACACTCAAAGGAGTAGTCGACCCCACCGTCGGTCAAATCGACAATCACCTGCTGAATAGAATCGGCGTAATCTTTAGGATTCACACAGTCGGTGGCGCCAAACTGCTTGGCCAGCTCAAACTTGTCAGCGTTAACGTCAATAGCAATGATACGCCCGGCTTTAGCCATCACCGCACCTTGAATAACGGCTAAACCGATAGCACCCAAGCCAAAGACCGCCAACGTGGCGCCCGGTTCTACCTTGGCGGTATTCAGTACCGCACCGATGCCAGTAGTCACACCACAGCCCAGCAGGCAGATTTTATCCATGGGGGCTTCTTTAGATACCACCGCCAGAGAGACCTCGGGTAACACCGTGTATTCACTAAAGGTGGAGGTGCCCATGTAGTGATGAAGCATCTTGCCATCTAGCGAAAAACGCGAGGTGCCGTCAGGCATTACGCCTTTACCTTGGGTGGCGCGTACGCTGCCACACAGGTTAGTTTTACCCGACAAACAGAATTTACACTTGCCGCACTCGGCGGTGTAAAGCGGAATAACATGATCGCCCGGCTTAAGGCTCGTAACGCCCTCGCCAACTTCTTGAACCACGCCGGCACCTTCGTGGCCAAGCACGGCGGGGAAATTACCTTCCGGATCAGCACCCGAAAGCGTGTAAGCATCGGTGTGGCAAACGCTTGTCGCAGCCATTTTCACCAGTACTTCGCCCGCTTTCGGGCCTTGTACATCAATTTCAACCAGCTCAAGTGGCTTGCCCGCTTCCAATGCAACAGCTGCGCGTGACTTCATTGACTAACTCCTAATGCATCGCCAACAGCAGACAAAGCCCGCCTGCTTGACGTAATTGGTGTGATTGCAGTGTAGATCAGCTGGGAGGCCTTGATAAACCGGGATATACTCATAAGATTATTGCCACACAGCAACAATCGTCGTTACGGCAAGGAAATAGCATGCAGCACTGGAATCGCATCGAAGCATTTGTGGAAGTAGTGCGATTGGGCACATTTTCTGCCGCTGCTCGGTATCTAAACGTGTCGACCTCACACATCAGCCGCTTAGTCAGCCAGCTAGAAAACCAGCTGGGCGTACAGCTACTGTATCGCACCACGCGGCAAATTCGCTTGACCGATGCGGGGGCTATCTACGTTGACCACTGTCGTCATCTGTTTGATGGGCTACGCGATGCCGAGCAAGCGATTAGCGAACTCCAGGCCACGCCTAACGGGCTACTTAAACTCACCTCAGCCACTACCTTCGGCGAGCGCTTTATCGCCCCACTCGTCAATGATTTTCAACGCCTACATCCACAGCTCGACATTCACATGCACTTTACTAACCGCCCGGTCGAGCTAATTGATGAGGGGTACGATATTGCGATTCGGATGGGGGTATTAAAGGACTCTAGCTTGATCGCTAGGCGCCTGTGCGACCGGCGCGAATATATCGTCGGCTCTAAGGGATATTTTCGCCAAGCACCTCGCCCTCACACACTGGGGGAGCTAAGTCAGCACCGCTGTCTGATTGGCTCGCGGCCTAACTGGCTATTTGATATGAACGGCCAGCGCCGCGAAGTGCGCATAGAAGGCTGCTGGACAGGCAACTCCGGCCCCGCCCTACTTGATGCTGCCCGCAAGGGACTGGGGCTTGCCCAGCTACCCGACTATTACGTTGCACCTTACCTTGCCAGCGGCGAACTGATAGCGGTGCTTGAGCCTTTTCAACACCACGATACCGCGGTATGGGCGGTGTATCCCCGCCATCGTCACCTATCGCCGAAGATCCGCCAAATGGTTGATTATCTGGTGGCCAATATCGACACTACGCTGCAACGCCATGCAGCTATTTAACACTCAATCGCGTTAACCGCGAGCCCGCCTTTAGACGTTTCTTTATATTTGTCCTGCATATCACGGCCCGTATCGCGCATCGTGCGGATCACTTTATCGAGCGATATAAAGTGCTCACCATCGCCGTGCATCGCCATACGCGCAGCGTTGATCGCCTTGACGGACGCTATCGCATTGCGCTCAATGCAGGGCACTTGCACCAACCCACCCACCGGGTCGCAGGTTAAGCCAAGATTATGCTCCAAGCCGATCTCTGCGGCATTTTCCACCTGCCCAGGGGAGCCACCCAGCACTTCAGCAAGCCCGGCAGCGGCCATGGCGCAGGCTGAGCCTACTTCGCCTTGGCAGCCAACCTCAGCACCGGAAATTGAGGCGTTCTTTTTGCACAAAATACCCACGGCGCCGGCGGTGAGCAGGAAGTCCACTACGTCAGCCTCACTGGCCTCGGGCTCAAATTTCAAATAGTACGCCAACACAGCGGGTACAATGCCTGCCGCACCGTTGGTGGGCGCGGTGACCATACGCCGCCCGGCAGCGTTCTCTTCGTTCACCGCCAGCGCAAAGACGTTGACCCAATCCATCACCGTAAAGCTCGATACAATCAGACGCTGGTTTTCAGGCGGATGCAGCAACTGCTGATGCAGTAGCTGCGCACGCCGGCGCACATTTAGGCCACCCGGCAAATGCCCTGTCGCACGCAAGCCATTCTCGATGCTGTCACTCATAGCATGCCAAATACTGAGCAGCTCCTCACGAATAGCCGCTTCGCTACGCCAGGCTTTTTCGTTCGCGAGCATTAGCTGGCTAATGCGCAGCTGGTGCTGCTGACACAGGCCAAGCAACTCAGCGGCCGTATTAAAAGGATAAGTCAGCGCTGTGCTGTCTTCGCCGACCTCACCTTGATCCGCTTTCGCCTGATCGACATAAAAGCCGCCGCCTAGGGAATAAAACGTATTAGTCGCTACCAGCGCGTCATCGCAGTAAGCGCTTAAGACCATGGCGTTAGGATGAAATGGCAGGCAGGCCTCATCCCATTGCACATCATCGGCGCGCGAGAAAGTGACCTGCTGCCCGTTCGCAAGTATCAGAAGGGCCCCTTCATCGATAGCGTTAAGCCGCACATCAATGCTGTCAGGATCAATGCTTTCAGGCACTTCTCCCATCAACCCCATAATAACGGCGCGATCTGTACCATGGCCTATTCCGGTAGCAGCCAACGATCCGTGCAGCCTAACAGCGAGCCGAGTCACGACGGTTTGTTTACTCAGTGTTAAGGCAAAATCTCGCGCTGCACGCATAGGGCCTACGGTATGTGAGCTTGAAGGACCAATACCAATTCGGAAAAGATCAAATACACTGATAGCCATAGCTGATACGCCTCGCAAGGGTGTTATTGCTTTACTGTGCAGGGCAAACCACAAAACGTCGAGTGATTAACCGCAATACCGACGTGCAAGCAAATAAGTGTGACGATATAATGAACATTCAACTATGCATGTTTGTTTTGCAAAGGCGCTTCTTCTAGATAAGGATGTCGTATGTCTTCCCTTCCCGCTTTGCCCATCTGTTTTCGTACGACCCTGCTACGTGCGACCCTTTATGTGTTGTTTATTGGCGCCATCGCTCAAGGCGCTTATCTAGAAGCCATATATCTACCGTCGGTGCGTTTTACCGAGCTGGGATTCACCGAGTTTACGCAAACGATTATTCTGGTGGCCTGCTGCCTGATGTTGCTTTACGTACGCCAGGTGCTAAAAGTATGGCCAACGGTGACGCTGCTTTTGTTCGCATTTATTGCGGCTTCGCTGGTGCGCGAGCAAGATTATTTTTTTGATAAATACGTTGGACACGATGCGTGGAAAGTTCTGGTATCGCTCATCGCCATCCCTGCTATTGCGTGGGTGGTCATTCAACGCCGCCGCTTTATGGAAGAGTTCATTTACTACAGCAACACGTTTTCCTTCGGGCTGTTTGCCGCTGGGTTACTCACCACTTACGTTTTTTCACGCCTCTATGGGCGGCAAATTTTTTGGCGCGCCGTACTCGAAGATAATTATCTTCGTGACATCAAAGACATAGCAGAAGAAGTAGTGGAGCTGCTAGGTTACAGCTTAATTTTATTTGCCACGCTTGAGCTACTTCTGCTTGCTCGCCGCATTTATAAAGCGCGCCACGTGTCCAACTAACAGCTTCCTTCCTAGGCTTCTAAACGCCGCCTTGGGCTTTCCAAGGCGGCGTTTCATTTTTCAAATCTCGTCATGCAAAAAGCCATTTGCGGCACGCTATCGTAAAGACTCAGGTATCGGAACACTGATCGCCATCATGCTGCCCTATACGCTCTTTATGCTGATTGGCTGGAGTCTGCTGTTCTTTGTCTGGGTGTTCTTGTTAGGCCTGCCCGTTGGCCCCGGCTCAGCCACCTATTACACGCTGTAAGCGCTTAGACGATAGAACGCAAAAAGCCCGGCGTTCATTGAACGCCGGGCTTTTTTATCTTAACGGCTACTTAGCGCTTATTGACCTTCACTCATCGAGGAATGAACGCAGCGGCTCAGAGCGGCTAGGATGGCGCAGCTTGCGCAGCGCCTTGGCCTCAATCTGACGAATTCGCTCACGCGTTACATCAAACTGTTTGCCAACCTCTTCAAGCGTATGATCGGTATTCATATCAATACCAAAACGCATGCGCAGCACTTTTGCTTCGCGGGCGGTCAAGCCACCTAGCACGTTGCGGGTCGCTTCGATCAAGCCTTCACCGGTTGCCATATCGATAGGCAGCAGCATAGTGCCGTCTTCGATAAAGTCGCCCAGATGCGAGTCATCATCGTCACCAATCGGCGTCTCCATGGAGATCGGCTCTTTAGCGATTTTCAGGACCTTGCGCACCTTCTCTTCCGGCATTTCTAAGCGTTCGCCAAGCTCTTCCGGCGTCGGTTCACGGCCCATTTCCTGCAGCATCTGACGCGACACGCGATTAAGCTTGTTAATCGTTTCAATCATATGCACCGGAATACGAATAGTGCGTGCCTGGTCGGCAATTGAACGAGTAATCGCCTGACGAATCCACCACGTGGCGTAGGTCGAGAACTTATAACCGCGGCGATATTCGAACTTATCGACCGCTTTCATCAAGCCGATATTGCCTTCTTGGATCAAATCCAAGAACTGCAAACCACGGTTGGTATACTTCTTAGCAATCGAGATCACCAAGCGCAGGTTGGCCTCAACCATCTCTTTCTTAGCGCGACGAGCTTTTGCCTCACCAATAGAGAGCTTGCGGTTCACCTCTTTAAGGTCGGCAACGGAAAGTTGCACCATGTCCTCTTCAAAGGCGATTTTGCGCTGAGCACGTGCAATATCGGCGCGCAGTGGCTCAAGGCGATCAGCGTACTTGCTCTGCGCTGCCTGAAAGTCATCTAGCCACGCCTTACGCGACTCGTTACCAGGAAACGACTTGATAAACGTTTTACGCGGCACCTTGGCTTTTTTCACACACAGCTGCATCACCGCTTTTTCTTGGGCGCGCACCTGCTCAACGCTGATACGCACTTGGCCCACTAGGCGCTCAAAGTGCTTAGGTACCAGCTTGATCGGTGAAAACAGTACTGCCAAACGCGTCTGCTCTGATTTCAGCTCGGCGCTACCGCGGCCATGCTTAGTAAAAGCGGCTTCAACGAGGGCATTCTGCTCACGGATCTGCTCAAAACGCGCACGCGCTTCTTCAGGGTCCGGACCGCCTTCGCTAGCCGTAGAATCGTCGTCCTCATCCTCGCCTTCGGCACCCTCTTCAATTTCGGGCTCGGGCTCAGGCTCAGGCACTTCGGCTTCGGCAACGCCAGGAATACCTTCATCAGGGTCGATGAAGCCAGAAAACAGGTCCGAAAGTCGCCCAGGCGCTTCTTCATCCTGGGTAGCATCGTAGGCATTCAGAATAGAGGCGACGGCACCCGGCAAATATGCCAGGGACGACATCACTTCACGGGTACCCTCTTCGATCCGCTTGGCGATTGCAATTTCGCCCTCGCGGGTCAAAAGCTCAACCGTACCCATCTCGCGCATATACATGCGCACTGGGTCAGTGGTGCGGCCCACGTCGCTATCCACCGCGGCGAGCGCGGCTACGGCTTCTTCCGCAGCGGACTCGTCTGCGGAATGATCCGACATCATCAAGGTGTCTTCATCAGGCGCTTCTTCAGCGACACTTATACCCATGTCGTTGATCATGCCAATGATTTCTTCCACTTGATCCGGGTCGGCAATATCCTCGGGTAGATGGTCGTTGACCTCGGCATAGGTCAGGTAACCCTGTTCCTTGCCGCGTGCGATCAACTCCTTCAGACGTGTCTGCTGCTGCGCATTTCCAGCCATAGAAACCCTATCTCGACGAAGAAGAATGAAACACCTGGAGCGCTGAATCGATTAAACTCAACAAGCGACGTAGTATAGCGTAAATAGCCGGTTTTTTTCCAGCAAAACGTATTTGCGCAACCATTCAGGTGTGTTAGGTTGTTTGGTTAGGCCAGCGCTAAGTGGCTGACCTCATATCTGGTGCTGAAACGGTAAGAATTCAACCCCTATCGCTTAAAACACCGCCTTATTGGCGCTGCGCAAGCTCCATTATCAAGCTTGCCAAACGCTGGCGCTGCTCCTTATCTAGCTTTTGCCCGGCGCGCTCCTGCGCCAGCAACGCCTCGTACTCCTCCTGCGGAGAACGCTGGCGATGAACGTACTGCAAGTGCTCTACCAAGCCATTCAGCTCGGCCTCTCGATCCGCTTTTGCGATTAACAAATCTCGCTTAGCGAAGGCAGCCAACGCCTGCCCCTGCTGACTACCCTGAAAATGTGCCAATACCACCTGCGGACTGCGATAGCGCCCCGCCTTGAGCAGCGTAATCAGCTCTTGGCATAGCGGTGCATCATCATCGTCAGGCAGCCAATCCAAATGATCCGGTAACGCGCCTACCAAACTAGGCTCGTGCAGCAACAGCTGCACCACACGCCCCACGGGCGAAAGCGCCTGAGAGCGTGAGCGCGATGATCGATCAGGCGCAGCATGTGAAACATTCGGCACAGCTGATGACACTGATTCGGCTTCCGACGGATCAACAGGCGGTGCTTTCTGCAACGCATGCTGCTGGGCCGCTTGAGCGCGCTTTTCGAGCAACACTTTCAGCTGCTCTTGGGCCAACCCGCTGCGCTGGGCCAACGACTCAAGCAGTAACGATTTGAGCATCCCTTCGGGCACTTTGTTCAATGCTTCCAGCACTTGACTGGCAAATCGCTCGCGCCCTTCGACCGTATTTAAGTCACGCCCCTGAGCCGCCTGTTCGAACAAAAACTCCGACAGCGGCATGGCACAGGTCACGCGATCTTGGAATGCCTGCGTGCCTTCGCGACGTACTAACGAGTCCGGGTCATCACCTTCTGGCAAAAACAAAAAGCGCGCTTCACGGCCATCGAGCATTTGCGGCAGCGCCGTTTCCAACGCCCGGCTAGCTGCCTGGCGGCCGGCGCGATCACCATCGAAACAAAACACCACGCGGCTCACCAGCCGAAACAGGCGAGTCAAATGATCTTCGGTGGTAGCAGTGCCCAACGTTGCCACGGCGTTATGGATGTCGTACTGCGCCAGCGCCACCACGTCCATGTAGCCCTCGACGATCACCAGCTGCTCGAGCTTGTTCGATGCCTGACGCGCCTCAAACAAACCGTACAGCTCGCGGCCTTTATGGAACACCGGCGTTTCAGGCGAGTTGAGGTACTTGGGCTGATCATCGCCCATGACCCTGCCGCCGAAAGCAATGGTTCGCCCGCGCAAATCCCTAATCGGGAACATCACCCGGTCGCGGAAACGATCGTAGGTACGCCCAGTATCTTCACGATGAATCAGCAGGCCGTATTCCACCTGAACAGGCTCACCAATTCCACGCTCGCTGAGGTGCTGCTTGAGCGCCTCCCATCCCGCCGGGGCATAGCCAATACCATAAGTCTTGATTACATCGTCCGAGAGCCCACGATCCAACAAGTAACGCTGGGCCGACTTACCTTCCTGCATTTTCAATCGCTCGCGATAAAAACTCGCGGCGAGTTCAAGCAGATTAACGCCCTCTTTACGCTTTTTTTCACGCTGCTGAGCATGCGGATCATCAGCCCCCTCGCGGGGCACCTCAATACCCAAACGCCCCGCTAGCTGCTCTATGGCCTCGGGAAACGGTAACTTGTCGTACTCCATCAAGAAGCGTAGTGCATTACCATTGGCTCCGCAGCCAAAGCAGTGATAAAACTGCTTATCCGCACTGACCGTAAACGATGGCGTTTTCTCTTGATGGAAGGGACAGAGTCCGGAATAGTTACGGCCGGCCTTTTTAAGCTGCACACGCTCACCGACCACCTCGACCACATCGACGCGGCCTAACAGGTCATCAATAAAACGCTGTGGAATTTGGCCTGCCATGAACTACGGGCATCCTCGCGCATCGCGCTGATTCGCTGACATTAGAGACAGAGCATTTCAGACAGAGCTTTTAAGACAGAGCTTTTAAGACACTGCTTAGGGTCATCAGACCCACTGCCAGATCACCTTAAACAGCGTTGGACTTGAACGGCATTAAATATGCCGAAAAACAAACGGCCACCTAGTGGCGGCCGCTTGGCATCCCTCTTGAGACGACCAGCTAACTGCTCCGGCCCCCTCGGGTACGGATCAATAGAGCCGTTCGAAACGCTTAGTTTCACGCTGGACTTTCTTAGCGTGACGCTTCACGGCAGCTGCCGCTTTACGTTTACGCTCAGCAGTCGGCTTCTCATATTGCTCGCGACGACGTACTTCAGAAAGAACGCCAGCTTTTTCGCAAGAACGCTTGAAGCGACGCAGGGCGACGTCAAACGGCTCGTTATCACGTACTTTTACAGAAGGCATTAAGCACTCACCTACCTTAAAATTTTGAGTTCGGATAGTACGTACACAGCGAAAATAGCGATTTACATCGCGATCAAGAACACAGTGCACGACCCAGTTTTACAGCGCACAGTAGTCTAGTCGCCGCTGGCTATCTTTGCAAATGCTTACGCCCGTCCGCAGCGACAATGCTAAACTAGCGCTCTCATCATTTTTTACCTTCATACCGACAAAGAGTCCCTTTTTATGCGCGTACTGGGCATTGAAACGTCCTGCGACGAAACTGGCGTCGCACTATATGACACGTCGAAAACAGGTGGCCAGGGGCTGCTCGCCGATGCGCTGTATAGCCAGATTGCCATGCACGCTGAGTTTGGTGGCGTCGTGCCCGAACTCGCGTCGAGAGACCACACGCGCAAACTGCTGCCGCTGATTGAGCAAGTGCTGAGCGATGCCAAACTGACGCGCAATGATTTGGACGGTATCACCTATACCGCAGGCCCGGGCCTTGTCGGCGCACTGATGGTCGGTGCCAGCACGGCTCACGGCATGGCGCGCGCCTTAAATATTCCGGTGCTTGGCGTGCATCATATGGAGGGGCACCTGCTGGCACCGATGCTGGAGGAGCACCCGCCCGAGTTTCCATTCGTCGCTCTCTTGGTATCTGGCGGCCATACCCAGCTGGTCGAAGTGCAGGGGCTAGGTTACTATCAACTGCTTGGCGAGTCAGTAGATGATGCGGCCGGTGAAGCCTTTGACAAAGCGGCCAAAATGCTTGGCCTCACCTACCCTGGCGGGCCCGAGGTAGCCAAGTTAGCGGAAAAGGGCAATCCCAAACGCTTTCGCTTTCCGCGCCCAATGACGGATCGCCCAGGGCTAGACTTCAGTTTTTCAGGCTTAAAAACGCATACCATGACGGCCATTCGCCAGTTAAACGACGCCAGCGAGCTCGATGATCAAGCGCGCGCCGACGTAGCCCGGGCCTTTGAAGAAGCCGTTGTTGATACGCTGGTCATTAAATGCCGCCGCGCGCTGGATCAAACGGGCCTTAAGCGCCTAGTAGTGGCGGGCGGTGTGAGTGCTAATCAGCGGCTGCGTGAACGGCTTCAAGCCGAGTGTGAAAAACGCCAGGCGCGCGCCTACTATCCACGTGGACGATTCTGTACTGACAATGGCGCCATGATTGCCTACGTCGGTGCTCAGCGGCTGGCGGCAGGCGAGCATGATATCCAAGGAATGATGCAAGCAACCCCCCGCTGGCCACTGGATAAGCTGACACCACCGACGACATCCGCTAGTCAGCCATAGCGTTAGGAGCCGCGTAAAGGCGGCTCTTCGCCCCGCCTCAGGCGTCGAATATTAAGGCCATGACGGGCCAGCACCAGTAGGCTAAAACCGCCCACTACCATCACATAGTCAGGCGCCAGCCAGCCGCAGGCGAGCGGCGCAATGAGCGCGCTTATGAGTGACGCCAGCGCGGCTGCTCTTAGCCGCCATGCTAATAATGACCACAGCACGGCGCTCAATAACGCAACGCTGGGCACCAATACCAGCAGCACGCCAAACGCACTCGCCACGGCCTTTCCGCCGCGAAAACCATGCCATAATGGAAAGCTGTGGCCCAGCAGCACCGCCAGCCCGACTAATCCTTGCAGCCACACCGGGCAGCTCATCAGCTTCGCGCCCAGCACCGCCGGCATGCTTTTCAGGGCATCCAGCAACAATGTAGCGGTTGCTAAGCGGGGGCCGTACAGACGCAGTACGTTGGAGAATCCAGGGTTAAACGAGCCGTGTCGGCGGGGATCGCCCACGCCCGCCCAGCGGCAAACGCTTAGCGCTGCCAACCAACTGCCGCTTAAGTAGCCCACCACAATCCACCCCATCGCTCTGTGCTCGCTTTGTGGCCTGGCTCGCTGTCGTTAAACCCCATCCTAACGTACAATCGCTCGCTTGTTGCAGCAGGGGATCGTGAGATGGACCGCATTTTAATTGAAGCGTTAACTGTCGATACCGTCATTGGCGCCTACGACTGGGAGCGCTCTATTCAGCAAACGCTGAGCCTAGACCTGACGCTGGCGACCGATATTCGCGCAGCAGCCGCCACCGATGATCTGCAGCTCACGCTAGATTACGCGGCTATCTGCCAGCGTATTCAGCAGTTTGCCGATGCGCATCAGTTCGCCTTGGTCGAAACGTTCGCCGAACGCTTGTCAGAGTGCCTGCAAACGGAGTTTTCGATCACCTGGCTACGTTTAAGGGTACGTAAACCCGGCGCCGTTCCCAACGCCGCCAGCGTCGGCTTGGAAATTACTCGCGGCAGCCTGCCAGAGGTAACGCAGGAGCCACGCGCATGAACTTGGTGACCGTCAGCTTAGGCAGCAACATTAGCCCAACTCGGCATATTCGCGGCTGCCTTGATGCACTGACTGACACCTTCGGCCCACTTACCATCTCACGTGTATTTGAGAGTGAGCCGGTCGGCTTTGCCGACAGCCGCCATTTCTATAACGCGGTAGTGGCCTTTTACAGCGACTGGACACCAGGCAAATTGCAGGCGTGGGGCAAACAGCTTGAAACTGAGCATGGCCGCCTGCCTAGCACCGTTAAACTGAGCCCTCGAACGCTCGATATTGATCTGCTGACCGTTGGTGACGCCTGCGGCATTGTCGATAGCGTATCGCTCCCACGAAGCGAGATCACCAATAGCGCCTTTGTTTTGCAGCCGCTTGCTGAGCTAATTCCGAATGAATGCCACCCTCTCTGCGGCACCCCTTATGCAGCGCTATGGAAAGCCTTTGAGCTAGGTGAGCAGCGCCTGTGGCCGATCAACTTCACCTGGCGAGGCCGGGTCATATCACGCAGTGATGGCTAGCGACACAGCCTGGCCGCGGTGCTCTCGCAAGGCGCTACCAAGCGCCGCCCCCTGATAGCCTTGGGCGATGAGCGACTGCGGGCTTACCTTGCAAGCAGCTTGCCAAGCGCGCTCAAGCTGCGCCTGGTGCTCTGGCGCTAGCAAAGCAACCAGCGCCAGCTGTTCTTCAACCTGAGAAGGCTTGCGCCAGGCGTCCAAGCGCTCCAGCCAGTGCAGCACGCCCGGGCCATCCAATCTATCGCCAAGCATTCCATGGGTAAGCGCCGTATGGCGGGCCAGCTGGGCCACCGCGTTAGGTAGCTTTAGCCGTACGGCCAGAGCCTCACGATCATTAACGCTAAGGGGCGACACCAGCTGGGCATAGCGCCAGTGGGCCACGGCTAATGCACTCCCTGCGGGAGTATGAGCCAGTGCCGCAAGGCCCTTCTCTAACGCTTGGCCGGATAGCTCGGGCCACCAAACAGCTAGCGCCGCACAGCGCTCAAGCGCTGTGAAATAAATATCAGGGCTTGGCTCACCCAGCGCTTTTTCGGTTTCCACCCATACGCGCTCAGCGGCAAGGTGCTCAAGCTCGCCACTTAGGCTCACTTGACGCATCAGCGCCAGCGTATCGCGAGCAATAGTGAAGCCAAGCAAGCAATAGCGGGCCAAAAAGCGCGCCGTGCGCAGCACTCTCAGCGGGTCTTCGCTAAACGCTGGCGAAACATGCCGCAGTAGCCGTTGCTCAATATCGCCCTGACCATTAAACGGATCGGTCAATTCACCTTGGCGACTTTGCGCGATGGCATTAATGGTTAAATCGCGCCGCAATAGATCTTCTTCCAGCGTAACATCGGGGCTTGCATGTACTTCAAAGCCAGCATAGCCATGACCAGACTTACGCTCGGTGCGCGCCAGGGCGTACTCCTCAGCGCTCTCCGGGTGTAAGAACACTGGAAAGTCTCGCCCCACCGGCTTAAAACCGCGTTTGCGCATGTCATCGGGCGTTGCACCGACAACCACCCAGTCATTATCAACCACCGGCCAACCCAGCAGTGCATCACGCACCGCGCCACCGACGCGATATACGTTTAGGCCCGCCAAGCGCGGGTCGGCATGCTGCTCTTTCATCACCACCTCGGCTTGCTCTGTGCACGGTCTGAGCATGCGAGGGCTGCGGCGCATGCCACGCTAGTTCGCTCGCCGCTGTCTAGATTAAGCGCGGTCAAGCGTCCTCCCCATACGCAACCGGTATCAAGCGCCTCAACGGAAATTTTCGCCTGTGGCGTTTTACCTTCTAGCGCTGCCCAGTGGCCAAAAAGTAGCTGCGCATCATCGTCTCTCGGGTACTGAAACCAGGGCAAAAACCCTGGCGGAGCGCTGTCTAGCCCTTCTTTAGCGGCGAAGTCCAAGCGCCCCTGAGCATCGATAAAGCGCATTCTTGTTAACACATTAACAATCAAACGAAGTCGATCGATGCCATCGATGTCGTCTTGCCACGTATCCGGCTGATTGCCAAATAGCGCCGCCAAGAACTGGCCAGATGTTTCACTCGCCAGCGCGGCCTGGATCTCTAGCCCTCGCAACTCGGTTTGTGCCACGCTCCACTGGGGCAGCACGCCGGCGTGCGTCATCAGCGTATTGTTTTCACAAACGCTAAGCGGCAGGCTTTGTAGCCAGTCCAACAGCGCCTCGCGATCAGGGGCGTCCAGTAATTGGCTAAAGGTGTCGTTTTTTTTAAGCTTACCGCCACCGCGAGCTAGCACGAGCAAATGAAAGTCATGATTACCCAATACGCTTCGCGCGGCATTGCCCAGCGCCCGTACTTCGCGCAGGCATTCTAGTGATCCGGGGCCACGATTAATCAAATCACCCACTAACCAAAGTGTATCGCGCGCGGGATTAAAGCTGATGCGTTCTAGTAGCGTCACGAATTCAACGTGGCAGCCGTGTAAATCGCCGATCGCATAGGTGCTCATGCGGGAGGCCTTTTATGAAATAAGTGGGCTAAATACTACCCTAAATACTACCATCTCACCTGCTGCTTGCATGCGACGCTCGCTCACTCTTTTGGCTAAGCATTGATCAAATGAACTGGTGAAAAAGCGGCACCTGCGCCACTATATAGTCATAGTAAACTTATCGTCATTACACGCAGCGACCGTTAAGGAAAACGATACTCAAATGACCCTGGACTATACTCGCCGCGGACTACTACGCGCTGCCACTTTGGCTGGCATTGGTGCGGCACTGCTACCCGGCACCACACTACTGCCTGCCGCCAACGCTGCCGCTAAAACGTCTGCGCGCCCCACGCCGATGATGGTGAAAGGCTGGCTTCTTAATGACAGTGATCGCTAATGTATATTGATTTTGAGGACATTAGCGAGCACGGTGACGCAATCGACGTGTGCATTATTGGCGCTGGCGCAGCGGGCATTGCAATGGCAGTCACGCTGGCAGAACGCGGGCACCGCGTTCTGCTCTGCGAGGGTGGCGATGCCGACTACAGCGAGCGCTCCCAGGACAGCTATCGAGGCGAAACGGTCGGCGACGCTTATATTCCTCTTTATGGCGCGCGCTTACGCTATTTAGGCGGGTCAACCAACCACTGGGGCGGCGTTTGTCGCCCGCTTGATCGCTACGACTTTACCGCTAAGTCGGCTTCCAGCGAGACAGCTTGGCCAATTGCGCGCGACGCAATCTCGCCTTATTACAGCACCGCTGCCAGCATACTGGATTTAGCACCGCTGCCTGCCGACCAGCCCATCGCTGGGTCAGGATTTAAACGCATCTACTTTTCGCTCGGCAATCCAACGCGCCTAAAAGAAAAATATGCCGCCACGCTTAGCGAATCAGCCACGCTTCAGTGCTGCCTAACGGCCAACTTGGTAGCGCTGGAAACGCTTGACGGCGCAGTCACTAGCGCAACGTTTAAAAACTACGCCGGCGACTCTCGCCAAGTGCGGGCGCGCTACTTTGTAATGGCCTGCGGTGGCATAGAAAATTCTCGCCTACTGCTGTGGTGCAATCAACAGGCAAACGGTCAGCTAATCCCTCAAGATGCTACGCTAGGCCGCTACTGGATGGAGCACCCGCATGCCACGGTGGGCAAGGCACTCATGTTCGAGCCTGCGGCTCTGGGCTTGGAAGACGAGTACAATGTGTTTCTTTCTCCGGATGCACAGGCCATCGCCTCACGCCAGATACTAAACTGCGGGCTGCGCTTGCACCGCATGAACACTGAGGCCACCCAAACATTAGTGGATGAGCTTGCTGAGCAAGCACCGACGCTAGCTGGGCGACTACATACCTGGCAAGCCCAAGGGCGCGTGATGCACGGCGCAGTGTTAAGAGCCGCCTGGGAACAAGAGCCTCGCTATGACAATCATATTGAGCTGAGTGATGATGTTGATAGCCTGGGCGTACCGCGCAGCCGGTTGGTATGGCAGCAGTCTGACCTTGATCGCCACACGATTCGCGAAAGTATGCTGATGCTGGGGGAATATCTGCGAGAGAATGATCTCGGCCGGCTGCAATTGGCAGATTGGCTAGCAGAGACGCCAGTACAACTCCCCTCAGACGGAGAGCTCGCCGGGCGCCACCACATGGGCGGCACGCGCATGAGCCTGGATGCAGAGCAAGGCATCGTCAACCCTGATTGCCGCCTGTTTGCTCAGGATAACGTCTATGTCGCGGGGTCCAGCGTGTTTGCCAGTGTCGGGCACGCCAACCCTACGCTGACGCTGGTTCAACTGGCACTCCGCCTTTGCGATCATCTAGACAGCCGATTGACGAGCGCCTAAAGCGCTCGCAGCAGCGAGCCACGATTAATGCAGCTGAAGGGGAGCTGCCAGCCTAAAAGGTGTAATAGGCACTTCAAAGACTCGCTGTGTGGAGGTGTCTAACAATGTGTAAGCACCTTCCATCACCCCTACCGGGGTTTGCAGAATAGCGCGACTGGTATAGCGAAAACTCTGCCCAGGACCTATTAACGGCTGCTGGCCAACCACGCCTTTGCCGCGCACTTCTTGGCAGTCTCCGCCGCCCTGAGTAATCTTCCAGTAGCGCGCCATAAGCTGAACGCTGTGAGGGCTTTGGTTATGCACCGTGACGGTATAACTAAAGACGTAGCGCAGCTCCCCATCATTAGACTCATCGGCGCGGTAGCTCGGATCAACGCTCACCTCAATCGCTAGACCACTCACCCTTCGCTGCCCTGGTCGCCGCTCGCGTGCTCATCCGCAGCCACACGATTGGCAATGGCAACGTACTCGGCCACCGTTAAGGTCTGCGGCCGGCGCACCGGATCAATACCAAGATCTTCCAGTGTCGCGGGGCTGACGCGCCCTTTGAAGTTATTGCGCAGCGTTTTGCGCCGCTGGCCGAAAGCAAGCTTGACCAACTCAAATAATAGCGCCGGATCATCGGCGGTGTGAGGAAGCGCCTCGTGAGGCGTTAAGCGCACAATCGCCGAATCAACCTTAGGCTGCGGAACAAATGCTTCAGGCGGAACAATAAATAGCTGTTCAACGTGGCAATAGTATTGCGCCATAACCGAAAGGCGCCCCCAATCGGTGCCGCCTGGCTCTGCCGCTAAACGCTCAACCACCTCTTTTTGTAGCATAAAGTGCATATCGGCAATGGCATCGCCAGCCGCTAGCAAGTGCACAATCAACGGTGTGGAAATATTGTAAGGAAGATTACCCACTACCCGCAGCGCAGGCCCATCGCCTTTTAGCGCCGCAAAATCAAACTTGAGCGCATCGCCTTCATGGATAACAAAATCGGGATAATTAAAAAACTGTACGCGCAAACCGGGAATTAGATCACGGTCAAGCTCAATGACCTCCAGGTGCCCGGCGGCTTCAAGCAGCGGTTCGGTCAGCGCGCCCTGCCCTGGGCCAATTTCAACTAAACGGTCCGTTGAGCGAGGGCCAACGGCGCGTACAATCCGCGAAATAATACCAAGATCACGTAAAAAATTTTGACCAAAGCGTTTACGAGCGCGGTGCTGGGGCACATGAGACATCAAGCGGTGTTCCTTGGAAAGCAGTTTCAATCAGGAGTATGGGTAGCAGCCGAGGCACGATCTTAACTATCTGCCCCACCGCGCTGCGCAGCTAAACGGCGCGCCAGCGTAATCGCCACCTTTAAGCTACTGGGGTCTGCCAAGCCTTTGCCTGCCAACCCTAACGCAGTGCCATGATCAACAGAGGTGCGCACTAGCGGCAAACCCAGGGTAATGTTGGCAGCTTGGCCAAAGCCTGCATATTTGAGCACGGCCAACCCTTGGTCATGATACATCGCCAGCACGGCGTCAACACCCGCCAAATGCCTAGGCGTAAATAGCGTATCGGCAGGCAGCGGGCCGTGAATATCCATTCCCTCTGCGCGCAGCGCATCAAGCGCTGGAATAATAATATCGAGCTCTTCGCGCCCTAAGTGCCCATCCTCACCGGCATGGGGATTTAAGCCACACACCGCGATACGCGGTTTAGCAATGTTAAACTGACGCTGCAAATCCGCCGCGAGCAAATGGCTAATGCGAATAACTCGCTCATAGGTGATGGCATCGGCAACGTTGCGTAAAGGCAAATGCGTGGTCACTAACGCAACGCGTAGATCACCACTGCCCTGCCAGCTTGGCGACGTTGCATGCAGCGCCGCGTCAGTAGCGAGCATCATGACTACCTCATCAACACCGCAGGCATCGCGCAGCCATTCGGTATGGCCGGTAAAACCAACGTGCCCGCCTTCAATGATCACGCCTTTGTGCAGCGGCGCCGTTACCATTGCCGACGCCTGGCCTTGCTGGCAGGCATCGACTGCAAGCGCCAAGGTGGCTAACACGTAGTCAGCATTGGCAGGGTTGAGCACGCCAGGCGTTACAGGCGCGCTAAGCGCCACCGGCCAAACGGGCAAGCGATGATTGCCCAACGGGCATTCACCGGGCGAACATTCAACAATCGGGATGTCCAACCCCAGCGAGGCGGCACGCTGGCGCAGCATCTCCGGGTCGCCAATGGCCACAGCATTGGCGGGCAGCAGGCCCTGCGCCGCCAGCATTAGCGTTAGCTCGGGGCCAATGCCCGCCGGTTCGCCGGTGGTGATGACCACCGGCGCAGCGCTAGCTTTCGTCAATGCACTAGCAGGCATCAGAGGCGAATATCGACAAAGGCCTGAGAGCGAATTTCCTGCTGCCACGTTTCCAGCTCTTCATTAGCACGGCGTTGGAAAATCGCTTGGCGCACCTGCTCACGCTGGCTTTCTTGGGTAACGTCCTGACGGCGGCGCTCCTCAACCTGGATCACGTGATAACCAAACTGCGAGCGCACAGGCGCAGATACTTGATTAATATCAAGACCGCGCATGGCTTCTTCAAACGCGGGTACAGTCTGACCGGGGCGAACCCAGCCAAGCTCACCGCCATTAAGCGCGCTGCCGCTGTCGTCACTATATTCGCGCGCTAATGAAGCAAAATCAGCACCGCCTGATAAGCGCTCGCGAACGTCTTCAGCCCGTGCACGCGCCTGGTTTTCATCGCGCGTTGGGGTCAGTGCAACCAGCACATGGCGGGCACGACTTTCCTCAATAAAGTTCTGGCTGCCCGGCTGGCTAGGCTGCTGGCTTAAGAAGCGGTCAACGTCGCGATCACTTACCGTTACGCGATTGCTGATTTGACGCTGCTGCACTTGGCGCATAAGCATTTCACGGCGCACCTCATCGCGCACGCTAGCTAATGTGATGCCATCGGCCTCTACCGCATCGGCAAACTCATCTAGCGTCATGTCGTTAGATTCAGCAATCGAACGTACCTGCGCATTTAGCTCGGTATCGTTAATGCTGAGATTGGCATCTTCCGCCATCTGCATCTGAATTTCTTCCATCACCATGCGCTCAAGCACCTGCCTCTCTAACTGAGAACGCGGAGGAAGATTGCCACCGCGAGCCTGGGCCTGCTGCTCAACTTGCGCCATCCGTCCATTTAAATTGCTGCGCATAATGACGTCATTATTTACCACCGCGACCACGCTATCTAACGCTTGCCGCTGAGTAGACTGGAAATTTTGCGCATTCACTGTAAGCGGAGCGAGCGCAACGCCTGCACCCACACACAGCGCCAGTACGCTGCCGGCAGAGAGCTGTTTCATACGGCCTAGCAGGGGCTTTTTCATTTTCATAACAAACGTCTCTTTCATTAGCCAATCGATGGATGTCGTTATAGTGCAGTCGGACGGTAGCCAGGAATGGTCTGTTCAAAATAGCTATCTGCGTCCTGTCCAACGCCGCCTAAACCACGGAATACGAAGCGTAAAAACAAGCCGCGATCTTTAAAATCGTCGTCAATGCGGGCGGTGTCATCGTCGTCTATCCATTCGCGCCAGACGACCTGAAGGCCATAGCAGCAATTGTTCCACTGGACGCCTGCCAATTGCTCAAGCGGGCGATTATTGGTCTGATCGTGCAGGTAGCTGCCAATCAAATCAATGCTAGGGCTGGCTTTCCAGGCAAACGACAAATCCCACTCTTCACGACTGTAGTCGCGAAAGCCGTCATCATCAGGCAAAACGCCGGGGTCGAACCCTTCGATCTCCCAACGGTAGCCAAGGTTCACTACGTGCCCTTCAGGATGGCGATAACGCACATCCACACTTGAGCGTTCGGTACGTTCACGATGATCATCGTAGAGCCATTCATAGCCACTGCTCCAGCGATCATTGATTTGCCAATCTAGCCGAGAGACCACCGGCGAGCGATCCCGCGTGGCCTGATAGCGGCTTTCAGGGTTAACGTTGGGATTATCTTCAGGCCGATCCGGCAGCGAATTGGGATCGCCGTCGCTGTCGATACGGCGCTCATCAAAATAAGCGCTTTGCCCTATGCCAAACGAGAGCCGGTCACGCCCGGAGGCATCTTCCAGCAGCCGCGACTGAACCCCATAAGACAGCCGATTCAAGTCGCCTACGCGGTCGGCGCCGGAAAAGCGCTTCGCTGACCACAGTTGATCCCAAGAGAATGCACGCTCACGACTATCAAAGTCTGGCAGTTCGGCCTGATCGGTACGCGGCACATAGGCATAGTTGAGCCGTGGCTCTAGCGTTTGACGATACTCTCGTCCACCGAGGGCAAGCTCACGTTCAAAAACCAGCCCGCTGTCGATAGACGTCAGCGCGATGCTGCGCGTAGGCGTTGTACCACGATCCGTTTCGCGCTCGCCGTAGTCCAACTCGTAGGCCGTGTTCCAAAACTCTGTACGCGGCTCGACATAGCCCCACGGCTGCTCAAACCGCCAGCCTACTGCTGGGGTTAGATGCAGTCGGCTACCAATTGCCGCTTCGCGTTCGGGCACGCGACGCTCATCTACATCACGCCAGAAATACGTCGCGTTAGAGCGCCATTCCGTATACAGCCCGCTGTTAAACTGCCAATCAGCGTTAGCGCTTAAGCTAGGCAACCGATAAAACGGCTTGTCGCTATCGCTAAGCGGGTCTTCCAAGCGCTGAAACCCTTGTGCACGAGCGTCTAACTGCCAGCGCTGGCCGCGGTAATCTACCTGGGCTAATCGCTCCATGCTCACGCGATCACTGTTACCAAACTCACCGCCAAAGTCATCAAAATAGCGCCCGTCGCTGGCCGCACCGTAGCGTAACTGATAATTACTACGTTCGTTAACCCGCCCAGCATGACGCGCATCAATATACCAGCGGTCATCACCTTCAAAGCGGTTAGCGTCACCACCCGAGCCGCCGTTATCACTGTTTAAGTAGCCGCCTTCCACGGTGCCTGCGCTTTCAGAAAACAGGTAGCGATATTCGCCATTCATCAGCAGTCCGCGATCGGTCATCCAGCGCGGCGTGATGGTGGCATCATGATTAGGTGCAATGTTCCAATAAAATGGCTGAGCGTAGTCAAAACCGTCCGCTGAAAAACCAATGGAGGGCGACAGCAGCCCGGTATGACGGCGGTCATCGATAGGAAAGCGCAGCCAGGGCCAATAAAAGATAGGAATATCTTTAACTTCTAAACGCGCATTGCGCGCGGTGCCAAAGCCTTGGGCTTGATCAAGAACAATGTTGCTACTCACCAGTTGCCAGCTATTTTCACCCGGGTCGCAGGTCGTAAAGCTTGCGTCTTGCAAGCGATACAGCCCCTCGCCCGTCTGCTCCAGCTGGCTAGCTTCTCCACGTAAGTGCTGATCATAGAGCACATATTGGCTGTTATTCAGCGTCGCCCGATCTTCATTTAGCCTTAACATGGCCTTTTCGCCGCGTATCAGGGCTTGCCCGTCGCGCAGCGCAATATTGCCCTCAGCATCGACCTGTTGACGGTCGGCAGGCAAAAAGATTTGCTCGGCCTGTAGTTCTTCATTACCGCGCCGTAAAACCACGTCACCGCGCAGCAGCGATTCGCCGTTGGCGGCGTAATCGACATCACTGGCTTCAAGAGACAGTGCTTCGGGGTTATCGTCGGCTGGCAAGCGGTAATCTGGCATCACGTAACGCCCACGGCAAAGCTGGGTAGACGCTTCAGCGTCTCCCCAGGCTTGCCAATCCAGCGCTTCAGCGGGCATGGTTTGACCTTGAGCCACCGCCGTAAACGAGGCGCCAGCGAGCAAACTGCCCACTAAAGTATGCGCAACCGGCAACGTGCGCGAAAATCGCTTGCCCATGTTCGTTATCCTTGGCATCCAGAATCGGTATTATACAGCCCGCATGATGCCCGACCAGCAAGGAGCTTGCATGTCCTCATATCGGATTAACGCCCTCACCACGTGGGCTGCCCAACAAAACGGCCTTTCTAAGGCCGATATTTCTCTCTCTTCTGCCGTAGGAGATGCGAGTTTTAGGCGCTATTTCCGCCTAACGCTACCCGACGGCAGCACCCAAGTGCTTATGGATGCCCCTCCTGAGCAAGAAGACTCGCAGCCTTTTGTCAGCATTGCTAAGCGCTGGCACAGCGCCGGGCTGCCGGTGCCCCAAGTACACGCGGCTAATCTAGCCGAGGGCTTTCTGCTGCTAGACGACTTGGGCAACACGCCGCTACAAGACTTGTTTACCGACGATGCGACTACACAGGCTTACCATTCGCAGGCCCTGATGCTCATCGCCAAGCTGCAAAATCGCGCTAACTCAGCGTTATTACCCGCCTATGATACGGCGCTACTCGCCCGCGAGCTCGATTTGTTTCCGCAATGGTGTCTCAGCACCTGGCTAGCGATACCACCGCCAGAAAGCTGGCAGGCAGTTCGTGAGCAGCTTATACAGCATGCTCTGGCGCAGCCAGTGGTAAGCGTACACCGTGACTTTGACGCGATGAACCTGATGGTACACCAGCAGCGTCTTTATATGATCGATTTTCAGGACGCTGTGGCTGGCCCGCTCAGCTACGATCTTATTTCTCTCCTTAGAGGACGCTATTGCCGCTTCACGGGCGAGCAGTTTGCAAGCTTCGTAGATGAATTTTATCACCAAGCGCGTCGCGACGGCAGGCTTTCAAGCAGCGTAGACTCGGCCTTGTTTTTGACCCAGTGCCACGCGATGGCTGCCCAGCGCTCACTGAAAGTACTGGGCATTTTTTGCCGGTTAACGCTACGCGATCAAAAAAGTGGCTACCTTGAGCGCCTACCTCACTTTTTGGATCATCTTGAAGATAGCCTTTTAGCTCTGCCGGAGCAGGCGGCCTTTGCTCACTGGGTAAATACCACCCTGCGCCCTGCGATTATTCAGCGGCTAGCGGAAGCTCATTAATAGCAATGGATGCAAATACAGATGAAAATAGCCGCATGAAAGCAATGATTTTAGCCGCAGGGCTCGGTAAGCGCATGCGCCCACTGACCGATCACTGCCCCAAGCCGCTGCTGCCGATCGCAGGCAAACCGCTGATTGCTTATCATCTTGAGCGTCTTCGTAGCGCTGGCATTCAAGACGTTGTTATCAATGTGAGCTATCGTGCCGAGCAAATCATTGCGGCACTGGGCGACGGTGACTCTTATGGACTGCGCATTCATTGGAGCCGCGAAACGTCGCCCTTAGAAACCGGTGGCGGTATCCAGCAGGCCCTGCCGCTGCTTGGCGAGGCGCCTTTTCTGCTGGTCAATGGCGACGTATGGTGTGAAGCACTTCCTCGCCCGCAAGCGCTAAAGGGCAACGACTTGGCGCACCTAGTGCTCGTGGACAATCCTACTCATCACATTGATGGGGATTTTGGGATTTTGGCAGGGCGCGTCAATCAAACCAGCCACCCGCGCTTAACCTTCGCCGGCATTAGCGTGATTCATCCAGCGCTGCTGGCCGGGCACGTACCGGGCGCCTTTGCTTTAGCCCCGCTGCTTAAAGACGCTATCAATGGCGGGCGCGTGAGCGGTGAGCATTACACAGGCCATTGGGTCGATGTAGGAACACCGGAGCGACTTGCAGCGCTGGAAAATCAATTACACGCTGCTAGCCGCCATATCCCAACGTCGTGAAGCGACTATCGTTAAACGGCTATCGCGAAGGCAATAATTCAGAGAAACGGTGAAGAGAGGCGCGCAGGCCAAGAAATGTTATGCTGCGCGACTTACCTTTCGCGCCTAGATGAGGAGAGCCACGTGAAAGCACGGGTAAAATGGACCGACGGGCGACAATTTGTGGCGGAATCCGGCAGTGGCCATAGCGTTGTGATCGACGGCCCGCCGGATCACGGCGGCCGCGACACCGGCCCTCGCCCCATGGAAATGTTGCTAATGGGCATGGGCAGTTGCACTGCCTTTGATGTGCTTAATATTCTTGATAAGGCACGTGCTGATGTCACTGACTGCGTAGCGGAACTTGACGCTGAACGCGCTGATGACGTGCCCGCCGTATTTACCAAGATCCACGTGCATTTTGTGGTGACCGGGCGCGGCCTGAAAGAGAAACAAGTTGAGCGTGCTGTTGGGCTCTCCGCTGAAAAATACTGCAGCGCGTCGATCATGTTGAGCAATGGCGGCGTCGACATCACTCACTCTTTTGAGATTATTGAGGAGGTTCGGGCATGACCGACAGTCTCCGACTCCACGGGTTTAACAACCTGACCAGTTCGCTGAGCTTCAACATTTATGACATCTGCTATGCCAAAACTGAAGAGCAGCGAGAAGCCTACATCGACTATATCGATGAGCTCTATAACGCTGAACGTTTGACGCAGATTCTCAAGGATGTCACCAATATTATCGGCGCTCACGTGCTGAATATTGCCCGCCAAGACTATGAGCCTCACGGCGCTAGCGTGACAATTCTGATTGCCGAGCATGAGCTAGACGAAGCCGCTCCGGATCAGATCAAGCCCGGCCCTGGCCCGCTGCCAGAAACAGTGGTCGGCCATCTGGACAAGAGCCACGTCACGGTTCACAGCTACCCTGAGTCGCATCCTGATAACGGCATCAGCACCTTTCGCCTAGATATCGATGTTTCCACCTGTGGCCATATCAGCCCGCTAAAGGCGCTTAACTACCTAATCCATAGCTTTGATTCAGATATTGTTACTATGGACTACCGTGTACGTGGCTTTACGCGCGACGTAGATGGCAAAAAATTGTTTATTGATCATGCGATTACTTCCATTCAAGACTACCTTGCTGAAGACACGAAGCATGCGTATCAGATGATGGACGTTAATGTGTATCAAGAAAATATGTTCCATACCAAAATGCTGCTCAAAGACTTTGAGCTGGACAATTACCTGTTCGGCACCTCGCGCCGTGATATCACGTTTGAAGAAGCGCGTGATATTGAGAGCCGCCTGCGTAAAGAAATGCTGGAAATCTTTTACTCCCGCAATCTGGATTAAACGCGGCGACCAAACGTCAAAAGCCGGCTTTCGCCGGCTTTTTTCGCGTGACTTGCTGATTAGTAAAGGCTGGGCTCGCCCTCAGGGCGCGTCTTAAACCGCCGATGCAACCAAAGGTACTGCTCCGGATGCTTGCGGATAGCAAGCTCGATAAACTGATTAACCCTTGCTGCATCTACTTGCTCATCGCCGCTTGGAAAACCATCAAAGGCGGGCAGGCACTCAATAGTGTAGGTCCGGTTATCCGGATTACGGTGAAACATCAGCGGTACCACGGGCGCACCGGTCATGCGCGCAATTTTTGCAGTAAGACGAATGGTCGATGCCTGCTGCCCAAATAATGGCGCAAATACGCTGACATCACGGCCAAAATCTTGGTCCGGCGAATACCATACAGTGTGCCCGGCCCTAATACGCCTTACCACGCCTCGCAGGTCATGACGATCAATCGCCTGGCCAAAAATACGCGATCGAGCACGCGTCATAAACCGCTCAAAAAGCGGATTGTTATGCGGGCGATACACCACGTCAGCGGGGAAAAATAGCGAGTGCAGCGCACCGCCTAAATCCAGCGTCGAGAAATGAATACCGATGACCAGCACCCCTTTCCCTTGAGATTGAGCGCGCGCAAGATGCTCTTGGCCTATATAGGCCACGCGGTGCCGCAAGCCTTCTGCATCGCGACACCAGCCGGTCGCCGTTTCAATCAGACCCACACCGTTCGCGATAAACGTGTCTTTAACCAGCTGGTGCTGCTCGTCAGCACTCTTTTCAGGAAAACACAGTTTGATATTGGTACGGGTAATATGCCGGCGCCGCTTAGCAACGCGCCATACGATAAGCCCAAGCGCTTTGCCAATCGCCATTTTTAGCCGCCATGGAAGCCAGGAGACAAAGTACATAGCGCCAATGGCCAACCAGGTGGGCCAGTAATAGGGGTGCGCGAAAGAGCGCGGATAACGTGTTTTGGACATAGAAATAACCGTTTAAACAGAGCACTCATGATAACGTCGCGGCGCTCGGGGCAGCACGCCCGTTAGCAACGTATAGCTGATCGTATCGCAGTAGCGGGCAACTTCATCAACCCGCAGCACTTCACCATTTTGGGCGCGGCCCCACAGCACCACGTCACTGCCAATCGCCGCATCCGGAACGTCGGTGACATCAACGGTGAGCATATCCATAGAGACTTTTCCGGCAATGGGGCAGCGCTGACCGTTCACCAGCACCGGCGTACCGTCTACCGCATGGCGGTCGTAGCCGTCGCCATAGCCGCAGGCGACAACGGCAATTCGCGAGCGCCGCTGCGCCCGCCATCTACCGCCATAGCCTACCGGCTCACCCTCTTCAAGCTCCCGCAGGGCAATGATTTTTGAACGCAGGGTCATTACCGGCTGCAGCTGCTGGGTGACCTCATTGGCGACTTCTAAGGGATCGCTGCCGTAAAGCATCACGCCAGGGCGATTCCAGTCACCATGCGCAACCGGCCAGGCCAACGTGGCCGGTGAGTTGGCTAAACACAGTGGCGCATCCAGCGCACTGGCTAGCGCCTGTATCTGCTCCATCTGCTGGTTGAAACAGCGATTATCGAGGGCATCCGCGCTGGCGAAATGGCTCATCAAATGCAGCGCCGCTACGCTAGGTGCGGCCTTAAGTTGACGCCAAATATTCTCGGCTTCATGCGGCGCAAAGCCCAAACGGTGCATACCTGAGTCAACTTTCAACCACACAGGAATCGGCTGATCGGGGCGAGCCGCTAGCAGCGCATCGACCTGCCATTGACTGTGAACAGCAATCCAAAAGCCATGAGCGTCCACCAGGGCCAGCTCATTAGCAGTGAATATTCCTTCAAGTAGCACGATCGGCTGCGTAATACCGCCTTCGCGCAGCGTCAAGGCTTCTTCGATGCAGGCGACCGCAAATGCAGGAGCAAGGCTCTCCAGTGCACGGGCGCACTCTAATGCGCCATGACCGTAGGCATCGGCTTTAATAACTGCCACTGAGCGACTGTGAGGCGCACAGCGACATGCCAGCTGATAGTTATGGCGTAATGCATCCAGATCAATCTCAGCGACGAGTGGGCGCATGTGTTTTCTCTCTGACGTGACTTCATTGTAAAAAATTCAGCACTAAAAAGCCGAGCAAGCACCTAATGGCACTTGCCCGGCTTAGCGAAATAACATTATTAGTCTGTGGTTAGCCGGCTTAAGTCTCGAACAGAGCTTCCAGAGAAAGACCTTGTTTTTCTAGCGAACGGCGCAGCTTCTTGAGCGCCTCCACTTGAATCTGGCGCACGCGTTCGCGGGTTAGGCCAATTTCAGCCCCCACCTCTTCAAGGGTTGCCGACTCATGACCACGCAGCCCAAAGCGACGCACGACCACTTCACGCTGCTTTTCGCTAAGCTCATCCAGCCAAAGATCGACATGCTCTTTAACATCGCCGTCAACTAGGCAGGCTTCCGGCCCTTGCACCTCATCATCGGCCAACGTATCAATAAGAGGTTTATCGCTTTCACCGCCCATTGGGTAATCAACCGATGACACGCGCTCATTGAGGCCGAGCATTTTCTTCACCGCCTCGACAGGCTTATCAAGATGGTCGGCGATTTCTTCCGCAGTGGCTTCATGGTCAAATTTCTGCGTTAACTCACGCGCCGCCCGCAGGTAAATATTCAGTTCTTTGACGACATGAATCGGCAAGCGAATCGTGCGCGTCTGGTTCATCAGCGCACGCTCGATGGTTTGACGAATCCACCAGGTGGCATAGGTCGAAAACCGAAAGCCGCGCTCAGGGTCAAACTTTTCTACCGCGCGAATCAGGCCTAAGTTGCCCTCTTCAATCAGATCCAGCAACGTTAGGCCACGATTGAGATAGCGACGTGCAATTTTGACCACCAGCCGCAGATTGGACTCAATCATTCGTGAGCGCCCCATCGGGTCATCCTTACGCGCTAAGCGGCCATAATAAACTTCTTCTTCAGGCGTCAATAATGGCGAAAAACCGATTTCGTTGAGATAGATTTGCGTAGCATCCAAGCTTTGGGTCGATTGACGATCCTCACGCCCTAGCGCTTTTTCAAAAGCATCTTCTTCTACCGCAATCTCATTATCGGTATCGTCAAGCGCTTCTTCCGCAGCATCCAGGTCAACCTCCTGTAGATCTTTCTCCAACACACTCATGGCCCTACCCCCTGATGTCGCCTACCCGCCATTTAGAAGACCAAAGGTGAACGCACGAATGCGCTCACTATATTGTTATGTGACAATTGTTATATGACGCTCGAATACAGCCATTCGGGTAACTTTCAAGCAAAACACTTGTGTCTCACGTTGCCCGCGAGAGGGTTAGCGAGAAGGTAAAAAGTCCAAAGGATTTTGCGGTTGCCCGTCACGGCGCACTTCGAAATGCAGCCTGACATTTTCGGCGTCGCTATCCCCCATGGCGGCGATCACCTCACCGGCTTCCACGACGTCGTTTTCGCTGACGCGTAGACTATCGTTATGCGCATAGGCGCTTAGGAACTGATCGTTATGCTTGAGAAGAATGAGGTTACCGTAGCCCCTGACGCCACTGCCCGCATAGACCACAATGCCGGGACCCGCTGCTTTGACAGGTTGCCCCTTTTCGCCTCGGATATCAATCCCGGCGGTGATGCTATCGCCCTGCCCAAACTCTCCTACCACATTGCCATTCGTGGGCCATTGCCATGCTATGTTTTCGGCAGGCGTATAGGTCCGTGAGGAACGATCGACACTCGCGGCTTGCGTGGCCGGC
The DNA here is from genome assembly GCF_052376475.1 of Halomonas sp. AOP5-B2-8. Taxonomy (NCBI): domain Bacteria; kingdom Pseudomonadati; phylum Pseudomonadota; class Gammaproteobacteria; order Oceanospirillales; family Halomonadaceae; genus Halomonas; species Halomonas sp. AOP5-B2-8. The sequence goes on along the minus strand of NZ_JBQSVS010000002.1, from coordinate 182,652 downwards.
GCAGCTTCTGGCTTGGGCTCTGGCTTGGGCTCTGGCTTAGCCTCAGGTTGAGGTGCCGGCTGTTCAGCGGGTGCAGGTGATGGCTCCGGCTCAGCAACAGCAACAGCGGCGACGACTTCCGGTTCAGGTGTAGAGGCAACTGCTGGCGAGGTGCCTGTCGATCCTTCAGCGACTTGCTCTGCCGCGTCTACGGCATTGCGCTCAGCGGTCAGTCGCTGATTGCGCTGAATCGCAGACTCATCGGGCAGCAGCCAATCTAGCTCCTGGTCATCGCGAGCGACGGAGGCAGTCTGTGGGCTCAAGCCGGTCGCGACAGCACCGCCGCCACTTGAGGACGTCGCCGCTGGCTGGCTGCTGGCCACGGATGCTGACTGAGCAGCCCCTTCACGCAGAGCAATTGTTTGCCCTGGGCGAATTTGGTAGGGCGCGGCGATATTATTCATCGCCGCCAGCTGGCGATAGTCTAAATTATGTTGCCATGCAATGCCGTACAGCGTATCGCCCGCCTTCACCGTGTATTGAGGCGAACTTTCTACTGCATTACGCGCGTCGCTCAAATCACGCACTTGAGGCGAACCACCCTGCTGGCTAGCGCAACCGGCAATGGCCAGGGTCAGCGCCGATAGCATAAGCACTTTATGTATATAATCTTTACGCATGTAGGTCTTACTCCTTTTCAGCGCCAGGCTTGTTATCGATTGGCTGGCGGTCTGCATGTCGGTTGAGTAACACCACGATCAGTGCACCAAAAGCCATTAACGCGACAACGCCAACTACTTGTGCCGAAGCACCGGTCAATACGGCATAGTCAGCGGGTAATAAATAGCGGTGTTCAAGAGGGATCATTTGTCCTTCAGGACCTATTTGATAGCGCAGCAGTTCGCGCCATGGCCAAAGCACCGGTAACGAGCCGACTATAAAGCCCAGTAGCAGCTGCATGGTTGAGGTGTGATGGCGCCGCAGAAGCCATGACAACAGCCGCGAAAAAAGCGCCAGCCCGACCACACATCCCATTCCAAACAGCACAATAATACCGAGATCCAGGCTACGTATCGCCCCCATAATGGTGCCGTAGAGTCCCATTGTCAGCAATAGAAAGCTACCTGACACGCCCGGCAACAGCATAGCGCTGATGGCGATGCAGCCTGCGACCATCACTACCACTGCCTCATTGCCAATAAGCAAGACCAGCGGCATCATGCCTGGCAAGGCCTGGGCCAACAATAGGCCAACCAATAGTGGCAATACGTACCATAGCTTCCAGCCACTGCTCGCTTGCCCCACCACTAATGCCGATGCCGCCACTAAGCCAAAAAAGAAGCCGTCTAATAGCAGTGGGTGCGCTTCCATCAACCATAGCGCTAAATGTGCGACGCTAAACAGGCTGATCCCAACGCCGGCCAAGAGTGGCACTAGAAAGGCCAGATTCAAATGCACACTTAGGGCTCGCCAGCCCCCTCGCCGCCACACGCCGATAGCGCTTGGGCTAAACCGCTTAATCGTTTCAATCAGCTCTTCATAAATTCCGCTAATAAAGGCAATCGTGCCTCCCGATACGCCGGGAATCGCGTCGGCGGCGCCCATTCCAGCACCACGCAAAAATATCCCCAAGGGTCGCCGCTTCAATCCACTACTCCTTGCAGTAAAGGTACAAAACGAACGGGTTCAAGCCGACGTTTTTCAAAGGCACCACCAATTCGCTTTACCTGGGTAAGCCACTGGCTGCCATCGGGTTCTTCCAACGGCGCAATCAGTACGCCGTCGTGAGTCAACTGTTCTAACAATGAAGCGGGCAACGTTTGCGCGCAGGCGGTGAGCAAAATAACGTCAAATGGCGCAACCTCAGGCCAGCCGTAACCACCGTCGGCAACCGCTAATATTGCCGGTGCTGCTAGCCGACGCAAACGCTCCACGGCACGTTCATGCAGTGCATTAATCCGCTCGATGGAATACAGCTGCTCCACTAAGCGCGATAAGATTAATGTTTGGTAGCCAGAGCCAGTGCCCAGTTCCAATACGCGGCGCGGTGCTGTACGCAGCACAAGCTCCGTCATGCGCGCCACAATCCATGGCTGCGACAACGTTTGCCCGTAGCCAATAGGCAGGGCAGTGTCTTCATAAGCGCGGTGAGCCAGCGCCTCATCAACAAACAAATGACGCGGTTCATTCGCCATCACATCCAGCACCTGGGCATCATTGATCCCCTGCTGCATGAGGCGCTCAACCATGCGGTCACGCGTGCGCTGAGAAGTCATTCCACGACCGCGCAGCTCATCGGGCAATAAGTTAGGCAAAAACATTCAACCAATTTTGAACATCGTTTAACGCAGGATGACGCGTAAGATCGGTTTGCAGCGGCGTAATCGACACATAGCCCGCCTCGATTGCAGCAAAGTCGGTATCTTCACCGTCATCCGCATTCGCCGCCACGGGTGCGATCCAGTAACGCGTCCGCCCACGCGGATCCTTTACTTCTAACGGCTTATCTGCCGGCCCGCGATACCCAAGGCGCGTCACCTTCACGCCTTTAATATCTTCCCAGGGTATGTCGGGCACATTAACGTTGAGCAGCGTACGGGGTGGTAGCGAAAGCTGCTCCGCCGCGCCTATCAGCGTGGAGGCGACTCTTGCGGCCGTGGCGAAATGGCGTTCGCCGCATAGCGATATCGCAAACGCCGTCATACCCAAGTTACGCCCTTCCATGGCGGCCGCGACCGTTCCTGAATAAAGCACGTCGTCGCCAAGATTACTACCGTGATTAATCCCTGCAATCACTAAATCAGGCTTTTGCTCCCATACGCCGTGAACACCTAAATAAACACAGTCTGCGGGGGTGCCATCGACGCTATAAAAGCCATTATCCAGCGCCGTCAATGAGAGCGGCCGCGACAGCGTAAGCGAATTACTAGCGCCACTTCGGTCGCGATCAGGTGCCACGACGCGAATATTAGCGTGAGCCAACAGCGCATCATGCAACGCACGCAGACCGGGGGCATGGACACCGTCATCATTTGAAAGCAGCAGTCGCCGCATTGTAGCTCTCCTCGATATACCGGCAATGGCCGCCGTTCAGTCATCGCCGTCAGCTGACCGCGATCAGTTCACTCAGGACGGCAGTAGCAAAACTACCCCGCGGCAAGGCAAAGGAAAGCCGAACGGCTTCGGCTTCCCACGTAAGCTGCGGCTCTAATAAACGCATACGCAGCGCACGGCGAGCTTGCTTTACGCCACTGCGCTCCAACCCTTCACACAGCGCCGCATATTGTTGCAACAGCCGTGACTCATAGCCGGCGATCTCGCCCTGACCCGGCTCGCCAACGCCCCACAAAATCCCAGTGGGATGAATATCTAACGCGGCAGCACGGGCACTCAACGTGTCATCGGCTTGCTCAATGTTAAACACGCTTTGCGTACCGTCCAGCATCAGGGTGTCGCCTGCAAGGGGCTGACACCAGGTGCCATCCGCCAAGCGTTCGCTGAGCAGCTCATTAAATAAGAAGCTGCGCGCGGTAGACAGCATCATACCCTGCCGGTCGTCGCGCTTTCGCCAACCTCGGTTAAGTAACGCTTCGGCGCGCTGAAGGTTGCGCCCATCGGGGCCAAAGCGCTGGGGGCCAAAATAGTTAGGCACGCCATGCTGGCAAAGCGTTTCCCAGCGACGGATAAAGCCCTCTTGATGAATCGCCTCACCGCTGATCCGCAGCACGAATCTATTGGTGCGGTGAACGCCACGTTTGAGTTTACGCGGATGGCGCACCTGCTCGACGACCGTAACGCCCAGCGATTTAAGCGATTGCTCCAGATCCGCCGGCGCATCGCGGCCCGGCAGATGCACGCTTAGCCACTGGCGCGTCACGGCGATGCGGTCTTTCATACCGGAATAACCAATATCGCGGGGCGTAACGCCGCACAGCCGACTCAGCGTATTGACGACATCTAATGTCGTTTGATTACGCTTTTCTACTCTCAGCCAAAGATGCTCGCCATGGGCTTCTGGAATAAAATCAAGCTGCTCATCCACCCAGAAATCTTCTGGCTGAGCGCGGTACTGACCTGGCTGTGGAGGGCCGAACTGAGCATCAAGATAGCGCTGCCATGTCGGCATATTAATCATTAAGCGTCTCTATTCGGTTTATCAGCACCACGGCTTCCGCAGCGATGCCTTCGCCGCGCCCGGTAAAACCCAGCCGTTCGGTGGTGGTGGCTTTAACGTTAACCTGGCCAAGCGCAATATTAATATCGTTAGCGATAACGGCGCGCATTGCTTCGATATGCGGCGCCATTTTGGGCGCCTGCGCCATCAGCGTGGCATCAAGGTTAACCACGTCATAGCCCTGCCCTCTCACAAGGCTCACCACATGACGCAGCAGGTCACGACTATCAGCCCCCGCCCAGGCGGGGTCGGTATCCGGAAAGTGGCGACCAATATCACCCAGTGCGCACGCGCCTAGAAGTGCATCGCTAATGGCGTGCAGCAACACGTCGCCATCGGAGTGGGCAACAAAACCCTGCTCAAACGGCAGATTGACGCCGCCTATCATTAGGTGGTCGCCGGGGCCGAAGCGGTGTACATCAAATCCATGGCCAATACGCATTACAGGCACCTTTCTGACGTTTCATCGATTTGGGAGACAAGAGCCTGGGACGCAATAATCGCGGTAGCCAGGGCTAAATCATCTGGATGCGTTATTTTCAAATTATCACGCCGGCCGCTGACTAATTGAGGGCTTTCACCCAGCGCTTCAACCGCCGAGGCTTCATCGGTCACTACCATGTTCTGGCGGCGAGCTGTTTCCAAGGCACGACGCAGCAAGGCATAGCGAAACCCTTGAGGCGTTAGCGCATGCCACAGCCCATCGCGAGACTCCGTGCGCACGCTCAGGCCTTGATCATTACCACGCTTCATAGTGTCGGCAACGGGCATTGCTAGCAGCGCACCGCCGGGGTGATTGGCCGCGGCACGATAAAGTGCCAGTAAGTCACCGTGCGTGATGCAGGGCCGCGCCACGTCGTGCACCATGACGATATCGTCATCCTGAGCGTCGATGGCATGCAGCGCATTCAGTACGCTGTCCATCCGCTCACTACCACCCGACACCCGCTGCCAATGGGCAAACGGCACCCAGTCAGGGGCAAACCAATGGTCGTCATTATCCAGGCACAGCACCAGCCGAGCGCTTGGAAACGCGCCATGTAGGCGCTTTAACGTATGAGCCAGTATCGGCTGGCCGGACAGGGTTAAATACTGCTTGGGTTTACTGGCGCCCATGCGGCGACCCTGACCCGCGGCAGGCACTATCAGCCACGTCTGACTCACGGCGGCGGCTCTTGCGGAGCGATTAAGCCAGCATTAATGCCGATCAGATCATTTTTGATCGCCACACCGGGCACCCAGAAAAACTGCTCGTCGGTACGCACCATTCCCATATCGCTGCGCGCCCGCTCTTCGATCGCATCCAGACCGGTTTTCAAATCCATCACCTCAGCCGCAAGCCGCGCGTTGCGCTCACGCATAGGCAGATTGTTCGCTTCCTGTACCGCGACTCGGTGCTCTACATTCTGCAAATCTCGCCAGCCGCCGTTGCCCAACCATAGCTCATACTGAAGCAGTGCGACCACCGCGAGCAGCGCCATCACTAGCCATTTACGCATCGCTGCTCTCTCCTGTAGATCCGCTAAATTTAAAAACGCATTATGCCATTAAGGCGCAACACCAGCGAGCCGCCGTTTATTTAAAGGGAAGCGCATCATGCGCCGACGCGCGATAGGCGCGCACGTGCTCACTCTCTTCGTGGCAAAACTGCCCAACGCCGGCGGCAAGCCCAGGGTGGCTGATGTAATGCAGTGAGCGCACTCGCTGCGGTGTAAAGCCGCGCACCAATTTGTGCTCACCCTGCGTACCGGGATCAAACAGCGTCAGGCCATGCTGCAAACAGTACTCGATGCCCTGGTAATAACAGGCTTCAAAATGCAGGCAGTCAGCGACGACTTCGCTTCCCCAGTAGCGCCCGTAAAGCGAATCGGTGCCACGAAAATAGAGCGCCGCTGCGACCGGGCGCCCCTCACTGTGCGCTTGAACCAATACCAACGCCTCCGGCATGCTTTGGCGCAGGCGCTCAAAAAAATCATGGTTGAGATACGGCGCGCGTCCACGCTCATGGTAGGTCATCGTATAGCAGCGAAAGAAATGCGCCATCGCCGCTGACGTAATGGCATCACCCTCTAGCCGTAACACGCTTAAGCCCTGGTCTGCGACCAGGCGGCGCTCACGCTTGATCATCTTGCGACGCTTAGAGGTTAGCGTCGCAAGAAAGCCATCAAAGTCACCAAAACCGCGGTCACGCCACTGAAACTGCACGCCTTCACGGGTGATGAGATCAGGACACTGCGCCTGCCAGGCAGCGACGTCAGCCTCGTTGGCGAATAACAAATGCCAGCTGGAAAGCGCCTGACTCTCGCACTGCTCCCGCCACGCCTGCGCCAAACAATCACGCACGGCCCCGGTATCGGCCCGCTTTGCGATCAGCGTGCGCACTCCCGGCACTGGCGTGAACGGCACGGCACTGAGTGCTTTAGGATAGTAGCGGCCACCGGCACGCTCTAAGGCTTCCGCCCAGCCCCAATCAAATACATACTCACCGTAGGAATGATGTTTACGGTACATCGGCATCGCCGCAACTAGCTGCTCATCTTGCCAGACACTCAGATGGCAAGGCTCCCAACCAGTCGCCATGCTGACGGAGCCACTGGCCTCTAAAGCATGCAAAAAAGCGTGGCGTAAAAATGGCTGGTCGTCGTCTACCAGTGAATCCCATTGGCTTGCCGTTACGGCCGCCATAGTGGGTAGAATGGTGAGCGAAAGTGGACGTGACGACATAGCATCTCCGGTGAGTGCAGGGCTTACAGAGCGCACAGGGCTAGCGCACAGTCCACTCTGCAAGCCCTTGCCTGTGCCACTTTACACTAACTGTTTAGATAGACGCTTTATATGAACGGTTTAATCACCCTACGCCGAAAACGGCGCACAAGGAGGGGCCATGACGCGCGATCTAACGGGAGATTTTCAAACGCAGCGCCAAGCTGCGGACCAACAGCCCTACCCGACGCTAAAGATTCGGCGTGACCGGCTAGCGCGCTTAGCCCGTATGACTAAGCACCATCAGCTAGACATTATACGAGCAATTCAAACGGATTTCGGCCAACGCAGTGACGTTGAAATACGTATAGCTGAAATCAGCGCGGTGCTGCATGCGATTCGCTATGCCAGGCGCCACTTATGGCGCTGGATGCGGCCAGGCATGGCAAGCATGCCATTGCGACTGCTACCCGCTCGCGCACGCATTGCGCCTCAGCCGCTGGGCGTGATTGGCGTGATGTCGCCCTGGAACTATCCTTGGAGCTTAGCGTTAATGCCCATCGTGGATGCGTTTGCCGCTGGCAACGTCGCCATGCTCAAGCCCAGCGAGCACACTGCCAACACCAGCGCTCTGCTCAAGCGCTTAGTCCCGCAATACTTCACACCCGAAGAGCTGTGCGTGGTAGAAGGCGGCGTCGAGATGGCGCGTCGCTTTAGCGAATTGCCGTTTGACCACCTAGTGTTTACCGGCTCCGGCGCCGTTGGGCGCCAGGTAGCCCAAGCGGCCGCGCGAAATTTAACTCCAACGACGCTGGAGCTAGGCGGTAAATCGCCAGCAATGGTGGCCAGCGATGTGGATCTGGACCAAGCCGCCGCCGCGATTATCTTCGGCAAAGGTATGAATGCTGGGCAAACCTGTATCGCCCCTGATTACGTGCTGGTTGAAAGCCGCCACCTTAGCGCCTTGGTGACGGCGTTAAGCAATGCGATTGTGCAGCAGCGTCCTAATGATCATGCCGTCACGCATGCGATCAATACGACTCACCAAGACCGCCTCGACCATATGCTGCAAGAAGCCCGCGACCACGGCTGCAGAATCATTGATCATGGTGCCCATGCACCTGCACTGATTATTGATCCTCATCAAGAACTGCAGGTCATGCGCGAAGAAATTTTTGGCCGCTGCCTACCCATCATTGGCGTTAGCGATATGGCCGCGGCAGTAAGCTACGTGAATGCTCGCCCACACCCGCTGGCGCTGTATGCATTCACACACGATAAGGGCTTGCAACAGCAGCTATTGCGCACCACTCATTCCGGTGCTCTGGTGTTTAACGCAACGCTCCTTCATCACGCGGTGCCTTCCCTGCCGTTTGGCGGCGTAGGCGAAAGCGGTATGGGTGCTTATCATGGCCGTCACGGCTTTGAGCGCTTTAGTCATTTACGCGGCGTATTTTATCAAGCTAAACGCACACCTAGTCACATGCTCTATCCGCCGTATCGGCGCTGGCTCATGAAACTCATTGGGCTAGGCTAAAGCTTATGCGTTAATGACCGATAGGTAATAGGCTATTGGTATAGCGACCTTGTGGTATTTTTACTCATTCACTGCCGCGGAATCATCATGCAAGCCCCCGACACCCCTCATAATGAAACACAGCGTTTGGCGGCTTTGCATGCTCTTCATGTACTCGACACGCCTAAAGACCAGGCATTTGAGCGCATGACACAACTGGCCCGCGACCTGTTTGACGTTCCTATCGCGCTGGTCTCGTTAGTCGATAAAGAGCGCCAATGGTTTAAATCGCATCAGGGGCTCGACGCCTGTGAAACCAGCCGTGAACTGTCTTTCTGTGCGCACGCGATTTATCATGAAACGCCGCTGGTAATTGAAGACACGCTTAAAGATAAGCGCTTTTTCGATAATCCTCTGGTCAACGACGCCCCTCATATCCGATTTTACGCAGGCTATCCGTTACGGCCGTTAAACGGCATGGCAGTAGGCACGCTGTGCCTCATCGCCAGTCAGCCTCGCCCTTTCAGCGAACGTGATTTAATGCTGCTTGGCAGCTTGGCAGCACAGGTAGAAGAGCTACTTCGTCAACACAAGCGACAGGTGGAACTCACTCGTATAGCGCGTAGTTTTGAAGCGCTTTTTACTAAAAGCGCGACGGCCAAAATACGGATTGATCGCTCTGGCCATATTGCGGCGATTAATCCTTTTGCGCTAAACCTGCTTGGCTATACAGAAAATGAGCTAATCGGGCAAAACATTGCAGTGCTCACACCGCCTGACATTTCGATCCATCATGACAGGTTTATTGCTGACTACCTTGCCGGTGGCGAGCCCAAAGTTATTGGTCGAGGGCGTGAAGTCGAAGCGCTGCACAAAGACGGCCGCCGCATCCCCGTCCACCTTGCGATTAACGCCATTCACAACGATCAAGGCCGTGTCGTTGAATTCCTGGGCGTATTGACAGACCTCACTGAAATTTACGACGCTAATCGTAGAATTCGTAAAGAGGAAAATCTGCTCAAGATACTCCATCAGGGCATTACCGATTATCAAGCCCTCATGTCGGGCGAGCGTCTGTGGACATTTCTCATGGAAGCGCTGCGCGAGCTTACCGACAGTGACTACGCATTGATTGGCGAAGTGATGCCCACCGACACCACTAATGCCCTCAAAATTCACGCGATGACCGACCTTTCATGGAGTGAAGAGTCTAAGCATCTAATGGAGAAGTTGCGCAGCGGCGATATGACGCTGACCAACCCTAACTCGCTATTAGGCAGGGTATTTGCCTCGGGCGAGGTGATTATGACCAACGACGTTTATCGTCATACCAAACGCGGCGGTTTTCCTGCCGGACACCCGCGTATTAACAATTACTTAGGCGTACCTATTGTTAGCGGCGATCAATTGATTGGCATGTTCGCCATTGCCAACAGTAAGCAGCCACTTAATCAGGCGTTGCTCGACTGGCTTCAACCGTTTACCGACACCTGCGCGCTATTGATCAATCTCTACCGGCAAATGGCCGAACGCGAACAGGTAACGAGCGACCTAGCCAGCGCCCGCGATCTTGCTGAAAAAGCCAATCAAGCTAAAAGCGAATTTCTGTCATCGATGAGCCACGAGCTACGCACCCCGCTCAATGCCATTATTGGTTTTTCCCAACTGCTCGGTAAGGCGCGCCGCGATCCTCTCAGCGACAAGCAGCAGCGCCAAGTGGGCCAAATAGAAAAAAGCGGCCAGCACCTGCTCAGTTTAATCAATGAAGTGCTGGATTTAGCTCGAATTGAAGCGGGTCATGTACAGTTTTCAATTGAGCCTATATTGATGCAGAACGTGCTTGATGACGTGTGCAGTACGCTTGAAGCGACAATCGAAGCAGCGGGGATTACGCTCACCTCCATGCCGTTCTCAGAACCGTGGTACGTAGCCGCTGACTACACGCGCACGAAGCAGGTACTACTCAACCTGCTTTCTAATGCCATCAAATACAACCACCAGCACGGCACGATCAGGATTGCAGCCGAACCGCTTGATGATGAGCTGCGCATCAGCATTATCGATTCGGGCACTGGCATAGCCATCGAGCGTCAACACGAGCTTTTTGAACCATTCAATCGCTTAGATGCAGAACATGGTTCTATCGAGGGCACCGGCATCGGCCTCGCTATTACGCGCGAGCTGGTAGAACGTATGCAAGGGCGCATTGGTATGACTAGCCATTCCGACGTCGGCTCAACGTTCTGGTTTACACTGCCGATAACCGAACGAGACGCCTCAGAAGAACAGCCCTCTGCCTTTCAGAATGCAGGCGCCAACGCCAGCCACCAGCATCAATTTCAGCTGCTTTATATTGAAGACAACCCGGCTAACCAGCGGCTGATGGACGACATTATTGAAGAGTTCAGCCATATACGCCTTCAAACCGTTGTCAGCGCTGAGCTAGGGCTTGAAATAATGCGCCACGCTCCGCCCGATTTAGTGCTAATGGATATCCATTTACCCGGCATGAACGGCTTTCAAGCGCTAGATATCATGCAGAAAGATCCGCAGCTTAAGCATATTAAAGTTATTGCATTATCCGCTAATGCCATGGAGCGCGACCGTAGTTATGGCCTAGCCGCAGGCTTCAACGACTATTTAACCAAACCGATTGATATAGAAAAACTGACGCTCACACTTAATCATTTTCTTTATACTGCCGCTACTAAGCCCTGGAAGGCACCATGACACTCGTTCATAAACATCTACTCATCGTAGATGACAGCAGCGTTAATGTTGAGCTACTGCTTGACCTGCTGGATGAGCATGGCTTTGAAAATACGCATGGTATCAGTGACCCACGCCTAGTACTTGCGCACTGTCAGCAACAGCTTCCTGATCTCATTTTACTTGATATCCGCATGCCGCATTTGGATGGCTATGCAGTGATTAATCAATTGCACGAGCACTTTGCCCACCGCATGCCGCCGGTAATCGTGTTAACTGCTCAAGTTGACGATCAAACGCGTCATCGCGCATTAAACCTAGGCGTGCGAGACTTTATTACCAAGCCGCTTAAGCACGACGAGGTACTGCAGCGGATCCGCAACACGCTCAGCCTTGAACAGCGCTACCAAGTACGCGACCAGCAGGCGGAAACGCTTGAGCGGATGGTCGCAAAGCGCACCAAAGAACTCAACCGCCAATCGCTTACCGACCCTACTACTCAGCTCCCTAATCGCCGCGCCCTAACTCAGCGACTCAGAGAAGCATCAATGGGCGGGGGCGATACGGGGCTATTATTTGTAGCCGTTGACCAGCTTGACGACGTTGTACGGCTGCATGGTTACAGTGTTGCTGACCAGCTAATGATGCATATTAGCCACCAGCTTGCCGACTGCCTCGAGCAAGGCAGCGAGCTAGGCTTATGGGGTGGCAGCGAGCTACTGGTGATCGTGAACAGTAGCGAACCGGCGTGCCTTCAACAGCTTGCAGAACGCCTATTGGGTTGCTTTGAGTATGATCAGTCTTTCAACCACTTATTAATACCGCTGAATGCGCGTATTGGCATTAGCTGTTCGCAGGCCCGCTTTAAAACGGAGCGGCTTGTACGCATGGCCGCACTGGCGCTACCCCAGAAAGACTACCCTCCTATCCAGCATTACTGCGAAGCGCTGGAAGCCCAGCAACGCCACCGCTTGTACCTGCAGCAAGCGCTGCGCGGCGCCCCTCAGCGCGGCGAGATGTCACTGCTCTTTCAGCCGAAAATTGCATTAACCACCCAGCAAATTATCGGCGCTGAAGCTCTATTGCGCTGGCACCATCCTGAACTAGGTCATATTTCACCGGCAGACTTTATTCCGCTCGCTGAAGCCAGCGGTGATATCCTCGCGATTGGCGAGTGGGTACTTGAAGAAACCATGCAGTACATAGTGGCATGGCGCGCACGCGACCTGTTAAGCGACGATTTTCATATTGCGGTCAATGTGGCGGCTAGGCAGCTGGCGCGCAAAGATTTTACCGAGCGCCTGCTAGCGCAGCTGGCCAAACACGATATCCCCGAGCGTTTTATCGCGCTGGAGGTGACCGAATCAGGCTTAATGAGTGACATACACAACGCCAAAGCGCAGCTTTCGAAACTCTCAGAGGTCAATATTGCCGTTGCTATCGACGACTTTGGTACGGGATATTCATCGCTGGCCTACATTAAGACCTTGCCCTTCTCAACATTAAAAATTGATCGCGCTTTTGTGATGGACTTGGCCACCAGTGAGAAGGATCGCCTATTAGCGCGCACTATCACGCAGCTTGCCCACAGCGTGGGCTGCGACGTGGTAGCAGAAGGCATTGAAACGGCAGATCAAGCGGCGTATTTGCGTGCTATGGGCTGTGAAGCCGCACAGGGTTACTTTTACGCCCGCCCGCTACCTGCTAAAGAATTTGTCACCTGGTGTTCCGAATGGAAGCCGCCTTTTTCCACTACTGACACGGAGACCGTTAATGGCTCATGACTTGCTGGACCGCCTACGCGAACGACTGGAAGAACTCAACCGCTCGGAGCGCAAAGTCGCGAATGTCATTCTTGAAGATCCTACGCTAGCGACCAGTCTTAGCATCGCAAGCTTAGCTCAGTCAGCCAGCGTCAGTGAGCCTACGGTTAATCGTTTTTGCCGCAACTTTGGTGCCAAAGGCTATCCCGATTTCAAAATCAAGCTCGCTCAGAGCCTTGCAGGCGGTACACCTTATGTCACCCGTGCAGTCGAGCCCGGCGACTCTGCGACCCAGTACACGCATAAGATTTTTGGCGCCACGATTGCAGCGCTCGATGAAGCCCAGCGCGAGATCGACATCACCGCCGTTGAGCGCATGGTTGACTATCTCACCCAGGCTAAGCAAATTCATTTTTTTGGTTTAGGTGCTTCTGGCGCAGTTGCCCAAGATGCGCAGCACAAGTTCTTCCGCTTTAACCTGCCGGTAATGGCCTACATAGACGTGCTCATGCAGCGCATGGTGGCTGCTGCCTGCCATACTGGTGACGTGGTGGTGATTATTTCCTACACCGGACGCACTCGGGAACTGGTCGACATTGCTCGCCTGGCCCGCGAAGCAGGGGCAGTCGTTCTTGGCATTACGGCCCCCAAATCGCCGCTGGCTCAAGAATGCACGGCCACACTGGACGTCGCTACCCCAGAGGACACCGACCACTACATGCCGATGACCTCGCGGGTTATTCAATTAACGCTGATTGACGCACTAGCCACCGGCGTGACGTTAAGGCGTGGGGAAGACTTTTTGCCACATCTCAAAAAAATCAAAGACAGCCTGCGAGACACCCGCTTTCCAATCGAAAAAGCGGCCAAATAAAAGTGAGCGGTGGCCGTTATCAGCTCACAGCGACGGTAACGGTAATTTCAACTTTCAGCTCATCGGCCGGCATCGGTGCACACACGCAAGTGCGGGCCGGTGCGTAACCTTCTGGCACCCAGGCATCCCACACGTCGTTCATGGCGGCAAAGTCACTGCCCTCTTTTAGATAAATGGTGGCGCTCAGCAGCTGCTCACGGCTGCTCTTAATCTCTTTCAACAGTGCGTCTACACGCGCCAGCATGCTTTCTGTTTGGGCCGTAATATCGCCATTGCGAACCTCGGGGCCACATACTTGGCCACACAGATATGCAACACCCTGGTGAATAACGGCACGGCTCATGCGGGCTTTCGTATCGTGACGCTGAATAGTCATAGTGCAAACTCCTAACCGGTTGAAAAAAATCAGTTTAAACCGATGCGCTTGTCATTGACCATGGTTTATTACCCAAGATGGTCCGTCGGCACCGGCCGATGCTCAAAGACACGTCGCAGCACAAAGCTGGTATGCGCGCCCGTCACGCCCTCAATACGGTTAATCACGTGCAGCAGCAGGTGCTGATAATCGTCCATATCGCGCACTAATAACTTGAGCTGAAAGTCAGCGGCTTGACCGGTAATGATCAAACATTCAATGACGTTAGGAACCTCACGGATGTGGCGTTCGAAGTTATCAAAGCGTTCAGGCGTGTGTTGGTCCATGGAAATATGTAAGAGCGCCATTAGCTGGTAGCCAAGCTGACGCGCATCGACTTCTGCGCGATACTGGCGTATCAAACCGTTTTCTTCCAGCGCACGCACCCGGCGTAAACAGGGCGAGGGCGAAAGTCCGATACGATCGGCTAATTCCTGATTACTGATACGCCCCTCCTGCTGAACAATATTTAATATATGTCGGTCAAAACGATCCAGAGCAAGCGGCGTCACGGCCATAACCAGCATCTCCTGCCAAATAAGCATTATTTAAAGATATAAGCTGCCAATTATCCTCTCTACGTACACATCTTCGCAACAAACTATCGGCGCAGATCATTTACACTGTGTATGCTGCCAAAAGCAGTCACGACGTCAGTGCGGCTTTTCAGTACCCCCGTGATGCTTAGCACTGATGAACAACGGCTTACGTTACCCGCAGCCGATATCCATTTAACGGTTACTTTCAGGAAGATCACTATGTCTGCTTTCGATCATCGCAAATATCGCCCTGCCCCCCGCGTTCCCGCCTTCAATCGCCAATGGCCAGATCGTGATCTTGACCATGCGCCGATTTGGGTGAGTGAAGATCTACGCGACGGGAACCAGGCGCTGCTTGAACCGATGACCGTTGAGCAGAAGCAACGCCTCTGGCACCAGATCGTAAAAGTAGGCATCAAAGAGGTCATGGTAGGTTTTCCTTCGGCTAGCCAGCCCGACTACGACTTCGTGCGCTGGCTAATCGATGAAGACCAAATTCCTGACGATGTCACTATTGCGGTACTGGTTCAGTGTCGTGAACACTTAATTGAAAAGACGTTTGCTTCACTGGTGGGCGCAAAACGCGCCATTGTTCACCTGTATAATTCGACCTCGACTATTCAGCGCGAACGCGTATTTGAAATGGATCGCGCGGGCATTGTCGATATCGCCGTTCAGGGAGCTACGTGGGTTAAAACCTATGCCGATCGCTACCCTGATATTCAGTGGTGTTTTGAATATACCCCGGAAAGCTTCTCCAGCACTGAGATCGATTTCTCGCTGGCGATCTGCGAAGCGGTAATGGATGTATGGCAGCCAACGCCTGATAACAAGTGCATTCTCAATCTTCCCACCACGGTGGAGGTGGCGGGCCCTCATCACCATGCCGATCAGATTGAGTATTTCTGCCAGAACATCAGTCGTCGCGACAGCGTGATCATATCTGTACATACCCACAATGACCGCGGCGGTGCAGCGGCCTCCGCCGAGCTCGCCCTGCTAGCCGGTGCTGAACGTGTAGAAGGCACGCTGTTGGGTAACGGCGAGCGCACGGGCAACATGGATATCGTCACGCTGGCGATGAACCTTTACAGCCAGGGCATTGACCCCGAGCTTGACTTGTCTAACCCTGATGAAATCATTCAGGTAGTCAACGAATGTACGGGCATTGCGATACACCCACGCCACCCCTGGGTGGGTGAGATGGTTTACACCGCCTTTTCAGGCAGTCATCAGGATGCGATCCGCAAATCCTTAAAGCACCAAAAGCCCGACGAGCCGTGGCAAGTGGCCTACCTGCCCATCGACCCCCACGACATTGGCCGCGATTATCAGGCGGTCATTCGCGTCAACAGCCAGTCAGGTAAAGGCGGCATGGCGTTCCTGCTTGAGCGCGATTATGGCATTAACCTGCCACGCTGGATGATGTTGGCCTTGGCTCCCTATGTGCAGCAGGAAAGTGAACAGCGCGCCAGTGAGCTATCAAGCGCCATGATTCGCCAAGTAATGTTCAATCAATTCACCCAGGAAGCGCCGCTCTCGCTGGGCGATTATCGCCTTTCTAAAGGCCAACAAGAAGGCATTGAAGTCACGCTGCGCGAGGGTGACAAGCCGCTACGCCTTTCTGGCAAAGGCAATGGTGCCATGTCGGCCTTCACCGATGCGTGGCAAACCCACTCGGGTAGCAGCGTGAGTATTCTTGATTACAGCGAACACTCGCTGGGCGCCAGCAGTGAGGCTAACGCCATTGCCTTTGTACAACTGAATATCGATGGTCAGCGGGTCTGCGCCGTTGCCGAAGATAGCGATACGGTCAGCGCCTCGCTGAAAGCACTGATTTCAGGTATCAATCTAGCGGCTAATCCAGCCAATACGGCCGCCTCTCATAAAGCTGAGCGTGAATTGGCTTAGTTATTTTTCACCTGCAGGCGTTAGCGCCATGCTCTATATCAGCCGTTGCATATATAGCGGTATGCGCATGCTAAACTTAGCCATCTAACAGTTTAGGTGGCTAAGGAGGCAGTATGGGGCAGGCAATCGTAAACATGCTGCTGGTGGCACTGGGCGGTGCCGTTGGCGGCATGGGGCGTTTTGCTATTTCCAGCTTTCTCGCTAAGCATTTAGGCAGCGCTTTTCCATGGGGCACACTGGCCGTCAATCTGAGTGGCTCAATCGCCGCTGGCTGGCTACTCGGCACGCTTGGCTTGCCGGACGCTGCAGCCGACAACTCGCTATGGCTGGTCGTCGTGGTCGGCGTACTGGGCGGCTATACCACGGTATCCTCTTTTAGTCTGCAAACGCTTGAGCTTTGGCAGCGCGGCAACGTAGCTCAAGCCGCCGTTAATATTGTGGCTACAGTGCTACTGGGGTTAGTCGGGGTGTACGTCGGCTGGCAGCTAGCCGGAGGCAGCATATGAATGCCATGCTGATGTGCTATTTAGCGGTTGGGCTAGGCTGTGGCCTTGGCTGTGCGTTGCGCTACGCTGTTTCACTCAGCGCGCTGGCCACCTTGGGCAGTTACTTTCCGCTGGGTACACTGGTGGTTAATGTTGCGGGTTCTTGGTTAATCGGCTGGCTGGCAGCGACCGCTACTCGGCGTTCACATGGACGTATTGCACGCTGGCAACCCTTTCTTATTGCGGGTTTTTGCGGCGGATTCACAACCTTTTCACTGTTCAGTTTGGAAACCCTTCATCTTATCCAAACACACCATGTTACGTTGGCCTTGCTTTATGTAGCGGTGAGCGTTCCGCTTTGGCTCGGGGCGGCGCTACTGGGCGAGCGTATGGCATCACAAGGGCGCCGCTCGTAATGCGCGACCAGATGGAAAGGCACCAGTCCTGGCTATATCTGTTATTTATTGGCTTAGGATTAGCACTTGGCATCGCCACGCCAAACACGGCCAGGCCCCTTGAGCCACTGCTGTGGCCCTTGCTGGGAACACTGCTTTACGCCACCTTCACGCAAATCCCGCTGCTGCACATTTCCCGCAGTATAAAAGATAAGCGCTTTATGACAGCGCTGATGATCGGTAATTTTGTTGCTATTCCCGCTTTTTTAGCCCTTATCGTGATGTGGATTCCGCTCTCTCCCGCCGTGCTGGCGGGCATGCTGCTGGTGCTACTGGTGCCCTGCACCGATTGGTTTATTACCTTCACACATATAGGCAAGGGCGATACCGCTAAAGCGGTCGCCGCCACGCCGCTGTTGCTGCTGGTGCAAATGATCGCATTGCCTGCGTATCTGTGGCTTTTTTTAGGCCGTGAGTGGTTCCAGCTAGCACTTTCTAAACCGCTGCTCAGTGCCTTTTTCGGTCTTATCCTCCTACCGTTAGTGCTAGCCTGGCTAACCGGGCATATCTCCCAGCGCCACCCTATCGCCAAACGTGCCGTTCAATATCTTGGGCTGCTGCCGGTGCCGCTTCTGGCGCTCGTGGTGTTTATTATCGCGGCCTCGCAGATTAATACGGTGATTGGACTAAGCTCAGTGCTATTGCAGGTTGTGTTTATTTTTATAGGCTTTTTAACCTTTGCGGCACTGCTGGGTAAAGGGCTTGGCCGCCTATTTAGACTGCCAATCGCGAGCGCCAGAACGCTGGTCTTTAGCTTCGGTACGCGCAACTCTTTTGTCATGCTACCTATCGCGCTGTCGCTGCCTAATGCTTGGCAGGCCGCGGTCGTGGTAATTGTATTTCAATCGTTGGTAGAACTGTTTGGCATGGTGGCCTACCTACGCTGGGTGCCTAGTAAACTGTTGCCGGACACCAAATAGCGGGCATAAAAAAACCAGCCAACGCATACGAAGGCCGGCTTAAAAAGAATGCTTTAACGCAGTATTAAAATGGGAATGCGGCTGCCACGCAGCATGGCCGTTGTGGTGCTGCCTATCAACAAATGTCGAAGGCGTGAATGGCCGTAGGCGCCCATGACGAGCAGATCAATGCCGTGCTCTTTTTCATAGCCCTGCAGGGTTTTATTCACTTCACCCGGGCGGATCGCCCCTTGCGCTTCATGGCCCGCGTCACGCAGCGTAGCCTGCGCCCAGGTTAACTGAGCGCGATTTTCTGCGGTGTCTGCGCCAACAATCAAAATATGGCAGGCAATGCCGTTAAATAGCGGACTTTTCGCCAGCATCTCGATACCCTTACGAGCCGTTTTGCTGCCGTCAAACGCCATCAATATCTTTTCGGGCCGCTGATAGGTTTTCGGCACCATCAGAATTGGTCGGTGCATTTCACGCACTACTTGCTCCAGATTAGCGCCTAAGTGCCCGCTCGCAGAATGGCCCGCTGCGCCGCATTTACCTATCACGAGTAGGCGCATCTCTTGTTCCAGGCCGACGAGAGTGTCGACCAGCGTACCGTTCAACTGCCGAGTAACGGGCTCCGCCGCGCCACCGTCAATCGCCCGCGCTTTGGCGCTCGCTAACATTTGTTGACCCAGCTCACGATTCACTTTAGCGCGCTGCTCATCAACCGCCGAAAGCTCTTCCAGCAATCGCTCGCGGTCGCCAAGATGTAAATTACCTGAGAAATCCTTGCTGCCGGTCACCGGGGAATGATTGTCGACTACGTGTAGCAGGTTCAAAGGCGATGCCAGCGCTTGGCTCGCCCAAACGGCATAGTCGCAAACGCCCTCGGAAAACGACGAGCCGTCAATGGCGGCCATTACTTGATCAGTCATTGTGTTCTCCCTGTTGGCTTAGTGGCCGCCCATCAGCTGCTCAACGGCTACCGGATCGTTGTGAATAGCATAGCGGTCAACGACGGTTGCACTTGCTTCAGACAACCCAACAAGCGCGACGTCTGTACCCTCTCGGCGAAACTTAATGACAACCCGATCAAGCGCCTGCACAGCGGTCACATCCCAAAAATGCGCTCTAGAAAGATCAATCGTAACGCTATCAATGCTTTCCTTGAGATCGAATGCATTTGTAAAACGCTCTGAAGAAGCAAAGAACACCTGGCCCACGACCTGATACTCGCGCGACCTGCCGACCTTCGTTTCTTTGGAACCGACATACAGAATATTGCCGACTTTATTAGCAAAGAACAGCGCAGCCAGCAGTACGCCCACAAATACGCCGATAGCTAGATTATGCGTACTGACCGTAACGGCAACGGTCGCCAGCATAACGATATTGGTGCTTATCGGATTCTTGCTAAGATCGCGAATCGATTCCCAGCTAAAGGTTCCGATAGAGACCATAATCATGACCGCGACTAACGCGGCCATGGGAATTTGCGAGACCCAGTCGGCTAGAAATACCACCATCATTAACAGCACAACGCCAGCAATCAGCGTAGACAGCCGAGTCCGACCGCCGGATTTAATGTTAATCACCGACTGACCAATCATCGCACAGCCGGCCATTCCGCCCATCAAGCCGGCACCAATATTGGCTAGCCCTTGCCCCTTACACTCGCGATTTTTATTACTTGGCGTATCGGTCAAATCATCGACAATAGTGGCGGTCATCATCGACTCCAATAAGCCCACCACGCTCAGCATTAGCGCGTAAGGTAAAATAATCCACAGCGTGTCTAGCGTTAGCGGCACGTCTGGCCACAGGAATATGGGCAAGGTGTCCGGCAGTTCACCCATATCACCAACGCTGCGAATATCCATGCCAGTCAGCATATAAACGATGGTAAGTACCACAATACATACCAGCGGAGACGGGATTGCTTTGCCGATCATCGGCAAGTAAGGGAACAGATAGATAATGCCCAAGCCCGCGGCAGTCATGACGTAGACATGCCACGTCACGTTAGTCAGCTCAGGCAGCTGCGCCATAAAAATGAGAATGGCCAGCGCGTTGACGAACCCGGTGACCACCGAGCGCGATACAAAGCGCATTAGATCGGCAAGCTTTAGGTAGCCTGCCACAATTTGCAGCACGCCGGTTAGCAGCGTTGCCGCCAGCAGATATTCAAGCCCATGCTCTTTCACCAGCGTTACCATTAAAAGCGCCATGGCGCCGGTAGCCGCTGAAATCATCCCCGGCCGACCGCCGGCAAATGCAATCACCACCGCGATACAGAAAGAAGCGTAAAGACCCACTTTAGGATCGACGCCGGCAATAATGGAAAAAGCAATTGCCTCAGGAATAAGCGCGAGAGCGACCACGATGCCCGAAAGCGTGTCGCCTTTGATATTGGAAAACCATTCTTGCTTACGAAAAAGAGCCATGGGAGTCCACCGTTGAAATACTAGATAAGCCGATCCGCTGGCCGAAGTGACGCCGCAATATGCGCACAACAAACGTCGCTCGCTGGGGTTACAACGTCATTAACGACGGAATCGAATACTGAAACCCGCCCATTAGGCGGAAAAAAAACAATAGCTTGCCGCAACGCCGTAACAGCAAGATTTGCCGGGGCGTATCGCATGGGGAGGGAAACCTAGGGCGGAGTCATCAGCCCTGATGTAGGTAGCGCCAATACTATCTTTAGGCGGGTCATGTTTGAGCGGGTCATTACCGTTATGCCTGGCTGCTAAGAAAACGCCTATCCCCTGTCCATGGTACTTGTGGGTGCCTGTGGATAGACCGCGAAATCTTACCAGCAATTCCCACTCACTGCACCCAAGGCAAACATTGGCGAGCAAGCAGCGCCACCGACTTCCTCGCCCAAGCGCTAGTGGAGTATGTTAGCGCTAGCTAATGTCGTTAAAACGATAACGCAATAAGTACAGCGCGTTGAGCGTAACCAGAACAGTTGCCCCGGTGTCAGCCATAACGGCAATCCACATACCGGTGATACCCAGCGCGGTAGAGACTAGAAAAAATGCTTTAAAACCCAGTGCTAGCACCACATTGGTTTTGACATTACGCATGGTCGCCCGTGAGAGTGAGATCATTTCAGCAATCCCTCTTACACGGTTTTTAAGCAGCGCCGCATCGGCGGTTTCAAGCGCCACATCGGTGCCACTGCCCATGGCAATGCCCACCTCAGCCGCGGCGAGCGCCGGCGCATCGTTAATACCATCGCCTACTTTACCGACCGGCCCCAGCCCTTGGGCCTGCCACTGACGCACTCGCTGAGCCTTATCTTCAGGCATCAGCTCGCCTTCGGCCTCAATTCCCAGCTGCTCACCGATGGCGGCCACCGTGCGGGCATTGTCACCACTGAGCATAACGACAGACACGCCCAGGCGCTCTAACGCTTGAAGGCCGCTGCGTGCATCTTCGCGAGGCTCGTCACGCAAGGCGATTAAGCCTAAGGGCTGCTCATTCTCCAGCAGTACGGCAAGACTTTTGCCCTGGGTTTCCAGCGCCTCAATACGCGCATCCCAACCACTGGGGCGGGCAGCAAAGCGCTGCAGATAGCGCGGGCTAACCAGCATTAATTCTCGCCCTTCTACCTGCCCGGCAACGCCCTGCCCTGATAGGGCATGCCCCGCCTGAACTGCGGGCACCTGTACACCTTGATGCCGAGCATAGTTACCAATCGCAACGGCGAGCGGATGGCTCGACCCTTGCTCAAGCGCGGCGGCTAGGCGTAGAACATCGGCACCACTACTGTCAGCCTCAAGCCCTTCCACATCCGTGACAGTGGGCATTCCTGCGGTAAGCGTGCCGGTTTTATCCAACGCCACCCGCTTGAGCTTGCCTAGCTGTTCCAGTACCGCGCCGCCTTTCATTAGTAGGCCGTTTCTTGCGCCCACCGACAGCCCCGCAGCAATCGCCGCAGGCGTCGAAATCACCAGCGCGCACGGGCAAGCTATTAGCAGCAGGGCTAGCGCACGATAAATAGACTCTGACCAGAGCATCGACGAGACAAGCGGCGGCACAATCGCAACCAGCAGCGCCACGGCAACGACAGCGGGCATATAGAAAAAGGCAAAGCGATCAATAAAGCGCGCGACCGGCGCTTTAGCCGCCTGAGCTTCTTCCACTAGCTTAATCACGCGGGCGATAGTGTTATTTTCAGCGCTGCGGGTTACCTCAACTTCTAGCACGCCATCAAGGTTTACGGTGCCGGCAAACACTGACTCGCCCTGCTCCCGCTCTCGCGGCATCGACTCTCCATTCACCGGCGACTCATCGATATGCGAACGGCCATCGACAATTGTTCCATCGCAGGGCAGCCGGTCGCCAGGGCGGACTTGCACCCGCTGGCCGGGCACAAGAGAGGCAGCGGAGACCTCACGCGCTTCACCTTGCTCTAATAGGCGCGCGGTAGAAGGGGTCAGCTTTGAGAGCGCAGAAATACTGCGCCGCGCCTGGGCAGCGGCAACACCCTCCAGCATCTCGCCCACCGCAAACAAAAACACCACTACTGCGGCTTCGGCGGCGGCGTTGATCGCCAATGCCCCCAGCGCGGCAATGCTCATTAGCATTTCAATAGTGAAAGGATTGCCTAATCTGAGCGCTTGCCACGCGCGCTGCACAATCGGCACAAGGCCAACAACGGTCGCGGCGACAAAGGGCCATGTGCCTAAATCAGGCCACACAAACTTCAGCACCCAAGCCAGCGTCAGCAAGGCACCACTAACGATCACTAAACGCCCTTTGGGCGACTGCCACCAAGGAGTAGCTTCCCCAGCGTCATGAGCCGCACTCGTTTCGTCAATAATGCGGTAGCCCAAGGCCGTAATCGTAGACTCAATCTCTTGGCGCAATAAAACGTCGCCGTCTTGAGCGGTCAACTGAACCGATCCCGCCACGGCGCTCGCTGAGACCGACTCAACGTAACGTAAGCGCTTTAACGCTGACTCCACTTTACGCTCGCAGCCACCGCAGTCCATGCCTTGCACGCGTAAGGTGAACGGTTGATTTTTAGCTAGTGGAATGTCGCTCATCGCATGGTGCTCCAGATTCGTCTATCTTAAGAGCTTAATACCTATAGCGACTAGAGGGTCAAGCAATGGCAGATCAAAATCCACCACCAGCGAATGCAGAGCAATATATTGGTATTGGTGAGCTGGCACGCCAGTCAGGCTGTAAGCCCGAAACGGTGCGCTATTACGAAGGTATCGGGCTGCTGCCTTCAGCGCCTCGTAATGAAGGCAATCAGCGCCGCTATACAGCCACCGCCATCCGCCGGCTGACGTTCATTCGTCACGCCCGTGACTTTGGTTTTTCAGTTGAGGCGGTACGCGAGTTATTACAAATGGCAGACCACCCCACGATGCCATGCGAAGAAGTGGACACCCTGGCAAAGCGCCACTTAGCCGAGGTTGAGGCGCGGCTCGCGAGACTGACCGCGGTACGCGATGAGCTCACTCGCATGATTCATCAGTGCGAAGGAGGCAATATTGGCCATTGCCATATTATTGATGTACTCAGCGACCACCGCCTATGCCACCAAGCGGGACCACACGGCGGTGCCGATGTTTTACGCTAACGCTTAACTAGCCCAGCCATACATCCAAAAACAGCATAATGACGAGGCCCATTGCCAATCCAAAGGTGGCTTTTTTCTGATGGCCGCAACGGTGCGTTTCAGGAATGATTTCATGGCTGATGACGTACAGCATAGCGCCGGCGGCAAACGCTAGGCCCCAGGGCAGCAGAATTTGAGAAACGCTGATGATACTCGCGCCGAAAAGGCCGCCAATGGGCTCGATTAGACCGGTCAGCGCGGCAATCGACCAGGAGCGCCACTTCGAGTAACCCTCCCCCATTAAGGCAACCGCGACGGCAAGGCCTTCCGGCATATTTTGGAGCCCAATACCGATGGCCAGCGGCATACCGCCTTCCAGCCCATTAGCACCAAAACCAACCCCTACCGCCATACCTTCTGGCAAGTTGTGGATAGTAATAGCGAATACAAACAGCCAGACCCGGCGCAGCGATGCAGCTTCTGGCCCTTCTCGACCTTGGGCAAAATGCTCGTGAGGTAAATGCTCGTTCAGCAGCGCGATAGCGCCCATACCGAGCAAGATAGCAATACAGACAATCGCCGCCGGCACCGGGCCGCCGGAGTAGTAGATCTCGGCAGCATCCAGTGCGGGAATAATCAGCGAAAAGAACGACGCCGCCAGCATAACCCCGGCGGCAAAGCCCAACGCCAGGTCACGAAAGCCGCGACTAGGCGTTTTGCCAAGCAACACCGGTAGTGCCCCTACGGCGGTTAAAAGGCCGGCGACTAAACTACCTAAAAATCCTAACAACAACGTATTTTCCATGGACAGCACAAGCCCGGTGAGCGATCAATAAAGAAGTAGACGCGCACAATACGTTGTCGTTTAACGCAGTACCACCGTTATAGTTAACACAGCGCCACAACTCGTTAGCGCAGAGTAGTCTTACGCAAATACGGCAGCACGGCACTAAACTCACCAAACTTCTGCTTGGCATCTTCATCCGAAACGCTCGGCGGAATAATGACATCTTGGCCCACGGTCCAATCGGCTGGCGTAGCAACACCGTGTTTAGCTGTGGCCTGCAATGCATCTAGCGCACGCAGAATTTCTGCGAAGTTACGCCCCACTGACATCGGATAAGTCATTGACAGCTTTAGCTGCTTATCCGGACCAATGATAAATACTGAGCGCACCGTGGCGCTATCTGCTGGCGTACGGCCATCGGGCAAATAGGCTTCTGCGGGCAGCATATCGAACAGTTTGGAAACATTTAGGCTGTCGTCAGCGATGATCGGAAAACCGACTTTACTGCCGCTGTAGGTCTCAATATCTGTCGCCCAACGCTTATGATCTTCAACGCCATCCACCGAGACACCGATTACTTTCGTAGCGCGCTTTTCCCACTCAGCGCTTAGCTGCGCAACGGCGCCAAACTCGGTGGTGCACACTGGCGTAAAATCTTTAGGGTGTGAAAACAAGATCGCCCAGCTGTCGCCAATCCACTCATGGAAGCTGATCGGGCCTTGGCTAGAGTCCGCTTTAAAATCCGGGACAACTGCATTGATACGTAATGACATGCGCTACTCCTTAGTAGACATTTAGCTTAGGGGTATTTAGCACCTTAATTCTTTATAGATCTTTCAACACACCTAATATAGAACATTTAGCGCTAAGACAGTCAATATCTTTACAGGGTTCCTGATGTTTTCGACTAGCGCGCATACCTCGGCTCTCAATCACCGTATCCAGCATAGAAAAACGGTGCTCGAAAGCACCGTCATTACAAACACCACACATGTAACCGTCTGTTTATTTGGTTATTTTTTACTTTTATCTTCAGTTTTAATGCGCTTTAACCAGCGCTGTTTGGCATACTGGCGCAGGTTATCGACGTGGTCGGTCTCATCCACAATGTCCCGGCCGAGGATCGTTTCAATAATATCCTCTAAGGTAATCAAACCGACAAAGGTGCCGTGCTCATCGTAAACCACGCGCATGTGCAGGTGATCTTTCAACATCGATGTAAATACTTGCTCTACATTCTGCGATACATCCACGCTGCCAATCGGGTGCATCAGTTCGCGCATGGTTTTAGTGTCATCGGCATGGTACATGTCTGATTTATGCACATAGCCAAAGGCCTGCTCGCCGTTATCCATCACCGGGAAGCGGGTAAACGGCGCTTTACCATACTGCTCGTCAAACACTTCAACCGTCATGTTCGGCAGCACCGTTTGACACACCGTGCGCGGGGTCATGGCGTTGTTTACAACAATATCGTGCAAGTTAAGCACATTAATAATGGTGCGCGACTCGTCCGCATCCAGAACATTTTCTTCAAGACCTACCCGAGCCAGCACTTTAATTTCATCGCGCAGATCAACGTCGTGCTCTGACTTACCTAGCCGGCGCGTAATCTGCTCCGACATCCATATAAAGGGTAGCAAGCAGAGAATCATCGGCTTCAAAAAGCGCGGCAGAAAAGGCGATAAACCACGCCAGTAAGTCGCGCCAATAGTCTTCGGAATGATCTCCGAAAGCACCAAAATCAGCATCGTCATCACCGCAGACACCAGGGCGATTGAGGCTTCACCGAACACCACCGCGGCCTGGGCACCCACCGCCGTTGCGCCAACGGTATGGGCAATCGTGTTGAGCGTCAAAATAGCCGCCAGTGGCCGGTCAATATTCGTTTTTAGCTTCGTCAGCGAGGCGTGTAATTTCGGATTATCTTCTTTTAGCTTAGCGATATGGCTAGGCGTAATAGAGAGTAGCGCTGCTTCAAGGATGGAACATAGAAAAGAGAGAGCAATCGAAAGCGTGGCAATCGAGATCAGGAGGAACATGGGGGCCTAAAGCAAGGGGTTGTCTGGCGTTTATAAGACCAACATATTAGGAAGTCAACGATTATTTAGCGAGGCTCTGAAATGCTCAGGCCATCCCGTCATTTTCATTAAACATGCTAACATCTAACCCTGCTTAACTCGGCCCCATACCCCTGCCTCAAAGGAACCCCGTTGATGCTTGAAGCGCCAGCCCCATTGCCAGCAATGATGTCGTTAATGTGTTTATTGAGCGCTGGCAGCACACCATCGGGACCGAAAAGCTAACTATCAGCTATTTCTTGCACAGCTTTGCACACTGCTTGAGCTGCCCACGCCCGAGCCCGCCTGCAAAGACAACAGTGAGAACGCCTACACCTTTGAGCGCCGGGTGGATATTCAAAACCCCGATGGCAGCGAAAACCGCGGTATTATTGATTTATATAAACGCGGCGCCTTTGTGCTGGAAGCCAAGCAAACCGGCAAAGGGCTTGAAACCAAAGGGTGGGATAAAGCCATGCAGGCGGCCTACAACCAAGCCGACCAGTACGTGCGCGCCCTACCCGCTAAAGAAGGCCGCCCCGCCTAGATAGCCAACATATTTCTATTATCTCGCAATTTAAAGTGATGCATATTTTTCACTCAGAAAGAGCTTTGGCGGTTCGAAAAATCACCTCAATCCCCTTCGCAAGCTTATCGTAGTCGGTCCATTCCTCAGGCGCATGAGAGATGCCATCGCGGCTCGGAACGAAGATCAATCCCGTCTGCGTGATCTTCGACAAGATCATAGCGTCATGCCCTGCACCACTGGGCATCCAACGCCACTTTATTCCACTAGCATCGGCATCTTTAGTGAACTGTTTCTGAATCTCTTCGGCCATTGGCGTGGACGGAATGGTTATCTTCTCGTTGATCACGAATATAAGACCGCTATCAGAAAGTTGCTTCAACTCTGTGCGAAGCTTGTCCTTGATCTCGGCAACGTTTTCCGCCTGCGGAGACCGGATATCGACGCTGAAAGTGACACTGTTAGGAATGACATTCGCACCACCTGGTTGAGCCACTATACGCCCGACAGTGCCGACAGCTGCTTGATCAACCTCTGCAACGATACCAGGAACCCGAGCGATAACAGTTGCTGCCCCGACCATCGCATCTTTTCGGGCATTCATGGGAGTTGTTCCCGCATGGCCCGCCGCGCCGGTCACGGTCACCTCTATCTGCGACAGCGAGACAACCTCTGTGACGATGCCAATGTCTTCCTGATTTTGCTCAAGAACCGGCCCCTGCTCGATATGCAGCTCCAGAAAGGCGTGAAGGGAACCTGCGGAAAGCACCACCTCACCAGACCTTGAAGGATCTAACCCAAAGTCCGACATCGCCTGCGCGACGGAGATTCCATTTTGATCTTTCAGTTCATGCAATTCCTGCTGTTTGACCTGCCCCGTCAGAAGCCGAGACCCCAACAGTCCGCTACCGAAACGGCCACCTTCCTCCTCAATCATCGCAATAATTTCGACAGGCCGTTCAGGTTTTATGCCAAGTTCTTGAAAAACAAAAGCGGTCTCAAGTCCGGCGACCACCCCAGCCGGGCCATCAAAGCTACCGCCGTTCGGAACAGAATCGAAGTGCGACCCCACTAACACAGGCGGAAGATCTGGTTTTTTACCTTCAATCCGTCCAAAAATATTTCCAACGGCATCTTCTCTCGTCTTAAGCCCTGCCTCTTTCATTTTACTCAGTAGATAATCGCGGACATCCCTATGCTCTGCACTGTAGGTAAGTCGAGTAGTTCCCTTACCAGGTATCGAGGTGAATTGCGCTATACATTCGATCATATCCTGGACTCGGGATTCATTAATGTGCTGCTGTGTCATTAGATCAATCCTGTGAAAATACCTGCTATAACAACGGACACCATAGTCACCGTAACGAATCCGGCGACCAGCATAGAAGGCATCATATGTGCAGAAAGTGCTGCGCGCTCCTTCTCATCGTCGGTAAGTGTGTTGACTACTTCATTAGTAATAACGTAGTCCGCGGGGAACCCATAAAGCGCTGTCAGTGAGCAGGCAAAGGCCATAGCTGGCGTCATCCCAAAAATTTTGCCCGCAATGTATGAAAAAATATACATGCCAACGATGCCGATAATAATCGCCCCAAACATGGGCCCTGCGAGATCAAGCAACATTTCAGGTGTTGCCCGATTAAGGCCACCGAAAATAAACAGCATCAACACCATGATGATAAAGCCGAAAGAGTTTGCCGACTGCAGAGGCTGGCGTTCGAGAAAGCCAAATGAAGATGCGAGTACGCCACCAATCAGACAAAGTACAAAGGGGCTGATATCGAAAAAAGGTTGAAGCAGTTGAGCTACACCCCACGCCAGAAAGGCAACAACCCCTAGCCGGAAAAGCTTGAAGTAAACCGTGTTATAAGCAGGCGGCAGCTTTTGAAAGAGGCGCGGCATCGGATTTTCATTCGATGTCGAACTGGTTGCAGCATCATTGACTGTCCATTGACCGGCGCGATAAAGGCTGAGAACGCGACGCCCTTCTCGTTGTAGCATCATCGACGTTAGAGGATAGCCGATGAACCCCTGCATCACGTATATCAGGATAGCAAGCACCGCAAGGCTTTCGAGACCGGCCTCAGAAGCCGCCTGCGACATGATCAGTGAGGACACAATGCCGCCGGTTAGTGGAGGAGTTGCTACAATTACTGTTTGGTAATCAAGGAAAAGCCGTCCCACA
Organism: Halomonas sp. AOP5-B2-8; assembly: GCF_052376475.1. Taxonomy (NCBI): domain Bacteria; kingdom Pseudomonadati; phylum Pseudomonadota; class Gammaproteobacteria; order Oceanospirillales; family Halomonadaceae; genus Halomonas; species Halomonas sp. AOP5-B2-8. The sequence goes on along the minus strand of NZ_JBQSVS010000002.1, from coordinate 153,094 downwards.
GTGAATAGAATTGCTGCTATGCCGGCGATACCGGAAAGCGCAATGACGACCGTTCGCCACTGGCGCTTCAATTCATCGATCGACAGCAACGTTCCCATATTGGTAATTAGCAGATATATAGCGAGATAAACTACGGGTGTTGGAATGCCCGCAATCTCAACTATATTTTCGGGAAAAAAAGTCCAATAACCGATCAAAAATAAGACGGCGCATACAAAAACGGAAGGCAGCTTGGATTTGGTACGTAAAGCGACAACATCGCCAATGTAAAGAATGAACACAAGTATTGCGAAGGCTGCTAGTTGTGGCATGAGAACCCCTCCTCTCGGTTTGAACGCAGCCCGCTGAGTAGCCTTCAACTTGTAATATGCTGCGCGCTAAAACTCAATATAGATCCACATGGATTTATATTGCAAGAGTATGGTGGTATGAGGTGGTATTAATACTGTTGAAAGGGGTATCAAGGATGACTGACAAAGGGTTTTCAATGCTTGAGGAGGTCTTCTCCTCGGATCTGTGCTACCTGATGGCGATGAGTCACATAGTACTGGCTAATAACCAAGTGACGAGCCGCTTCATCGAAAAAAACTACGATATGCCAGTAAATGCGTGGTCAACGCTTTATGCAGTCACTTATTTCCCAGGCATTCTGGCAAAAGACGTACAGATTCTCTTCCCGCGACCACAGAACTCAATCAGCCGAGCTATCAAACTTCTTGAAAATCGTTGCCTGATCAAACGCGAAGTCGATAATAATGACACGCGGGCGAAGCAGCTCTTTCCTACCACCGAAGGCGTCGCCTTGCTTTCAGAGATCAAAAATAAGGTGGTTCGGCGCCAAGAAGAGGTATTTGGCGCGCTAACAGACTTAGAACGAAAAACGTTTCTGAGCCTCTGCCGAAAGATCATTAATAGTGGCGCGTTGAATGACTCCTCAGCGCTCGAAGTATTTTAGGATCGGCCCAGAATAGAGCTAAATCACAACTGCGTAAGCGCCGGCGATATTAAACAGCGTTTTACGGCTGACGTGTATGGCGCACTGGGTCAGCTCCGACACATCGTTTGGCCCTGGCGAAAGCAATAGCCACGCGCATTAACACAAGCTTTAAGCCAAGCGAAAAGCAGCTTATTAAAGCCTCTCTCGCGGGAAAATGCGTTCCCTCTACCAGCATGTCACCGTGGGTGGGCATTTTTGTATCCGTTAATGTACAGATAATAAAAACGCCTCCTGGCTTATATGCTCAGAAGGCGTTCAGCTTACTGCTTTTCTGGAGTTAGCTAGAGCTTAAGCAAACACTTCGGTCCATTCGCTGCGTTTGGCCAGCAGGTTACGCGCAAGCTCCTGGGCGCCTTCCAAGCTATGGCTAGCGGCCCAGCCGCACTGCATTTCGTTGCAGGCGGGTACGTCGGTCGCGACGAGAACATCGTTCAGCGTTTGTTCGATGATGGCCAGCACGCCGTCGTAATCATCGTGATTAATCATCGCGATATAAAAGCCGGTTTGGCAGCCCATCGGGCTGATATCGACCACTTTATCCGTGTGATTGCGTGATAGCTCGGCCATCAAGTGCTCAAGGGAGTGCAGCGCGGGCATCTCCATGTGCTCTTTATTAGGCTGGCAGATCCGCAAATCGTATTTATGGATACGGTCGCCGTTCTGGCCTTCTTTGATATCCGCTAGGCGCACGTATGGGGCTTTCACCTTGGTGTGATCCAGGTTAAAGCTCTCGACGTTCATTTTTTTCTCAGTCATTTTGGCTCCTTTGCAGCGTTGCTGTTAGGCCTAATCTACACGCTAAAATTAAACCTTCGGCGCGTCAAAATTCAAGGGTTCATCGGTATATACGCACACGTTGGCATCTTCAATATCGCCATCCGGCGATTCAACGTGCTTAGCAAAGAAATCCTGAATCTCTTTACGCTGACAGTGGGCTTCAAACTCTTCACGGCTGGCCCAAATTTCATGAAAAACGATCGGGTAGCCAGTGCCCTGAGCGAAGGGATTGTCGATCTGACGCGTCACTGTGTAGTGAATGCAGGCGTCTTCACGGTGCGTGTTCGGCTCTAATGATTGAAGCGCTTTAAATACCGCTTCTTCTTTGCCCGGCTTAGGCTTGAAGCCAGCAACGCAGTAAATTTTCTCTGACATGTTCGTATCCTAAGACAATAATTGGGCGTCATTATGCGACTTGTTGAAGCGGGTTACCAACCTAACCAATAAGTCGATCAGCCAGTGTTTCTAAATCAGTGACTGTCATATCCGGCTCTATTCCCCATGGGTCGAAAGGCGCATCGGAGCGGCGGCGGATCCAGGCACTGCGCAACCCCGCATGGGTTGCTCCAATCACGTCAAACGGATTACTGGAAATCAGCCACGTTTGCTCGAGCCTGGTTTCTAAACGGCTACGCAAATGCGCATACACGGCGGGGTCGGGCTTAAAGCGCTTCACCTCGTCGGCACTAATGACATCGTCCATGTGGTTCTCAACGCCTGCGCGGGTGAGCAGTTTAGATACGGCGTCTGCAGTGCCGTTCGAAAATGCCACACAGCGGATGCCCGCACCGCGAAGTTGATCCAACGCTGGCACTACATCGTCGAAAGCGGGCAACTCTCCATATACGGCCATTAGGTGATCGTGGTCATTATCAGAAAGACCGGTATGCAGCGCACGATCAACGAACACTAGCGCTTCGCGCGTACATTCGGAGAACGGCACATAGGCCCCCATCAGGCCATGGCGAAAGCTGTATTCAAGCTGTTTGTCGCGCCAACGGCGGGCAAACTCATCTACTTTAGCAGCATCCTTCAAGCGCCTTTCTAGCTCAACTGTGACTCCCTGGGTATCGATCAGCGTGCCGTATACATCAAAGGCTAATACCGGTTGCATCGTTGGCTACTCCTTCACTATCGAATGGCTTACCTTACGGCTGAATTCAACATTAAGAGTATTAAGCATAGCCGCCCCCTTCAAAAATAAAAACGCCGCAGCGCTGGGCTGCGGCGTTTAAGCGGCTAAAGCAGGTTATCAAACCGTAAACGCAGCTTCTTGTTTGCCGGTTTTAAGATCACCTGAGCGCGTAAGCTCATCGGTAACGCGGTCGATGGCGCGCTTGGCACGACCAATCATCTCGTCTACTTCGCCACGGTTAATGGTTAGCGGCGGCGCAAAGCCAAGAATATCCCCTTGCGGCATCGCCCGAGCTATCAGGTTCTCTTCCATGGCAGCAGCGGCAACGCGCGGGCCGACTTTGAGCGCTGGCTCGAAATGCAGGCGCTGGCTAGCATCAGGCGAGAACTCTAGCGCGGCCATTAGGCCAACACCGCGCACGTCACCCAGCAACGGGTGGCCTTCGAAGTTAGCTTTTAGCTGTTGCTGAAAATAAGCGCCAGTTTCAGCGGCGTTACCCACCAAGTTCTCACGCTCGATGATATCCAGATTGGCAAGCGCGGCAGCACAGCCTAACGCATGGCCAGAGTAGGTCCAGCCGTGGCCGATCGGGCCGTATTCACCGGTGCCCTGTTCAAGCACTTGCCACACTTTCTCACCGACAATCACGCCAGAAAGCGGCTGATAGGCGCTAGTCAAGCCCTTAGCGATAGTGACTAGATCCGGCTTCATGTTGTAGTGATGGCTGCCAAAGTCAGAGCCGGTACGGCCAAAGCCACACACCACTTCATCGGCAATCAACAGCACGTCGTACTTATTCAACACGGTTTGAATCGCATCCCAATAACCTTCCGGCGGCGGTACGATCCCACCCGTACCCAGTACCGGCTCGCCGATAAAGGCAGCGACGGTATTCGGGCCTTCTTCCAGAATCATTGCTTCTAGCTTGTCAGCACAGTAGGCCGAAAATTCTAGCTCCGTCATGCCGTGCTGTTCGGCGGCGCGCAGATAGTAATGCGGCGCTTCGGTGTGCCGAATCGTGTCAATCGGTAAATCGAAGTGATCATGAAACGCTTTCAGGCCAGTCAACGAACCCGATGCGATACCCGAACCATGGTAGCCACGCATGCGCGAGATGACTTTTTTCTTCTGTGGGCGACCCAACACGTTGTTGTAGTAACGCACAATTTTAAGCTGGGTTTCGTTGGCATCGCTTCCGGACATACCGTAGTAAACCTTGGACATGTTCATGCCCGCGATTTTAATAATGCGCTCGGAAAGCTCGATCTGAGGCTCGTTAGAGTGGCCCACGTAGGTGTGATAGTAAGAAAGCTCTAAAGCCTGCTTATAGATCGCTTCGGCAACTTCGGTGCGGCCATAGCCAATGTTCACGCAGTAGAGGCCCGCAAAGCCGTCGATAAACTCGCGGCCATCTTTATCGACAATATTGATGCCTTTACCGCCGGTAATCACACGGCCCGGCAAATCACCGTGAGCAAAGTCACGCAGGTGGGTAGACGCATGGAAGGTAACTTTACGGTCGCGTTCGATTAAATCCTGATGCAAGCTCATAGCGTTCTCTCTGTACAGTAAGCCTCCCCGCATGACGGGGAAGGTATTTTTAAATTGTTTTCAACTTGGCGACTAGCTGCCAGACGCTGAACCCAGCGCGCCTAGGCAGTAATATTTCGTTTCCAGATATTCATCGATACCCGTGGCGCCGCCTTCGCGCCCTAGGCCTGACTGTTTTACACCGCCAAAGGGCACCGGCGGGCCGGTCATTTTTACTGAATTAACGCTGACCATGCCGTACTCCAGCGCCCGCATCAGCTTCCATATACGGCGTATATCATGGGTGTAGACATAGGCGGCAAGCCCGTACTCAGTGTCGTTGGCCATTTCAATGACTTCATCGTCCGTGCTGTAGGCGGTAATGCCTGCCACGGGGGCAAAGTTTTCTTCTCGCCACACCTTCATCTTCGCCGTGACGCCGGTTAGCAGTACCGGCATAAAGAAGTTCTCACCTGGCGCTTTGCTTTGATCACCGCCAATCATGGTGGCGCCTTTAGAAACAGCGTCATCAACAATCGCAGCGGCTTTTTCCACCGCCTGACGGTGAATTAGTGGGCCAAGATCTATCTCGCCGTGCAGGCCATTGCCTACGGTGAGTGCCGCCATACGCTGGCTGAACTGCTCTACGAACTCATCATGGATCGACTCGTGTACCAGAATGCGGTTGGCCGCCAGGCAGTCTTGCCCTGCCGTTTGGAACTTGGCGTCAATCGCCGCGTAGGCAGCCTGCTTTGGATCCATATCTGGACCAACAATAAACGGTGCGTTGCCACCCAGCTCCAAAGAAAGCCGCTTAACGGTATGCGCACTCTGTTCGATCAACAGCCGCCCCACCCGAGTGGAACCGGTGAATGAGAGCGCGCGAATACGTGACTCGGCGCAGAGGATTTTCGAGACTTCCGCAGGGTCACCCAGTACAACGTTAAAAATGCCGGCCGGAATCCCCGCGCGCTCAGCCAGCTCCGCCAACGCCAGCGCCGAGAACGGCGTTTCATTGGCAGGCTTGACGATCACAGGGCAGCCAGCCGCCAGCGCCGCCGCGGCTTTACGCGTAATCATCGCCAGCGGAAAGTTCCAGGGCGTAATCATCGCCACGATGCCGACAGGCTCTTTAATAGTGCCCAACGACGCATTCGGAATATGGCTGGGGATGGTTTCACCGTAGGTGCGCTTGCCCTCTTCAGCAAACCAGCGCACAAAGCTTGCGCCGTACTCGACCTCACCGCGAGCATCGGGCAAAGGCTTGCCCTGCTCCAGCGTCATGATCGTAGCAAGGTCTTCACGGTTGGCTTGAATCAGGTCATACCAAGCTAGCAAACGCTCGCAGCGCTCGTCGGCACGTAGCGCCCGCCACTGCACGAAAGCAGCGTCAGCAGCATCAACAGCGGCCGTAATCTGCGCGGCTTCAAGCAGTGGGATATGGCCAATAGTGTCATTGGTAGCAGGGTCATAAACCGCTTCTTCTCGACCGCCTTCGCCGTGGGTCCATTTACCGTTCACATAGGCGTACTGCCGAAACAGTCGCGAATCTTCCAGACGCTTGGCGAGCGTGGTCGATAGTGTGGTCATGGAAACCTCTCCTCATGCAGCCTGGCTAACCGAGCACTGCAATAGCTGTGTGGCATTGTCAGCAAGCGCTCATCAGCCTTGCCATCGAATGCATAGAGGTTAACGGAGAGTAGCCGCGAAGTGTTTTTGAAAACCAAGGCTTATCACGCGACTTTTTTTGTCAACGGGCGCTTAACAGAGGTTTTTTTTGGTGGTTCGCAATAAAAGTAAGCGCTTTATTAAATGACACCGTCAGTATCGATCCCAATAGGCGCGTGTTTGACGGTTTTAGTCACAATATACGTAAAATAGCGTTCTATACCTGCTTCAGACACTAGCCACTTATCCATCAGACGCTGATAACTATCGATGGTTCGGGCTTCAAACTTCACTAGGTAATCCACACCGCCGCCAACCGCCACGCATTCCGTTACGTCTGGCGTCTCCATTACCAGCGCTTCAAAGCGAGCAAAGCTTTCAGCGTTATGCTGCTTCAGTTCGATTTGAACCCATACCGGGTTGCGAGGCCCCTGCACCTCGCTATTGATACGCGCGCTGTAGCCTTCAATAATGCCAGCCTTTTCAAGGCGCTTTACGCGTTCCCAGCAGGGGCTGATCGAGAGATTAATCGCCTCGGCCAGCTTCGACTTAGTGATTCGCCCGTCTTGGGAGAGAATGTCGAGAATTTTCAGGTCAAAACGATCAAGTTTCATCATGCCGGGCGTTACGCCTCCAGGCGTTCAACAACATCGGCAATCACCGCCAGGGTGTCCCCCATATTGATTAACGAAGGCGCACGACGCGCCATTAAGATACCGTCGCGCTCTGCTTTATAAGCAACCGGATCAGTGCCGCTGCGGGTCATATCGTATACGTACGCAATCGTTTGGCCGTTCTTAACGTCATCCCCTAATGCGACCAACAGCTCTAACACACCGGAGTGCTGACTCTGTACGTAGCAGCTAGCATCGGGCATATCCAGGTAGACCTGCCCTTCTGCCGGCATATCAACCGTGCCTTCTACCAGGCCATAGTGAATTAAGAAATTACGCACGCCGCGCTCGGCAATCGCCATGCTTTGGGGCGTAGACGTACCGCCGCCGCCAAGCTCAGTGGCCACAAACACTTTGCCTTGTCGCTCGCAGGCGGTGTCGAAAAGTTTTTCCGCATCCAGCTCAAACATCACCATTGCGTACGGAGCGCCGAAGGCTTTTGCGCCTTCCAAAGCGGACTGCTGCTGGGCCTTATTATCCAGCACGTGAGAGGCGCCAAACGGTAGAATATCCAGCGTGCGGCCGCCGGAGTGCAGATCAAGCACTACGTCCGCCATCGGCACCAGTACGCGCGTGAAGTAGTCGGCAATTTGCGGCGTAACGCTACCGTTAGGGTCGCCGGGAAAGCTGCGATTCAGGTTACCTTTGTCCATCGGGGAAGTGCGCTTACCCGCCATGACCGCGGGCGTGTTCATGCACGGAACGATAATCACGCGACCCGTTACGTCTTGCGCCTGCAACGATGAAGAGAGCTTCAGCAGCGAGGTAATGCCTTCGTACTCATCGCCGTGGTTGCCACCGGTCAGCAGCGCCGTCGGGCCATCACCATTTTTCACCACAGTGATGGGGATCATCACCGCGCCCCAAGCGGACTCATCGGTGGAAATCGGGAGCTTTAAAAAACCGTGCTGTACGCCATCGGCATCAAAATCAACGGTGGCGGCAATAGGGCTTGGTCGCATCGTCATGAAAAATTCCTTTAGGTGGCGGGGTACAATTTATTTAACCGCGACGCTCATTAATAATTACTTCACAAATAGCTGGCGCGGAAAATTGGCCAGCGTTTCACAACCATCGTCGGTAATTAAAATACTCTCGGTAATTTCTAGACCCCAGTCCTCTACCCAAAGCCCCGGCATAAAGTGAAATGTCATGCCGGGCTGCAGGATAGTGTCATCCGAGGGGCGCAGGCTCATGGTGCGCTCGCCCCAATCAGGCGGATACGAGATACCGATGGGATAACCACAGCGGGCGCCGCCGCGGTCAAAGCCGTATTTATCCATCGCAGCCCCCAGCGCCATGGCGATATCTGCGGTGCGGTTACCCGGTTTAGCGACGGCGAGACCTTTCTCAATGCCTTCTAACAGCGCCGATTCAGCGCGGATAAAATCGGTGGGCGGTGTACCCAAAAATACCGTGCGTGACATAGGCGCGTGGTAGCGTTTAAACACCCCGGCAATCTCGAAGAAGGTGCCTTCGCCTTTACGAAAGGGTGTGTCATCCCAGGTTAAATGAGGCGCCGCGGCGTCTTTGCCGGTGGGCAGCATAGGAACAATGGCGGGATAATCACCGCCAAATACTTTGCCGTTTTCATCCACAAAGCCTTCAATGCCGACGCGATAAATCTCTGACACCAGTTTGCTTTTCGGCAGGCCAGGCTCTATGACTTCTAAAATACGTGAGTGCATGCCTTCCACAATCTTGGCGGCAATGCGCATGTAAGCCACTTCCTGGGGCGATTTTATCGCTCGGCACCAGTTCACCAGCGCATTGGCATCCATAAAGCGCGCGTGAGGAAGCTCTTTGAGCAGACTTAAATAGGCCTTGGCGGAGAAGTAGTAGTTATCCATCTCCATACCCACTACACCCAGATGCCAGCCGCGATCAGGCATGATCGACTGCGCCAAATACTCCATGGGGTGCATATCCGGATTTTGTACATAGTAATCCGGGTAGTAAGTAATGTTGTCAGGATCGATCCAGCAGGTACGCAGGGCGCCGTTAGCATCCATGCGCCGCCCGAACCATACAGGCTCGCCCTCAAGGCCCACCAGCACACACTGATGCACATAAAACGACCAGCCGTCGTAGCCGGTCAGCCAAGCCATATTAGAAGGGTCACTGACGATTAATACGTCAATACCACGACTGGCCATTTCGGCGCGCACTTTCCACAGGCGACTAGCGTACTCTTCGCGCGCGAAAGGCAGGGAAACCTGAGTCATCGGGCAACTCGCCATTAAAGATCACCAAGAACCAGCGCTGGGCCTAAAAAGGCATGCAACGCTGAGCCACAGGATCGACCTGACTACCGCCGCAGCAGCCCCGCCAATGTCGTCTTGACCCGATACTAGCACCCACCCTTGGTTGGCGGTCAAAGGCTTTATGACAAAAAGTGCATATGATCACATTATTCGTACTCTTCGCACTCTTCGGACTATGCGCACTCTTCGGACTATGCGAGCTTGCAACGGTATTGATCGCTCACCATGATAGCCTGAGTCATCACATGCTTAGATAACGGGAGACGAGATGAAAATTGTCGTACACATTGATGAGGCTGCGCAGTGGCAAGCAGCGCTTTCTGAAGCGTTACCCCAGGCCACCGTACTGACCAGCGAGGCGCCAGCGGAAGAGCGCAAACACGCAGACTACCTCGCCATTTGGAAAGCGCCTGCTCATTTACTGCAGGAGCAGACCCAGCTCAAAGGCATCATTAATTTAGGCGCGGGAGTGGACCATCTGCTTAAAACGCCCGGGCTTCCCAGCAACGTACCGATTGTAAAGCTGCGCGATGCAGGCATGGGCGACCTGATCGCGGACTATGCGCTGTATGGCGTGCTGCATTTCTATCGCAGCATGGACCGCTACGCAGAGCAGCAGCAAAGCGCTACGTGGCAACCACAAGGGGTCGTGGAAAAATCTCAGTGGCCCGTGGGGGTGTTAGGTCTCGGCGCGATTGGTAGCTTCGTCGCCAGCGCGCTACAGCAGGCAGGTTTTCCGGTACTGGGCTGGAGCCGTTCGCCCAAAAAAATCAGCGGCGTGCACTGTTTTCACGACGATGACGGGCTAACTGAGCTGCTTGGCCAGGTGCAAAGCCTCATCACTATTTTGCCTGACACCGCCGCCACGAAAAACATTCTCAACGCCGAGCGGCTGGCCCTGCTACCCAAAGGGGCCAGCATTATTAACCCCGGCCGCGGCAGCTTGATTGATGAACAGGCACTGCTCGAAGCGCTGGGGCACGCTGGCCAGCCGGGCCACATCCGGGGGGCACTCCTGGACGTGTTCCACGAAGAACCGCTGCCCGCCACTAATCCGCTTTGGCAGCATCCTAACGTTATCATCACGCCTCATATGGCGGGTCCTACGCCGCTTAACGATGCTATCGATCAGGTGATTTCCTATTTACATGCCTTTGAAGCGGGCGATCACCTTACAACGGTTAATCCTGATGCGGGCTACTGACGCAAGCCCCCAGCCCCGATATACTGGCGCTCGATGAACCAAGTACTAGCGAAAGGCTCTTAAGACGGTACGTTTTTTTGGAGGAAGGGCCTTTGGTCAATGTCTTAGCACGATCCGCTGCCCAACGGTTGGCAGGAGCGACACTCAGCCTGATGGGGCTTTTTTCAAGCGCTGTGGCGCTAGCGCAAAACGAGCCAACATTTAAGGATCCGCAGCCCTTTGAAGCCCAGTACCGGCTTGAAGTTCGCGGCTGGCCTGGCGCCACTATTACGCATCGGCTGTCTAACGAAGGTAGTCATTGGTTAAGCGATATGCGCTTTTCGATTGCCGTCGTGCGCGGCCAGGAACTCAGTCGCTTTTCACTCCGCGACGACACCACTCACTCACTGCTTTATAGCAGCAGCTATTCCCTGCTGGGCATGGGCGATAGCTATCAGCTAAACGAGAGTGATATACCCACCTTGGACCGTCAAACGGCGCTGTTTGACCTGTCAAGACGTGCGGGTCACGAAAACTGCACCAAAAGCACGCCCTGCGAGATTGAGTTTGTGGATAACAAAGGGCGCGATGAGCATTTTCAGTACTATGTTGAGAAGCAACTCATTACCGAACCTACTAGCATGGGATTACCTGACGGTGAGTTTGAGGCACTGGAGGTCTCTCTGATTGATATTGAGAAGCCTGATCGCCTTCTAAAACTTAGCTTTCACCCTGACTGGCCCGGCCTGATTCTCTCAGCCGTATACCAAAAAGAGGGTAGCCGCGAAACACAGCTGACATTAACTAACTTCAATCCAAATGGGGGCACGGCACCCTAAATGCTTTCGGGTTTACTGATTGTTTTACTCCCGCTGATACTGGGCTACCTGGTTCCGGTTCGTTCTACCCGCGTACAGAGCCAAATAAACCGGGCCGTTAGCGGCTCGGTTTATTTGATTCTGCTGTTTATGGGTATTAGCTTGGCGGGTCTTGAAAATCTCATCAGCCAGCTTTCTCGCTTAGGCGGCAATGCGCTGCTGCTGTTTAGCATTACCACGCTATTTAACCTATCGGCGCTTTGGTGGCTATCGCAGCGCTTGCCTCTGCATACCGCTAATTCACTGGTGGTAAAAAATGCCCCCACCAGCAAGCTAGCGGCGATGCAGGGCTCGCTATGGCTGGTCGCGGTGGTGGCCGGTGGCGTTACCGCTGGCCTATTGGCAGGCCCCTACGTTGGCGAAACGCTGTTCAACACCGCTGATTTACTCGCCGAGTGGGTGCTCTATGTGCTGCTGATATTGATTGGCTGTCAGCTGCGCAATTCCGGCATGCCGCTAAAACAGATACTGCTTAACAAGATGGGGCTGGCGATTGCCGTTACGCTAGCGCTCAGCTCATTGCTAGCCGGCTTAGTCGCCGCCCCGCTGCTGTCGCTGAGTTGGAATGAAGGCCTTGCCATGGCATCAGGCTTTGGCTGGTATTCACTTTCCGCCATTCTTATCGGTGACCAGCTAGGCCCGCTAATGGGCGGCGTGGCGTTTTTCAACGACCTCACTCGCGAGCTTCTCGCCTTTATCTTGATTCCGCTGGTGATTCATCGCCACACCGCACTTGCTATCGGCTACGGCGGTGCAACCTCGATGGACTTCACGCTGCCCGTGATCCAGCAGCACGGCGGCGTAGCCTGCGTGCCCATTGCCGTGGTCAGCGGGTTTATCCTCTCGCTGCTCTCCCCACCGCTTATTCTGTTCTTTCTTTCGCTCTCGGGTTAGCTATTCAAGCAATAGAGCAGCCGCGCGCGTTCTAAGTGTTTGCGCATTTCCTCTACGGCAGCCGCCTTATCCCCCTGCTCGATACAGTCAATAATTTTGGCGTGCTCAAGCAAAGTAATGTCCTCGTTGCCTTCCCAGTGCAGCAAACTAGCATGAAAGCGCGCTAGCCAACCCAGCATGGATTGGCTAGTTGCTATAAAAATCGGATTACGAGTAATTCCGGCAATGGCGGTATGAAACGCCATATCGATCTCGATAAAGGCTTGAGCATCTCCATTTAAATGCCCGCATTGTTGCTCTAACAACTCTCTCAAATGAGCAATGTCTGCCACAGAGGCCTGTCCTATCGCCTTCTCCACCATACCCAGCTCAAAGAATGTGCGCGCCTCTTTCAGTTGTTCAAGCGACTGAGACGAGCTAGCGAGCATATGACGAGCGGTTAAATCAATCTGCGACATCAGTCCCATCGCCGTCGGCTGCAGTACTTTAGGGCGCTGGCCGTGATTAATTTCGACAAGCCCAATACGTTCAAGCGTTTGCATCGCCTCACGAATTGCCGGTCTTCCCACACCGTAGCGATCCATCAGCTCGCGCTCAGAAGGTAGCGTATCTCCAGGCTTGTATTGGCCCGACTCTACCATTTCATAAAGCCGATCAAACACCTCATCTGACAGCTTGCGACGAGTAATTTTAGGGGCTGGTTGCACGGCAATTTCTCCTCACAAGCCACACAGCGACTTGGTTATCCAATGAACGTCAACAGTCTAGCGCTGTTGTGCTGAAAATTGGCAAAATTTACTTAAATACGACCAAAGCAGCATTTGACAGACTGATATAGATATTATGTCATCATACCAGTTGCTGAGAAAAAAACTTACCCTTTTAAACCTCAGCGAACTTATCGCTAGCGCCATACAAAACCTTCACTGGAGTCTTCTATGACCAACATTGCCCTTATCGGCGCAGGCGGAAAAATGGGTTACCGCCTGTCGAGCAACTTAAAACAGTCAGGTTACACCGTCAGCCATGTGGAATTGAGTGACGCTGGTCGCCAGCGCCTATCAGAAGGCCTGGGTATCAGTTGCGTAGATGCCCAACAGGCTGTGCCTGATGCTCAGGTGGTGATACTAGCGGTTCCAGATACGCTGGTGGGGCGCGTTGCTGAAGAACTATCGCCACTAATGGCCAGCGGCACTATGGTCATTACACTCGATGCCGCCGCCCCTTTTGCTGGCCACCTGCCCAACCGTGACGATCTGGTCTACTTCGTCACGCACCCTTGCCACCCACCGATCTTCAATGATGAAACAGATCTAGATGCCAAGCGCGATTACTTTGGCGGGGCCAAGGCTAAGCAACACATTGTCAATGCGCTGATGCAAGGACCTGAAGAACTCTATCCACTGGGCGAAGCGATTGCTAAGACCATCTATGCACCGGTTGTTCGCTCTCACCGTGTCACAGTCGAACAGATGGCACTTCTTGAACCTGGTCTTTCGGAAACGGTATGCGCCACGCTACTGGTGGTCATGCGGGAAGCAATGGACGAAGTCGTCGCCCGCGGCGTTGACCAGCAGTGCGCACGCGACTTCTTGCTAGGCCACATGAATATTCTGGCTGCCGTTATTTTCGATGAGCAGCCAGGCGTTTTCTCCGATGCCTGCAACAAGGCGATTGAGAATGGTAAACCGCAATTGATGCGTGATGACTGGAAGCGCGTATTTGAGCCTGAAGAAATTGCCGAAAGCATTCGCCGTATCACCTGACCCTGTTTGCTTAACAACGCTTTAGCAACATCACACCAACACTAATTACAACAATTTGGAGTATAAGATGATGACCTTCCGACTCAACCAAGTCTCTGCCGCCATCGCCGCCACCATTGCTCTGGCTGCTAGTACTTCGTCTTTTGCGGTACAAGAGATGAACCTTGCGTTCACACCCCCGCTTAACTCCCATTATGGCGAAGCCGGTCAAGCGTTTGCTGACGAGGTAGACCGGCTTAGCGACGGAGAGTTTAAAATCAACCTGCGCCCTGCCAGCGCCTTAGGCGGTGAACGAGACGTCCTGGAAGGGCTGCAAATCGGCTCTGTTGAGCTGACACTGACCTCAACCGGTCCTATCGGCAATTTCGTACCCTCTGTTTACGCCCTCGATTTTCCTTTCCTGTTTCGCGATTACGACCACGCCCACAAAGTACTCGATGGCGAGATTGGCCAGTCGTTGTTGGACGAGTTTGAAGACGAAGGCTTGATTGGCCTGGCATGGGCCGAAAACGGCTTTCGGCACTTGACCAATAGCAGGCGCCCGGTTGAAACACCTGGAGATATGGAAGGCATGAAGATCCGCACCATGGAAAATCAGGTGCATCTTGAAACCTTCAAGGCGCTAGGCGCTGCACCAACACCTATCTCCTGGACAGAAGTCATTACAGCCCTTCAGCAGGGCACCATCGACGGCCAGGAAAATCCGATTCCCATTCTAACGGTAAACAGCATGTGGGAGATCCAGGACTACCTAACGCTCACAGGCCATGTTTACTCCCCCACAGCATTAGTGATGTCGAAAATATATTGGGATGATCTCAATGAAGAGCAGCAGGGCTGGTTTCGCCAAGCCGCACAAGTAGCTGCCCAAACCTCACGCGATGCCGTCCAGCGCATTGAGGAGGAAGGTGTGGAGTTGCTGCGTAGTAATGGCATGGAAGTCGTCACCGAGATTGATTACGCGCAGTTCCGGGAGGCTGTTGAGCCTGCCTACGAGCGCTATGCCGAGCAGTATGGTAGTGAGCTTCTAGAGCGTATTCGCGCAACCGAATGAGTAGCCCTCTGCTGCGTGCCTCCTCACGGGGAGGCACCTCTTCTCCAACGATGAGGTTATCGCTTATGTTGTCGTTTCTGAACACCTTGACCCTGGGCCTCATTAAGCTAGCCCATAATCTTGCCGCGCTCCTTCTCGCCCTGGCAGTCGCATTAGTCGCGTACCAGGTGTTTACTCGCTTTATTCTCGGCGATCCGGCCGCCTGGTCAGAAATCCTGGCACGCGGTTTCATCATCTGGAGCGTTTTTCTGGTCAGCGCAGCTGCATTTTGGTATGGCGCCATGATCTCTATTGATCTTTTTCTGGACCGCCTGCCGCCGCGCTTACGTATCTTTGGCCAGCGTCTGGTATGTACTGCCGTCCTAACGCTGCTGACGATTCTGGTCTGGCAAGGCTATCTGATTACGCTGCGTGTTTCTGGTCAGCAAATCGCCATGCTTGCAATCCCCATGTCATGGTTTTATGCCGCGATCCCCACTGGCTGTGCCGTCGCCATCGTCGCTGTGGTGACACGCCAGCTTTGCGCCGAATATCAGCATCATCTAGGCCAACACCAAGCAAAGCCTATCTGTTCTGATGCAGGAGAAACCCCATGAATCTGGCGATCGGCTCAGCGTTGATCGCGCTGTTTGCGCTGTCGATACCTATTGCGGTTGCCATCGCCTTAACCGCAGTGATTGGTCTTTACTTCTTCAGCAGCGTTCCCCTCCTGGTCGTTCCCCAACGTATGTTTGTGGGATTAGATAGCTTTCCGCTTATGGCAGTTCCATTTTTTATCTTGGCCGGCCATATCATGAGCAATGGCGGCATCGCCGCCAGGATGGTGGAATTTGCCCGCTCGCTGGTTGGTGGTATTCAAGGTGGTCTCGCCTGTACCTGTGTAGTGACCTGCATGATGTTTGCAGCTATCTCAGGCTCCAGCGTGGCAACCACTTTTGCGATTGGAGCCATCTTGATTCCTGCCATGGTAGCTAGGGGCTATCCAGCGCCGATGGCCGCCTCTATCCAAGCCTCTTCTGCTGAGCTGGGCATTATCATTCCTCCATCAGTGCCATTGATTCTCTACGGTGTCAGCACAGAAACCTCTATTACTCAGCTATTTCTTGCTGGTTTTGGGCCAGGCCTATTGATCGGCCTTGCTCTGATAATGATGGTCATCATTTGGTGCCGCATCAAAGGCTACGGCACCCACGATGGCGATTTACGCTCGCCCGCCTGGCCCGCCTTCAAGAGAGCCTTTCTTGCTCTATTGATGCCGGTGATTATTATCGGCGGCATCTACGGTGGCATATTTACCCCCACAGAGGCCTCGGCGGTTGCAGTGTTGTACGGTCTGTTTCTAGGAATGGTGGTATACCGAACTATAAAGCCTGGCGACCTACCGCGTATTTTTCGCGAGAGTGCTCTTTCTGCAGGGTCGATCATGCTGATTATCGCCGCGGCTTCCATTCTCAGTTTTGTGATTGGACGTTCAGGATTGGCCAGTGATATTGGTGCCTGGGCACAGAGCACCTTTGATAACCGCTACACCTTCCTATTGGCTATCAACATGCTGCTGTTACTGGTTGGCATGTTTATCGAGACCTCTGCGGCCATTTTGATTCTTGCTCCCATATTGGCTCCGATCGCGATTGGTTTCGGCATCGACCCAGTGCACTTTGGGATAGTAGTCGTGGTGAATTTGGCCTTGGGAATGTTCACTCCGCCATTGGGGGTCAATTTATTTGCCGCTGCCCAGGTAGCTAAATTGCCCGTTGAGCAACTGTTCCGATTTTTGCTTCCCCCAGTATTTACCATGATCACCTGCCTGATGCTGATTACCTATGTACCGATGATTTCGCTCTTTATACGCGACCTTCTGTTTTGATCTGCCGGAGCCTTATTGATGAGCACACGCATTTACGCCCACTACATGATTGAAACTCCTTATCACGTCGAGCATGCCGCAAACGTGATGGCAGGAGAGCAGTCCTCAGGCACTTTCACCCGCCTTGCCAACGAAACAGATGCCTTACGTGAAGCTCATGGTGCAATCGTCGAGAGTATCGAGATGTTGGACGCGCTCGATGCCCCCTCGCTACCCATGCGTGCTGACCTAGCGCCTCAAGGTCATACCCTTTTCCAACGCGCTCGAGTAAAGCTCTCATGGCCACTGGAAAATATGGGGCCTTCACTGCCGAACCTAGTATCGACCGTGGCCGGTAACCTGTTTGAGCTGAAAGAGTTTTCTGCGCTGAAATTACTCGATATCGAGTTGCCCGATTCCTTCGCAAGCGTTTACCCCGGCCCTCAGTTCGGGATAACGGGTACCCGGCAACTCTCCGGCATTTCCAGCGGCCCTATGATCGGCACGATAATCAAACCCAGTGTGGGCCTCTCCGTCGCTGAAACTGCCAATATGGTGGAGCAACTCGTGGTGGGTGGCATCGATTTCATCAAGGACGATGAGTTACAGGCCAACGGACCCCATAACCCGCTGCGGGCACGTGTCGATGCCGTCATGCCAATCATCAACGCCCATGCGGAGCGTACCGGTAAACAGGTCATGTACGCCTTCAATATCAGTGGCGATATCGACGAAATGCGCGCCCAGCACGACTATGTGGTGGCTGCCGGTGGCACCTGTGTCATGGTGGCAGTGAACAGCGTCGGTTTAGCAGGTGTGACATACCTCCGCCGTCATTGCGAAGTAGCCCTGCATGGCCATCGTGCAGGCTGGGGCATGTTCAGCCGATCTCCACATGTAGGAATGGCGTTTACGGCCTACCATAAATTATGGCGCTTAGCGGGGGTCGATCATATCCATGTGAATGGCCTGCGCAACAAGTTTAGCGAAGAGGACGATAGCGTCATTACTAGTGCTCGTGCCTGCCAAACCCCCATGTTCGAGACTCCAGACGCCGGCTATCAGATCATGCCGGTGTTCTCTTCAGGACAAAGCGCTGCCCAAGTCACTGATACTTATCAAGCGCTCGGAAATAGCGACCTTATTTACTGTTGCGGAGGCGGCATCATGGCTCATCCCGGTGGCATTGCAGGCGGAGTAGCCAGTCTGCGCCAAGCATGGCAAGCGGCCATGACAGACATTCCCATGGCGACCTATGCCCGCGAACACCGCGAACTTGCCCAAGCCATAGAGGCTTTTGGCCAATGAGCACCTCTCTACTTCTCTCCTACTATGGCGATGATCTCACAGGCTCCACCGATGTGATGGAAGCACTGAGCCTGCACGGAGTAAAAACGGTGCTTTTTCTGGCACCTCCCACGGCGCAGCAGCTGGCCCCTTTCGCCAGCTATACTGCCGTAGGCTTGGCGGGCACTAGCCGCAGTGAATCTCCCGAGTGGATGGAGTCTCACCTCCATAGTGCGCTCACCTGGTTGAAATCACTCGGTGCAACGATTTGTCACTATAAGGTGTGCTCAACGTTCGATAGCGCCCCGACGATTGGCAGCATCGGGAAAGCGCTGGAAATAGGAAAATCGCTATTCAAGCAGCGCTCGGTGCCTCTGGCGATTGGCGCACCGCAGCTCAAACGCTACACCGTATTCGGACAACATTTCGCTGCCTTCGATAGCGAAGTACATCGAATTGATCGTCATCCTGTGATGTGCAGGCACCCTGTAACACCTATGAAAGAGGCAGACTTGAGGCATCACCTGGCGCAACAGACCCTGCTCTCCATCGGTCTAGCAGATGTTCTTTGTCTCGACTCAACCGATACCGACACTCGCGTCGATCAGCTCATGCAAGAAAATGACGTAGTATTGTTCGATACGCTGACCCACGACCAACAGGCTGAGGTTGGTACACAGCTATGGCGAACGTGTTCCCCTAAAGGAAGCTTCGTGGTCGGCTCCTCTGCCGTGGAGTACTCTCTAGTAAGCACTTGGCGTAGGCAGATGTTGATCCCCGAAAACCCGCCGCGCTTCTCTTCACCTGGGGCAGTTGAGCAGTTAGCAGTAGTATCCGGCAGTTGCTCAGAAGTGACGGCACGGCAAATTCGCAGCGCAGAAGCCAATGGCTTTCGCGTAATTGCCCTCGATGTCGTCCAGCTGATCAACGAACGTACCCATGCAGAGGCCATGTACCTGGCTCAGGAAGCCGCTAATGAGGCGCTCAGCCAAGGCAAAAGCGTCATTGTATATACCGCAATGGGCCCCAACAGTGATGCAGAGGCCGTGCATCAGGGAGGAGAAAGAGCGCGCCACCTTATTGGCCGTTCGCTGGGCCAGCTATTGCGCCAGATGGTGTACGCGCACGGGCTTGAGCGCGTAGTGATCGCAGGCGGTGACACATCAAGTCATGCTCTCAACCAGCTTGCGGTACATGCTTTGACCACCCGGCTGCCTCTACCAGAAACGCCGGGGTCTCCGCTCTGCACTGCTCATAGCGACCTTCCAGCGTTCGATGGTTTGGAGGTTGCCTTGAAAGGCGGTCAGATAGGCAGCGAAAACTATTTCATGTCAATTCGTGATGGAGTCGCCTAGATCTTTGATTACAAGAGTGTTGCCGCGCCCTGAATTCGGTAGGATTAACGTCATCTTCCTTACCGTAATCCAGGATGCCCGCTCGCCATGCTCAACGGAATTTGGTTAAGCTTCTTTATCGCTGCGTTTGTAGCGTCAATGTGGCAGTGGTTGGTGGGTGGCGACGGCGAAGTGTTCGCCCGCTTAGTCCAGTCGCTTTTCGACATGGCCCGGGTAAGTGTCGACATCATTCTGGTATTGCTCGGCACGATGACCCTATGGTTGGGATTTCTTTCGATTGCCGAAAAGGCAGGGCTGATTCGTCTGCTGGGGCGAGTGCTGGACCCGCTGTTCTGTCGCTTAATGCCTGAAGTTCCTCGCGGGCATCCCGCCATGGGGCTGATCAGCATGAACTTTGCAGCTAACATTCTAGGCTTGGATAACGCCGCTACGCCTATCGGCATCAAGGCCATGCACTCGCTGCAAAGCCTGAACCCCAGCTCTGAAACCGCCAGCAACGCGCAAATTCTATTTTTGGTGCTTAATACTTCATCGCTAACGCTGCTACCGGTCACCATTTTCATGTACCGCGCCCAGCAAGGCGCCGCTGATCCCACGCTGGTATTTCTTCCTATCCTGCTAGCGACGACGGCTTCTAGTCTGGCGGGGCTTTTAGCGGTGGCCATTGTTCAGCGCATAAAGCTTTGGCAGCCGGTGGTGCTGGGCTATATCGTCGTGGCAGCGCTCTGTTTAGGCTTATTACTCACGACACTTGCGGGGATGTCGGCTCAGGCGCTGGCGGCAGCTTCCACGTTAGTGGGCAACCTTACGCTCTTTAGTATTGTAATCATGTTCCTAGTGGTAGGGGCGCTACGCGGAGTGAAGGTTTACGACGCTTTTATTGAAGGAGCTAAAGAGGGCTTAAGCTTCACTGTTACGCTGCTGCCCTACCTGATTGCCATGCTGGTAGCCGTGGGCGTACTTCGCGCCAGCGGCGTATTGGATGCTGGGCTAAGCGGCATACGCTGGATCGTCGAAGGGTTTGGCTGGGACACCCGCTTTGTCGACGCCCTGCCCACCGCCTTTGTGAAGCCGCTTTCAGGGGGCGGCGCACGCGCCATGATGATTGAAACCATGGACACCTTTGGCGTAGACAGCTTTGCAGGACTCTTAGCGGCTACCCTGCAAGGCAGTACCGAAACCACTTTCTACGTGTTGGCAGTTTACTTCGGCGCGATAGGCATTACCCGTATCCGCCACGGCTTAGGCTGTGCATTAGTGGCCGATGCGGCAGGTATTATCACGGCGATAGCGGTGTGCTACTGGTTCTTTGGGTAGGTTCTCCTGCCCAGTAGCCGCGAACATCTCAAGAAGAAAATCCACCACGATGAACACAGCTTTCATGATAAAAACCGATCACCTGAAGTGCACATGCCAGCCCGAAAGCACGGGCTGGCATAATCCGTTGGTATTAATCATAATATTCTGGGGCATGCTTAAAAGTAGCCCAGGCATCCGGATCGTGACCGGTAACAACGGTTGCATTGGTTTTATCAGCGAGTGCACGTAGTTTTTGAACAGAACGGACGGTATCCACAGTCGATGCCAAAAATCCCGGCAATGCTTTTTCTTCCCAGTGATCAGTAGTGTACGCCGCATCAATTGTCAAAATCATGGGGCCGCTATTAGGCAGATTTACCTTAAACGACATATGTCCCGGCGCGTGACCAGGCGAGAAGACGGTGATCAGTGTGCCATCTCCATATATATCGTAATGATCATCTTCAGTTCCATTGAGGAACTGCCATTTCAAATCTGGCTTGTCGAAATCCTTGCGAATATACCCACCTGCTGCGAACCAATCAGGGGTAAAGGCATATTCATACTCTTCACGTTGCACGATATGCGTCGCATTCGGGAAGCGGCCAACCGCTCCTGTATGGTCCAGGTGCAAATGTGATTGCACCACATAGTGAATATCTTCCGGTTGGATCCCCATTTTTTTAAGCTGGGCGACGCAACCCTCAGACTCTTCCATCACAGGCCAATACACGTCGGTAATTCCACCCCAATGCCCAACCGGATCAGTGGCCACTTCAACGGCATTCCCACCATCAATAATGGTATGCCCCTCAGGATGGGTGATCAGAAAAAATGGAACCGGAATTTCATAATCGGCACCAGCACCTTCATTCATTTTGATATTGTGTACTTTGCATTTCAGCGAGCCGGTTTGAAACATGTAAAGTCGAATGTCAGTCATGGTTTTCACCTTTCTTGTTGTGTTGCTGGTTGAGACCAGATTTTTTAACAGTCAATTTATGAAGCCCTAATAGGCTTCGCGATAAAGTGCTAATGCGTCCTCTTCGGTCACTTCCACCGGGTTGTTCACCAAAAGACGGAGCTGTTTCATGGCATCTTTTGCCAGCATAGCCAAACTGTCTTCAGTGACATTGACATCGCGCAAACGGCGTGGAGCGCCGCTTTCATCCATCAGAGCCAGCATATGACTTACGAAGTCTTCTGAACGTGTACTAATATCGCCACCCTCGCCCGGCACGCTCATGACATCAGCCAGTTCGGCATAAAGTGGTGCCGCCACTTTAGCGTTATAACGCAAGACCGGCCCTAGCATCAGGGCGTTTGTCAAGCCATGTGGCAGGTGGTAATGTCCGCCCAGCGGATAAGCTAAAGCATGAACCGCTGCCACCGGGGAGTTGGCAAAGGCCTGCCCCGCCAGCATGGCGCCCAGCAGCATGTTTTCACGTGCTTTGCGGTTAGTACCATCTTTACATGCCGCAATCAGGTTACTGCCCAGCAGACGCAGAGCTTCGCGAGCAAGGGCATCTGACAATGGGTTTTTCTTGATTTTGGATGTATAAGCTTCGATGGCATGCACCATCGCGTCAATCCCGGTTGCTGCGGTATGTATTTGCGGCAGGCCAACCGTTAGTTCGGCATCGAGAAGGACAAAATCTGCGAAAAGTTGCCGCGAAACAACACCCATTTTAGTGGTTTCGCCAGTAGTGATGATGGAAATATTGGTAACTTCGGAGCCTGTGCCCGCGGTTGTAGGGATTAGGGCCAGCGGTAAACGTTTACCGATGACATTGCCGATTCCATACATGTCAGACAGCGGTTGTTCACTACCGACCATAACCGCCACAAGCTTGGCAATATCAAGCGATGATCCCCCACCAAGGCCAATCACAATATCAATATTTTGTGCGCGAGCCTTCTCAGCGCATTCAAGCACGACGGCCTCGGGCGGGTCGGCAACGACTTCGTCAAAAATCGAAACATCAAAGCCCAGTGTTTTTAATGTCTTTTCAACTGGCGCAATAAGCCCCGCATCAATCAGCCCACGATCCGTGACAAGCAATGCTTTGCGTTCACTAAAGCGCTCGCCGAGTAATTCACCTAGGCGAGCAGCACCGCCCCATTCGACATAAATGTCGGCAACAGTGGTGAAACCAAAAGGTGTTGTGGTCATCGTTTCCTCCATCTTGTGTTTATGTATCGGATGAACGTTTTAGGAATTGTCGAATAGCGATGCCCGTTCTAAAAGCGCTTAACACAGGCACCAACGTCTTGCCGCCATGACAGCTGTTAGCATCGTAAGAGATTAGCTTTGAAGCGAGTTCTCATTTATCTAAGATGAAGTATGCCGTTTTAAAAAGGTGTGGATGACGTTAATTTATCTTTGTTCTTTCTACAAAGTTCATCATAATGAACTTGAATCAGCAAAGTGAACTCAACAATGCATCTAAGTATCGCGTAAAGTCAATAAGGAGAAATGAGGTGAAAGGTGGTGAAGCACCCAAAGCAGGAACGACAAAGGTGCCCGCTCTGCGCCGCGCGGTTGCGATTATGGATTTTGTTTCAGCATCACCAAGGAAGCCCAAGGCTTCTGAAATAGGGCATGCTTTATCATTACCGAAAAGCACTCTTCATGGGCTTCTGTTGACGATGGTCGAAGTTGGGCTTTTAACCAAAGGCTTCGATGGAACCTTCAGTACCGGGCCACACCCTATGCGCTGGGCCAATGGTTTTTTGGCCCAAAATGATCTGGTAGACATTTTTAAAAGCTATTTTGTCGATGCCCACAGCCTTGGCCAATACACAATGACGATGACGGTGCTTGATGGAAGCGACGTTGTCTATATTGCCTGTTCCAACGCCCACTTACCGTTAGGCACAACATTTCGGATAGGCATGCGACTGCCCGCGGCCTTTACAGCGACCGGTAAAGTCTTACTGGCCGCACTTGACACATCAGCCCTGCACGAACTTTTTTCTAATCAATTTCCTGGGCCACTGACTTCGCGTAGTGTGCGCAATTTGACGAAATTACGCAGTGAACTTGATGAAACCCGTCAACGTGGTTTTTCAATTGATGACGGGCAGGTTCGCGAAGGTATGATTTGCTTGGGCACATCGCTGCATAACCATACTGGCGATACAGTTGCCGGCATGGCCATATCGCTGACCCGTAGCGAAGCAACCACCGAAGCAATTAAAGATTTAGGGCATAATTTAGTTATTGCAGGCAACGATATTTCGCGTCGTCTAGGAGCTGGATGTTAACTCCGTTGCATCACCGTATCCGCCACGGCTTAGGCTGTGCATTAGTGGCCGATGCGGCAGGTATTATCACGGCTATAGCGGTGTGCTACTGGTTCTTTGGGTAATTAATAAAGGCGGATCTAGCGTATCGTGCGAGACTCACCCCGCAAGTCGCTCTTCAGCGCTTTCTGCAAGGCGCATCCCGCTAACCCACGCCCCAATAGTACGATTAGCTTCGCTACGGCGGCTTCCAAGGTGATATCTCTTCCAGCGATTACCCCTGATTTATTTAGCTCAGAACCAGTAGCGTAAGCTCCCTGCACTACCCCACCTTGATCGCACTGTGTCACGTTAATTAATGCTACACCTCGTTCGTTGGCATCCGTTAGGGCGCTCAGCAGCTCACCTTCAAAACTGGGCGGGTTACCAACACCGTAGCTGTAGAGCACCAGTCCCCTTAAGGAGGCATCGGCCAGTAGCGCCTTGGCACGGCGCAACGACATGCCCGGATGCAGCGATAGGACAGCCACCGCATCAGGGTCAAGGTCGATAGGTACAAAACTTGGCATGCCGCTGGGAAGGGCGGCATCAACATTCAGCGTTATGCCAATGCCTAATGCTCCTAGCCAAGGAAAATTTGGTGAATCAAACGCATCTAGGCCCAGGCTGCGTACTTTGCGGGCACGGTTGCCACGCAGTAGTCTGTCGTGAAAAGACAGACTAACCTCACGGGGCGTGTCTGGATGCACCGCCAATTGCAGCGCGCTGATGAGATTATTCAGCGCATCACTGCGGGGCTCGCCCAACGGAATTTGAGAGCCGGTGAAAACCACCGGCTTGTTCAGCGCATCGAGCATAAACGAAAGTGCTGCGGCGCTATACGCCATGGTATCGGTACCGTGCAACACTACAAAAGCGTCGTAAGCCTCCCAGTGGCATTCCAACTGTGCCACCAGCCGATTCCAGGCCTCGGGCATTAGCTCTGCGCTATCAATCAAAGGCTGCATTTCAATTACATCAAATGCTGGCAGTCGGTAAGGGTCACTCAGGGCCAAATGCGCCGCTAGGCGTTCCGCCAGCCCCGCGCAGGGTACGTAGCCTTGAGGTGATGGCTGCATACCAATAGTCCCTCCGGTATAGAGTATTAGCACACGGGGCATGGGCACTCCTGATTGAGTTAATACGTGCTGAGCGAGTCCTTACTCGGCAGACGCGCTTGTTAGACGCTGCTTTAATGCTTCAGCCTCTTCAGGTTCTAGCTCCCAGGCTTTTGGATCCAGGTCGAGGTCCGGATGCTGGTTAGCGTCAAAAATCGGCTGTTTGATGCCCTGCCGACGCTGACTATCGAAGTCTTTGAGAATGCGCAAGCCGCACTTGAACAACAGGATCAGCGCAATTAGGTTGACCACGGCCAGAAGGCCCATAGTGACATCAGCAAAGCCAAACACGGTGCCCAAATCAGTGGTCGCACCCCAACACACTAAAAGCACGATCGCCACGCGGAAGGCGTTGAATAGGTTCTGATTGTCACGACTGAAAAAATTGAGGCTATTTTCGCCTAGGTAGTAATTGTACAAAATCGTGCTGAAAGCAAACAGCAATAGCGCCAGGCTAACAAAAGTGCGGCCCCACTCACCTACGTGTTCGGCCAGCGCTGCCTGGGTGAGGGCAATGCCCTCAACACCTGCGCCCGCCGCAGGATCGTATACGCCACTGAGCAGAATCAGGAACGCCGTGGCAGAACAAATAATGACGGTATCGATAAATACCGAAAATGCCTGCACGATACCTTGGTTGGCCGGGTGCGGCACGTAGGCGACTGCCGCCACATTGGGCGCACTACCCAGGCCCGCTTCGTTAGAGAACAGGCCGCGCTTCAAACCCATCATAATAGCCGCACCAATTCCACCACCGATCAGTGGTTCAAGGCCGAAAGCACTCTTTACAATGAGCGCAATCACACCTGGAATTTCCCCAATGTTCATGGCGATAACCAGTAGTGCGATAGCAATATAACTGATCGCCATAAAGGGCACTAAAATCTCGGAAATACGCGCAATACGCTTAATGCCACCGAAGATAATCAGGCCTACCAGCATCGCCAGAGCAATCCCGGTATACAGCACAGGCACACCGAAAGCGTCTCCAAATGAAGTCGCTACTGCGTAGGATTGAAGTGCAGTAAAGGCAAAGCCGAAGGTCAACAGCAACAGCACCGAGTAAAACGCTGCCAGCCAACGCCACTGTTTACCCAACCCTTTAACGATGTAATACGCCGGGCCACCGCGATATGTGCCATCGCCTTCGGCCTCTTTATATGTTTGCGCCAGGGTGCATTCCAAGAAACTGGTGGCCATGCCCATTAAACCCACCAGCCACATCCAAAAAATCGCGCCTGGGCCACCTAAAGTAATGGCCACCGCAACACCTGCGATATTACCACCACCTACACGCCCCGCCACCGAAAGCACCAATGCCTGAAACGAGCTTAAATGGCCGTGTTGGCTACGTTTAAAGACTTGCCCCGAACCTAGGATACGAAACATCTCACCGAAATAGCGAAACTGCACAAAGCGTGAAGCGAAGGTAAAACCGACGCCAACGCCCACCAGCAGCACTAGTAGAATCTTCCCCCACAGGAGGTCATTGAGCATATCGAGCATGGGATTCTCTCCGCGTTTTTGTATTAGCGTTATGTTTGAAAGCGCGTCGCTTTACTATCATCAAGCGCGAAGAACGTTTTACCAAGCGTGGAGCAGAATTAAACTTGGCGCACAGATGCAGTTGTATGCACTGACTGCACCAACGAGTGCATCATAGTGCATCAAGCGAGTTTTTAGAGATTATTGGCTATGCGGTGGGCGACTTTATGCAGAAAGGGGCCGCAGATAAAAGCGATGATACCAGCGGCCGGCCATGCTAATAGCCACGCATGCATCCAAATACCCACAAAATCAGTATGGGCACCGATATTCACGTAGGTGACCCAGGCGGACATAATCAGCGATAGTGTGAATGACATAAGAATAGCGAAGATAATTCGGTGTTTCATGGGCGGCCCTATTACGAGTGTTTGAGTGCGGATAGGCTAACAAACATCTATAAATGTAATATATGGCAATATATGAAAACCAATTTTACATAAATGCAAAATGAAAACACCTTCTCTTGATGATCTCAAAATATTTATCGTCGCTGCCAACCAGCACAGCCTGACGGCGGCAGCTGCTCAGCTTAATATGACAATTGCCACCGTTTCGCGGCGCATCAGCGCGTTAGAGGCAACGCTCGGTGTAGAGTTGCTGTATCGCTCAACCAAAGGCTTAACGTTAACGCCGCATGGGGAGTCTTATTATCGCGAGTGCGAAGAGCTAGTGGTAGCACTCGATCAACGCATTTTAAACCTGGATCAAGCACTGCATAGCCTAAGCGGTCCGTTAAAAGTAATGGCCCCGGTCAACTTGGGCAGCGGGCCGCTGGATGCGTTTTGGCGGCATTTTACGCACCGCTATCCGGACATTTCGCTGAGCATCGAACTAGATAACAACATCATCGACATTCGCGATCAGCAAGCCGATATTGCGCTGCGATCAGGCCCTCAGAAAGATACTACTCTGATCCAAAAATACCTAGGCTATATAGAGCCCATTTTGGTGGCATCCCCAGCGATGCAGCACCCTCTACCGGCCACGATTAGTGAACTTGCGGCCTGCCCTAGTGTTGCGGCCAACATGTTTAGCGATTGGCAACTGATGGATAGCGAAGGCAATCACCACGCTTGCCACAAACATCATTTCCATATCAGTAATGATATGAATGTTGTCCTAAATCTCACCCAATCAGGCGCGGGCATCGCGTTGATGCCCGCCAGCATGGTGGCTAACAGCCTACAAATGGGCTCGTTGGTGCGTGTGCTGCCTAGCTGGCAGGGTCAACATAGAGAAATCTGCTTGGTATGGCCCCACCGCCGCAGCCTTTCTGCGCGTGCCATGCTTTTCCGGACAGAGCTAATAGAATTCCTCAGCCATCAAAGCTGGTTTCATGCGGCAGAATGAAATGGCTAGCGGTATAGCGCTAGCCAATCAATCGCGATACTCGCACGCCCGGTAATGTTTACATAGCAACGTTAGCCGCCCGAGCAGCGTGAAGTTTTTTATAGCTTTCAATCAAGCGCAGGTGGCGATCTAGGCCGTCTAGCTGCATGTTGGTCGGCGTTAAACCGTAAAACCGCACATCGCCATTGACTGAGCCAACCACGGCCGCCATCGCCTCTGCACCGAACATGCGCGTGAGGTTAGGCAGGTAGTCGTCAAGCGCCAGCTCATCATCCAACACGATTTCCAATACCGCGTTAATCGCACGGTAGAAAAGCCCTCGCTCGACGGTGTTATCGTTGTACTGCAAGAACATTTCAACGCGCTCTAAGGCGTCGTCATATTGCTGAAGTGCCAAGTTCGTCAACAGCTTCAATTCCAGAATAGTAAGCTGCCCCCATACGGTGTTTTCATCAAACTCCACGCCAATCAGCGTAATGATGTCCGTATGATCATCTATCTGACTTTCTTCCAGCCGTTCCACTAAACCATTGAGCTGTTTATCATCAAGACGGTGCAGATTAAGAATGTCTTCCCGATAATCCAGCGCTTTATTGGTGTTATCCCAAATCAAATCTTCGATCGGATACACCTCTGAGTAGCCCGGCACTAGAATACGGCAAACAGGAGCGCCCAAGTCTTCGTGCACCGCCATGTAGACTTCAGCACCCAGCTCTTCGAAAATCCCAAATAGCGTTTCGGCTTCTTCCTCATTGCTGCCAGAGAAATCCCACTCGCAGAACTCGAAATCGGGCTTAGCGCTAAAGAAACGCCAGGAAACCACGCCCACAGAGTCGATAAAGTGCTCTACAAAGTTGTTGGGCTCGGACACGGTCTGGGAGTTGAAGGTGGGGTGAGGAAGGTCATTCAATCCCTCGAAGCTGCGGCCCTGCAGCAGCTCGGTTAGGCTGCGCTCAAGCGCCACTTCAAAACTTGGATGCGCTCCGAAAGAGGCAAACACACCACCGGTACGCGGATTCATCAGCGTGACGCACATCACGGGGAATTGCCCACCCATAGAGGCATCTTTAATGAGCACAGGAAAGCCTTGAGCCTCCAGTGCGTTAACGCCTTCCACAATGCTCGGATATTTCGCCAGCACGTCTTGCGGCACATCCGGCAGGCTTAATTCCTGTTCGAGAATTTCACGCTTTACCGCTCGCTCGAAAATTTCGGAAAGACACTGCACCTGCGCTTCTACCAGCGTATTACCGGCACTCATGCCGTTGCTCAGGAACAGGTTTTCGATCAGGTTCGAGGGGAAGTAGATTGTCTCGCCGTCAGAGCGGCGGACAAAGGGCAGCGAAACAACGCCCCGCGCCTCGTTACCGGAGTTGGTATCAATCAGGTTGGAACCGCACAGCTCGCCTTCGGGATTGTAGATAGCTAGGCAGTGATCATCGAGAATCTCAGCGGGCAGTTCGTCACCCGGCCCCGGCAGGAACCACTTTTCATTGGGGTAGTGAACAAACTCACTGTTGGCAATCTCATCGCCAAAAAACTGATCGTTGTAGAAAAAATTACAGCTTAAGCGCTCAATAAACTCACCCAGTGCCGAGCAAAGTGCGCTCTCTTTGGTCGCCCCTTTACCGTTGGTAAAGCACATGGGAGAGGCGGCATCGCGAATATGCAGCGACCAAACATGAGGCACGATATTGCGCCAAGAGGCGATTTCAATCTTCATGCCCAGTTCCGCCAGCATCGCGCTCATATTGGCGATGGTTTGCTCTAGCGGTAAGTCTTTGCCTTCAATGTAAGTACTGCCACTTTCCGGCGCGCCCATCAGTAGCGCCTGGGCATCTTCATCGATGTTTTCGACCGTTTCGATTTGAAAATCAGGACCGGCTTGCACCACTTTTTTAACCGTGCAGCGGTCAATAGACCGCAGGATGCCCTGACGATCTTTCTCAGAAATATTTTCCGGAAGTTCGACTTGAATTTTAAAGATCTGATTATAGCGATCTTCTGGATCGACGATGTTGTTCTGCGAGAGGCGAATATTCTCGGTAGGAATATCCCGCGCGTTGCAGTACACCTTCACAAAATAGGCCGCGCACATGGCGGATGACGCCAGGAAATAGTCGAAAGGACCCGGCGCCGAACCATCACCTTTATAGCGGATAGGCTGGTCAGAAATGACCGTAAAGTCGTCGAACTTAGCCTCTAGCCGGAGGTTATCGAGATAGTTAACTTTAATTTCCATGTACGAGCATCCGGGGGTAATGAATTTGGCTAGGCATTTGAATAAACAGGGCCGTAGGCTGATTGGCTGCCATTATCCAGTTTTTACCCTGCTTCGTCTTGTATGCGTTAACTCCCGCTCAACTTGCCCATAAAATATTAAGAAGCGTTTAAAAAATCATCTGCGAGGCGGGTTATTACCCATGCAGCATGTTTTCTGCTTCGTTTTCACTAACGCCCATCATTAGTAAAATTTGACGCTGCGTTGCCGTCAGCACCTGTTTGCTCTCGGCTTCTCCAGGCAAACTTTTGGCAATGGCCACAGCGCCTATCAACGATGCCAATATGACCCTAGCCTTATCAGCAATCACGTTACGGTCATTGGCGAAGGGCAGTTTCTTCAACTTCCCTAGCGCCATGAGGCGGGTTTCGAGCATCTTTTTCATACGTGAATAAGATGCTTCAAACAGGGTACGGATTTCTTCTTTTTCGCTGCCAATCTCATTGAAGAGTACAGCTTCCGGTCCTGGTTCATGCTTACTGACCAATTCTTGAAGGTTGCAGTAATTGGCGACCAGATCAGTCAAGTGTTGCACCGATAGCGGTCCTTTCACCAACCTTGCCGCCCGGCTTTTATCCAGCGTAAGGCGTACTGACTCGTTGTAGAGCGCTTCTTTTGAAGCAAAATGCGTATAAAAGGCGCCATGGGTCATCTTTGCGAGCGTCATAATTTGCCCAATAGATACCTTCTGAAAGCCTTTACGGCTGAATAACTCCGCAGCGGAGGCCAAAATACGCGCTTTCGTTTTCGATTTATGGCTTTGGGGATAAGGCATAGTTACCTCGTCGTATACCAATAAAATATGATCTTGATCATATCTTGTCTGGTGCTAGGGTGGCGACATCAATAACTCTGGAATCGCTATGCAATCACCTATTGTTATTACCGGCATGGGCATGGTCAGCCCGTTAGGAAACAACGTTAATACAAGCTGGGAACGACTGTTAGAAGGCCAGTCCGGCATCAGTACGATCAGCCGCTTCGATACCAGCGATATTCCCATCAAAATTGCCGGCGTCGTTCCTGAACACCTCAATGACCCGGCTGGCGGGGTTGATCTGGATAGCATTGCCGACCCGAAAGAACGCCGCAAAATGGATCTGTTTAGCCTGTACGCACTAGCCGCCGCTCAAGAAGCATTGCAACAGGCCAACTGGCAGCCATCGGAACACGCTCAAAAGCGCCGAACAGCTACGATTATTGGCTCGGGCATCGGCGGCTTCCCAACCATAACTCAAGCGCAAAAAACGCTGGTGGAACGCGGCTATCGTAAAATATCGCCCTTCACCGTACCCGCTTTTTTAGCCAATCTGGCAGCCGGCAACCTGTCGATCCGCTATGGCTTTCAAGGCCCGTTAGGTTGCCCGGTAACGGCCTGTGCGGCAGGCTTGCAAGCCATTGGCGATGGCATGCGCATTATCCGCAGCGGTGAAGCCGATGTGGCACTCGTCGGCGGCGCAGAAGCATGCATCGACCCGCTTTCGCTGGCCAGCTTCAACGCGTTAAAAGCACTTTCCACTGAATCTATCACACCTGAGCGCGCCTCTAGGCCGTTCGACAAGGACCGTAACGGCTTTGTGATGGGTGAAGGGGCGGGCGTTATAGTGATAGAAACGCTTGATCATGCCCTTGCGCGTGGCGCAACCCCGCTGGCAGTCATTAGCGGCTACGGCACCAGCGCGGATGCACATCACATTACCGCCGGGCCAGAAGATGGCGCAGGGGCAGCCCTAGCAATTCAAGCAGCTCTTGGCATGGCAGGTCTTTCCAAAGATGCCATTAGTCATATCAATGCCCACGCGACGTCCACGCCGGTTGGCGACCGTGCTGAAATCGCCTCGTTACGCAACGTGTTTGGTCCCCTGCTGCCCAACATACCGATTTCAGCCACTAAGTCGTCTACAGGCCACCTGTTAGGGGCCGCCGGAGGTATAGAAAGCATTTTTTCTGTCATGGCCGCGATGACTGACCAACTGCCGCCGACCATTAACCTTGAGCACTGCGACGACGGGATGCAGGACTTAAATTTTGTCACCGCCAGCCCACTCGATCACGACACCCAGCATGTGCTATGCAATGGATTTGGTTTTGGAGGCGTTAACGCGGCGCTGATTATCAGCAAGATTAAGGGCTAGGTTTTGAAGGGCTCAGTTTTGCAGAGCCCAGTTTTGAAGGGCTATGCCTTGAGCAAAAACGGTAATGCTTCTTCTAACAGCTGCTCGGGAAGTTCTTCAGCAATATAATGGCCGCAGGGAAGCGACTTGCCTTCAACGTGAGAGGCCACTTTGCGCCATTCACCCAAGGCATCGAAGCAAGCTTCGATTGCTCCTTCAGCTCCCCACATCACTTTCAATGGGCAGCTCAGCTTAATGCCTGAATCAATGTCCGCCTGGTCGTGCACTAAATCGATCGTGGCGCTGGCGCGGTAGTCGCCGCAAATGCCGGAGGCGGTACCGGGCAGTGACAAACAGCGTTCGTATTCCGCCAGCGCTTCGGCTGAAAAAGGCGCCATACCGGCGCTACGCGCTCCCATGACGCTCTTTAGATACTGGGCAGGATCGCTGCTGATCAGCATTTCTGGCAGCGGCTGCGGGCGAATAAGAAAGAACCAGTGCCAGTAAGAGCGTGCAAAAGCCTCTGACGTGCCACGATACATGGCCAGCGTAGGCGCAATATCCAGCAGCACCATCCGCGTTACTCGCTGAGCATGGTCAACGCCTAGCCGGTGAGCAACGCGGGCGCCTCGATCGTGGGCCAGCACTTTAAAGCGCTCAAAACCCAATGCCGTCATGAGCTCCGCCATGTCGTTCGCCATGGTGCGTTTGGCATAGTTGAGATGCTCGGTATCATCGTCAGGTTTACTGCTATCGCCGTAACCACGCAGATCAGCCGCTATCACCGTAAAATGCTCGGCAAGCGACGCCGCTACTTTATGCCAAATCACGTGGGTCTGCGGATGACCGTGCAGCAACAGCAGCGCAGGGCCACTGCCGCCCATGCGAAAAGTCATTTCGATGCCGTTAACGCGACGCTTCGTTTTTTCAAACCCATGAAACATAACACGCTCCTGATTTACTGCAAAAGTCGGCTGGCTGTATATAGTGCTAGCATAACCTTATTCACCAGAAAGCCGCTACGTTGAAGGCTTCCTGGCGGGAGGAAGCCATTGCACTATCACGCGTTAGGCATCACATTAGGCAGTCACGAAACCAAGAGAGGAAGCCGAGCTGCCCATGCATGACGACTTTGTGGCCAACCTGCGCCTGCTCTGCAGTTACTATCCGTCTATTGCAGAGATATGTCGGCGTTTAACGATCAATCGCGCCCAGTTTAATCGTTACCTGAGTGGACGTTATCGACCCAATCACGCAGCACTGCAGCGCATTTGCCACTTTTTCGGCGTCACTACTGAGGATATCGCCCTTCCCCATCATGACTTTCGTACACTGGTTCAAACCGGCCAACTAACGTCAGAAGCAAGCCCAGCAACCTTACCCTGGCCTAACGCATTGGTGCAGCGGGGCAGTGAAACCATGGAACGCTACATTGGCCGCTACTTTGAGCTTTATCATTCAATGTCTCGACCAGGCCAGTTAATGCGTACCTTAGTTTGCTTAGAAGCACGGGAGGGTGGCGTAGTCTATCAGCGCACCGAGCGGATGCAGGCCATGCTCGGCAACCGCTCATGCCACAATCGCTATGTAGGCACCGCAGTTAAACTGGCTGACCGGCTATTCTTGGTCGATCATGAAACGCTTAACGGTCATGAAATCACACAGACCATCCTGTTTCCAAGCTTTCAGAGCCAGGTGACGCGTTTAACGGGGTTAAAAATGGGCGTAGCTGATAACAGCGAACGTATGCCCTGCTGTGTGCGGGTGGTATATCAGCGTTTGGATGAACAGGTGAGTCTTCGCGAAGCACTAACGCAGTGTGGCTTAATAGCGCTGGATGATCCGTCCATTGATGATGCTCTAATAGCCGCGACTCAAAACGATGTGGCCGCTGATGAGCACCACTTTCGTGCCCGCCATTAGGACGGCACCAGCACCTGCTTAAACAAAATAGTTTCAAAATGATCCATGGGCTCGACAGATTTCAACGTTTTGGCGCGTAAAATAGCACCTTCCCAGCCGGTTAAAATAAAGCTAGCAAGCGCGTCTGGAGCAGTGTGAGTAGCAATATCACCCCGCGTTTGAGCGTCCTGCAAGCAGTTCACCAGCCGCTGTTCCCAGCGCTGAAATACAAGGTTTAGCGCATCACGGAAGGTATCGCTTTGGCCTGAAAGCTCTTGTCCAAGATTACCAATCAAACAGCCAGTGGCGTGATCACACTCATGCATATAGTCACGACCTGATGCAAAATAGCGCCTCAGGCGCTCTAAAGGCGGCGTGTTGCTATCTTCCAACAGCGTCACTAGCGAGGCGTCATACGTGGTGGCAAAGCGTTCAATCACTGCCAGCCCAAAATCTTCTTTACTAGAGAAGTAATGGTAAAAAGAGCCCTTAGGCACGCCGCACGTTTTTAAAACAGCATTGATGCCCGTTGCGTTGTAGCCTTGCTGGCTGATCAGTTGGGCACCACTATCAATCAGCTTGTCGCGCGTTGCGGTATTTTTCATACGTTTAAAGTAGACCAGTGAGTCTATTGATACCAAATGAATATGAATTAGATATCAATTGCATGGTATTTGCACATTGCTTGACTAATCGCTGCGTAACAATGCGTGATGCTAGCATCATACGCTCATTTTTCTGGAATTTTCGCTCTTAGCACATGGATAACGCGCGGTAATGACCTCAATACGCTCCTTCTCGTCGTCTCACTCCTCTTATCAGCAAGGCCGTATTCGTCTGGGTGCAGTAGTTGCGTTATTGATTCTTATCGGCACGTGCATGCTCGCCTGGTGGATTAT
Organism: Halomonas sp. AOP5-B2-8; assembly: GCF_052376475.1. Classification (NCBI taxonomy): domain Bacteria; kingdom Pseudomonadati; phylum Pseudomonadota; class Gammaproteobacteria; order Oceanospirillales; family Halomonadaceae; genus Halomonas; species Halomonas sp. AOP5-B2-8. The sequence continues at coordinate 117,990 of NZ_JBQSVS010000002.1, read as the reverse complement.
GACTCAGCCACCCCGCATTGAGCGTACTGCACCACCAGAACCACTGCCCAGCATGGTAGACGTGATGAGCATTTCTGCGAGCACCCAGGCGCCCCATCTATATGGATTTGGCCGCGTCGAGGCAGAGCAAGAAACTATGCTGGCCAGCCGTGTGGCGGGCCAGCTTGAGCGCTTTGCACCAGGCGTTGTGCCGGGACAAGTCGTCGAGCAGCAGGCGCCGGTCGCCTATATTGATCAGGCCGATCTCGCGCTTACTCTTGAGGATGCGCAGGCGCAGCTAGCCAATGCCCAAGCCCTGCTGGCACTAGAGCAGGCAGAGCAGCAGCGCGCACGCAGCGAATACGAGTCTTTTGGCCGCCAGCTTTCTGCCGAGCGCCGTGCGCTGGTTCTGCGAGAACCGCAGTTGCGCCAAGCCCAGGCCCAAGTGACCCAGGCGCGAGTGGCCCGAGATCAGGCAGCGCTTAACGTTGAACGCGCCACCCTGGTGGCTCCATGGCGCGCCATGGTACAAGCGCGCTTAGTGGGTGCTGGCAGCCTGCTTAGCCAGGGAACGGAAGTAGTGCACTTAGTGGGCGTTGAGCAATTTTGGGTACGCGCCTCCCTGCCCAGCGAGTGGACCGAGTGGTTGGAAATGGGCAGCCAGATTACCTTAACCAGCCGCGGCTGGTCTGAAGACGCGACGCGTGAAGGCACGCTGGTATCGATGTTACCCAGCCTGGAAGAAAACGGTTTACAGGCACAGCTGTTAATCGCCGTTAGCGACCCGCTCGCACTAGAAAGCGATGGCCCTGCCCTGCGCCTGGGTGATGTTCTGCGTGTTTCATTCCAACCAACCATTCAGCACCAGCTCATTTCAGTACCCTCTGCCGCGCTGCGCCCAGGCGACATCGTTTGGCAGGTAGATGAGGAGAATCGCCTGCGCCGTACGCCGGTGACCCTGGCTTATCGCGGAGAAGATGATGCCTTGATCCGCAGCGGCCTGACCGCAGGTCAGCGGGTCGTTACCGCAGGCTTAACCCAGCCCCGCGAAGGCCAGCTCGTGCGCATCCGACGCCCCAGCGATACACCGGCTCAAGAGGGAGACGGGTCATGAAGACACCGCGTGGCCCACTGGCATGGATGGTCGATCACGGGGTAGCACCTAACCTACTCATGGTGCTGTTTATTGTGGGCGGCTTAATGGCCTCGCTGGCGATTAAGAAAGAAGTCTTTCCTGAGTTTGATATTGAAGTGGTGCAAGTGTCTATCAGCTACCCGGGTGCGACGCCTGAAGACGTTGAACAGAGCCTGCTGCTGCCGATGGAAGCCGCGATTGCCAATGTAGAAGGCATTGATGAGCTGACCGCGACGGCCAGTGAAGGGCGCGCCAACGTCAGCGCCTCGCTGATTGATGGCGTTGACGTGATGCGCGCCTATCAGGATATCCAGCAGGCGGTAAATGCTATCACCACTTTGCCCAGTGCCGCCGATCCACCCCGCTTTACACTTGCGGGGCGCTCGCGAAGCGTACTGAGCCTGCAGGTATATGGCCAAGTAGGCCTAGAGGCGCTACACGACGCCGCTGAAGAAATACGCGGTGAGCTCCAGGCGACCGACGGCATATCTCGCGCAGAGCTATCGGGTAACCGCGAACGAGAGATTCAAGTTCATCTGGATGAAGAAGCTATCGAGCGCTATGGCTTGGATCATCAGCAGCTGGCTACTCGCATTGGCGAAGAGGCTCTTGACCTTGCCAGTGGTCAGCTGACGACGGCAGAAGGCGAATGGCTTATTCGCTATCAGGGCCGGCGTAACAGTGCCGAGGCCTTCGCCGAGCTACCCATTCTGACCAGCGCACAAGGATCGCCCATTATGCTGGGCGACATCGCGACAGTCAGCGACGGCTTCGCCGAGACCGACCGCGAAGAGTTTTATAACGGTCAACCCGGGCTCTCAGTGGATGTTTATCAAATTGGCGACCAAACCCCGACCAGCATCTCTGAAGCGGTCAACGGTGAGCTTGAGCGGTTACGCTCAGGCCTGCCAGAGGGCGTTAGCCTTGATATCTCCCGAGACAGTTCAGAGGTATATGAAGCCCGCCTTAGCCTGTTGTTGAAAAATGCCTGGATGGGGCTAGCGCTGGTATTAGTACTCATGGCGCTGTTTTTGGAAGCCCGTCTGGCATTCTGGGTCACGCTGGGCATCCCAACAGCGTTCCTAGGCGCAATGCTGTTTCTGCCCTGGATTGGCGTGTCGCTGAATATGATGTCGATGTTTGCCTTTATCATCGCCCTGGGCATTGTGGTGGATGACGCCATCATCGTCGGCGAGAATATCTATAGCTACCGTGAAGAAGGCTATTCACTGCGCGATGCAGCGGTTAAAGGGGCTAGCGAAATTGCCACGCCGCTGACGTTCGCCATTCTTTCTAATATCGTCGCGTTCCTGCCACTACTGTTTTTACCCGGCTTTCTGGGGCTTATTTTTGCGACGGTACCGGTCGTTGTGGTCACGGTATTTTTAATTTCCTGGCTGGAGGCACTGGTGATTCTTCCCGCCCACCTCGCACATAGTCGCAAGCCGCGCAATACGCCTGCGTGGCAGCGCCCATTAGAAGCACTTCGCCAACGCCTTCAAGGTGGTTTACACCATTTCACATACCATCAGTTTGAGCCATTCCTACAGCGTGCCCTTAACCAGCGTTTGCTCAGCATTGCGCTGGGCATTGCGGTGCTGTTGGTCGCCCTTTCCTGGGCAATGAGCGGGCGCTTGGGGTTTTCCCTCATGCCCCGCGTCGAATCAGACCAGGTGCAGGCGACGGTCACACTGCCGATTGGTAGCAATATCAGCATCAGTCGTGAACTCAGCCAACAGCTTCTTGACGCCGCAGAGCAGCTTAGCGAACGCGAAGAAACGCTCAGTTTTGGCAGCTCGCGCAGCCGCCTGGATGGTGAAAGCCTAGAGGTTCGCCTCGACATTGCCAGCGAAAGCCTGGAAGCATGGCCGCCATCGCGAATTGCCCGCGAGTGGCGCGACCTAACCGGCGATTTATTAGGCGCCCAATCAGTGCGCTTTGAAGCCGATGTAGGCGGCCCCGGCAGCGGTGCGGCACTGAGTCTGCGACTTTCACACCCCAATACACAGGTGCTTGAAGCCGCCGCTGAACGGTTAGCCGAAACGCTGAGCGGCTATGGGCTTACCGATATCGATAGCGGCCTGGGCGACGGTAAACCCCAGTTAGAAATACGCCTTTCATCAGAAGGACGCTCGCTGGGCCTAACCGGCAACAACTTAGCACAGGCGCTGCGCGGCCCCTTACAGGGCGCGACCGCTCTAGAGCAATACGTAGGACGTAGCGAAATTAGCGTTGAGGTACGCTTACCTAACAATAATCGCGACAGTTTGAACGCCCTCTACCGCATGCCGGTACGCACCCCTGACGGGCTGAGCGTGCCCCTGTCTCGCGTTGCGGATATCACCATTAGCCAAGCCTCCAGCAGTCTTGAGCGCATTAACGGGCGACGTATTATTACCGTCACTGCGGACTCTGAAAACGACCTTGCCATTAACCAGGTGCTCGCCACGTTACAAGACGAGGTGTTCCCCACGCTGGAAGCGACCTGGCCGGGGCTAGAGGTCAGCATGGGCGGTCGCCAGCAGGACACCGCCGACAACTTAGCCACGTTAAAAACCTCCATGTGGTTAATGATTGCCGCGCTCTATGCGCTGCTGGCTATCCCGTTTAGAAGTTATTCGCAGCCGCTGCTGGTACTGGCAGCGATCCCCTTCGGTATCGTCGGCGCGGTGGCCGGTCATATGATCATGGGTTTTGGGCTTTCCATTATCAGCCTGCTGGGAATGCTCGCGCTTTCCGGCGTGGTCATCAACGATGCGCTGGTGCTGATCGACTACGCCAACCGCAAACGCCGCGAGGGAATGGCAGCCAGAGAAGCCATTGTGGCCGCAGCAACGCGTCGACTCCGCCCCATTATGATGACCACGCTGACGACATTTCTAGGGCTGGCACCGATGATTCTAGAGACGTCACGGCAGGCGCGCTTCATGATTCCGATGGCGATTTCACTAGGCTTTGGCATGCTGTTTGCCACCGCTATTTTGCTAATTCTGGTGCCCTGCCTCTACTTAGGCATGGAAAATGTTCGAGAACGGCTGAGCGCGCCGCGTCAGCCTAACCAAGAAGGAAGCGCTCAGTGATGGCGCTGCATGGGCCACTACGTCAATGGCGCCCTTCCCGGCTGGGGCTCAAACTATTTGCGACTATCCTGAGCGTCAATGTGGCCATCTCAGTAAGCATGTTTATGGCGGTTTCCTACAGCATTGACCGCGGCTTTTACGATTATCTCAACCAAGCGCAAGAGCGTCGGGCAACACTGCTGGCAGACGGCCTCGTCACGCGCTGGGAGACTCAAGAGAGCTGGGAGTGGTTGGAGCAATCCCCGGAACGCTGGGCATCTATTGTGCGTTTTGAACTAGGCCAAGAACATCAAGATTCTCCCTCTCCGCTAGGTGAAGCGCGAGATTTTGCGCTACGTGATGCAGAGGGCCGTTTTTTAGTGCCTGCCAATGGCGGTCGGGCAGGCTCGGGCAATTGGCATTGGCTGAACCTGCACAGCGGCGAGGAAACGATCGGTTCGCTGGGCTTTCGACCTCCTCGCGAGATGATGGAGCGTATGGAAAGCCGCTTCCTTGAGCGCCAACAGCGCAATCTTACCCTGATCGTAATATCGCTATGTGTGGCTTCTCTCCTGCTCGCGGGCGGCTTGTCCTGGTGGTTAGGGCGGCGTACACGGGCACTCGCGGGCGCCACGCTGCGATTGACAGAAGGTGACTATACGACTCGATTGCCTGAGCGTGGCCGCGACGAGCTGTCGCGTTTGGCGCGAGATTTCAACGTACTTGCCGCAACGCTCGAAGCTAGCCGCGATGCCCGAGCACGCTGGGTGTCCGACACGGCGCACGAGCTGCGCACGCCGTTGGCCGTTCTACGTGGGGAAATTGAAGCGATGCAAGATGGCATCCGACCTCTCAACCAGGAGAACCTCAGCTCGCTTGCTCAAGAAGTTAGCCAGTTGGAACGCCTAGTCACTGACTTACGCCTGCTGTCACAAAGCGATGCAGGTGCGCTGGATATCCAACTTGCGCCGATGGACCTTAGCGACTGTCTTGTCAGCCGCCTCGCCGACGCAGACCGCTGGTTAATGGACAGCGGCTTAACGCTGACGGAGCAGATCGCTCCTGGCATAATGGTACGTGGCGATGCCCAGCGCCTGCATCAGCTATGGAACAACTTGTTGGATAATAGCTGCGCCTACACCCAACCACCGGGAGAGCTGCGCGTTACGCTTACCGCGCAGCAGGGCTTTGCAGTCGTTACCTGGGAAGACAGCTCGCCCGGGGTGCCCGAGGGAGAACTGGCGCGCTTAACCGAGCGGCTGTACCGTGTAGAGGGTTCACGTAGCCGGTCCAGTGGCGGTAGCGGCTTAGGTCTGTCAATTGCCAGTGCGCTAATCAATGCGCACGGAGCAACGCTAGCGCCCTCAGTTTCTACGCTGGGCGGGCTGCGCTGGACGCTGCGCTTTCCTCTGCTGACATCTCATTAATAGGCTTTCACCCTCACTGCTAAGCGAGTTCCTTATGTCTCACGATGCGTCTCACGCGGCCTCTTTGCTGATTGTTGAGGATGAACCAAAAATTGCTCGCCTGATGGCGGATTACTTAACCACACATGGCTTTTCGGTCACGACGTTAGCCCACGGCGATGAGGTTATGCCGTGGCTAGCACAGCACTCCCCGGCACTTGTGCTGCTCGACATTATGCTGCCAGGCAAAGACGGCCTGACGCTTAGCCGTGAGATTCGCCAGCACTGGCCAACTATTGCGATCATTATGGTGACCGCCAAGGTAGAAGAGGTCGACCGCTTGTTAGGCTTAGAGTTAGGCGCTGACGACTATATCTGCAAGCCTTTTAGCCCCCGTGAAGTGGTCGCCCGTGTCAAAGCCGTGCTTCGCCGTAGCCAGGCAGCAGCAAACGCCCCTGCCGACGTTCAGCATGCACCGGTCGTATTAAATGAAGATGGCTGGCAAGCGCTCGCTTACGGCAAAGACCTAGGACTCACCGCGGTGGAATTTCAATTACTGCGCGTGATGATGCAGGCACCGGGACGTATTTTCAGCCGCGAGCAGTTAATGGATCACATGTACCGCGATAACCGCATCGTCTCAGAGCGCACCGTGGACAGCCACATCAAGAAGCTGCGTAAGAAAATCCACGAAGCGCTGCCAGAGCTAGAAATTATTCGTTCAGTCTATGGCGTCGGCTATAAGTATCAGCCAGAAGGTTAACAACGAGATGACCTATGAAAGCGCTAGTAGTAGAAGATAACCTCAATTTAGCGCGCTCTATTGCAGCTACACTTAGTGAAGCCGCCTTTAGTATTGATGTTGCCAACGATGGCAGAAGAGCGCTGCACATGCTCGAACAAGGTGATTATGACCTACTAGTGCTGGATCTTGGCTTGCCTGAAGTGGATGGAATCACACTTTTACGAGAGCTGCGTCACGCTCAGAATACCATTCCGGTATTAATTATCTCAGCGAGAGATAGCTTGGATCAGCGCATCCTCGGTCTTGAAATAGGTGCCGATGATTATCTATGCAAACCTTTTTCCCTGGAAGAAGTCACGGCGCGGGCGCGGGCGCTAGTACGTCGCGCCAAACACTTCGGCGGTGAAACACTCCAATGTGGACGCTTAGAATTTCTGCCCGATGCGATGGAGCTGCGTCTAGATGGCAAGCCTCTGCTATTACATAGACGAGAGCTTGAGGTCATGGAATACCTCATGATCAATCAGAACAGGCTGGTCAATAAGGATCAAATCATCGACCGGCTGTCTAACTCTGATGACTCAGTGAGCTACGCTGCCGTGGAAACCTACATTTCACGTATTCGCAAAAAAATCGGCTACGATTTCGGCTTAAAAACAGTACGTGGGCTGGGCTACTATTTAGAATCTAAAGATACCAAAGACTTACCCCATGAATAAAAGCCAGTCGATCCGCAGTCGACTGCTGATTTGGATTGGCGTGCCCTTTACAGCACTAGCAGTGCTTGCTTTGGTCTCGAGCCATCTACTTTTATCACGTCAAATCAACGAAACCTTTGACAATATGCTCTTAAATGCCGCACAACGGCTAGAGCGTCGCCTTTATACTGTCAATAATGATCTGCGTATCAACATGCACTACTTCAGCGTTAGTACGCTGGGTAGCCGAGGTGAAGGCAAAATTTTTTATCGCATAAAAGACACACAAGGCCGCATGATCGCAGGCTTTAGCGGCCTAACCGACCCTCCAAGCTATTCCTATGAACCGATTTTTTATGATGTGGACTATGCAGGTAATGAGCTACGAGCGGTAGCGCTGACACTTCCCTTTAGCCGGGGCCGTGCGCAGACCGACATTGAAGTGATCGTTGCCGAGTCAAAAGAAGCTCGCTATACACTCACCAACGATTTTATGATAACGCTCACAGGGTTAATGGTTGTTACCGGGCTATTAGCAATCTCCATTGCCTTAATGGCGATACACTGGGGGCTGGCACCACTTAATGCAGTCAGTCAGGCTCTACGTCAACGTTCACCGAATGATTTGCATGCTCTGGATGACAACGCCCCTAAGGAAATTCTGCCTCTTATTCAAAGCATTAACAACTTGATGCAGCGCATGCGACGTAGCATTGAAAGCACACAGCAACTGAATGCCGATGTCTCCCATCAGCTCAGAACGCCTATCTCTGAAATTCGCGCTTTAACTGAAATGTCGCTTAAGACTCCTTCCCAAACACCAGCGCATACTAGCCTGCGGGAAATTCAGCGCATTGCTGAGCATGCCAGCCATACCGTCAAACAACTGCTCAAATACGCCAAAACACGCAGTGAATTAATAGACACCTCGCACCTAGAACATGTTGATTTAATCGCTATTTGCCACGATGCCTGTGCACAGACCGCTCCTAATATTTATCAAAAAAACCAGGAGCTTGCTTTTGACCAATATACAGCGATACCCAGCATTCTTGGCGATCCCATTATGCTGAGATGGCTCGTGACAAATCTCATCGAAAATGCCAGCCTGCATGCTGGAGGCAGCGTGGTCTACGAAGGTGTTATCACTGTCGCATTAGCCACAGACAGCGATAAGGTGACGTTAACGGTCAGTGATGACGGTACTGGTGTCGATGAAGAACAGCTCCCCAAACTAACCGAACGTTTTTTCCGCCACAATAAGCACTTCCCAGGTAGCGGCCTAGGTCTCGCCATTGTGGAGCAGATCGCAACCACCCACTCTGCACGGCTTTATCTTGGCAATAGGCCACAGGGAGGATTTGAAGTAACCGTCGCCTTTCCTATTGCTTAGCCGACCCATTGGCTATGCGTATCATTAGAGGGGTCATAAATATTAGTAGCAGTAGACGCAGTATATGATGAGAAACTACATATACTGGATCTATATCTAACACCATTGCTATAACCGCCATTTCGCCTACCCCACCGGGAATCAACGCAAGCAGTACTGCCAAAAATGAGAGGTGCGTGAAACTGGATACTAGCCATGCCATTAGCGCAGCAACCAACAGTGCAAATAGGGCAAACGCAATGCCATAACGGCCCATGCTGATCACCTGTGACCACTGAGTTCCCGAAAAGCGCGCACCCACCGACGCTCCTAATACCAGAAATGCCGTTAGCACGATCCAAGTAGGTAGCGAGTAATCGAACCCAAGGTTGGCAACAATGGCACCTGCCGCCATTGGCCCAAGAAACTCAGGCAAGGGAATCTTCAATAAACGCCCCAGCCACCAACATAGCGTTGCCAACACCAGCGGCAAACCATCCATGATGGTGAAGGAAGAAGTCGAACTGCGTAGCGTAACATCGTCGACAAAAAAACTTGCCACTATCGCAGCTCCCGAAACCACAGTCACTAGACGCAGAGAGTGCGAGATAGCGATCCAGCGCAAATCACCGTTAGCCCGTTCGGCCAGCACCAACGCTGAATTCATGCTCCCCGGATAAGCGCAAAACATGGCGTTCATACGCCCTACGTTGGCGTGATTAAAAATCCAGTAACCGCCGAATAACATCAGCGCCATGTATACCAACATGGCCAGTACGCTGGGATACCAAAGTACTAATCCTAACAATTCGTCAGCCTGAATACGGCTACCAATAAAAAGCCCTAGCAGTGCAATGGCCGTGCGGTGTAAGCGCTTATCGATGCCAGTATTCACGCCCATCAGTGATAAGCACAGCACCATAAAAAGAGGGCCCAGCATCCATGCCAAAGGCAACGATAAAAGGGTGGCAAGCCAGCCACCCAAAAATCCCAAGCCAACGGTAATACCAGTGCGTTTCAACATTTCAAATCCTGAACTCAGGAATCATAGTTGGGCAGCCTCTTGGCGAGCTTTAAGCTTTTTCATCAATGGCTGGCTAAACAAAGAGACTAGCAGCAATGCAAAGATAGCTAGTGTCACCGGACGCTCAAACACATACATAATGTCCCCCCCGCTGATTTGGTAGGAGTGGAGTAGCGACTTTTCGGCCAAAGAGCCGAGTAGCATGCCAATCACAGCCGCGGGTACCGAGTAGCCGTAGTGACGGAAGATCCAGCCAATAACGGCAAAAATAAGTACAGTGGCCGGACCTGTCATATTTCCGGTTAGTCCGAACGAGCCCATAACGGCCAGCACTAAAACCGATGGAATTAAAAATCGCATGGGAACTTTGACGATATTAGCCAGCAAGGGAATAAACAGCAGCCCGATGATCACCAATAAAAATACTTGGGCAAAATTGGCGAAAATGATCGCGTAAACTACGTCCGTCTGTTGACGAATAAACTGCGGACCACCGGTAATGTTATGCATGGCAAATGCCGCCAACATAACCGCTGTGGCACCGCCACCGGGAATGCCTAACGCTAGCAGCGTTGCCATTGAGCCACCTTCGGAACTGCTATTTGCCGCTTCTGACGCTACGACGCCCTTTGGGTTACCTTTTCCAAAGGAATCAGGGTCACGATCTCGCCGCTTTGTTTCTATGTAAGAGAGCAAGTTAGAAACCGATGAACCGACGCCAGGCACTGCACCCACTAACACACCAATCAAGCCCCCGCGAATCATAACCACCGGATACCGCATCGCCATCTTGCAACCTTCGAAGATTTCACTAATTTTCACCTTGCGGGCATCAGCAGATTCTACGATGAAACCTTTGTTGGCTAGTTTGAACAGCTCAGAAGCAGCAAACATACCCATCATCGCCGGTATAACCGGTACGCCATCTAAAAGATAAGTTTGCCCCATCGTGCCACGTGCTAAACCTATTTCACTAAACCCTATAGTGCCTACCAGGAGGCCTATAAATCCGGCTATTAAGCCTTTTAAAACCTGTTCACCTTTCAAGCTAGCAATGAGTGTCATGCCCCAAAGGATAACCACGAACATCTCTGCAGGGCCTAGTCTCAACACCATGTAGGAAAGAGGCTGGATCATGAAGAAAAGCACAACGTAGCCCATCAGGGCGCCAATCACCGATGAGGCTAATGCGATACCTAGCGCCTGATTATGCTGCCCCTTCCGCGCCATAGGATAACCATCAAAAGCAGTGGCAATGGCTGAAGATGTACCGGGTATATTCATTAAAATCGCAGGGATACCGGCACCAAAAGAACCGCCTGTAAAAATAGCGGTAAGAAACAGCATGGCTTGGATAAAATCCATATACATCGTCATGGGCAAGAAAATAGCCATGGCCATAGAAATTTGCAGACCTGGAGTAGCCCCGAAAATCAGTCCTAGTACGATCCCAGGCACTACCACCAACCAAGGGCCAAAGCTGGAAAAAAGCAGATCTAAACCCTGCCCAATCGCGCCAAAATCAATCATATTTTTTCCTCAGCTCGGTAGTAGTAGTAGCGTCATGGGATACGGCAGCATCTGCGAGAAGAAGAACGCGACACTAAGCCCAAAAGCAACGCTATAACCACTTAATAGCAGCCAATTACGTTCACCTTTAAGTATCAAAAAGAGCGCCAGGAAGATCACCGTAGCAATATCAAAGCCTAGGGTTTCAAGCGATAGGACATAAGCGGCAAATAGCCCTACAACAGGTAATGTACGGTGCAGTGGCTCTTCTTCAGAGCCCTGGAATAGCGAGCCATGCTTTATCCGGAGGATCAATTCAAGCGCAATTATAACGAGTACAATAATGGCAAGCGGTAGAATCAGCAGCAGATTCTGCGGAGTAGCAGATACACTAATGGCGTCTAATAAATACCACAATGTAAAAGCACCCAGGCCCATGAGAACTGAAAAGTCCCCATAGTCGCGTTTATATTCAGACATGGTAAAACTCCATGCTGGCTCTTCATTAACTTGAAGAGCCAGCAATCATGGAAGGGCCAGTTAGAAAAATTAGCTTGGAAAAATCAGTTAAGCAGGTGGGCGTATTGTTCGAACACTTGATAGTTTTCGCGCATCAATTCATTGGAACGCTCTGGGCCAACCCAAATACCGCCCATTTCATTGCTCTCAAGCTGTTCTTGTACATCTTTACGAGCCAGAGCACTTTGAATAGCTGAAGACAGTTTTTCAAAACGTTCAGGGTGTTGACGTTCCATTTCACTAGTCACTGCAAAGCCACGCATAGATCCCTGCAGAATAGGCACTTCAATATCCATGGGCGCCAATGCTTCATTGATAGGCTGGGCATCCCACTGATCAATGCGCTCATCACTCACAATTGCCAACGGAGTAAGAAACTCTCGGATACCCTCACTGCCCTGAGCGCTAATAGAGACAAAGTCAACTTGCCCTCCTGCAACGGCTGAGCGTGCTTCACCGCCGCTGTTATAGGTCACTAAGTTCAGGTTTTCTTGCGGTATGCCCGCTTCGTCAAGCAACAAACGCACCATCAAGTGGCCAGCAGAACCCTGAACGACCGCGCCACGTACCTGTCCTTTTTCCTCTCGGATTGCCTCAAGCAAGCTAGGCAGGTCTTCATAACCACTGTCTTTATTCGCTGCAATAATGTCTAAATCGAACCACTGAAAGTTGATATAAGAGAAATCATCGACACTAAATTCAGCGCCTCCGATCAGAATAGAGTTAGTTAAGTAAGGCGCGAACGTTGAGGCGTAAACCGTGTAACCGTCATCAGGAACGTTCAGAACGTAGTTAGAAGCGACTTGCGTTCCCGCACCAGGACGATTGGTGACTTGTATCGGCACACCTATCTCTTCTGAGAGAGGCCCAGACATAATGCGGGCAAGGCGATCGGCACTTCCCCCGGTACCGAATCCCACCACCATATTGAGCGGGCGAGAGGGAAAGTCTTCAGCCGCGGCAGGTAGTGCAATGGCCAGTGCAGCAATGGTAGCTGTTGCTCCAACCAGCAAGGATTTCATCGTAAGCGATAGTGAAGCGCGGTAAGTGTTAGGCATAGCGGGCTCTCTCTTTTTTATAAGATTATTTAACCGTAGAAACAGGTATTGACCTGTAAGCCTAAGACGCTAACCCACGAAACTGTCACCAGCCTTGCATGCAGCAAGAACGCAACTAAAGTCTAATCCGCAGTGAATACCTGACGATTAAGAAACTTAATGCCTGCATCAATAGCGCCGCCACGCAGTAAGAAGCTGGCAATGTGGCCTCTAAAGCTTTGCAGATAAAGCTCGCTCTCGACGTTGTTATCCTGCAGCGCTTGATAGAAGTCCGTGGCATGGTCTACCGGCACGAGGCGATCCCACTTGCCGTGGAATATAAAAAACGGCGGAGACTGCGGGGTAATATGGTAAATGGGCGACGCTAGGCGATATGCCTCGGTTTCTTCAGCTCGCGTGCCGCCGATAAAGTCGACCACTAAGGGCCCGTCATCGAATTTAAGCAGATCACTTGGCAACCCACCCGCCAACACCGCCGCTAGTCGGCTCTGCTCGCCGCCGTAAGGCTCGGCCAGCGGCCCTTCGACGCCAGCCAGTGCCAGCAGGCTCACCAAGTGCGCCCCCGATGAATATCCAACGCCTACGATGCGGTTAGTATCTACCTGCCACTCTTCAGCATTGGCATGGATCCACGCCATTGCCTGCTGCAAATCATGCAGCTGGGTAGGAAAGCGATACTCCGGCACAAAACGATGCTCAATATTAACCGCCACGTAGCCTTGCCCTGCCAACTGTTCGGCAATGCTCTGCATGTCTTCTGGCGTACGGTTTCGCCAGCCTCCACCGTGAACCAATAAGGCAGCAGGGCGTAGGGCGCTAGTCGACTCATCAGGCAAATAGACATCGGCCTTTAGCGCCTGCGGCCAATCATCAGGCGTGTAGGTCCGTGGCGCCAAGCGCGTAAAGGGCTGGGGTTCATGCAACGTACCACTCTTAACCGCGGACTCATTTTGGCCCACATGCTGAGCGGCGCTACAGCCACTCAGCATCAAAGCAAGAGCACCCAATCCGGTTACTCGGCGCAAAGTGGTGAACGCGCAGCGCGGCTGCCACACGCGAGATAGCTCGATTCGCGACATTATGTTTCTCCTTAATGAATAGCGTCCCTGTCTACTATTGACGAACTACCCTTAGCTACGATCTGCAGCAAGCCAATAAGACCATGATTGTTGCACACTAACTGCAAGCAGTTTGCACTGCACCTAGCGATAATGACATCGTCAACTTACCAGGAGAGATGCTATGAACATTTCAGGTACTCAGAAAATGTCAATTCGCCAACTGTTTGCCCCGGCATTACTCGCTGCTGCGTTAGCATCGATCACATTAACGGCCCAAGCAGACAGCCACGGTGACCATGAGGCTTCCGGTGCTGATCGTCAGCGCATGGAAGAACGTATGGAAGAGCGTCGCCAAGAGGTGTATCAGCGCGCCGAAATCTCAGCTGATAAGCAGGCTGAGCTCAATGAAGCACACGCTGAACATCGCGAAGCAATACATGCGCTGCGTGAAGAGCATAAAGAGCGAGTCGCTGGCATTCTCACCGAAGAAGAGCAAGAAGCACTTCACAACGCCATGCGTGAAGTGCATGAAGAACATCGGGGCAAACGCGGCCACCACGATAATAGCGACGAACGTGCCGATAGCGAATAAACATTCGCCGCGTCGCTACTTTCTTGACAACGCCCGGTTTTCCGGGCGTTTTCACGTCTGCAAGTTACCCAATCCGCACTAACTCAAGCAGTTTCAGGCACTCGTAAACTTGAAGGGTAGCAGTTATTCACGTATTTTATTTGAACGTTCATTCAAAATAAAATCTTACCTCCACCTTTCAACCACAGGAGTACGCCTGCATGGCGAAAGACAACCCTATTCATCCCTCCCGAGACCGCCTCAATCCCGTCGTATTTCACGGCAGTGTGGCTGGCATCCTGATCTTTCTGGTGCTTACCATGTTATTCACCGAGCAAGCTGGCGCCTTCTTTGATGCCGGACTCGCCTGGGTAAGCAAAACGTTTGGCTGGTATTACATGCTGGCCATAGTGGCCTATTTGGTATTTGTGGTGGCTATTGGTATGTCGCGCTTTGGCAGTATTCGCCTGGGGCCTGACCACTCACGACCAGAATTTTCACTACTCTCTTGGTCGGCCATGCTATTTGCTGCAGGGATCGGCATTGATCTGCTGTTCTTCAGCGTTGCCGAGCCTGTCGCCCACTATTTGGCACCACCGGATTTAACCCCGGAAAGCCAAGCAGCGATGCGTAACGCCGTCGTTCAAACCTATCTGCACTGGGGGCTCTCCGGCTGGGGGCTGTACGTGTTGATGGGTATGGCGCTGGCCTACTTCAGCTACCGCCATCGCTTGCCGCTGGCGATCCGTAGTGCGCTCTATCCGATCCTAGGCAAACGTATCCACGGCCCGATTGGCAACGCGGTGGATATTACCGCAGTGATCTCCACCGTCTTCGGCATTGCTACGAGCCTCGGGATTGGGGTAATACAGCTTAACTACGGCCTCACCTACATGTTCGGGGTGCCGGAAAACCTCACCGTGCAGGTGATCTTGATTGTCTTGGTGGTCATATTAGCGACGATTTCCGTGGTTACAGGCGTTGAGAAAGGCATTCGCCGGCTGTCAGAGTTTAATATGTTACTGGCATTGGCGCTGTTGCTGTTTGTACTCTTCTCAGGGGACACGCTGATGTTGCTGGATAAAGTGGTCAACAACGCTGGCGATTATCTATCGGGCTTTGTAGGTGCCAGCTTTGACACTTACGCCTTCGCCGACGAGGGGGCTCAAGAGTGGAAAATGTGGTGGACGATTTTCTTCTGGGGCTGGTGGATTGCCTGGACCCCGTTCGTGGGCCTATTCCTGGCACGTATTTCCCGTGGTCGTACCATTCGTGAGTTCGTCGCCGGTGCACTGTTTATCCCCCTCGCCTTTATGATGGTTTGGATGTCGATATTCGGGAATAGCGGTATAGAACTGGTCGCTAATCAAGGCGTTGTCGAGCTAGGTGAGCAGGCGCTCAACACCCCCCAAACCACGATCTACACGCTGCTTGAGTACTTCCCTTATGTCGGCATTACCGCGGCAGTCGTCACCGTTCTGGGTATTGTGTTCTTTATTACCTCAGCGGATTCTGGAGCGCTGGTGCTGGCCAACTTCACGTCTATTCTGAGCGACGTGAACCACGATGCGCCGGTGAAGCTGCGTATTTTCTGGTCAGCCATGATCGGTTTGATCACCATTGCTCTGCTGATGGCCGGCGGCTTAAATGCACTGCAAAGCGCCGTGGTCATCACCGCTCTGCCCTTCTCGCTGGTTATTTTTGCGGTGATGGTGGGCATGTACAAAGCCTTGAAATTAGAAGGTAGCAAGGCAGATGCACGTCGCATGATTGCCGGTAGTGCGCCTGGCGGCGATTGGAAAGAACGCTTAGACCGCGCCCTTGACACCTCTAATCGCGCCGGTGCAGCCGCCACCATTGAACATGCAATTCGCCCAGCGATGACACAGTTTGCTCAGGAGCTTGAGCGCCGTGGCCAAACTGCCAACGTAAGTGAAGAAGCGATTGAGGGGGAAACGCTTCCCAACCTGATGTTGCAGGTCGACTTTGGCGACGCCACTAGCTTTGTCTACCAAGTATGCCCTCACCGCATGCGCACCCCTAGCTTTATCCAAGCGGATGATGACTTCTATGTTCGCCTGGACGTGTACCTAGCGGAAGGGGGGCAGGATAAAGACCTTAACGGCTATACCCGTGGACAAGTGATTGGCGATTTGGTAGCAGAGTATGAGCGTCACCTGCATTTCCTTACCCTGACGGGTAAGCAGATGGGCCACGTACAACCGATGCCCGGCACGATAGGCGAGCCGCCTGAAGACTCTCAGATGTAAGTCAGCCAAAACAAAAATCCCGACCACACATGGTCGGGATTTTTTGCACGCATACGCGCGTCGCTAGCGTCTAAGCGTTAGAAAAAGCCTAACGGGTTTATATCGTAGCTAATCAGCAGGTTTTTGGTTTGCTGATAGTGCTCAAGCGCCACCTTATGCGTTTCGCGGCCAACGCCAGATTTCTTGTAGCCACCGAAAGCCGCGTGAGCAGGATACTGATGGTAGCAGTTGGTCCATACGCGACCGGCTTGGATACCACGGCCCATACGAAAGGCAACGTTAATATCGCGGCTCCACACGCCCGCGCCCAGACCAAACTCGGTATCGTTGGCAATCGCTAACGCCTCTGCTTCATCTTTAAACGTGGTGACCGCCACCACCGGCCCAAAAATCTCTTCTTGGAAGACGCGCATCTGGTTATTGCCTTTCAACAACGTGGGCTGAATGTAGTAACCGCTGTTGATGCTGTCATCAAGAACTTCTTTCTCACCGCCGGTGAGGAACTCGGCGCCTTCATCGCGAGCAATATCCATGTACGACATGATCTTGTCGAACTGCTCTTGAGAAGCCTGCGCACCTACCTGTACATCGGTATCCAGCGGATTGCCGCGCTTAATAAGCTTGGTGCGTTCCAGCACCTTGGCCATGAACTCGTCGTACATACTCTCTTGGATAAGCGCACGTGACGGACAGGTACACACTTCGCCTTGGTTGAAGAATGCCAGCACTAGACCTTCTACCGCCTTATCAATAAACGTCGGTTCGGCATTCATGATATCGGCAAAATAAATATTCGGTGACTTGCCGCCCAGCTCTACGGTAGAGGGAATAATATTTTCTGCCGCGCATTTAAGAATATGTGAGCCAACGGGGGTAGAGCCGGTAAAGGCAATTTTAGCGATACGCTTACTGCTCGCCAGCGCCTGCCCTGCCTCTGCACCAAAGCCGTTAACAATGTTCAACACACCGGCGGGCAGCAGATCGCCAATCAACTCCGCCACTTTCAAAATCGACGCAGGCGTTTGCTCCGCGGGCTTCAATACCACGCAG
Source organism: Halomonas sp. AOP5-B2-8 (assembly GCF_052376475.1). NCBI lineage: Bacteria > Pseudomonadati > Pseudomonadota > Gammaproteobacteria > Oceanospirillales > Halomonadaceae > Halomonas > Halomonas sp. AOP5-B2-8. Next base: position 100,534 of record NZ_JBQSVS010000002.1, on the reverse strand, counting down.
TTACCTGCGGCGAGTGCGGGCGCCAGTTTCCAAACAGCCATTAGAATTGGGAAGTTCCAGGGGATAATTTGCCCTACAACGCCTAGTGGCTCGTGGAAATGATAGGAAACAGTATTGGCATCAATGTCTGCTGCCGAGCCTTCCTGGGCGCGAATACAGCCTGCAAAGTAGCGAAAATGATCAACGGCCAGAGGAATATCGGCATTGAGCGTTTCCCGGACGGCCTTACCATTATCCCAAGTTTCGGCCACCGCCAGCATTTCAAGATTTTGCTCAATGCGATCGGCGATTTTCAGCAAAATGTTACTGCGCTCTTGGGCGGACGTTTTCCCCCATGCAGGCGCCGCTTTATGGGCCGCATCAAGCGCTTTATCAATATCTTCTGCAGTAGAGCGAGGAATTTCGCAAAACACCTTGCCGTTGACGGGGCTAATATTATCGAAGTACTGGCCTTTCACCGGGGCGACAAACTCACCGCCGATATAGTTGCCGTAGCGTTTTTCAAATGACACCACTGAACCAGTGTCACTAGGGTTGGCGTAGATCATTGAAAGGCTCCTGAGCATTATGATTATTCAAAACAAGCTTACAGTGTTATTCAGTATGGCCCGTAGCGATATACAACAATGGCAGTACTAGCCCTCACTGTTACAGGCTCAGCCTGATAGGTGCTCACGGCACCATTTCTCCATCGCTGCATGAGTGTGCGACGCCGTTAAGCGTAACGCGCTAAATATCTCATCTCGTTTGCTTTGCGTGAACGGATCCGTTGTCATTAATGTTTCCAGCTGCTGCGCCTGGTCGGCCAGCTTGTCGGCTCCCATACTCACAGATTCGCCGCGCAGCTGGTGCGCCAAACGTACGACCTGCTGTTGCTGATCATCGCTGAGAGGGGCCTGCGCTAGGCAGGCCGTTAGCTGCTCGCAGTAATCACTTACTTGCTGGTGATAAAGCGTGATCAGCTGCGTCAAGCTCACATCGCCTAGGGTCGCTTTTAGCATGTTCAGCGTGTCGGTATTGAGTAATGACTGCGCGCCGAGCTGCGTTTGCAAGACCGGCAGCGCTGGCAGAGAAGCCGCGTCGGGCGTGGCAAAAAGCTGCGATGCCAGCAGGCTACTTAGCGCAGATAGCGACAGCGGTTTGGTAAGGTAATCGCTCATGCCCGCCGCAAGACAGCGTTGGCGGTCATCCTCCGCGCCACCCGCCGTCATAGCGACGATAGGCACACTGTCAAGCCAGCCACCCTGCTCGCGCATAAGCTGTGCGACCGTAAGGCCATCCATATCGGGCAGCTGGATATCCATAAAGATAAGATGCACCTGTTGAGACTGAGCCATGGCAAGTGCATCCTGGCCATTTTCAGCCCACACGACATCGCAACCTAAACGGGATAATAAACCAATCGCCACTTTGCGATTCACCGCGTTATCTTCGACTAGCAGCAACGTTATGCCAGTAAAGTCCTGTTGAGGTGCGCTGGGCAATGACACTGACACCGGATCAGCCTCCACCAAGGGCAGCTCACACCGAAAGATACTGCCTTGGCCAAGATGGCTCGACACGACTATTCGTCCTTGCATCGCCTCGCTTAGGCGTTTGCAAATCGCCAGGCCCAATCCGGTTCCACCAAAACGCCGAGTCACGGACTCATCGGCCTGCTGAAAAGGCTCAAAAAGGCGGGCCTGCTGATGTTCACTCAGCCCACATCCCGTGTCGCTAATTTCAAATACTAGCTGATCGAACTTAGTGGAGACTTGAACGCTGATCCCACCGTAGTCGGTGAATTTAATCGCATTGGCGATAAGATTAAGTAATATTTGCCTGAGCCGCCCTGCATCGACCATCACCCAAGCGGGTACCCGTGTGTCCACGTCAACGCTAAAGGTTAATTCCTTCATTTTTATCCGCGGCGTAAATAGTTCCACCACGCTGTCGACCAGTAAACGAATAGCCGTGGGCGATGTTTGAAGGGCTAAGTGCCCGGCCTCAATTTTCGAGAAATCGAGAATTTCATTGATCATTGATAGCAGCTGATTAGCGCTATCGTGGATCGTATAGGCGTAGTCTTCTACCTGTGCAGGACTTACAGATTCACGCAATAGCTCGCTCATACCAATGACACCGTTCAAAGGCGTGCGAATTTCATGGCTAACGATCGCTAAAAAATCCGATTTTGCTTGGTTCGCCGCCTGCGCCTGTTTAGCGGTCACTTCCAACTGTAGAGCAAGCTGTGCCTGCTCGCGCCTTATCGCTGCACTTTCGCGTGTTTCACGCACTAAAAAAGCGACCACCAAAAAGGCCGCTAAACTCATTGCGACGATCAACGTCATAAGAAGTCTGTAGAGCAGGCTGAGCTGTTCTCGCTCTGCCGTCGCCGACTCCGCTAAGTAGCCGTTAATAGCAATAACAAGACGCTCGGTACTTCGCGTCAGTGTCTGAAGTTTATCTCCCAATGCCGCCAGCGGGAGTGGCTGTGACACGCCTCGGTGGTCAGGCACCCCAAAAGCCCTGAACATCATATCCAGCCCATCTACCTGCGTTTGGATCTGACTAAACAGCTCGCGTGCAGTCGTGATATTTTGTAATAACGCGCTGACGTCTCCCTCGTTGAGTAACGTTATTCGGCTATACAGCAGTTCAAAGCGAAGGGTAAGCGCATAGCGCTCCGCTGGCGTTAGCGGTTGATGATCCAATGTCAGTACATGATTGACCAGTTGAACCGCATCACGGTCCAGCTTATAAACAACCCAAGCAGTATCTTCGCGCAAACTTTGGGTAAGATTATCCTGTCGCCAGGCTGCCAGCGTTGCCACCACTAACGCACCGGCGAATAATAGTACGGCAATGATTGCTGCAAACTTAAGGCGCCGCGGGTAGCGCAGTAGGCTTGATACCTGCGTGGTTAAACCGCTAACGGACATTGATGTGCATAACCTGCCATACCGATCGAAAGCGCATTTTTTCGCTTAGCAGCGCATCATCCTGGTCAAAAGGATAAAGTATCCACAGCGGGCCGAGCTCGCGAACCGGAATAGCGGCGCCGTCTTTTGTTAATGCCAAAATAACCTCGTATTTCTCAAAATCACTGACTGGTATATCGGCTTCATAGCCATCCAGCGCTGCGACGTGCACCGTATCGGTATCGGCGTTTAAATGTGATAGAAGATCACGCATTAACGGTCCACGATAATGATTAACCTCGGCAGTCCATGGCGTATTCGTTGCAAACTCATACTGCGGTAGTGCCTCTAACGTAGCGAGATCAAGCTGCACTTCATGCCCCGCGTTCTCAAGCGCAATATTGCCACTCACCGTCAGAAGCACGGGGGCATTCGACAAATTCAGCGGCTCTGACGCGCTAGCCCACCCCACAAGAGGTACGCCAAGCATCAGTATTGCCCAACCTATTAAAGATGCTTTCACCGCCGTCACCTCAATCTGATTACTGTGTAAATAAGCCGTCAGCGCGTAATGAGACATGAATTCAATACCGTTGTAACATCGCGTTATCTTGTGACAAAAAAACTCCGAGCTATTCGCCCGGAGTTTATAAGATGTACCACTTTATCTATGTCTTCAAGGTCAATGTCTTCAAGGTCAATGTCTTCAAGATCTATGTCTTCAGATCTGTGCCTTCAAGGCGCGCAGTTCATCCGCACCTTTCTAGCGCACAATCATGACAGACACTTTGGCGTGATGGACAACATGTTCGGCGTTAGGGCCTAGCACATAGTCGACAAACTTTCGCTTGGTGTGAGATGCCATCACAATCAGATCAACGTTGAGTTTTTTACCCACCTTGATGATGGCCTCCCAGGGAGATCCATCTACGATGATGCTCTGCGTTTTAATACCCTCAGGAACATTGGCCTGAATGAACGCATGCTGGGTTTCTGTCATGGCTTCATGCGCTTTTTTCGAAAAGTCTTTGGGGAAATAAGCGCCAACCATAGGCAGCTTAAATTCCGGCAACACCGTTATTACATGTAGCGATGCTCCAAAGGTTTCACACAACGTAATCGCTGTCGGCAATGCTTTCTTCCATGAAGCCTCTTCGTTGAGATCCACAGGCAGTAGGATTTTCTGATACATGATGACCTCCTTTAGACCGTTGCTGCTGGTTTACTGTCAGGCTCGTCGGTTTGTTTTACTCGCCGACGGCGCTGAAGCAATACCACCAGGCCAAAGATAATGAGCGCCGGAATCCACAGCCACTCTTTGGTCCAACGATTCACGGGCGCCAGCACTTCAATGATCTCTTGATCAAAATCAAAGCCTAACTCAGCCGCCTGGCTGCCAAACTCAATGAAGTCGACCATGGCTTTATCGCCATCCGCGACGAGCTCCATGCCCAGTGCCTCCATGCGTTCTTCACCCGAATCACCGCTAGGAACAGGAACCAGAACGTAGGTCGTCATTGGATCACCGTAATCATTGACGCCGGCGATTTGCACGCGCAGGTTACTGCCATCCTCGACGTTGCCTAGCGCTTCGGCAAACTGAGTTGGCGGAATTGACTCGTAAGGATTGTGAATTCTGTCCATCCAGAAACCTGGGCGGAACAGCGTAAAGGCCACTAGCAGCAGTAACAGCGATTCATACCAGCGGCTGCGAACAAGCATGTAGCCTTGCGTACCCGCCGCAAATATCAACATGGCGCTGGTCGCGACAATAAACACCAAAATGCCTTGCGTCACCGTGACATCGATCAGCAGCAAATCGGTATTGAAGATGAACAGGAACGGCAGTGCCGCCGTGCGTAGGCTGTAGTAAAACGCCTGGAAACCGGTGCGCAAGGGGTCGCCTCCTGACACCGCGGCCGCAGCGAATGAGGCTAACCCCACCGGGGGCGTTACGTCCGCCATGATGCCGAAGTAGAACACGAATAGATGCACGGCAATCAGCGGTACAATCAGTCCATTCTGCTGACCCAACAATACAATCACCGGCGCCATGAGCGCGGAAACTACAATGTAGTTGGCCGTGGTCGGTAAGCCCATGCCCAAAATCAGGCTTAACAGCGCGGTAAGCAGCAAAATCATCATCAGGTTGCCGCCGGAAAGAATCTCCACGACGTCTGCTAGCACTAAGCCCACGCCGGTCTGAGACACGGCGCCTACCACAATACCGGCGGTAGCGGTGGCAATACCAATACCAATCATGTTGCGCGCACCGGCCACAAGACCGTCCCAAAGGTCTTTAAAGCCCTCTTTGACATCCGCCGCGAACTTGCTGTGGCCACGGAAAAAAGCGATCACGGGCCGCTGAGTGAGCATAATAAAGATCATAAACATGGTTGCCCAAAATGCTGACAGCCCTGGAGACATGCGCTCAACCATCAAACACCACACCAGTACGACAACCGGCAGGATGTAATGCAGCCCCACCATGACCGTCGGCCGCGTTTGTGGCAGCGTTAACACCGCAGTATTCGGGTCATCCATCTCAAGTTCTGGGTAGTTCGAACTAACTTTCAATAGCCCGACATAAATGACCGCCAAACCCACAGACACGACCCAGGGGGCCGCATCACCTAATACCGGCTTGAGCCAGCCAAGGCCGTAATAAACGACAAACGATAGCGCCATCAACAAAATCAGGCCGGTCATAAAGCCAAGAATCTTGTTCAGCAAAGGGCGTTTAGGATTGCTTGAAGGCAGCCCCTTCATATCCGCCTTTAAGGCTTCAAGGTGAACAATATAGATAAGGGCAATATAGGAAATGATCGCAGGCAAAAAGGCATGCTTAATAACTTCGACGTAAGAAATGCCCACGTACTCCACCATCAAGAACGCAGCGGCGCCCATGACCGGCGGCATGATTTGGCCATTCACCGAGGAGGCAACTTCAACAGCGCCCGCTTTTTCTGCACTGAAGCCAACGCGCTTCATCATCGGGATCGTAAACGTACCGGTGGTTACCGTATTGGCAATCGACGACCCAGAGATCAAGCCAGTCAACCCAGACGCCACGACGGCGGCTTTGGCTGGCCCGCCTTTCAAATGGCCCAGCATGGAAAAAGCGACTTTAATAAAATAGTTACCCGCACCGGCTTTCTCAAGCAACGCACCAAACAAAACAAATAGGAAAACAAAACTGGTAGAAACGCCCAGCGCAATACCAAACACCCCTTGGGTACCCAGCCACTGGTGATTAATCAAACCGCCCAAACTCACACCGCGGTGGGCCAAAATGCCCGGCATGTAAGGGCCAAACACCGAGTAGGCAATAAACAATCCTGCCACGATCATTAACGGCGGCCCCAGCGCACGCCGGGTGGCTTCTAACAACATAATGATGCCAAGCACGCCAATCACGATATCTTGAGTGATAGGACGCCCAGGGCGCTGTGCTAAATCGGCATAAAAAATAAATAAGTACAAACCGCAAAAAGCAGCTACCGCTGCCAACGCCCAGTCTTGAAGCGGAATGCGGTCACGCGGTGAGCGCTTAAATGCGGGGTAAGCCATAAAGGCAAGAAACAGCGCGAACGCTAAATGAATCGAGCGTGATTCAGTGGCATTAAATACACCGACCCCCACCATATACGGCAGCGGTGAAGCTATCCAAAGTTGAAACAGCGACCATATCGCTGCAATGCTTACCAACAGTTTCCCCGGCACGCCTGCGGGCTTTCTTGCCCCCGAGTCGCTGGAAGCAACCATATCCTCTAGGTCACTTTCAGCGACCGCCGAAGGTTGTTTGTCATCACGCATACGCTTGCCCTGCCTATGGTCAGCGCTGACAATCAGCGCTTTCAACAAGAAGCGCGGACACCCAGGGTGCCCGCGCTTTACTACTCGAGGTGAATACTACTCACCGACCTATCTTTACGCTGGTGCTTAAACTTACTCGATCCAGCCACGCTCACGGTAATAACGCGCTGCGCCGTCATGCAACGGGGCGGTTAAGCCGTCAGAGATCATGTCTTCTTCGTTAAGATTTTCAAACGCTGGGTGCAGACGCTTGAAGCGATCAAAGTTTTCAAATACTGCTTTCACTGTTTCATAGACAATGTCTTCATCAACATCGGCTGAAGAAACGAAGGTAGCGGCAACGCCAAAGGTTTCAACGTCTTCGTCGTTACCACGGTACAGGCCACCCGGAATCACAGAGCGGGTGTAGTACGGGTACTCTTCAATCAGCGCGTCGATTTCATCACCGGTCACCGGCACTAAGCGCGCATCGATGGTAGTCGTGGCTTCTTGGATAGAACCGTTCGGGTGACCAACAACATAGACCATCGCATCGATGTTGTTATCTGACAGGGCTGCAGACTGCTCGGCGGCATCTAGCTGAGACGCCAGCGCAAAGGTGTCTTCGTCCCAGCCAAACGCCTCCATGACCACATCCATGGTATTACGCTGACCAGAACCCGGGTTACCGATGTTGACACGCTTGCCAGGGAAATCGCTGATGGTCTCAATACCGGAATCAGCACGAGCAACCACGGTTAGCGGCTCACCATGCATGGTGAATACCGAGCGCATCTCTTCCCAAGGTCCTTCTTCTTCGAAGTTGGCTTCGCCATTGTAAGCGCGGTATTGAACATCAGACTGAACAACGCCCATGTCCAACTCGCCGCTCTTCATGCCGTTCACGTTAGCAACCGAACCACCGGTAGACGGTGCGTTACAGCGAATGTTGTGCTCGTCGCTGCCACGGTTAACCATACGGCAAACCGACTGGCCGACGACGTAATAAACACCGGTTTGGCCGCCGGTACCGATGGTGATGTAGCGTTCTTGTGCCACCGCAGGAGACGCGAAGGTCGCTGCAGCAATGAGCGCACCCGAGAAGGCGGCAGTGGAAAATGCATGGCGTTTCATGAACATACCTCTTTATCTTGATGTTATTAGCGTAGTTTATGTTGTGAACATCGCGCGTTTTGGTTTCACCCTGTGAACCGTTCCCTAAGGTGTTCGTGCCCCAAAACGATTTCAAGACATTCTGCTCTGCAGGCCTCCTGTTCTAAAGGCGTGCTATATCTGCAGATAATCTATTGCTTAGACAATCTGTGACAGGCACCGGCATGGCTACCTGTTATTACTACTTTAGCGAAAAACAAAACGTTTGGCGAAAAACAAAATGCTTAACGAAAAAGCACGCTTGGCAATGAGTCGTCGCCTCATCATCCATTTAAAGCGCATATGACCGCGGAAGATAGTAGTTTAACGGCCGGTAACGTTTAGTAAGCGTTAAACCCCATACCGTTTTCGCATAGGGAATAATGATTTTCGCAGTTTGCTCGACCTCCAGGGTTCTTATGTGCCAGGGGCTAAGCGCTTATTAAACGTTATAGCCCAGCACAGTGGGTAGCCACAGCGCGATTGCGGGGAACAGTGCGACCAGCGCCAGCGCACAGCCCATCGCGACCACAAACAGCAGCGCCCACCCAATCGTTTGTTCCAAGCGAATTTTTGCCACTTCGGTGGTCACCATTAAATTGACCGCAACCGGCGGCGTAAACTGCCCGATCGCAATATTCATCGCTAAGAGAATGCCAAACCATACCGGATTCCACTCAAAGTGCTGCATCACGGGAATCAGAATGGGCATCATGATTAAGTAAATCGAGATGGCATCCAGCAACATGCCCGCCACCAACACCGCCAGCATCACCAAAACAAGCAGTAATACGCCGTTGTCGGTCAGGCCAATCACCCATTCCGCTAAATGACGGAAGGTGCCCAGCATTGTCCCCGCCCAGGCAAAAATACCCGCCAGGGCGATAATTAACATCACCACACCGGAAATAATCGCCGCTTCGCCGAGCAGCTCCCACAAATCGCGAAGCGATAGCTCGCGGGTGAAAAACAGCCCAACTAGTGCCCCATATGCAACCGCGACAACGGCGGCTTCTGTCGGTGTAAATAGGCCCGAGCGCAGGCCGCCTAGAATCAGCACCGGTGCAAATAGCGCCGGTATCGCCTGCTTAAACGTGGTGCGCACGCTGAGCTGCTCAGCGCCTTCCACCGGTGTTCCGCCTTCCCAGCCATAGCGTTTGGAAACAATCATCGCAGGGACTAACAGCGCGATGCCCGCCAAAATCCCTGGAAACAAACCCGCCGCAAAAAGAGCACGTAGATCAACGCCAGGCACGACAATCGAGTAAAGAATCAGCGCCACTGAGGGTGGAATAAGAATCGCGGTAGAAGCCGATGCTGCGATCAGCGTGGCTGAGAAAGGTTTGGGATAACCGGCTTTGGTCATACTGGGTAGCATCACCATCGCGACAGCCGCCGCATCGGCGGGCCCTGAACCGCTCATGCCCCCCATAATCATGCATACCAGTACCGCCACTAACGCCAAGCCACCATGGCGGGGGCCAATCAACGCCTGAGCAAAGCGCACAAGCCGCAGTGCCACGCCTGAGCGTTCAAAAATAAGCCCGGTTAAAATGAACAGCGGAATCGCAATCAGGGGATATTTAGCGATGCTGTTGTAGGTATTAGTGCCTAACGTGGCAAGCATATCCGGCGACAGTCCAATTACGATGCCCACCGCGCCGGAAAGCGCCAATGAAAATGCCACCGGCACGCCAGCAATCAATAACCCTGCAAAGGCCAGAATCATCCATACATCAGGGCTCATCGGAGAGTCTCCCCGTCAAACGGTCATGCGTCTGCTGTACCAACCGCCAGAGCATGGCGGCTGTCAGGACCGGTAGCCATACTAAATACCACCACTGGGGCAACCCAAGCCCTGGCGAAAGTGACTCCCACTGATACTCTTGCCAGGCTAATTTACCGCCATACCAAGAGATCAAACCCAGCACAATGGCAACGCACAGCGCTTGCAATACGATCAGTCCGCGGCGGTACTTCGGCGGCAATGCGCGCTCTAAAAAGCTAATGCGGATGTGCCGGTTACGCCGCAGCGCCACCGAGGCGCCGGCAAATGTCAGAATCACTAGCAAAAAAACGGAAAACTCTTCGGTGAACGAAAAAGAGCCGCCGGTTAAGTAGCGAGTAACAACATTTCCAAGACTAATCAAAGAGATAATACTTAATGCCAGCGCGCCCAACCAGCGTTCAAGGCGGGCATCAGGAAAGCCTTTCATGGCAGCCTCACAGCAACAAAGCTACCGGCCGTTGGGGCCGGTAGTAAACGGTCATGGAGATCGCTTAGCGGGCATCAATGGCCGCTTGAGCAGCGTTGACGACGTCTTCACCAATCCGTGGCACCCATTTCTCATAGACCGACTGCGTGGCCTCAACAAACGCCTGATACTGCTCATCGGTAAGCTCGGTTACCGTCACGCCGCGCTCCTCGATGGCGGCCAAGCGTTCGCTCTCTTCTTCACGGGTCATCGCGATTTCCCACTCACCGGCTTCTAACGCAGTTTCGCGCAGCATGGTTTGCTGCTCTTCGCTCAGCGACGCCCATACCTGCTGATTCACCGCAAAAATCAGCGGATCATTCATATAGTTCCAAAGCGTTAAATGCGCCTGGCCAACTTGGTCTATACGCGCCACGTCAAATACAGACAGCGGATTTTCTTGACCGTCGACAGCCCCGGTAGTTAACGCCGGCTGCGCGTCGGTCCAGCTCATTTGCGTGGGGTCCGCACCGAGTGCCGAGAACGTATCCTGGAACAGCGGCGAACCCACCACGCGAATCTTCAAGCCGTCTAAATCATCGGGCTGAGTAATCGCCTCGCGTGAGTTCGAGACTTGGCGGAAGCCATTCTCGCCCCACGCTAATGGAATAACACCACGCGATTCGATCGCTGCAAACACCAAGTCGCCCGCTTCACCACCGGTCACCGCATCGACCGCGGCTTCATCTGGAATGAAAAACGGCAAAGAAAAGAGGTTAAGTTCTGGCACCTGAGGCGACCAGTTAATCGTCGAGCCCACCGCGGCGTCGATTAAACCCGAGCGCATGGCGGAAAACTCGCGCGTCTGATCGCCAGAAACCAGCTGGGAGTTGGGATACACACGCAGCGTCAGCTCACCGTCGCTGCGCTCTTCTACTAACTCAGCCCACTTCTCGGCGGCCTGCCCCCAGGGAAACGCGTCAGACAACACGGTAGAAACCGAAAGTTCGCGGGCTTGAGCAGAAAGGGAGGCAGAAAGTAGTGCCGCACCGGCCAAGCCGGCAGTCAAACGAGCCATTGAGCGTGTCAGCGTCATGGTGATTCCTTTTTTATCTATTTTTATGATGTACATTTAGGATGCGTGCGGATAGCCGTGGCGAGGCTTTTCGTTGAAGCCACACTTATTGTATTCACTTAGCGCGCGAAAGAAAGACGCCTAAGGTCGGCATGGCAAAGATAGTCTCTATCGCTGTATTATTTTGGCGCTCTCTCAAGCTGTTACAATGGCTATCTGTTTCCTTCCTGCCATGGACATCAACGTGCCCCTACGCGACCTGCTGCTCGGCCTCTTCGTTATCGCTATATGGGCGTTAAACATCATTGTTATCAAGGTAGGCGTGGAAGAACTACCGCCGCTATTGATAACCACCATTCGCTTTATGCTGGTCGCAGCGTTGCTAGTACCCTTCTATCCCGTCGCACGCGCGCAGCTGCCGTTTTTACTGCTACTATCAGTGACGTTCGGCAGTCTTCACTTTGCACTGCTATTCATTGGTTTAGAGCACGCGGAAGCGGGTACCGGCGCGCTGCTCGTGCAAATGGGTACACCGTTTGCCACGTTATTGGCCGTGGTGTTTTTTAAGGAACGGCTGGGGCCTAAGCGTATCGTCGGGCTGCTGCTCTCCTTTGCCGGCATAGCCGTCATTGCGGGAGGGCCAACGCTGCCGTCGCCTTTGCCATTAACTATCTTGCTGCTGAGCGCATTAGGCTGGGCAATCTCGCAGCTGTTAATTAAGCGCGGCCCACCGATTGCCCCACTGGCACTCGCAGGCTGGGTGGCGCTGTTTGCAGTACCTCAGGTAGCGCTAGGGTCGTGGCTATTTGAAAGTGGTCAATGGCAGGCAGTTAAGCAGGCAAGCTGGGTGGGCTGGGGAGCAATCATTTACACCGCCGTCATGTCATCGATTGTCGCTTACGGGATTTGGTACACACTGTTGCGGCGCCATCCGATCAATCGCGTCATTCCCATGACGCTTCTAACGCCCGTATTTGCGGTGGGCCTAGGCGCGCTGCTGATGGGCGACAGCCTAGGCATTCACAAACTGATAGGTGGAGGATTGGTGGTCTCAGGTATCGCGCTGATTGTGATTAAATTCCGCCGCGCACCCCGTCTAGCTTAGGGTGCGGGCTGGCAGAAACCTGCATCATCAGGGACCGATACACAGTCGCCCACTTTAATACCGCGCTCGGCAAAGTATCCGCCGTTAACCTCTAGCGCCGAGTAATACGCGGCACCGGCCGGATAGGAAGGGCAACGACTGGGCTCAGAGGACTCGCAAGGCGGCATGGTATTGATGGCGACAATCTGCCCATTGCCATCGATAAAGGCAATATCGAGGGGAATTAGCGTGTGATACATCCAAAAGGCATTGTTAGCCGACTGTTCTCTCTCAAACCGAAACAGCATGCCACTGTTTGCTGGCATGCTCTCACGCTCCATCAAACCACGCTGACGCTGAGCAATCGTTTCCGCCACTTCAACGTCTACACGATGCGGGCCATCCTCGCTATGAATAGCAAGCGCCAGCGTTTGCAGGCCGGCTGGCTTCGCCTGCCCCCACGCCACAGCACTAAGTAACGACATCGGCAACAGTGCCGCCAGCGGTAACAGTAACGACGCCTTAAGCAGCGTGCGACGCGTAGAGTTCATGCGTACTTCCTTTTATGATGCGCGTAACTCCCCAACATATGGGGAACCTATCAGCAGCAGGCCAGCATCCAGCCACGTCGTCTATTAGCCGTTATGCTCAGCGTGCTGGTCGGTAATCTCCATCACTTTCATCGTATTAGTGCCCCCATGAGCGTTCATGTGATCGCCGCGGGTCAGAATCACGTGATCTCCGGCTTTTGAGATACCGGTTTTCACCAGCAGTTCAAGCGCACGTTCATTTAGCTCGGTGGGTGACATTTCAGATGTATCAAAAGGTAGCGACACCACCCCGCGATACAGGGCCATGCGGCGCTGTGCGATAGGGTTGTGTGCCAGACCCACGATCGGCAAACCAGAACGAATACGCGATGCAATCAGCGGCGTGTAGCCAGAAGACGTCATGCAGGCAATCGCGCTAACGCCAGTCATATGATTCGCGGCATACATCGCTGAAAGCGCAATGGTTTCATCAGGGCGAGCAAAACCTTCATGAATACGGTGGCCGGATTCTTGGGCTGATTTTTCACGCTCAGCGCCTAAACAAACCCGCGCCATGGCTTCTACGGTTTCAAGCGGGTAGTCGCCTGCGGCGGTCTCCGCTGAGAGCATCACTGCATCGCTGCCATCCAGCACGGCGTTAGCCACATCGAACACTTCTGCCCGTGTGGGCAGCGGCGCCGAAATCATGCTTTCCATCATCTGTGTAGCAGTGATCACCGCGCGATTAAGTGAGCGAGCACGCTTGATCATGCGTTTTTGAACGCCGACTAGCTTCGCATCGCCAATTTCAACGCCGAGATCACCCCGCGCCACCATCACCGCTTCCGATGCTTCAATAATACCGTCGAGGGTGGCATCATCCGCCACGGCCTCAGCACGCTCAACCTTCGCGACTAAGCCAATATCTTTGCCCGCCTCGCCCAGCAAGCGGCGCGCCTCCAGCATATCTTCGGCGTGGCGGGGGAAAGAAATGGCCAAGTAGTCCACGCCAATCTCGACGGCAGTTTTCAGATCTTCTTTATCTTTTTCAGTCAACGCTGGGGCAGAAAGCCCACCGCCCTGCTTGTTGATGCCTTTATGGTTGGAAAGCTTGCCGCCCACGACCACAACGGTATGCACCTGCTGGCCGCTGACGCGAACAACGTCTAGAACGACGCGACCATCATCCAGCAACAGGCGATCACCTGCTACGACATCTTGCGACAGCGTTGTGTAGTCGCAGCCCACCTGGTGAATATCACCTGCATCGCCGTCTAGCGCCATATCGAGAATAAACGGCTGGCCTTCTTTGAGCACCACCGCGCCATCACGAAAACGGGCAATACGGATTTTGGGACCTTGAAGGTCGCCCAAAGCGGCAACGCTACGGCCTAGCTTCGCGGCGATTTCACGTACCTGCATTAAGCGTCGACGGTGATCATCGGCGGTACCATGAGAGAAATTTAAACGCACCACATCCACGCCCGCAGCAAGCATGGCCTCCAATACGCCCTCACGATCACTGGCAGGGCCAAGAGTGGCGACAATTTTGGTACGACGGATCGAAGAAAAGTGCAGTGCGCTCATAATATTCCCACCATGCGAATTAGCCTGTAGTGACGCTATTGGATAACGAGACTCTATTGAATAACACTAGCTTATCAGTTTAACGCGCTCTATATGACAGCGGTACCACTCACAGGCACGGATTATTCCAAGGTCACGGTTATCGCCAGGGGAAACTCTTCGCAGTTATTGCCGTCACCGCCTCGATCTACCACCAAAAACTCGCCTTCTCGTTCCAGCACCGATTGAACGGCATGCCAGGTGCCTGCGCGGTAGTTGACGCCTTGATGGCCGTCGGTCACAAAGGCACGCACGTCATCTGAGTTAATATGCTCGCCGGGAGTGGCCACCACCACGATAAAGCGCTCTTCATGCAGCGGCATAAACGCCTGGCTGCCTTGAGGGTGGCGCTCTAAAAACGTCAGTTCAAGCGGCAGTGTGATCGGCTGACTGACAAAAATGTTGATCAGCGTGTGGGCGTTTTCACCCAGCGTTTCCACCTTAGCGAGGTCATGATAGCGCTGGGTACGACCAGCGTTGATAGGGAACGACGCGGCGTTGCGCGCATCAATCACATCGCCAAAGGGGGCAAACGCCTCTGCCGTTAGCGGTGTGGCAGTGAGTTTAAGCATTGCGTTGTCCTTACACGTTATTTCAGACGAAGGGCGGGATGACGATTAACGTCTTTATATAGCAGATAGCGGAACGGCCCTGGCCCACCGGCATAACAGGCTTGGGGGCAGAATGCGCGCAGCCACATAAAGTCGCCGGCCTCTACTTCAACCCACTGCTGATTAAGGTGATAAACCGCCTTACCTTCCAGCACGTAAAGGCCATGTTCCATCACGTGGGTTTCATCGAAGGGAATAACGCCGCCCGGCTGGAACGTTACAATGGTCACATGCATATCGTGGCGCACGTCATTAGGATCAACGAAGCGTGTCGTCGCCCAGCTTCCGTTGGTGCCCGGCATTTCAACAGGGGCAATATCTTGCTCATTGACCACAAACGCTTTAGGCACGTCGAGCCCTTCGACAAACTCAAAGGACTTACGAACCCAATGAAAGCGCACTGCTGCTGCTGATTCGTTACGTACCTGCCAATCACTGCCAGGCGGTATAAACGCATAGCCACCGGGCACCATGGTATGGCGCTCGCCCGCTAATGTCAGCGTTAACTCACCCTCCACCACAAACAGCACGCCTTCAGCTTGAGGGTCCAGCTCAGGCTTATCGCTACCGCCGTTGGGCTGCACTTCCATAATGTACTGTGAGAATGTTTCAGCAAAGCCTGATAGCGGCCGCGCGAGCACCCACAGGCGCGTGCCTTCCCAGAACGGTAAATTGCTTGTCACTATGTCACGCATCACGCCTTTAGGAATCAGCGCATAGGCTTCGGTAAAAACAGCGCGGTCAGCGGTTAACTGCGTTTGCGGCGGATGACCGCCCGTGGGAGCGTAGTAAGTAGCTGGCATGATTGGTCCTATCTGATTTTATTAAAATTAAAAAGACATCTTGTATACAAGATTCGTCACACACATTAAAGAGATCTTTATCAAGCCCCTTGTGAAACACTCCTCCCAATAGTAACTTCTTTAGAAACTTTCGTTTCATAATTCTAAAACCATACGAACCATGCTTCAAATGGCAATGTTTCAAATGACAGTGTCTCAAATGACAGTGGTTCACCGTTTGGCCCTTGTTGATCTAGTGGCTAGACGATGTCATTGCTCGGCTCACACTAGGCATTTATAACTAAGCATTTATAACTAGGCATTTATAACAACGGCCGCCCTCAAGGGTGGCTTTAAATAACGCGAGGCAACGCATGTCCCAACAAATCCCCCCTTCGCCCTCCCCTGAACGCCCAGTGCCTAAGAAAAGCTGGTGTAGAATCCCCGATATCTACGCCGTTTTGTTCATATTTATTGCGCTAGCGGCGATCGCCACGCACTTTGTGCCCGCAGGGCAGTTCGAGCGCGTTCCAGGCCCGGCTGGTCGTATCACCATCGACCCGACCTCTTATGAACAAATAGCCCCCTCTCCGGTGGGCATTGTCGATTTCATGCTGGCGATTCCCAACGGCTTGATGAGTGCCGGGGAAGTTGTCTTTTTTACCTTCATGATTGGCGGCATGTTCATGGTATTGAGGCATACCGGCATTATCGAGATTGGTGTCGATAAGCTGACTAGGCGCTTTGCCCGACAAAGCCTGCTGACCATTCCAGTGCTGATGACAGTATTTGCCCTCATCGCGACCGTTATTGGCACCCAGGAGCTGGCGCTGGTTTACGTCCCGGTAATCCTGCCACTGATGATTGCATTACGCTTTGACTCAGTGACGGCGGCGGCGGTGGCTTTATGTGCCACTACTGTCGGCTTCACTACCGGCGTACTCAACCCCATCAATACCGGCCTGGGCCAGCAGCTTTCAGCACTCCCGCTTTATTCAGGCTACGGGCTGCGCATCTTGGCGTTTATTGTCATGCTGGCGGCGGCCATTTTCTTTGTCATGCGCTACGCCCGCAAAGTGCATAACGAACCATCCTTTAGCCTGCTCAGCAGTGACCCGGGCGAGTCTGAAAAGCGTTCGCTCTATCAGCATGCCGATAATGGCCGCGCACTGGTGGCCAACGGTCGTCAAAAGCTAGCCGCAATCGCGGCCTTTGCCTTCTTCGGCGTGCTAATTTACGGCGTGTTACAGCAAGGCTGGTTCATGATGGAGATGGCCGGGCTTTTCATCATTATGGGGATTGTGGTGGGGCTGATCGCGGGGCTTAACACCGACGAAATATGCGCAGGCTTTAACCAGGGCTTCCGTGATGTGCTCGTGGGAGCGATGATCGCAGGGGTTGCTCGCGGTGTCGCCGTGATGCTGGAAGATGGTCAGATCATGGATACGCTGGTGTTTGGACTGGGCAATCTGGTTGGCGGCCTGCCCACGTTACTGTCGGCTATTGGCATGTTCTTCGCCCAGCTAGGCTTTAACTTCATCATTCCTTCCGGTAGCGGTCAGGCCCTGGTGACTATGCCGCTGATGGCACCGCTTTCCGATATTATTGGCGTCACACGACAAACCGCGGTGCTGGCTTTCCAGCTCGGCGACGGCATTGGCAATATTCTTTACCCAACGTCAGGCTACTTTATGGCCACGCTGGCACTGGCTGGGGTGACGTGGCAAAAATGGGTCAAGTTCTTCTTCCCCCTCTTTTGCATATGGGTGCTGATTGCGTTGGCGTTTCTTGTGTTCGCTCAGGCGACTCAATGGAATGGTTAACCAGTAAACAAAAAACGTTAGCCAAAATAGTCAAAACGGCCAGAAATCAAAAGATCTGCTTTCTGTCATTCAACTATCACCTTTGTTGAAGAAGATAGATGTAGCTGACCCTGCTCAGCTACATCTTATCTTCTTTGCAAAGGTTAAATAGTGATGATGAAACCGATACTCGCCACAGCCTTACTCGCCTTTGTATTTACGGATTCAGCTTATTCTCAGCAGGCCTTTCCTGCCACCTTGTCCAGTCATGCTCAACTGCCCGGCAGCACGTTTGTAGCGGCCCCATCCGGCGCCGCTGAACACTACAACACCTCAGGCCGCTTTACTGGAGAAGAAGGACGTATTGAGCAGTTATACACTAACGTACAAGCCACTGGTTTAGCGCTCCCTTTTCCCAGCCAGCCGCTGCAAGGGTTTTCAGGTATACGCTCGCTTGGCGACGATCGTTTTCTGGTCTTAACCGATAACGGCTTTGGCTCTAAGGCGAACTCTTCCGATATCATACTGATGTTTAACATCATAAACCCCGACTGGAAAACCGGACGCGTCACTATTGAGGAGACCGTTCAACTCTCGGACCCAAACCGCAAGGTACCCTTCCCTATTATGAATGAAGCCACCCCCGGGCGATTTTTGACCGGTGCTGATTTCGACATCGAATCGATCCAGCCGGTGGGTGATACCTACTGGATTGGTGATGAATTCGGCCCCTGGATTATCCAGGTCAATAAGGAGGGTGAAGTGTTGCAAGTGATAGCCACAAACCCAGGCGGCACGATGATGCGCTCGCCCGACAATGCCTTTGCCCTGACCCCAAACCCCGGCGCACCACTTTCAGATGATGTTGTCGTTTTTCGCTCCGGTGGCTATGAGGGTATGGCGCTCTCCGAAGACCACACAACGCTCTATCCATTGTTGGAAAAGCCTGTATGGGACAGTAATGATAATGCCCCGGAAACCATTGATGGCACGCCCGTCTTAAGAATGTTCGAACTCAGCACTGACACAGGCGAATGGGGCGATACAACTCGCTATTACCCACTCGCGTCAGCGGATCATGCCATTGGCGACTTCAATCTTATTGAGGGCACCCGCGGCCTGATTATCGAGCGTGATAGCCGCCAAGGAGACCCTAGAGCAGAGTGGGCGAACGATCCCGCCGAGTTCAAGCGTATCTATCTTATCGACCTCGATCGCACGAACGAGCAAGGTGTGCTTGAGAAAATCGCCTATATAGACCTCATGGACATTCAAGATCCCAACGGCATCGCACCGCGAGGCACGATCGACGGCACGTTTAATTTTCCCTTTGTGACTATTGAGAACGTGGATAGAGTCGATGAAAGAACTATCGTGGTCGCCAACGACAATAACTATCCGTTCTCGATTGGTCGCGAGCAAGGGCAGGCTGATGATAATGAGATGATACTGCTTGATGTGGCAGACTTTCTGAACGCCGAATAGCAAGAATCAGCGTGAGGCTAGGGCGCTAGCGGACATCTTCGCCTCACGTTGAAACGCCAACGATTTCTAACGTATGTGCTAATCGATACTCATGATCGGTGTTTCAAGTTCACTGAGCTCAACGTACATATCGCTGATCGCGCTGATCCGCTCTCGTCCCTCTGCCAGGCGACGGTGTAAAACGCCGTTCGCCAGCAAACAAATCAGGCTATTGGCTGCGGCGTAACTATCAAATGCCGAGAGGCTTTCAAGCGGCGTTTCCATAAACCAGGTGACTTGAGCGGCGAAATTCACCGCGGTTGGATCAGCAATTAATGCGACCTTGGCCGGCGAGCGCTCAAGCGCATCCACCAGCGCAGCAAACGCCGCGGGGCGGCGGCGAAATCCAAACAGCACCACAACATCCTGCTCGGAGAGATCGACAATTTCTTCCGCTAACGACTGGTTAGGATGTGGAACCACCCGCACCTGGGTGCGCGCTTGAATCAACTGCTGACGAAAATGTAGTGCTAACGGGTAGCTGTTACGAAACCCGATCACAACCACATGGCGTGCGCTATCCAGATGCTCTACCAGCGCAGCAAACTGTTCCGACGCTATCCCGTTCAAGCAGCGCTGCAGATTTTCCTGCTCGCGCTGCAAATGACGCTGGAACGGCGCGCCGGCCTCTTCCTGCATGGCATTTGCGTCGATCACTAGCGGCACGCCTAAGTTGCGCAGCTGGCGGGCATGGTCTTTAACGGTACGATAGCTCTCAAACCCCAGCCGTTTGAACAGACGGCTGACCGTGGATTTAGATACCCCGGTTAAGCGCGCCAAATCGGCCGCGCTATACACCGCCAGATCGTCAAAGTGGTCGAGAATGAAGCTCGCGACGCGCTGCTCCTGGGCACTTAACTCGTCAAACTGAGCGGTAATACGCTGTCCGATATGCGGCGTCATAACATCCTAATAAACTAGTTTAATGTCACGTTGATGCGGGATGATGCTCGGCCCAATGGCGGGCGATATCAACTCGCCGCGCAACCCAAACGCGGTCATGGCTTTCGATATAATCTAAAAAGCGCTGCAATGCTCGAAAACGCCCAGGCCGCCCAAGTAAACGACAGTGCATTCCAATAGAGAGCATTTTCGGCGCCTCTTCCCCTTCTGCGTAAAGCACATCAAAGGCATCACGTAGATAGGTAAAGAAGTGATCTGCGGTATTGAACCCCTGCGGGGCGGCAAAGCGCATATCATTAGTGTCGAGCGTGTAAGGCACAATTAAATGATTATGATCACTGCCCTGACTATCGGTGACACGAGTCCAGAAGGGTAAATCATCGCCGTAATAGTCGCTATCGTAAAGGAAGCCGCCCTCGTCCAGCACTAACTTGCGCGTATTAGGGCTATCGCGGCCGGTGTACCAGCCTTGCGGCTTCTCACCATAAAGCCGCTGAAAAATCTCCATGGCCTGCTGAAGATGCGCCCGCTCAACGTGCTCCGAGACTTCTTGATAGTGAATCCAGCGATAGCCATGGCAGGCAATTTCGTGGCCTAGCTCTTTAAACGCCTGAGCGACGTCAGGATTACGCTCCAGCGCCATCGCCACGCCAAATATTGTGAGCGGTAAATCACGTTTTTCAAATTCGCGCAGAATGCGCCACACCCCGGCCCGCGAACCATATTCGTAAATCGACTCCATGCTCAGGTGACGATCAGGATAGGCTGGTGCGCCGATAATCTCAGATAAAAACTGCTCTGAGCCTGAATCACCATGCAGTACGGAATTTTCGCCGCCCTCTTCGTAGTTGAGCACGAATTGGACGGCAATCTTTGCCTTTCCGGGCCAGTTAGCGTGGGGCGGATTTCGTCCGTAACCGATTAGGTCACGAGCGTAGAGGTTCGAAGGTGATGACGACATGCATAGCTCCTTGATTCCAATTCTTAGCTATCGCTGGATAAAACATAGCCGAGATAGCGCGCTTAGAGAACCTGCAAACAATTTGTATACAAAATAGCGGCATTGACGATCAACCGCAACGCGCCCACAGGCTAGTAGACTGGAATCCACAGGTCTTTTTCACACTAACAATGAATCTATCAGCCGCACCCATAGCCACTAGCCGCCATTTCTGGCTGTCTTTTTTATGACCAGCTCAATTTAGTTACTTGCACTACGCTGAAAATCGCCCTATTTTCGTATACAAGAAAATAAATATTGTTTACATGCGGATTACTTATCATGCATATACGAATTATCAACCCCAACACCACCGCCTCCATGACCGCTGCTATTTATAATGCAGCGCTGCAACAGGCAGGTGCTGGCACTCAGATTAGCGCCTCGCAGCCGGACGCGGGGCCCGTTTCAATTGAAAGCCACTTTGACGAAGTTATTAGCGCGGTCGGCGTGGCAGAAGAGGTTCTTAAAGGCGAGCGCGAAGGCGGTATTGATGCCTACGTGGTGGCTTGTTTTGGCGACCCTGGCCTACTTGCCGCAAGGGAGCTGACCCGTGCGCCGGTCATTGGTATTGCCGAAGCAGCGTTCCATCTTGCCACGCTGATCAGCACTCGCTTTTCGATTGTCACCACGCTGGGGCGTACCGGCATTATCGCTGAGCACTTGCTTCAGCAGTATGGTTTCAGCCACCACTGTCGGCGCATTCGCGCAGCTGAAATTCCGGTCTTGGACCTTGAGCATCATCCTGAGGCGGCATTTGCCCGCATTGTCGAAGAGTGCTGCCGTGCGCGGGATAAAGATGATATCGGCGCCATCGTTTTAGGCTGCGGCGGCATGGCTAATTTGACCCAACAGATTAGTCGCGAAGTAGGTCTGCCGGTGATTGAAGGCGTCAGCGCAGCGCTGAAACTAGCTGAATCACTGATTAGCTTAGGGCTGCACACCAGTAAGCATGGCGACCTTGCCTACCCACGACCAAAAGCATTCACGGGTAAGTTTGCGGCGCTTTCTGATCTTTCACTGCCGCTTAACTCATAGTCTTCCGATATGACGGACAGCGCCTTAACTGACAGACATCACTAACTGACAACGCTCGCAATATTGCTAATAATAATTAATATTATACAAGATAAGCAACACGTCCATTAGCACGCCACGCCGCAAGCGTTGCTTGGGTATGAAAATACTCAAGCTACCAATAAAACCGATAATCTTGCGAGGACTACATCATGAGCACTTCAACTTCGGCTCTTGCGTCAAAGAATCAATCTCCTGCGAACGACACGGTGGGAACAAAAAGCATGGGGGCTGAAAGCCTGGCCCCTCAAGACACCCGAATAATGGGGCGTAGCTCCTACTTTCTGGCGTGGTTCGGCGGCTGCGTTTCCATTGGCACCTTTGCCATGGGTTCAAGCGTTGTCGGCACGTTAAACCTGCTACAAGCTACGCTGGCCATTGCCATCGGATGCTTTGTCATCGGCATTGCCCTGGCCATTAACGGGGCCGCAGGCTACAAGTACGGCATACCGTTCATGGTTCAAGCACGTAGTGCGTTCGGCTTTACCGGCACGCGGTTGCCTGGATTAGTTCGCGCGGTGCCTGCGGTAGTGTGGTACGGCTTTCAAAGCTGGATTGGCGCAGGGGCACTGAATATGGTGTCGGCTACGCTGTTCGGTTTTGACAACCTTATTTTCTACTTTATTACCTTCCAGTTTTTGCAAATCGGCCTATCGGTCATGGGGTTCCAGGGCATCAAATGGCTAGA
Organism: Halomonas sp. AOP5-B2-8; assembly: GCF_052376475.1. NCBI lineage: Bacteria > Pseudomonadati > Pseudomonadota > Gammaproteobacteria > Oceanospirillales > Halomonadaceae > Halomonas > Halomonas sp. AOP5-B2-8. The sequence continues at coordinate 77,790 of NZ_JBQSVS010000002.1, read as the reverse complement.
AAACATCGGCAGCGTTTTTATCCTAGCCTCACTGATGTACATGTTTTACGCCACGGTGCAGCGCTATGGCGATGAGCTTTCAGCCAGCCTGCTAACCATGGAAGGCTCATGGGGCATGCCCTTCTGGGGTGCGACCATGCTATTTCTTGGCATATACAGCACCATGATGCTCAACGTTAGCGACTACTCACGTGAGCATAAAAAAGGCACGGCCCAAAGCCTGCTGACGACCATTTATGCCATGTCGATTCTGCCCTGCACGCTATTTATGGGTTTGATTGGCTACATGGTTTCGCAAGCCACCGGCACTGCAGACCCTATCCAAGTATTTGCTAACGCCGTCGACAATACGCCGCTGTTGATGACCACCCTACTATTCATCGCCTTCGCACAGGTCACCACCAACGTACTCAATAACGTGGTGCCGCCGACCTACGTATTGATGGACGTCTTTAAGATCAAGTTTCCGATCGCCACGATCATCGTTGGGCTACTGGCGTTTGCCACATTCCCTTGGAAGCTTGTCCAGCCAGGCTCTGCAGCGGGCCTACAGATGTTTGTGCAGACCTATTCAGCATTCCTCGGCCCCATCTTTGCCATCCTCGTCGTCGACTACTACATCATTCGCCGTCGCACTCTAGATATCAGCAAGCTGTATGACCCGGAGGGGCCTTATAAAGGCGTTAACGCGGCGGCACTGATTGCCACGGCGATTGGCATTGTGGCGGCGCTTTCTTTCTCGGCGATCTCCTGGTACGCCAGCCTTATCCCTGCAGGCATTAGCTATTACCTGCTGATGAAGTACTGGGCACCTTGCCAACGTTTTAGCCAGTAACCCCACTCGCCAACCTTGAGCCAATAAAATGAAAGAGAGCAACGACGTGAGTGATTTAGACATTAGGCACATCGACCCGACGCTGTATAACGAGGACCTTGCGCCGCTTAAACCTCAAGATCGTAACTGGGGCGCGTTTGAGATCTTTAACGTCTGGTCGAACGATATCCAAAGCCTATTTGGCTATACCCTAGCCGCTTCGTTATTTTTGAGTTATGGCCTGAACGGCTGGGCGGTAATGGCTGCCATTATACTGGCGGGCGTGATCGTGATGTTTTTGGTCAACCTTACCGGTAAGCCCAGCGTTAAATACGGCATTCCGTTTCCAGTGATGGTACGTGCCAGCATGGGTGTTCGCGGCGCGAATTTGCCCGCCATACTACGTGCCATCGTCGGTATCTTCTGGTACGGCGTACAAACCTACTTCGCATCAACCGCGGTAACGCTGCTTATTACCGCCTTTATTGGTGCGGGCAGCGGGAGTACTTTCCTCGGCCTTTCCGGCGTGGCGTGGGTGTCGTTTGTGATTGTTTGGCTGTTCCAAATCGCGATTTTCTGGCAGGGCATTGAGCGCATCAAACACTTTCTAAACTTGGCAGGCCCACTGGTCTATGTGGTGATGCTGGTGTTAATGGCGGTTGTTTGGTATCAGGCGGGCAGCGAATTACTACCTGCTATTGGCACTATTTTTAGCGGCGATGGTGAAGCCAGTGGCAGTTCGATTGCCGCCTTTATGGCCATTGTCGGGACCATGGTGGCGTATTTCGCAGCAGTGGTAATCAACTTTGGCGACTTCACGCGATTTGTGAAAACCGAGCGCCAGATGAAGCTTGGCAACCTGCTAGGCTTACCGCTTAACGTGGCTTTCTTCTCTTTTATTGCGCTAATTATTACGGCAGGCACACTGGTGCTGTTTGGCGAGGCACTGACCAACCCCGCCGATATCGTTGAGCGGGTTGATTCGCTGCCGCTGACGATTGTCGCTGCCCTCACCTTCTTCGCCGCTACGGTAGGCATTAACTTAGTGGCCAACTTTATTCCGCCCGCCTACGACCTGGCCAACCTGTTTCCCAGCAAAATCAGCTTTAAGACAGGCGGCCTGATTACCGCCATTATTGCTTTCTTTGTCGGCGCGCTTTGGATCTCCGTGATCAGTCAAATAGGCATTCCCGGATTCGTAAACGCACTCGGTGCAATCGTCGCGCCGTTCTACGGCATCATCGTGGTCGATTACTACCTGATCAAGCGCCAGCATTTGAATATGCAGGAGCTGTTCTCATCAGCGCCGGGCGGCGCCTACTATTACGTGAATGGTTGGAACATCCGCGCCCTTATCGCCTTTGGCGCCGCTGCGATGTTCTCTCTTTCTACCGTTCTAGTTCCCGCACTATCAAGCCTAGGCGGCTACGGCTGGCTGATAGGCGCGGGCTTAGGCGGGCTATTCTACTACGGCTTAATGCGTCAATTTAAGGCAGCGTCTGCGTTTGCTGAGCATACGGTAAGTTGAGAAATTTTAACTGCTAGAACAAACGCCATCGGCCAGAGCCGGTGGCGTTTGTTTAGGACATAACGCGTCAGGGTGCTCTAATCATCTGGAGTCTGCGTGAAATCACCGACGGCTTTATGAGAGTTGCCATTAATTACTGCGGCTGGGATGTTTTTAACTGATGAAGCGCACCTAACCTAACCCCCAAATATCTGCTGCAAATCCGGTGCGCTCTCTTGCTCTTCAACCATGGAAAGCGAAGCTTCGATGGCTTTTAGGTGGCGGCTCATAAAGGCTTTAGCGCGATCTCCGTTGCCTGATTCTAAATGCCCGATTAGGTCATCGTGGTCGTGGGATTCGCAGCCCAGGTGGCCGCGATGACCGTAAACGGCGAGTATCAGCGAAGAGCGCGAGCACAGGCGCTCAACAAACTCCGCCAGGGTGGCGTTGCCTGAAAGCTGCGCTAAGCGCAAGTGAAAATCCGCTGAGAGACGAATAGCCACACTTTGCTGGCCACTGCGCAGCGCTTGGCGCTCTTGGCGGGCCATTTCGCGAAGCTCAGCGGCTTCTTTGTCGCTCATGTGTCTTGCCACATCGGGCATTAACCCGCACTCGATTAACTGACGAGCATCGAAAACGTCTTTGGCTTCATCAGCGGTTGGCCGGGTAACACTAGCGCCGCGGCGTGGCGTGAGTGTGACTAATTGCTCCAGCGCTAAGCGCTGTAAGATTTTACGAATCCCGGTACGGCTAATACCAAATACTTCCGACAACGCATCTTCACGCAGCCGGGCACCAGGCTTTAAACGTTGCTCCACAATCGCATCGCTGATAGACCGGTAAATCACTTCGTGGCGCTCATCGCCCTCTTTGCTATTTTTATTAACGGAAGCGCGCCGCTTTACCGGTGCCTGCGCATCACTCATAGCTAGCCTCTCTGATCATTCCTTCCAAGCCGCAATGATATCGTGCTCTTCATCGCGCATGTTGGTTATCACGTAATAGTTAATCGGAGATTTTAGCTACCGCGGTAAGTTGAGTAGCCATAGGGCGATAGCAGCAGCGGCACATGATAGTGCTGGCTGACATCAGCAACACCAAAGCGCAGTGGAATCATATCTAAAAAGCGGGGCTCATTAGCCTCTACGCCCTGGGCTCTCAGGTAGTCACCGGCATGAAAAACCAGCTCATATTCAGCTGCAGTCAACGCATCGCCCTCTAAAAGAGGTGCATCACAGCGCCCGTCACTGTTAGTGATGACGGTGCTTAGATGCTGGCGTTCACTGCGGGTCAAGCGAAACACCTCAATAGTAATCCCCTGCCCGGGCTGTCCCGTGGCGGTATCCAGTACGTGGGTAGTTAAACGCCCCATAGCCGCTCCTATTTTATAAGGTTATTGGCGATACTTGATCGACATCCATGCCGTTGTACCGTTGAGCCTATCGGTCAAGGAGTACCGCTGCCGTTCTTTATTGTATACATTAAGTCTATCGCTTTACGCTTTGAAAAACTGCATGCCTAGGAGAATTTCAGTGTCGACCCACCGCCCATTAGTACTTTCACCAGCGCCTAGCCGATGCAGCCTTGAAATGCTGACGCTTCACTATGGGGACGTGTATGAGCACTCGCCTTGGGTCGCAGAAGCCGCCTGGCATCACGGCCTAAATGAAGAGCATGACGCCCCTGATGGGCTGGCACAGCTTATGGGCCTAATGCTGCAGCAGGCCAGCAGCGAGCAGCAAATCAATGTCATTCGTGCCCACCCCGATTTGGCTGGCAAAGCCGCTATCTCAGGCGAATTAACGCAGGATTCCACCAGCGAACAGGCCGGAGCAGGTCTACATCATTGCAGTGCCGATGAGTTCGCTCAGTTTGAATCTCTTAATGAAGCTTATAAAAAGAAATTTGGTTTTCCTTTTGTGATTGCCGTTAAGGGGTTAGATCGTGGCGCAATTTTAGCCGCCTTTGAAGAACGCTTGAACAACGCTGCGGCAGCCGAACGGCAAACGGCCATTGAACACATTATCCGTATTGCCTGCCTGCGCTTAATCGATCGTGCCAGCAAAGCGTAAAAAAAAAGCGCCGACCCCATAGGGAGCGGCGCTTTGAGCCAGATCAGCTAACTTACTGCTTAGCCGTTTCTACTGCTTTCTTGGTGGTTTCTTCAGCCTGCTTTTTGCTATCTTCAGCAAAGCTTTGACTGATGGACGTCACTTTTTCAGTGTCACCTTTAACACGCTCCATGAAATCACTGGCTGTTTTCTGCTGGCTTTCGAGCGCTTTTTTGAAACTGTCAGTGTCTTTTACATCAAGCCAAGTCCGCGCTTGTGAAATAGCCATATCGGAGTAAGCGCGGGCAGCATCCACCTGCGCACTGAATAGCTGTTCATAGTAATCAAGTGCGGTCAGCGTGTAAGAGCGCATTAGCGATACAAACACAGATTCAAGCTGTTGCGCGGTTTGATCAGTACTCGATTTAGTAGCCATCTTCATATCCCCATAAGTGAGCTAGCACATCAACACGCCTTGATTAGGCGGTTCTAAGCTAGGCATTTGCCTCTGCTGACTATAAAGTTAACAGTGCTTTTTGTGCAGCGCAACATGATTTTATCTCATGCTGCGCCTGCTCACTTATAGCGTATTTTTATTACCGCCGATAACCCGCGACTAGCGGTTATTGAACAAGTGCTTACGCGCTTGCTCATCCATTTCAACGCCCGCCTGTGGATTAACATCTTCGACCAACGCGTAAGCGCGGCGCACGGCTGGGCGCGCTTTCACCATATCGAACCAGCGCTCCAAGTCAGGAAACTCTTCTAGCGTTTGGCGCTGTTTTTCCCAGGGAACAATCCAAGGGTAGATCGCCATATCCGCAATCGAGTAGTCATCACCACCTACGAACGTATGGTGCGCTAGACGCTGGTCCAGCACGCTATAGAGCCGATTGGTTTCGAGCACGTAACGTTCAATGGCGTACTCAATTTTTTGCGGCGCATAGTTGCAGAAGTGATGATTTTGGCCGGCCATCGGGCCTAAGCCGCCCATTTGCCAGTGCAGCCACTGCAAGACGATATAGCGCTCGCGGCCTTCCGAGGGCAGGAACTGCCCACTTTTATCGGCGAGGTACTCAAGTATCGCGCCAGATTCAAATATCGATAGCGGCTGGCCACCGTCCTGCGGGGAGTGATCGACAATGGCGGGGATGCGATTATTGGGCGCGATCGCGAGAAATTCAGGGTCAAACTGCTCGCCCCGCCCAATGTTGATCGGCTTCACTCGATACGCAAGCTTGGCCTCTTCGAGCATGATGGAGATTTTGTGGCCGTTCGGGGTTGTCCAGTAATACAGATCAATCATTGCCATCTCCTTAATGAAAGCGTTGATTCACTCACTGAGCAAATTAAGGCTTTCTTAATGCATCAGGCGGCCGTGGCTGCACCGCCCTGTGCGTTATATGTCGCGTACGGTCAGGGCATTACTTGCCACCCCATCGTGAACGCTAAGCATGCGCTGGAACCATTCGTCGACCGGATCGCCCGGTTCTACAATCGCCTGTGTTGATACGATGTAAGCCCACATCATGCTGCCAAACAGCAAATAGTCTGAACCACTGGGGGAGTCACCGTCGAGAAATGCGCTTTCACGCAGTAAATCGCGCACCGGTGCCAACACCTGCTTGAGCTGTTGTTTACCCTGCTCTGGCTGGCTGAATTCTTCTAGCGTGCAGCCGAACCGCGCTTCACGCGTTTCGCGAAAGTAAGCGCGATCATCCGGGTGTACCGCCGCGAGTAAATCCAGACCCACGATACGAAATAACGCTGGTGTCACACTGCGCTCAACAAAGTATTTGAACAGCAGCACGCGCTGATAGCTGACGCCGTCACCCAGCACGGGCGCGTCGGGATACGCTTGATCCAAATAACGCATGATGTCGAAGCTATCGGTGACGACTTTATCGCCGTCGCAAAGTACGGGTACTTTGTCGTAGTCGGCAAACTCCAGCGCCTTTTTATCGAGAAAGCGCCACGCCACGGTGGTAAATTCCAAACCTTTATGGGCAAGCGTCATGCGTACGCGCCAGCAGTAAGGTGAGAAACGAAGCTGTTCATCTCGACCACATAAATCATAGAGTTTTAGTGCCATCAGTACTGCCCCATGGTGAGGAAACGAGTGGTTATCAAACGTGCGAATGCGCTTGGCGTGGTTCAACAATGAGCTTAAGAAACTATGCGTGCAATAGGCACCGCTAAACGGTGTCTATTAGTCTAACGAGAGCGCTATACCCCTCACTTTACAGGTTATTAAAAAACACATTAAAAACATCATGTTAGGCAAAAAAACCAACACTTAACTCGCCTTTAAAAATGGCTTTAACAGGTAAGACCAATTTTCCAATGTAGTCATCTTGTTAACCTAACCGTATCTTTCACTTACACCCGGCTGGTAACACACAATCCAGGCGGTTTTCGCGGAGCGTACCAAATCAATAACAAGGGGCAGTTCCTCTCATGAATGAAACGACACTTGCACTTCTGGCCTTCTTGCCGCTGCTGCTGGCCGGCATTCTACTCGTAGGCTTTAAAGTACCCGCTAAGATAGCGATGCCTCTCGTTTTCCTAACGGCTGCCATTATTGGCCTAACCGTTTGGAATATGTCCTTTACCCGCGTCGTGGCATCGACTATTCAAGGCTTGATTCAGACAGCAGGCCTTCTATGGATCATCTTTGGCGCTATCCTGCTGCTTAATACCCTCAAGCACTCCGGGGGCATTACCGCGATTCGCAACGGATTCTCGGGCATTAGTCCTGACCGGCGCGTTCAGGCGTTGATTGTGGCCTGGCTATTCGGCTGCTTCATCGAAGGCGCTTCTGGCTTCGGTACGCCAGCCGCCGTTGCGGCACCGCTGATGGTGGCTCTCGGCTTCCCGGCGCTTGCCGCGGTCGTTGTGGGTATGATGATTCAGTCAACGCCCGTCTCTTTCGGCGCCGTCGGTACACCTATTGTGGTGGGCGTTGGTAGCGGTGTGGATCGCGTGGGCATTACCGCTCAGCTTGATTCGGTCGGCTCTAGCTGGGACGTATTTTTTCAACAAATCACTAGTTCGGTCGCCATTACTCACGGCATCGTGGGCATTTTAATGCCACTGATCCTAGTGCTGGTAATGGTGCGTTTCTTCGGCGCCAACCGCTCCTGGAAAGAGGGGTTGTCGATTACCCCTTTCGCTATTTTTACCGGCATCTGCTTCGTCGTGCCTTACATGCTAGTCGGCGTGCTGCTAGGGCCTGAGTTCCCGTCTATGATAGGCGCTATGGTGGGCTTAGCGATTGTGGTGCCTGCCGCCAAGCGAGGCTTCTTGCTGCCTAAAGATACCTGGGACTTTCCTGAATCTTCGTCTTGGCCCGATGAGTGGATTGGCAATCTACAAATCAAGCTGGAAGACGTTGCGGGCAAAGCGCCTATGTCGACCTTTAAAGGCTGGGTACCTTACGTATTGCTGGCGCTGTTCTTAGTCGCATCACGGACCATTGAGCCGCTGCGCGTCGCGTTAACGTCAATCAGCCTGGACTGGAACAACATTCTTGGCGAAGCGGGCGTTAGCGGCGGCGTGCAGCCGCTGTATCTACCCGGTGGAATTATTGTAGCAGTGGTGATCATTACCTACTTCTTGCACCGCATGAATCCACAAAAAATTAGCGCCGCCGTCTCAGAGTCCACCAAAACGATTTTTGGTGCAGGCTTCGTGTTGGTCTTCACCGTGCCGATGGTACGTATCCTGATCAACTCGGGTGTTAATGGCGCAGACCTTGTGTCTATGCCGGTGATGATGGCGCAAGCGGTGGCCGATGGCGTAGGTGGCATTTACCCCTTCTTTGCACCCGCTGTAGGGGCAATGGGCGCCTTCATTGCAGGCTCCAACACCGTGTCTAACCTAATGCTGGCAGAGTTCCAGTTCAGCGTCGCGCAATCCCTTGGCCTTTCGACGGCGATGATGATTGCACTGCAAGCGGTAGGTGCGGCGGCGGGTAATATGATCGCTATCCATAACGTGGTCGCAGCGTCGGCAACGGTCGGGCTATTGGGCCGAGAAGGCACGACGATCCGCAAGACGATCCTACCCACCATTTACTATCTGATTTTTACCGGCATCATCGCACTGGTTGCGTTCTACGTGATCGGCGTGACCGACCCGTTAATGTAAAAGTGGCGGTTGTTGTAGCAGAAACGTAAACCCCCAGGCCTTGGCCTGGGGGTTTACGTTTGGAGCGGGACAAGTGCAGTCAGTCTATTCGCTTGAGTTCTTGGCGATGGCGCTTGCTACGCTCTACGTAGCCCTGAGCATTTTTCTTCAGACCCGCCACCGCTTCCTCGGAAAGCGTTCGCACCACGCGAGCAGGTGAACCAACAATTAAGGAGTTAGCTGGGAACACCGCGCCTTCCTTAATAAAGGCACCGGCACCTACTAAGCTATTTTCACCAATCACCGCGCCATTGAGCACCACCGCCTGGATACCGATTAGGCAGCCATCGCCAACCGTGCAGCCGTGCAGCATGGCCTGGTGCCCTACCGTTACGCCTTTACCTACTTTAAGCGGAAAGCCTGGGTCTGCATGCAGCACTGCGCCATCCTGAATATTGCTCTCTTCGCCAACCTCAAGGTGATCCGAATCACCGCGCAATACCGCCTGATACCACACGCTTGAATGCGCTTTTAAGGTCACTTGGCCGATAACATCTGCCGTTTCGGCAACGTATACGTCGTCGTGAATATCCGGGCGGTGCTCGCCGTATTGATAAATGGCCACGTTGACCTCCTAGGTTGTTATTGATGTACAGCCTTCAGGCTAGCGCTTGTTCCAGCAATCGAGCAACGTGTATCGCTTCGCGACCGCTGCCGTCATGGATTTGATGGCGACAGCTTGTGCCGTCAGCAATAAGTACGGCATCTTTATCAGCGTTGCGAATAGCGGGCAACAGCGAGAGCTCGGCCATTTTTAGCGATGCCTCATAGTGCTCCGCTTCATAGCCAAAGCTGCCCGCCATACCGCAGCACGAGGACTCAATTGTTTTGACCTCAAGGCCGGGAATCCAGCCTAGCACTTGCTCGACGGGGCGCAGTGCATCAAACGCCTTTTGGTGGCAGTGGCCGTGCAGCATAGCGTGCCCGTATGGCAGCGCTTTAAGTTCCAGCGGAAGCTGATCCGCCGCACGCGCGTTGACCAAAAACTCTTCAAACAAATACGCCGATGACGACAGTGCTTTCGCTTCTTCACCAAAGCCGTACTGCAGAAACTCATCGCGCATGCTGAGTAAGCAAGAAGGTTCTAGCCCCACGACGGCCACACCACGCTCCACAAAGGGCATCAGATGCTCAAGGGTGCGCTTGGCTTCTGCTTTGGCCTTATCGAACTGGCCCGACGATAGATAGGTTCGCCCGCAGCAAAGGGGGCGCTGCCCTTTCGTAACATTCAGATGAACGCGGTAGCCCGCTGCTTCCAGCACCCGTTTGGCCGCCTTGGCATTATCGCCTTCCATATAGTTATTAAAGGTATCAACGAACAGCAGCACTTCCCGCGCAGCGTGCGGGGACGCCTCGGCACTGGCAAGGAAGTTGCCGTTAAATAGAGGCAGCGAACGCTGGGGCGCAAGCTTAAGCGCCTGTTTGATTTGCTTGGCTAAAAAAGGGACTCGCTCAACGCCGTTGACCAATGCGGAAAACTTGCTGGCCCACGGGGCGTAGCGCGGCATTTCCCCCACCATACGGTCACGTAGAGAGATTCCTTTAAGACGCGCGCGGGCGGTACGTGCCTCTATTTTGAACTTGGCCATATCCACGCCCGTGGGGCAATCGCGCTTGCAGCCCTTACACGAAACGCATAGATCCAGCGCCTCTTTGACATCGTCACTGGCAAGCCCTTCATCACCCAATTGGCCGGAAAGCACCAGACGCAGCGTATTAGCGCGGCCCCGGGTCAAATGCTGTTCATCCTTAGTAATGCGAAAACTTGGGCACATGGTTCCCGCGTCAAACTTACGGCAGTGGCCGTTGTTGTTGCACATCTCCACGGCCATAGCCAAGCCATGGGTGGCATCGCCGCCGCTGCCTGGCGACGTTTGCTCGCCGGTGAGCGGGTCACGCTTTACATTCCAAGCGGACCAGTCAAACACCGGGGTTAGCGGGATGGTTTTATAGGCTTTAGGAAAACGAAAGTAGCGTTCGTCGTCCATTTTGGGAGTATCGACAATCTTGCCCGGATTGAACAGATTGTGAGGATCAAACAGTTGCTTTATTTCACGAAAGGCGTCGTTGATCGTCTCGCCGAACTGCCACGCCACCCATTCGCCACGGCAGATACCATCGCCATGCTCACCGGAGTAGGCGCCTTTATATTCGCGCACTAGCGCGGAGGCTAGCTCGGCGATTTCACGCATTTTCTCTGCGCCATCCCGGCGCATGTCGAGAATCGGGCGCACGTGCAACGTGCCGACGCCTGCGTGGGCATACCAGGTGCCTTCCGTGCCGTAGCGGTTAAACACGTCGGTCAGCTTTTCGGTGTACTCCGCCAAATGCTCTAGCGGCACCGCGCAGTCTTCAATGAAGGAAACCGGCTTACCGTCGCCCTTCATACTCATCATGATGTTGAGCCCAGCTTTACGCACGTTCCACAATGCTTTCTGCTCAGCGGCTCCTGGCATGTCGACCACGCTGCCAGGCAGGCCTAAATCAGCCATCAGCTCACTAAGGCCACGCAGTACCTCCATCTGTGCCGCGTGGTCTTGGCCGGCAAACTCCACGAGCAAAATCGCTTCAGGCTTACCAATTAGCGCCTTTTCAATGACAGGCCGAAACGCAGGATTTTCCAGCGATAGCTCAATCATCGTGCGATCAACCAGCTCAACCGCCGTGGGGCCAAGCTTGACGATATGTTGAGTGAAGTCCATCGCCTGATAAAACGTCGGGAAATTCACCACGCCCAGGACTTTTTGCTCGGGCAGCGGTGACAGCCTGAGCTTAATACGCTGGCTAACGCCTAGCGTCCCTTCAGAGCCCACCAATAAGTGGGCGAGGTTCGCACGCCCGTCAAGATCATAGGGAATAGGATTTTGGCAATCGAACAGATCCAGATTATAACCACCTACCCGCCGCAACACCTTGGGGAAGTGGTCACGTATTTCAGGCGCGACACGCTGCGCGATGGCCTTGATCTGCTCAGCAATGCGCTGCTCCTGGGAGCCTTGAGCGACACTGTCCACGAAACCGAAGTTGGCCGCGCTGCCGTCGGCTAAAAGCGCCTCGACGCCCAGCACGTTATGCACCATATTGCCGTAGTAAATCGAGCGAGACCCACATGAGTTATTGCCCGTCATTCCGCCAATCGTGCACTGCGCGCTGGTAGAAACATCCACCGGATACCATAGCCCATGCGGCTTAAGCCACGCATTCAGGTGGTCAAGCACAATGCCTGGCTCGACCACCACGGTGAGTGCCTCGGCGTCGAAATCGACGATCTGATTGAGCCAGCGCGTAGTATCAATCACCAGCGCCTCGCCAACGGTTTGGCCACACTGGCTAGTCCCCGCTCCCCGCGCCAATATCGGCACGCTAGCATCTCGGGCGATATCCAGCGCTATTTTCAAATCCTGCTGGTGGCGCGGGATGACCACGCCTACCGGCGTCACCTGATAAATAGAGGCATCGGTTGAATAGCGCCCCCGCGTTGCCCGATCAAACCGTACTTCACCTTCCATTTCGCGGGATAGCCGCTCGGCAAACTCGCCGAGCGGTCGAATCTTGGCATCACCGGGCAGGCGATGATTGGTCAGAGACGTCATGTGGCTCTCCCCCGTCATTTAGCGCTCTGCTGCGCCTGCATTGAGCGGATTAGCTGCAAAGTAATCCAGCGCGGCAAGCACACCGCTTCCCTTCAGCTTCACGCCAGCAAGCTTCATGCCCGCCTCACAGCCGCCCAGGGTGGCAATCAGGGTTAGATCGTTGCAGTCGCCTAAATGGCCAATCCGGAACATCTTGCCCTTGGCCTTACCCAGCCCCATGCCAAGTGAAAGATCAAATCGCTCATAAATGATCTTGCGCACCGCATCCGAATCAACGCCTTCGGGCATCACCACACCCGTCAGTACCGGCGAATACACCGCAGAGTCCTGGCACTGAATTTCTAGCCCCCACGCTGCTACCGCTGCGCGCACGCCGGCTCCCCAGCGCTGATGGCGAGCCAGCACATTGTCGAGACCTTCGTCCAACAGCATATCCAGCGCTTCATTCAGGCCGTAAAGCAGGTTAGTGCTTGGCGTGTAGGGCCAGTAGCCGTTCTTATTGGCCTCTAGAATTTCATCCCAAGCCCAAAAACTTTTTGGCAATGTCGACTGCTTACTCGCTTCGATTGCTTTAGGTGAGAGCGCGTTAAAACTGATGCCTGGCGGCAGCATCAGGCCCTTTTGGGAGCCGGAAACAGTAACATCTACGCCCCATTCATCGTGACGGAAGTCGGCGCTGGCCAAGCCTGAAATAGTATCGACAATCAGCAATGCAGGGTGGCCCGCCGCATCAATAGCCTTACGCACGGCCGCAATGTCACTGGTGACGCCGGTAGAGGTTTCGTTATGTACAACGCACACCGCTTTCAGCTCGTGACCGGTATCTTCTTTTAAGCGCGCTTCGATCATGTCTGCCTGCACACCCTGGCGCCAGCCTTCATAGCCAGGCAGGCTCAGAAATTCGGGCTGAATGTCCAGACGCAGAGCCATTTTTTGCCATAGCGTGGCAAAGTGGCCGGTTTCAAACATCAGCACACGGTCGCCAGGTGACATGGTATTGGCTAACGCGGCCTCCCAGGCACCGGTACCTGACGCTGGGTAAATAATTACCGGGTTCTCGGTCTTGAATATTTTTTTAACCTTGCTCAGCAGTTCGAGACCCAGCGCGCCGAACTCCGGCCCACGGTGGTCAATGGTGGGCAGGCTCATCGCGCGTAAGATGCGGTCTGGCACCGGTGATGGGCCAGGAATTTGCAAAAAATGACGACCGGATGGGTGAAAATTAAGTTTTAACATGATGACGCTCCTGTTTGTTGTTGTACGGCTCGCGGCTGGATCTGCCGCTTAGCGTTATTCAAAATGGATAATGAATGCAATTTATCACATCAAAAAAGCGTTACTTGATGCATCCTTCAGCGCGTAAAGCATCAAGCTCTTCACCAGAAATACCCAGGCTATCAAGTACTTCATCAGTATGCTGAGCAAACAAAGGTGCAGGGCTACGAATTTGCGAGGGCGTTTCCGAAAACTTACTGGGAAAGCCTATCGTCTTCATTTTGCCTATCACCGGGTGATCCATCTCCTGCACCATGCCTCGCGCTACGTAGTGCTCATCCTGCATGGCTTGAGCGAAATCGTTAATAGGCCCTGCCGGTACACCCGCGCGGTCACAAAGCGTTAGCCACTCATTCACACTTTGGTCGGCCATCAGCTCTTCAAGCAACGCTTCCAGCTCTTCAACGTGCTGACCGCGCGTCTGGTTAGTGATAAAACGCGGGTCTGCCATTAACTCCTCGCGTTTTAAGACATCCTGACAAAAGCGTTCCCAGGTTCGTTGATTGGCACAGCCGAGCATCAAATAGCCATCGCTGGCTTTGACGGCCTGATAAGGCGCAGACACGCGATGGCGCCACCCCGTTGGCTTAGGCACGGTGCCTTCAGAAAAATACGCTGCCGCCTCCCAGGTAAACCAGGGCAAGCCACACTCGGTAATGGCGATATCAATATACTGGCCGGCGCCCGTCTTCATCTTGTGAATGCATGCCGCCAGGATTGAATAAATCGCGGTGAGTCCCGCCCCAATGTCGTAAACAGCAATGCCGGTTTTCAGCGGGCGTTTGCCCTGCTCACCGGTCATCGACATCAATCCCGTCATGCCTTGCGCCACCAGGTCGAATCCACCTTTGTGGCTATACGGCCCGGTTTGTCCGTAGCCTGAAATGGAGCAGTACACGATGCCAGGGTTGATGGCCTTAATCGTGTCGTAATCAATGGCCAGCGATTTTGTGACGCCAGGCCGGTAGTTTTCGACAATCACATCGGCATCAGCGGCTAAGCGATAGAAAATTTCTCTAGCGCGTTCATCTTTTAGATTAAGCGATATGCTCTTTTTATTACGATTAATCTGTGAAAAGCAGGTCGATTCGCCGTTGACGTAAGGCCCCATTTGGCGGCTGTCATCACCGCCATTGAGCTTCTCCACCTTAATCACCTCAGCGCCCATGTCAGCCAACACCATGGTGCAGTAGGGACCGGCCATAATTTGCGATACATCCAGCACTTTTATGTCTTGTAGGGGAAGCACGGGCTTTCCTCCTAGTTAGTCGATGTAAGCTCTGGCCGAAAACTAATGGCCAGACCACTTAAACGGCGTTTTATTGACGAATTTATCCACTGCCGAGGCAAAATCTTGGCTCATATAGCAGGTGGTTACCCAGTCATCACTCGCGTCGGCGGGAAGACGTCGCTGCTCCAGCGCACGTCCAATCAACGCCTTACTGGCCTTAAGCGTTAGCGGCGCACGCTGAGCAAAGGCCTCTGCGAGTATCGCCACGTCGGCATAGATGGTGCCTGCGCCGAACTGCTGATTGATTAATCCCGTCGCGAGTGCCTCATCGGCACCAAACAGGCGCGCCATCATCAGCGCCTCTTTTGTCCGCGCAACGCCGAGCATATCGATCATGCGCGAAACGTTATTAATCGACAGCGTATTGCCCAGCGTTTTAGCAATGGGTACGCCAAACTTGAGCGTCGAGGTGGCGTAGCGAAAATCGCACACTAGCGCCAGTGCCGCCCCGCCCCCCACACAGGCACCTTCTATCAGCGCCAGCGTGGGCTTGGGAAAGGCCTCAAGTTTGCCGACAACACGATCAATACGCCGCTCGTAGTCAATGGCATCGCTCGCCTTGTTAAAGGTTGCAAACTGACCGATATCGGTGCCGGCTACAAACGCTTCACCGCCTACGCCGTGCAAGACAATCGCATGAATATCGTCGTTGTCGACCAGCTGATCGCAGTGCTTTTCCAGGGCGTCGTACATCTCCCAGGTCATGGCATTGCGGCTCTGGGGCCGATTAAAGCCAATCCAAGCCACCCCGTTACGCTGCTCAAAGCGAACGCTATCGACGTGATTGGGTTCGTTTACGTTGCTCATCTGCTACTCCTGTTAGGCATGTCGTGTTCGAGTATTACCTTTCAGCTCTCGACCAACGGTCACGTTATCCGTAGACAAAATTCACTAATGCCAGCGCAAACGCCGGAATATAGGTATTAATCATCAGGATCGTAAACAGCACGGCAATGAACCACAGGTTGGTTTTCGAGGTTGCCCATATGTCCGATTTAGCAATGGAGCACGCCGCAATGAGCACGCTGGCCACCGGAGGTGTTTGCTGGCCGATCGCTAAGTTTAACGTCACGATCAGGCCGAAGTGCAGCGGATCGATACCCACTTCAAGCACTAGCGGTAAAACAATGGGCACGACCAAAATAATCGCCGCGGCAGAGTGCAGGAAAATACCCAAAATCAAGAAGATGATGTTGAGTAGTGCCAAAATCATGTACTTGTTGCTGGTAAGCTCGCTAATCTGCATCGCAATCTGCTGGGGAATACGCGTTTCAGTCAGATACCCACCGACGACCGCTGACGCTGCCACCAGTAGCATCACCACCGCGGTTTGCACGCCGGCACTCTTACAAGAGTCGATGAAATTTCTAAAGGTGAATTCGCGATAGATCACCGCACTGATAAAGATAGCGACACATACCGCCAGCGCTGCGCCTTCGGTCGCAGTAACGAACCCACCAAAGATACCGCCTAGAATGATGATCGGAATCAACAGTGCCCAGATCGCTTCTTTGAAAGCGATCCATAGCTGCGAGACCCGAAAGCGCCCTTCAGAGGGGAAGTTATATTTGCGTGCCAGGTAGTAGCACATCCCCGCCAAGCCCATTGCACCTAAAAGTCCTGGGAAGATACCGGCAACAAACATTTGTACCACCGATTCACCCGACATGACCGCATACAGAATCATCGGAATAGAAGGCGGCAGGATGATGGCCAGGCTGGCAGCCGAAGAGGAAATTGAAGCGGCAAATTCTTTGGTGTAGCCCCGCTTGCGCATCGCGGGAATCAAAATACTGCCTATGGCCGATACGCCTGCAACGGAAGATCCTGAAATTTCAGCGAAAAACACCGAAGCGCCGATGGTAACCATCGCTAAACCGCCTTTAATAAACCCTACCATTGCCATGGCTAAGTCAATCAAGCGCCGCGATATACTCGAGGCGTTCATAATGGCACCGGCGAGAATAAACAGCGGAATCGCAATCAGCGGAAAGTTGGTGGCGCCCTCAAACATCGTCATGCCGACCGTCGGCATTGCCAAGCTGCCATACGACATGAACGTTGCAACGGTTCCCACCAATGCTAATGCCACCGCAACAGGCACATTGATAAGAATCAGCAGAATTAATGCGATAAAGATATACAGTATGACCATGGTGTCTGCTTACCCTCGCTGCTGTGTGCTGACGGCTTCGACGGCATCTGCGTCAAGGCCTGCTTCTTCAAGTTCATGATCAATAAAGCCTTTACCTCGAGCACTTTTGATCACGTCGGGGAGCCGCAGCAGTTCAGCAATAATGAACAGTACGGAAGCAACGGGAATAGCCGACTGAGTTATCTGCATTGAGATGGCGGGGAGGCTGACCATATTGACGCCATCAAGAATCAGCATCACCTGATAGCTTGCTAAGCCAAGGAAGATAAAGAAACCGATGGTGATAGCCTCGGCTAGCAGCGCGACCGGCACACGAATGACAGGCGGGCACATATTAAGCACGCTGGGGCAGGTAATATGCGCGCCTTTCGCGGCGGCCAACGCCGCACCGTAATAGGTCACCCAGGCCAGCAACACAGCCGCCAGCTCGTCATACCAGCTTAAGGGAAAACCTAGATAGCGGGTCACGAAGCCGACGGTGACCACGCCCGCAAGCGCAATTACCAAAATCACGACGATACCTTCAAGAAACGAAAAATAGGCGTTCTTGAATTTTGTAAAAGTACTCATTGAGACCTCCGAGAGACGAGGTGCCGCGTATCGAGCGCTGCACCTCTGATAGATTGGCGCGGGACTTACTCGCGTAGCGCAGCCACTGAGTCAATCAAGTCCTGACCACCGTCTACTTCATCGGCAAACTTACTGTAGATAGTTTGTGAGGCCTCAACGAAAGCATCGAAATCGACGTCGTTGACTTCCATTCCCTCTTCTTTCATTTTCGCCAGGGTTTCATCATCGAGACGCTGACCTTCTTCTAACACGAAGTCTTCCATTTCAACGGCCACTTCTTCGAGCACTTGCTGCACTTCTTCCGGTAGACGGCTCCAGCTAGCACCAGCGGTTAGGTAGGCAGGGGTGTAAACGTGGTTGGAAATGGAGAGGTAATCCTGCACTTCCTGGAAGCGCGAGGAGTAGGTTTGAATTAATGGGTTTTCCTGGCCGTCCATTGCCCCGGTTTGTAGCGCCACGAACACTTCAGAAAGCGACATCGGGGAAGGCGCCGCACCGTAGCTACGGAACATTTCAATACGCCATACACCGCTGGGCGTGCGCAGCTTTATGCCTTCAAGATCGCTAGGAACAACAATCGGCCGAACGTTGTTAGTGATCTGACGAAAACCGTTTTCCCATACCCCGATAATTTTAAAACCACGGGCTTCAGCGGCGTCATACATGGGCCCACGTACGACCTCATCGCGCACGCGCTTCATGTGCTCGCGGTCAGCGATTAAATACGGCATTTCAAACAGCGCAAACTGATCTGATTCCGAACTCATGACCGTGGAGGGTATCGAGAGATCCAGTGAACCCAAACGCAAACGACGCATCATTGATTCATCGCTGCCCAGCTGGCTGTTGCCATAAACGTTTACTTCGGCAACGCCTTCTAAGCGTTCGTTGGCGAGTTCAGCAAAACGGTTGGCGCTAATTTCAAATAACGAGCCAGGGCCACCCACATGACCAAGGCGCACTTCAATAGCGGCGTTAGCGGCGGCGGCCTGCAAGCCAAGCGATACAATGGCCGTTGCCAGCGCTGTTTTGAGCAGTTTCATAGTGAACTCCAAGTGAAGCATTTGTTGTTGTTGGCTATGTCGCCACCGCAGCGTTAGCTCACGATGGAACCTGCATGGGAAGCTGTTTGAATAGACCAACGCGTTGCTAATAGGCATCTACAGCAAAGGCTTTCCCCACATCAATTTGAATTCAAAATTCAAAATTAGGTATTAAACTTTCGTCTTGTCGCAAAAACAAAACTGCAACGCGTTGTTTTTTAAGCTCTCTCTAATAACCTTCACACATAAAAAAACGGGCAGTGGCTCGAATAAGCCACACAGCCCGCTCTTGAATCACAATTATCCCGCTATATTGCTAGCTAGGCTCAAGCCCCCAACGTAAACCTGCTAGCTCAATACCCGCTATAGCGGCCTGCTGGTCTTCATCAGACGAGGCACCGCTTACGCCTACCGCGCCAATCACACATTGCTGATCATTCAAAATGGGGACTCCGCCCGCCACGGCCACAAAATGCCCCTGGGAAGCCGCCGAAACGCTGGCAACAAACGCCGTGCGTTCAGCGTTGCGAACTCCTAACACGCCGCTGGCAACCCCGATGCCAAGTGAAGCATAGGCTTTCCCCTGCGCCACTGGAAAACGCAACGGTGCACAGCCATCTTCCCGTTCTGCTGCCACTAAATTACCGCCGCCATCTAATACCACGATGGTTAGCGGCGGGAGGCTGGCTTCGCGGGCCAGCGCTATAGCGCCTTCGATTACTTTTCTACTTTGTTCCCTAGGAAGCTGCACGCTGCAGTGGAATACTTGTCCGGCCATCGGTTTTACCTTTGTGATTGTTAAGATGACAATATCGCCAGCAAAATGCTGACATCGTGAATACTGAATTCATAATTACTTTTGCAGATCATGCAAATAATAGCCACTATGCAAAGACGGTTTTAAGCAAAGTCGGCTGTACTCGGCGCTAGGTTTAAGCAAATGGTATCGTGCTCAAACGATCCAAGTGGTCTGGGTAGCTTGGCAACAAGTCAAGTGCGCCACTGACAAGGAACTGAAGAATGACAAAGATATTGCAGCGCAACTTGTATCGCGAAGTGGCCGATAGAATTGGCGAACTCATTGAGCACGGCGAGCTTTCCCCCGGAGAACGAATATCTGAAAAGCAGCTGTGTGATCGCTTCGGCGTATCGCGCACGCCTTTGCGTGAAGCGCTGAAGGTGCTCGCCACCGAAGGCCTTATCGAGCTGCTGCCCAACCGAGGCGCACGGGTGGTACAGCTGACCTTCAAAAAGGTTAAAGACACTTACGATTTAATGGCGGCCCTAGAAGGGCTATCCGGTGAACTTGCCTGTGAGTACATAAGTGACGCTGAAATTAGCGCCATTCGAAAGCTCCACGATACGATGCTAGAGCACTACCGTAATCGCGATCTATTGCCCTATTTCAAGGTCAATCGCCAGATTCATGAAAGCATTCTGGCCGCGGCGAATAATGACGTTTTACAAGAAACCTATAGCAACTTAAATCAACGCGTTAAGCGCGTGCGTTACTCCAAGAAAATGACCGAGCGTTACTGGAGCCAGGCGGTCAAGGATCATGAAAACATGATGGCGGCGCTCGAAAAGCGTGACGGTGCGCTGTTAGGCCAAATCCTGCGTGACCACTTGTGCAATAAAATTGAGGTAGCCACGTTAGCGGGCGTGATTAACCCTGATTATGACAAGAGTATCGCTAACGGCTGAGCGGACCTAGCGCCACTCAGCAGCACAGGAAGCGTTCTGTCGACCAATGAATGGTAAGACCAATGCACCACGGTCTAGACAGACGCGCAAAAAAAGCCCAAATTGAAACCACGTGGCGCAAACGCGCTGTACGTGAAATATGCACGTGCCTGAAATATGTTCGTGAAAATAGCCAGCGTTATCCTTTAATGACAATAAGCATGGGATGTCATCATGAATATCCTCTTTGATGAGCGCCTAGATGGTCCGCTCGTTAGCCGTGATAAAGCAGAGGTTTTAAACGACCTGCAGCAATCCATTCCCGCAATGACACTTCTGCATCGTGAGGAAGACCTGAGACCTTTTGAGTGCGACGGGTTAGCAGCCTATCGCGTATTGCCCATGTTGGTGGCGCTGCCTGACTCGCTTGATCAGGTGGAAAAGCTGCTCAAACGCTGTCATGCACTCAGCGTACCCGTTGTCACCCGCGGTGCAGGCACCGGGCTTTCAGGCGGCGCGCTGCCGCTGGAGCAAGGTGTACTGCTAGTGATGTCGCGCTTTAACAAGATTTTGAAAGTCGACCCTGATGCTCGTTTAGCGCGTGTTCAACCCGGCGTGCGCAACCTGGCTATTTCTGAAGCCGCCGCGCCCTACTCGCTCTACTACGCGCCCGACCCTTCATCGCAAATTGCCTGCTCTATTGGCGGCAATGTGGCTGAAAACGCCGGCGGCGTGCACTGCTTAAAATATGGTCTTACGGTGAATAACGTAATGCGCGTTGACGTGCTCACCATTGAGGGCGAGCACATGACATTGGGGGCTGAGTCGCTAGATGCGCCCGGTTTTGACCTGCTGGCACTAATGAACGGTTCAGAAGGCATGTTGGGGGTAGTTACTGAAATTACCGTCAAGCTATTGCCCAAACCGGAAACGGCTAAAGTGCTGATGGCAAGCTTTGATGACATCGAAAAAGCCGGTCGGGCCGTTGGTGACATCATTGCCGCAGGCATTATTCCCGGCGGCCTAGAAATGATGGATAAGCTCGCCATCCAAGCCGCTGAGGATTTTGTCAGAGCTGGCTACCCACTCGACGCCGAGGCAATTTTACTCTGCGAGCTAGACGGCGTTGAGGCTGATGTCGACGACGACTGCGCTACCGTACGCCGAGTATTGGAAGATGCCGGGGCCACCAACATCCAGCAGGCTCGCGATGAAGTCGAGCGTGCCAAGTTCTGGGCGGGGCGTAAAAATGCCTTTCCCGCAGTGGGCCGTATGTCGCCGGATTACTATTGCATGGATGGCACGATTCCACGCCGCGAACTTCCCCGGGTGCTTAAAGGCATTGCCGCCCTTTCACAAGAAAGCGGGTTAGCCGTGGCCAATGTGTTTCACGCAGGCGACGGCAATATGCATCCGCTGATCCTATTTGATGCCAACCAAGAGGGCCAGCTGGCGCTTGCCGAAGAGGTGGGTGGCAAGATTCTTGAGCTCTGCGTGGCCGTGGGCGGCTCTATCACCGGCGAGCATGGCGTTGGTCGCGAAAAAATCAACCAAATGTGCAGCCAGTTCCAGCCGGATGAAATTAGTGTTTTTCATGCGCTAAAAGCGGCTTTTGATCCACAGCGGCTGCTGAACCCAGGTAAGAACATTCCGACGCTGGCACGCTGCGCTGAATTTGGTGCGATGCATGTGCATAACAACGAGTTACCACACCCGGAGTTGCCACGTTTTTAACATTTACCCTAGCCACGATAATAACTAGGCAAGACCCAAAACTAGGAAAGACCATGACCGAACGAGCGATGCATGCCGCCGACCGCGATATCGCTGATGCCCTGTGCGAACAGGTGCGCAGCGCGTATGCCGAACGCACCCCGCTACGTATTGTAGGCGGAGACACCCGCGCTTTTTATGGCCGCCCCGTGGAAGGCCAAACACTGCAAATGACCGAACACAAAGGCATTGTGAGCTATGACCCGGTAGAGTTAGTGGTAACCGTGCGCGCTGGCACGCGTATTAATGACTTAGAGGCCGTACTAGCAGAGCAGAATCAAATGCTGGCATTCGAGCCACCACTATTCGCTGAAAGCAGCACCATTGGTGGCGCCGTCGCCACTGGGCTTTCCGGACCTCGCCGCCCCTGGGCGGGTGCGGTGCGCGACTTCGTGCTGGGCACGCGAGTGATCACTCAAGAAGGCAAGCTGCTCCGCTTTGGCGGCGAAGTGATGAAGAATGTCGCCGGTTACGATCTTTCGCGCTTAATGGCTGGTGCACAGGGCACTCTAGGCGTACTGACCGACATTTCCTTTAAAGTGCTGCCGATCCCCACAGCCACTCACAGCCTGCGGTTAACGTACAGTCTTGATGATGCGCTCAAAAAACTCGCCGAACTGGGCCGTCAGCCGCTGCCAATCACGGCGGCTGCCTGGCATCACGGCGAGCTGTTTCTACGCTTAGAGGGCGGCAAAAGCTCGGTTCAAGCGACGCAGGAACGCTTGGGCGGTGAGTCGCTTGATGCCAGTTTCTGGCGCGAGCTACGCGATCATACTCACACGTTCTTTCAGCCCGACGATGATCAAGCGCTGTGGCGCCTATCGCTGCCGCCGAACACGGCGCCTCTAGCCTTGGATATTCCTAAAACAAATATCTTTTACGACTGGGCGGGCAGCCAGCGCTGGGTAAAGACAACGTTGGATGCAAACACGCTGCGCGCTACCTGCAACGCCGCGGGCGGCCATGCGACCTGCTACACACCTCATTCCCAGGGCGGCGCCGTAGATCCCTTCACACCGCTAAACGCGGTAGTGGAAAAATATCATCGTAACCTGAAGGCGGAACTGGATGCCCATGGCATATTTAATCCCGGTCGTCTTTATGCGGCGTTTTAATCAGGAGAGCTGACATATGCAGACGCACTTTACCGATGCCGATCGTCAAAAGCCGCATATTCAGGAAGCGGAGCGCATTTTACGCACCTGCGTTCACTGCGGCTTTTGCAACGCCACTTGCCCAACGTATCAACTGCTAGGCGATGAGCGCGACGGCCCGCGTGGACGCATCTATTTAATGAAGGAGTTGCTCGAAAGCCGCGACGATGACGACCAGGTCACCGATGAGACTCGCCTACACCTTGACCGCTGCCTGACGTGTCTTAACTGTGAAACCACCTGCCCTTCGGGCGTGGAGTACCATAAGCTGCTTAACATTGGGCGTGCTGAAATTGAGCGCCGCGTACCCCGCCCGCCCGGTGAGCGGGCTCAGCGCTACGTACTGCGCAAGATGATGGTTGATCCTAAACGCTTTCAAGCGCTCTTGAAGCTTGGGCAAACCTTTAAACCGCTGGTGCCTGCCAAGCTGCGCAGTAAAATGCCTCCGGCCCCCGTGGATGCCGGTACTCGCCCCGATGCCCACAGCCACGCTCGCCAAGTATTAATGCTAGAAGGGTGCGTACAGCCGGGGCTGTCACCGAATACCAATGCCGCTACCGCGCGCATACTTGATCGTTTAGGTATTAGCGTAACGCCTGTTTCTGAAGCAGGCTGCTGTGGCGCGGTGGATTTTCACCTCAACGCCCAAGACGACGGCCGCACCCGCATGCGCGCCAACATCGACGCCTGGTGGCCGTACATTGAACAAGGCACCGAAGCTATTGTACAAACCGCCAGTGGCTGCGGCGCCTTTATTAAAGAGTATGGTTACATGCTCAAGGATGACCCCAGCTACGCGGTGAAAGCGGAAAAGGTCAGCGCTCTGGCTAAAGATATTGTCGAAATCTTGCGCGATGAGCCGCTAGAGGCGTTGAACGTTAACGACTCAAAGCGGCTGGCCTTTCACTGCCCGTGTACGCTACAGCACGCTCAGAAACTCAATGGAGCGGTCGAAGGCGTGCTTACTAAGCTAGGTTTCTCTTTAACGCCTGTTCAGGATGGGCACCTTTGCTGTGGGTCGGCGGGCACATATTCTATTACCCAGCCTGAGCTTGCCACGCAGCTGAGGGACAATAAACTCAATGCACTTGAGGCAGGCAAGCCGGACGTTATTGTCACGGCCAATATCGGCTGCCAGACGCACCTTGCCGGCGCAAACCGAACCCCAGTGCGCCACTGGGTAGAAATCGTCGATGCAGCACTTCCCTAACCCTTAGCTTTTAAAACTTAACCCCTGCGCCGCGCTGCTACTTAATAGCGCGGCGACTCACTCCCTCCCTTAAAAAGGATTACACCATGCAAACAAAAGCCATTCTTGCCCAAGCCGATGTGATTAGCGTACTGGATGCTGCACAGAAAGAAGCCGATAGCAATAGCTGGCCCGTGACCATCGCGGTAACTGACGACGGCGGCCACCTGCTGGGCCTGCGCCGTTTAGATGGTGCTGCCCCCTTCAGCGCTGAAGTAGCTACGCAGAAAGCGCGCAGCGCAGCGCTAGGCCGTAAAGAGACACAGGTATTCGAAGAGATGATCAACGGCGGACGCACTGCGTTTATTTCTGCGCCGCTGCAAGGTCTTCTCTCAGGAGGCGTGCCGATTATTGTCGATGGTCATGTAGTGGGTGCCGTCGGCATTTCAGGCGTCAAACCTGAGCAAGATGTGCAAATTGCTAAGGCGGCCGTTAGCGCCATTGCTTAATACTCGCGCGCCGCTAAGCGGGTAGACGCAATAAAAAAGCCCGGATCAATGATCCGGGCTTTTTTGAATTTGTTCGGCTAATGCCGATATAGCTTTTACATCATTACGACATCTTAAGTGCTTTAATGGCGGACCGGACGAGACTCGAACTCGCGACCTCCGGCGTGACAGGCCGGCATTCTAACCGACTGAACTACCGGTCCACGTTAAGACACTTCTATCATACCCATTACACAGCTACTATTTGCAAGCGGTTCAGAGGCGCTCTTAAATCTTAGCGATAATGGTGGGTGGTACTGGGTTCGAACCAGTGACCCCCAGCTTGTAAGGCTGGTGCTCTACCAACTGAGCTAACCACCCAATCTAGCTGACTATCTAATCTAGCTTACTATCCATCAGTGTTATCGTGGCGGACCGGACGAGACTCGAACTCGCGACCTCCGGCGTGACAGGCCGGCATTCTAACCGACTGAACTACCGGTCCGAAGTGCGATAACATACTTTTACTGCAACATCTATTCTAGAACATCTTTGTTACAACAGCATCAGTGAAACAGTATGCAAGCTGGGTAGCGATGTGATGTTGGCGGACCGGACGAGACTCGAACTCGCGACCTCCGGCGTGACAGGCCGGCATTCTAACCGACTGAACTACCGGTCCGTTATGCACATCAATACTTAATTTCACTTGGCTTACTATTACGCTATTACTGCTTTTCCTACAACGTATCTTTACCATCTAAGATGGTGGGTGGTACTGGGTTCGAACCAGTGACCCCCAGCTTGTAAGGCTGGTGCTCTACCAACTGAGCTAACCACCCGCTGGACACGTGGCGCTGAATTCTACAGAAGACTTGTTCAATGTCAACATGCTACGTTTAAAACTGTTCTTAAAACGATGCTTTAAACCCGCGTGCTGCTCTGCTTCTGTGAAGCCTTAGCCGTAAGCGCGGACGAAGGATGCCGCAATTTGGGTCGCTTCGTCAATCAAAACCTTATGCGTTTGGCCAGAAGAGCGGCGAGGCCTGAAATCATGGTCGCCATCTTCTAGCCATGCGAGGTGGGCATTGGCTGGCAAATCATAGCTTGCGACGTCATTGCGGGTGCCGAACGGATCTCTCTCGCCTTGTAAAACAAGCAAAGGGCACTCAATGGCTGGCCAGTGGTCCAGTCGAAGCTTGTCAGGCGCTTTAGGCGGATGAAACGGATAGCCAGCCACCACGACCCCAGGACATGCCTGCTGGCTCGCTAGCAGCGTTGCCACACGCCCTCCCATTGATTTCCCCCCGACCCACAAAGGAAGCGCCGACAGTGGGCTGAGCAATGCATGCCACTCAGTCAACTGCACAAGTGTTTGGGCAATTGGCGGAGGCGGTCGGCGCTTACCCGACTCTTGCATCTGCTGCATATACGGAAAGTCGATACACAGCACTTGCACTCCCTGCTGGGCCAAAGAAGTGACAAATTGCTGCATGAACGCTGACTGCTGGCCGGCCCCCGCCCCGTGGGCAAACAGTAATCGCCCTACCTTGGCCTCGCCATGTACTGAGAGCGGCCCCCTATCTTGCACCAAAAAACGCCCCGCTGGCTGGCGACGAAACGCGTCGCTCAAAGCCTCAGGGCGTACCGTGTTATATCCAGATAACGCATAGTGTGACACGCACGGCTCCTAGCTATTCAATTAGGCTAGCCAACGTTAAAGGCCTGGATACGCCCCGCCATCAACTCCGCTTGCTTGGCCTCTAAGCCTTCGAAATTGAAAAGGCTGCGGTCTGCCAACTGTGATGGCGCAATGTTGGTAACGGCTTTAAACATGCTTTCCAGGCGGCCGGGGAATTTCTCATCCCATTCGGCGAGCATTTCTTTGACCACTTGGCGCTGCATATTGGGCTGAGAGCCACACAGATTGCAGGGGATAATCGGGAATTCCATTAGTCGCGAGAATTCAGCAATATCGGCTTCTTTGCAGTAGGCCAGCGGCCGAATGACCATGTTTTTACCGTCATCGGACAGGAGCTTAGGGGGCATTGCCTTCAAGCTGCCGCCGAAAAACATATTCAGAAAAAGCGTCTCAAGAATATCTTCGCGGTGATGCCCTAAAGCAATCTTATTGGCCCCAATCTCTTCAGCAAAACCATACAGCGAACCACGCCGTAGGCGTGAACACAGTGCGCAGGTGGTTTTACCTTCGGGCGTTTTCTCCTTCACCACCGAGTAGGTATCACGCTCCACAATGTGATACTCCACGCCTTGCTTATCCAGATAGGCAGGCAGCACGTGCTCAGGAAAACCCGGCTGCTTTTGATCTAAGTTGACCGCTATCAGCGAAAAATTGATCGGCGCGCTGCGCTGTAAATTGCGCAAAATTTCCAGCATGGTGTAACTGTCTTTACCACCAGACAGGCACACCATTATGCGGTCACCCTCATTGATCATTTGATAATCAATAATCGCATTGCCCACTTCTCGGCGTAAACGCTTTTGCAGTTTGTTAAATTCGCGCTTTTTCTTGGCGCCAGCAAAATCCTCTGAGGCGCCCTGCGCAGGATTAACGTGAGCCGAGGAAAGATGAGGATCAAAATGATGAAGAGATTGCATGGTATAGGCACTACCGAGGGTGAAAGATGCTGAAAATGAAAAGCAGCTGCCATTCTAGCAACACTCGCTGCATTGACCCAACATTCAACCTCGCCGCTCGGCGCCAGCCCTTGTCTAAATAGCCTCTGCCATAACGCGCTGCAGGCGCATGTACAGCAGTGCGCTAGCCGTGGCCTCACCTAATATGCCTTGGGCAGCCCCCATTGCGGGCACCTGCCAGCAGGCCAGCGCCTGGGCAAAGCTGCTTGGCGCGTCAACCTCAGGATGCACGCGCCGTAGCTGGCGCTGGTGTAATTTCGCCACATCGACCTGGGCATTAGGCAGCTCAAAGTTTAGGCGCGCGCTTAGCAGCGCATTGAGCGCTCCAATTCGCTGATCCAACTGCCAGCCCACAACGGGGCGATTACCGATGAACTCCACTAACGCACTTAAGTTACCGCTGCTTGGCGCCGTTATCTCACCTGCTTGCCACAGCAGGCGATGGCGGCGCAGCGACGCATTATCAGCCTGGCCCGGCGTGCCTAACGTCAGCACAAAGGCCTGGCTGGTCAGTATCCGTTGCTGATTAAACACGATAGCCGCCAAGCTAATGACCGGTGATGACCCTGTTGGCGTTACACAACAGGTGAGCGCCACCAGCTCTTCTCCCATGTAGGGTTGAAATAGCCAGGCGTAGGGGGAGCCAGCACAACGCCTCCGGTCGCTTTCACGACGCAGCAACGTGCGTAGCGAGCCGCTAAACAGCGCCACGTGCCGGTCTAGCAGCCATATTCCACTCACGAATACTCCAAATGATAACGATGCGAAAGACGCTGTTTAAAGTCTTTAACAATGTGCAGCGCCTGACGCAGTAGGTCGCGCTCTAGTGATGAAAGCGATTGCACCACGACACGATTAGCTCGGCTTGCCTCTTGAGCTCCGTGAAGCGTTCTTTGGTCACTCACCGCTTCTAACGCATCAAGCTGCTGCTTAAGACGCAGCTCGGCAAACAGCGATAGCGCCTCTCCGAGATCCTCAGCAAAGCGACGATCCAAGCGACCATCTGAAGCCAAAGCATCAAGTCGGTCTAGCGTCGAGGTCGCGTTGATACGCCGCTCAAGTGCCATGGTGCGCACACCGTGAACAATAGGAAAAATACCGCCCTTTTTAATATCGATACCGTGCTGAGGCTTTTTTAACGAGCCAAATAGAGTCAAGGGCGTTGAGAAGCGCAGCGCCGTACGGGCAAAATAGGACAGTAACAGCTCGTCATTTGAACAACGTGCAAACAGCTCTTCTCTGACGCTTTCAAGTAGACTTGGATTGCCCGCGACGGCGTGAGTATCAAGCATAATCGCCAGCTTCATCAGGCTATCGCCATCGCGCTCACGGGCCCACTTTGCAATACTGGCTTTCCACTGCGATACGGTGCCCACCCACTCAGCATTAGACACCATAATATTGCCGGGACATGTCGGGTAACCGAGCTGAACCAAGCTGCTAGTAAGCCTTTTCATATCGGCTGAAAGATCAGGCCACTGGACATCATCAGCAAGAATAAGCCCGTTATCTTGATCCGTTTTCAGAACTTGCTCGCCGCGCCCTTCGCTACCCATCACCATCATGCAGCTATGCTCACGATATCGCTCGTCGACGATAAACTCCCAGGCTTTACTTATGATGCGGCCGTTTAACGCAGCGAGTAGATCCATCGCAAAACGCAGTTTAACGCCCTGAGCCATGAGCGCCTTAACAAGCTCTGGAGTGCGCTGGCTAGCCGCCGCCAGCGCCGCCAAGCTGGTCGCCTGCTCAACCTGCAGGCTCACAACAAAACTGCGGCTTGAAAAGTAGCTAAGTACATCGGTAAGTTCGACAACGCCGGTTAAAACGCTGTTTTCCATCACCACTACTCGGGCTACTTGATACCGTGTCATTAGCACCAATACTTCAAACAAGTACTGACCCGGCTCAACGGTCACTAAATTGAAGCGGGCAATCTCATTAAGCGGCGATGTCACATCGCAACTACCCAGTACCAAGCCATTGAGCAGATCGGTTTTGGTCACCATTCCCAGCGTACCCTGGGTGTCCACCAGTAGGCTGTCGGCATGGCTATCGTTAAGCTGCTTCACGGCACTAGCAATATCGGTAGATGCTGCAACCAGCAGCGGCTCGCGCATGCACTCGCTGACCTTAGCCAGCATGAAACCCGCCATGGCGACGCCCCCTCCGGCGCGCTTTTCAGTCAGCAAGCGCGCCTTGTGGGTCAACGATTGACGAAAGAAGTCATTAAAGGCTGGGTAGCGATGGCAAAGCTGCTGAAACAGCGCTTTGGGCAATAAATAGCAAAAGCACTCCTGCTCGGCCTTAAAGCGATAGCGGCTTTTACCGTTCAAAATACTGATCGCGCCAAATATATCGCCTGGCGTGTAGTGGCCGATACGCGAGGTAGTCGATGGAAGGGTGGCATCTATTTCAGCCACTTCCCCTTTATGGATTAGGAAAACAAACTCACCCACTTGGCCTGTCTCTAAAATAATTTCGTCGCGATCAAAATAGGCGAGATCAATGCCACGGCGAATGTGGTCACGTCCTTCATCATCAAGAAGCGTAAACGGCAGTTGGGATAAGTCCACCTCAACCATTGTGCATGACCTCATTCAACTAAAAGGTGGGCTAAAAAACGTGGCATAACGCTCAGCGCTGACCCGAGGTAGTCAATCCTTACTTCTACGCGATAAAAAACCCGCTGTTATTATTTGAAACGCGCTATACGGGTATAAAGGATTCACTTCCCAATAGGCAAGCAGAAGGTTGTTATACCTTTAGCTATCACGCTAAAGTCGAAGCGACTTTAGCGACGCGACCAAAGTATTGATATGTTTCTATCAGCATTAGACTAAAAACAAAGTATTTATTTAAAGCAGCCAATAACGCACCACTTACTTACCTACTAGACTATCGTCCTATAGCTCTCAGAACGCCGACCAACTTCGCTCAAATAGCGGTTAAAAATTCTTATTTTCAAGAACATGCACATCACCCATCGATATCTAGCTACACATTGATACCAAAGTCTGGGATTTATTTTTTTGCATTTATTAGCCACTATTAGCACTGAGCCATGCAGGGTAATCGCACGTTACTAACTCACTCAACTTTGTCTTCTTGACAATAAGCTGACTTACTAAAAAATATCAGTTCGTCAGCCCTAAAACTGAGTAGTTTTCGACGTACGATTACCTTGATGGATTACACGCTATTTCTCGTGAACTTTCCCAACCTTAAAAATCACAAGTGGAGAGAAACACAATGGCAGACGACAAAAGCAATGCTGCTGAATACTGGAAAGCTAACGTCCGCTTAATTTATGGATGCCTAGCCGTTTGGGCATTCGTTTCTTACGGATGCGCTATCCTTTTTCGCCCTCTCCTGGCCGGCATTCCGGTTGGCGGAACTGACTTAGGCTTCTGGTTTGCACAACAGGGCTCAATTCTGACCTTTATCGTGCTGATCTTCTTCTATGCCTGGAAGATGAATAAGCTCGATCAAAAATATGGCCTTGGGGAGTAAGCCGGTATGAGCCAGTTTGCAATTAACTTACTGTTCGTCGGCTCTTCCTTTGCCCTTTATATCGGCATCGCGATTTGGGCACGAGCAGGCTCGACGAAAGACTTCTATGTGGCCGGCGGCGGCGTTCATCCTATCACCAACGGGATGGCTACCGCGGCGGACTGGATGTCAGCGGCGTCGTTTATCTCTATGGCTGGCTTGCTCGCCTCTGGAGGCTACGCGAACTCCACCTTCTTAATGGGCTGGACCGGCGGCTACGTGATTCTGGCGATGCTGCTAGCGCCTTATTTGCGTAAGTTTGGTAAGTTCACCGTGCCAGACTTCATCGGTGACCGCTTCTATAGCAATACCGCGCGTCTCGTCGCGATTGTATGTTTGATTATCGCCTCCGTTACTTACGTTATCGGTCAAATGACCGGCGCAGGTGTTGCCTTCTCTCGCTTTTTGGAAGTTAGCAACACTTGGGGTATCTGGCTTGCCGCGCTAATCGTTTTCCTCTACGCCGTATTTGGCGGTATGAAAGGCATCACCTACACCCAGGTTGCTCAATACGTGGTGTTGATTGTTGCCTACACTATCCCTGCGGTGTTTATTGCCATGCAGTTAACTGGCAACCCCATTCCGATGTTCGGGATGTTCAGTACGCATACCGAATCCGGCGTGCCGCTGCTTGAGAAACTGGACAGCGTCGTAAGCGCACTTGGCTTTCAAGACTACACCGCTGACGTAGATAACAAGCTCAACATGGTGCTGTTCACTCTGTCGCTGATGGTCGGTACTGCCGGTCTTCCTCACGTTATTATTCGCTTTTTCACCGTGCCTAAAGTGGCCGACGCGCGCTGGTCTGCCGGCTGGGCATTAGTCTTCATTGCACTACTTTACCTCACCGCACCAGCGGTAGGTTCCATGGCTCGCTTGAATCTGATGACCACGGTCTATCCAGAGATGGCGGGGCAGGTTGAGAACTACGAAGAAGCGGCGCAAACGCCGATCCTATACGAAGAGCGCCCTGAGTGGTTCCGTACCTGGGAAGACACTGGGCTGATCACCTACAACGACATCAACAACGATGGCCGCATTCAGTTTTACAATGATGCCGTTGACTACACCGATCGTGGTTGGGAAGGTAACGAGCTCAGCGTGAATAATGACATCCTGGTACTCGCTAACCCTGAAATCGCCAACCTACCCGGCTGGGTAATCGGTTTGATTGCAGCAGGCGGCATCGCAGCGGCGCTTTCTACCGCGGCGGGCTTGCTACTGGCCATCTCTTCAGCCATCAGCCACGATTTGATCAAAACGATGATCAACCCAAAAATCAGCGAAAAAGGCGAGATGCTGGCGGCAAGGATTTCAATGGGCGGTGCGATATTGTTGGCCACCTATTTGGGGCTCAACCCGCCTGGGTTTGCAGCACAAACGGTCGCCCTGGCCTTTGGTATTGCCGGTGCATCGCTGTTCCCAGCGCTGATGATGGGTATTTTCTCTAAGCGGATGAACAATTCAGGCGCGATTGCCGGCATGCTGGCAGGCTTAATCAGCACCCTGCTGTATATCTTCACCTATCTGGGCTGGTTCTTTGTTTCGGGTACCAACATGCTGGCAAACACGCCTGACAACTGGTTCCTAGGCATCTCGCCACTCTCCTTCGGTGCAGTAGGTGCAATGATTAACTTTGCCGTTGCCTTTGCGGTCTCTAGCGTGACAAAAGCTCCGCCGCAAGAAATTCAGGACCTAGTGGAAAGCGTTCGCTATCCGAAAGGTGCTGGCATGGCAATAGATCACTAAGTCATAATCGTTCCTGGCGTGTTAGCGTAATGCGGTGATCACGCCTTGGAATCGACCCACCATCGGGCTTCCTCAGGGAGGCCCGATGTCTTTTAATAAGGATAATTTATGATATGGCATTTGATCGCCGCCGTGTTTGCGGGCCTGGCGACCGCAGGGATCGGTTTAATACTGCGTACGCTGAGCGGCAAACGGCTACCCAAATGGATAGTGCCAGTATTTGGCGGGCTGGGGATGTTGGGCTATCAGGTTCAGGTGGAATACAGCTGGTTTGAGCATAAGCAGGCCCAGCTTCCCGCTACCACCACGGTGATTTCCAGCGACACCTCCACGGCAGTATGGCGCCCATGGACGTTTGCGATCCCCATGACCACGAAGTTTAGCGTGATCGACAGCGAAAACATTCGTCTCAGCGAGCAAAATGGCGCCCGCTTAGCAGAGTTTATCCTTTATCAGTTTGAACGCCATTACACGGACATCATCATCACCCAGCCTTATCTGCTTAACTGCGAAAACCGCGAATTAGTCCCACTCGATAAAGAGACACGCGCCCCCATCCTTGAGCAGATACGCACGTTGCGCGATAGCTCCCCCCTGCTTCTCAACGTCTGTGCCACATAGGCTTTAACTGTCGCCAGCAAACCTGCGTATCAATGATCGTACAGCGCGCGATATTTCGCCTAGAATAAGGCCTTTTATCAGCAGCGCACGTTAAGCGGATCGCAAACTCTGGCGGGAGAAAAGCATGTTTCACGGCGGGCTACTGGTCGCGGTATCGTTCCTCTATATTGCCGTTTTGTTTTGCATAGCATGGTACGGTGACCGCCGAGCGCGCACGCATGGCGCCACCCGCCGGCGTCCGATTATCTATAGCTTAGCGTTGGCGATTTACTGCACTTCATGGACCTTTTACGGTGCCGTAGGGCAAGCCGCTACAGCCGGCTGGTCGTTCGCCAGTATCTTTGTTGGGCCCATATTAACGTTTTTACTTTTCTGGCCCGTGCTGGCCAAAATGATCCGTGTTGCTAAGCACCAAAACGTTACGTCTATTGCCGACTTTATTGCCTCCCGCTACGGCAAAACTCAATCGTTGGCCGCCTTTGCCAGTCTCGTTGCGCTGGTCGGAACCCTTCCCTACATTGCTCTACAGCTGAAAGCGGTTTCCACCACGTTTAGCGTACTCACCGACGCCACCGATGTAACTCATACGCCGTTGTTTGGCGATACGGCGTTCTATGTCGCCATTGTCATGGCTATCTTCGCGATTTTATTCGGCACCCGGCACACTGATGCCACCGAACATCACGAAGGATTAATTCATGCGGTCGCATTTGAATCGCTGGTCAAGCTGCTGGCTTTCGTGGTGCTCGGTGCCTTTGTCACCTGGGGTATGTTTGGCGGTCTAGGGGAATTAATGGGCCATGCCGAGAGCCAGCTTCAGCTCCAGCGCCAGCTCGCCAATCAGGACTTTGGCCAAAGCTTCTGGGCGCAAACACTACTCGCCATGCTGGCGATTCTTTGCTTGCCGCGCCAATTTCACGTGGCGGTGGTGGAAAACATCCACCCTGACGATGCCTCCAAAGCCCGCTGGCTGTTTCCACTTTATCTGCTAGCCATTGCGTTTTTTGTAGTGCCCCTAGCCGCGGCCGGGCTACTGTTATTTTCTGAAACCGGCGTAGAGCCCGACACCTACGTCCTGGCGCTGTCGGTGGCGTCAGGACACCAGTGGCTGACGCTACTCACCTTTATTGGCGGATTTTCTGCTGCAACGGGCATGGTGATTGTCGCTGCGGTGGCGGTATCCATCATGATTTCCAACGAAATTATCATTCCAGCGCTCTTTCGCCTGCGCTGGTTTGATACCAAAGCACGCGACTATGGCCGTCTGGTGCTGCGCACTCGTCGCCTGACGATTGTCGCTGTACTGGCCATGGCCTACGGGTTTTACCAGCTGCTTGCTGAGTTCACCTCGCTGGCCTCTATTGGCATGCTGTCGTTTGCGGCCGCAGCGCAGTTTGCACCCGCAGTGATTGGCGGGCTTTACTGGAAGCGCGGCAATCGGTTCGGGGTTATCGTCGGCATGAACGCAGGCTTCGCGATCTGGGTATATAGCCTGCTAATGCCCGCCATGATCAATGCCGGCGTGCTGCCAACCCTGTGGCTTGAAGGTGGACCGCTTGGGCTTAACTGGCTATCGCCAACGGCACTCTTTGGGCTTAATTTGGGCGATAGCTTTACCCACGGTGTGATGCTGTCCCTTGGGATTAACCTGTTTTGCTACATTTTTGTCTCCCAGGTCACCTCTCAGCGAGTAGTTGAGCGTATTCAGGCATCACTGTTTGTCGATAGCGTGGAAACACGCCAGACCTCGGTCAACCGGCCCTGGACCGGGGCAACCACCGTGGGCGATTTAAAAGTGCTCTGCGAGCGTTTTCTAGGCGCCAGCCAAGTGGGTCGCGCTTTTGAAGACTACGCCCGCCGCACGGGCAAACCGCTGGATGACGGCACCCGCGCATCGATTGATATCATTCAGTTTACCGAGCGTTTTCTGGCCTCAGTGCTCGGCGCATCATCTGCTCGAATTGTGGTCAACTCGGCGCTTCAAGGCCGCGGCATCGGCATTTCGGACGTGATTTCAATTGTCGATGAAGCATCACAGGTATTGGAGTTCAACCGAGCGCTGCTGCAAGCCACTATCGAAAATATCAACCAGGGCATCAGCGTAGTCGATCAGAATCTGCGCCTGGTGGTCTGGAACCAGCGCTACCTGGAACTATTCCGCTTCCCTGACCATCTCATTCGCGTCGGGGCGCCGATTGATCGCATCTTCCGCTACAACGCCCACAACAGCGAATATGGCCCGGGAGATCCAGAAGAACATGTCCAGCTTCTGCTCGACAATATTCGCGAAGGCCAGCCCCATCGCTACGTGCGCTATCGCCAGGACGGCAGCGTGCTGGAAGTTCAGGGCAACCCGATGCCGGGTGGCGGTTTTGTTTATACCTATCAGGATATTACCCAGCAAAAGCGTATCGAAGAGGCGCTGATCCGCTCGGAAAACAATATTCGTATTTATACCGACAACGTGCCCGCGCTGATCGCCTATTTCGACAAAGAGTGCCGCTACCTGTTTACCAACCGCGCCTACGAGCAGGCTTTTAATATTGATCGCAACGCGGTCATTGGCCGTCGTTTTGAGGACGTGCTTCAGGTCAAACAGGCTGAGGAGCGCACGCCCTGGGTTACCCGCGCACTAAGCGGAGAGCGCGTGATTTTTGAAGTCTCGCTGCGCGTTAACGAGGCCATGCGCTATATGCTCGTGACCTACACGCCCCACTTTGGCGACAGCCAAACTATTTTGGGTTTCTTTGCCCTTTATCAAGATATTACCGAGCGCCGCCAAGCTGAGATTGCCCTAGAGGAAACCAACGAAACGCTTGAAGAGCGCGTTCGTGAGCGAACTCAGGCGCTTTCGGAGGCCAACGCAGCACTGCGCCAGGAGAACCGAGTGCGCGCGGAGGCAGAGCTCGCCCTGCGCCAGGCTAAACAGCTGGCGGAAGATGCCAACGCCTCTAAAACGCGCTTTCTCGCCGCGGCCAGCCATGATTTACTGCAGCCTCTTAACGCTGCCCGGCTGTTTACATCGGCGCTAATGCAAAATGTCACTACCCCAGATACCCAGCGCATCGTTGGCCATATCGATAACTCGCTCCAGGCGGCCGAGGAGCTGCTCAGCACCCTGCTGGATATCTCTAAACTAGATGCTGGCGCCTTAACGCCACGTCGCAATCACTTCCCGCTGGCGGATATCTTTCGCCCACTGCGCGCCGAGTTTGAGGTAATGGCTGACGACAGAGGGCTGGATTTAGAAGTAGTGCCGACCCAGCTGTGGGTCGACTCAGATCCTCAGATGCTGCGGCGTATCGTACAAAACTTCTTATCTAACGCTATTCGTTATACCCAAGAGGGCCGGGTACTGCTGGGCTGTCGCCGCCAAAATGGCTGGCTCTCTATTGAAGTGTGGGACAGCGGCCCTGGCATTCCTGAATCTAAACTGACCGAAATTTTCCAAGAATTCCGTCGCTTGGATCAAGTCTCGCGGCATAAAGAAAGCGAAAAGGGGCTGGGGCTAGGTCTCTCGATTGCTGATCGCATGAGCCGTGTGCTGGATCATCCTATCAAAGTGCGCTCTACGGTAGGCAAAGGTGCAGTTTTCTCGGTCAGCGTGCCAACAGTGGCGGCCCGGGAAGCTAACGCATCCGATCTAGAGCCTCAAATGCGCCGTGGTGGCCATAAATTGAACGGTACGCGTATCGTGTGTATCGACAATGAAACGCTGATTCTAGAAGGCATGACGGCCATGCTAAGCGGGTGGGGCTGCGAAGTATTTACGGCCACTAGCATTGGGGGAGCGAAATCCATTCTGCGTAATATGGACGGTGAGCCCGATGCTATTCTGGCTGACTATCACCTGGATAATGAAGTGACTGGCTTGATGGCACTGGAGGCGCTTAGCGAGCGCTTTGAAGGAGCCGTGCCGGGCATTGTGATCACCGCTGACCGAACTGAAGCTGTTGCTGAAGAAATCAAACGGGCGGGTTACCAACTGCTGTTAAAGCCGGTTAAACCAGCTGCGCTGCGGGCGCTATTGACACGTACGTTACAGGCCAATCGCGCGGCGCGTTAAGCGCCGCGTAACGTGCTAGTAAGCGCTTACGATGCAACCTTCGGTGGCTCAACTTCCAACTTCTGTGCAGCAATGACGGCCTGGGTACGTGAGTGCACGCCCAGCTTACGCAAAATCGCGGTCACGTGCGCTTTGATCGTCGCTTCCGAAACGCTCAGCTCGTAGGCAATCTGTTTGTTCAGCAGCCCTTCCGTCAGCATATTCAATACGCGAAATTGCTGGGGGGTAAGCGAAGCAATCGCTTCAGCAAAGCGCGACTCCTCTTCACTGGTTTCTTCCAGCACGTTGGCTAATGCCTCGGGCAACCATACTTCACCCTTAAGAATTTCACCGACGGCCTCAGCAATTAGTTGTAGAGACGAAGATTTAGGGATAAAACCCGACGCGCCGTAGTCAATAGCACGACGAACGACGTAAGGCTCGTCGCTTCCAGATACGACAGCAACGGGAATATCGGGCATTTGGCCACGTAACTGAATCAAGCCAGAGAAGCCGTGGGCCCCAGGCATATGCAGATCCAAGAGAATCAAGTCAGCATCCGGGTGGCGATTCACCACTTCATTAGTGGCTTCCATGGTATCTGCTTCGACAATTTCCGCCTGGGGAGCTAACTGGCGTAACGCTTGGGTCAGCGCTGCACGAAACAGCGGGTGATCGTCAGCGACGATAAACTTATGAGCTACTGCCATGGATATTTCTCCGGTTCCTTGAACAGCGGGGCTGTCTGCTACCCCGACGCTAGGCTCTTGCGGTTGTGAAGCATGGTACCCCATGGGCCTCATCATGCCCAAGCATCACATGCATAATTTGTAATCGATCGATCGATCGTACCATTGAAAACTCATACAAAGAAAAATTCATATCAACCAACACAACAGTGCCGACCTACTCGGGTCGGCACTGTTTAATTAAAACGGCGCATTACCGCCAATGTTATTAAAAGAATGTTGTTGAAAGAAAAATATCGCCGCTATTGATTCGCGCGATGTTCAATCAACTGGTCGACCACCGATGGATCAGCCAAGGTGCTGGTATCGCCTAACCCATCGCACTCGTTTGCGGCTATCTTGCGCAGAATGCGCCGCATGATTTTACCGGAACGAGTTTTCGGCAAGCTTGGCGCCCACTGAATGACATCCGGCGATGCAATCGGGCCGATATCTTTCCGAACCCACTGCGTCAGCTCTTTTTTGAGCTCGTCAGTCTCCTCGATACCGTCATTCAAGGTGACATAGATGTAGATCCCTTGCCCCTTAATATCATGCGGAAAGCCTACCACGGCCGCTTCAGCAACAGCGCTGTGTGCTACCAATGATGACTCAATTTCGGCGGTCCCCATGCGGTGACCAGACACGTTAAGCACGTCATCAACGCGCCCGGTGATCCAATAGTAGCCATCCTCATCGCGGCGGCAGCCATCACCCGTGAAATACATACCGTCATAGGTCGAAAAATAAGTCTGGATAAAGCGCTCGTGATCATTCCAGATAGAGCGCGCCTGCCCCGGCCAAGAATCGAGAATAGCCAGGTTACCTTCGGTGGCACCCTCAAGTATCTTGCCTTCATTGTCGACCAAGGCCGGCTTCACGCCAAAGAACGGTACGGTCGCAGAACCAGGTTTAAGCGGAGTGGCACCCGGCAGCGGGGCAATCATGATCCCGCCGGTTTCGGTTTGCCACCAGGTATCGACAATTGGGCAATTCTCGTTGCCGATAACCCGATAGAACCATTCCCAGGCTTCCGGGTTGATCGGTTCACCCACAGAGCCAAGCAGGCGCAGGCTGTCACGCTTGCTCGAATCCATAACGTTGTCGCCGTGCGCCATTAATGCACGCACCGCCGTGGGCGCTGTATAAAGAATATTAACGTTGTGCTTATCAACGATCTCGCCCATCCGACCGTGGGTCGGATAGTTCGGCACGCCCTCAAACATAAGGGTCGTCGCGCCGTTAGCTAACGGGCCATATACGATATAGCTGTGGCCCGTTACCCAGCCCACATCCGCCGTACACCAGTAAATTTCACCATCCTGATAGTCAAACACATACTGGTGAGTCATAGCGGCGTAGGTCAGGTAGCCACCGGTGGTGTGTTTGAGTCCTTTCGGCGCACCTGTAGAGCCTGAGGTATAAAGAATAAATAGCGGGTCTTCCGCTCCCATGGCTTCGGCTTCGCACTCGCTTGACTGTTTGTCGACAAGCGCATCAAACCAAATATCACGACCTTCTTTCCAGTCAATGTCACCGCCGGTGCGCTTCACCACCAGTACATTTTTGCATACGTCAGTGCCTTCGCGGGTCAGTGCGGAATCCACGTTTTCCTTAAGCGGCACGTGCTTGCCACCCCGCACCGACTCATCGGCCGTGATCACTAGCTTGGAGTCCGAACCAATCACGCGTTGGGCAACCGCATCCGGAGAGAAGCCGCCAAATACCACCGAGTGCACCGCACCAATGCGCGCACAGGCAAGCATCGCCATAGCGGCCTCAGGAATCATCGGCATATACAGCGTGACGGTATCGCCCCTACCAATCCCTAGCTCTTTTAGCGCGTTGGCTAGCTGGTTCGTACGTGCGTACAGCTCGCGATAGCTAATGCGCTTGGATTCATTGGGATTATCGCCCTCCCAAATAATCGCAGTTTGATCGCCACGCTTGTCTAAGTGGCGATCCAAACAGTTGGCGCTGACGTTAAGCAATCCATCTTCAAACCAACGGATATCGACGTTATCACGCGCAAAGGAAGTGTTTTTGATCTTAGTAGGTGCCTTAACCCAGTCAAGGCGCTGGGCCTGCTCTGCCCAGAAGGCTTCCGGATCGTCCAGCGACTGCTGATACATAGCCTCATACTTGGCTTTGTCGGCCCATGCTTTGGCGGCGAAATCGTCGCGCACCGGATAGACTTTCTGTTGATTGCTCATGACATTGCCTCTGTGCGTGAAAATGCACTTTCTAAATAAATGATCGTGCTAAAGAAACTGTCGTCGACATCTGTCTTTATGACGTGGGCTGAGTATTATCAGGCCTATCGACTGCCAATAAGGTTCCTCTAGCATAAACCTCCGTGAGCAAGCTTCCCTTTAGACATTGGTATTAAAAACTTTTACTTAAAAAACATATGCTTAAATTAACATCAGGACGTATTTTCTGGTGCGTAGACCAAGGTCTTAACACAGTGTCGGCAGCGATACCCACGTCCGCTTGCCGCTAGCGCGTGGCGTCTTGGTGTAAAACGATGAATTCGACAGCCACACTGATAGCGATAAGGTGCCGACTGCGCCTGCTGAATATCGAACTGATGCGTCACACGTGGCGCCAAACCGAACAGATCCCGCATCACCGTTTTCCACTCACGTCCGTGAGGCTTCAAGCGTGGGCCATTATCTAAATGAAATACCAGCCAGTGGGCCATTTCATGTGGGATAACGTCATCAAAAAAAGCCGTGCGGTTTTCACTTAGCAGCACCGGGTTTAAGCGTAAGCCGCCACGGCTGAGATGCGCCTGGCCAGCGCAGGCGCCTCGTAAGTCAAACCAAACCTTCGGAGCGGGCAGCGGCGGGCATACCTCACAGCAGCGTTGCCACGCCTGCTCTACGCGCGTGCACGCGGCATGGTGCAAATCGGTTGTCGTCATGGCGGCCAGTTCGGCAGCAGGCCATGGAGGCAGAGGTATAGTACTCATTAGTGATAAACTAGCCGTAATAGGTACACGTTGATAGGGATACATAGTATCCGATGATGACCGATTCGCATTAATGAGGCTTTACTCATGGCAGAGCGTAGCGACACCCAAGAACCGAACACGCCACCGCACCCCCTGCTCGACGATGAGCAGTTGGATAGATTGGACGACTTCCTTGCTTCAGATCAAGTGGATGAAGACGCCCTGGATCTAATCTCCGCCCATGGATTCTTAGTCGCGCTTGCCGTCGCGCCTAGTGAGCTGCCGCCCGGCCAGTGGCTGGCCGAGCTGTTCCAAGGAGAGCCGCGTTACGCCGATGACGCCGAGCGCGATGAGATTATTACACTACTCACCCTGCTGCGTGACAATGCAGTGGCGGTATTGGAGCAAGGCGGCTTAACGGAACTGCCTTTCGAGCTGACGCTAGGCGGCGAACCTGCTGAAGACACCCCGATTGGCGACTGGTGTGCGGGCTTCATGGAAGGCGTTTTCAGCGATGAGAGCGCCTGGTTCCAGGACGATGAAGAGGCTGCGGCCACACTACTACTGCCGTTCATGCTGCTATCGGGCCTGTTCGACGACGAGCCAGACATGGTCGAACTAGCCAAGGACCAGCAGCGCCAAGAGTCGCTGGTGGTACAGCTGCCAGAGCTGGTGCTGGATCTTTACCTGCACTACCGCGTGCCGCCGGAAACGCCTAAGCCTAAACCACGCAAGAAGACGCCCGCTAAAGGTAAAAAACGCTAGGCGCTCTTGCAAACTTCCATGTGCTAATTTTCAAAGCGGGTTTCAAGAACAGGTCTCGAGAACAGGTCTCAAGAGCAGGCTTCAAGAGTCAGTTTCAAGCGCTATTTAAGACGCGTCACCATCGCATCTAGGACCCCATAGACCCACTCTTTGGCGCGCTGCCCCCAGGGGCGCGCTGCCCACGTTTTCGCATCCACTTCTTGGCTGGTGGCGAAGTTGCGCTCAAAAAGCTGGCGTACTTCAGTTGCCAGCCGTGGGTCCATTACCTCTTGATTGGCCTCGAGGTTCCAGTGCAAGTTCCAGTGATCAAAATTACACGAACCGATACTGACCCACTCGTCGGCGAGCACAAACTTGGCATGAATAAATGTCGGCTGGAACTCAAAGATACGCACCCCGGCCTTGAGCATTGTCTGATAAAAACGCTGGCCGGCAAAACGAACGCCGGGATGATCATGCTTGGCACCGGGCAGCAGTAAGCGCACATCAACACCTCGACGCGCCGCTCGAACTAAGCGGCGGCGCAGGGCAAACGTGGGCACAAAATACGGCGTGCATAGCCATAGCTGTGTTTTGGCATTACTCACACGCCCGTGCAATGAATGGCGAATAGCTTGATAGCGATAGCCCCGTGCCGACATCGCTCGCCCGGGCATGCCGTTAAGCTGCGCCTGCGGCTCGCGTCTTTCAGGCAACCCGACCGCACGTTCGTCACCCTTTTCAGCGCGGGTTAGACGCGAATGCCACAGCCGCCGAAATAGCAGCTCCCAATCAGCCACAACCGGGCCCTCAATACGCAGCGCAATCTCGTACCAAGCATTGAGAAACTCATCGACCGCACCAAAACCACCGGTAAACGCCTGCTCACCGTCAATAACAACAATTTTACGGTGATCGCGGCTCAAGTTCAGGGCTAAAGAGTGAAAGCCTAGCGGGTTAAAAAAGCGTAGCTGAACACCGCCCTGCTTCAACCGCTGTCGATCATCACGGGACAGCCCCATCGAGCCGTAGCCATCGAGTAGCAAACAGACACAGACGCCGCGCCCTGCAGCGCCAATGAGCGCATCAATAGCTTGACTCGCAAGCTCGCCAGACTCCATCAGATAAAGTTCGACCAGCACATAGTGCTGCGCGGCATTGACCGCTTCAAACATGGCCGGAAGAAAGCGCGTGGCTTCTGGCAGCAACGTAAAATGATTCCCTTCTCGCCACGCATTCTGCATGGGTACTCCTTGCGTTACCGGTGAGCTACCGTACTAACGAACGATGGACGTATAAATCATAGCGACTGGTTTTGCCTTCTAGCGTGTGCTGAGGCGCAGGCCCAGCAATAGGCGGCGCCTTGCGCGGACGCTTAACGACCACGCGATGCGTCGCCACATCCAGCGCTGCCTCAAGCAGCCGCGGGGCATCGTTATCATCACCGGCGAGCTCGCGAAACAGGCGCATCTCTTTTTTCACCAGCGCGGACTTCTCACGGTGGGGAAACATAGGATCAAGATGTATGACCTGCGGCGTAAAACAGGCGCTGGCAACCAGCTGCGCCAACGATTGAGCAGCATCGCCGTGTGTGAGCATCATGCGTGCAGCAATATCTGCCGTCTCGCTATGCTTCAATGCCCGCTTTAAGCCATCTTCCAGCAGCGCTGCAATCGCCGCTACCCGCTCAATTAACAGCACCTGCGCACCGAGGCTTGCGAGTACAAAGGCATCGCGCCCCAGCCCTGCAGTTGCATCAACAATGCTCGGCGATACGCCTTTGCTCAGCCCGCAGGCTTTGGCGACTAGCTGACCACGCCCACCGCCAAAGCGGCGTCGATGGGCAGCCTTGCCCGCCGTAAAATCGACGCTTAGCGGCTTCCCGTAGCGATCCTCATTACCCACCAGCGCCAGCCCTTCATCGCCTTGTATTAGGCGCAAACCCGCTGGCAAAGCGATGTTATTAATATCGCTCTCAAGGTCACTCGGCACACCGATCACGCGGGCTTTTTCCAAGCAACGTCATTACGCAGATAAACCGGTTGAATCAAATGCGCCGCTTGGCCAAGCCCAGCAGCAAAGTCACGCGCCGCTAGCCATACCATTTCTTCAGCGCGAGGCTCAAGGTCACACAAGTGCTGGGGCATACTAAGCTGCACATCAGTTGTGAAGCGCTCCCATAACGTAAAGCCGCTGCCGACGCCGACCCAGTCGGTTTCTCCGCTGGGCAGGCGCATCGCCTCTGGGGCTAACACGGCCTCCGCGCTCATCACCGTAATAGTGTCTTTCAGGCAATGCCACGTTGCAGCA
Organism: Halomonas sp. AOP5-B2-8; assembly: GCF_052376475.1. Lineage (NCBI taxonomy): Bacteria > Pseudomonadati > Pseudomonadota > Gammaproteobacteria > Oceanospirillales > Halomonadaceae > Halomonas > Halomonas sp. AOP5-B2-8. Next base: position 33,653 of record NZ_JBQSVS010000002.1, on the reverse strand, counting down.
TAGATCTCGCCCATACGGGCATCGATAGCCGTCACAACATGGCGCAGGTGATAGCGCCGGTGTGCCTGAAGGGCAAGGGCTTCCAGCGTAGAAATACCCAGGAGCGGGCGGTCCAAACCAAAGGCAAGCCCCTGGGCAGCACCTGCGGCAATGCGCAACCCGGTAAACGACCCTGGGCCGCGACCAAACGCTACGGCGTCAAGCTGAGCTGGGGTTACCTGCGCCTCGGCAAGCACTTCATCTACCATCGGCAGTAATCGACGCGTATGGGCGCGAGGCGTCATTTCAAAACGCGCCAGGCATTCGGTCTTCGGATGTTCTGGCGTTAAGTTCTCGGGCGCTAGATGCCCAGTGTCAGAGGCATCTTCTTGGCGCAGCAGAGCGACGGAGCAAGCGCTCGATGAGGCGTCAAGGGCAAGCAAATATAACGGCATAGCAAAGGGCCACTCGAAAGAAACATTGCGACATTATACCCACACCACGCTAACACGACGATGGCCCGCTTAAAGCGAGCCATCATCAAAGTTCTGTATATAGCCAATGTAGTGCGTTTTGCGACTTAGTTCAGCGCTTCTTTCACTTGGCGGGTAATGTCGGTCACACTGCCTACACCTTCAATACGGTGGTATTGCGGGGCGCTTTCAGCATCTTCCGTTGCCCATTGCTGATAGTAATCGACCAACGGGGCCGTTTGATCATGATAAACCGATAAACGATTACGCACCGTGGACTCTTGATCATCTTCACGCTGAATAAGCGCTTCGCCAGTGACATTATCCTTGCCCGGCTCTTTGGGTGGATTATGCTCAACGTGGTAGACACGGCCAGAGGCTGGATGAACGCGACGCCCGGCTAAACGATTGACGATTTCTTCATCGGGCACGGCAATCTCCACTACGTGATCCAGCTTTACACCGCCTTCTTTCATCGCGTCAGCCTGGGGGATCGTGCGTGGAAAACCATCGAATAGAAAGCCGTTTTCGCAGTCCGGCTGGCCGATGCGCTCTTTAACCAGATCGATAATAATGTCGTCTGACACCAAGCCGCCGCTGTTCATGATCTCTTTTACTTTTAGGCCCAGCTCAGTGCCATCTTTAATGGCCGTGCGCAGCATATCCCCGGTGGAAATCTGAGGAATCTTGAATTGCTCACAAATAAACTGAGCTTGAGTCCCCTTCCCGGCGCCGGGGGCACCCAACAGGATTAAACGCATGGCACTGCTCCTTGAAGTTTAAAAATATGAAAAAATGTATTACTCGACAATAACCGTGCCCACCAGACGACACAACTCCCCAAAAGCCTGAGAGACCCGTTTTTATTCCACTTTTTTAAATTAAAACAGCTAGGTGAGCACAAATAGCCGTTTAAAACTCTACTTTGGTCGCTTTTAGAACTGAAAATGCCAATATCTGCACGACGTATTCAAACCAAACACAAGCGGCGCCCCAAGGGGCGCCGCTTGTGAAGCTTTAATTCTATCGATTACAGAAGTAAACGACGAATATCAGTCAGTACGTCTGCCAAGAAGGCGGTGAAGCGTGCTGCATCAGCTCCGTTGATCGCTCGGTGGTCATAAGAGAGCGAAAGCGGCATCATCAAACGCGGTTGGAAAGCATTGCCATCCCATACCGGCTTCATCTGCGCTTTCGACACACCCAGAATAGCGACTTCCGGCGCGTTGACGATCGGTGTAAATGCCGTACCACCAATAGAACCGAGGCTCGAAATAGTGAAGCAACCACCGGTCATTTCATCACGCTTGAGCTTTTTGCTTTGTGCTTTTTTGCCCAGATCAGCCATGTCCTTAGCAATCTCAATCAAGGACTTTTTATCAGCATCACGCAGCACAGGCACCATCAGGCCATCAGGGGTATCAACAGCGATACCAATATGGACATAGTTCTTCCATACCAGCGTTTCACCATCGCCCTTCAAGCTGACATTGAACTGCGGGAATTTACGCAGTGCAAAAGCACAGGCTTTGACCATAAACGGTAGCGGCGTGAGCTTAGCCCCCTGCGCTTCGGCTTCAGCCTTCATGGCCTTGCGGAAGGCTTCAAGCTCGGTAATGTCCGCTTCGTCAAACTGCGTGACGTGAGGAACATTGAGCCAGCTGCGATGCAGGTTGGTAGCGCCCATTTTGAGCAGACGCCCCATCGGCTTCTCTTCCACTTCACCAAACTGGCTGAAGTCGACGGCGGGGATTGGCGGAATACCCGCGCCGCCAGTCGCCGCGGCGGCGCCTTGTGGAGCAGCTCCCTGATTGGCAATTGCCTGCTTGACGTAAGACTGCACGTCTTCTTTGAGCACGCGATCTTTCGGGCCGCTAGGCTTCACTAGACCGATATCGACACCCAGCTCGCGGGCCAGCATACGTACCGCAGGTCCGGCATGAACTAACTTGCCATCACGGGGCTTGTGTGCCGCTATCTGTGCTTCAGGGCTTGGCGTACCCGCCGGTGAGGCAGAGGCCTTATCGCTGGCTGGGCTAGCACTGCCTTTATCTTTTTCAGGCGCAGCTTTCTCAGGGGCGGCCTTTTTCGGCGCGGCTTTTTTACCGCTGGCAGCCACTTCGATATAGCCAATCACATCGCCTTCAGAGACGGTGTCGCCCTCTTTAACGGTTAGCTCAATGAGCTTACCTTTATAGGGGCTGGGCACGTCCATCGAGGCTTTGTCAGATTCCAGCGTGATCAGCGCATCTTCCACGTTGATCTCATCGCCTGCGGCCACGCCAATTTCAATAATCGGCACGTCAGAGGCACCCGACATCTCCGGCACGCGAATTTCTTTGCGCTCCGGCTCGCCGCTTGTAGCCTCGTCTTGATCATCGTCTTCTTCAGACGACTCTTCCGGCTCGCTGCTGGCTTGGCTAGAAGCTTCCTCGTCAGATGCTTCCTCAGTCTCTTCTTCGCCGCCTTCACCCGTGACTTCCATCTGGCCAATAACATCGCCTTCGGAAACGGTATCGCCCTCTTTCACAGTGAAGGTAACGATTTTGCCACTATAAGGGCTCGGCACGTCCATGGAGGCCTTATCAGACTCCAAGGTAATCAGCGTGTCTTCAGCCGCTACTTCGTCGCCTTCGCTTACAGCGACTTCAATAATTTCGACGCTATCAGAGCCGCCCAAGTCAGGCACTATGATATCAACCGTTTGCTTACCACCGGCCGCCTTTTTAGCAGCAGGCTTTTGCTCTTGGGACGGCTTTTCAGCTTTATCTTCTTTCGCCGGCTCGGCCTCTGACTGGCTTTCAGCGTCAGCATCTGGCTGCGCATCGTCGCCCTCGTCACTACTTTCGCCGCCGCCTTCAACTTCTAGCTCAACGATATCGTCCCCTTCGGAAACGGTGTCGCCTTCTTTGACCAGCACTTTAATGACCTTGCCACCTTTCGGAGCAGGCACATCCATGCTGGCTTTGTCAGATTCCAGAGTGATCAGGGTGTCTTCCGCTTCAATGACGTCGCCTTCTGACACCGCAATCTCGATGATTTCGACATCGGTATCGCCACCGATATCGGGAACTTTGATGATTTCGCTACTCAAGGTCGCGCTCCTTCCAAATCGGATCGAGCCGGTGGGCACTTGCCCACCGGGCAGCGGTTTAGCTAGTCAGCGGATTAGGCTTACTGGCATCAATGCCGTACTTCTTCAGCGCTTCGCCGACAAGCTTGCGATCAATCTCGCCACGGTCTGCCAGCGCACGCAGCGCAGCGACGGTGACGAAGTAACGGTCAACTTCGAAGAAGTAACGCAGCTTCTCACGCGTGTCCGAACGACCATAGCCATCGGTACCTAGTACAGTGTAGTCGCCCGGCACCCAAGCACGCACTTGATCAGCGTAGAGCTTCATGTAATCGGTCGAAGCAATAACCGGTCCTTCACGACCTTCCAAGCACTTCGTGACGTGCGGTTTGAGCGCTTCAGCATCTGGGCTTAGGAAAGCTTCACGATCTAGCAGCAGCGCTTCACGACGCAGCTCGTTAAAGCTGGTCACGCTCCAAATGTCGGCGCCAATGCCCCACTCGTTTTCAAGCAGCTCGGCCGCCGCTTCTACTTCACGCAGAATGGTGCCAGAACCAAGCAGTTGAACCCGGCCTTTGTCACCCTTGGTTTCGCGCAGCAGGTACATGCCTTTGACGATATCGTCGACCGGCACGTCTTCCAGCACAGGATGCTCGTAGTTCTCGTTCATCACGGTCAGGTAGTAGAAGCAGTTCTCCTTATCGGTGAACATGCGTTTCAAACCATCCTGAACAATAACCGCCACTTCATGCGCATAGGTCGGGTCGTAGCTACGGCAGTTAGGAATGAGCGACGCCTGAAGCAAGCTATGGCCATCTTGATGCTGTAACCCTTCGCCGTTAAGCGTGGTACGCCCCGCCGTGCCGCCGACCATAAAGCCGCGCGCCTGCAGGTCACCCGCCGCCCAAGCTAGGTCGCCAATACGCTGGAAACCAAACATTGAGTAATAGATGTAGAACGGCAATAACGTCACATGGTTATTACTGTAGGACGTTGCCGCGGCGATCCAGGCAGACATCGCGCCCGGCTCGGTAATACCTTCCTCAAGAATCTGACCTTTCTGATCCTCGCGGTAGAACATGATCTGGCCTTTATCGACCGGCTCATATTTCTGACCTTCAGCGGTATAGATACCTAGCTGACGGAACATGCCTTCCATGCCGAAAGTACGCGCTTCATCAGGGATAATCGGCACAACATACTTGCCTAGCTTCTTATCCTTGACCAAGCCGTTGAGTATCCGCACAAAAGACATAGTGGTAGAGACTTCACGACCTTTCGAACCAACCATTTGCGAGGCAAAGGTTTTATCTTCCAGCGAAGGGATTTCTAAGGCTTCGAAATCACTGCGACGGCTGGGCAGATAGCCATTCAAGCGTTCACGCTGAAGATGCATGTACTTAAGCTCGGGAGATTCATCATCCGGCTTGTAGTAAGGCACGTCTTTCAACTGCTCGTCGGTCAGCGGAATGCCAAAGCGGTCGCGGAAGGTCTTGAGCGCTTCGTGTTCCATGCTCTTGACCTGGTGCGCGCCGTTTTCAGCTTCACCATCGCCGCTACCCATACCGTAGCCTTTAACGGTATGCGCTAAAATGACCGTCGGCTTGCCGTTAGAGGTGTTAACCGCTTCGTTGTACGCCGCATAGACCTTGAACGGGTCGTGGCCGCCGCGGTTGAGCTTCCAGATATCGTCGTCAGACAGGTCTTTAACCATCTCTTCGGTTTCTGGATACTTACCAAAGAAGTGCTCACGGGTGTAGGCTCCGCCGTTGGCTTTGTAGTTCTGATACTCGCCATCGACCGCTTCGTCCATGCGATTTTGAAGGATGCCTTTTTTATCCTTCTCGAACAGCGGATCCCAGTGACGGCCCCAAACGACCTTAATAACGTTCCAGCCAGCGCCACGGAATACGCCCTCGAACTCGTCCATGACGCGCGAGTTACCGCGAACAGGACCGTCAAGACGCTGGAGGTTGCAGTTGATCACGAAGATCAGGTTGTCTAGGTTTTCACGACCCGCCAATGAAATAGCGCCCAGCGATTCCGGCTCGTCACACTCGCCGTCACCCATGAAGCACCAGATTTTACGGTCGTGCATATCCTTCAGCTCGCGATGATGCAGATACTTCATCACGTGAGCCTGGTAAATCGCCTGAATCGGCCCTAGCCCCATCGATACCGTGGGGAACTGCCAGTAATCGGGCATTAGCCACGGGTGCGGGTAAGAAGAAAGTCCATCGCCATCGACTTCCTGGCGGAACTTATCCATCTGCGCTTCGCTTAGACGTCCTTCTAAGAAAGAACGGGCGTAGATGCCTGGCGCCACATGACCCTGGATATAAATCAAGTCACCGGCAAAATCATCTTTAGCAGCGCGGAAGAAGTGGTTAAAGCCTACGTCATATAGCGTTGCAGATGACATAAAGCTGGCAATATGGCCACCCAGGCCCGGCTTGGCACGGTTATTACGAATAACCTGCGCAATCGCATTGTAACGAATCAAAGAGCGGATACGGCGCTCCATGAACAAATCACCAGGCATCGGCGCTTCGCGATGAACCGGGATCGTATTACGGTGCGGGGTTGTCACCGAGAAGGGTACCTTCATCCCATCCCGGCGCAGACGATCCGCCAGGCGGGTCATTAGGTAGCGGGCACGATCTTCGCCCTCACGATCCAACACCGATTCTAAGGAGTCTATCCATTCCGTAGTTTCGATCGGATCGAGATCTTCTCTTGTCTTCAGACTCATAGAGGTCTCTCCGAATGACGATAAATGACAATAATCCCCGCTACCCGGTAGGGCCTGGGGCGGTGGTGTGGCATACCACTACGCACCAACATTCAGCCGGCAAATGGTTGCCGGATAGGTTTTCGCTCTACATTCAACAAGCTACGTACATCTTGATGTAGTAAAGCTACACAAATGTCGTAAAAGTTAGCCTTTTGTATAGGTGAAGATACCGCAAAGTCGCCACGCTGCCAATTCTAGATCAACGTAAAAGCCTATCGAAAACAAACTATTGCACTGCAACATAAGCGATTTATAGAACATCAGCCAGTATGACTAAATGCCTGCATCCCGTAATTAAACTACCGTTTTATTATTTCACTAATGAAGCACTTATATGGATGCGCTTATAAACGTCAGCATTCACCACTATTCTTTTAGCAGTCTATAAAAATACGCCCAATCAAATGCTGGGCCAGGGTCTGTTTTACGCAGTGGTGCGACATGCGCATGGCCGGTGATACGCCTACTATCCAGCTGTGGGTAGCGGCTCATTAACCACTTTGTCGCCCGCCCCAGCGTTTGATACTGCGCTTTGGTAAACGGCGTTACATCATCCCCTTCTAACTCAATACCCACTGAGAAATCATTAAGCGTCGTGCGCCACACCGCTTGCCGCGCATCCCACCAGCAAGAACGCCCTGCATGCCAGGCACGCTGGTCGGTATCAACAAACTGGACGCACTCGCCATCGCGGCGTATCAACAAGTGAGCAGATACGCGCAGGTGGGCAATGCCAGTAAAAAAAGGATGCTCATCGATCACCAACTGATTGGTAAACAGCGCTTCGATCGCAGTACCGCTAAACTCGCCCGGCGGTAGGCTGATCGCATGAATAACCAGCAGCGACACCTCGCCGCCAGGCCGATTATCAACGTTAGGCGAGACGACTTTTCGTGCACTTTCCCACCAGCCGCTAAGCGTTTGTTGATTTTCCACGCGCAAGGCCTCCTCTTCGTTAGCGCTCTCATTCACCACTTTCTTTCATTATACTGGCCGTACACATTTTAAGATGCCTAGAGAATCCAACGCTATGCACTATCAATCTGCTCTTGCCGAAGAAATCCGCGCCAGCGCTGCTCGTCTGATAGCAGAAGACGTTGGCCCTGGCGACATTACCGCGCAATTGATCCCTGAGCACCAGTGGGCCACGGCAGATATTATTACCCGCGAAGCCGCCGTGCTATGCGGCGCAGCCTGGGTGGACGAAATCTTTCGCCGCCTGGATAGCCGTGCAAGCTTAAGCTGGCACGCCGCCGACGGTGATAAGCTTGAGGCAGGCCAGTGCTTCTTAACCCTAGAAGGTCCCGCTCGAACACTGCTCACCGGCGAACGCGCGGCCCTCAATGTGCTGCAAACACTGTCTGCTACGGCCACCGCAACGCGCACCTATGCCGACCTGATTGAAGGCACCAACGCACGCCTGCTCGACACACGCAAAACACTGCCTGGCATGCGCCTAGCGCAGAAATATGCAGTTACCTGTGGCGGTGGCCACAATCATCGGCTTGGTCTCTGGGATGCGTTTTTGATCAAAGAAAACCACATCGCCGCCTGTGGTGGTATTCAAGCGGCGGTCGCCCAGGCACGGAAGTTGGCCAGCGACCTGCCCGTGGAAGTGGAAGTCGAAACCTTTGAGGAATTGGATCAGGCGCTGGCCGCCGGTGCCGATATTGTGATGCTCGACAACTTCGCCATTGAAGACCTTTACGTTGCGGTCGAAATTAACGGTGGCCGCGCCACACTGGAAGCCTCAGGCAACGTGGATGCCAACACGTTGCGGGCGATTGCCGACACCGGCGTCGACTGTATCTCTAGCGGCGCGCTCACCAAGGATATCGCCTCGATTGATTTATCGATGCGCATTACACGCAGCTATAGCGTGTAAGGACTCATTATGAATCGACCTACGTTTCAATGGCGCTAAGAGACTTTGATAGCCGGTAACGCTGGAGCCGCTCTCCACTGCGCTCCACCCACTGTTCGCCGTGGCTCTCCCAGCCGCGGCGCAGCAGGCGCTCATATAGCACCAGGCTCGCCTCTATCTCCACGCGCCCTTTGCCTTCTTCAAGCAACATTCGCTCTGCGTGGACAAGCAACGTCGCGCCAATGCCGCGGCCTGCTAATGACGGCCATACATAGAGCGTCTCAATTCGCCCTGTGGATAAGCCCAACTCCAGAAACCCGACGCACCGGCCATCGCAAGTAGCTACTAGCGTGGTATACAGCGCTTGGCGCACCGCCCACGCACTGCCCTCTCGTGGCAGGGCCTGAGCCCACGCACGCCTCTCGGAGAGCGTGTAATGAGCCGCCGCGCCCTGCATCACAGCATGATAAAAGACTTCAGCCTGATCAGCCGCGTCGCGTGCCAACGCTGCGCGATAAATCACTCGCGCGCCTGTGGGCACTACCGTTTTGTGCTCCTCGGTATTGGTCATACGTCACCTCTGAGCTGTTCGGCGTACATTTGAAAAAGGTTCTTTCGATAAAGGATCATTCGATCACACTTAATTTACCGGCCTGCTTTATACTACGCGGCCAGTTTCCAGTAAAAGGCAGTGTGATGGACGACGCCCTGCACAACGAGCATTTTACGCTATCTCCCATTGGCCATGTGGTGAGCGACTACCCGGACAAGTTCGGCATTCCGCGCCAGCCCGGGCTCGCACCAGCCGCACAGGCCAGACTTGTACTCACGGCCCCTTACAACGACCCGTTAACAGTGCGTGGCCTAGAAGATTTCAGCCATCTCTGGTTAACCTTCATTTTTCACCAGAGCCCTGAGCGCTGGTCGCCGTTAGTACGACCACCGCGCCTGGGAGGCAACAAAAAGGTGGGCGTTTTTGCCAGCCGCAGCACGCACCGCCCGAATCGCCTAGGGCTTTCACTGGTAGCTTTAACAGGCATTAACACTCAAAACGGCGTGACGCTGACGCTATCAGGCTGCGACTTGGTCAGCGGCACTCCGGTAGTGGATATAAAGCCCTACCTGCCCTGGGCCGAAGCATGTCCTGATGCGCGCTCAGGCTTTGCGCCTAGTACGCCGCCATTGATTGAAGTCACTTTCCATCCAACGGCCCTAGCAGCGCTTGCCCAACGGCAAGATGGCGTTACCTTACACGCACTAATAGAACAAGTGTTGAGACAAGACCCGAGACCAGCTTATCAGCAAAAAGGCGCTGCCTCTGGCCGCCTATATGGCGTGCGCCTGCGTGATGTGGACGTTAAGTTTCAGCCATACCAAAACAGCGAAGCCACCACACTAGAGGTGGTGGCTATCGAATCTTACGAGACGCCATGAAGCAATGCTTAAGCTTTAAGCGGGAAACGTAATCCCCAGACGGCGGCCAACTTCTTCGTAAGCCTCAATCACACCGCCCAACCCCTGGCGGAAGCGATCTTTATCGAGTTTTTCACGGGTGTTGGCGTCCCATAGGCGGCAACCATCCGGTGAGAACTCATCGCCCAGCACTATTTCACCTTTGAATACGCCAAATTCCAGCTTGTAATCCACCAGCAGCATATCGCCCTCTGCGAACAGTGCTTTGAGGATATGGTTAACCTTAAAGGTTAATACCTTCATTTGAGCTAACTGCTCAGGCGTTGCCCAACCAAACGTCTCCGCTAGCGACTCGTTTATCATCGGGTCGCCCTTCTCGTCATTCTTCAAGAACAGCTCAAAGGTGGGAGGGGTAAGCGCGCCCCCCTCCTCAATACCTAGCCGCTTGACGAGCCCCCCTGCGGCAATATTGCGCACGACACACTCGACGGGAATCATCTGCATCTTTTTAACTAAACTTTCCGTGTCAGAAAGCTGCTTTTCAAAGTGGGTTGGGATACCGGCTTCCTGTAACCGCTCCATAATGAAGGCGTTAAAGATGTTATTGACCATTCCCTTACGGGCCAACGACTCCACTTTTTTGCCATCAAAGGCACTGGTGTCATCCCGAAAATTGAGCACCAACAAATCCGGATCGTCGGTGGTATACACAGATTTCGCCTTACCGGCGTAGAGTTCTTGGCGCTTTTCCATGGGGGCTCCGAAAGGGGGCAAGGGTAGTCAAATTAACGTAAATAGCCGGAAACACGCTCAAGCAGCTCGCGCTGATCATCGGCACTGAATACACGTTCGCTGGCGTTGACAGCTCGCAGAACGGTCTGATCGCCATTGGATTGCAGCGCCAAGCGAATTTCTTGAGGCGTCTTGCGAACATCGCGGCTGAAGACAATTTGTAACGGGTTACGGTCACTCTCGGCTTTGGTCATATATTCGACTAGGAATGCGTAACCATTGGGGTCAGCGGCAAGCAAATCACGCTGGCCTTCCTGGGCAAAATCCAACTCGAGATAATGGTTCAACTCAGCCCAAACGCGGTCTATCGACTGTGGAATAACGACTTCCCACTCGTCGCCCTGCTGGCGGATTTGTAACGTTTGCTCATCGGTAAGGCGCTGCGCAGTCCACGAAGAAGACACGCTCGCAGATGCACTGCGCGAGCTCAAATGGCTTTCCAATGCATCCAAGCAGCTTGCCATGGCTTGCCCGCCACGCTCACAGCGTACTTCACTGCTACCGGCGCGGAGTGCGCTTTGTAGCCGTATGTCCGCCTGGGATGTAACGATAATGCCCTGCGAAGCACTGCTGTCCTGCACGGCCAGTTGGCGGCTACGCACAAACTCTTCGAGCTGCGGCCACACGGTACCTGTATCAGCCGCGACCACTAGCCAGACCTGATCACCCACTTCGCGACGCTCAACATACTCAGGCTCTAGCCCACTGCCAATCGCCAATGACTGCGGGGGGCGAATATCGGCGGCTTCATCAAGCCGTGTACCTTGGGAAGCGGCTTGAGGCACCGGTAGTGCATCGCGGTAGCGCTGGGTATTACGGGTCTCTGGCAATACCAACGGCGGTGCCGAAGTGGCATCGGTATAGTCCAGGTTGCGGTCATCGTAAAAACCATCCCGCGCGCAACCTGTTAGTGTAACGGCCGTTGCAAGAGCCAGCGGTATCCATTTAAGCGCACGTTTTTCAAGCACAGAGCTCATCAAGCCACCTTAAGTCAACAAATCAGGTATCCAGCGCAGCATGAGCGCGCTGGATAAAAAGGTATCGCGTCAGATTACTCCTCCACCACACCCGCGAGCTGAAGCGCTTCACTAACCGTGGCGTGATATTTTTCTGACAACCAAGTCATCGGCAAACGAATGCCCGCATCGGCATAGCCCATGCGATTCAATGCCCACTTCACCGGAATAGGATTGGACTCTATCCCTAAATTGGTATGCAGCGGCATCAGCAGCGTATTAATTTGATGCGCTTTATCGGCATCACCAGCGACAGCTGCCGCGCAAAGATCGTGCATGGCTTGGGGCGCAACGTTGGCCGTTACAGAAATATCGCCATGCCCCCCCATCAGCATAAAGTCACAGGCGGTCGCATCGTCACCGGAGTAGAGCATAAAGCCAGTACCCTTGAGACGAGTGATTAGATCTTCCGCACGCTCGAGGTTCCCCGTGGCGTCCTTTAAACCAATAATATTATCCACTTCGGCAAGGCGTAAGACCGTTTCATTGTATAGATCAGAGCAGGTACGGCTCGGCACGTTATACAAAATTACCGGCAGTTTACTGCCCTCGGCGACCGCTTTAAAATGCTGATAAAGGCCTTCTTGGGTAGGCTTATTGTAGTAAGGACAGACAGATAAACAGTAGTCGGCCCCGACTTCACCGGCGTAGCGCGCCAGCTCAACGGCCTCAGACGTTGCGTTGGCCCCAGTTCCTGCAATCACAGGAATACGGCCATTCACTTCTTCCACGACGGTGCGAATCACGTCAAAGTGCTCCGCAAACGACATGGTCGTTGGTTCGCCTGTCGTGCCAGCAGCAACAATGGCATCAGTGCCATTCTCGAGATGGAAATTCACCAGACGACGAAGCGCCTCCCAGTCGATGTCGCCATTGACTTTCATTGGCGTCGCCAGGGCGACGATGCTGCCTGTGATCATCCGTTTATTCCTCACCAGCCAAGAATTGTGTTATCACCTGTCGGCATATGTACCGAACTGTTTTTTCGATAACAACTATTTTTTCGACAACAAATGTTTTTTCGACAACAAGCGCTATGCAGAGCCTCTGTATCAGGCAACCGCATCGTACTGAGATGCAAATGGTACTCAGGCGACTCAAGCCTGTACAGCGCAAACCTGCGTGATTTTTCCGCTCACCTAGTTTGAGCTTTGACAATGCCCCTTGGCTTACGTGTAATCGCACTCAATAATCGATCTTAACACCCATACTGAAAAAGGACGCATTATGCCTATTGAAGTCGGCCAACCCGTTGCAGATTTCTCCGCCACCGCTACCGGTGACACTACCGTGACGCTGTCGGCACTACGCGGCAAAAATGTCGTGGTTTACTTCTACCCGAAAGCCAGCACGCCCGGCTGCACCACCGAGGGCGGAGACTTTCGTGACCGCAAACCGGCATTCGATGCTTCCAACACGGTTATTCTCGGGGTCTCTCGCGATAGCCTGCGTGCTCAGGAAAACTTCAAAGCCAAGCAGGGTTTTAATTTTGACCTTATCTCTGACCAAGATGAAAGCGTTTGTACGCTTTTTGACGTTATCAAGCTAAAGAAAATGTACGGCAAAGAGCATCTAGGTATTGAGCGCAGCACGTTCTTAATCGACAAAGACGGCAAGCTCGCCAACGAGTGGCGCGGTGTTAAAGTCGCGGGCCACGTCGACGAGGTGCTGGCCGCGGCCGAAGCGCTCAACGCGGTCCACTAACTCGTAAAGTCTGCTTGCACCCGCGCGTTGATTACTTGAGCCACCGCGCGGGCGTAACAGGCAGTGCTACTTATCCTATTGGGCCGGGGCTTCAGGCCTATCGTCCTGCGGCCTACGATCTTGCAAAACAATAGACTGATCACGGCCTTGTATGCTGCGCGGCCAGGCGTAAACCAGCGCTTTAAGCAGCGTCGCCAAGGGGATCGCAAAGAAAACGCCCCAGAAGCCCCAAATGCCGCCAAAAAACAGCACTGCTACGATGATCGAAACGGGGTGAATATTATTCGTTTCAGAGAAGAGGATCGGTGCCAGCACGTTGCCATCCAGCGCTTGAATAACGCCATAAGCCACCATCACATACATGAACTCTTCACTAAAGCCGAAGTTAAAGCCTGCGACTGCCGCAACGGGCAGCGTAGCCACCGCCGCGCCGATATAGGGCACCAGCACTGAAAACCCTACCAGCACAGCGAGCAGCGCCGTATACGGCACTCCAAGAAGAGTGAAGACAAAGAACGTCACCGTGCCCACGATAATAATTTCGATAAACTTGCCGCGAATGTAGTTGGCTATTTGATTATCCATCTCACGCCATATCCGCGACAGCAACGTACGCTTCTGCGGTAGTAGCGAAAGCATAAAGCCTACCAATACTTTGCTGTCTTTCAGCATAAAGAAAACCAAAATCGGCACCAGTACCAGGTAAATAATCAGCGACATGATATTACCCAGAGAAGCCAACGATAGCGTTAAGGCACGCTGGCCCAGTTGGCTAATCTCACGACTGGCAACGCCTATCCAGTTCTGCATAAGATCCGGCGTGATAATATTCGGGTAGCGCGCCTGCAGCTCATCCAGCCAGCCCTGGCCACTCGCGAACATTCGCGGCGTCTCTTGCACCAGCCCCACCAGTTGATTCCAGATCAGCGGCATCAAAATAAACGCCAGCGTCAGCAATACGCTGATAAAGGCTAAAAAAATCATTATTACCGCGAGCAGGTGCGGGACGCCTCGGCGAGTAAGCGCACTCACCACACCTTGCAGTAAAAATGCGACGACTAGGGCCGTAAAAAACGGCGCCAACATGCGTCCAAACCAGATAATCGCAGCAAAACCTGCGACTAAAACCACCAGTAGAATGAGCGCCTCCTCATCTGAGAAATAGCGCTCAACCCAGCTTTTTAGAATCGTGCGCAGAGTCATCGGTGCGCGTCTCCCGCTTTACGTATCCAGTAAACATAAACAGCGTCACGCTGCTCTCGCCCTTCCAGCGTGTGCGCGCTCTGCTCGGCGAATGATGCCATATCGCGCCACGAGCCCGCGTCGGTTGAACGGACCTCAAGCAGCTTGCCTGCTGACAGGCCGGCCAAGGCCTGCTTGGCCTTTAGTAAAGGCAGCGGGCAGTGTAGGCCACTAGCGTCTAGCACCATGTCGGGCTGAAAGCCCCCCGTTGATTCAGGCCGTTCTTGCTTAGACATAGCCCCTCCTTTAAAAGAACCTGCATATTCACAGCATTGTTGCATAGACTGCTGTGTAGACTGCTGCATAAACTGTTTATTTAGCGGCTGATCTCATAGGCTATCGATTTAACGGCACTTCCCCGCCTTTATCAATGTCATAGCTCTAATCACACCACTGCGCTTAACCACTACCGATGAGGATGCCATGCTGCCCCTTCGTACTGCTTACCCAGGTTGGATATGTGCGTTCGCTTGCGCCTGCGGCAGCTTACTGTTTAGCCCTCAAAGCGCAGCTATCAACGACTACGGCTTGCCAAGCCTAGGCGCAGCGTCTACATCGGTGAGCAATGAAGAGTATCGCCTGGGGCGCGCCTGGCTTCGCCAGTTTCGTGCCCAAGCCCCCCAGTGGCAAGACCCTATCACTAATGATTATTTACAAAGCCTCATTGCCCGCCTAGCCCCGCATAGCCAAATTAACGGGCTGCGCACGATCACTGTCATGGTTGATAACGGCTCTCTTAATGCCTTTGCCGTACCCGGCGGCGTGGTGGGCATTAATTCGGGGCTCTTCGCATTCGCGGAGGATGAGGGCGCCTTTGCCTCGGTGCTAGCCCATGAACTGGGCCACCTTTCGCAACGCCACTATGCTCGGGGCAGCGCTCGCGCGTCGCAGACTCAACTGCCTGCCATGGCCGCCATGCTAGCAGGCATGCTCATCGCCGCGAGTGGCGGCGGCGATGTCGGCATGGCCGCCGCCATGGGTTCTCAAGCGGCGCTCATTCAAGACCAGCTAAGCTACTCGCGCCTGTTTGAACAAGAAGCCGACAACATCGGCTTACAGGCAATGGCCAGCGCCGGCTACGACCCAGAAGCCATGGTGCGCATGTTTAGAGCCATGCAGCGCTTGTCTCGCCTGCAGGGTGACACGCCGCCCGAATTTTTACTGACTCACCCCGTCTCAGACAGCCGATTAAGCGCCGCCCAAGCCCGTGCAGCTCAGCTGAATATTGCCGACGCTTACACCAGCAACACGCTCTACGACATGATACGCGCCCGTGCGCTGCTGAGCATCTATGCCAACACGCCTCAGCGTGCAGCCACACGCCTTGCCCAGGAAGGCGGCGACCAAGCTGCTCAGGACTACTTAGCTGCGCTGATCGCCGCACGCAACGGCCAGAACGACAACGCTCTAGCGCAGCTGGATAAGCTTGCTAGTGAGCACCCCGATTTTGCCATGCTGCCCACCTCTGCCGCGACCGTCACGCTAGAAGCTGGCCGCTACGATGATGCCATTCAGCGTAGTCAGCGATTGCTGCGCTTTATGCCCAGCTACCTCCCGGCTCAGCTGATATTGGCTGAAGCACAGCTGCAGCGTGACCCTCAGGCGGCCTATCAATTACTTAACGACATTACGGCTCAGAACCCCGAAGACCCACAGGGCTTTAACCTGCTCGCCGAAGCTGCGGGCCGAAGCGGACACAACAGCTGGGGGCATTTAGCCCGCGCAGAGTATCTCCAACTGACCGGCAGTGTAGACCGCGGCATTCGACAGCTTTCCATCGCCAAAGATGCCGCTGAGCGTGAGTACGATGAGCGAGCACTGGCGCGCATTGAGCAGCGCCGTGAAGACTTCATTGAATATCGCGAGGCACTTGAGGATTTTAATTAAAGCGTCTCGATGTAAACGAAAAGTGCCCGCGCTGCTACCAGCACGGGCGCTCAAGCTAAGACATTCAAGCTAAGACACTCAAACTAAGCATTGAAGTTCAGCATTCGCTGAAGAGGCTTTAACGCTTTTAGCCGCAGCGGCTCATCCACTTGAATCTCCCCGGCGCCTTCTCGCAACGCATCCGACAAATTCTCTAAAGCATTCATCGCCATCCAAGGGCAGTGCGCACAGCTGCGACAGGTCGCGCCATTACCGGCCGTCGGCGCCTCAAACAGCATCTTATGCGGCACCGCCTGCTGCATCTTGAAAAAAATGCCTCTGTCGGTTGCCACGATCAACCTCTCGTTAGGCAGCTCTCTGGCCGCCTTGATTAGCTGAGACGTGGAGCCTGCTACGTCGGCAAGCCTCACCACCGGCTCTGGGGACTCGGGATGCACCAGCACCGCTGCATCCGGATATATGCGCTTAAGATCCTCAATGCCTTTGGCCTTAAACTCTTCATGAACGATGCAAGCACCGTCCCACATCAGCATATCCGCGCCGGTCTTGTTTTGAATATAGCCGCCCAGGTGTTTATCGGGCGCCCACAGGATCTTCTCGCCCCGAGCCTGCAGATGCTCAATGACCTCTACCGCAATCGAAGAAGTCACCACCCAGTCTGCTCGCGCCTTAACCGCAGCCGACGTATTGGCATAGACCACTACCGTACGATCAGGATGCGCATCACAGAAAGCGCTGAACTCATCAGCCGGGCAGCCAATATCCAGTGAGCAGGTCGCCTCTAAGGTCGGCATTAAAACGCGCTTTTCAGGCGAAAGTATTTTGGCGGTTTCACCCATAAAGCGGACACCGGCGACAACAAGCGTTGTTGCGGGGTGGCGGGCACCAAAGCGGGCCATCTCTAGTGAATCAGCAACACAGCCGCCGGTCTCTTCGGCAAGCTGCTGTATCGCATCATCGGTGTAATAGTGAGCAACCAAAACGGCATTATGGGTTTTCAGTAGCCGCTTAATATCCTCAACCCGAGCCTGATCTTCCGCGGGAATACGGGTCGGACAATAAGCAAGGGGCAACGGCACTTCACGCTCGGCCTGCAGAGTCATCATAGTCATTGTGTCTACCGCTGTGACGAATAGAGCTTTGGAAAAAATTAATCCGTTTTTAAAAAAAACTATCTTAGGTCATTTTGGGAGAAAAATATTGCAAGCTGCAAACAGCAGCCCTTCATCCATATTTTCTGCGGACATAGCAAAACGCCCCTGGCAGCAGTTGCCAGGGGCGTTGAATTTGGTGGGTCGTGTAGGATTCGAACCTACGACCAATTGATTAAAAGTCAACTGCTCTACCAACTGAGCTAACGACCCAAATTTGCTTTCTTTTACCGCTATCGCATGTTCAGCCGCTGATTCAAACGATCTGCTGCTTGAATGGTGGGTCGTGTAGGATTCGAACCTACGACCAATTGATTAAAAGTCAACTGCTCTACCAACTGAGCTAACGACCCGCCTGAACGGATGCATATACTACAGGGACCATCAGCATCTGACAAGTGTTTTTGAAGCTTGTAACTAAACCACTCGACGAACCAAGGTATCGCTCGGCACACTAATGACACGAGCTAATTAAAATGTGATATTAGGTCAAAATATCTAGCGTAAGCGGGCGCGCCGCTATCATCGAATAAGAGGTAATGCGCTGCGCTGCACACCTTATTCGTAGCGACCCTCTAGCCAGGCCCGGAGCGGCGATACGACTAACACTTTACGCTCCTGTTGATTTATCGGTGATATTGAAAAGAGACGCCAAGCATGCGCCAACACTCAACACCCAAAAAGCCTATCTTTGCACCTGGCGCCACACCAAAGGCCAATCAACCTCAGGTGCGTAGCTTAATTAGCCAGCACTCCGCACAAAAGCTCTCCGAGCTCCTTGTACAGGCAAAAGCGCCCCTGGAAGCAGAGCTTTCAAAGGCTCTCTTGTCAGCAGATAAAATACTTACATTATTTTTCTCATTTACGGATGGCTTACAACGCGCAACTGTTGTGCATTTCTCAGGTAAAAACCTCGCAGAAGTATGGAAAAAACTGGCTGATTGGCAACAACGAAAGTTTCAAGAATCACCGAAGGTACGCTGGCTACGCATCGACTGGGTCACTGAAAAAAGGGCCATGCCATGGGCAGACTGCCTAAAGGAAATGCACAGCGTAAAGCGCAACTACTTCCGCTATGGCGTCTCCCTAGACGCCAACTTCCGCTACGCCTTTCTTGAACAAGAACTCAACGCTAATGCCATGCTCTACCTGGGCGCCAATCAGCCTAAAGCCGCACTTAACAAGAAAAATTTTCTCAGCTATGGCGTAAAGCGCTACGGCAAACATTTCTCGTTACCCGCCCTGCAGAACCAAGCTTTACTTTTCACTACGCAAGCTATTTTAGTGCAACCCGACCAGCCACATGAGCTCCTGCACGGCTATAGCGGCGGACAAGAAGGCCGCAATACCGGCCGACGAGTTATCGAGGAGCTCAACCCAATACAGGTTACCTCATTAATCCAGCAGTCCAGCCAGTTTCTGGCCGAACAAGTAGATCCTAAAGGCCGCTTTATCTATGGCATACACCCCTGCTTCGACAGAGAAATCAAGGCCTACAATACTCTGCGCCACACCAGTACCACTTATTCGATGCTTGAAGCATGGGAAGTCACGCAAAGCAGCGAGTTAAAGTCTGCAATAGACCGATCGATTCAATATCTGGTTAATGACCTGATACACCAATACGTGCTTCCTTCGGGCGAAACGCTCGCCTATTTGCAGGATGAGAATAACGAAATAAAGCTTGGTGGCAACGCGGTCTGCTTGCTGGCACTCGTTAAATACACAGAACTGACAAACGACCAGCAGTATTTGTCTCTCATGGAGCAGCTAGCGCTCGGCATACAGCGTATGCAAAATCAAAACAACGGCCAGCTCTATCACGTGTTAAATGCAGACGATCTCAGCATCAAAGAGGAGTTCCGCATTATCTACTACGATGGTGAAGCTGCTTTCGGACTAATGCGCCTATACGGTCTCACTAAAGACGAACGCTGGCTAAACACGGTTGAAAACGCTTTCGAGTATTTTATCGAACAAGAACACTGGAAAATTCACGACCACTGGCTTAGCTACTGCGTCAATGAACTAACTTTGTATCGGCCAGCAGAGCGTTACTACCAATTTGGTATCAAAAATGTTTCTGGACATCTTGATTTTGTGATGGGCCGCATTACCACCTTCCCCACGTTGCTTGAGTTAATGATGGCAGCCCACAAAATGATTACACGCTTGAAGAACAGCGACCAACACCGGCACTTGCTGAACCAGATTGATCTGAAAAAGTTTTATCGCGCACTAGAGGCGCGAGCACACTACCTACTGAATGGTTTTTTCTGGCCCGAAATAGCCATGTACTTCCAAAATCCACAGCGCATTTTAGGCAGCTTTTTCATTCGTCATCATAGCTTCCGCGTACGGATTGATGATGTAGAGCACTATCTATCAGGGTACGTGGCATTCCTGGTCCACTATCTAAAGGGGCACTGTGCAGAAACCCTCGTAGCCAACGAGCGCGTCTGGACTACCCGTCACTTAGAGTCAGCCACTGGTGGATGCTGGTCTCGAAGGCCCGCGAACGATTGGTCCGCCAAGGGTGTTAAGTACTTTGCACCGAGTGTCAGCTGCGGCGACCTGGTGGTAGTGAGAGGCGAGAATGAAAAGGTCGGCATACTACCAAGCCTCGTACACACCTTGCCAACACCCGCGGGTATTATGGTGAACTCATCCTCCTTATCCGCGAGTGAGCTAGAGAACAACACCCTCCCAGTGCTTGAGGTCGACAACAGTGGGGAAGCAATCCTAGCTCTCGGTCACTATGCAAGAAATCAAATGAGCGGTGTTGTTATCGGAGTGACTGGCAGCTCGGGCAAAACGACTGCCGTGGCTATGTTGGCACATACCCTAGCAGCCCGAGGTGAAGTTTATGCCAGTGCTCATAATGCAAATTTACCTCATGGCGTGGCCTGGAATCTGTCTTCAGCAGGATGGGATACGCCACATCTCGTACTAGAAATGGCAGTAGGCAGGATGCCGACCAGTGCCAGGATGGCACGGCCGCATATTGCTGTCTTCCTGAACGTCCATCCGGCGCATATAGGTAATTCACACACAGTTGCAGATATTGCTCGCGTCAAAAGTGCCATTTTCGAGGGTATGTCGCCAGGTGGGACCGCTGTCATCAACCGAGACATGCTCGAGTTTGAAATGGTCTACTCGGCCGCGATTAAGAACAAGCAACGCGTCATATTATTCGGCGAGCACGAGAAGAGCGACATACAGTTGATTGGCTATGATAACGCAACACAAGTTGCTGCATTTTCACGCTATGGTGGGCCACAGGAAAACGTTGAAATTGGAGCAGCTGGCCGCCATATGGCTTTGAATAGCCTTGCAGTGATAGCTGTCTTTACAGCACTGGACTACCCCGTCGCACCGGCACTAGAACTCCTGAAGACGTTCCACTCTTTACCAGGGCGCGGGGCGGAGAAGTCCCTTCATTTCATGGGCCGTAGACTGACGGTAATCAATGATGCCTACAATGCCAATCCAGGCTCAATGCCTGTAGCACTGGATCGCCTGGGGCATCTCAATGTTACAGGCCGGCGAGTCGCTATACTGGGCCAGATGGAAGACCTGGGTGCATCAGCGGAGCAGTACCACACGGCTCTTTTGGGAGCTGTCGAGCGTGCAAAAATTGATGCCCTGTATGTGGTCGGACCCAATTACCGCACATTTTGGGCGCGATTACCTGCTACGCAGAAAGGCGCCCATTTGGCTTCTATCGATGCGTTGAAAACAGTGCTGGAAAAGGCCCTCGGCGATGGCGATGGCGTACTTGTGAAAGGCTCTAACAGCACAGGAATGCATAAAGTCGTCGCTTGGATGGAAAGCAAAATGCCTTGAACTTGAAAGGGTATACACACAAGGCGGGGTAATGGCTCGCGCTAAGGGCAGTTTGCAAACCATGCAGGGCTTCTCATGTGTAGCTGCTTTAATCGGCAAGCATGCTCTTGCAATCTACCCCATCACTCACTGAGGCAGAGCAACTCTTAATTAACAACAAGTACTGCCCTAGGCAATGATGGCCCCAAGCCCCTCAGAGACAAAAACTTTACTTGTAAATTCACAGCCACCGTACTCTATAGATACACTAAACTGAAAGCTCTGCGTCATGTTCTCAAGCTGGATATTATTAAAAGGAAAAAATTCAGCATGATTAATAATATCAAAAAGAAAACTCGATGGTACATTATCGATCTTAAAGCCAGACTAGGGATAGGAAGTGCCGAAATCCTACGCCGGGGAAACCTACCGGCTTATTCCCCACAAGAGCCTCGCCTACTGTCAATCCCACTTGGAGATGAGAATTTCAGCTTAAGTGATGTGTTGCACAGCACTTTCTGCACACAAGAACACGCCGCTAATGCCCCCTTTTCCTTATGGGTAAACACTCAGCATGCGAACGAGTGCATTCGCTACTATCCTGCCGGGCTAAGTCCAGCAGAAAATCCAAAAATTATGGTTTATTTTTCAGGCGATTTACTACTCAGAACAGCAAGAGGTGAGCGTTTAGTAGCTCCTAGCTATAAAAAAAACTCACCCCAAAACGTCTTACAAATGATGCAACAGTGGTCTGATGATGGCAACGTACCAGCTATTCTCATCGGGCGGCCTGGCACTTTTGGCTCCTCAGGAAATCACGACAAAAGCCGCCAAATAAATGAAATAGAGCTTATGAACCAATCTCTTAGCCTGATAAAAGAAAAATACCGGGTGAAAGAGTTTATAGTCGTCGGGCAGTCAGGAGGGGGGCAAATAGCCGCTGCAATGCTGAATCTGCGTAAGGACATATCTGGCGCTGTCCTAACGGCCAGCCTGCTACCGGTACATCTATTATCTCGCCGATGGAGAAAAATTCGGCGCACTCCTGGAGTCAAAAAGCATCCGCTTGAAACTCTGTATGACCCAACGGAGCACATTGCGAACATTCCTAAAGATCGGCAACCTACTATTATCGTTATCTCAGACCCAAGGGATCTAGTGATTCCCTTCGACTCACAGGTGCTCTATGTCAAACAGCTTAGAAAAGAGGGGTTGCTTGCTCACCACATTTTCGCCCATGCCCCACCACCAAAACAGCACATACTTGGCACTCACGGGCAAAAAGCAGCGGCATTACTAGCCAAAGAAGCAGGCATCAAAGATATTCGCATTGCCATGATCAGTGAAGATATAAAAAACATCCCCTAATCGAATAATAGAAAACTATTAAAGGCCTTATATGCACAGCATGCGAAAGAAAATAGCCATTACGCTGGTTTTCTTATTTTCCTACTCAGCATTCGCACAAGGCGAAGAACAAAATGAATGCACTAACCGCACATCGTCTGATCACTACCAACAGCATTATAGCGCCGAAGAATTTGTCATTTTCTATGATCTGAGCGGAGACAATACACTTGCCGATCAGACAGATTTCAACAATAACGATATCCCGGATATTGTTGAAGACACTATGTTGCAACTAATTACCATGCGTGACGTGCTGGAGGCTTTAGGCTTTACACATCCGTTTGATCAAGATCGCTATGAGCGCGCGAGCGTTAATCAGATTTATATAGGCATGCGTGACCTGCGTGGCAATGGAGTGGCATTCGATCCGCCACATCGCGATGTAACAGCCCTAAATAAGCCCTGCGTACTACTCATAGGACTTTCCAACGAGCTTCAAACAGGTAACCTCACACCTGCCCACGAATTATTCCACCTTTATCAATATGGCTATACTGTATTCAAAAATAGTTGGTACTTAGAAGGAATGGCGCGCTGGGCGGAAGGCCTATTAGGCGAACGAGAGTACCAAATGAACCATATACCAGATACACAGGAAGAAGAGGCCGTACTGTTTGCGAAGTCCTATAACGCCGCTCCTTTTTGGATGACATTTATAGGCATTATCTCGCCGTCAACGCCAGGAGAGCAGAACTACTCTGAAAATTTAATGGCGCGGCGCTATCTCGATGGAAGCCAGGTTATACACAGTCAGGCAAGTACACATGGTGCCACAGCAATCATTAATGCTTTAGCATCCTTTGACAGACTTGATCGCCAAATCAGTAGCAATACGAGGCGAAGGCCAAAGTCATGGTCCAATACAGACCGCAGCGATCCAGCAAATGACGTGCTGCTGCTTAACGTTTTATATAGCATCATGAGCGATTTAAAACGTTAAGTAATAAAGGCAAGGTATTTGGGGATTTCACCACTACCTTTCCCTCATTGCCTCTCTGGCCTTATTCATTGGTTTTATCAAATACTCCAAGACCGTTTTGCTTCCCGTACGTATATCCACAGTTGCAATCATGCCTGGCACAATAGCAAATTTCGTACCTGTATCATTTGCTAAAGAGTCGCTTTCAGTTCTGACAAATACTCGGTAATAAAAAATATTGGGGTCCACTTCATCCTGTACCGTGTCAGGAGAAATTGTCACGACCTCCCCTTCCATACCACCATAAGTGCTATAATCGTAAGCTGTTATCTTAACGCTGGCAGATTGTTGTGGATGAATAAAAGCAATATCTCGTGGCGAGATACGCGCTTCAATTAGCAGTTGGTCATCCAAAGGTACAATGGTCATTAATCGGCCGTTGGGTGGAATAACTCCGCCGGTCGTTGTCACCTCAACATCTTTTACCACTCCTCTTACTGGGGAGAGCATTGTGAGTCGAGAGAGCGTATCTGAGCGCCCCCGGACCACAGAAGAAAAGGCCTCAACGTCAGCAAGAGCTTTTGATAGCTCTTCCCTCGCTAAAACAAAGTACTCTGACCTGACATCAGCAGCTTGGAGCTGTAACTCTGACTCCTGGCGACGTAGCCTTAGCACTTCCACATTACTTGCTGCCCCAACCTGAACCAGCGACCTTGTTAAGCCTAGCTCTTCACGCACTATCGCTAACGTATCTTCAATACCTTCAAGCGAGCGCCCTAATGCTCTCGTTCTTGTGGCGTACAACAATCGTTCACTGGTCAGTAAGGAGGGATAAGCATTAAGCTCTTCCGAAAAGATCAAAGGCTCTTCATTTACTTCCGACTCTAATCTATTGACTCGTGCCAAGGCTGCGTGGTATCTAGCCGCCGTTTCACCAACGCTAGATTCAGACTGTGTCGGGTCTAGCTGAGCAAGTACTTGCCCAACCTCCACGATATCCCCTTCCCTTACATTAAGGGTAGTCAAGATACCACCCTCAAGTGACTGAACAACTTGCTCTCTGGAGGAGGGAATCACTTTGCCACTACCCGAAGACACTTCGACAAGCTCTGCAAAATAGGACCATACACCCAACCCCAAAAAAACGGCCAATACCCACCAGATAATACGCGTTGATCGAACCACGTTCGCATCATCAACCTCTTGGCTGTAGCGCGTGTCCCCATCAAAATCAAGAAAGAGCGCATCTTCTGAACCTGTTTGGCGATTACTTGGCTGCATCATGATGGCTCCTCCCCACCCTTACCTTGCCGATTTTGCGGTGAGCCTGCCCTATCTTTGGCAGTAGCCGGTTTACGCGTCAGTTGGGCAAGTACTTTATCTTTCTTGTCGTCCATCACGATACGCCCATTATCAATCACAATAATTCGCTCCATCAGGCTCAATAACGCCATTCTGTGCGTTGCAATAACGAGTGTCTTACTATTAGACAGTGAGCTAAGCGATTGAATAATTAGCTTTTCGGAACCTTCATCCAGCGAAGCAGTGGGCTCATCAAAAAGATATACGTTGGGCTGGCGAAGAAAACTGCGTGTTAGTAGTAGTACCTGCTTCTGCCCCCCCGAAAGGCCTGCACCACCTTCTAGAACAATATGATCCAAACCATCAGGAAGCTTCCGAATGAAACCCATCGCACCAGACATTTCCAAAGCATCAATTAGATCTTGATCAGATGCTAATGGCTTAGCCATCAATAAGTTTTCACGGATAGTGCCATGAAACAATCGCGCATGCTGGCTAAGGAAAAAAACATCGCGTCTTACATCAGCAGGGTCGATATGTGAAAGGCGGATGCCATCTAACGTCAGCTCGCCCTCATGGGGCTCTAACATGCCTGAACAAGCCTGCAGTAGAGTAGACTTTCCCGCGCCATTACGGCCAAGCACAGCAATTCTTTCCCCAGACTTTATCCGTAGCGCCTTAACGTACAGTGAAGGAGTTTTGGCATCATCGCTATATTTAAAGATGGCTTCATTAAAATGGAATTCACCGTTCACCACCGGTCGATGTACGCTTTTTTCTGCTTCAGGGTAGTCAGTAGAGCGCTGCATTATTTTGTTAAGCCCTTCAGTGGCCACCTTAGCTTGTTGCCATTTTCCAAGCACTTGTGTCAAACCTGACATAGGTGAAAGCATTCTAGAAGACAAAATAGAAGCTGCTACTAACGAACCGGTGGTTAGATCGCCAGACATTACCATTGGCGCCCCAAATAGCACCACTGTAGCAAACACACCCGTGATAACAGTGTGCCCCCAGACGCTCAAAGAGTTTGTAATATATCTTAACTTAAGATTTGAATCTGCCACCTCTGCATTATAATGGTTCCATTGATTTTGAAATCGCGGCTCTGCTTGAAGAGCTTTTATATCATCTATGCCCTGAACAGATTCAACCAGCATTGCATTTCGCAATGACGATTCACGCATTGACTCATTAGCCAATTTTTTCAACTTACGCTGAGCTATAAATGCAGGTAGTAGCATCACAAAAAGAGCAACTATAGGAACGAATACTAAAGAACCTGCAACATACCAAAAAACAAAACAAAAAAGAATAAAAAAAGGCATATCTGAAAAAGCGGTGACAGTTGTGGATGTCATCATCTCTCTGACACGTTCCAATTCACGAATCTGAGAAATAAACGTACCCGTTGAAGTAGGCCTCTGTGAGTTTTTAATTCGAAGCGCATGTCCAAATACTTTATCAGACATGCGTAAATCGGCACGCTTCCCAAGCAAGTCTGTCACTCGCACTCGTATTCGTCTCAAAAAGAAATCAAAAATCAGTGCAACGACAACACCGCTAAAGAGCACGTAAAGTGTCGAGAGTGACTCAGCGGGTATAACGCGATCATACACTTGGCGTGTAAATATGATGCCAGCTAGAGCTAAGACATTGGCAATCAAGGCAGCCAACATAATATGACCGTACGGCTTTAAATCTCGAAGAACAATTTTTCTTAACCAGTTTTTCTCGTATGGTTTTACATATTCATCTACACGTGAATCTGGCACCGAACGTGCCGGACGAGGTATAAAAACGCCGACGGCATGTTGTTCAAGAATACTCAGGGCAAGCCTATTTTTGACACTCCCATCCCCACAATAGACTAAGCCTACCTCATTTTGACTGCTGAGTGTTTCAACAACCGCCAACTGCCCATTTTCAAACTGAACAACAACCGGCAATTGCCAAGGAGTAATATACTTTGCTTTAAAAGGCTGGATAGTTAGCGTCATACCAAGTTGATAAGCAATGCTGCGAAGTGCGTCTGGCAGTGCTATTCCTTGATTCCAGGCCGAGCTTGTTTTTGCATTTTCCGCTGAGTAATCTAGACGGTAATGACGTGCTACCATCACTAACGCTTCTATCCAATGATCAAAATTTACTTCTTTCGCCTCACGAATGCTTTCAGTGTACTCACTTGACATTATATATACCTTAAACTCTAAAAAGATTGAAGTAAAAAACCCGTCGATGAGGTTTTAACGCTATGGCGAAAGACTAACCCCTTGAACAGCTTCATCACTTATCTCAAACATACTGCGAAAACCTGACGACGCATAAAGGCAATCAAGTTGAACAGAATACATGTCGTAACGCGCATTTTCTTGATCAAAGCGTGACTGGTGTATTTCCTCTTCTGCGTTTAACAAATCCAGCAGCGAGCGAGTTCCCAATGACAGGTATTGCTGGCGATATAACTCCTGCGTTCTCACTATACTGCTAGCCCTTGCCTCTAAAATACTAATACGACTTATGGCGCTTCGTGTTTGCTCCTGGGCATCCCGAATACTTCTTTGTAGATCAATTAAAATGTTATCTTTAGATGCTTCCAGTGCTTGTAGCACATAGTCTGCGGAGCGCCGTTGCGCACGAGTAGCTCCTCCTTGATAAAGACTGCTGGATAAATTCAATCCCAACGAGACATCAGTATCGTCTCCATCACCCGTTTGGTTAATGAATTGGTTGAACCTTGCCTGCGCCGAAATAGTTGGGTAAAAATCTGCTTGGCGCCTCGCGATTTGTGCTCTTGCTTCTTCACGCTGCGCATCGGCCACCATAATTTCTGGCACGTTGTTAAATTGATCCGAAGCTAATTCGCATAGCTGCGTTAAACCATTAGGAAGAGAGTCACTAACACTGATGAGGCCTTCAGCCCCTATAAGCCTACTTAAATTATTGCGCCAAATATTCAGCTGAGACTGAAACTGTTCGCGTGTCGCTCGAGCCGCCTCCACGCGTGACTGTGCCTGTATCTCATCCGACTGTGTGCTAGCACCTAGCTCTGCACGCTTGGCCGCCAGTGCCTGAATGTCACTTACACCACTCACTTGTTCGTCTGCAATAGCTAATAATGTTTCAAAACGCAGAATTTCAACAACTGTTTGCCCTGCCTCAAGTGCTAGCTGGTCTATCGCCAAAAGTACCCTGGCTTGGTCACGCTCCACACCAAACAGTTCGGCTTTCACGTCATTAGACACTTTACCGAAATCATAGAGAAGCTGTGAAGCAGTAACATTAAAGGCATCTTCGGTTTGGCTGCTAGACGTTCTGTACTCCGATGATATGCCCGCATTGACCTGGGGTAGATACCCCGAACGCGCCACGGCCACCTGCTCATTTTGCTGATATAAACGTCCCAGCGTTTCCGTTATAGAGGGGTACCACGCAACTGCTTGCTGCACGGCATCTTTCATTGTCAGATTTTGAACACCATGTGTTTGTTGGCTAATTACACCATCCAGTGCTTGCTGATCGCCCTCCTGTCCCCAAGCATTATGCACCCCTCCCCACGACACAAAACTGACTGTCAATACCCGTACGATATACAAGGCCTTATTATTTCGTTTGTCAGCATTAGGCACTCTCATATCTCGACTCACTCCCCACACCTTTTGTCTATTTTTCTTGCTTGGCTGACGTTTTTAATTTGATTCAAGCGTTTTCCCAAAAACACCGTAACTATCAAGCGATATAGATGGCAAAAAGCTTTGCTAATTGTTTGTGCTAACCGTAGATACTAATTACCGCAGTTACCTTAAAACACACCGGGCCCTAAGGCCCGGTGCTTTGGCGGTTTTTATGCCAACGTTAAAGTACTAATCAGTACACATACGAGCTCTGATCAAACTCATCAGACAATGGATCCTGAGGCTCGGAGAAGTCACCCATCGGTACCTCCTCAGCGCTTTCAGCCCCACTTGCTGCTAGCTCACCCTCTTCTATGCTGTCCTCAGACTCTGGGAATACCAGCTCATCGGCATTATCACCGAAGTCCATATCTCCAAGACTAAAGCTACTCAGCATCATTGGTGGCACGTAAGGACCATCACCATGCTCAACATCAATCGATAGCGTTGCATCGTCGACGGTGCCGTTCGGATGCTCAAGGCGATAAGTGAAACTATCAACTCCACCAATATCCTCCAGATCCGAATTCGGTTCATAAACGTAGCTGCCATCAGCATTGATGGTCAGTGTCCCGTGATCCCCGATAACAGTCGTGCCGTCGACCACCTCCACCCAATCACCATTCTGCTCAACCTGCAGCACAGTAAATGACGAGCCAAGGTTGTCATCAGCCAACACATTTCCTATAGCCGAGCTGGTGTCTGCGGCCACAAACTCATCAAGGAATGTGGTGCTGTCAGTTTCGTAAGAGAGCGACAGCGTACCGCCAGTGCTAATGCCATTTGGACGCGCGTAGGTGGCGGTTACGTCATAAGAGCCTTCCTGAAGCCCACTTAGCTCTTGCGCAACGCCCAATCCTCCCAAACCAAGGAGTCCTCCCACACCGCTAAAGCTCTGAGTGAAGCCGCCAGGCCCCGTAATCGTGACCACCAGTGAATCACTTAACAATGCTATGTCTGGCGACAATGCTGTTAGTGTGATGCCTGTTTCCCTGTTTTCATCCACCGTAAACGTTAGAGACGTCGAACGGGTTAAGCTTCCACCAAACGGATTGGCATTAGCAGCAATGCTCTCATCCAGTGCTGATGCATCGGGGCCGCCACTCTCCACGCGGAAAGTCGAGTCAATGCTTGCAATACCGTTATCATCATTGGCCACAACATCAAGCTCAGCCAGCACGTCCTCCCATCCTTCGACACTATCTGGATGCGCCTCAAGGTCGATGGTGAGCGTTGCCTCCGACTCATCACCATTCGGGTGGGTCAGTTTGTAGGTAAAGCTGTCAGTCTGACCAATCCCGTTGAGGTTGTCGCCATTGGGTACGTACTCGTAATCGCCGTTAGACATGATGGTCAGTTGACCATACTCGCCCTCGACCACCAGACCACCATGCCCTGGAATGACGAACACACCATCCCCATTCATCACGCTAACCGCAGTGTTATCGGACCCAAGATGGTCGTCAACGATGACATTACCCGAGGCACCAGACACATCACCCGCCACAACTTCTGTCAGGTGAGTCGTCTCGAAGGACACGCCGGCAGTGATGTTAGTGAGTAGTCCAAGGCCAGCGTTACTGACCTCCAACCGATACTCACCCGCGGCCAGAGCTTCCATGGTTGCCTGGATAGAGTCCGCGCCGATACCAATGATATCGATTAGACCACCATCACTACCATCTGCAATCTGAACCCATTGGCCATCAATCATCTCAGACAGCGTGAAGTTCATATTCGTCAGCAGATTAGCCAAACCGCTTGAGCTAACATCGATAGTGACATCCGATACCGTCTCATCGCTGATAGAGAAGTCGAAAGTGCCAGAACCACCAAAAAGTAGTACAGAGGTATACTGAATCGCCGTTGGCACTTCTTCTGTGGTCACTATGTTGACTACTTCGATCTGAGCACTATCTAAATCGTCGTTCGCCTCCACTGTGACCGCTGGTGCAGACAGATCGCTGTCATCCCAGACTAGGTCTGCATCCTCGCTATCAATACGGATGTACAGATTTGCCGTATCGGTAGTGCCATCAGGATGCACTAACTGATACTCGAAAACCTCAACCTGACCAACGCTCTCGGCATCTCCGTTGGGCTCATAGGTGTAGTTGCCATCAGCATCGATGGTTAATTGCCCATGCTCGCCTTCAACCACCGTTCCAGTGCCTGCGTCAACGAACACGCCATCCACTAAGATATTCAGCCCCGCTAGGTCATCGATACCCAGTTGGTCTTGCTCGCCTTCAACGAAACTGGGGTCAGTAATCACGTTCCCGCTGATCGGATCCCCCGGCAAACCGGAAAAATCCGTCAAGCTAGTATCAGTGACCTCTACCGCCCAGTTGATGGTCGAGCCAGCAGCCAGAACATTAGTGCTTCCATATACCACACGATATTCACCAGCTTCTAACTCGCTTGCTTCAACTTGAGCAGACGAACCGAAGATCCCGAGCACATCGATCAAGCCTAAACCACTATCCGAGTCTGACAGAGATATCCATTCGCCGTTCTCCATGACTTGCAAGTCGATGAAAGCACCATCGAACAAACTAACCAGGGAGCCGACATTAGCATCGAAACTCAAACCACCCACTGAGCCTTCTTCGACTGTGAACTCGTAGAATTCTGAAGCCCCGAATAGATTAAGCAGCAAGAATTGGCTGCCAGAGTCCACGCTGGTTGATACATCAGGCGCAAGGCCTACATCGGCATATGCCAGGTCATCGTAGGCGGTGACATCAGCATCAGCATCAGCATCGGCGTCGGCGTCGGCATCCGCATCCGCATCAGCGTCCGCATCGGCATCGGCGTCGGCGTCGGCATCGGCATCGGCGTCGGCATCGGCGTCGGCATCTGCGTCGGCATCGGCATCTGCATCTGCATCTGCATCTGCATCTGCATCTGCATCTGCATCTGCGTCAGCGTCCGCATCCGCATCGGCATCTGCATCTGCATCTGCATCTGCATCTGCATCTGCATCTGCATCTGCATCTGCATCTGCATCTGCATCGGCATCCGCGTCCGCATCCGCATCCGCATCAGCGTCTGCATCGGCGTCAGCATCCGCATCGGCATCGGCATCGGCATCGGCATCGGCATCGGCATCGGCATCAGCGTCTGCATCAGCGTCTGCATCTGCATCTGCATCTGCATCGGCGTCAGCATCCGCATCCGCATCCGCATCCGCATCCGCGTCGGCATCGGCATCGGCATCAGCGTCTGCATCTGCATCTGCATCGGCGTCAGCGTCAGCATCAGCATCCGCATCCGCGTCGGCATCGGCATCGGCATCCGCGTCAGCATCGGCATCCGCATCCGCATCTGCGTCGGCATCTGCATCAGCGTCGGCATCCGCATCTGCATCCGCATCTGCATCGGCATCTGCGTCGGCATCTGCGTCAGCGTCAGCGTCCGCATCGGCATCGGCATCGGCATCAGCATCTGCGTCGGCATCTGCGTCGGCGTCGGCGTCGGCGTCGGCATCCGCGTCGGCATCGGCATCGGCATCGGCATCGGCATCAGCATCAGCATCAGCATCAGCATCTGCGTCGGCATCTGCATCGGCATCTGCATCAGCGTCGGCATCAGCGTCGGCATCCGCATCGGCATCCGCATCGGCATCTGCGTCGGCGTCGGCGTCGGCGTCGGCGTCGGCATCTGCATCTGCGTCTGCGTCTGCGTCCGCATCCGCATCCGCGTCGGCATCAGCATCCGCGTCGGCATCGGCATCAGCATCGGCATCAGCATCTGCATCTGCATCGGCGTCAGCGTCAGCATCCGCATCCGCGTCGGCGTCGGCGTCGGCGTCGGCATCAGCATCCGCGTCGGCGTCGGCGTCGGCATCAGCATCCGCGTCGGCATCGGCATCAGCATCAGCATCTGCATCGGCATCTGCATCAGCGTCGGCATCAGCGTCGGCATCCGCATCGGCATCGGCATCGGCATCGGCATCGGCATCTGCGTCAGCATCTGCATCGGCGTCAGCGTCAGCATCCGCATCCGCGTCGGCATCGGCATCAGCGTCTGCATCGGCATCAGCATCAGCATCGGCATCGGCATCAGCATCTGCGTCGGCATCTGCATCGGCATCTGCATCAGCGTCGGCATCCGCATCGGCATCTGCGTCAGCATCAGCATCAGCATCTGCATCGGCGTCAGCGTCAGCGTCAGCGTCAGCGTCAGCATCCGCATCCGCATCCGCGTCGGCATCGGCATCAGCGTCTGCATCGGCATCGGCATCGGCATCAGCATCGGCATCAGCATCAGCATCGGCATCGGCATCGGCATCAGCATCTGCGTCGGCATCGGCATCTGCATCAGCGTCGGCATCCGCATCGGCATCCGCATCGGCATCTGCGTCAGCATCAGCATCTGCATCGGCGTCAGCGTCAGCATCCGCATCCGCGTCGGCATCAGCGTCTGCATCGGCATCCGCGTCGGCATCGGCATCTGCATCTGCGTCGGCATCTGCGTCAGCGTCAGCGTCCGCATCTGCATCGGCATCTGCATCGGCGTCAGCATCAGCATCTGCATCTGCATCTGCATCTGCATCGGCGTCAGCGTCAGCGTCAGCGTCAGCATCCGCATCCGCGTCGGCATCGGCATCGGCATCGGCATCGGCATCGGCATCGGCATCGGCATCAGCATCGGCATCTGCGTCCGCATCTGCATCCGCGTCGGCATCCGCATCGGCATCCGCATCGGCATCGGCATCTGCGTCAGCATCTGCGTCAGCATCCGCGTCAGCATCCGCGTCGGCGTCGGCGTCGGCATCAGCGTCTGCATCGGCATCCGCGTCGGCATCCGCGTCGGCATCCGCGTCGGCATCGGCATCGGCATCGGCATCGGCATCCGCGTCAGCATCGGCATCCGCATCCGCATCTGCATCTGCATCTGCATCCGCGTCAGTATCATCGCCAAAGTCGACTATGGCCGAATCGGAGACATTGCCTGCATCATCAATGGCTACTACGTCATACTCTTCACCGTCCGCCAACGGCTCATCGGTGGTGATTTCGTAGTTACCGTTTTCGTCCGCTTCCCCTGTGCCGATGACGTTGCCGTCTGCATCACGGATCTCAACTGTACTGCCCGGCTCAGCCATACCACTTACCGTGGTGCCGTCTGGATCG